>NZ_JAIBHJ010000017.1 GCF_021278025.1 Motilimonas sp. E26
TTAACCACCTGATGTTGCGTTGCGCCTTGCGCTGTGCCGTCTCAGTGGTTGCGCATTATAGGGAGATTCGATTCTGGTGCAAGACTTTATTTGAAGTTTTTCACACTTTTCTATTAATCACTCAAAAAACAAACAATGCGTTTACTTTATCTTCACTAAGGTGCTGGCAAATGCTGCTAAATCAGCATATTTGCCATTAGCGAGTGCTAAACCTTCTTCAGTTAACGCTTTACCCGTTTCAACCAATACATTAGTACCAACGCCAGCCGCAATGCCAGCCTGTATGTCTGCCGTTTTATCACCAACAAAATATGAATTGGCTAAATCGATACCTAGCTCTTTGGTTGCAGTGAGCAGCATCCCCGGAGCAGGTTTACGACATTCACACACTTGTTTGTATTCTTCAACTGTTGCTTCTGGATGATGTGGACAGTAATAGATGCCATCGAGATCTACGTCTCTGTCAGCAAGAGACCAATCCATCCACTCAGTCAAATTCATAAAGTCGTCTTCGCTATAATAGCCACGACCGATCCCTGACTGATTGGTTACCAAAACTAATAAGTAGCCTTTTTGTTTTATCTCTTGGCAAGCTTCTATTGCCCCTTCAACAAACTCAAAATCATCCACTTCATAGACATAACCGTGATCAACATTAAGCACACCATCACGATCTATAAATACAGCAGGTTTAGACACACATATTTCCTTCATTACTAAAACAGGACAGAAACCAATAATCTATTGTTGATAATAATCACGATACCAATCAACAAACTGACTGATCCCAAGTTCAATTGAAGTCGTCGGCTTATAACCTACATCTTCAATCAAGGCATCGATATCAGCAAATGTTGCTGGCACATCACCAGGTTGAATTGGCATCATATTCTTTTTCGCCTCCATATCGAGGCTTTTTTCAATTTGTTCAATAAAATAGCCTAATTGCACTGGCTGATTATTGCCGATATTGTAAACACGATATGGTGCAGAGCTTTGCGCGGGGCTGGAGTGTTCCGGTGTCCAAGCCGCATTCGCTTGTGGCACTTTATACAGTGAGCGAACCACGCCTTCAACAATATCGTCGATGTAAGTAAAATCACGCTGCATTTTGCCATAGTTAAATACATTAATGGGCTTACCTTCCATAATCGCTTTAGTGAACAAAAACAGCGCCATGTCTGGTCGTCCCCATGGACCATAAACGGTAAAAAAACGTAATCCCGTGGTCGGCAATGCAAATAAGTGACTGTAAGTATGCGCCATTAGCTCATTTGATTTTTTCGTTGCTGCATATAAAGAAACCGGATGGTCGACACTGTGCTCGACTGAAAATGGCATTTGGGTATTAAGGCCATAGACCGAACTTGATGACGCATAAACCAGATGCTTAACTTGGTGATGACGACAGCCTTCTAGAATATTAACAAAGCCAACTATATTTGAGTCTACATAAGAGTGTGGGTTTTCTAATGAATATCGAACGCCGGCTTGAGCGGCTAAATTGATAACACCGTCAAATTGCTCTTGCGCAAACAACTCCGCCATGGCTTCTCTATCTTGTAAATCAAGTTTCACAAATCTAAAGCCGTCTTTACCTTCTAGCCTTGCTAGACGGTCGTACTTTAATTGTGGGTCATAATAATCATTGAGATTATCCAACCCAACCACTTGGTGGCCATCTGCTAGCAAGCGTAAGCTCGTATAGCTACCAATAAATCCTGCTGCGCCTGTTACTAATACTTTCATTCGATCGTCCCTTGAACCCGTAATTGGGCATGAGCCTATTTCATTATTATTGAGTATGGCTCTCATTCTAGCGATAAGTTGAGTTTTTGCCTATTCCCTTACTTTCTTTGTTTCTGCTATAAATGAATGTGTGTTAATCATTAAAGGGAAATTTTATGGACATGTCTGGATTAAAACAGCTATATCAAAACAATGAACTAATTGAAGCCAATGTGATCCCTGCTACTCAAGGCAATGGCTGGATAGTCGATTGCAGAAATGCAGCGGGAGAAGGTCTGATCCTCACCAATGCCGTTGGGCGGGAGTCCTGCTTTAATAGCCAAGAAATGGCAACTTCCCAAGCAAATGCTATTGGCTTTATTGACGTCAACTGCATTGATATATAGTCAATCCACACATGTAACGAATTCATCTCACTTAAATTAGCGGTAGCCAATGAAATATCACAAAATTCCACACAGCTCCTTAGAAGTAAGTAAGATTTGTTTGGGTACCATGACTTGGGGCGAACAAAATACCGAGCAACAAGCCCATCAGCAACTTGATTACGCTCTCACCCAAGGAATCAACTTTATTGATACTGCCGAAATGTATCCCGTGCCACCAAGCGGCGAAACGCAAGGCTTAACGGAGCAATATATAGGCAACTGGCTCAATAAGACCCAGCAACGAGATCAAATAATACTCGCCACTAAGGTTGCTGCGCCATCTACTGGGCGCGGCATTTCTATCCGTAGCAACATGGCTCTTGATAGACGCAATATTCATCAAGCCTTAAATGATAGCCTAACCCGATTAAAAACAGACTACATCGATTTATACCAAATTCACTGGCCAGAACGGCGAACCAATTTTTTTGGTCAACTTAACTATCAGTATTCCGAACAAGAAACTTATACCCCCATCATCGAAACACTGGAAGCACTGCAAGAGCTAGTACAGGCAGGAAAAATTCGCTATATCGGGGTATCTAACGAAACGCCTTGGGGCGTAGCCCAATATTTACGGTTGGCAGAAAAACACAACCTACCGAAGATTGTCACCATTCAAAACCCTTATAATTTGCTCAACCGCACTTTTGAGCAAGGCTTGGCAGAGTTTTCTCAACGTGAAGGCGTAGAGTTATTAGCCTATTCTCCCCTTGCTTTCGGGGTGCTCTCTGGAAAATATCTCAACGGACAACGACCGACAGGTGCTCGGCTGTCATTATTTGAACGCTTCCAGCGTTACAGCAACCCGCAAGCGGAACAAGCAACGCAAGCGTATGTGTCATTAGCTCAAAACTTGGAAATGGACCCCAGTGTGATGGCCCTTGCCTTTGTTAACCAACAGCCGTTTGTGGCGGCGAATATCATCGGCGCAACCACTTTGGCGCAACTTGAAACCAACATTAGTAGCATAGATGTCACTTTGAGTGATGAAGTGATTAATGAAATAAACCAGATCTTCCAGCGCCAGCCAAACCCTTGTCCGTAAATAGAACGCCTTAGTTGATATATCGACTAAGGCTATTTTTTCAAATCTGTCACTATCTTACTTCCCGGCATTGAATTATCTTTGGTACACTAAATGCTACATATTTCATTGCAGTAGGCTTCCATGCGCGCTTATATTTTACTGACCCCATTACTTCTCGTAGGTTGTAGTCAATACAGCTTTAACAGTAACGTTGACAAAGAAAATTTTGACCAATACTTTAAACCTTCACAAGTAACTGTCTATGACAAAGCACAGTTAGAAACTCTCAACTATATCCACCTAACAACTGTTGAGGGGTCGGTTTGCCAACAGCAAGCTAATGAGCCCAAGCCAACCCTTGCTGATGCTCGTACTCAAGCACGCCTTGCGGCCGCTGATGCAGGAGCTAATGGTATTATTTTTACGCGGTGTATCGAAACATCCGATGATATCTGTCTTGCTGCAAGCTTATGTTATGGCCAAGCAATCAAAGTAGCCGAGCCAGATGAGTGAGTTTGTCTTCAATCAAATAGGCATTATCGAGTCGCCATACCAGCAAAAGTTCGCCATCCCTCGCCAGCCAGGCTTAGTGCCTGCAGCAAAAGGCCGTATCAAATTAAGTTCACACTGTAATAACCTTGACACTTTAAAGGGATTAGAGCGTTCATCCCACCTTTGGCTGATCTTTGTATTCCACGAGACAATGGAGCAAGGTTGGAAGCCTATGGTCCGCCCGCCTCGTCTTGGCGGCAATGAGAAAATGGGGGTATTTGCTACTCGCTCAACGTTTCGCCCCAACCCTATTGGTATGTCAGTTGTGCGAAATGAGGGGGTTTATCGGGAAGGCAAGCAAGTCTACTTACAGATTAGCGCGCTGGATTTACTCAACGGCACACCAATCCTAGATATCAAGCCATATTTACCCTACTCCGATTCATTAACAGGGGTACAAACAGGCTTTAGCCAACCAAATGAAAGCGACATGATGGCGGTTGAGTTTGCGCCCTTAGCGCAGCAGCAATTGAAGCAGCTCTCAAATCAATACCCTGAATTACCATTATTCATTGAGCAAGTTCTGCAACAAGATCCAAGGCCGGCTTACAAAAAAAATAAACCCGATGAAAAAACCTACGCCATGAGCTTATATGATCTAAATATCAGCTGGCGCGTAATAGCAAACACGAATCAAGTATTAGAAATCGCGACCACGACCTCGCCCTAAGTAGATACCCCTTTGCTGGCTCCCCTAGCACTGGTAAACTCTGGCAATATTTTTAAAACAACAAGAATCAACAGGATTAACATGCGTACCAGTAATTACTTACTTTCAACAGTGAAAGAAACCCCAAGCGATGCTGAAGTCATCAGTCATCAACTTATGCTCCGCGCCGGCATGGTTCGTAAACTGGCCTCTGGTTTATACACTTGGTTGCCCACTGGTTTACGCGTATTACGCAAAGTAGAAACAATTGTTCGTGAAGAAATGAACCGAGCTGGCGCTATCGAAATATTAATGCCAGTGGTTCAACCCGCTGATCTTTGGCACGAAACAGGCCGCTGGGAGAAGTTTGGTCCTGAATTACTGCGCATTAAAGACCGTCATCAGCGCGACTTTGTCCTCGGTCCAACCCACGAAGAAGTGATCACAGAACTGGTCCGTAAAGAAGTTTCTAGCTACAAGCAGTTACCGTTGAACTTGTACCAAGTACAAACCAAATTTCGTGACGAAGTTCGCCCACGTTTTGGTGTAATGCGTGCACGCGAATTCACCATGAAAGATGCTTACTCATTCCACACCTCACAGGAATGTTTAGAAAAAACCTATCAAGTCATGTTTGATGCTTACTGCCGCATCTTTGACCGCCTTGGTCTCGAATACCGCCCTGTTATTGCCGACACGGGCAGTATTGGCGGCAGTGCGTCACATGAATTTCACGTATTAGCTCAAAGCGGTGAAGATGACATTGTTTTCTCTGATGCCAGTGACTACGCGGCGAACATCGAAAAAGCTGAAGCGCTAGCACCAACAGAGCCTCGCGCAGCAGCCACTAAAACAATGGAATTAGTGGATACGCCAAATGCGAAAACCATTGAAGAATTAGTTACTCAATTTGAGCTGCCGATTGAAAAAACAGTTAAGACCTTAATCGTAAAAGCGGATGAAGAGTCTGAGCATAACTTAATTGCACTACTTGTGCGCGGCGATCATGAGCTCAACGAAATCAAAGCTGAAAAACTAGAGCATGTCGCATCACCATTAACGTTTGCGTCTGAAGAAGAAATTCGCGCCGCCGTGGGCGCAGGCCCAGGCTCACTCGGCCCTGTTAAATTATCTATTCCTGTTGTAGTCGATCGCAGTGTTGCCGCAATGAGTGACTTCGGTGCTGGGGCCAATGAAGACGGTAAACATTACTTTGGTATCAACTGGGGCCGCGATGCCGCTGAGCCAGAAGTGGCTGATTTACGTAATGTGGTGGTTGGCGATCCAAGCCCATGTGGCCAAGGTGTGCTATCTATCGCTCGTGGTATTGAAGTAGGTCATATCTTCCAACTTGGAGACAACTACTCTAAATCAATGAACGCCGCGGTGTTAAACGAGCAAGGTAAAAATCAAGTGATGACCATGGGTTGTTACGGTATTGGCGTTTCTCGTATTGTTGCGGCAGCGATTGAACAAAATAACGATGACGCCGGTATCATCTGGCCTGAGTCTATCGCGCCGTTTACTGTTGCGATTATTCCAATGAATATGCATAAATCTCATCGCGTAGCCGAAGTAGCAGAACAATTCTACCAAGCGCTCACTGAAGCTGGCGTTGATGTATTGTTTGATGATCGTAAAGAGCGCCCGGGCGTTATGTTTAAAGACATGGAGCTATGTGGCATTCCTCACGCGATTGTCATCGGCGACCGTAGCTTAGACAATCAACTGGTTGAATACAAAAACCGTCGCAGCGGCGAGAAAGAAGAAGTGGCGGTTGACGCTGTCGTCGATAAAATTCTTGCTGCGCTCAAATAAGCTCACTATTAAACTTTCTAAGGGTGCCTAGTGCGCCCTTTTTTAATGCCTGTTGAATAACATATTATGGCAACCTACTACTCCCCCCCATATGCCCTGCCAGCTTCAAGACACTTATCTATAAATATTAGTCGTAAAACTTTCATATACTTAGGTAAATAAAGCTAAGCTAAAGACATGAAAACAAAATCTTGCGCGTTATTATTAACCGGTGGCGGCGCGCGCGCGGCCTATCAAGTAGGGGTTTTAAAAGCCATAGCCGAGCTTTACCCAAGAAACCACCATAGCCCTTTTAATATTCTGTGTGGCACTTCCGCAGGTGGCATCAATATTGCCGCACTTGCCTGCTACGCCAGTTGTTTTAGGCTTGGAGTGAAAAAACTCGACTTCATGTGGCGAAATTTTCGCACCAATCAAGTTTACCAAACAGACATGCTACAACTCAGCGCGAAAATGCTGCGTAACTTTTGTGCCAGCTTCCAAGCCGATTATGCATACAAACCGGGCTTTTCATTACTCGACAATACACCACTGCGAGAGCTACTTAATCAATATATGGAATTTGAGAGAATTGACCGCAATATTCTTTCTGGCGCGCTTAACGCTGCCGCAATAACTGCTTCAGATTATACGACAGGGGATTCCATTAGCTTTTTTCAATCTAATGGTAATCATCAACCATGGCAGCGTGCCAAACGAAAAGGCGTCAATGCCATTTTAAATGCAGAGCACCTACTGGCAACATCCGCCATTCCGCTGCTCTTTCCGCCGTGCCAAATAGGACAGGATTATTATGGTGATGGCTCAGTACATCAACTTTCTCCACTGAGTCCTGCTATTCATCTCGGCGCTGAAAAAATTCTGGTGATCAGTTTAGAGCAACCGAGGATAAAACCTAATGCTCCCCGCCATGTGCCGAATATTTCAGAAATTTCAGGGCACTTATTAGATACTATTTTTACCGATACACTCAACTCCGATTTAGAGCGCCTTAATCGCGTTAACAGCACCTTAGCTCTGCTTGAGCAAGCACAACAACATCCAATGCAACTACAAACCATTGAAAGCTTTGTCATCAAGCCCAGTCAGGGCTTTAATCATATCGCCGATAAACATTATGATGCCTTACCATTAAGTGTGAAATTATTATTACGCAGTCTCGGCATTAAAAAAGGTAGCCAATCAACTTTGACGTCATATTTAATGTTTGAGCAAAACTATACTAGAGAGCTGATCCAACTCGGCTATCAGGACTGCCATAACCAAATGGCATCATTACAATCGTTCTTATTCGAGTAACTGTCGATCTTTAATCAATAGTAGCAGAGCCGCTTAACGCCCATTTAACAAATGATTTTCGGCAATTTCGATGTCCTTACTCTCACCTGACAATAACAAAATATCGCCTTGCTCAATCATCTCAAATGGGTCGGCCGTTTCGAAGATGTTTTTGCCATCGCGGCGCCATTCCATAATTTCAACATTAGCTAACTCCAACTGAACTAAAGCACGACCAATCGCCAATGAACCAGGTAACATTGTAACCGCATGTAAGCGTTCGCTCTGATGTTCAGCTTTATTTTCACTGGTTTCGCCATGAAAAAAACTATGTAAATGCTTATATTGATTTTCCCGCTCTTGCTGCATTTTTTTGATAATTTTGGAAATTGGCACCCCAGACATGAGCAGGACATGAGAAACTAACATTAAGCTACCTTCCAACACTTCTGGAACCACTTCAGCCGCACCATTAGCTTTTAACTCTACAATATCTTTATCGTCTTTGGTGCGTACCAAAACTTTAGCATCAGGATTTAATAACGAAATCGTATTCAACATACTCAAGGTTTTTTTATGGTTATGAAATGTGATAATCACCAGTTTTGCTTTGCAGACCCCTAGCATCAGTAAAATTTCACGGCGACAAGCATCGCCAAATGCCACTGATTCGCCACCACTGACAGATTCTTTGATCCGCATAGGATCACGATCAAGGGCCACATAGCTAATGTTTTCTGTTTTTAGAAAGCGCGCAATAGTTTGGCCAACACGACCATAACCACAAATAATCACATGATCGGTGAATTCTCCAGGCAAAGGTTTGCGCTTTTTCAGTAACGCTTCAGAGCTATGCAAAAGATCAACACTGAGCTTATGGCTATATTTAACCAAGGGCGGTGTTAAAGCCATTGATATCACCCCTACGGCAACAATAATCGAAGACTGCGTAGCACTCAGTAGATCATATTTGTTGGCGAGGGCAACCAGCACAAAACCAAACTCGCCCACTTGGCACAGCATCATGCCCGCTGCAATAGCATCTGTATTACGCTGCTTTAAAAGCTTTGCTAATAACGCCACAATGAGCATTTTCGTTACCATCAAGACTGCGACAATGCCAATCAACTCTAGCCAGAATTCGGCCAACACGGCTAAATCAATCAACATACCAATAGTGACAAAAAACAAGCCCATTAAGACATCACGAAAAGGCCGAATATCCGCTTCCAACTGGTGCTTATAATGACTCTCGCTAAGCATCATCCCCGCTAAAAATGCCCCCAAAGCCATTGATAAACCAAGCATATGGGTAAGGCCTCCAGCTAATAACGCCACAAGTAAGGTCATTAAAACAAATAGCTCATCTGACTGGTCACTGGCTATCTCTTGAAACAAGCGTGGTAAACACCATTTCCCGATAGCTAATATCGATAGCACCGCCACTAGCCCTTTCCCCATCGCGATGACGAGTGACAACGCAATTTCACCAGAACTCATCACTGGAACCGCCAAAATAGGCACCACAATAAGTAAAGGCATCACGGCAAGATCTTGAAATAACAGCACACTCACCGCCAACTGGCCTCGACGAGTATGAGTTTTTTGTTGTTCAACCAGCTGCTTAATTATAATTGCCGTTGAGGACATGGATAATGCACCAGCAATCACAACCCCTTGCTGCCAAGAAACCCCAGCGAGTAGAACCACAATAAAAAACAATATAGAGGATAAAAAAACCTGAGCGCCACCCAACCCAAACACCAAACCTCGCATGGTAATAAGCTTAGCTAAAGAGAATTCTAGGCCCAAAGAGAACATTAAGAAAGCAATGCCTAGTTCCGCAATCAGGTCCATACCGTGAAAATCAACAAAGAAAGACAGCCCGGATGGACCAATGAGCAAGCCAGTAAACAGGTAGGCAAGGATAGCAGGCAAGGCCAAACGGCGGAAAATTGCCACATTGATAACAGCGAGTAATAACAACAGAACGAACTCTAACAAGCAGGTTTTCCTCTTAACTAGTTGTTTTAATGTTAGTCAATTTCTCCTTATTTACCTTTCCGAACACAAAATAATAACTGGCACGTTTTCTGCTTATTTAAAACCAGTATTTTGCATAGTAATTTCGGCAATGAGGAAAATATGGATAATTTAAATAGAGTAGCAAGCTTGAATGAAGCAACAAGTCTATCCATAGCGTATAACAGTGACATTATTTTAAGCAGCGAGGATAAACTTGAAGTTCTTGAAGCGCTGCAACAGAGCCTAGAGCTGAAAGAGCTAATGCGCAATTTTGCTGCTCAAGCATCAAGGTTTGTTAAATTCATTGGCATTCGCTTCCAATCCGAACAGGGTTTTTTCACTGCTGACTTTCGTAAAAGCAGTGACTATATTGAAAACTTTGCAATCCACGACCGCAAACATGAACAGCTCGGTCATATGAGCTATCGCTGTGAAAAACCATTAGATGACAGGGCACTGTCGTTATTAGAAGAATTACATCGATTATTGTTATTACCCTTGCAGCACTGCCTAAGAATGTCTGAGCTTAAAGCTATTTCATTAAAAGACCATTTAACCGGTATTGGTAATCGTGCCTATTATGAAGAAAGTATTACACGATTAATTGAGCACAGTAGCCGTGCTAATCAAGGGCTAGCATTAATGCTACTCGATCTTAATGACTTTAAACTGGTGAATGATAATTTAGGCCATCAAGTAGGTGACAGTGCATTAACGGCTTTTGCTCGTGTATTGACTAAAGCCGTACGTCATTCCGATATGGCTTTTCGCTTAGGTGGCGATGAGTTTGCCATTATATTGACGCCAACAACTCAAGATTCCACCAAGCTAGTTGAACAACGTTTACGTAAAATGATAGTGGCAGATAAAATTTTAACCGAGTTAAAGCTGAGTGCCAGCATCGGTCATGTAAATTGGCATCGAACTATGTCTGCCACTGAGCTATTTAGAAAAGCCGACATTGCCTTGTATAAAGATAAAAAAAGAAAATAGAGTGACATCTAGACAGCCCTCACCTTGTTGGGTAAGGGCTTTTTCGTATTTGTGTTTCGTGCTAACAGTGCTGATTAATGATATACCTTCGCTAGCATCTATAACTCAAGAAGTAATTTGGCAATCGTGCGAACGCCATGACCTTTACCACCTGCGGCCCACAAATCATTTGGCGATTTTTGGTAAGCGCCAGATAAATCAAAATGCAGCCAATTCTTCTCTGGGTGCGTGACAAACTTAGATAAAAATGCAGCTGCTGTGCTTGCACCAGCTGTCCCCTCTGCACTTCCCGAATTAGCAATATCCGCAAAGGCTGAGCCTATTTGCTCTGTATGCCAAGGAGCCAAAGGCAATGGCCAAGCTTGTTCATTTTCTTCACGCGCACAGGTTAGAGCTTTATGTACTAAGTCATCATCCATACTTAGAATACTATTATAGTCACGTCCAACTGCCATTTTCGCCGCCCCCGTTAACGTAGCAGCATCAATGATCACCTTAGCGTTTAACTCACAAGCCACAATTAGGCCATCGGCTAACACTAAACGGCCTTCAGCATCGGTGTTCAAAATCTCAACTGAAACACCATTTTTATATTGAATAATATCGCCTAACTTAAAAGCATGGCCACTGACTAAGTTTTCAGCGCAGCACAATAATAGTTTAACGCGCTTTTTTAACCCTTGAGTGATCGCTAATGCTAAGGCGCCGGTTACGGTTGCCGCGCCGCCCATGTCACTTTTCATCACCGACATACCGTCGTTACCTTTCAAGCTGTAGCCACCAGAATCAAAGGTGATCCCTTTCCCTACAAGTGCCACGTCATAAGGTGCATCCGGATTGCCCGTTGGGTTGTAGTCAAGTTGCAGCATTGCTCCTTGACGTACACTGCCACGGCCTACGTTGTAGATACCAACATAACCTTGCTTTAACAGCTCTTCACCGTTAACAAAACGGTAAGTAATATGCTTACTGTCTAGTTCAGACAAAAACTCCGCCGCTTGTAACGCTAATTGACTCGGCCCAAGATCCTCTGGGGTCTTATTAATCATTTCACGCACCCACTCAGTGGCAAGTTTACGTGTATCTAACAGTGAAGCTTCTTGCTCTGAGACATCACCCCAGTTCACATTAGCACCGGTTTTGGGGTTATAAAAACCTTGATTGGCTGCCCAGCGCCACTCACTTTGCCACAGATCACCGGTTAAGGTTATCTCAGGGATCCCCATTGTTGCGAGCTTGCGAGCGGCTTTTTGAATTTGTCTAATAATGTCTTGCTCTTCATTTATGTGAATAGTGGCATGATCAGACTGAAAACTTAGCAGGGCAGATTCACCCCATTGCTCTGGAGCAGCGGACATTGAAATTTCAATAGCTAAAGGCACAGACATAACTTCCTCTTTAAGAATCGCATAAAGAGGCAGCATAGCAGAAGGATTAGAGTCACGAGAAGGAATAAACGAAATGTACTAAATTTAAGGCAATAAAAAAGGCGCGAAGCGCCCTTTTCGTAACTAAAAACAAAACCTAAGCTGTATTAGTGCCCTTCAGACACAATATTGACGGTATATTTAGGAATATCAACCACTAGGTCTTCATCCGCAACCTCAATCTGGCAGCTTAAACGTGACTCAGGCTCAAGACCCCAAGCTTTGTCTAGCATATCGTCTTCAAGTTCATCACTTTCTTCAAGTGAGTCAAACCCTTCACGAACAATGACATGACAAGTGGTACAAGCACACGACTTTTCACAGGCATGCTCAATGTGAATACCATTTCGCAGCGCAATTTCCAGTATATTGTCGCCCTGTTTGGCTTCAACGGCCAAGCCTTCTGGGCATAACTCTTGATGGGGTAAAAAAATAACCTTTGGCATACTAAACCTTATCGACAGATTGTCCTTTAAGCGCTTGGCGTATCGATCTATCCATACGACGAGCAGCAAACTCAGAGGTGGCTTGATCGACATGGTCGATCGCCAATTTAATTTGTTTTTCATCATCACCAGCGGCCGCTTCTTTAAGACTCGCGATCGCTTGGTTGATATCTTGTAATTCCGATTCTGAAAGCAATGTCTGAGCATCTTTCCCTAGAGCCGCATTAAGCGTTTCGATAACTCGCTCAGCATCTACTTTTTGTTCAATCAACATTCTCGCGCGAATATCTTCCTTAGCATGAGCCATTGAATCTTTGAGCATATCGGCAATTTGCGTGTCCGCCAAGCCATAAGAAGGTTTCACTTCAATATGGGCTTGGACGCCGGATGATTTTTCCATCGCGGTTACACTGAGTAAACCGTCTGCATCGACTTGAAAAGTAATGCGAATATGGGCAGCGCCTGCAGCCATCGGTGGAATATCAGTCAGTTCAAAACGAGCAAGTGAACGGCAATCAGCCACCATTTCACGCTCTCCTTGAGTAACGTGAACGGCCATTGCCGTTTGACCATCTTTAAAAGTGGTAAACTCTTGCGCCTTAGCGACTGGAATGGTGGTATTACGCGGAATGATTTTTTCCACTAATCCCCCCATGGTCTCAATACCAAGTGAAAGAGGAATAACATCTAACAGCAACATTTCTGAATCGGGCTTATTCCCCACTAGAATGTCCGCTTGGATAGCCGCACCAATCGCAACCACTTTGTCAGGATCGATACTGGTTAATGGCTCTGCTGCGAAAAATTCACCGACCTTTTCACGTACATAAGGCACGCGCGTTGAGCCACCAACCATCACCACTTGCTGTACATCTGCAATACTTTGCTCGGCATCTTTTAATGCACGCCGACAAGCCAGCAGGGTTTTCTTTACCAAGGCTGCAATTAAAGACTCAAACGTGTCACGAGTTAATGTCACTTTTAGTTCAAGAGAATCGACTGCTACGATCACTTCATCTGAGTCTGAAAGCGCCTGCTTCGCATCACAAGCGGCTTGTTTTAATTCACGCTGTAAAGAGTGTGAGAATGGCCCCTGAATTCCTGCTTGCTCGGCCAACCAATCAACAATTTGATGGTCAAAATCATCGCCACCCAAAGCAGAATCACCGCCGGTAGCAAGTACTTCAAACACACCTTTATGCAGGCGTAATATAGAAATATCAAAGGTACCGCCACCTAGGTCATAGACAGCAATGACACCCTCTTGACCCGAATCAAGCCCATAAGCAATAGCTGCCGCTGTTGGCTCATTTAACAAACGCAGTACATTTAAATTAGCGAGAATAGCAGCATCTTTAGTCGCTTGACGCTGGGCATCATCAAAATAGGCAGGCACGGTAATAACCACACCGCTAAGTTCATCTCCTAGGGTCTTAACTGCCGTGCTCGATAGACTTTTTAGAATTTCACTGCTGACCTGAACGGCGTTCACTTCCCCTTGACGTGTTTTGATTGAGATGCTGTCAAGCTCACCAAAATGATAAGGCAGTTGGCTTTGTTCTATATCGGCCAGAGATTTACCCATTAAGCGTTTCACTGAAACTAAGGTATTGGCTGCATCTTTAACTGCAAATCCCATCGCATCTCGGCCAACTAAGATACCCGATTCTGCATAATGCACCACTGAAGGAATGATATCCTGCCCTGATTCATCAACTAAGGTTTCAGCCACACCACTACGCACACTCGCAACTAATGAGTTTGTCGTACCTAAATCAATGCCTATCGCAAGCTTTCGCTGATGAGGGGCAGCGCTTTGGCCTGGCTCAGCTATTTGAAGTAACGCCATAATCTAATTTATTCCAGGAGGGATTCTTCTAAACGTTCAAGTTCATCTTGTAACTTGAACATGAATTTTAATTTTCGTACTGAGACAGCTGCGGCTTCATAGGTCTGTGCGGTGAGTTGCGCTTCAAGCTCGGTTTGTAACTGCTGTTGACTGCACTTCAAAGCCTGTTCAAATTCAGCGATATCCGCTTCTGTTTGATTACTTTGCGCAATGTCTTCAAGCTGCTCTCGCCATTCCATTTGCTGCATTAAAAAGCCAGGGTCGCGTAGCGTTTGCTGCTCCGCTTTTAATTCGATCCCGGCAAGACTTAATAAATACTCAGCACGACGCAGAGGGGATTTTAATGTTTGATAAGCATCATTGATTTCAGACGCTTTTTGCAGCGCAACTAAGCGCTCTCCTTTAGCCGCAGTTGCAAACCTATCGGGATGGAATTGCTTCTGCAATTCCCGATAAGTTACTGCGAGGGAGTGAGTATCAACAGCATAGTCTGGGGCTAAACCAAATAACTCAAAATAATTCACATGCAGCCCTTATACACTGAAACTCTCGCCACAACCACACTCACCGTCTACATTAGGGTTGTTAAATTCAAAGCCTTCATTTAAGCCTTCTTTAACAAAATCCAATTGAGTGCCGTCTAAAAAAGCCAAGCTTTTAGCATCAACGATGACATTCACCCCATTTTGCTCAAAAACTTCATCATCGGGATTAAGTTCATCAACAAACTCCAATACATAGGCAAGTCCAGAACATCCAGAGGTTTTCACCCCTAGGCGAAGTCCTAATCCTTTACCTCGATTGGCCAAAAAGTCACGAACGCGTGCTTCTGCCGGTGGTGTCATCGTTACTGCCATGTTACTGCCTCGCTTTAATTACGCTTTTTTGCTTTTATAATCTTCAATTGCTGCTTTAATTGCATCTTCTGCAAGAATTGAGCAGTGGATTTTAACAGGTGGCAGCGCAAGTTCAGCTGAAATATCGGTATTTTTTATTGCTGCAGCTTCTTCAAGTGATTTACCTTTCACCCACTCTGTAATCAGTGAGCTTGAGGCAATCGCGCTACCACAGCCATACGTTTTAAATTTTGCATCTTCAATAATACCGGTATCACTAATTTTCAACTGTAGCTTCATTACATCGCCACACGCTGGCGCGCCAACTAAACCAGTTGCAACCGTTGGGTCGTCTTTTGCAAAAGAACCAACGTTACGTGGGTTCTCGTAGTGATCAATTACTTTTTCGCTGTAAGCCATAATATATTACTCCAGTGCTTTAATGGTGTTAACGTGAAATTAATGATGAGCCCATTCAACTTTGCTCAAATCAATACCTTCTTTGAACATGTCCCAAAGTGGTGACATTTCACGTAGACGGCCTATATTTTTATTTATAATTTCAATTGCGTAGTCAATTTCTTCAGCAGTTGTGAAACGGCCTAAACTGAAGCGGATTGAGCTATGGGCTAATTCATCATCACGACCAAGGGCGCGCAGCACATAAGAAGGCTCAAGGCTTGCAGAAGTACAAGCACTGCCTGATGAAACGGCCAAATCTTTCAATGCCATTACCAGTGATTCGCCTTCAACGTAGTTAAAGCTCACATTTAGGTTACCGGCAATACGATGCTCCATAGACCCGTTAAGATACACTTCTTCCATATCTTTAACGCCGTTCCATAGCCGTTCTCGCAAAGCCAGAATACGAGCAGACTCTTCAGCCATTTCTAATTTTGCGATACGAAAAGCTTCACCCATACCCACAATCTGGTGAGTAGGCAATGTACCACTGCGCATACCACGCTCATGACCACCACCGTGCATTTGTGCTTCTAAGCGTATACGTGGTTTACGACGTACATACAAAGCACCAATGCCTTTAGGGCCATAAATTTTATGTGCAGAAAATGACATTAAATCGACTTTTAATTCTTGTAAATCAATCGGTAACTTTCCAACACTTTGCACGGCATCAACGTGGAAATAAATTTTGTTGGCACGACATAACTCACCGATTGCAGCAATATCTTGGATCACGCCAATTTCGTTATTAACATGCATGATGCTCACTAAAATCGTGTCATCTCGCAGCGCTGCTTTCACTTGTTCAACGCTAATAATACCGTCGCTATCTGGCTCTAAATAAGTCACTTCAAAACCGTCACGTTCTAACTGACGACAAGGGTCTAACACCGCTTTATGCTCAGTTTTGGAGGTGATGATATGCTTGCCTTTTTTGCCGTAGAATTCAGCAATACCTTTAATAGCAAGGTTGTTTGCTTCGGTTGCGCCAGAGGTAAACACTATTTCACGAGGATCAGCATTCACAAGATCGGCAATATCATTACGGGCGATATCTACCGCTTCTTCAGCCTGCCAACCAAAACGGTGAGAGCGCGAGGCAGGATTACCAAAATTGCCATCTAAGGTTAGGTATTGCATCATCTTTTCAGCGACCCGAGGATCTACTGGGGTTGTCGCAGAATAATCAAGATAAATTGGCAACTTCATTTTGTTCTCCATATAAGCACGTCTGTCATTTAGTGCTGCACATTGCTATAAGCGAAAATTCACTTCCAACTGTTCTAATTTGTTAACCAGCTTACTTTCAGTGCTGGCTGATTTCATTTTATTGTCTTGCGCAACGGCAATCTGTCTTACTTCTGCATTATTGACAAGTTCAGCCAAACTAATGCCGTTAAGAAAATCACTGATCCGATTACTGAGCTGATTCCAAAGGGAATGGGTAAGACACTGAACACCATCTTGGCAAGTTCCTGTGCCCATGCATTTTCTGGCATCAACTGACTCATTTACGGCATCGATAATCATACCGATAGAAATTTTGTCACCCTCTTTGCCGAGCAAATAACCGCCACCTGGGCCTCTCACACTCGAAACAAGGCCTTCTTTTCTTAACTTAGAAAACAACTGCTCTAAATAAGACAAAGAGATACCTTGTCGCTCAGAAATTTCAGCTAATGGCACTGGGCCTTTTCCTGTGTGTAGCGCTACATCTAGCATTGCGGTTACGGCGTAGCGGCCTTTAGAAGTCAGTCTCATTGCGCATCTCTGTTGTAAACTTAAGATGCATTATCAAATAACCGACTAAATTAGTCAAGTATAAAACCGACTAAAATACTCAGGTATTCTTTGGTTCGCCTTTTACCCGTTTTTCTGGTCTTCTGATGCCCTGGACTGCTTTATCAATCGAGGTCAACATACCGCGTAAAATATTCAACTCTTGTACTTCTGGGCGAGCACGATTAAAGAAACGTCGTAACTTGTTCATCACTTGACCGGGATGCGATGGCACAATAAATTCAACCTTGGCTAAGGTGCTTTCTAAGTGCTGATAAAACCGTTCAAGATCCGCGCTAAGGGGGTACTCTTGCTCTTGCTTTGGCCAGCTTTCTTGGGCTAAAAATGTCATACGCACTTCATAACATAAGGTTTGCACTGCCATCGCTAAATTTAGGGATGAATAGTCAGGATTAGCGGGGATATTTACGTGAAAATGACAACGTTGCAGTTCATCATTGGTTAAGCCCGTGCGCTCACGGCCAAACACCATCGCTACTTTTTTGTCCTTGCCTTCTTGTACCACTTTTTCAGCCATCTCACGTGGCCCAAACATCGGCCAATTTAACGTGCGAGACCGAGCGCTCGCGCCAACCACAAGTTGACAGTCAGCGATTGCCTCTTCTAAATTACCATAGGTCGTAATATTTTTGACCACATCTGATGCACCAGCAGAAAGTGCGATAGCATGGCTATCTACTTCACAATCCGGCGTCACTAATACTAAGTCGTGGATCCCCATGGTTTTCATTGCACGCGCCGCACTGCCAATATTACCAGGGTGAGATGTGCCTATCAGCACGATCCGTACATTTTCCAACATGAGACCACTCTACTACTATTTAAAAATGCGGATTCTACCACAGCAAAGCGCGTAAAAAACGCCTTTTATTACTTTACTATCCACGATGGTATTGATAAGATCCGCCGCCGTAATTTTATACAACGTTCTTTAACATCTAGTGGTGAATCCGATATGCATCCTATGCTAAATATCGCGGTACGTGCAGCACGTAACGCAGGTAATGTAATTGCTAAAGCTTATGAACAACTTGAAAAAGTTGAAGTAGAACAAAAAGGTTCAAACGATTTTGTAACCAATGTTGATAAAGAGGCTGAGTTAGCAATTATCAATACCATTCGCAAATCGTATCCTGACCACTGCATTGTGGCAGAAGAAAGCGGCGAGCTAGCTGGTAGCGAAACTGACTACCAATGGGTTATCGATCCACTAGATGGCACTTCTAATTTTGTTCGTGGTATCCCACACTTTGCCGTGTCTATTGCCCTTCGTGTAAAAGGTAAAACTGAGCAAGGTGTTGTTTTCGACCCTATCAATAACGAGTTATTCGCAGCCACTCGAGGCTCAGGCGCACAATTAAATGGTTATCGTATCCGTACGACTAACGCAAAAGACCTTAAGGGCACTTTGCTCGCGACAGGCTTCCCATTTAAGCAAAAACATCACAGTGAGTCGTACATGGCTATTTTTGCTGATTTATTCACTGAAGTCGCGGATATGCGTCGTGCTGGCTCTGCAGCGCTAGATCTCGCTTATGTGGCCGCTGGCCGTTATGACGGTTTCTGGGAGCTTGGCCTTAAGCCTTGGGATTTCGCAGCAGGTGAACTGATTGCTAAAGAGGCTGGTGCGATTGTGACTGACTTTGCTGGTAACCATGAATATCTTAAATCAGGTAACCTAGTAGCAGGTAGCCCTAAGGTAGTAAAACAAATGTTAGGTAAAATTCGCCCACATTTGACAGAATCAATCAGCCGTTAATTATTTATATTGCAGATGATAACAAAAAGGCGCAATAGCGCCTTTTTTTATGCCTGTCGCTATTACACTTACTCAGCTATCTCATGGCCCGCTTCTTTCCAACCACGAAAACCACCATCCATACTAATCACCTTGGTATAGCCCATTTTCTGCAAGTTTTCGACCGACAAAGCAGAACGATAGCCGCCGCCGCAATAAACAACTATCTCTGTTGCTAAATCAGGACAACGTTGCTCAATATCGCGCTCTAATATCCCGCGTCCTAAATAAATTGCGCCGGGAATATGCCCTTTGGCCCATTCACTTTCTTCTCGATTATCAATCAGCACAAATTCCTTACCGGCATCTAGCCAAGCCTTAACGGTCGGGATGTCTGTTTCTTGAATTTGCGCGCGAGCTTGATCCACTAACGTTAAAAATCGTGTGCTGTGCTGCATAAAAGTCCTTATTAAAATGTTCCAAACAACGGTAATGTGTTGCGTATGGG
Organism: Motilimonas sp. E26; assembly: GCF_021278025.1. Taxonomy (GTDB): domain Bacteria; phylum Pseudomonadota; class Gammaproteobacteria; order Enterobacterales; family CBDFNC01; genus Motilimonas. Next base: position 19,592 of record NZ_JAIBHJ010000017.1, read on the forward strand.
TGGCTAACTTAAGTTAGCAGTTAAGCAAAATAACGATAATGAGCATCGTATGTCTATCCAAATATTACCCCGAATAGTCATAATAAAAAAACCCGCCGCAGCGGGTTTTGTCAGAAACTGATACTTATTGACCTAAACCACTGGCTCTTGATCAGCACCTTCTTTTTCAATTTCAACGGGGATCATATGCTCACGGGAAATCCCCAAAGCAATGGCTAGAGCACTAGCAACGTAAACCGATGAATAAGTACCGACAAAGATACCCACTAGTAATGCCGTAGCAAAACCATGGATCATCGCGCCACCTTTTAAGAACAAGGCAATCAATACGAATAATGTAGTGCCCGATGTAATTAAGGTACGACTAAGGGTTTGTGTCAGCGAAATATCCACAATCTCTTTTGGCCCACCCTTACGCACACGGCGAAAGTTCTCACGAATACGGTCAAATACAACAATGGTATCGTTGAGTGAGTAACCCACTACCGCTAACACCGCAGCTAACACTGTTAAATCAAACTCTAATTGAAACAGTGAAAAAACACCAAGTGTTAAAATAACGTCATGGCCTAGAGCTGCTACCGAGCCCAGTGCTAAACGCCACTCAAAGCGCATGCTCACATAAAGCAAGATACACGCTAACGCGACAATAATCGCAAGACCACCATTTTCCGCTAGCTCAGCTCCGACATTTGGGCCAACAAACTCAATACGACGCATTTCTACGCCTTGATCTATGTTGGTCTTCAGTGCAGCCAGAATTTGCTGACCGATTACTTCACCTTTTACACCTTCAAGTGGAGCAACCCTCGCCATCACCTCTTTGGTACTACCAAAATGCTGCACAATGGCGCCTGGGAAGCCATTATCAGTTAGCACATCACGTACTTGATCTAAATCCGCGGGCTGTTCAAAACCCACTTCAATCAACGTACCGCCAGTAAAGTCCAAGCCCCAGTTAAATCCTTTAACTGAGATAATGCCGATTGCAAGCATGACTAAAAACAACGACAGAAATGACGCTGGTTTAGCATATCGCATGAAGCGGATCGTATCGCCTGGTTTTAATATTTGAAACATAATTGATACTTCCTGTTAAATCGATAGCTTCTTCAGACGTTTACCGCCCCAAAGCAGGTTAACGATAGCGCGAGTACCGACAATAGAGGTAAACATTGAAGTCGCAATACCGATCATCAAGGTAACAGCAAAGCCTTTAACTGGACCGGTACCAACCGCAAATAAGATAAATGCTGTAATCAAGGTCGTAATATTGGCATCTGCAATGGTTGAAAACGCATTACCATAACCTTCGTTAATGGCTTTCTGCACACTCTTACCATCCAGCAATTCTTCCCGAATACGCTCGAATATCAGTACGTTCGCGTCCACTGCCATACCAACAGTCAATACAATACCTGCAATACCTGGTAAGGTTAATGTTGCGCCCGGCACCATCGACATGATGCCGACAATCATCACTATGTTGACCAACAGCGCCACATTCGCCACTAAGCCAAATGCGCGGTAGTAAATTGCCATAAAAATAACCACAGCAGCCATACCGTACATCATCGCCGCCATACCGTTATCGATATTTTGCTGACCCATACTTGGCCCAATAGTACGCTCTTCAACAATTTGAATTGGCGCAATCAAGGCACCCGCACGCAATAGTAATGCTAAGTTATGTGCTTCAGCAGGGTTATCAATACCAGTAATACGAAAGCTTCGGCCTAGTTGCGCTTGAATGGTTGCGACGTTGATAATCTCTTCGTGTTTAACCAGCTTACGCTTGCCGTTTTCGTCCTCTTTACCCGTTGGTAACCATTCAATAAACAAAGTTGCCATTGGCTTGTTGATATTATTTTTGGTCACACGCGACATTTTTGAGCCGCCTTGTGAGTCCAAATCAATATTAACTTGAGGACGGCTGTATTCATCCATGCTCGAGCGAGCACCAACAATATGATCACCGGTCAGCATAATTTGCTTTTGTAATACATAAGGTTGACCATCACGGTTCTTATAAACCTGAGATGTTGATGGTAAACGACCCGCAACGGCATCACGAACATCGGTTTTATCATCAACTAAACGAAACTCGAGCATCGCAGTTGCGCCAAGAATTTCTTTCGCTTGTGCCGTGTCTTGCACCCCTGGTAACTCAACAACGATACGATCAGAGCCTTGACGCTGTACTTGCGGCTCAGCAACGCCCAGTTGGTTGACACGGTTACGTATGATGGTAATGTTTTGCTCAAGGGCGTAATTCTTGGTTTCTTTAAGCTTATCTTCACTCATTGAAACTTTTAATAAGTAAACGCCTTCACTTTCATCATCTTCAAACACAAAACCTGGGTATTTAGGCTTTAAGAAAGTCTCCGCCTCACCACGTGTTGCTTCATCGGCAAAACGCAAGATCACCCCATTATTTTGTGCATCTTCACGCACACCGCGATAGCGGATTTTCTCTTCACGTAACTCAGAGCGAAAATCACTGACCATTTGTTCTTTAGCTTTAGCAATAGCGGCATCCATGTCCACTTCCATTAAGAAGTGAACGCCACCACGTAAATCTAAACCTAATTTAAGCGGGCCAGCGCCAAGCGCTTCTAGCCAAGCTGGCGTGGCTGGCGCTAAGTTTAATGCAGTAGTGAATTGAGCACCTAATAGCTCAGAGATAAGCTCTTTTGCTTTTAACTGGTCATCACGATTGACTAAGCGAACTAAAAATTTGCCTTCTTCAAGAGCAGCGCTTTTTACCGCGATATTAGCTTGAGAGAGTGCATCGTTAATTTGGCCCACGGTGCTCAGTTCAACTTCTGCGCCACGTTTGCCCGATACTTGTACGGCAGGATCCTCACCGTAAAGGTTGGGAGTTGCATAAAGTAAACCTATGGTGATCACACAGATCACCATAATGTACTTCCACAACGGATATTTGTTTAACACTATAAACGTCCTTGTAGACTTATAGAGATTTCAGCGTACCTTTAGGCAAGATAGCACTAACAAAGTCTCTTTTAATAACAACTTGATTGTTCTCGTTTAACTCAATTGTGATGTAATCATTTTCATCTGATACTTTCACAATACGACCAACCAAACCACCTTGCGTCAACACTTCATCTCCTTTTGACAGTGACGACATCAAGTTTTTATGCTCTTTTACACGTTTGTTTTGCGGGCGAAAGATCATGAAGTAGAAAATGGCAGCAAATACCACCAACATAAAAATCATCGACATGCCACCACCCTCGGCACCGGCGGCTGGAGCTGCATAGGCATTTGAAATCAAAAAGCTCATTTTTATTCCTCGTTCTTATTTAAAAATTATTTTTCTTCTAAAGGGGGGACCGGCTTACCAATCTTCCCGTAAAATTCAATCACAAACTCGTCTAATTTACCTTGCTCAATGGCGTTGCGCAAACCTTCCATTAAACGTTGGTAATAACGCAGGTTATGAATAGTATTTAACCGTGCACCAAGGATCTCATTACACTTATCTAAATGATATAAATATGCACGAGAATAGTTTTTACAAGTGTAACAGTCACATTCTTTATCTAATGTGTTGATATCTTCGCGATGCTTAGCGTTGCGGATTTTTACCACACCCTCACTGGTAAACAAATGTCCGTTACGCGCATTTCTCGTTGGCATCACGCAATCAAACATATCAACGCCGCGGCGAACCCCTTCTACCAAGTCTTCAGGTTTGCCTACACCCATTAAGTAACGTGGTTTGTCAGCAGGAATCTTCGGCGCAATGTGCTCAAGAATGCGGTGCATGTCTTCTTTTGGCTCACCTACCGCAAGACCACCAATCGCATAGCCATCAAAGCCAATGTTAGTTAGGCCATCTAGAGAAACGTCACGTAAATGCTCATACACGCCACCTTGAATAATGCCAAATAACGCATTGGGGTTTTGTTTCACGTCAAATTGCTCGCGGCTACGTTTAGCCCAGCGCAATGACAGCTGCATCGACTTTTCCGCTTCTGCTTCCGTGGCCGGATACGGCGTGCATTCATCAAATATCATCACGATGTCTGAGCCGAGATCGTATTGAATATCCATTGAGCCTTCAGGGCTTAGGAAGATTTTTTCACCATTAACTGGATTGCGAAAATGCACCCCCTCTTCAGTGATTTTACGAATGTCGCCTAAGCTAAATACTTGGAAACCGCCTGAATCCGTCAATATAGGCCCCTGCCAATTCATAAAGTCGTGCAGATCGCCATGTTTACGCATTACCGCTTGGCCTGGACGTAACCATAAATGAAAGGTGTTACCTAATAAAATTTGTGCGCCTGTTGCCGCCACTTCTTCTGGGGTCATCCCTTTTACAGTGCCATAAGTACCAACAGGCATAAATGCGGGGGTTTCTACCGTGCCTCGTTCAAAAACCAGACGACCTCGACGAGCGCGGCCGTCAGTGTTTAATAGTTCGTATTTCATTATTACCTCTTCAAATCAGAAAAACAGTCCGATTGAAATTTGGTTAGTTAAGAGAGAGTGAGCTCTCGATTATTTTAGGGTTTTACGGGTTAAAAACATGGCATCACCATAGCTAAAGAAGCGATACTTCTGTTCAATTGCCGTGGCGTAAGCAGGCATGATGTTATCAAACCCAGCAAATGCAGACACCAACATGATCAAAGTAGACTCAGGTAGATGAAAATTAGTGATCATGGCGTCCACTAATTGAAATTCATAACCGGGGTAAATAAAAATTTGCGTGTCGTCGAAAAATGGCGCAAGAGGTTTCCCTTGAGCAAGAGTGGCTTGTGCAGCACTTTCAAGAGAGCGAACCGATGTAGTGCCCACAGCAATCACACGGCCACCACGTGCTTTAGTGGCGATGATTTTTTCCACCACTTCGGCTGGCACTTCCGCATATTCCGAATGCATTTTGTGCTCAAGCACATTGTCAACCTTCACTGGCTGAAACGTACCTGCGCCAACATGTAAGGTAACAAAAGCTTGATCAACACCTTTGTCTTTCAAGGTTTGCAGTAACTTATCATCAAAGTGCAAACCTGCAGTGGGCGCGGCGACAGCGCCTGGTTTTTTGTTATAAACCGTTTGGTAACGCTCTTTATCGGAGTCTTCGTCAGGACGGTCGATATAGGGTGGTAGCGGCATATGGCCGATACTTTCCAATACTTCCAGTACATTACGCTCGTCATTAATTTCAATCTCAAACAGCGCATCATGACGTTGCAGCATCGTTGCATTGACGGTGCCTTCAAGCAGTAGTTTGTTACCGGGCTTTGGCGACTTTGAACAGCGAACATGGGCAAGAAAGCGTTTGTCGTCAAGCACACGTTCAACCAATACTTCCAATTTTCCACCAGACTCTTTTTGGCCAAACATCCGCGCGGGGATCACGCGGGTATCGTTAAACACTAATAGATCGCCAGCAGACAGTAAATCCACAATATCGGTGAAGTTTTTATGCGCTACGACACCTGTATTCCCGTCTAAAGCTAATAATCTGCTAGAACTGCGCTCTGGATTAGGATATCGCGCTATTAACTCAGGAGGGAGTTCAAAAGAAAAATCGGCTACTTTCATTACTGCATACCATCACAAAAGAAGGCCGCTAGTCTAGGCTGCAGCCCGCTTAATATCAAGTATTCTCAGCTCAGTTAAGCCGAGTTGATAGCACAGTTCGACGATAAAGAGTCAGTAAAGCAAGCCAACTAAGCCATAAAAAGCCTATAGAGCCCCCGCCGCCCGACAGCCCTTGCTGTTCAGCGATAGTGTTATCCGCATTAACTGCAATGCTAAAAGCTAATCGCGCCAGCGAACCGTCTGAAGCGTATGCGGAAATACTAACCAAATAAATATCATCTGGGCTACCAGCTAGGGTTAGTAGCAAGTCACAACTTTGCGCCGGTGCCAACACTTGACCGAGACAAGCTTCGTTATTCAATGCCAACGCGGTCGAGCCTTCTTGCACGATTTGAGTAACAGTGAGCGCCTCATTTGTCGGGTTAAATATTGATACCTTATGCACTAACTGTTCGTCAGTAAAAATAGGGGCATTACTGAATAACAGACCTTGACGCTGAGCATTAATCCACTCCAAATAATCTGGTACAAAAGTAAACGCCGCTGGCAGCCCGGCTAGCCCACACGCGTCGGCTGCGCCAAAACTAACAATGCCAAATTGTTGTCGTCCTGTATCAGTTTCTGCTAATACAGGACCTCCTGAATCACCAAAGCAAGTATCTTGTAATACCTCACCGCCCGCACAGAATACAGAATCCGAAACATAGCCATAAGGACAAGGTTGATAGGGTAAAAAAACCGATTTGAGCTGATTCGGATAATGATTTCCCGCTTGGTTATCGGCTCCCCAACCTTGCGCTTCAAACAAGGTATTACCAATACTAAACTGGGACAAATTACCTGTTCCAAGGGCAGTAATAAAGCTATTGATAGGCTCAGCCACATAAAGTAAGGCAATATCATCATTCAAGCGGCTGGCATTAAAGTTCGGGTGAATCAGTACCCGATCAATGTTAGCGCGTCGACTGTAATCACCTGAGTCACTTAACTTAACACCGCTGTAAAATATTTCGAGGGGATAGTCTTCAATGCCATCACGATTAGCATCCTGAGATTCTGCGTTGACGCAGTGTGCCGCTGTTAATAACCAATGAGGAGAAATTAAGGTAGCGCCGCAAAAGTGATACAAAACACCGTCTCGCCATACCTGCAAACTGACGATCCCAGTGTTAGGCTGTGTGACGGTTTGGCCACCGACGATTCTTGGTGCTATTGCGCCAGCACCAACCAAACAAAAGCTAATAGTTAACGCTGCCGTTATTCGGATCAACACGCCATGTCTTAAACATTTAAGCATTAGCCTATCTCCTTTGCCTGCTTATGTTTAAGCTTAGGCGTAAAGTGCAATAGCGGTATCTCACTAGCATAATTTAAAGGTCAATATTCAATTGCCCATAGCACCAAGCAATCCATAGACTGAAAGGAGTAATGATTTAAAAACAAATAATTATGCAAACATGATAAAGATCAACAGCAAAATATCTGCCATTGACTAGATTTAAAGTAATGTAATAGGAGGGTTCACTATGATTACTGTAGCCGATATCATGAGCACGAGCTTACACACCCTTAGCCCTCAAGATACCCTTGGCGACGCGGCCAAGTTTATGGCTGATAAGCGCATACGACATATCCCCATAGTCAACGAAGCAGAGCAACTGGTGGGTTTAATTTCGGAACGAGATCTACTCGCAGCGAAGCAATCAAGCGTGATTAAGGACACAGGCGACAATGCGCCTTGGACTAAGATAACCATTGCTCAAATTATGACGAGAAATTTAACCACAGTTGATCCAAAAGCCAGTGTTAAAAGCGCTGCCATTTATATCCAGCAGCACAGATTTGGTTGTCTACCGGTAGTCAGGAAGGAAAAACTTTTAGGTATCATCACCGATACCGATTTTGTTGCAGTGGCCATAAACTTATTAGAAATCGAAGAACTGCACGCCCCTAATGAAGTTTAACTTGTAATATAGTTTCATTATAAAGCATGATTTTTGGCTAACTTAGCTCATCCGACCTTATTAATTGCATAAAATGGCCAGCTAATAAGTGATTAAATTACATTTTTGGCTTGCATTGTGAGATTCATCACATTAACATGCGCCCATATCATTTATCGATGTATTGCTTAGCAAGCCAATACAGGCACTCATGAAGTGAATTGCAGTGCAGGTAAGATGAGTTTTCCATTAAGTGGCATAGGATGTGAGCGCTTAATGCTAATGAGTAGACGATACTTGTTAAACTATTCCTTGTTTTTTTAACCCTGCTTAACCAAGCAGGGTTTTTTTTACCTTAAAAATAATCACTTAAGCCGTTTCATCTAGTTTCTAACGACTCCGCTATTACAAATGCACTACCACCCTGTTATTTAAACGCTGAAAAACAGCTCTGCTCAAGCCAATCTTGTTGGCGTTTTGAAACCTCAACCTTAAGGATCTTGTCATATTCACTCGCCTGCTGTTCCATCAATGCTTCAAGTAAAGCGATGCGCTTGGCGATCCAGCGACAGCTAGGGGATAAATCTTGATGCAATGAAAACACATCATCTAACTCGCCAACGGGCTGATAGACCTGTTGTGACTGTCTCGTTGAATTTGCAGTAACGGGCTGTGTTTCTAAGCTGATCTCAAATTCCATAAAACGTTTATTTAACCGTACCTCTGGCGCAGGTGGCTTATCGGTATAGTGGATCACGCCCTTTTCATCAATCCATGAAAACAATGTTTGAGCAGAGCCTATTTCACTCGATAACAAGGCTAACAAACAAGCACAACACCAAAAACGATGCAATAGAACCCTCATAATCACCTATCTTACTTAGCCTAACAACTGGATGCCATTACCTATACTAGTATAAATATAGGCACAAAAATATTTACAGTATAGTTAATATCAGACTAAACAGTCAGTTATAAAGCGCTAGGGTGAGAGATGAAAAAACCATCAAAGAAAAAATATGAACGAACGCTGCTCAAGCTACAAACTGAGTTAGTGATGCTGCAACAATGGGTAGTCGAACATCAGCTTAAGGTAGTAGTGCTATTTGAAGGCCGTGATGCTGCAGGTAAAGGAGGAGTAATCAAGCGCATTACAGAAAAGCTTAACCCTAGGGTATGCCGCATTGCCGCCCTGCCCGCGCCAAATGACCGAGAAAAAAGTCAGTGGTATTTTCAACGCTATGTGGCACATCTGCCAGCAGGTGGAGAGATCGTACTATTTGACCGTAGCTGGTATAACCGAGCCGGCGTAGAAAGAGTCATGGGGTTTTGCGACGAGGAACAATATCGCGATTTTCTGCACTCTTGCCCTAAATTTGAACGCATGTTGACACAATCTGGCATTATTTTAATTAAGTACTGGTTTTCAGTTTCCGATGAGGAGCAAGAAAGGCGTTTTCTGGATCGTATTAATGACCCCTTAAAACGTTGGAAATTTAGCCCCATGGATCTTGAATCGCGTAGCCGCTGGGCTGCTTATTCAGAAGCTAAAGATGAAATGTTTGCATATACCGACACCACTTCTAATCCATGGTGGGTAGTCAATTCAGATAACAAAAAAAGCGCGCGACTCAATTGCATTAGCCACTTGCTTAGTCAAATTGATTATCAAGCTTTACCCGCCAAAGAAATTGTTTTACCGCCATTAAACAAAAAGGCGCAAGAGAAATATCTCCGCGCGCCTCTAGACAGTCAGAATTTTGTGCCTGAATTATTTTAAATTCGGACTAACCCTTATTTTACTTCAAAATAAGGGTTTAACAGGGATTCCTGATGATTATAAAGCAATGCACTGCCATCAAGTTGACACACCGTTGCCCCTGCTTGCTCTGCCACACAATGCCCTGCACCTGTATCCCAATTCATGGTAGGCCCTAAACGAGGATAAATGTGAGCGACACCTTCTGCTACCATGCAAAACTTTAACGAGCTGCCTACAGGTACCATCTCGTAGTGTTCAAAGCGAGTTAAATATTCCGCTAAGTCTGGACTGGGATGCGAGCGGCTACCGACAATTTTAACCGTTTCACCCACTGCTGGTGCTACAACTTTCAGGCGACGTGTCGCGCCATTTTCCGTTAAGAACGAACCATTTTCATCAGCAAAGTACAGTTTATCTAATACTGGCGCATATACCACACCTAGCACTGGCTTATTGTTATGGATCAGCGCAATATTGACCGTGAACTCACCATTTTTTTTGATGAACTCTTTGGTGCCATCAAGGGGATCAACTAACCAAAAAGTCTGCCACGTTTGGCGCTCTTGCCAGCTAATATCGGCCGCCTCTTCAGATAATATTGGGATATCAGGTGTCGTCGCCTGAAGCCCTTTAACAATTACATTATGTGCGGCCAAGTCGGCTTCTGTTAATGGTGACTCATCAGACTTAGTTTGCACTTCAAAATCACGCTGATAAATCTCAAGGATCGCCTCACCTGCTAAACGTGCAATATTGCAAATATCAGCAATGGGTTTATCGATTAATGTAGCCATGTTGCTCCAAATATTGAATGATTTGATCGACTGCTTCAGACAATGGACGCTCGCCATTCTCTACTTGAATTTCTGGACTCTGCGGCGCTTCATACACAGAATCGATACCGGTAAAATTCGTAATCTCTCCGGCACGAGCCTTCTTATACAATCCCTTCGGATCACGCTGCTCACAAATATCCAGTGGCACATCGACATAAACTTCAGCAAACTCGCCTTCAGGTAATAATCCTCGCACCATTTGACGCTCAGCGCGGTGCGGTGAAATAAATGCAGTCAACACAATCAGGCCCGCATCCACCATCAGTTTAGCCACTTCACCCACGCGGCGGATATTTTCTTTGCGATCATCATCAGAAAAACCCAAGTCGCCACATAGGCCATGGCGCACATTGTCACCATCAAGTAAGTAAGTATGCACGCCCAATTGATGTAAACGTTGTTCAACTGCGCCAGCCACCGTCGACTTACCAGCACCACTTAGGCCAGTAAACCACAATACACAAGCCTTCTGATTCTTTTGCTGGCTTCGTGTATTTTTATCAATGGCATGTTCATGCCACACTACGTTTTCATCAGCCATGGGCGTCCTTGTTAATAAATAAAAGTGTTAAAAGGGGAATAACCAAATGATCATCGACAAAACCGTGATTGAATACCCTAGTGAAATAGGGATCCCAATTCTTAGGTAATCTTTTAAACGGTAGTTACCTGCGCTATAGACCATTAAGTTGGTTTGATAGCCATAAGGAGAAATAAAGCTACAGCTAGCGGCAAAAATAACCACCATAATAAATGCGGTGGGGTCAACCCCATAACCAACGGGAATACTGTATGCGATAGGGAAAGCCAAGGCTGCTGCGGCATTGTTAGTAATCACTTCAGTTAACAACCAAGTGAAAACATACACCGCAATCAAGGCGCCAATAAGCCCCCAGTTGGCAAAATAGGTATGCATGAAGTTCCCCATCATGTCTGCCAAACCACTGCTGGTCATTAACTGGGCTAAGGTTAATGCTGAGCCTACAACAACCCATATTTCAAATGGAAAGCGACGTTTAACTTCGTTCCAAGTGATCGTGCCTGTCAATAAACAGGCTATCAATAATACTAATAATCCCTTGAGCAAAGGAACGGCATCGAACACAGCCAAAGCAATCACAGCTGCAAAGCCAAACATCACACCGCCACTGCGCAGCTTGTCTAAACGAGTACTGGCATCCACACCACTGACGACAACAAATTCACGGTTCAATCGTTTCGTCTTATAAAAGTCGCGTCCAGGCGCTAATACTAAGGTATCGCCTTCGCGTAAAATAATATTACCAAGGCCGCCTTGTAGTGGTGTGTGACCACGGCGAATGGCCACCACTACGGCGTCAAATTCTTCACGGAAGTGGCACTCTTTAATGCTTTTACCTTTTATATCGGCGCTGTGGCTAACAATCACCTCAACTAAATTTTGGCCTTTGAGCTGATTTTCTGCAAACAGGTCTAAACCAGGAATATCTTGCAATATTCCAACACTATGTACCGCGCCGCAAAATAATAAAATGTCACTTTCTTGCAGGGCTTCATCAGGCGAAACTGGGCAAATACGCTGACCCTTACGAATGATTTCCGCTAAATAAAGTTGCTGTAAATTTCTTAAATTGTTTTCGGTTATGGTTTTACCAATTAAGGGCGAACCAGGATTCACCTTCGCTTCAAGAAAATAATCCGCTTCTTCTACTACTTCTGCTTTGGTATCTGGCAGTGATGGGCTTAATAGCATGATCATTACTAGCCCTACAGTAAAGGCCACTAAGCCAACGATAGTAAAGTCAAAAAAACCGATGCTTGGTAAGCCAGCGTCAACCACAAAACTATTTACAATCAAGTTTGTCGATGTACCGATAAGGGTTAATGTGCCACCAAAAATAGCAAAATAAGAAAGGGGAATGAGCAAGCGTGAAGGAGCATGATTACCGTTGCGTTTGATGGCACCGATTAAGGATGCCACCACCGCAGTATTATTGGTAAACGACGACAGAAATGCCGTCGATATACCGAGCTTGAATAGCACCTGTAGCAAACTTCCAGAGGAAATTTGCTGGCTGATCCAAGAAATTAAGCGTGTCTTTTCAATGGCTGCTGAAATAATCATCAGCAATACCAACACCAACAAGGAGCTGTTAGAGAAGTTAGCCATCATGCTCGATAACTCGAGCATGCCGGCCAAATAACACAAAACAATGGCTGCGCCAAACAACAGAGCAGGCTTTAACCTAGACGTTATCAGTAACGTTATTAGTACAGCTAAAACACCTAATATCCCTATCTGGTTTAGCGCCATTATCCATTACTCCGCTAACTTACTGATATCTAACGCTTGCCAATGTGGGAAGTGTTTACGCACCAATGAGTTAAACTCAAGCTCAAATTCACTGAACTCGTGATTTTGCTCTTTCGCTGTCGCTGATTTAGTGATCATACCAGCACCAACGGTAACATTGGTTAAACGGTCAATGACAATAAAACCACCGGTGTCCCTTACGTCTTGATACAAATCAAATGCCACTTGCTCTTCAAGGTGAACAGTACAAGAAGCTATCTCGTTTAGCTCAAGTTGGCTCGCATCCGACTTCTCTAAGGTATTAACATCAACTTTGTAAGCAATACTTTCGATGTAACCAGGGGTTTTCTTACTGGCCAGTTTAAAGTCATATTGACGACCGGGAACCATGGCATCATCCGCCATCCAAACCAAGTTCGCTTCAAACGCATTACTTAATTCAGCTTCAGCGCCAGTTTTAACAATCACATCACCACGACTAATATCGATTTCGTCATTTAAAGTGATAGTGACTGCTTGACCGGCAAATGCCGAATCTAGCTCACCATCAAACGTTACAATCGACTTAACTGTTGATTTTTTACCTGAAGGCAGAGCGGTAACCGCATCACCTTTAGCTATCGTGCCACTTGAAACCGTACCCGCAAAGCCACGGAAGTTAAGGTTTGGACGATTCACATACTGCACCGGGAAACGGAAGTCTTGTGCAACCAACTCACCTTGTACTTGTACATCTTCTAAAATGCTCAATAATGGCGCATCTTGGTACCAAGGCATCGCTGGGCTTTGACTTACTACATTGTCACCTTTAAGCGCAGACAGCGGTACAAATTTAATGTCACGCTCACCTAAACCTTCTGCAAACGCTAAATAGCTTGCTTTAATTTCTTCATAACGCGCTTCTGAGAAATCAACTAAGTCCATCTTGTTGATCGCTACCACAAAGTGCTTAATACCAAGTAAAGAAGCAATAAAGCTGTGACGTTTAGTCTGTGTTAACACGCCGTAACGTGCATCCACTAAGATAACGGCCAGTTCACAGGTTGATGCACCCGTTGCCATGTTACGCGTGTACTGCTCATGTCCAGGGGTGTCAGCAATAATGAACTTACGCTTAGCCGTTGAAAAGTAACGGTAGGCAACATCAATGGTGATACCTTGTTCACGCTCAGCCGCGAGACCATCAACCAGTAGCGCTAAGTCTAGCTCTTCACCTGTGGTGCCCATTTTTTGGCTATCAGTGTGTAGCGATGCTAACTGATCTTCATAAATTTGCGCACTGTCGTGTAGCAGACGGCCAATTAAGGTGCTTTTACCGTCATCCACGCTGCCACAAGTTAATAAACGTAATAAACTTTTGTTTTGTTGTTGGTTTAAATATTCTTCAATACCAACACTGCCGATTTCTTCTGCAATTACCGTATTCATATTCTGATCCCTTAGAAATAACCTTCGCGCTTTTTCAGCTCCATCGATGCCGATTGGTCACTGTCGATAAGTCGACCTTGACGCTCACTGGTTTTCGCCAGTAGCATTTCTTCGATGATTTCAGTTAACGAGCCCGCTTCTGACTCAATGGCGCCCGTTAGTGGGTAACAGCCAAGGGTACGAAAGCGTACTTTCTTCATTTCAGGCACTTCACCAGGCTCTAATGGCATGCGCTCATCGTCAACCATAATTAAAGTACCGTCACGTTCAACCACTGGGCGCTCTTCAGCCAAGTAAAGTGGTACGATTTCGATGTTTTCTAAGTAGATGTATTGCCAGATGTCCAGCTCGGTCCAATTCGACAATGGGAAAACACGAATACTTTCACCTTTGTTTACTTGGCCATTATAAGTACGCCACAATTCAGGACGTTGGTTTTTTGGATCCCAACGATGGTTCTTATCACGGAATGAGTACACTCGCTCCTTGGCGCGTGATTTTTCTTCATCACGGCGAGCGCCACCAAATGCGGCATCAAACTTATAGTGATTTAAAGCTTGCTTTAAGCCTTGGGTTTTCATGATATCGGTATGCTTGGAGCTACCGTGCACGAAAGGGTTTATGTTCATTGCTAACCCTTCAGGGTTTTTATGAACTAACAGGTCAAAGCCGTACTTCTCTGCGGTGCGATCGCGAAACTCAATCATTTCTTTGAATTTCCACGTAGTATCCACGTGCAACAGCGGGAACGGGATCTTACCTGGATAAAAGGCTTTACGGGCAAGATGCAGCATCACTGATGAATCTTTACCGATTGAGTACATCATCACAGGGTTGTCAAACTCGGCAGCCACTTCACGAATAATGTGGATACTCTCAGCTTCCAACTGCTTAAGGTGTGTTAACCTTTGTTGGTCCATTTTCTACTCCGTTAGGCAAGATTAACTAAAGATTGGGCATATGGTGTTGGTGCTTGTTCACCAAACCAAGTCAGCTTGTCAGCCAAACTCACCACTTCACCAACGATGATCAAAGCAGGCGGTTTCACCCCTTGAGCCATGTCAGCCAACTGTGCAAGTTGCCCCGTAATTACATGCTGATCCGTACGTGTGCCTTTAGACACAATCGCGACAGGTGTTTCACCACTACGTCCGTTCAACATTAAGTTTTGTTTAATTTTTTCCGATTGCATCAAGCCCATATAAAACACAGTGGTTTGATGCGGTCGCGCTAAAGAAGACCAATCAATCGGCTGGCCTTGCTCTTTACAATGCCCTGTCACAAAAACCACTGACTGAGCATGATCTCGATGCGTTAGGGGGATGCCAGCATAACTGGCACAGCCCGATGCGGCGGTAACCCCAGGTACGACTTGAAAGTCAATGCCGTGTTCAACCAGTACTTCTAACTCTTCACCACCTCGACCAAAGATAAACGGGTCCCCCCCTTTTAAGCGAACGACTTTATTACCTTGCTGCGCGTATTTCACTAGTAATTCATTAGTGGTTTCTTGGATCACACTATGTCGGCCAGCTTCTTTACCAACATTCACTAACTTTGCATCGCGTCGCACTAATGATAGCGTTTCCTCAGATACAAGCTGATCATATAAAACAACATCAGCTTGTTGCATCAATTGTAAGGCTTTCAATGTGATTAAAGATGGATCACCAGGCCCAGCACCGACCAATGCCACTTCCCCTTTCGGGTTAAAATCTGATAACTGCTCTGTCATCACCTCACGAGCTTGATCTTGTTTACCTTTATCCAACAAGCTGGCCACTTCACCCGCATTGAATATTTGTTCCCAATAACGTCGGCGACTTTCTACTGTGGGCAACAATTTTTGCACTTTATGACGAAACTCGCCGGCCAAACGCGCTAGTGGGCCTAAATAGTTTGGTAATACCGCTTCTAATTTAGCGCGAACAAGTCTGGCTAATACAGGCGTATTTCCACCACTTGAAACCGCCACGATAATCGGCGAACGATCCACAATTGAGGGCATAATGAACGAGCCTAACTCAGGTGCATCCACCACATTAGCAAAGATCCCCAACTGTTCGGCATCTTGTGCCACTTGTTGGTTCACTGCGCGATTATCTGTCGCAGCAATCACTAGCCAAACGCCCTGCAATGATGCGGCAGTATAAGCTTGTGTTACTAAGGATAGGTTGCCATTCTCTAAGCCTAATAGCTCATCGCAAAATACTGGAGAATGTACCGTGACTTTTGCCCCCGCCTTTAATAAAAAGCGCACTTTTCTAACAGCCACTTCACCGCCACCTATAACAAGGCATTGGCGTTGCTCAAGCTTAGTGAAAATAGGCAAATAATCCATATAGACGTCCTTACTGCTTTAATTCGTGCAACTATAAATTGAGATCTATATCCCGTAAAATAATATAAAGGTCTTCTTTATTCCATAAAGGAATAAAAATACTTCTTTTTATAATCAGGTGCCGTTTTATGATAGAGGATATTACCTGTGCAAGACTTGTTATACCATGTAAATCAATGGCATTGGCTCGCTTTTTCGCTGTTTATGCTACTCATGGAACTGTGTCGTTTGAAAGGCTGGTCGTTTGCCGTCGGCGGCTCGGCTTTCATTGTTGGCTTGCTCATGCACTTTGAGCCCATTACTTGGCCATTTCAGTGGGCGTTGATGTTGATCGCGCTGCTAATTTTAGCTTTTATCCGAGCCATTGTACTGCAAATAAAATCACAATAACCGGGTCGTCATTTACTGCGCAATAAAAAAGCGCCCTAAGGCGCTTTTTAGTCAATTAGTTGATTAAATACCGCTACCATCAACTTCAATGTCTGCTTCATGTAGACCACATTCACGTTTTAAGCCAAAGAAGCGAGTATCTTCTTCACTCATCCCCACTTCTAGTGGACGTGATGTTTGTACATCGCCAACCGACACATAACCTTGATCCCATAGTGGATGATATGGCAAATCAAAGTCTTTTAGGTAGTAATGAACGTCTTTGTTGGTCCAGTCAATAATTGGTAAAAACTTAAAGCAACCGTTTTGTACACTCAGCACAGGTAGCCCTTCTCGGCTTGACGATTGCGAACGGCGTAAACCAGAGAACCAAGTTTTTACTTTAAGTTCGCTAATCGCACGCTTCATGGGCTCTACTTTATTGATCTGGTTATAACGCGTTAAGCCTTCAACACCTTGCTCCCAAAGTTTACCGTAACGCGCTTCTTGCCAAGCGGCACTTTGCGCTGCGCGATACACTTTAAGGTTGAGGCCCAAACGCTCAGTTAGCTCATCAATAAATTGGTACGTTTCAGGGAACAAGTAGCCAGTGTCCGTTAAGATCACTGGCACATCCGCACGTTGTGAACTGACCATGTGCAATGACACTGCCGCTTGAATACCAAAACTAGAAGATAAGGCAAACTCACCGTCTAAGTTTTCAAACGCCCATTGAATGCGTTCAACAGCAGTCATCGTCTCAAGCTCAGCATTCACCTCGGCCAACGCTAAAACACGCTCTGCAGCATTAAGCTTAAGTAACTCTGCTAAATTCAAATTAGGCATAAAAATCCCGTGAAGCTACTACTACTTCTTCAACAATGCCGGAGCGAACAGTAAAATCACCAAATCCTTCATTTGGATTGCGTTCAGTTGCCCAGCGACCTATCAAACTATCAAGCTCATCTAGAATTTGTGTTTCGTCCGCATTTTCCAAGTAGGTTTTTGGAATACGTGTCCCTTCGCGATTACCGCCCAATAAAATATTGTAGCGACCAGGGCCTTTTCCTACTAAACCAAATTCTGCCAGCGCGGCGCGGCCACAACCATTTGGACAACCGGTAATACGAAGCACTAAATGCTCATCTGCAACCCCGTATTTATCAAGCATGCCTTCAACTTGAGTCACTAGCCCCGGTAGATAACGCTCTGCTTCTGCCATTGCTAAAGGACACGTTGGAAACGATACACACGCCATTGAGTTTTCGCGCTGTTTGCTTAAATCTTCGGTTTTCAAACCATGCTCAACGGCTAACTGCTCTATTTGCGCTTTATCTTTTTCAGCGACACCAGCAATAATTAAATTTTGGTTAGCGGTTAAACGGAAGTCACCTTTGTGTACTTTTGCTATTTCACGCATACCGGTTTTTAACGGCTTGCCAGGGAAGTCCAGTATACGGCCGTTTTCGATAAACAGAGTCAGATGCCATTTGTTATCGATACCTTTGATCCAACCAATGCGATCGCCGCGGTATTCAAACTTGTAGTCTTCACTTGGCGCAAACTTGATGCCACTGCGGCCTTCAACTTCAGCTTTAAACGCTTCTACGCCCACACGCTCGATGGTGTATTTGGTTTTTGACAAATGACGATCGCAACGGTTACCCCAGTCACGCTGTACTGTCACAATCGCCTCAGCAATCGCAATCACATCATTTTTGGCAATAAAACCAAAGTCATCAGCTTTACGCGGGTGCGTTCGCTTATCGCCGTGAGTATGGCCAAGACCCGCGCCCACTAACACGTTGTAACCCACTAACTCGCCATCACGTACGATAGCAACGAAGCTAATATCGTTTGCATGTACGTCGATGTCGTTTTGCGGCGGCATAACAAAAGCAATTTTAAACTTACGTGGTAAGTAAACATTTGAGTAAAGTGGCTCACTTTCAGCTTCGTTACTCGCTACTTTTTCACCGTTTAACCAAAGGTCAGCAAAGCCCTTGGTATTTGGTAGAAAGTGCTCACTGGTTTGTTTTGCCAGCTCGTACATCTCGGCATGGAATTCAGATTCCACTGGGTTAGACGTACATAAGGTATTACGGTTTACGTCACCAGCAGTAAAGATAGAGTCAATACCAACTTCGTCTAGGCCTTGGAAAATCGGCCGTAAGTTACGCTTTAAAATGCCGTGGTATTGAAAGGTTTGACGCGTTGTTAAACGAATACTGCCTACCATGGTGCGCTCTTGCGCGTACTTATCAATTTGTAGCCATTGCTCTGGCGTACAAATACCACCCGGCATACGGGCGCGTAATAAGAAACTATGACGTGGGTCTAATTTCTGCTTTTTACGCTCGCCACGTAAGTCACGGTCATCTTGCTGGTATAGACCATGGAACTTGATTAGCTGAATATCGTCTGGACTAAAACCACCATACACTTGGTCATCTAGTGCTTCGGCAATGGTGCCGCGTAAAAAATCACTTTCGGTTTTAATGCGTTCGTTGTCTGATAACGCGCGTCCATCAAGGCTATTGTCTGGACTGGGTTTTGGCTGATAGCTCATTAGTAAACATCCCTCTGATAACGCTTGGCACGACGTAACTCACTTACGTATTCTTCAGCTTCTTCGAAGCTCTTCTTACCTTGCTCTTGTACTATTTTAACTAATGCATCGTTGACATCTTTAGCCATGCGATTGGCATCACCACAAATATAGAAATGGGCGCCGTCTTCAAGCCATTGGTAAACTTGCGCAGCGTTTTCTAATAAACGGTGCTGAACATAAACCTTTTCTTCTTGGTCACGAGAGAAAGCCACATCCATCTTAGTCAACAGGCCTGAATCTAGGTAACCACGCCATTCCACTTGGTATAGGAAATCTTCTGTGAAGGTTTGGTCGCCAAAGAACATCCAGTTTTTACCACCCGCGCTTTGAGCATCACGCTCTTGCATAAAGGCTCTAAATGGTGCCACGCCTGTACCAGGCCCCACCATGATCACTGGGGTTTCAGGGTTAGCTGGTAAACGGAAGTTATCATTGTGCTCGACAAACACTTTCACTTCGCCGCCTTCTTCAAGACGTTTCAAAAAGCCTGTTGCACCGCCGCTGCGAGGCTCGCCCTGCTCGTTCTCAAACTCAACCATGCCAACAGTTAAGTGAACTTCTTCATCCACTTCCGCTTGGCTGGAAGCAATTGAATATAAGCGCGGCGTAATACGGCGTAACATTGCGATAAGTTGCTCCGCTGTTAGCGAAACATTTTTCTTCACCGCTAAAATATCAAGAATTTGGTGGCTATTAGCGTATTCACGCGCTTGTGCTTTATCGGCTGCGATTTTCGCTAGCTTTTTACTACCTGAAATTTCGGCGTATTTCTCCACAAATCCAGGGTATGACTGGGTTAACTCATAATGGCTAATCAAGGCTTGGCGTAGTGATACCTTCTCGCCATCAACCTCAACTTGTTCATCACCGCTAAGGCCGACTTGTTTAACCACTTGGTCAACTAATTCGCTGTCATTTTCAAACCAAACACCCAACGCATCACCGGCACGATATTGAATGCCTGAATCTTCAAGAGAAATCTCAAAGTGGCGAACATCTTTTTGCGAATTACGCCCCGTGATTTTTTGATTGGTTGCTAAGGTTGCTGTATACGGGTTTTTCTTATCGTATTGGCTCGCGGTAAGCGGCGCTGGCGCAGCGAATACCTGTGCAGCCGGAGCTGTTTGAGCGCTAGTCACTAACGTTTCAGAGACTAACTTAAGTGCTTTATCACCCCACTCTTTAGCTGGCGCTTCGTAATCAACGTCGCAGTCAAGACGCTCAAGGAAACTCTGCGCACCAGTTGCTGCTAAACGTTCATCAAAATCTTTACCGGTTTGACAGAAAAACTCGTAACTAGAGTCACCTAATGCCAGCACCGCGTAATTAAGTTCAGGTAACTTCGGTGCTTTTTTAGAGCCTAGTAGTTCATGAAGCTCTATCGCATCATCAGGCGCTTCACCTTCACCATTGGTACTGACCACGATGATGAGGTGGGTTTCCGTTTTTAAATCTTTTGCCTTGTAGTTGGCCATTGATTTAACTTGAACTGGTAGCCCTTGCGCCTTGGCCGCTGCGGCCAGCTCTTCGGCAACGCCTTTAGAATTGCCTGTTTGCGAGCCAAATAGCACAGTCAACTGGCCAGCAGGTGCGGCGCTAACGGCTGCAGCACTCACGGCACCCGTTGCAACAACAGCACCACCTTGACTAATACCCGAAAGATATCCACTCACCCAAGCGAGTTGATTTGGATTTAACTCAGCGATTGCCTGTTGCAGCTGATTAAGCTGTAAGTCAGACAAAGGGCTGGTTAATGAAGAGAGTTCCTTTAACAGCATGCCTAAGATTTCCACTATCCCAAAATGAATTGCAGACAGTTTACTGGGTGGAAAGAATAACAACAAAGAATAAATAGGGATTTTTTATAAGAAAAAGGAATAAGGAGAGAGCAGCTAATAATTGAATTTAAGGGGAGAAAGCCCCCCTTGACAAGCAGTTAACAAAAAACGCGTTTAGAAGTTAACTTCAACACCAACAAAGATACCGTCGTACTCAGTGTTCAGTTTAACGTCATCTTTTAGTTTAACTTCTTGGTAACGATAGCCACCACGTAAGTTAACTTTAGTTAAACCTTCAGGGTTAAACGCATAACTCACGCCAATCAAAGCATCCACCACTTCATCATCGGTTACAGAGCCCGCAGTCACATCAGTGAACACACTTAGGCCAGTATTTGGTATGTGAAACTTTGCGGCACCGTAAGCTTGTGGGATCGTACTGTTAAAATGATTGTTAGATAAAGTATGCAAATCGCCGCTGATGTATTTTACATTTAAACCAAGATCTGCCTCGAATAAGCCATTATCAAATAACTGGTAATATAAAATGGTATCAAAACTACTCATGTCTAGCGTTACATCACTGGTACTTGAAGAGCCTTTACTGTCTAAATTCGTGTAGGCGAATTTCACATTAGGTAATAAAATAATACCGTGTTCAATGGCCACATAACCACTTCCACGCCAATCATTTTTCAAACTAAGAGAATCGCTATCAAGCTTACCATCGGTAACGGGTTTAGCGATATCCACTCCCGCAAAAATGCCCCAATCATCTGCTGATGCGGAATGACTGATCGCTAAAGTAAATAGAGTTGCTGCAAGATATTTTTTCATTTTAAGACACCTTTATAGTTAGGCGAGTATTGTAGCCGCTAAAAAAACAATGGCAATCAAGGTATTCCTTGATTGCCATTGTTTTTGAGAATGATTAAGCCAAGGTTCAGCTTACTAACAATTTGTTTCGTCTAACTAGCCCTTATTAAGTAGCTCAGATAAATCGATCACCGCAGCATTAGCGCGTGAAATATAATTCGCCATCACTAAAGAGTGATTCGCCATTAGACCAAAGCCACTGCCATTTAATATCATTGGACTCCATACGGTTTCTTGCGTTTCTTCCAACTCTCTAATGATTTGGCGTACGCTCACACTGGCATTTTTCTTCTCAAGTACACCTTTAAAATCAACCTCAATGGCTTTCATAAAGTGCAATAGCGCCCAACTTGCTCCGCGAGCCTCATAAAATACATCATCTGTTAAGAACCAAGACGTCTTAATCAACTCTTCTTCTGGGGTATAAGTTGACTGCTGTGCGGCAGAATCACCAGCTAGGCCATCATTAATCGCATGGCGACCAACACTTGAACTCAGTTTCTGCGATAAGCTACCCAAGCGACTTTGCACCTCTTTTAACCAAGCGGCCAAATTATCTGCCCGAGCATAAAATTGTGCATCAGGTTGATTAGGATCTGCTAAACGAGTCCGATAGCTATAAATTGCTTTAATCGCTTCACGGTACTCGGCTTCTGCACTGGGTAAATGCCAACTTTTACTATCAATATTAAACTTTGGCTGAGCGACTTTTAGATCTTTATCTTCCATCGATTGACTTTGTGAGCGACTAAAGTCCTTGCGCATAATCAATGATAAATCGCGCACTTGCTCTAACACCCCAAGCTCCCACGCAGGCATGTTATCCATTAAGAGACTCGGCGGTATAACATCATTACTCAAATAGCCACCGGGTTTATCAAGCAAGGTTTCTGCAACGGTGATCAGTGTTGTTGTGGTGGTGTAACCCACGACAAGCTTTTTACCCTCCTTAGCAGCCTCATCTTTTGACTTAACCACCAATTCCGATATATCCATCACATCGGGCTCAAGTCCCCAGTACACAGATGTACCATAACCCAAAAAAAAGAGAACGAGAAAAATACCCAGCACACGTTTTGCGGTAAAATTTTCCATAGATAGGCCTTAATGGTTATGTTTCATTTTAGGTTTATCACCCTTAACTGATTTCACTGGCGCAACAAAAGAGACTTGCTCACCCGACGAAAAACCTAAGGTAAAGCTAACCTCTTGTCCTTCGGTCAAAGGCTGTTTTAAGCCCATTAACATAATATGGTACCCACCTGGCTGCAGTGATACAGTTTCCATCGCGTTGATTTCTATACCATCTACTTGACGCATCTTCATCATGCCATCAGCCATAATATGGTTGTGTAACTCAACCTTTTCTGCAATGTCACTCTTAGCCGAAACCAGTGTAGCGAGCTCGTTTGAGTGATTCATTAATTGTAAAAAAGCCGCACTGTTTTGCACGTTCGGCGGTGTCGCTCGCACATATGCACCATCGACCATGATCTCAGCTTGCGATGCACCGCTTAATAAGGCTAGCCCTAAACCAGCCAATACAAAAAACTTTTTCAAATTTAAATCCTTAATGTAACCACTTAGATAGCATCAATTTAATCTAAAGCCAGTTGAACTGCAACGTACTAGCTTTGATTACAACGTTTATCACTCACTAACCAATAGATAATAGCCGCAGCCAAAATCCATGGCGCCCATTGGATTAATATGCCAATTGCGCCAAAAACCAGCAATAACACCGCGGCAATACAAACCACCACAATACAACCCACTAAGGTAAAACCTGTCAACGCCATCGCTCCTAACATGAGCAACACAAATATTAATTCAAACATAACATCACCTTTAAATAATCCAAAAATGCTAGTTTGAGTTAATCAAGGTTTATGCCAGTTTTACAACACACTAACCTCATGTATTTAAAGAATAAAAACCATAAACCCAATCCACAACATTAAACAGTGATAGATTTCACCACAATAGTTCGTCATTTTAGCCACAAAAAAACCAGAACAAGTCTGGTTTTAAACGAAGTGCAAATTGAATAACCTGGTCGCTAAGGACGCAACGAACGCTCCCCGCGTGCGATGCCACACACTCCAGAGCGAACGACTTCAATAATTTCAGTTGCTTCACCCAATGCAGCAATAAATGCGTCTAGCTTGTCTGTGGTACCACTTAGCTGAACCGTATACTGGCTCTGCGTGACATCCACTATCTGACCACGGAAAATATCTGCATTGCGTTTCACTTCATCACGCTTAGTGCCGCTGGCTTTCACTTTCACCAACATTAATTCACGCTCAACATGTGGACCATCTGTTAATTCCGATACTTTGAGTACATCCACCAGCTTGTGTAACTGTTTTAAAATTTGCTCAATTTTTCGCTCATCAGCATGGGTTGTAATCGTCATTCGCGATAGAGTGGGATCATCCGTTACCGCTACCGTTAACGATTCAATATTATAGCCACGTTGCGAAAACAGGCCAACGACTCGAGATAATGCGCCGGCTTCGTTTTCAATTAAGATAGAAAGGATACTGCGCATTAGGTTCTCTCCGTTTTACTTAAAAACATATCTTGCATGCTGCCAAATTTCACTTGCATCGGATACACGTGCTCTTCCGGATCCACCGCTATATCCAAAAATACCAAGCGGTCTTTCATGGCAAAGGCTTTCTCAAGTGCTGGCTCTAAATCTTCTGGTTTGTCGACCCGAATACCAACATGATGGTAAGCCTCTGCCAGCTTGACAAAATCTGGCACTGAATCCATGTAGGAGTGAGACTGGCGACCTTCGTAAAACATTTTTTGCCATTGCTTAACCATGCCTAAGGAACGGTTGTTTAGTGACACAATTTTCACCGGAATATTGTATTGCATACAAGTGGATAGCTCTTGGATATTCATTTGAATTGAGCCATCACCAGTAATACACACCACTTCTTCATCAGGTAAAGCGACCTTGCATCCCATTGCAGCCGGAAAGCCAAAGCCCATGGTGCCTAGGCCACCAGAATTGATCCACTGACGAGGCTTCTTAAATGGGTAATAAAGTGCGCCAAACATTTGATGCTGACCTACGTCAGAAGTGACAATCGCATCTCCTTTAGTTACTTTATAAAGAGCTTCAATGACTTGCTGTGGCTTGATCACTGTATCTGATTTCTCATAAACCAAGCACTCTCGTTCACGCCAAGTATTAATTAGTTGCCACCAAGCCGACAAATCTTCTTGCTCTTTTAATGCATCCATTTCAGCAATCATGGTTTGCATTTGGCCCAGCACCACTTCAATTGAACCAACAATAGGAATATCGGCATTAATGATTTTTGAAATCGAGGTCGGGTCTATGTCGATGTGCATGATAGTCGCATTAGGACAGAATTTATCTACTGCATTAGTGACACGATCATCAAAGCGTGCGCCTACTGCAAAGATTAAGTCCGCATTATGCATCGACATATTGGCTTCATAAGTACCATGCATTCCCAACATACCAATAGATTGCTTGTGCGTACCAGGGAAGGCACCAAGTCCCATCAGCGTTGTGGCTACAGGTAGATTACATTGCTCTGCTAAATGAATAACATCAGCCGACGCATTGGCATTTATCGCACCGCCACCGACATACAGTACAGGGCGTTTCGCCGCCATTAAGGCTTTAACCGCACGCTTAATTTGCCCTTTATGACCACTTAGCGTTGGGTTGTACGAACGCATATGCACCGCTTCAGGGTATTGATAAGGAAACTTTAACTTCGGGTTTTGCACATCTTTTGGTAAATCTACCACCACCGGGCCGGGGCGACCGCTGGCAGCTAAATAAAATGCTTTTTTTATCGCAATCGGAATATCTTCGGCTTTTTTACATAAAAAACTGTGTTTAACCACAGGGCGCGAAACACCAATCATGTCTGTTTCTTGAAACGCATCATCACCAATAAAATTGGTCGGAACCTGACCCGATAGCACCACCATAGGAATCGAATCCATATAAGCTGTCGCGATACCTGTAATACAGTTAGTAGCACCTGGACCAGATGTAACTAATACACACCCGACTTTTCCTGTGGCGCGTGTGTAGCCATCAGCCATATGCACTGCGGCTTGCTCATGACGTACTAAAAAGTGTTCAATGTCACTGCATTGGAATAATGCATCATAAATATCCAATACTGATCCACCAGGGTAGCCAAAGATGTGCTTCACACCTTCGTCTTGCAGTGATCTGATCACCATTTCGGCGCCCGATAACATTTCCATAAGCTCTCCCAGCTGAGTTCCGGTTGTTTTTTATTAATAACAGCTTCCCTGCAAACACAAGGGCGCAATAAGATTGTGTGTCAGTTTAATAATTTTTTACTTTACACGTCTACGCTTTTTACCAAATTCCCTTTAAAAACCAAGATTAAGTTATCAACCACAAATTCCAATCAAGATGCGTGTTCGGTGAAAGTAGCTTAGATATGGCAAGGGCTACAAGAAAGTAGCCCTAGGAAAGTATAGATAATCAGCAAAACAAGCCAGATTAACTTTTCATTCTTGCGTTTTACTGATCTGGAACTTCAGGCTCTGACAGCCATATTGAATGATTTGGGTCTAATTCTTCAGAAATAGAAATGCTCACCCCCATATCTTGCAACTCTTGCAATGTAAGGTTATCAGCTAAGCTCATCGTCTCGCCATTTTCATTACTAAATTGCATCTGCTACCCCCTGTTTACTAGTGCCTGCGTATATAATGATGGCACAGCGTGCTGATATTTCCATCGTACTCAGTAAAAGGCTTATAACCATTTAATCTGATGCATATACCCAATCAACCTGGAGAGGCTTGATTTCAGCAAGATTTTACACGCGTTTAGGCAAGGCATTGATTGCAGGTAATGGCTTCCCCTTATCAAAATCAATAACACAGCATAAACGCGTGTAAAACTTGCCCTTTGGGAGCGCCGTCGTGTTCCCACTACGTTGTTACGCTAATTTGAAAGGTGCCTAGGGTCTGTTGATCTTTCGTGATTATTTTTGCAGCGAATTGTTGGGTATTTATACAAGGCAGCGCTTTTGTGGTGTAGCTAGCTACACGAAAAGGCGATAACGCAGTAGAAATACCCAACAAACGCTGTCCTACGGATTCGGCTAAAAGCGTTTTGCCCATCGTTGAGCAGTATTTACTTAGAATGCTAAGCTATACACTGCTCGCCTTGCTCAAAACGCTTTTATCTCGAACAAAAATTAACCAGCAAAGATCAACAGACCCTAGTATTGAAAACACCGTGGTGCTCTGAAACATGCATCTTCAAGTTGATTGGGTATACACTATTAAACTGCATTTACGCTGCGTTGATACTTCGTCTGTTTTAATCACGCAGTGCGATATCCCATGCCAAAGACGCTGATTTATTCAAGCTTTGCTCAGGCAATTGATCTAATACGTTTTCCGGGAACACGGTCGCCTGCCAGAGCCGATCGACAAGGTGTTGAAAGTTATCTTGTCTATCATTTTTGAGCCACAACGCCAATGCTTTAGCAACATCAGGAAACCTTACCTTGCCGGCGCTTTCTGTTGGTAACCAAGCAGCGATCTCAGACTGCTCTAATCCATTCATTTTTGTCGCTATCCCCATCATTTCTAGGGTTGCCACATTACTCTGCTGTTCAAACTGACCAGTTAATGGCTTGAGTAACATTTTCTTGCCCATCTGCATGGCCTCTGAAGGCAACTCAAAGCCACCGTTGGCAATCACCCCTGAGCAGTTTTCAAGGTCGGCTTGAAATCCCACTCGACATAACTTACGTAGTCGAACGTTTTCAACATCCATGTCTTTGCCATCTGGGTGATAACAATAAAATTCATGGGTAGAAAAGCGACGTAACAGATCAACCACCTTACTTAGCGACTCAAAAGGCAAATAGACCAAAATTTTATTTTCTATCTGCACATCTGTTGTCAATATTTCAACAATAGGCGGCAAAATAGGGAAACCAAAGTGATACCAATGAACACCAATTGGTAACTGCGTCGGCGCGTAGTATTTCATTAGTAACGCATTACCAAAATGATAACCTTGTTTCGGAACCTGGTAGCGAAAAGCATTCTGATGAGACAAGCCGATGGAAGGCACATTATGCTTTTTTGCCGCCCAAGCAGAGACTGGCTCAAAGTCATTAAGTACTAAATCATAATCCTTGATATTTAAGTCTTTAATATCACGCCATAACTGCCTTGGTTGACTATTAAACAAGGTTCTAACGGGATTAACCTCTCCATTTGAAGAGTTAAACGTTAGTCCCGATTTAGTCCTATACTCGCCAAACGGCAACATATCAAAATAAGCATCAGATTGACGGCCAGTAAATAGGTAATCAACTTCTAACCCAACATCAGCCAAAGCCCGTGACATTTTTCTGGCGCGGGTAATATGCCCGTTGCCTGTCCCTTGAACGCCGTAAAGAATGCGCATTAATAAATTGCCCTTGCTAAAGCATCAGTTGAGAAAATAAAAGTCACGCCTAAGCATTCCTTCATGGAAGAGTTTGTGATCACTAAAAAGCTCCCGTCAAAACAAACGATAAATACGCAAATATCATACCCAGACCAGCTCCAGCGATAATATCACTGACAAAATGCACCCCTAACAATACTCGCGACAAAGCAATGCAACTTGCCCAAATAAAGACCAATGACAGCACTAGTGGATAAAACCAAGCTAACTGGCTTGCCATCATAAACGCAGCAGCACTGTGTCCAGACGGCAAACTGTATTGGTCTGAAGGACGAATAAAACACGGTAAATTAGTAGGCCGACTGCGCTTAAACGTGCGTTTTAGTAAAACATACACAGGGAGCTGCATGGCAAAGCCCAATAAACAGCTTTTAAAGAAGGAGGGACCGAATTCAGCTTCAAAACACAGCAGCAATAGACCAAGAACAACATAAAAATGGCCATCACCAGTATGGGAGATACCTTTGCTACAAAACGCCACTTGGCGGTTAAATTTATGTGCTAGGCAATAGTTTGATAACGCATAGTCAAGATCTGCAATCTGTTGTAGCTTCATCAACTTTCCCTCTTTATTGACTAAATAAAGAATAAAAGCAACTCGTGACACTTACATGACGAAATCTCGACAGAACAATGACAATGTGATGGCTTTGTTATGACTTTTGTTGTACCGCGCGAACAGCAAACTCAGCAACAAATTCACCAAGAGAAATATAATCTTGTGATTTCGGTTGACCACCAAAGTGATCATTAAAATATCCCGTCATCGCAAAGGGGTGAACCATTAAACTAAGCAATACAATTTGTAATTTATCTATGTCCACATTTTCGGCAACTTCTCCATTATGCTGCAAGGCATGCAGCATGCGGTTAAATCGCGGTAATATTCCCTCACCGAGAATACTTTTTAAGTAATCTTGGCCAACTTCCGACTCATTTTGCATGATCCTCATTAACAATGGGGGAAACTCAGGAAAGCGGGCCATGGTTTTGTAAAAAGCACGTATCAGGCCCGCTAAACTATTATTAGTTGGATCCGCCAATCGACGTTTTAAATCATCATCAAACGGCTTCAACGTTTCCGACAACATAGTCAAATAGAGGTTCTCTTTGTTGCCAAAGTAATAATGGATCATCGCGAGATTGGTGCCAGCATACTCTGCAATAGACCGAGTAGTGACCTTACGGTATTCCTCATTAACAAAGCAATGACGTGCACTTTGCAATAACATATCTCTGGTGTCTGATGCACCTTCTGGGCGTCCCGGCTTACGTTTTGCCACGTACTGTTCCTTTAGTGCTGCCATATAAGGGTCATCTCCGAATAAGTGATGCGTCATGTATTAAAAATAGAACAAAATCATCAAAACGTGACTCCATCAAATATAAATCAACACAAACATACCGATATGCCACTATCTCAACAACTTGACTAATCCTAGAAAAAAAAGTAATCATCATTCCACCAGTACTCAAGTTATACTTACGCAATGCATATCTTGTTGATATATAGCGACGTCAGATTCAAAGCAACCCAGCTCAAGTACATTAGACACTCAAATAGCTTGGGTTGGAACAGCATATAATTTTTTATAAAACAATTAAAAGTCCTATTAAAGGGTATTTCTCTTGGTCGAATCATAATGATGGCGGCCAAAGAAAGGACACGAGGAAAGATAAATGACAGATCAGGTGATCATATTCGATACAACCTTACGCGATGGTGAGCAAGCCCTTGCAGCAAGCTTAACTGTAAAAGAAAAACTGCAAATAGCATTAGCACTGCAGCGTTTGGGTGTTGATGTGATGGAACTGGGTTTTCCAATCTCCTCTCCTGGCGATTTCAAGTCTGTTCAAACTATCGCCTCGCAGCTAACCACCAGTATTCCTTGCGCGTTAGCTCGCGCCTTAAGCAAAGATATCGACGCCGCAGGCGAAGCGCTGCGCGTTGCCGAGCGCTTTCGTATTCACACCTTTATCTCAACCTCGACCATCCACGTAGAAAACAAACTACGTCGCGGCTTTGATGATGTATTAGAAATGGCCGTTAAAGCCGTCACTCATGCTAAGAAATACACGCCTGATGTCGAGTTTTCATGTGAAGATGCTGGCCGGACGCCCATAGACAATTTATGTCGCATGGTAGAAGCCGCAATTAAAGCTGGCGCCACCACAGTGAATATACCCGATACCGTAGGCTACACAGTGCCGAGTGAATTTGGTGGGATTATCCAAACGTTATTTAATCGCGTCCCCAATATCGATCAAGCCGTTATTTCTGTGCACTGTCACGATGATTTAGGCCTATCTGTGGCTAACTCTATTGCCGCTGTACAACATGGCGCAAGACAAATTGAATGTACTATCAACGGTATCGGCGAACGAGCCGGCAACTGTTCATTGGAAGAAATCGCGATGATCTTAAATACGCGTAAAGATCATTTAGGGTTACATACCAACATCAAGCCAATTGAAATTCACCGTACCAGCCAATTGGTTAGCCAATTGTGTAATATGCCAATTCAACCGAACAAAGCGATAGTTGGCGGCAATGCATTTTCACATTCATCAGGTATTCACCAAGATGGTGTACTTAAATCAAAAAATACCTATGAAATAATCACCCCAGAAAGCATCGGCCTGACCCAAAATAACCTTAATCTCACGTCTCGCTCTGGCCGCCACGTGATCAAGCACCGTATGGAGCAGCTTGGTTATGGCGAAGCTGACTATAACCTTGATGAGCTTTATGCTGATTTCTTAAAGTTGGCCGACAAAAAAGGCCAAGTATTTGATTACGACCTTGAAGCGCTGATGTTCTTTAATAACATTCACGAAGAGCCTGAGCACTACAGCTTAGACTACTTAAGTGTTCAATCTGGATCTGGTGTACTGGCAACAGCAACGGTTAAACTCAAAACGGGTGAGCATGGTCATACTGTCGAAGCCGCTACCGGAAATGGTCCAATCGACGCGGTTTATCAATGCTTAAACCGTATTGCTGGCTATGAAGTAACAATTGATGATTATAAAATTTCATCAAAAGGCGAAGGCAAAGATGCACTAGGTAAAGTGGATATCGTCGCCCGCTATCAAGGCCGAAAATTTCATGGTATTGGCCTAGCAACGGATATCGTCGAATCATCAGCCCTAGCCATGGTGCATGTTTTCAACCATATTTATAGGGCGCAAGCCGTTGAAGAAAAGAAGCAAGCTCGCTTAGAGATTAACGATCAAGTCTAATATTTACTTTTCAATTCAACACTTAAATTTACTCAATGAGGGCGCAAAGCGCCCTTTTTTATTAGCGGCATAATAAATTTAAGGAGCGAAAATGACTAAAAGGAAGTTAACAAGGCTATTATTGAATCAGCTGACTGCCTCTGCTTGTTTACTGTGCTTTTTTGGTTTTCCAGCTTTAGCCGCACAACTGAGCTTTAACCAACAAAACCAAAAGTTACACTATGTTTGGAACGATGCCGAGCAAACTCGACATCAAGTTACAGTAGACATAAGCCAAACGCAGTTTACGTTAACTACATTTCAACGATATTCGCCAAAATTGATGCAACAAGCATTGCAGCAACAAGCCATGCAATGGTTTCAACAACAGAAAAAAACTGATGTATTGCTCAAACGTGAACGCATTGGCCTCAACTACGAATTACAAATCACCGGCTCAGACCCCAAACAAGTACGAGAAATAACTAACGCACTACGACAACAACAAAATCAGGCTTACCAAGATTACCTGACGCAACATCATTTTCAGATATTTAAGAATTTTTCCAACCAGTGGGCCGTAAAACCCAATCACACCGCAATAGCATTACTCAGCCAAGCTGATGTCGCCCCCTTCGTCAACGCATTTAAGCCTCTTGTAGCCGATAAAACCGAAGCTGAGGGCATCGAGCTATTGCTCAGCTTTATTCAATCGATCCCTTACTCAGCTTTAGGCGCAGACAAAACTCAAAGAGGCACAGGTTTTTCACCTCCCGCACAGTTACTTATCAATAACCAAGGAGATTGTGATAGTAAGGTAACCCTAATGGCAAGTGCGATGATGCAACTCTACCCGAACAGAGAAACCATTATGGTGATCGTACCCGGTCATGCCTTAATCGGCATCGATTTACCGCAACAAGGAAACCAAAAAATACTGACAGTACAAGGAAGAGATTATGTGCTAGCCGAGCCGACGGGCCCAGCTAACCTGTTGTTAGGAAAGGTAGATAATGGGAGTGCTGTAGCGATTGCACAACAACAAATGCGAGTTGAAAAATTCATAAAACCAGCATCTGCTCAGTAAACTCGTATCAAGCTACTTAATCACCGTCAACTCAACGGCAAGCACGTATTTATTACCCTGAGCACTCACTCGGATAATTTTAGCCTCTCCACTTAAAGGTGGCGCAGTAGCTGTGCCATTACCTAAATGAACTTCTATCATATCGCCAACTTGAAACTCACTTTCGGACACTTCAATAGACATCCCTGTAGCACTCAAGTCTAAACAAATACCTTGTCGAGTCTGGCCTTTAAACACTATCTGTAAAGGTGACTCTATCGCCATACGTCGAAAACCACGGCGATCATTAATGGGAGTAATCACATTAGCTCCTTACACTGCTCACAATTAATACGTTATTAACTAAAAATGATGCACAGCCCAGCTTGGGTCAAGGTTTATTTAAACCTAGGCGATAACTTTGAGAGAAGGGTAAAAGAAAAGTCCAACGAAAGGGGCTCAGTCAACCTATCACTGAGCCCGCACTAGAATAAACAGTAAGCTGTAAGTTATAAATTTTCTTCGGCAAAAGAAGCCAAGCGACTCCTTACCACCCCATTTAAATACACATTCGCACTGCCTTCAAAGTGCTTAAATCGCTCAACGATATAGGTTAAACCAGACGTCACAGGGGTTAAATAATTACTGTCAATTTGCGCCAAGTTGCCAGAGCAAACCAATTTAGTACCTTCACCACAACGGGTAATAATGGTTTTAAGTTGTGACGCAGTTAAATTCTGACACTCATCTAGTAATACAAATGAGTTTTGGATGCTGCGGCCACGCATGAAATTCACCGACTTAAACTGAATATTTGCTTTTTCCATAATGTATTCTAGTGAGCCATTGGGACACTCGTCATTTTTATGCAGCACTTCTAAGGTGTCCGTAACGGCAGCTAACCAAGGCATCATTTTTTCTTCTTCAGTGCCCGGCAAGAAACCAATATTTTCTGCTATGTCTGGCGTATTGCGGGTCACAATCACCTTATCGTAGATCCCCTTTTCAATCACCAACTCAAGAGCCGCGGCCATCGCGAGTAAGGTTTTACCACATCCAGCTGGGCCGGTCAGAATAACCAAATCGACACTAGGATCAAGCAGCGCATTTAACGCCATACTTTGGTAGACATTCTTTGGGTGTATTCCCCAAGCATGGCGCGCCAACATACGATCTCGGCCAATATCTAATAGCTTTACCTTGCCATTTTCATGTCCCACCACTTTTGCGGCAAATAATTTTGTTTCATCAATCAAATATTCATTGATGTACGTGTTTTCTATTAAATGCTCATCTAATTCATGCCAGGTATCACGGCCATCAGTGGTGGTTTCACAATCCTCAACACTATCCCAAAAACTCCCCGGTAATTGCCTAAAGCCTTTCGACAATAAATTAATATCATCAATCAGCTGATCGGTCCGGTAATCTTCAACTTGTTTAAGCCCTGCACCTTTCGCTTTAAGGCGCATATTAATGTCTTTGGTAACTAAAATAACTTGCGCTGGCGCCTTGCTGCGCTGTAAAAATAACGCCACATTAATAATACGGTTATCAGGCTCATCTTCAGTAAATAACTCTTTTGCTTGCGTCATATTATGATCAGCAAAAATACTAATGTGCCCCACCGCTGAATCTTCTAGTTTAGATAGGGGTACCCCTTCCACGATATCTTCGGGTGTTGCGTCTTTAAAAATGTCTTCAAGTGAACGGATTGCGACGCGGGCATCACGGCTAACGTCTTTCTGCCTGTCTTTGATACGGTCTAACTCTTCAAGGACCGTCATGGGAATAACTACGTTGTGCTCTTGGAAGGAATAAATTGCTAAGGGTTCATGTAACAACACGTTAGTGTCTAAAATAAAATACTTACTCAGGTCACGGTTAGCCATAGGCATTCTCCTTAAACTCCGAATTTAGACCGTTATACTTAACACGATCCAATGGAGCCCTAATGTCAGCTTAGTTGATGAATCCTTACTCTAGCGAGAAATTGATGGCAATTTTATGACAAGCTAGGAAGATTTGTAATTTGTGCCAACTAAGACGCTTATTTCATATCAGTGCTGGCCGCATGTTTCTATTTGCCTAATATTGGGTAGAATAGCCATAGACTTATGAGGATTTAGTGTATGCGCATTCGTATTATTCCAGTGACCCCATTCCAACAGAACTGCACCTTGCTAATTTGTGACAAGACCAAAAAGGCCGCCGTCGTCGATCCCGGTGGTGACGTAGCAAAAATTCTAGCTGCCATTACCGAAGAGCAAGTAGCAGTCGAAAAAATATTCATTACTCATGCTCATTTAGACCATGCCGGCGGCACCCAAGAGCTAGCCCAGACACTTAAAGTACCCATTGAAGGCCCCCATCAAGATGATATTTTTTGGCTGGAAGGTTTTCCAATGCAAAGCCAAATGTTTGGCTTTCCACCCGTTGAACAATTCACCCCAGATCGCTGGCTCAAGCAAGACGACAAAGTCAATTTTGGCGAGGTTGAGCTAGAAGTGTTACATTGCCCTGGCCACACTCCGGGTCATGTCGTGTTTATTGACCACCAAAGTAACCAAGCCCTAGTAGGAGATGTATTATTTCGCGGCTCCATCGGCCGAACAGACTTTCCGATGGGTAACCACGACCAACTGATCACCGCGATCAAAACCAAGCTCTGGCCTTTGCCTGATGATATGGAATTTGTCAGTGGTCATGGGCCTAAATCAACCTTTGGTAAAGAGAAGAAAACCAATCCGTTTATTTTCTAATCCGATGACTAAATGCCGCCGCCAATGCCGCGGCATTTACTGATAATCACTACACTTCAAGTAGCTGCTGCAACTGCTGTTCCGTCAAACTTCCTTGCCAATCAAACTCGGCTTCTTTTTGTAAGGCCGCTTGCACATCTGCACGCGCATCCATGGTCGCTAAATATCGCATAATATTCGGAAACAGGGTGATGTCTTGCTTTTGCTTGTCGTGTAATCGCACCCAAGGGTAAATAGCCATATCAGCAATAGAATAATCGCCCGCTACATAATCTTGCTCACTCAGCTGCCTATCCAACACACCATATAAACGCGTGGTTTCGTCTGTATAGCGCTTAATACCATAAGGCACTTGGTCTGGCGCATAATGATTAAAGTGGTGATTTTGCCCTGCCATTGGCCCTAACCCACCTATTTGCCAATTAAGCCATTGCAATACCTCATAACGCTCAGGGCCCGCTTCAGGAAGAAAAGCTAAATGCTTTTCCGCTAAATAAGTCAATATAGCGCCCGATTCAAACACACTTTGACCATTTTCATGATCAATTAACGCAGGCATACGATTGTTCGGCGCAACTTCTAAAAACGAAGGAAGGAACTGATCATTCAATTGAATGTTAATAGGCACAATACGATAAGGCACCTCAAGAGCTTCTAGCATCAAGGTAATTTTGTGACCATTAGGAGTTGGAGCATAAAACAAAGTGTACATAAACATTCCTTCCGATAATGATGAAAGTTAACAGTAACAACAGATTTAGATTACCACCTAATGACAAGTTAAAGTGATACGAAAAACACCTCAAAAGTAATAATTGCAGAGCAAAATTTGATTTACATCATCACAAACCCAAACATCTGTTGCGAGTCGGTCGCGGTTGTGGGATTTTGCGGCTATTGATATTTAGGAGCTAACGCTATGAGCAATAACGTCCACGTTCACGATATTTTAAATCTAATGGAAGCTTCTCAAGCAACCTACAGTAATGAATCTTTAACGGCAGCTTTGAATCAGGTATTTGGCGAACAAGCACAATACCGCAGCTGTAAAGTGCAAGGGATGAATGTTGTGGAAGCCATTGAATTTTTAAAGAACAAAGGCAAATTTGAAGGCACAGAAACAGCATTCAAAAAAGCGGCAGGCCACTGCTGTTCACATCACTAATAAAACTTATAACCAAGCTATCTTCGTTGAGTTGCAGGGCTTTGAACAAAGCATTCAAAGCCCACTCACCACTAATACAAATAACTCACCACTGCCGACACCCCAGAAATACTGCATAAAGTCAGTGACATCATTCTTATCTGCTGCTTCGAAAGTAAATGATTGGTTTTTTTAGCGACATAATAGCCAACTAAACAAGCAGGGATCAGCGGTAAAGTTAAGCTGAAATGATGCCAGCTTAAATAACCTGCGCCACCTTGCACCAGTAACGATAAAACGGAGCTAACCACAAAAAACGCGGACAAATTGGCGCGAATAACATTCGCTTCACCGTGTTGCATAAGTAGCGCCATCGGCGGTCCACCGATGCCTGCACTGGTGCCAAATAAACCAGAGAAAAATCCAGCAATGGCTAAACGCTTTGGCGTTGGCTCAATTTTTATTGGCAGTAAACTCACCAGCACTGCCGCAATCACCGATAGCCCAATCAACAAGGTTAACTGCGCTGCATTGACCCACATCAGCACTGCCCCACCGGCTAACGAGCCCGGCACACGGCCTACCAAGGCGTGCAATAACCCTTGTAATGAAAAGTTACTGCGATATTGC
Source organism: Motilimonas sp. E26 (assembly GCF_021278025.1). GTDB lineage: Bacteria > Pseudomonadota > Gammaproteobacteria > Enterobacterales > CBDFNC01 > Motilimonas. The sequence goes on from NZ_JAIBHJ010000017.1 coordinate 56,750, forward strand.
CAAGCGTTAAACAAAGACAAGATCAAGCCAATAATAGTGATTGGCGCGGGTACATAATCTATCGAAATAAAGATAAGAATCGGCGCGGTGGCAATCGCCAAACCAAAACCTGTGGCGGACTGAATAAATGACCCCATCGCAATCACGACCACAGCAAGTATGATACTCGGCTCCACGGTCACTCTCCTTTTTCAAATAAAATCAGACACCACCAATTTAAACTTAGGGAGCCTAGGGGCTCAGGTCTCATCAGTGAGTAGAAACGAAAAAGCCCCAAGCGATCGTCACCGCTTGGGGCCTCCATGCACACCCGCTAAAATTAAGCGAGCGGACGCATATGAGGGAACAAGAGTACGTCTTTAATCGATGGGCTGTCAGTGAAAATCATCACTAAGCGATCGATACCAATACCTTGCCCTGCTGTTGGTGGTAAACCAAACTCAAGTGCAGTGATGTAGTCTTCATCAAAGTGCATTGCTTCATCATCACCGGCATCTTTTTCTTCTACTTGTTTACGGAAACGCTCCGCTTGATCTTGTGCATCGTTAAGCTCTGAGAAACCGTTCGCGAGTTCACGACCACCGATGAAGAACTCAAAACGGTCAGTAATAAATTCATTTTCATCGTTACGACGCGCTAATGGCGATACTTCCCACGGATATTCAGTAATAAAAGTAGGTTGGATCAGTAAGTGCTCAGCGGTTTCTTCAAAAATTTCACACAATACGCGGCCTGGGCCCCATACATCAGCACTTTCAGGGAACTTCACGCCGACTTGCTTGGCGTACGCTTTGAGTTGCTCAAAGTTACCTTGTGGGTCACGGATAACCGCTTCATCAAAGTCAGGGTTATGCTGAATAACCGCGTCAATCATCGAAATACGTGCAAATGGCTGACCAAAGTCGTAGAACACTTCTTCAATCACATTGCCTTCAGCGTCTTTTTTGGTGTTACGGATCGAAGTTGTACCTAAGATGTCTTGTGACAAGGTACGCAACATATCTTCCGTTAAGTTCATCAGATCTTTGTAATCTGCGTATGCTTGGTAGAATTCGATCATAGTGAATTCTGGGTTATGGCGCACACTCAAACCTTCGTTACGAAAGTTTCGGTTGATTTCAAATACACGCTCAAAGCCACCCACCACTAAACGTTTTAGGTATAACTCAGGGGCAATACGTAAAAACATGTCGATGCTTAGGGCGTTATGATGTGTCACAAATGGACGCGCACTCGCGCCACCAGGGATCACTTGTAGCATCGGCGTTTCAACTTCCATGAAATCACGGTCGCTTAAGTAACGACGAATACCTTCAACGACTTTAGAGCGGATTTTAAAAGTATCGCGCGTTTCTTGGCTCATCATTAAATCGATGTAACGCTGACGGTACTTGGTTTCTTGATCGGCTAGGCCGTGAAATTTCTCCGGCAATGGGCGCAGTGATTTAGTCAGTAATTCATACTCACCCATGTTCACATATAAATCGCCTTTACCCGATTTATGCAGCTGACCTTTTACGCCGATAATGTCACCCACGTCTAATAAGCCATACTTTTCTTTCAGATCTGCTTGTACTTTCTTATCTGCATAAGCTTGAATTCGCCCTTTCATATCTTGTAACACAAGGAAAGGACCACGCTTAGCCATAATACGACCTGCAATGGCAACGATAATACCCGCGCCTTCTAGCTCTTCTTTGCTCTTTTCACCGTATTCAGCTTGTAAGTCTTGGGTGTAATGCTCACGGTCAAAGGTATTCGGGTGGCCATTGGCAGGGCAGTTCACACGAATTTGGTCAAGTTTGCCGCGACGTTCGGCGATCAGTTTGTTTTCGTCTTGTACTTGTTCAGTCATGATGTCATTCTCAAAAAGTGATTAAAGGCCAGATTTCAAACTAGCTTCTATAAATTTGTCTAAGTCACCGTCTAATACTGCTTGAGTATTACGGTTTTCGATACCAGTGCGTAAGTCTTTAATACGCGAGTCATCTAATACATAAGAGCGAATTTGGCTGCCCCAACCGATATCAGACTTGTTATCTTCATTGGCTTGTTTTTCTGAGTTTTGCTTTTGTAGCTCATGCTCATACAACTTAGCTTTAAGTTGCTTCATCGCCTGATCTTTGTTCTTGTGCTGAGAACGATCATTTTGACACTGCACCACAATATTGGTTGGCACGTGAGTAATACGCACCGCCGATTCTGTGGTGTTTACGTGCTGACCACCCGCACCTGAAGCACGATAAACATCGATACGTAGGTCTGACGGGTTGATATCCACGGCAATATTGTCATCTATTTCAGGGTAAATAAATGCCGACGCAAACGAAGTATGGCGGCGACCACCTGAGTCAAACGGCGATTTACGCACTAAGCGATGCACACCGGTTTCGGTACGTAGCCAACCATAGGCGTATTCACCTTCAAAACGAATAGTGGCACTCTTGATACCTGCGACATCGCCATCTGATACTTCAATCAGCTCGGTTTTAAAACCATGAGCCTCGCCCCAACGCAAATACATACGCAATAACATACTGGCCCAATCTTGGGCTTCTGTGCCACCCGAGCCAGCTTGTAAATCCAAGTAACAATCACTGCTATCATGAGGGCCAGAGAACATACGACGAAATTCAAGCACTTCTAACTTCGCTTCTAAGTCAGCTAGCTCTATCTGTGCTTCGTTAAAGGTATCTTCATCTTCCGCTTCAACCGCTAGCTCAACTAAGCCTGCCACATCTTCTAGGCCTGACTCCATCACATCGATAGTTTCCACCACAGCTTCAAGAGCACTGCGCTCTTTGCCCAGTGCTTGAGCACGCTCTGGCTCATTCCACACTTCAGGTGATTCTAGCTCACGGGAGACTTCTTCAAGGCGTTCTTTCTTGGCCTCGTAGTCAAAGGTACCCCCTAAGAAGCTCAGTCCGCTCAGACAGCTCCTTAATTAAATTGTTTACTGGATTTACTTCGAACATGTCGTTACTCGAATTGGATTATAAAATAGGCGCGAAATTTTACCTGAAACGCGCGCCAATAGACAGTGGCAAGAAGCAAATTAGGCTTAATCGCAAGGATCTTTTTCCTCATCAAGTCGTATATACCCTAAGTAGAAAAATGAGATAGAAAAAATGAAATACAAACCCTATCGACTCGGTCTACTCATTTAAGCGCCGCCATTTTATATTGACGACAGCGCATTAACGCTTATTGATTAAGGCACTCTATATTATGACAAAAAAAATTCTCAGCTCAGATATTACTCCCGAGTCGCTTTACCTAAACCGACGTAATATCATTAAAGCTTCAGGCTTAATTGCGGGAAGTGCAGCCGTCAGCCCAGTCGCACACGCTGGTATTTTTGGCTTATTTGCAGATGAAGTGGTGGTCCCAGAGCAAGCGGTTTACCAGCCCAAACCACTAACTATTGCCAAGAAAGTGGCGAATAATTTAACCGAAGTGCTGACACCAGAGAGCAAAGTAACCAGTCATAACAACTTCTATGAGTTTGGCACGAACAAAACCGACCCAATCGAAAATTCAAAAGCATTTAACCCTGAGCCTTGGTCCATCACGATTGATGGTGAAGTGGAGAAACCTCGAACCTTTTCAATGGATGACATATTGAAAAACCATCCAATTGAAGAGCGCATCTACCGCTTACGCTGCGTTGAAGCTTGGTCGATGGTGATCCCATGGCTGGGCTTTTCTTTGGCTGACTTAATCAAAAAAGTCAATCCAACCTCCAAAGCCAAATATGTTGCATTTCAAACCTTGTACGACCCTAAACAAATGCCAGGCCAAGCCTCTCGCCTCGGTGGTGGCATACCCTTCCCTTATGTTGAAGGTTTAACCATCGCCGAGGCAATGCACCCACTCTCGCTATTATCAGTTGGCCTGTACGGTAAAACCTTGCCAGCGCAAAACGGCGCGCCAATCCGTTTAGTTGTGCCCTGGAAATATGGCTTTAAAAGCATTAAAAGTATTGTAAAAATCACACTTACCGAGAAAGAGCCTCCTACGACTTGGCAGGCATTAGCACCCAACGAATATGGCTTCTTTGCCAATGTTAATCCACAAGTTGATCACCCAAGATGGAGCCAAGCCACCGAGCGCCGCATCGCTGATGGCTTTCGCGCTGAACGTATTGATACCTTAATGTTCAATGGCTATGGTGACGAAGTGGCATCTTTGTATAAAGGCATGGATTTAAGGAAATTTTATTAATGGTTAAAGCTTGGGCTGCTAAACATATCACCGCCATTAAGGTAATGCTGCACGGGGGGGCGTTATTGCCTTTATGCTGGCTAGCGTGGCAAACTTTTAGTCAGCAGCTCGGGGGCGACCCAGTGCAGTACCTTACTCACTTTACAGGGAAAGGGGCATTAAACTTATTGTTTGTTACTTTACTGATCAGCCCCGCTGCCAAGTGGATAAAGTGGAGATTTTTACTGCAAACCCGGCGACTATTAGGACTTTGGGTGTTAGCCTATGCCCTCATTCATGTGGCTATATTTTGGTTGCTTGATTTAGCGGGTCGCATTGATCTTTTCGTTGAAGAAGTGATCAAGCGCCCTTACATCACTTTGGGCTTAGTTGCCCTGCTATTGCTGATGGCTCTGGGTGTAACCTCAGCCAATCGCATTCGACGCAAAATGGGCAGAAACTGGCAAAAACTGCACAACTGGGTTTACCTTGTAGCGCTGTTAGTGCCCATCCATTATTACTGGTCTGTAAAGTCTGCAGTCCTTGAGCCTAGTATTTACATTCTTATCGCGGCATTCTTATTACTACTACGGCGACACAAGTTAATGTCACACTTGCCATCCAAGGTAAAAGCTAAAGTGGCGTAGATAAAAGTTACTCAGTTAAACGTGTGGGCTAACGCACTCAACTTATCTGCACTTTTATTAAGTGATTCAATATCTTGGCTAACCACGTTCGATAAACGCACACTTTCATTAGCGCCATCATTGAGGTTATTGATATTGCGATTAATCTCCTCAATTGTCGCGCTTTGTTCTTCACTGGCGGCTGAAATTTGAATCGCCAAATCCGATAATACAGCCATTTGCTCACTAATATCATTAATCATAAGCTTACTTTGCTCAGTACTCTTAAGGGTTAATTGCGCTTCTTGTGCGCCCTCTGTCATCGTTTCCACCCAGAGTTGCAACATTTTTTGCATACCCGCTATTGACGTACCAATCTGCTCTGTCACTTTATGGGTGCGCATACTTAAACTGCGCACTTCATCTGCGACCACGGCAAAACCACGACCATGCTCACCTGCTCTTGCCGCTTCAATAGAAGCATTTAGGGCCAGTAAATTAGTTTGATCTGCCACCCACAAAATCTCTCCCATAAAACCACTAATTTTGTCCGCTTCTGCGGCTAATTTAGGCGCTGAGTCGGCTGAATTTTGCATCTGTTTGGCCAAGTTCGTCACAGTACGAAATGTTTCATCTACTTGTACTAATGAACGCTTACAATTGTCATTAACCACGTTAATCCGCTCTGCACTGCTTACGGTGGTATGCGCAATTTCCGCTGTTGCCGTCGACATTTGATTAATCGCAGCGGCCACTTGTTGCAGTTCAAATGATTGTTTTTCAATCGACGCTTGGCTCTGCTCTGCGGTGATTTGTAACGAGGTAGCAACCTCTTTGACATTATTGGCCGAATCATTGCTGCGACCTAAAATGGTGCGTATTTTTGCTTGATATAGACCAATCGAAAAGTCCACTACCGATACGGGACCATAGCCGGAGTAAACGTGGCGCGAGACACTATCGCAGCTTTGCTTTAATTTAGCGATATAATGTGGCACATCAAATAATTCAGGCTTTAACAATCCCGTAAGCAAAGCCAATAAAACCCCATTCGCTAGGGTTAACGTTAAACCTGACAAAAATAACGGCGCTAGCAATAATAACAACACCGGGATGGCAACAAGCGCCCATTTTATATGATTATGCTCGCTTAAACGCCAAGGTAATGATTTGCCGACAGTTAAGCGTTTATATAATAACTGCGCTTGTTGTTTTAGTTTACCCGTGGGTAACACGCGTACCGATTGATACCCCACCACCTTACCTTGCTCCACCATAGGCGTAACATAGGCATCCACCCAATAATAACGTCCATCTTTACAACGATTTTTTACCATGCCACGCCAGTGCTTACCGGCTTTTAAGTTACCCCATAAGTCTGCAAAGGCAGCAGATGGCATATCAGGGTGACGCACAATATTGTGATTTTTATTATTCAACTCTTCTAAGGTATAACCCGCCACTTGGCAAAAAATCGGATTGGCATAATTAATAACCCCGCGTAAGTCCGTAGTTGATACTAATTGCTCTTGAGCTGAGTAACTCACTTCTTGTGGATCATAGCTGGTGGAATTCGTTGTCATAATTAACCTTGTAAAAAGTATGTTTAATCCCTGTTAAGCATAGCGATAAAATCAACTAATTGACTATAAAGCTGAAACAGAGAAACATGACAGAATAATAAACCAATAACAACGAAAGATTAGAGTTAATTTAACCACAAAAACAACAAATAAAAGCAAAAAAACACTGAGAGATAAAAGCATGAAAAAACAAAAAACAAAAAACAAAAAAGCCCAGTCGAAACTGGGCTTTGGCTAGATAATCAATTTATCCGATAACAATTAGTCTACTTTGGCTTTACGCTCTCGCTTACTAAATATTTTCTCTACTATGACAAAGAACAGCGGCACAAAGAAAATACCTAAGAAAGTTGAACTTAACATGCCACCCAATACCGCCGTACCAATCGCATTTTGGCTACCTGAGCCCACACCCGTACTAATAGCAAGGGGCACCACACCTAAACCAAATGCTAGTGACGTCATAAGAATAGGACGCAAACGAACGCGCACAGCGTGCAATGTTGCATCCATTAAATCGGCCCCCTTCTCATAGAATTCTTTGGCAAACTCGACAATCAAAATGGCGTTCTTAGTTGCTAAGCCAACGGTTGTTAGTAGGCCTACTTGGAAGAACACGTCGTTAGGTAAGTCACGACCGTTCATCGCTAATAGCGCACCAATGATCCCCAACGGCACCACTAACACAACTGAGAATGGCACCGACCAGCTTTCATATAAGGCAGCCAATACCAAGAACACTACCAAGATAGACAAGGCATATAAGAATGGCGCTTGGTTACCCGATAACCGCTCTTCATAGGATAAACCATTCCATTCTATACCAAAGCCCGGTGGTAACTGTTTCGCCATGTCTTCTAAGATAACCATGGCATCACCCGTACTGTAACCGGGCGCAGTGCCACCTTGAATATTCATCGCGGGTAAGCCATTAAAGCGCTCTAGTCGCGGCGAGCCAAAATCCCAATGACCCGTAGCAAACGCAGAAAAAGGCACCATTTCATTGTTGGCATTTTTAACATACCAAGAATCAAGATCTTCAGGTTGCATACGATAACCTGCTTCACCTTGCATATAGACCTTCTTCACTCGACCGCGATCGATAAAGTCATTCACATAAGCGCCACCCCAAGCGGTACCGAGTACACTGTTCACATCATTAATATTAATGCCTAGTGCCCGCAGTTTGGCGTGATCAATATCAATCTGATACATAGGTGCATCTTCTTGACCATTGGGCCTTACGCCGACCAAATTAGGATTTTGCATTGCCATGCCCAATAGCTGATTTCGCGCAGCAAGCAAAGCATCATGCCCTAGGCCATTTTTATCTTGCAGATATAAGTCAAAGCCGTTAGCTGTGCCTAGCTCAATCACCGCGGGCGGTACAAAAGCAAAAACAAAGGCTTCTTGGATTTGAGAAAAGCTCGCCATGGCTCGCCCAGCCACTGATTTAACATCCAGTCCCGGCGCTTCACGCTCAGACCAATCTTTTAAATTAACAAATGAAAGACCCATGTTTTGACCGCTACCAGCAAAACTAAAGCCAGCAACACTAAACACAGACTGAACACTAGCCGCTTCATCTTCAAGGAAAACCTTGTCAATTTTACGCAACACCTCAATGGTGCTTTCTTGCGTTGAATTGGTCGGCAAAATAACTTGCGTAAAGAGTACCCCTTGGTCTTCATCTGGTAAAAAGGCCGTTGGCATGCGCAAGAATATCCAAGCAACTAAGCCCACTAAAGCAAGGTAAATAAGCATTACCCGAATTGACCGTTTTAAAATGCCGGCAACGGTTGACTGATAACCTGATGTCATTTTGTCAAAGCTGCGGTTAAACCAACCAAAAAAGCCAGTTTGAATATGGCCATGACCTTTTGGAATAGGCTTAAGCATAGTGGCACATAACGCTGGCGTTAATACCATGGCGACAAATACCGATAGCGCCATCGCAGAGACGATTGTGATAGAGAACTGGCGATAAATAACACCCGTTGAGCCACTCATAAAGGCCATAGGTACAAATACCGCAGACAAGGTTAAACCGATACCAACCAGCGCACCGGTGATTTGATCCATTGATTTACGTGTTGCCTCTAGAGGGCTTAAGCCATCTTCTTGCATCACACGTTCAACGTTTTCCACTACCACGATAGCATCATCTACCAGCAAGCCGATGGCAAGCACCATGGCGAACATGGTTAAGGTGTTAATAGAGAACCCTGTCGCCGATAAAATCGCGAAGGTTCCCAATAAAACCACAGGAACAGCAATGGTGGGGATCAAGGTGGCACGGAAATTCTGCAAGAATAGGTACATGATAATAAATACCAGTACTATCGCTTCCAACAGCGTTTTCACCACCCCTTCAATAGATTTTTCAACAAATGGCGTGGTGTCATAAGGATACATCACCTCTAAACCTTGCGGAAAGAAAGCTTGCATTTCAGCCAGTCTCTCTTTTACCGCATCAGCTGTATCTAGGGCATTAGCGCCAGTCGCCAGTTTAACCGCTAAACCAGCCGCTGGTTTACCATTATAATAAGACTCAACCGCATAGCTTTCAGCACCCAGCTCTACTCGAGCAACATCGGCCAAGTAAACTTTAGCGCCAGATACATCGGCTTTGATGATAATTTTTTCAAACTGCTCAACCGTCTGCAAGCGGCTCTGCGCTGACACCGTCGCGTTAAGCTCTTGACCCGGTAGAGAAGGAGAGCCACCAAGTTGCCCCGCAGAAACTTGTGCATTCTGCTCACGAATCGACGCCATGATATCCTGACTGGTCAGGTTATATTGAGTCAACCTAAGAGGGTCGAGCCAAATACGCATCGCATATTGAGCACCGAATAGTTGTAACTCACCAACCCCTTCAGCACGGCTTAATGGGTCTTGAATGTTTGATGCAACATAGTCTGCTACGTCATTTTTATTCATCGAACCATCTGAAGATACAAACGCCGCCACCATTAAAAACCCTGAGCTAGATTTACTAACCTTAACCCCTTGGCTTTGAACTTCTTGCGGCAGTAAAGGCATAGCAAGAGAGAGTTTGTTCTGCACTTGTACCTGCGCAATATCAGCATCTGCTTCAGCATTGAATGTCAGAGTAATTTGTGCATTACCAAAACTATCACTGGTCGAAGAAATATAACGCAAGTTATCAAGACCGGTCATGCGCTGCTCAATAACCTGAGTCACCGTATCTTCCATGGTCTTAGCTGATGCACCTGGATAAAAGGCATTAACGACGATACTGGTTGGCGCAATACTGGGGTATTGCGACACGGGTAAACCTTTGATAGCCAAAATACCGGCCACCATGATAAGAATCGAGATCACCCATGCAAAAATAGGGCGATCGATAAAAAATCGAGCCATTAAAAAAACCTTACTGTTGGGCTAAAGAATCAGTTAGTGGTTTGGGAGTAACCACTGCTCCGGGGCGGATTTTCTGTAAGCCTTCCACGATTAATACATCGCCGGCAGCAAGACCAGAAGTAATGCGCCATTCGTTATTAATAGCTTCTGCGGTAGTGACTACACGAGACTCAACCTTATTTTCAGCACCTACCACCATAGCAACCGCTTGACCTTTTGTATTACGCGTAATCGCCTTTTGCGGCACAAGGATCGCCATCGGATCGCTACCTGCATTTAATATCGCGCGAACGTACATGCCGGGTAATAAAATGCCATCAGGATTTGGGAACTCTGCACGTAAAGTTACCGACCCAGTATTTTCATCCACACTCACTTCAGAGAACTGCAAAGTACCTTCTTGGTTGTAGGTACTGCCGTCTTCTAACACCAATCTAACATTCGCGTTTTCTGATGCTTGTAGCTGACCTTGTTTTAACTTAGCTTTTAATCGTAATAGCTGCGCACTTGATTGCACTATGTCTACATTGATGGGATCAAGTTGTTGGATAGTGGCTAATGTTTGAGTTTGATTTGCTGTAACCAAGGCCCCAGCCGTCACATTTGATTTACCAATACGACCCGAAATAGGTGCTTTTACCTTAGTGTATTCAAGGTTTATTTTGGCCGTATTAATCGCCGCTTCCGCCACAGTTACATCTGCTAGCGCTTCTTTATAAGCCGCCTTTGCTTCATCAAAGTCTTGCTCACTGATCGAGCTTTTCTTTACCAATGCTTGATAACGCGCTGCTTTCGCTTTCGCTGACTCTAGCTTAGCATTAGCACGGGTTAAATCTGCGTTGGCACTCACTAATGCTGCTTTGTATGTCGCCGAATCAATTTGATAAAGGGAGTCACCAGCATCCACACTTGAACCTTCAACAAAACCGCGCTCTATAATGATACCTGTTACCTGAGGCCTCACTTCGGCAACCAAGTGGGCTTTACTGCGGCCTGGCAGTTCAATGCTAATGTTCTGCTCAATGGTTTTTACCTCAACAACCCCCACTTCTGCCGGCGGACGCTCTTTTGGCGAGCCTTGTTGTGCACTACCTTTATCACACGCTGTAATGAAAAGTGCTAAACCTACCAGTGAGGCAACTTTCGCTATTTGCCGCATATATACTCCTACCCAAACCGAAGAACCAAAAAATGGAAACAACAACTATAAAAATCGAGGACAAATTATAGGGTTCCCAATTTTGAATAGCCACAGTTTAATAGCCTATTAATAAGTAAAAAATCAGAAACATCAACTAGCAATATTAACAAGAGACATAATCAGGACGACCTTATTAATACACAGAAATGAATGTAACATTAAGCACCAAGTGGTGGCATTAAAGTACATATTAGGGGATAAAAAAAATACCCCTTTTGAATTACAAGAGGGGTACGTCAATTAGCTCTCAATGGTTCAAAAGTTTTACTTAACCCATCCTAGTCGCGATAAACATGTTCAATTGCTCCCGCCTCTTTTAGCGGTAACAGTTTACTGATTTCAAGGGAAACAAGTTCTTGCTCATAAAAGCTATCTTGGTCGGCATTGTCTTTGTTAATTTCTTTACGAACGGCGGATTTTTTACTGTAAGCATTCTCACTCATCCAGCCGCTAACCTGCTCGCCATTCACTTCTGTCACTTTAAATACACCGTATTTATATTTATCGTCAGTGTTTTGATAGAAATGAGAGAAATCCACTAAGTACTTATCATTCACGGCAGGAGCTGATAAAAATACAAGGTCATCTTTCTCAGTTTGTTGATTGTTATAGTCCGCCCAAATAAAAACAGCCGGTAAAATAATCCCCCAATACTGTACAGGAATAAAAAACAGGCTGTGTGAAGGGGCTTTAGCGACCACATTACCAGCTTCATCAAGCACTACCTTACGTTTTTTAACGTTAATGTAGTAACCAAACAAGCCGATAAATGCCCCCGTCATCAATAATGTAATAACCGTAGATAGATATGTTGATGAGCCGCCTGTAATTGCATTTACAGTAAACCCGCTAATAAAGAAACCCACTACCGCAACAACGATAGTTAACCACCCCCAGCCTCGCCAAATAATCATGTTGTAATTTCCTAGCAAATTAATTAGGCGACCAGTGTAAGCATTTTTAGGTAGGTGCAAAGAGCAGAAATCACATTTTATTGATTTTTACTTCACATTAATTTCTTTGGGAATAAACAGCTCAACCCATAATCCATGCTCAGCAAGGGGCGAGTCATGTAACAGAATGCGATATTGCTGACGTTCAACAATCTCTTTTACAATAGATAGACCCAAGCCACATCCCGTCACTTGCTGGTGAGCCGCGCGATAAAAGCGCTCAAACACACGCTGTTTTTGTTGCTCATCTAAACCGGGGCCAGTGTCCATCACCGAAATACTCATTCCGTCAGCAGAATCCGTCGCAGTTATCCGTATCATGCCATTCTCATCACTGTATCGCACCGCATTATCTATCAAATTACGCAGCAAAATTGACATGGAGTTTTCCGGACCAAGGCAGACAAGATCCGTTGCAACCGCATTATCTACCTGTAAATTTTTAACCTTAATTTGCTCAGACAAAGGAAACAACTGCTGGTCTACTAATCCGTGTAGTAGCAGCTTTTTACTGCTTTCACGTCCCCCTTCCTCTTGTAGCTCTGTCTCCATTTTGCTTAAGGTAATCAGCTGATTAAATAAATGGGTTAGTTTATCCACCCCTTGCACTATTTTTTGCTGAATGGATTGGGTGCGCTCGTCTTGCGGGTATAAGTTTTGCGCATGTACCTTAATGGCGGCCAGCGGCGTTCTTAACTCATGAGCCGCATTACTGGTAAAACGTTGTTGGCGTTCAATAGAATGGTCTATTTCACCTAACAGTTGATTGAGGGCATGCACTACCGGCATTATTTCAGACGGCACTTCACGCTCATCCAGTGGTGCTAAATGACTTGGATTACGGCTCTCAATTTCTTCACTGACGCGCAACAGGGAACGAAACCCCATTTGAATAATGATCACCATCAGCACTATCATCACCAGCAACATTAACAACAAACTTTGTACATTCAAGCTCGCGATTTCATGGGTGAGCTCTTCTCGAATCTCCATTTGTTGTGCGGTTTTTATCCATACCTTTAGCGACTCGCTATAACGTGTAAAGCTGCGCCACTGCACACCCGCGGTATCATGCTCAATTTGATAACCGGGTTTACGCACCAGCTTTGTCATGTCTAAACCATGACCCGATCCTAATAGAAACACACCTTGGCTGGTCCAAACTTGAAAGCTGAGCTTTTTTTCATACTTGTGGCCATATAAATCAAACTCGCCACGAGCATGCACATCAGGTGGGTTGATAACGCGATCTTTTTCGTCTAAAGAGGCAAGATTTGTGTTTTGAGTATAATCCAGCTGAATGGATAATAAGCTTTCCAACACGCGAGAAAGTTGCGCAAGTTCAGCGTCATAAAGCTCTTCGGTCTCATGAGACACTTTATGATAGCTAATAAAAATAGCGCCAAGCATGGAGACTAAAATGGCACTGGTTAGCATCACAATCAGCCAAAAGCGAATCGACTTCATGACATTTTTCCTAACCGATAACCTACCCCGCGCACCGTTTCAATCACCGATTTACCCAGCTTTTTGCGCAGGTGATGCACATAAACCTCAACCGTATTACTGCCAATATCTTCACTCCAGCTGTACAGCTGCTCAACCAAAACCTCACGGCTGAACACGCGAGTGGGATAAGTCATAAAATGGGATAACAATTCAAACTCATGACGTGACATTGCGATAGGTTGCCCTTGGTATATCACGCTATGCTCGGCCGGATTAACCTCAATACCTTGATAGGACAACACCGGCTCGACTCGTCCAGCATGGCGGCGAACCAAAGCGCGTAATCGCGCTAATAGCTCAGGTAAATCAAAAGGCTTGGCCATGTAATCATCGGCGCCGCGATCTAGCCCTAACACTTTCTCATCACAACTATCTCGCGCGGTTAAGATTAACACCGGCGTATTTATTTTAACCTTGCGCAGCGCACTGAGCACAGCTAACCCTTCCATGTCGGGTAAGCCTAAATCAAGTACCACCACATCAAATACGCTGCCTTGAGCCAGTGTCAGAGCTTGCTGCCCACTACTGGCCCACTCCACCACATGGCCCTGATATTTGAAGGCGTCAGCGACGCCTTCACCGAGTAATGGATCATCTTCAACGAGCAGTATCTTCATTTCTTACCTTAGTTTTAATTCACCGTCACCTTATAGCGTCACTAACAGACGATAGATTTCGTCTTTACGGCCTTTGTCAGCCACTTCACGACCCGGACGAGGCGCCGCCTTTAACGCTTGTTGCAGTACTTTTTTCGCTTCTTGCTTTTTTTTCTGCTGAATTAAAAAGTCGCCATAAAAAAAGTTACTATCTATGCCATTAGGGTTAAGTTGCAAGGCTTTTTTAAAATAACTGCGCGCTTTATCGTCATCGCCAAAACCGATTGGCCAGCCGGGTACTTGATAATACAGACTCGCTAAACTGGTATAAGCAGAGCCATCAAGGGCTTTATCGTCTATTTCTAACGAACGCTCAAGTAAGCTCTTTGCTTGCTTGACTAAGCTTAACGCGCCCAAACCGCCTTTTTCACCAGCATACGTGCTTAGTATAATGGCGTTCCAAATCATTAAATTCGCTGACTTGGGATGTGCTTTTAGGGCCTCTTCTGCTTGTTTAACTAAGGTTTCAAAGCCTTTTTCTCGCTCTTTTTCATCCACTTCATATTTAATATGCGCCCAATCTTGCTGCAGTGAAACCATCATCTCATCAGCACTGGCAGCCCATAGTTGGCTTGAAAATAACATCATTAATGCAATTAGGTATTTCATGGTCATACTCCTTGTATGTTGAACTGGTTGATTCGTGTTTTTTGTAGACCTGAGCTGCTCAGAGAATTTGTGATGTTCGCTGAGCAAGCTCAGCGCTACTGTGTGACTAAAAAGCGTTTAATCAACGCCAAGTTTTTATTAATGGATTTGTCGACCACGTTGGGCAGTAAACCGTTAATGGCAACAAATAATTTTTCTGGCCAGCCTAAATTTTGCCGAGCGCCTTGGCCTTGTAATAGCGCCAGCAATTGACTCGCCACCCACTGTGGACTATCGGTATGGTTGCCCAGTGCTTGGTTCATCGCACTGGCAGCATCTGAGTTAATGCTGGTCGATGTGGTTCTTGGCGCGAGATATTTCACCTTGATATTGCTATCTGCAAGCTCCCTCGCTAAGGCTTCACTAAAACCTCGCAAGGCAAATTTACTGGTGCAATAAGTGACATAGCCGGGGTGGCCAATCGCCCCTAAAATCGAGCCGACATTGATAATAACAGCGCTGTCGGCGAGTTTTAGCTTGCTGAGCAGTCCTTGTGTTAACAGCATGGTCGCCGTGACGTTGGTAAACAAGGTTTCTTCAATCGCCTGGGCTGATTGCTGTTCAAATAAAACAAACTGGTTCACCCCGGCTAAATTAATTAAGCCGGTTAAGGGCAGTGAATCAACCCGTGCAATTAAACGCTGGCGATCAGCGGCCAAAGTCAGGTCGGCACTGATAATCTGATGTTGCTGGCCCAATGCAGTATCAAGCTCAGACAATAGCAGCGCAAGACGCTCCTTGTTGCGCCCTTGCAATACTAAATTGGCGCCCTGCTTAGCCAGCGCTTTTGCTACGGCTTGACCTATGCCACCAGTCGCCCCGGTCAGTAATATAGTCGCTGCTTGCTCACTCATCTTTCACCTCTATCGCCGAGGAAAGGACTTCGCCATACAAACGGTAAAACATCTTGGTGGCGTGAATAATACAATCTTGATCGTCTTGGTCGGTGATCTTGTTCATTAAGCGTTCAAAAAAGGCGACATGTTCAATGTCAAGAGAGCCGTGAGAGCGCAAATAGCTAAAGGCGCTATCTGGCAAGTTTAGCGCTTGCTGCACAATAGCGGCGGTTTCCGTGGCCATTGCCGTGCTGGTGCCTTCAAGCACATGCACCATGCCAAAAAAAGCCAATGGATTAACCCGCTCAATTTGATGATAAGCATACGCTACCATCACCTCAGTGCTCGGGTGCGGCTTAATATAAGGGACTCGGTCACGCTCGCCACCCGCCTCACCTAAATCATTTAATATCCATTGCTCATGGCCAATTTCTTCTTCGATATACTCAGCCACCGCAGCTTGCAGCCAATGATATTGCTGAGGTAAGCGTGAACCACATGCCATCAATAGTGGCACTGTGTGCTTAACATGATGATAGGCCTGAGTTAAAAAGGCCTGATAATCACCTAAGCTAACATCCGCCTCACGGGTTTTTCTAAATACGTCTCGGCTCAAAAAAGCCTGCTGATCTGCTTGAGTTTCACCGATTAAGCGCTGAAAAAAGCTCATATCCATTCTCCCTAAAATTCTAATTTGCTGATACGTATTGGCTAGACGAATAAACCGCTGCAATATCGTGTTGATACACGCGCCAAACTTGCTCACGGCGCAGCCGGCCATTACTGGTTAACAATCCATTTTCAAAGCTAAATGGCGTGGTCGCCGCTAGCCAATGATGTATTTGTGCATAGTCAGGTAACTGCTGATTCAATTGGACTAATGCTGTGGCTAGTTGCGCTTGGCTTACATTAGGTAGCAGCGCGATCACCGCGGTAATAAAGGGCAACCCATCACCAAAAATGGCGCAGTGGCGTACGCCCGCTAACCCATTAATTTCTGACTCAATCCACTCCGGTGAAAAATTGCGGCCAAAGCTGTTTATTTGCACATTTTTTTGTCGGCCACTGAGGTGTAAAAATCCCTGCTCATCTAGCCAGCCGAGATCGCCGGTGCGAATAACCGAACCATTAAATGGCTGATAAGGCTCACCTGCAGCGCCTAAATAGCCCAGCGCAGTAGCGCCTTTAACGCACACTTCACCACTTGGTGAAAAACTCAGTTCAATATGTGGCAAAGGCTTGCCAACACTGCCAAAACGCTGTGCGCTGGGCGTATTCAGCGCCACCACCGAGCCACATTCACTTAAGCCATAGCCTTGATAAACCGGTAAATTTAATGCGGCCGCTTGCTGTAATATTGCTTGCGGAACATGGCCCCCGCCAACGGCGATAAAATGCAGCTGATGCTGATAAGCTTTACTCGCCACTAGCATCAGCATGAGTTTGAGTAACTCAGGCGTTAAAATCAGGCTATTTGGCCCAAAGGTAGTTAAACAGCTGATCAAGGTAGGCACATCAATGCCATTGGAGCCACTCAGCCCCGTTTGCTGCTGATCCACTAGCACCAAGGATTTACCTAGACATAAGGTGACAAACGCACCTGCGATGTTTTCCAGCATCACAGCTAAAGGCAACAAACATAAGTGTCGCTCTAAGGTTTGACTGGCTTCTAATTCCTGCACCACGGACATCAAGCTCTGGCACACTTGATCAATCAGCTGCTGGCTAATACAAACGCCTTTCGGCGCACCTGTTGTGCCCGACGTATAAGTGATCAAACAGGTATTGGCGGGCATATTGGCAAGGCTGATGTCGGTATCGGCTAGCTTTAAGGTTTGGGTGCCTTCAAGCCATACTTCCTCAACCTGGTTCGCCCAAGGAAAGTCATCCCCACCAGCAAGCTTGTCAACAAACACATACTCTATTTGCCCTTGGCTAATTAAGTGTTTAACTTGCTGCTCACTGAAAAAGGGCGGGATTGGCGTCACCGTCACCCCCGCTTGCATCGCGGCTAACTCAACCACCAGCCATTGCCAGCTGTTACTTAAGCTAATACCAATATGGCGAATGGCTTGTTCGCTAAATTGCAGTGCTAGCAGCCCTATTTTCTGATGCAGTTGACTGTAAGTTAGATCTGAATCGTGTCGCTCAGTCGCGCCGCCAAACACGGCGATGTTAGTTGGCGTTTGAGTGGCATAGTGAGCTACTTGGTCTAGCACTAACATACTTCACCCCACTGACAATGAAGATCCGCCATCACATCGGTGATTGGGTTATTAATTTGTTGTAATAACTTATTCAGCAGTGGGTTTGCCATTAATGACGCCACCCCCGCGACAATATCGATAACCAACACCTGTGGTTCAAATTCATAATAACTCCCCCAATCAGAGGTTGGCTTAGTCAGCGCACTTATCTTGGCGTCAGCCAAAAGGTGAGAATAAGGATTCAGGCCCAGTTGAGAAAAGCTATTGCGCACTTGACTGGTGGCAGTTATGGTTAACCAACGATAACCTTGTTGCAGAAAATAGCCCGCTAAATTAAGAATCAGGCGGCGCGTGGCGCCATATGAATCGGAGGCTAGGTTACCCATTTCAACAATTTGTTCACGCTTTGGCGGCATGACGCATAGCGCATCAGCGATACAAAGCTCGACTGGCTGGGAGAGATATTGCTCTAGAAACAACGGACGTTGGCTCGCAGGCGCAAAGCCAAGAGACGCTTTGATATTGGTTTCACGGTCAACCAAGGCTAATAAGTGGGGCAGAAAATCCGCGACTTTAGCGCCATAAGCTTGATAAAAACGAGACTGAATAAAGCGTCTTACACAATCTCGATTATCTTCATTTAATAACAGCAGTATTTCTGGGTGAACTGCGTTTTCACGCGATAACTCAGAACATGGTCGCTCAGCAGAAAGTCGCTCGGAATAAGCTAACTCAGCGTCATAACGAGATGTTGTTAATTTCATGGCCACTCCTTAGTCTCGGGGTGATACATCCCTTGATGTATCACCTTAACGACTAAGTTAGTGGTGTTTTCTTAACGGTATCTTAAGGGGATAAGTTGCGACGGTTTAAATTAAAGATTTTTCTGCCAAAACATCGCGCTGCCCATTTCAGGATCGAGTTCATAACCGGCAAAGCCCGCTTTTAAGTAAGCTTTTTTGGCAGGTGTATTGCCTTCTAACACTTCCAGTGTCACCTTACAGCAGCCCTGCTCGCGGGCAATGTCTTCCACTTTATCCATAAGCTTTTTACTCAAGCCTAAACCACGAAATTCAGCTTTAACCGCAATATCGTGAATATTCACTAGTGGCTTGGCCTTAAATGTTGAGAAGGCAAAAAAAGCATTGGTTAAGCCAGCAGGCTTACCATCAACATAACAAATCAAGCTAAACGCGTGCGGTAACTTAGCCAGCTCAATGGTCAGATTGTTGAGCACTGACTCGCTGAGCGCCTCCCCCCCTCCCATCGGATCAAGGGCATAGGCATTCAGTAAATCCGTTAAATCTTTTGCTTGTTGCGGATGGTTGTAATCTACTTTTACTACTTTAATATCCATCTTTTCCCTCTTTGTTAGTTAACTCGAACCGGCGCTAACTGCGCTTTTACACCTGTTGGTAATAAAGCCAACGCCACTTTGCGACACGGATTCCAAAATGCAGATAACAATAATAATGCTGCGCCGATCAGTAAGGCGGTGGTGGCAAAGCCCATGCTGATATTGCCATGATGTGAGAACAAGGTCGACAGTGCATAAATTACATAGCCCAGCGCCGACACCATCAAGGCGCGGCGATCAATCGCCAAAGACACTAAGCCAATCAATAGATACACACCAATAATGATGGCAGACTGAGCGCTGCTGCTGTCACCACTAAACGCACCAAGTAGGGCAAACACGGGATGCACCATTAACGGCGCCGCCAATAAGTGCAGCCAAAAAGCGACATCAGCGCGGCGTGTTTCACGTTGTTGATCTGAAAAATCCCAATACAAAGCAAACGCAAATACAGATAAGCCACTCAGTAGTAGCATGACCAGTAACAAACCGTGAGAATCAGGGAAAAAACCTAAGATCAAACTTAGCACCAATGCCACCACTGACGCCGTTATAGCCGCAATGGTAATGGGCACCGAAAAACGCAGCCAATGTAACCCAGCCGATACGCCCGCTACCACACAAGTCAGCGCGACGTTTAAAGCCACATATAAGGCTAGATCTTGAAACACCCCATCACCAAACACCGATAAATCGTTAGATAAACCAATAAAAGGTAGCCATTCAAAGGCCGTGGTAGCCGCGCCCCAAACAAAGCAAAACATCAACACGATGGCAGGTAACGCCATACGACGCTGGCGGACAAAGAACTCGCTCAGTCCCCATGCTGTCACAGCGACCACCAGCGGACCAAAACCGACGCCAAAGCTGCTGGCAATAAAATTGGCCGAAATCAGTAACAAGCCACAGGCAATCACCACAAAAATATCATTGAAACCGGTGATCAAGCGAAACCGCTCTTCATCAGCGCTGCTGCTATGTTTTAAATTGGCCACGTGCTCGCGAAATGCCGCTGCCGTTTCGGAGCTAAAAATGCCGGCGCCCACAGCAGAATTAATGTCATCATCACTGTACATAGATTCGTTCCTTCAAAAAGATTATTAGGCACTATACAAGATTGACCTGAAAAATGAATCAAACTGGCAATAACAAGGGGGTTGTCGAAAGCAAGATATTCTATCCGGCGGAAAAGCCATGGTATAGTGAAGCAAAATATACTTGAGCAATCTGAGAAACAAAATGGCAAATATCCCACATAACTATGCGCAATTTGAGCAAGGCTACCGCGACAAAGCACTAAAGCTTTTTCCTTGGATCTGTGGTCGCTGCGCCCGTGAATTTACCTTTTCTAACTTACGTGAGCTAACGGTTCACCATATCGATCACGACCATAACAATAACCCGAATGATGGCTCAAACTGGGAATTATTATGCTTATATTGCCATGACAATGAACATGCTAAATACACCGAAGCACGGGAATACGGCTCATCGGTACAAGCAGGGGCAGATTTAAATCAAGAAGTGGCGACCAGTAACCCGTTTGCGAATTTACGTGAAATGATGAACAAGAAGTAAATGAAGCACAATGGTGATTGTCATCGCTTGGAGGTAAGGGGAAAATGGCTTGCGCCGCTCCCCCCATTAAGTCAACTTAAAGGCAAATTACTTTGCTTTTTTAAGTTGCTTAGCTAGCTTTTTCAGCTTGCCTTCTTGCTTAGCGATTTTAGCTTGACGTGCTTTGATTTCTTTTTTGATTTGCTTAGCTTTTGCCATGATGACATTTTCCTTTATGTAATAAATTATTCACTGGTGAAAACTTTCCACTCATCTATGAGGGGGATTTTCAGCCACAAAATTGCGTATAAATCGACGTATTTCCCGAGCAGCGCTGGTGTCTAATTGCTCACATAAGCTAACAAACTGATCTCGCTCAATGTCATTAATTCGAATCACCAATTGACTGTTTTTCTTCTTCACTTTCTTATTATCTAACATAACGTAGAACCAATAATTAGCTAAAAAAATCAGCTAGAAAGAGTAAAGATAGCCAAAACGCCTATCTCTTGCACATCAGATGTATATACAAAACACACCTTACCTATCCCTACCCAAGACATCAACACAATATAAAAAAGTTCACACAACTGAAACAAAAGTGTCATTAAAATTCCTCTTTGATTAAATCGCGCTATAATCTTGCCCCCTACATTCCCAGCTTACTTTAAAGGTTGCTATGCGCCATTTAACCACTCATGTTCATGCCAGTCTGACATCACTTGAAGGCCGCCGCTTTGAACGCCTTGCCGCGCGCGCGATTGTGCTCAGAGGTGAAGACATTTTAATGCTTTACACGCAAAGATATGATGACTACACCTTACCTGGCGGCGGTATCGATGCGGGCGAAAATATTGAGCAAGGTTTAATCAGAGAGCTACAGGAAGAAACCGGCGCCACCAACATAACTAAGTTACAAGCATTCGGTTGCTATGAAGAATTTCGTCCTTGGCATAAAGATGACGCCGATCTGATGCAGATGAAGTCTTACTGCTTCACGTGTGAGATTGACGCAAAGTTAGGCGCCACTAATTACGAAGACTATGAAATAAAAAATGGTATGAAACCAGTGTGGATCAATATCTTTGATGCTATTGCTCATAATCAACACACCTTAGATAACAGTGATAAAAAAGGCATGTCGCTAGCGCGCGAGTTATTTTTGCTACGCCTGATTGCTAAAGAATGCTTAACTGAGCTTTTACCAGATCTTGAGCCAGCGCACTGCCAAGCCTAGGCTATTTTAGAAGATAAATTATTGAAGGTAACATCGTAGTGAGTTTGAAATGAAACGGCCTACTTGATGAATAGACCGTATCATCATTGCGCTTACTTATTCTGCACTTGACGCTTTTTTACGCTTATTGCGCTCAGCCTGTTTGGCTAAAAAGCCTTTTAGCTCCGCTTCAGCCCAAGTTTGTGCCTCTTCTTCTGTCGCAAAACCGTCTTGGGCTTTTGATACTTGCGTTCTTTTTGAGGTCACTTGTCTTACGATTTCGGCTTTCCAACCGTTAGTTTCTTGGGTTAATTTAAAATCGTATTTTTTGCCGTTGGCCATGTATTTATTGTCCTACACTTGCGTGCTTAAAGAGTATTTAGATGAATTCAGTTTGTTATAAACTGTGCTGCTAGTTTAGCCTACAAGGCCCATTGACAGCAAAGGATTCATGACATGATTTAGTCGATAAAATAACCGCCCTGCTATACTTCATGACAAGATTAGACAGTAGATACCTTTATGCCCTATTTGCTCGTACTTGTTGCCTTTTTTTCCCTACTTTACCATGGCGTATGTCATGGCCAGACTCAGCTTAAATTTTGCGTTGAAGACAGCGAATATCCCCCATTTAACTATCAGCAACGCAACGCAAACTATCAGTCTGAGTTGGTCGGTTATGATATCGATTTACTTAAAAGGGTATTTTTAGCAGAAAAAATTGCTTATGAAGTCGTTGCTCTGCCTTGGCGTCGCTGCTTAAAAGAAGTAGAGCAAGGCTTTATTGATGGTGCGATGAGCGCGTCATTAAACGAACGACGTCAACGTCTATTTATTCCTTCTGTGCCCTATTACTTCCTTCATCCCAGTTATTATTATTTAAAACAAGCGTACCCCAATGGTCTCCCCTTAGAAGATGTATCACGGTTGCTCGAGTTTGGCCCCGTTTGCGGTATCAGTGGTTTTAATTACGACAATTTTGGCATTAATCATGTGGAAAAAATATATCGAATCAAAGATTTGTATTTGTTACCCAAAATGCTCGCTCAAAAACGTTGCCGCTTTTTTCTTGCCCGAAGTGAAGTATTTTCGGCAACAATTGCCATTAATGGACTACATGATCTTAAGCAGAGCTTAGCCAGACAGCTTATTCCCAATGTCCCGCCTGAGCCGTTTCATCTTCTCGTTTCGCCTCTATCGCCCAACAAAGATCTAATACTCTCGCTATTTAATAGCAAAGTAACCAGCCTACAATCTGCGGGTCAGCTAGACCGATTATTGGAATATCACCTTTATATTATTCAGCAATTTGAACCATAAAGCGTTAACTTTTGTTTTGACAAAATAGCAGGAAGCTAATACAAAAACATACTATTCTAGATGACTTTTATTGCAACCGAACTGAAGCTAAGTAGCCGCTTCAAGGCGTAAAAATAGCGCTGCTAATTGCTCAATTTTGCTATCAATTTGCGCCAATGCAATATTGCCAAAACCAAGTACCGCGCCATGCCAACCCCTTTTCTTGGTATATTCGCTTCGTTCGTAATAACTGAGGGGGCGAATGATAATGCCCGCCGCCTTGGCACGCTGTGTCCACGTTTGTTCATCAATGCCTTGTTGCCATTTTAGGGTGACGTGAAGCCCAGCGGCTTGGCTCACCACCTCAATTTTGTTAGCAAAATGCACAGCAATCGCCTGCAACATCGCTTGGTGTTTTAGCTTGTATAACCGGCGCATTTTATGAATATGGCGCAGTAAATGTCCTTCATTAATAAATTCCGCTAACGCAGCCTGATTGTAGCTTGGCAATTCACCAGAAAGTGCATCTTTCGCAGCTAAAGCGGTTGCGACTAACGCCTTAGGCACCACCAAATAACCCAAGCGTAAACTGTTAAACATTACCTTACTAAACGAGCCAATATACAAAATACGCGAAATCCCCATTTGCCCCGCCAACCCTTGCATACTGCTATAAGGGCGATGAGCAAACTGAAACTCACTGTCGTAATCATCTTCTATCACCCAACGCGAATGGGTGCTTGCCCAATCAATAATTTTTAATCGTTGTTCGGTATTTAAACTGGTGCCCATTGGGTATTGATTACTCGGCGTCATATACACTGCTTGGGCATCACTGCTTAGCAATTGGCTCATATCAACACCTTGATAAGGCGATACCTTAAGCCCTTGCTGTTGATAGCCGAAAAAATTAACAACCTTATTAAGCTGCGCATAACCAGGTTGCTCCATCAAAATAGAGTCGTTGGCTTTAAGCACACACATCAATGCAATCACGATGGCTTGTTGCGCGCCATTGGTAATAATGATCCGCTCAGGGTCGCAATGCACCGAGCGACTGGAGGCCAAGTAATCTGACAAGGCAGCGCGTAAATCTTTATCGCCTTGCAAACACTGACTGCCAAGCAACACACTCCTCGAGCCATGATGCTGCAAACACTTTTGCCAGAGCTTGATTGGAAACTGCGCTAAATCCGGTACGCCGGGCGCAAACGCAGTATTGATATCAAGGGTAGAAGTACTATGACTGGTTGCGACATACTGCTTTTCAACTTGGGCATTAAAATAATGTTGCGGCAAGGCCACCGCGACATAAAAGCCAGAGCCTACTTTACTTTCCAGATAGCCCTCGGCTACCAATTGTTCATAGGTAGCAATCACCGTATTGCGGCTGACAGCCAGATGCTGTGCCAGCGCGCGCGTTGACGGTAAGCGCGCCGATTTAGGCCAAAGCTGCTGCACAATTTTATCGCGAATGGCATGAAACAACCTATCTTGTTTTGAATTGGCGCCGCCCTGTAACACGAGGTCACCGATATCGATCAAACTATTGGACAAATTGGATCCCTCAATTAGACAAAATTGGCTCTAATTAAACTACCAGTTTAGCACTACATTGCAAGTCATGGCCAAGTGGCTAACGACCAAACAAGGAGTACAATATGTTATCAAGCACACCTCGGACACAAATTAAGAAAGGAGCGCATAAAGCGGTCTTCGAACCAACGGCCTTACATCAAATTATTGATGAGAGTCTGATTGCTCATATCGCCATTAATGACAAGCTGTCACCAAGCCAACATGGCCCAATAGTGATCCCTATGCTGGCATGGCGCGTGGATGAGCACGTTTATATTCATGGCGCCAATAACAGTCGTCTATTGCGAGGTTTGCGCACAGGCGTTAGCACTTGTCTCACTTTCACACTATTTGATGGCTGGGTACTGGCGCGCTCTGCCTTCCACCACAGCGCTCATTATCGCTCGGCGGTAGTACTCGGTGAGTTTACCGAAATTACTGATAATCAAGAAAAAGACACGCTACTCAATCATTTTCTTGAACAAATCGCGCCCGGTCGGACTGAAGAAGTGCGCCTGAGTAACGACAAAGAGCTCAATGCAACCTGTTTACTGCGCATCCCTCTTACCGAAGCATCGGTGAAAATAAGCCAAGGAGAAGTCAGCGATGATTTAGCCGATCTTGAATTACCAACCTGGGCAGGCTATTTGCCCTATCAAACCAAAGTTGGTCCACTGCAAGCTGTCGATGGGTTAGCGCAAGAAATTACAATGCCCGACTACAGCGGCGCCTATGGCAATCGCTGGCAAGATCAAGATAAAAGTAGGCCAACGTAATATATTACATACCTGACAGAATATTTTATATTACAGTGATTAACAACAAAATATCAGAATAAAACACATGAAAGGGTAACGGTAAGTAGATAATATATCACTAACACTTAACTCATATTATGAAAACATGAAATTAACATTAAAGCAGAAGCTTATTGGTGCCAGCCTATCGGCTGTCGTGCTCATGGCGATGGTATTAACTTGGCTATCCGCAGATCAACTCTTTGCCCAAACTCGAAATGGTGTATATGCCCGCGCGGCAAGCTTAGCGACCACGGCATCGGAAGGTATTTCTGATTGGATTGCCATTCGAAAAGATATCACTGCAGCCTTTAATGACTACGCCAAGCAACCCGATTTGGTGCCATTTTTACAGCAAGCGCGTAATGCCGGTGGTTTTGATGATGTTTTTATGGGCACGCCAGCTGGCGAGATGTTTCGCTCACACCCTGAGCGAAATCGAGCCGACTACGACCCGCGCCAACGACCTTGGTATAAAGATGCATCCTCGGCTGGAAAACAAATCATCACCACCGCTTATCAAGACGCCATCACGCACTCGCTGCTGATCACCATTGCCGAGCCCGTCCGCCAAAATGGACAACTTGTTGGTGTAGTTGGTGCTGATGTACTGATTGATCAGTTAATCGAAGATGTGATCAATGTCGATGCTGGCAAGCATGCACAAGCGATGTTAATTGATGCTCAAAACGGTACTTTCTTAGCTCACCCGGATAAAAACTATTCCCTTAAGCCTGTCTCTTCGCTTGCATCGTCTCTCACTATGAGTGCCATTGAACAAGCTATCAATAAACGTACTATCGAAACGATAGCACTACAGGGCCAAGAAAAGCTTTTTTACTTTACCAAAGTACCTGATACTAAATGGATTTTTGCTATCCAGATGGACCGAGCAACAGAAGAGGCGTCTCATACTAAGTTATTAACTGATTTGATCATTACCGCAATTCTTATCACCATTGCGGTAGTTGTGTTGGTATCGTGGCTGGTGAACTTTTTATTCCGCGATTTGGGCCGAGTATCAAAAGCGTTAGAAGAAATAGCATCAGGCGAAGGCGATTTAACCCAACGTTTAGAGCCGAAAAGTAACGATGAAGTTGGTCAACTCGCCCTTAACTTCAACACCTTTGTCGGTAACATGCATACCATGGTGACGAAACTCAGCCATATCTCTGCCGTTTTATCAGAGCAATCAGCACATACCGCCAACAGTGCCAAAGAGCGCAGTGCGCGCATCCGTATGCAGCAAGATGAAATTAACATGGTCGCTACGGCGATTAATGAAATGGCAGCAGCCACACAAGAAGTGGCTGGCAATGCCGAAGATACTGCTCATAATTCAACGGAAGCCGTTAGCGCTTGTGTTCATGGTTCGGGTCAAGTTGCGCAAACACAGAGCTCAATTCAGAACTTAGCGCAAGAAGTGCAAGTGGCCACTGATGTCATTCAAGAATTAGACACTCATGGCAAACATATCAGTACGATCCTTTCAACCATTCAAAACATTGCCGAACAAACCAACCTACTTGCCCTCAATGCTGCCATTGAAGCCGCTCGTGCTGGCGATCAAGGTCGCGGTTTTGCCGTGGTTGCTGATGAAGTTCGCGTGTTAAGTCAGCGTACTCATGCCTCCACCAAAGAAATCCAGCAGATGATTGAAACCCTGCAATCCACCACCGGAAAAGCAGTTGGCATTATGAATGACAGTCACCAACTAGCGGGAACCAGTGTCGATGATGCGAACGCTGCCATGGCCAGCTTAACGCAGATCCACAGTGCGGTTGAGCGTATCAGTGATATGGCAACACAAATTGCCTCAGCAGCGGAAGAGCAAGCGTCTGTTACCTCTGAGATCACTCGTAATACTGAAGGCATTCGCGATGTTTCTAACGATCTGGCGCAAGAAGCACAAGAAGCCGCCAGCCAAGCAACCCAGCTATCAGAGTTGTCACATGAGTTAGAACAAGAAATCAGCCGCTTTAAGCTGTAATCAGCTTGAAGATGTTGTTTGCAGACAGTCAAAAATAAGTCCCTATCACCTTGAGCAGCAAAACGCTTTAGGTGATAAGGCTGCTTTATATCATTCAGTAACTTGTGCTGTTGGTACTTGGAGCGAAGGTACAACATACTTCAATTTTAAGTAAATACACGACTATTCCCATTATTTCTAGACATAGTTATGCCTCTTAAATTGAAGATTGAAAGCTCACTAGAGCTTTTTAAGAAAGAAGGCTTTCATGCTTATTTGTGCATCTTGTACGCTCTTATGTTTTTGTTGCTTAGCCTAACCTTTTGGTCAAAAACAAGGAACATAATGCTGTTAAAGTGGCTAATAAGACGAGGACACACTCTTAAATCTACAATCCAAACTAGCTCCCGTTTCTTAAGCAGAGTGCACCAGCTAACTAAATTAGAAAGTAAAAGATGCCCTGCTCTTGTTATTAATTTCATCGTAAGCAGATAATATTTGATGTATATCCCAGTTTTTCGTGATCCAAATTGTATATGCGACACAAGATAGGTGCCAATTGAATGAGCTTCGATCTTCTAGCTTATTGTAAACATACTCCCTCGCCACCAGATAGCTTATCTTCAAGCTTGGATAATTTTGAAAACAGATCTCATCTTCGACAGCATTGTTCCCTACACAGTAAAATAATGCTGCATAGCCATAGGGAGAGATAGGTTTACTCGTTGGTGTACCAGTGTTATGGTTAGTTAACCAAATTTCCAGCTCTCTTTCCTCGCTCAGTTTCACCTTAGAAGGCACAGGCAACCCATCTATTTTAGACAGCCCCCACCAGTATATTAGCTGCGGTGAAGTAGCAAGAATAAAGGTAAAAAATAAGAGACTCAGTATTAACTTTTTCATTGGTTACTGATCCGTTTTAGCACTCTAAGCATCACTTCCTCTGCTGCGCCTTCGACACGCTGTTACAAATCAACTCTCTGATCCATTGATGGCCAGGCTCATCGTTGTTGCGCTCGTGCCACAGTAAAACATAGGCCATTGGGGCAAAGTCAAACGGCAGGGGGATTTGCTTTAGTGGGTAAATTTTTTGTGCGTGCGCAACAAAGCTGGATGGCAAAGTAAACACCAAATCGCTGTAGGCACACACACTAGCAGCACCGTAAAAATCTGGTAAGGTGCTAATAATATTGCGCTGTTTATCTTGCGCTGCTAAAAAATAATCCAGCGCCCACCACTCTTTACCCTCACAGCGCACTTGCACATGGTTTTGCGCTAAATAGCTTTCAAGCGTCCATAAGTCCTGCTCGACTAAGGCGAGTACGGGATGATTTTCACGCACTAAGCAAATTTGCCGATCAACAAATAGAGTCGCGCAAGCAACGCCTTCGGGTAAGTCATCTACCTTCAAGCGGCTATCATCGGTGAGATCTCGCCCAGTAATCGCAAAGTCTAACTTGCCCTGCTGCAACCCTTGCATCGAGTTTTCTGCCCAGCCAAAAGTATCAAGACGAATATGAGGCGCTTGTTGTAATAACGGGCCGATGTAGTCAGGCAGTAAAGTGGCATAGGCACTTTCGACCATGCTAATGGAAAAGTGCCGCTCGCTACTGGCGGGATCAAAGCTGGGCGCAAGGGTTAGTTGATGTAAACTTTGCAGCAAGCTCGGCAGCTGCTGTTTTAATTGCAAGGCATGAGCGGTGGGTTTTAAACCATAAGCCGTGCGAGTGAACAGCGGGTCTTCTAAGCTGCTGCGTAAACGATTGAGGCTTTTACTCAGAGCTGATTGGCTCAAATGCAAGCGGATCGCGGCGCGAGTAACGCTCTCTTCTTCAAGCAGCACTTGTAGTATGACTAATAAATTAAGGTCTATTCGAGACAGGTGATCTGTATTCATTGTAATGCCTATGGGATCCCGTTTTATTTCAACCTAGTTTTTAAACTCAGTTATTCCAAACCAGAAAATCTTTATTGAAATAATGCCATTTCTGTTCATACCACGCATCTATTAAACTGCGCGCCTACACCTTAAAAGAGCATGTTATGAGCCGCAAGTTATTACCTATTTTAATGTCAATGGTGGTATTAAGCCCGTTAGCCATCGACATTTACTTACCTTCAATGCCTGAAATGGCGGCGGAGTTCAGTGTTTCTGACACCCAAATTCAGTCGACTTTAGTGCTATTTATCTTGGCCATGGGGATCGGGCAAATTTTGATTGGCCCCCTCGCCGACCGCTTTGGCCGCAAACCCATCGCGCTATTTGGTATCAGCTTATACATTCTGAGCAGCTTATTAGCCGTGTATGTCAGTGAATTTCAATTCTTGCAACTGGCCCGAGTACTACAAGGCATTGCCGCTTGCGCTACCTCAATTGTGGTGTTTAGTGCGGTGCGTGATAGCTTTTCCAATCAACAAAGTGCGCAGTATTACAGTTATTTAAATGGCGTAATTTGTGTGATCCCCGCGTTAGCGCCCACTTTAGGCGGCTTGCTAGCATTACAATTTGGCTGGCGCTCAACCTTTATGTTTATGATGGCTTACGCCATTATGGTACTAGTGGTGGTGGCGTTAAAATTACCTGAGACGCGCCCAACTAACACCATTACAAACGGCCCTTTATACCGTTGGAGCCGCTATCAACCTGTGCTAGCCAACAGCCATTTTGTGTTTTATGCCCTGACATGTATGTTCGCCATGGCCGCCATTCTAACTTATGTTTCTTATGCACCAAGCTGGGTGATCAAGCATTTAGAAGTTTCAGAAATGACCTTTAGTACGCTGTTTGGTATTAACGCGCTGATTAACATCACCGCTTGTTTTACCGCGCCTAAAGTGATTAAAAAGCTCGGTAACCGCAGCACGGTGGTATTGGCATTATGGCTAATGTTGGCCTCAGGAGTAATGCAACTGATCGCGCAAATGTTGCCCAGTTCAAGCGGCTTACTCTCTGCCATTTATTTTATGACGCCGATGTTGCTGCTATGTATTGGCTTTGCGCTGCTGTTAGGCCCAGCCACCAGCATGGCATTAAGTGGCTTTGGCGAACGTGCAGGCACTGCGACCGCGATGCTTGGGTGTATGCAAATGAGCGGCGCAGCACTGTTAACCGGGCTGGTACAATTAACCGATTTAAGCGCCCCCTATGCCAATGTTTTAATGCTAGGTGGCGGCGCGATCACCTTATTACTTACCATGGCTATACCACGCCTTGGTCATTGGCATCATGAGCGACTAGAAGTCGCTTAATCCATCAAATTACTCACGTAGAAGCGCAGCGATTTCCTCATTATATTCGTTGATTTCATTAACAAGGTGTTGTCGCTGCGTCTGACTTAATAGATTATTCATACTAAGTAGAAATTGGCGATACTTGAGCACATTCGCTTGATGGCGAGTCTTAAGCTGCTCACTGCGATAACCCTCGGGAGTGAGTAAGTCTTCTGCTAAACGTAATTGCTTTTGCTGATCGGGTGCTTGGATGAGTTCAAGCAACTGAGTTTTCAACGCTGCTTGATAGCCTGAGCGATAGTCAAGCCACAACATGCGGTTATCCAAATAGTCATCAAGTGCGCGACTGGCGAGTTGTTCTTGCGCCACATTTAGGGATCCAAGCCAATCATTCAGATCACTTGTTAATTCATCAAGGGCTTGCTCTTTTTGTTTTTGCGGTGACTTAGCGAGCTCTTTTAACAATTCATCACGTTTCTCAGCATTACGCTTAGCCAGCTCGGCAAAAAGCTGCTCCACCTGCTCCTTGCTTAACATAGGTGCCAATGCCACCAACTCAGGTACTACTTTTTGTTTAAGTCTTTGCCAATGCTCACTTATTTGTTGATGATGATATTCCAGCCTAGCCATAGTCAACTTTTGTTCAGCAACATCCTGTTGTAACTCTTTGAGGTGAGCTTGGTATTTAGGTAATTCTTGATAGCGATGCCACAGCTGCCAGTCGTAAAGTTTTTGGTCAATTACCTTTTTTTGCTCTGATGTTAATTCAACATAGTCATCAAGATACCAGTAAGCCAACCAAGTTAAATTGTTGTAGGTAAACTTAGTTGAGCAACCAGTCATCACTAGTACCAAGGCAATCAACAACGCTTTTTTCACAACAAAGGCTCCCATGCAACTGACGAATTGAGGTGAAACCTCATCATTTATAACATTACGCCGCCAAGCTTATTTTCGGTCAAATCTTGCCTTAAGGCTGAAAACGATAGTGCCCAGTAATGGGGTAATCAAACAGCATGCTCTCTCGTCGTGGTCCATAACCGATATTGTGCACCACCCAAGGCGTATCACCTTCACTATCGGGCGCGGGTACTAAAATGCCAATATGGGGTAAATTGCCTGGCAGCATCCAAGAGACTATATCGCCCGCTTGATAATCAGCCCCATTTTGGCTGATAGGTAACACTTGACCGTGACGGCTAAAGAAGGTTTGCAAGTTCGGCACACGGCGATGGTCAATATTGCGATCGGTGCGCGTTAAGCCCCAAATACGTTTCGACGGATACGCGCTAAAATTAGCCGCCATATCTTGATGTACTAATTGTTGTAAATCGATGCCGAGGGCGCGGTAGCTTCGCACTAACACGTCAGTACAGACGCCGATATTGGCAGGCACATCGCCATTGGGATAAGGAATGCTGATATAACGGCCGTCATAACGCACCTCTTGTGTGGTGCGATACAGAGCCGCTTCGACTAAGTTATCAGCAAAAGAATTGGCCCATATTGGCTGGGAAAGTAATAAAAATAACAGACCAATCAAATAAAAACATTTCACGGTTCATCCCCTTATCTAACGCACTGCCACTTCAGCTTGTCTTTGTTGCGCATTCTCGACCATAAATCACTGCCTTGAGCTTCACGCCAATAAGGCTGTGCAGGGTTAATGTATTCTTGGACTTCCACCGACACAGAAAACTGCTCTAGACGTAAACGCCACTTCCCTGTTAATTTTTTCATTACACGGCCTCCTTCTCTCACCTTAAGTCCACCAATAACGTACTAAATGAAAAAACACCGGCGCAGCAAAACACACAGAGTCAATACGGTCAAACATGCCGCCATGACCTTCTATCATGTTACCCCAATCTTTCACACCGCAATCACGTTTAATCGCCGACATCACAATACCACCGGCAAACCCCAGTAAGTTTACCAACAAGGCAAATAGTGCGGCCTGCCAAGGCTGAAAGGGCGTAATGGCATATAACGCCGCACCCACTAACATAGAAAGGGCAATACCGCCGACAAAGCCTTCTACGGTTTTTGATGGCGACAGCGTTGGGGCTATTTTTGTTTTACCAAATAACTTACCACATACATATTGCAGCACATCAGATAATTGCACCACTAAGATCAGCCAAGCAATCAGTAATAAATTTCGCCCTTCAAAACCTTTAATATCTAACAGCAACAACGCAGGAATCGCAGAAACACAATATACCGCAATCATTAATCCCCATTGTACCTTGCTGGTTCGCTCTAAAAAACGCGCTGTATCACCACCAAGAGAGGATAAAATTGGCAGCAATAAAAACAAATACACAGGAATAAAAATCACCCATAAGCTGTACCAACTAATGCCAATTAAAAAATACTGCATCGGCAAGGCAAAATAAAATGCCGCGAATAACGCTGGGTAGTCACTGTTACGAGTTGGCACTAAGGTGAGAAATTCACGCAGCGCATAAAACGAGATAAAGAAAAACAAGATGGTCACACCGAAATGGCCAAAATGAAAAGCAATGGCGAGAACACCGATCATCACCCACCAAGCATTGATGCGGGCAACAAGGTTTTCAAGTACTGGGCTTTCAACCACTGGCAACCCTGCTTTGCGATAAACGTGGGCACTACGTAGCTGCAATATTTTGCCAATGGCACTGGCCACACTTAAGAAAATGGCCAAACCCGAGAACAACCAAATCATATCCTGACTCATTGCGCTTCTCCCGGGGCTTGAGCTAATAGTGCGCGTTGCGCTCTGGCTAAAAAGGCGGCTTTATCTTCGTCGCCGTCATAAAGGATCGGCTCACCAAAATTCACCGTGCACAATAAAGGCAAAGGCAAACTGCGACCTTTTGGCATCACACGGTTAATGTTGGCTATCCACACCGGTACGCATTCTACTTGCGGGTGTTGCTGTAACAAATGAAATAAACCTGCTTTGAAAGGAAGTAAAGGGGTTGTGCTTAATGCTGTAGCCGATGTAACGGGTTGCGCGGACGTTGGCTCGGTCAGGTTTCGCGTTCCTTCTGGGAATAAAATCAGCGAGTCACCTTGGCTCAAAGCATCTAGCATAGGTTGCAATGGATTCACTTGCTCATTTTGCTCACTTTGCTCACTTTGGCTTTTTTTGCCACGAGAAATTAGCACACCATTAAACACTTGATGAATAATAAATCGGCGCACCTTGCTTGATTGCCAATAATCGGCGCCAGCGACTGGTCGCACACTTGAGCGTAATTTGGGGTTAAGCGAGGCCCACAATAAAACAAAGTCGCCATGACTGGTATGATTGGCAAAATATACCCTTGCCTTGGCTTTGGTATCAACTTTAGGAACTTGCCCTAACGCCTTCGCACCGGTGACTAACTTAGCAGCCGTGATTATCAGCCACCCCACCAAAGCCCCTAAAGGTTTAATAAAAAATGCCACTGAATGTCCTTTCGAATGAATAAATCATGATTACAACACTAGGGCGTGTTGATCTTTCGCGATGGATTTTTGAGCAGCATGGTAAAGGGTTATAATTTGCTTCGCCAAAAGTAAA
>NZ_JAIBHJ010000018.1 GCF_021278025.1 Motilimonas sp. E26
CAGATAGCTCAGTCGGTAGAGCAGGGGATTGAAAATCCCCGTGTCCGTGGTTCAATTCCGCGTCTGGGCACCATATTAAAGGCCTCGCTAAAAGCGAGGCCTTTTTTTTACGTTGAATTTGTCCGAACACCACTCTGTCTATACATTTATCATTTGGCTATCTTTATCTCTCGGTGAGGGCGTGTTGTTTAAATTACGATATTGGTTGCTACTGCCGTTAATCCTTACGTTTTTGTTCCATGTTGGCAGTTCCGTCTATTACGCTTATGGCGGATACGGTGGTGCGCATTGCGCAGGATTGCTTGATGCTGTTTGGTCATGTTCATGGCTCGAATATTATTTAGACTATCTGCTTAACCCATTTGCTCTGTTTACTTTGGCCTTCTATCTGAGTGCTTATATGATTATTATTGTGCTTACATGGACGGTTATTCGGGCAATAAAAAAAGCGCCGTAGCGCTTTTTATTTAAGTGGCAGGTTTTGTTAAACCTTAAACTGTGCGACCAGTCTATCCAAGTTTTCACACTGTTGCGCCAATGACTCGCAAGCGTTTTCTGCACTAGCGACCATTTCAACCACCTGGTGACTATTGTCGGCGATACGTTGCACATTACTGCTCACTTCTTCGCTGACATGGTTTTGTTCTTTCGCTGCGGTGGATATTTGAATATTGAGATCGTTGATCATCGCGATAGCGTTGACAATCGCATCCAGTGACGCACCAGCTTCGCCAGCCTGCGTTGCTGTTTGCTCTCCACTTTCTTGGCTTGAAGTCATGACACTGACGGCTTGCTTGGCGCCGTTTTGCAATTTTTCAATCATATTGTGAATTTCGCCAGTACTGGCTTGTGTTTTACTGGCGAGGGAGCGTACCTCATCGGCCACAACAGCAAAGCCTCGACCTTGTTCTCCAGCTCTGGCTGCCTCGATCGCGGCATTTAAAGCGAGTAGGTTAGTCTGGTCTGCAATGCCTCTAATAACGTCTAAAATTGATGCTATATCACCTACATCATGTTCTAAGGTATTAATCACTTGTGATGCTTGAGCCAATTCATTCGATAGCGCTTGAATTGACACTACGGTCGTGCTGATGATGTGTTTTGCGCTGGTGGCTTCATCATTGGCATCTTGACTTGAGTGAGCCGCGTCTTCAGCATTCTGACTCACGGTTTCGCTGGTGGCGTTGAGCTCATGAACTGCTGTGGCTACCGCATCACTTTCTAGTTGTTGGTTACTGGCGCCATGAGCAACCCCCTGAGTGATAGATTGAATGTTGGTCATCTCAGCACGTACCGCATTCGATGAGATAATCACTTCAGTGATAGTCTCTTGTATTCTTTGGGTAAAAGTATTGAACGACTCAGCTAGATCGCCAATCTCATCTTGGGTCTCAACGGGCACTCGTGCGGTTAAGTCACCTTCACCCGATGCGATATTTTTCATGGCTGCGGTTAGGCGTTTTATCGGTGCGATCAAAATATTACCGAGTAGCCAAGTGATCGCAGCGGCAGCGACCAAGGCGCTGATACCGCCTACTTCCATCATCATTTTTGCACTACTAATACTGGCAAGTTTATCTTGTTCGAATCCATGAACAGTATCAACAAGGTTATCTTCAATGCGTTTTAGCGCTTCACGCATAGTATCAAAGGCTTGCTCTAACTCTTCCCCATTAACGGCGAATAATTGAGGAGCTTGATTTGGATTATCGATATAAGGCTTAGTCATAGCTAACCAAACATCAAAGGTACGTGCCATTTCATCTAAGTGAGTTTGATTTGATGGGGCGAATAGGCCGATATCGATTAAGCGCTGCGCTGCCAAAATTCGTTTCCGTGCTTTTGGGGCGTTATCGTTATACTCAAAAACTTGTTTTTCGATCAGTGCTTTATTGCCATTGGCTATCACTAAACCTTGGATGGCCGCAGTGGCTTGGTAAAGATCGCGATAACCGTCACCTAAATCTGCTAGGACAGGCTGTATTTCTTGGCTATATAAAATATTGAACTCAGCTTGTTGATTGAACTTGTGAATCGTGAATAAGAAAATAGCAACGAATACTACTGTTACTAGCACCACCGGGATGGCTAACTTGGCTCTAAAGTTTAATTTTTTTAACACGTGACACCTCATCGAATGGCTGAATGTGGAACTAAAAGTAGCAATATAAGTTTTACAGCTAAACTAAAAGTATGGGTTTATAAATAAAATATCTATGTAAGTATCAGGTTTTTTGATGTTGTACTTGTTGTTTTGGCGAATTAATCTAACTTCATCACGAAATGCAAACATGGATGTTTTTTAATGCCTGCCAAGCAGCATGATATTGTTTGAATTTTTCTGGAGACTGATAACCACGATCAGGATGATAAATGAGGGCAAGCTCTCGCCAGCGTTGTTTTATTTCAGCAAAAGTTGCATCTTCATTCAGTTGAAATAGTTCTAGCGCTTGCTGTTCACTTAGGCTGGATGGTTGTGTAGGCTGTTGTTGAAATTGTTGCCAAAACTGGGCGAGTAATTGGGCTATTTCCTCATTACTGGTGAGGTAGTTTTGCCAATCTAAATAGTAGGCTTTCAAGTTATGAGTGGTGCTTGTGTTAACTAGCTGAATGTCCCTTTCCGGCTTTACCAGTAACTCGATATGCAAGCTGCTTATCTGTAGATAATATTCGTTGATAAGCTCATCTTGCAGCTGGTAAAGCGCATTCATAATTAAGAAGTTAAGCTTAAATAGATGGCTGTTGGGGTCATCGTCTAGTTGAGCTTGTTGTAACGGCTTGAGGGCTTGACCTATATCGTGAATCTTCAGTGGCTGTTGGGTGTTTAGTAACAGCTCGAAAATTGGTTCAATAAATGGATTCTCCATATTTTCCGTCCTAAGCAGGTCGTAAGGCGACCCAGTTATAATAAAATTAGTGGCATTAATACTTCGTACCAGCGTTCACTATTTCGTACATACCTTCACAGCTGTTCCTTACGGTTGTTAATGACCTGCATGCTTACTTGTTCAGTATATGCACTTATTCAATACAAAATAAGTTTGTGTTTTCTTGAGTAGAAAATGTTACTTGAATAGCTACTATGTTAATTATAAATATAAATTTAGGATAAGCATTACTAGACATTTGGGCTCTTGCTCCTTAGCATGCGCGCGAATGCTGATTATGCTAGGCCTTAATTATTAAAAGCCATGGCGGGAACAGGGTGTAAATCCCTGACTGACGCGCAGCGGTGATAGAGAATACTAAAATACCGAGGGCAACCTCAGACACTGGAGCCGATAGTTTAACTTTACTCTGGGAAGTCGTGTTTTAGCGCCCACTTGGGCAGTCTCTTAAGTCCGAATACCGGTCAGCAACTAAGCGATGGACGCTTAGGTTTTTAACGCGAATAAGGTTTTCAAAAAATGAAAAAAACACTTCTCGCAGTGGCATTGACGCCGCTGTGCTTGCCCTATGCAACCGCAAAAAATATTGCTGAGGATGACACTATTATCGTCACCGCTAATCGAACCGAGCAGCCATTAGCTAGTTCATTAGCGTCGGTCGCTGTGATTGAAAAGGAAGAAATCGAAGCGATTCAAGCCAAGTCATTTGCTGAGGTACTGCGTCGTTTACCTGGTATTCAAGTCAATGAAGGCGGCTTCGGCCAGCAAACTGACATTTTTGTTCGTGGCTCCTCCAGTAAGCATATTCTACTGTTAATCAATGGCGTGCGTATCGGCAGCGCGACCACTGGCTCGGCAAACTTTGGCCAAATACCGTTAACCGGAATTGAGCGCATTGAATTTGTGCGTGGCCCGCGTGCGGCGATTTATGGCTCTGATGCCATGGGCGGCGTGATTAATGTGATCACCAGTTATCAAGGCGAAGAGTACGGTGAATTGAGTACTAGCCTGGGCTCTCGTGAGTTTTCTAGTATTGAAACCGCAGCAGCAGCGGCGCTTAAAGACGACGCTTGGGTTAAATTTGCAGTCAAGCATGACAATGCAGAAGGTTTCTCCGCGCAAAAAGCGCCGGTCGATCAAGATAAAGATGGCTTTCATAACACTAGTTTTGTGGCTGAACTGGGCAAGCAATTTAACCAACAGTGGCGTGCCAGCTTGCAAGGGTATTTTCAGCAAGGTCAATCTGACTATGATAGTGCATGGGCTGAAGATACTTATAGTGAAACTGAAAACTACAACGTGGCTGGTAAGCTTAATTACCAAGGGGAGTGGCTATTTGGTGAGCTAACGTTGGCGACAAACCAAGACAAAAGTGACGACTATTCAGCAACATCCCATGATGTATTCAAAACTAATCGTGATTTAGTCAATCTTTTAGTCAGTGCTGCGGCTAATGAAGCTGTCACTATTACTTCTGGTGTTGAGTGGTATCAAGACGAAGTGGGCACTGATAGCGCGGCTTATGCTAAGTCGACACGCGACAACAAAGCGATTTATATCAATCTAGATTATCAACTCGCGCCATTAAGTATTGAAGCCAGCGCGCGCCTAGATGATAACCAAAGCTATGGTAGCAAAACCACGTGGCAATTAGCGACAGGTTATCAAGTTGTCGAGCAAGTACGCCTGCTAGGTTCAATTGGCACCGCATTTAAAGCGCCAACCTTTAATGACCTGTATTACCCAGAATCGCCTTACAGTAAAGGTAACCCAAAGCTCAAACCAGAGCAGTCGTTGAGCTACGATTTAGGCGCAGAAGTGGTGCTTGATAGTGTTGATTTTCGTTTCACTGCCTATCAAAGTGAGATTGAAGACCTGATAATTTGGCCTGCCCCTAATTATTACATGCCTGAAAATGTAAGTGAGGCAGAGATAAAAGGTCTAGAAATTCAAGCCGAATTTGCCACGGGGGCGCTAAATCATCAGTTGTCATATGATCATGTTAATGCCAAGGATAAAAAAACAAATAAGTATTTGCCTCGCCGCGCTCGACATTTAGCCAAATGGAATCTGAATTATCGCTACCAAGACCTCCAGTTTGATGTCACTACCTTATATCAAGGTGATAGTTACGATAATGCTGCTAATACAAATAAGCTAAAGGGGTACTTCTTAGCTGACCTAGCAACTAGCTATTACTTCAGTAACGGCTTGGTGTTACGAGGTCGTATAGCTAACTTGTTCGATAAAGAATATGAAGTGAAGAAAAACTACAACACCGCAGAGCGTAGTTATTATGTAACCGGCTCATACCGCTTTTAAGTGTTTTAGTTGTAGCGCTAAATGAACAAAGGGCCAAAAGGCCCTTTTTAGTGTCGTTGTCTTTAACTTAGCTTACTCGTCCATAAATAACGCTAATAGTTCATTCAAATAGCGATGGCCGAGTGGGCTAACTTGCCACTGCTCATCCAGATCCAGTAGTAAACCTTTGCTTAGTGCGGCATCAATTGCTGTTTGCAACATATCTGGTGATTGGCCGGTGCGTTGGCTAAATTCGTTTTTATCAAACGGCTCAAATAGGCGCAGGCGGTTCATCATGTACTCAAAGGGCAATTCATCCGGCTTAACTTCATTAAGCTGATCTAAATATGCGCGCTCAGGATCAAGATAGCCATTAGGAT
Source organism: Motilimonas sp. E26 (assembly GCF_021278025.1). Classification (GTDB taxonomy): domain Bacteria; phylum Pseudomonadota; class Gammaproteobacteria; order Enterobacterales; family CBDFNC01; genus Motilimonas. Next base: position 5,570 of record NZ_JAIBHJ010000018.1, read on the forward strand.
GTTTCACCTTAGTGGTGCGGATAATCTTATTTTGCTCTGGCAGCGTCACTTTACCATGAGCGCCACAGCCAATACCTAAGTAGTCGCCGAAGCGCCAGTAATTTAAGTTGTGCTGACATTGCTTACTAGGTTTCGCGTAACCGGATATTTCATATTGCTGATAACCTGCAGCAATTAAGCGCTGGTGGCCCTGCTCATAAATATCCCACAAGATATCGTCATCAGGTAGCGTTGGCGGTTTAGATGCAAATTGCGTATTGGGTTCGATTGTTAGTTGATACCAAGATAAATGGGGCGGCGCTAAATCGATTGCGGTGGTTAAATCAAACAGTGCGTCATCAAGGTTTTGATTTGGCAAACCGTGCATCAAATCGAGATTAAAGCTATTGAGTGGGCTAGCACTGGCAAGCTTGGCGGCATTAACGGCTTCATCTTCGCCGTGAATGCGGCCTAACAAATTGAGCTTAGGTTGTTGAAAGCTTTGCACGCCAATGGAAATACGGTTTACACCGGCGGCGATAAAGCCAGCAAAACGCTCGGTTTCTACCGTGCCAGGATTCGCTTCCATGGTGATTTCAATATTTTGGCTAAACGGGATTTGTTGTGCAACGCCTTTGAGCAGCCTGGCCATCGCTTCTGCGGTTAATAGGCTCGGCGTACCGCCACCAATAAAGATACTGTGCAGCGCTCGGCCTTGGATATATTGCGCTTCAAGGCTTAAGTCTTCGAGTAGGGCGTCAATATACTCAGCTTCAGGAATGTCGCCTTTTAAGCCATGGGAGTTAAAGTCGCAATACGGGCATTTTTGTACACACCAAGGTATGTGAATATATAAGCTCAGCGGTGGCAGGGTTAGCATTATTGGCCCAGTTTCTTGTTGATTTTAGTGCTCAGTAACTGCAGCGCTTTGCCGCGATGGCTTAATTGGTTTTTACGCGATTTATCCAGTTGCGCACTGACCACGCCTTCTGTTGGCACAAAAAATACGGGGTCATAACCAAAGCCATTTTCGCCGACGGCTTCGGTGGTGATGTATCCTTCCCATTTACCATGACAAATAACGGGGGTGGGATCATCAGCGTGGTTCATCAATACTAATACACAATGAAAGCGAGCGGTGCGTTGTGACTCAGGCACTCCTTCAAGTTCTTTCAGCAATTTATTGATGTTATCTTGGTCGGTAGCGCGTTCGCCAGCATAGCGGGCGGAATAAATACCCGGAGCCCCCTTTAGAAAGTCGACTTCTAAGCCTGAATCATCAGCAATCGCAGGTAAGCCAGTAATATAAGCAGCATGACGCGCTTTAATAATGGCATTCTCAACAAAAGTGGTGCCGGTTTCTGGTACGTCTGACACCTTAAAGTGGCTTTGTGGTAATACTTCTAGATCAAAAGCGGTTAATAATTCACTTAACTCTTTTACTTTTCCTAGATTACCTGTGGCTAATACTAATTGTTTCATGCTGGTCTCAATTGTCTTCAACGTAGAATTTTTGAATGAACTTCAATTTATTACTTTTTCCTTGGCTTTCCACCTTAATGTCAAAGGTGAAGGTTTCTTCATTGCGAAACGGCACTTCGGCTAAATAATAAATGGCATTGCCTTCTTTTACTTCGCGAAACGCTAAAGTGATGCTGTTGCCTAATAGGTTTCTGGCGGTACCAGTTAATTTCGCTTCGACGCCGGGATTGCCAACTTGGTTGGTATCAAGCACGCTGATATTTATCAAGCCGTTATAAGCACTGCGTTTAATCTTGTAGGCTCGGGCAATTTTTGGCGTTAAAAACGTTGAGTTTAAAGCGATGTAATGAATATCAAGGTTGGCAAAGGTTTGTTTTTGCTCTGCTTGCCCCATTGGGCTAATGAACAGCATTAGGCTGGTTATCAAGCCTAATATAGGCAGTTTGAGGATTGACATTACTAACTCCGGTTTGGCTGTGCTGAATGGTCGTTTTAAGTATGATCTATTAGTGGTAAAAGCGCTGATGGGATCACTTTGGGCGCACAGATCCGCACTTGTTTATGTCGGCCTAACTCACCTTTCTCTATCAAGATCTGACCCTTAGCAACCTTACATATTTTACTGAAAAATTTAATTAGGTGACTATTGGCTTTGCCGTCCACAGGCGGTGCGGTAATGCTCACTTTAAGCTCGTCACCGTGTAGCCCCATGATTTTATCTTGGCTAGCCTTAGGTTGAATATAAAGGCGAAGCACTAAGTCTTCGCCTTGTCGGGTTATGGCATTCATCGACTAATTTAGAGCATTAGCCAAAGTGGGCCGATTAAGCTCAACATACCGTAATTGATAAACTGCAGTAGGATAAAAATCACTAAGATGGATAAATCCAGTCCGCCCATTGAAGGGAGCATACGTCTAATCGGCGCCATGAGAGGTTCTGTTAACTGATACATTACATATTCTATAGGGCTACGGCCTTGGCTAACCCAGCTTAATATGGCGCGAATAATCAGTACCCAAAACAGCAAGTAACCGATTTTCTTTAGGGCAACTAATGCCGTTATTAGCAATAAACCACCGACACTGTTCATGGCATAAGGTAAAAAGTTAAGGTATTGCAGCAACAATAACTTAGCTAATACGATAATCAGCAGTAACACCACACTGGCAAAGTCAAAGCCACCAAAGCCGGGGATCACGCGGCGCAGTGGTTTGAGCAATGGGTTTGTTGCCTTTACCACAAACTGACAGAATGGATTATAAAAATCGGCCCGAACTACTTGTAGCCACAAGCGTAAAATAACCACTGAAATATATAAATCAAACAGGGTGTTAATTAAAAAATCAAACGGGTTAGTGCCCATTTTGCCTCCTAGAAGAGTTGTTCCATTTGCGCGCCGCGCTTGGCAGCTGCGGTCATGGCTTGCTTAACGGTGTCAGCTAAACCTTGTTCGTTAAAAGTGCGAACAGCTTCGGCAGTGGTACCACCTTTAGAAGTAACATTGGTGCGTAAGGTGGCTAAATCAAGGTCAGGGTTTTGTACCACCATTTGCGCGCTGCCTAATGCTGACTGTTGCACCAATAGACGTGCTTGCTCAGGGGTAAAGCCCATTTCAATCGCAGTTTGCTCCATTGCTTCCATGAATAAGAAGAAATAGGCCGGCGCACTGCCAGAGGCGGCGATAATGCCGTTAATTTGTGCCTCGTCTTCAACCCAAACGGTTTTACCTACCGCTGCCATTAGATCGCCTGCAAAGGTTTTATCGCTGTCACTGACTTGAGCAGATGCAAATAAGCCGGTCATGCCAAGCTGTAACAGGGCTGGCGTGTTGGGCATGGTGCGCACTACTGGTACGTTACCTAAAATGCCTTGTAAACGTGACACCGAGATGCCTGCTGCAATTGAAACAAATAGTTTACCGGATAAGTCGGCGCCTTGGTCGACGATGTCTTGGCACACTGCAGCCATAATCTGTGGCTTAACTGCTAGTACAACCACATCTGCCCAGGCTACCGCTTCTGCGTTGTTAGTTTGGGTGCCAATAGCAAACTGTTGCTGCATTTTGCTGCGGTTTTCATCACTAGGGTCACTGGCTAATAAACACGTTTTATCATAACCGTCTTGAAGTAGGCCGCCGATCAAACTGCTTGCCATGTTGCCGGCACCGATAAAGGTAATCTTTTTTTGTTCCATGTGAGTCTCTTTATAAATCCGTTGTTAATGTTATGCGCTGATATCTTAAGCGGAATAATCGCGCGCGCCAAAAATGGCGGTTCCTACTCTAACCATGCTACTGCCATTAGCGATGGCCGGTATCATATCACCACTCATGCCCATGGATAGGGTGTCCATCTCGGGGTAGGTTTGCTGTAGTTGCAAATATAACCGATGTAATTGTTGAAAGCTGTTATTTAAGATGTTTTCGTCATCGGTTGCTTGCGGTATGGCCATGATGCCACGCAGTTTTAAACGTGGTAATGCACTTACTTGTGATGCGAGTTCAATAACTTGAGATAAAGTGGTTCCCGACTTACTGGCTTCTCCGCTAATATTGACCTGTAAGCAGATATTCAGTGGCGAGAGGTGTGCGGGGCGTTGATCGCTTAGGCGCTGTGCTATTTTTAAACGGTCGATACTTTGTACCCAATTAAAATGCTCAGCCACGGGTTTAGTTTTATTTGATTGCAGTGGTCCGATAAAATGCCACTCAATTGGCTCAACGATATCTGCGTCTTGGCTGAGAGCTTGAATTTTTTCTATGCCTTCTTGCACATAGTTCTCACCAAACAGGCGTTGGCCTGCGGCGTAGGCCGTTTTAATTTGTGCTATTGGCTTGGTTTTACTGACCGCCAGTAGTTTTATTTCATGTTTTTCTCGATTAGCAGCGGATGCCGCTTGTTCAATTTGAGATAAAACCGTAGTGAGTTGCTTCGATAGTGTGCTCATAATAGTTTACTACAGGAATCTTAGGTTATGGATATTACAGAGTTATTGGCGTTTAGTGTAAAGCATAAAGCGTCGGATCTACACCTTTCTGCCGGTGTATCACCCATGATCCGTGTTGACGGTGAAGTGCGCAAGATTAACTTACCGGCTCTCGACCATAAGCAAGTACACAGCTTGATTTATGACATCATGAACGACAAGCAGCGTAAAGATTTTGAAGAAAAATTAGAAACGGATTTCTCGTTTGAAGTGCCAGAGTTAGCGCGTTTTCGTGTTAACGCCTTCAACCAAAATCGCGGTGCCGGTGCGGTATTTCGTACCATCCCAAGTGAAGTATTAACCTTAGATGATTTAAACGCCCCTGATATTTTCAAGAAAATTTCAAAGACTCCCCGTGGTTTAGTGTTAGTTACTGGGCCAACGGGCTCGGGTAAATCAACCACCCTCGCGGCGATGATCGATTACATTAACGACAACGATTACAAACATATCTTAACCATTGAAGACCCGATCGAATTCGTCCATCAAAACAAAAAATGTTTGATTAACCAGCGTGAAGTGCACAAAGACACCCATGGCTTTGACGCCGCGCTGCGTAGTGCGCTTCGTGAAGACCCCGATGTGATTCTGGTGGGTGAGATGCGTGACTTAGAAACCATTCGTTTAGCATTAACAGCGGCAGAAACGGGTCACTTAGTGTTTGGTACCTTGCACACCACCTCAGCTGCGAAAACCATTGACCGTATCGTGGATGTATTCCCCGGCGCGGAGAAAGACATGGTACGTTCGATGCTGTCGGAATCGTTGCGTGCAGTAATTTCACAAACCTTGTTAAAGAAAAATGGCGGTGGCCGTGTTGCAGCCCATGAAATAATGATGGGGATTCCTGCAATTCGTAACTTGATCCGCGAGGATAAGATTGCCCAGATGTACTCTGTGATCCAAACGGGTATGACTCATGGCATGCAAACATTAGATCAGTGCTTGCGTCAGCTAGTTAATACGGGGCAAGTTTCTCAAGCTGATGCTGCGACCAAGGCAAGTGATGCTAATACTTTCTAAGGGGCAAGTGATGCTAAAGCGACAATTACAACTACTGTCTAGGAGTTACGGATGACACTGGAGCAATTATTAACCGGTATGCATAAGCTGAAAGGCTCGGATGTCTATATTTCGGTAGGCATGCCGCCAGCCATTAAAGTAAATGGTCAGCTGCAATCAGCGGGCAAAGAGTCATTTTCAGAAGCGGCTGTCTATGAGCTGGCTAGCCAGGCCATGAATGAACAGCAGCTGGCGGAGTTTAAAGAGAAAAAAGAATCTAACTTTGCTTTTAACGTTGAAAAAGTCGGCCGGTTTCGTATTAGCGCATTCTTTCAAAAAGACATGCCAGGTATGGTTATTCGCCGCATTGAAATGCGTATACCCACCTTTGAAGAGCTGCACTTACCGCAAGTGCTTAAAGAAGTATGTATGGCAAAGCGCGGCCTGATCTTGTTTGTTGGTGCGACAGGCTCGGGTAAGTCGACCTCACAAGCCGCGATGATCGGCTATCGCAACATGCATGCTAGTGGTCATATCATTACAGTTGAAGACCCGATTGAATTTGTGCATCAGCATGGCAAATCCATTATCACACAGCGTGAAGTGGGGTTAGATACCGAGTCATTTGAAATGGCGCTGAAAAACTCATTGCGTCAAGCACCTGATGTGATCCTTTTGGGTGAGATCCGTACACGTGAGACTATGGAGTTTGCCATTGCGTTTGCAGAAACGGGGCATTTATGTATGGCGACCCTTCACGCTAACAATGCTAACCAAGCGCTAGATCGTATTTTGCACTTAGTGCCAGAAGATATGCAGCGGCAGTTCTTATTTGACCTGTCGGTTAACTTGCGCTGTGTGGTGGCCCAGCAATTAATTAAAACGCAAGACGGTGGTACTCGTCGTGGTGCATTTGAAATTTTGCTCAATACGCCTTTGGTATCAGATATTATTCGTAAGGGTGAGTTACATGAACTGAAAGAGATCATGAGCAAATCGACCGAGCTGGGCATGAACACCTTTGACCAAGCCTTGTTTGAATTGTTCCAGCAAGGTTTAATTGGCTACGCTGATGCCCTTGCTCATGCTGATTCTCCGAACGATCTGCGTCTAATGATCAAGCTAAAAGGCAATGATAATCTGGGCACAGGCATGATGGATGATGTCACAGTAGACATGTAATGTCAGCGCGGTAAGATGTCACTATTCTAAGCCCAGTGCGCGTACGCGGCTGGGCTTTATTGCTTATAAAAAGAGTATTGTTGTTATGTTAGTGCTAATTTCTCCTGCAAAAACCTTAGATTATGAATCTCCTTTAGCGACAGACACTTTTAGTCAGCCTGAATTTGTTGCGCACAGCCATGAGTTGATCAAACGTTGCCGTGAGCTGACGCCATTGCAAATTTCACAGTTGATGAAAATCAGCGACAAATTAGCTGGTTTAAATGCGGCGCGATTTGCTGAGTGGCAACCTGAGTTTAACTTAGAAAACTCACGCCAAGCCTTGCTTGCGTTTAAAGGGGATGTTTATACCGGATTAGATGCGGCGAGTTTTAGCGAGCAAGACTTTGCCTTTGCTCAGCAGCATTTACGGATGCTGTCTGGCCTTTATGGCTTACTGAAACCGTTAGATCTAATGCAACCCTATCGCCTAGAAATGGGCACAAAATTGGATACCGCTCGCGGTAAAAATTTGTATGAATTTTGGGGCGATATAATTACCGACAAAGTTAACCAAGCCCTTGCAGAGCAAGGTGATGAACTGGTGGTTAACTTAGCATCTAATGAATACTTTAAAGCGGTAAAACGTAAAGACTTAAAAGGTAAGTTAGTCACCCCTGTTTTTAAAGATAATAAAAACGGTCAGTACAAGGTGATCAGTTTTTACGCGAAAAAGGCGCGCGGCTTAATGGCGCGCTACATTATTCAAAATCAGTTGACGACTGTGGCACAACTTAAGCAGTTTGATTTAGATGGGTATTTCTTCTCAGAAATAGACTCTAAGCCTTATGAGTTAGTATTTAAGCGCGATCAGCAAGATTAATTTTGCTGAAAGGGCACCGTAAAATGGGGGGACTCCCCATTTTACACAGCTGGGTTATTTTTTAAGACGTTTTTGAATTTGCTTTTCTTCCCAATCCTTGCCAAATTTTGGCCAAATATTAAATACGCCTAGAGCATGATTAACAATGCCGATACCCCAACCTAGCATTGGCCAAATTGCCCAAAAGTAATCAGGACTAAAAAATAAATTGATCGCAGTAAGTAATAACATGACCAAGACATAGGTTGAAAGGTGACTGTAAAAGCCTTTCAGCTCTTGCACCTCAGCTTTGGCTTGGGCTAGTTTTATCGCCTCTGGATCTTGTGGTTCACTGGCTTGACTTGTGTTCATGTTGGCTTCCTCAGTGTTAGGCATATTCTGTAATTTTTGAATGTCTACGTCCAAGGTTGCCGCAATGGCTTTTAGTGTCTCAAGTGCACCTTGTCCGCCTTTTTCTAAGCGTTGAATGGTGCGTACACTGACGCCACTAAATTCCGATAGTTGCTCTTGCGACCAAGCCTTTTGTAAGCGATATGTTTTAATCATATTGGGTTTCGACATCCTGTTATCCTTTCATGCCTCTAAGGTTACTAGAGCATACCTTTTTAACCACGACATGCAAGTGACACTAAGGTGACACGTATTTAATATCAATAACTTAGCTTTGTTTTCTTATTGGGAAGATTTGGTTCAGAAAAGGGGATGTCGGGTCTGTCAGTTGATGTAGGCAATAAAAAGGCCACCCGAAGGTGACCTTGAAAAATGCGATTAATTGAGCAATTACAACGCAGCGATGGTCGCCTGTTGCTCGGTAATTTTATCGAGTGTACCTTGCAGCTCTTCCTGCTTGGCACGCTCTTTGGCGATAACCTCTTCCGGCGCTTTACCAACAAATTTCTCATTGCCTAGTTTCGCGGTGACCTTATCAAGATCTTTAGCCACTTTCTCGGCTTGTTTCGCTAAACGTGCCAGCTCTGCTTCTTTATCGATTAAGCCCGCCATTGGGATTAATAGCTCCATTTTGCCAACTAAATTAGTGACTGAAGCCGGAGCAATTTCGCCTTCTTGCAGTACCGTGACTGTCTCTAATTTTGCTAGCGAGTTTAAGAAACTACGGTTGTCGTTAAAGCGGCGTTGATCTTCAGCGGATGCATTTTTAAGTAACGCATTCAGTGGCAGGTTAGGGCTAATGTCCATTTCACCACGAATATTACGTACCGCGAGGATCACCTGCTTAACCCATTCTAAATCGGCAATTGCAGTGGCATCGAGTTTGCTGTCATCACATTCTGGGAAGGCTTCCAGCATGATGGTATCGCCCGTTTTACCTGCGAGTGGCTTCACGCGTAGCCAAATCTCTTCAGTGATATAAGGCAGCATAGGATGTGCTAAACGCAGTAGCGTTTCTAACACGTCAACCAAGGTTTGACGGGTACCACGTTGCTGCTCTGGCGTACCTTTAAACAGCACTGGTTTGGTTAGCTCTAAGTACCAGGAACAGAACTCGTTCCAGGTAAAGTCGTATAAAGTGTTTGCCGCTAGGTCAAAACGGTAGGCATCAAGGTGATCGCGGTAGGTTTTGATGGTTTTTTGTAGTTGACCTTGGATCCAGCGATCCGCCAAGCTAAATTCGCCCGCGCCTGCTAAGTCTTGGTCTTCGGTGTGCATGAACACATAGTTACTGGCGTTCCAAAGCTTGTTACAGAAGTTGCGGTAGCCTTCTAAACGCTTCATGTCCCAGTTAATGTCACGGCCAGTTGAGGCCAGTGCCGCTAGGGTGAAACGCAGGGCATCGGTGCCGTGGGTTTCAATGCCTTCAGGGAAAGCTTTGCGAGTGTTCTTTTCGATTTTTGCCGCCAGCTGTGGTTGCATCATGTTGCCGCAGCGTTTATTCACTAAACTTTCTAAGTCGATGCCATCAATCATGTCTAATGGATCGAGTACGTTACCTTTAGACTTTGACATCTTATCGCCGTTTTCATCGCGAATAAGACCAGTAACATAAACGGTTTTAAACGGCACTTGAGGTTTGCCATTCTCATCTTTGATGAAGTGCATAGTCATCATGATCATGCGTGCCACCCAGAAGAAAATGATGTCAAAACCGGTGACCAACACATCGGTAGGGTGGAAGGTTTTTAGGGCTTCCGTATCGTCTGGCCAACCTAAGGTTGAGAAGGTCCACAGGGCGGATGAAAACCAGGTATCGAGTACGTCATCATCTTGGCGCAGTGCAACATCGGCAGGGATGTTATTTTCGCTACGAACTTGTGCTTCGTCATGGCCTACGTACACGCCGCCTTTATCATCATACCAAGCTGGAATGCGATGGCCCCACCAAAGTTGGCGTGAGATACACCAGTCTTGTACGTCACGCATCCAAGAAAAGTACATGTTCTCGTATTGCTTAGGCACAAACTGAATATCACCATTTTCAACTGCTTCAGTGGCGGTTTTGGCTAGCGGTGCAACACGTACATACCACTGGTCAGTCAGCATTGGCTCGATCACCACGCCACCACGGTCGCCGTAAGGAATGGTTAAATCGTGATCTTTGACTTCGTCTAATAAGCCCAGTTCATCTAATGCTGCAACCACGGCTTTACGCGCGGCAAAGCGCTCGAGGCCTTGAAATTGCGCTGGCAATTCAGTGCTGTAAGCATCTGATTTTTCACCATTGGTGTTAAACACTTCGGCGCTGTCGCGAATTTCTGCGTTGAAGGTCAGGATATTAATCATCGGTAGTTGATGACGTTTACCTACCTCATAGTCATTAAAATCATGAGCTGGAGTAATTTTTACACAACCCGTGCCTTTTTCCATATCGGCATGCTCATCAGCAACGATAGGAATGCGGCGGCCTACTAGAGGTAATTCAATAAATTTACCAATCAGGCTTTGGTAGCGTGGATCTTCTGGGTTGACGGCGACACCAGTATCTCCCAGCATGGTTTCAGGACGCGTGGTGGCGACAATAATGTAATCTTTACCATCTGCTGTGGTTGCGCCATCGGCTAATGGATAGCGGAAATGCCACATAAAGCCTTTTTTCTCTTGGTTTTCAACTTCCAAGTCAGAAATAGCGGTGTGCAGTTTTGGATCCCAGTTGACTAAGCGCTTACCGCGATAGATTAAATCTTCTTGGAATAGCTTTACGAATACTTCTTGTACCGCTTTTGACATGCCCGGATCCATGGTGAAACGTTCACGATCCCAGTCTACCGAGGCACCAAGGCGACGTAGTTGCTTGGTGATGGTGCCACCTGACTCGGCTTTCCAATCCCAAATTTTTTCAATAAAGGCTTCACGGCCGTAATCATTTTTAGTTTTGCCTTCTTCGGCGGCAATTTTACGCTCAACCACCATTTGCGTGGCGATCCCTGCGTGGTCGGTGCCTACTTGCCACAGTGTGTTTTTTCCTTTCATACGTTGGTAACGTACTAAGGTATCCATGATCGTATCTTGGAAGGCATGACCCATATGCAGGCTACCAGTGACGTTTGGCGGCGGGATCATGATGCAGTAGCTGTCTTGGGTGGTATCACCATGGGGTTTGAAATAGCCTTTCTGTTCCCAGTTTTGGTAATGCTTTTGCTCAATTGATTGAGGGTTATAGGTCTTTTCCATATTCAGTGTCAGCTTCTGTCAAATTAATGCCATGCAAGTAAACAGCTTGCATGTCGGGTTAGCTCTTAGCCAGAGAATGCTCTCTGTCGGCGGTATTCGTTACTGGTTATTAGGCGTTGGCATAACATACCGTGGACGCTTATTCCAGTTGAGTGGTTGCAAGCGTTATGCCCCATTGTTTGTATGTGACATAACGTTGCCGAGCTTGCTGCTTGAGCAGTTCGTCTATAGGGACGAAATCTACCACTTGTGCAAACTCAGTTGCAAATTCTGGCGCTATTTTACGCAAGTTAATCAGTACTTGTCGTCTTTGTTTTGATTTTTGCCAGCCTATTTCAACTGGCGTGCCGTAATAGGGTGGTTCGCCTGTTAAATTATGTGGCACAAAACTGTCGCCACTAAATTGCCATAAGTATTCATCGAGTAAAAATGCATCGGCTTGATTGTCGGTGGCGATAAATACTTTTTGCCCTTGTTGGTAGTGATATGCCGCCAATTGGCAAGCATAAGCAAAATGAGCCGGAAGGTTAACTTCCGGCTCATTTGCCTGACTCATTAGGTAAAACAGCCCTTGAGTCATTATTCTTCGACGCTGACGCCGCTTTTATTGATTAAAAACTGTGTCAGCATGGGCACGGGTCGCCCGGTCGAGCCCTTATCTTTGCCGCCACTGCGCCAAGCTGTGCCCGCTATGTCTAAATGAGCCCAATGGTATTTCTTAGTAAAGCGCGCTAAAAAGCAAGCTGCGGTGATTGTCCCAGCTGACTTACCGCCGATGTTAGCCATATCTGCAAAGGGGCTTTCGAGTTGCTCTTGGTATTCATCGGCCATTGGCAAACGCCAAGCGCGATCGCCAGCTTGTTCGGAAGCATTGATTAATTCATGGGCCAGCGGGTTATGGCTGCTCATTAAACCCGTGATGTGGTGGCCCAATGCAACAATACAAGCGCCAGTTAAGGTGGCGACATCAATGACTAGCTCTGGTTCAAAGCGTTCAACATAGGTTAGGGCGTCACATAATACTAGGCGGCCTTCAGCATCAGTGTTGAGTACTTCTACCGTTTGCCCTGACATCGTCGTTAAGATATCCCCTGGGCGATAGGCATTTGCGTCTGGCATGTTTTCTGCCGCTGCGATGACGCCAATGACATGTAACGGTAAATCCAGCTCAGCTAAAGCGAGCATAGTACCAAATACACTGGCAGCGCCGCCCATGTCATATTTCATTTCATCCATGCCAGCGCCGGGTTTTAATGAAATGCCGCCAGCATCAAAAGTTAAGCCTTTGCCCACGAGTACAATGGGCTTACCGGATGCGTCGCCTTGTTTATATTCAATAATCGACATTTTCGATTCATTATGCGAGCCACGCCCTACGGCTAGGTATGAATTCATTCCTAGTTCGGCCATTTCTTGCTCGCCAATAACCTTAGTGGTGATAGTGTCGTATTTTTCCGCTAACTGCAGTGATTGCGTGGCAAGGTAGTCAGGGTTACAAATGTTGGGCGGTAGGTTGCCAAGATCTTTACACTTTTTAACACCGCGCGCGACAGCTAAGCCATGAGCAATGGCACTTTCGCCTAAGCCTAGCTCTTTACGTGTTGGCACATTAAAGACCAGTTTGCGTAATGGGCGGCGGGTTTCACCTGGGTTACTTTTTAATTGATTAAAAGTGTAGAGACTGTCATCTGCCGCTTCGACGGCTTGGCGTACTTTCCAGTAGGTGTCACGACTTTTGACATGTAACTCTGTCAAAAAACAGACCGCTTCCATTGAGCCTGTTTCATTCAGGGTACCAATGGTTTTACGAATAATTTGTTTGTATTGGCGCTCATCGAGTTCGCGCTCTTTACCACAACCAACAAGAAGTACGCGCTCACTGAGCATGTTTGGTACATGGTGTAATAGCAGCATCTGTCCGGCTTTGCCTTCAAGATCACCGCGGCGCAATAAAGCACTTAAATAGCCATCACTCACTTTATCTAACTGCTCAGCAACGGGAGTCAGGCGGCGAGGTTCAAATACACCCACCACAATACAGGCGCTGCGCTGTTTCTCTGGGCTGCCACTTTTTACGCTAAACTCCATGGACTCTCCTTCATTATGAGGTCAAAAGCTGCTATTTTTCGCATATCAAAACGGCGCTGAAGGCCAATATTCGCTTTTGTGTTTGATTTAGTAAGTGCTAAAAATAATAAGTTTACCTAAAATACAGGTCTACGCCAGTAAAAACACAAGTTTAGCTAGGAATGCTCGTGATTCTTTTCCGTTATTTATTAAAAGAAACAGCCAAGACACAAATTGCTGTGTTGTTCATTTTACTATTGATTTTTATTAGCCAAAAATTTGTTCGGGTATTGGCTGATGCGGTCAATGGTAATATTCCTGCCGACTTGGTGATGACCATTTTGTGGTTAAATCTGCCTTCACTCGGCACCTTAATGATTCCCATAAGTTTATTTATTGCGGTGTTGTTTGCTCATGGGCGGCTGCACGCAGAAAGTGAAATGGTGGTGATGACGGCCTGTGGCTATAGCCCCAGAAATGTGCTAAACGCGACCATGGTATTAGCGCTTATCACCGCTGCCTTTGCGGCCTACATTACTTTTTATATTTCGCCTGCAGCGAACTTAAAAGAGCGGCAAGTGATTGAGGAGGCACAGGCTGATGCTGGACTTGCCACTTTAATCGAAGGTCGTTTTCACTCTGCACCGGATGGCTCGGGAGTCGTTTATGTTGAAAATTATTCCGAAGGTTACAATTTAAGTAAAATTTTTGCTGCTCACTGGCCCAAGGAAGGAGAGCAGCGACCGTCGGTGCTGACTGCCCGCACTGGTAAGGTGGTAGAAAAGAAAGGCGCTGAAATTCTGACCTTATATGACGGCCAACGTTATGAGGGGATACAGGGACAAAAAGATTACCAGATCACTGAGTTTGATAGCTTTTCCATGGTACTAGAAAGCCGTGAGGTAAAGGAGAGTCGGCGTAAGGTTGATACTATTCCCACTGCTGAGCTAATTGGCTCCAAGGACTTAGCGGAGCAAGTGGAGCTGCAATGGCGTATTGCGCTGCCTATTTCTATTTTGATCCTCACGTTTATAGTGGTGCCGATGGCGGTGGTGAACCCTCGTCAGGGTCGTTATGCTAAGTTATTTCCTGCCCTGTTGATTTATTTATCCTATTTTCTATTACTCAGTGCAAGTCGTAGTGGCATTGAAGATAAGACTTTACCTCTGTTAAGTATGTGGCTAGTACAAGGGATTTTCTTATTGGTGGGCATCTATCTCAACATTAAAGATGCTCCTGCGATTGCTCAGTTATTTAACAAAACAGCCAAGACAGTGGCAAGCTCAGGAAAAGGTGAAAGATAATGGGGATTCTTGATCGTTATATTGGCCGTACCATTATTGCTGCAACGTTATTGTGTTTGCTCACGTTAGTTGGGTTAAGTGCCATTATCAAGTTTGTAGAGCAGCTGGGTAAAGTGGGTGAGGGCGATTACGATGTGATGCTTGCCGGGTTATATGTGTTACTTAAAATGCCGAAAGAAATAGAGTTATTTTTTCCGATGGCGGCATTACTTGGCTCTTTAGTTGGTTTGGGCTCTCTTGCTAGTAGTAGTGAATTGGTGGTGATGCAGGCTGCTGGCATATCAAAAATGCGCATTGCGCTGTCGGTATTAAAAACTGCAGTACCGATTATGGTCTTAGTGATGGTGATTGGCGAGTTTGTTTCGCCAGTGTCTGAAACGGCAGCGAAAGAGCTACGACGAGGGGCGACTTATGGCGGCAATGTCATTAGTTCGCAATACGGCGTGTGGGCTAAAGACGGAGATAATTTTGTTAGTATCGGTGAAGTGAGAAATAAAACACAAGTGTTTGATGTTAAAGTATTTGTGTTTGATGATGAATTAAAGCTAAGCCAGTCTGTACATGCCGAAAGAGCTGAGTTTACCGAGCAAGGTTGGCAGGCATTTAATATTCAAAAAACCTTCTTCAATGAGCAGTCCGTTACATCTACATCAATCGAACAAGAAATTTGGCAGTCTAGCCTAACGCCAGATAAATTAAGTGTGGTTACGATCAAACCCGAAGATATGTCGATGCGAAACTTATGGGCTTATATTGATTATTTAAAAACTAACCGACAAGATGCTAGCCGTTACGAGTTAGCATTGTGGCGTGCGGTAATGGTGCCATTTACGGTATTGGTAACTATGTTATTGGCGATTTCGTTTATTTTTGGTCCGTTGCGTACGGTAACAATGGGGGCCAGATTAATGATGGGGATAGTCGTTGGTTTTACATTTTATGTTTCTAATGAAATGTTTGGCCCTGTTAGTTTGGTTTTTAACATTCCACCTTTTATTGGTGCGCTTGCGCCAAGCTTCGGTTTTATTTTACTTTCTGCCTTCTTACTTAAACGGCAAAGCTAAAACAACCATCGTTTAAACACAAAAGGTCACCCAAGGGTGACCTTTTGTTTGTCGGAGCTTGCTGGTTAGTACCACTTAATCCCTTTGATTGTGACTCGCTGGTTCAATTCTTTTGTTAATACTACTACTTCACATTCAGCCCAATGATCTTGGAAGCTACGGTGTTTAGGCTTGTTGAATGGCACGAATAAGTTACCTAGGCCACAGGTTGCGGTCGCTAATCGGATCACCGCTTGTGATTTAGTTATTGGGCTACCATCTTCATTTTGGACACGCAAGCGCCATGCTCGCATGCCAATGGTTTGCCCTCCTCGAGTCCAAAAGAACACATAAAAGCTAATAAATACAAACCAAATCCAAAGTTGATAGAAAATGTTATGGCTTAAGTAAGCTGCCATATCGACATGACCCGCGGTTGAAATAAGCCCCATCTTTTCCAATAGAATGGCTACCACGGCGCCCAGTGCTGCGGAAAATAGCATCACAGCTATAACCACCAGTGCATCGTATATGAGTGCGCCCAAACGTCGCCCTAAACCCGCAGATGGCAGACCGATAAAGGGGTTCACTGGCTTGCTAGGGGTTGCAGTCTTATTCTTCTTATTTTTTTTCATCGTTCGTCTACTTTAAATAATAGTGTCAGATTATGGAGCGCCAAATAACAGTGCTAGATTTTGGAGCGGTGATTGTAGCAAATTTATTTGATTTAGCAGTGTGATAGGTCATTAAAATTGCTGAATTGCTGAATAAGTGAGCGGTTGATTTGATTGTCAAACAGATTGGCATAAAAGCACTTGCCAAGGCGTTTGCCTTGAGTATAATCGGCAACACTTAACAGGGAATAGCGTTTAGGCTAAACCCAAATTGTTAGCCCGAGTGGTGAAATTGGTAGACACGCCTGATTCAAAATCAGGTTTCTTCGGAAGTGGCGGTTCAAGTCCGCCCTCGGGCACCATTTTTAAAAAAAGCCTCAACTTATGTTGAGGCTTTTTTTTTGCGTTCATTTTATTATAAGTAGGGCGGAGTAACCATTTCATCACTGACTAAGTGGTCTAAGATGGGGGTCATTAGCACAGGTGGATAGCTTCGCAAAATTGCACTGACCATTTTCTTTCGAGCTTCTTGATGGGAATCATCCATATTAAATGCCGCTTCCCAGCATGCTTTACTGGTCCACTGGCTATAAGAATACCAATTATTGTCACTTCCTTTATGTAGTTTGGAGCCTAAGGCACCGTATTTTTCAATATTACGATGAACGATTTCAGTCCAACCTTCTTGGAAGGATCTTAGGCGTTCAGGAGTAAGCTGCCATTGATATAAAACTACAAACATATTCACCTCCAAAACAACTTGCTAATAGTAATTATTATCATTAAAGTGTTTTCCATATCCATTTATTTAAGCATAGACGAAACTAAGTGATTGTCTTTATTGTTTTTTGAGCAGAAGTAACAAAAGGGTTTTATGGAGATGAACGTTTTAGTTGCCGTGTGTATTTTAATCGCTCCTGTATTGCTAATGGTACCTTCGATGCGCCCGTTTATACTTATATCGCCAATGTTTACCTTATTTGCATTGGCGATATTGTTGGCATTCGAACACGCTGGATTTAACTAATCAGAGTTATTATTCAGTATCTTTTGGTTCGCGGCTGAATTTGATTTTTTTTTCATCAAACAAAAACGCAATAGATTCATCAACGGCAGCTTCAACTTTTTGCTTTAAAGATGTTTTATCTTCATCTTTCATGTAGTTATACATATCGACATCGTATCGAATGTAATGGACAGGTAATTTATTTAGCACAATACAGGCTAAATCTTCTAAAAATTCACTATCAAATCGACTATATAAGTCGAGCTGTTTAAAGCGTTCGCTTACGAATCTTTCTGTGAAGTTATGTACATCAATACCAAGTGCCATAATAAACCCTGCTTATATGTGATTTTTTAAGTATACCCAAACATCTACAAAATGCCTTTAGCATGATGCATATTCATTATGCTGGTCATAAAGCGTAACGTTCTAGAGCTTTGGCATACAAACGTTCGTATTGAATAACCGATTCAGACCAGTAGAAATGAGACTGCATTGCTTGTGTTTTCAACCTTGTAATTTCATCTGGGCGCTCTATGTAAAGCAATAAAACCCGGCGTAATAGGTTAATTAAATCAACGGGCTCTGGTTCATAAAACATAAAGCCGTTGCCGTTATCATTGTCTTGATCGTAGTCATTCACTGTATCTTTTAGCCCGCCAACACCCCGTACAATCGGCAAGGTGCCATAAGCTAAGCTGTATAACTGGTTTAAACCACAAGGTTCAAATAAGGATGGCATTAAGAAAAAGTCAGCTCCGGCTTCCACCAAGTGAGAAAGGTAGTCACTATAGGTATTCACAAACTTAAATTTCTCAGGATGATGTTGCTCTAATGAACGTAAATGACCTGTGATAGCGGGATCGCCAGTGCCGACAATAATGAGCTGAATATCGTGCAGCAATAAATCTTCTAATGCTGGCAGTAAAATATTAAAGCCTTTTTGCTCGGTTAAGCGGCACACCATACCAAAGATGGCTTTATCTGATTGTGCTAAGCCAACCTCTTGTTGTAGCTTGGCTTTACAAACGGCTTTGCCGGATAAATCTTGGGCTGAATAGTTTTGTGGTAGATGCGGATCAACCTCAGGATTCCAGTCATTGTAATCGCAGCCGTTGATAATGCCTTCAAAGTCTCGGATTCGATTAACAAAGCAATGCGACATGCCATGTGAGCCAAGTGGTGTTAAAAGCTCAGAGGCATAGTTAGGACTGACGGCGTTAATTTTGTCCGCATAAAGTACCCCTGCTTTGAGGTAGTTAATGTAGCTGTAATTCTCTAGTACTTGATGATCCATACAGCTATTAATTTCTGGAATTAATTTCAGTTGGGACTTATCGAAAATGCCCTGATAAGCTGCGTTGTGACAAGTGAGGACCGTTTTTGTATGACTAAAACGGCCATTATCGCGGTAGCGTGTTTTAAGTAAAAATGGCACTAACGAAGTATGCCAATCATTACAATGAATGATATCGGGAATAAAATCTAAGGTTTCACAGCTTTGTAAAATAGCTAGAGAGAAAAAAGCAAAGCGCTCGCCGTTATCATTGTAAGCATGATCATCTTCGCCGTAGAGACCTGCGCGATCAAAGTAATGTGGGCTGTCGATACCATAAACGGGGACATTACCCATTTTTAATCGTTTTATAGCATAAGGGATTTCAGGCAAGCCACTTTGAGGGCACATGGTTTGGTTACATAAAAACTCAGCTGTTTCAGCACCTTTTACCGTGCGATAAAGTGGCATCATGACGCGCACGTCATGGCCATGCTCATGCAAGGCTAGAGGCAGTGCTTTGGCCACATCGGCAAGCCCACCTGTTTTCGCGAAGCCTTCAACTTCGGAAGCAACAAACAGAATTTTTAGTTTTGTATCGGTCAAAATGCGCTCCTTTTGATGCGCTGTATTTATAGTTCTAATTTTAGAAACGAAAAAGCGGCCAATCAGCCGCTTTAGGAGTGGCTAAAAGCCGACTTTAGAGCCCTTAGGAATAACAACTATCCCCTCATCGGAAACGGTAAAACGACGACGGTCGAGTTCAAGATCTTCACCGATCAAGGTACCAGGTGCAATCTCAACATCTTTATCTATGATAGCATTTCGGATGACGCAGTTTTCACCTACCTTGGTATTACCTAGCATGATGGTTCCGCTGATCCTTGAGCCCGCTCGGATGTGGCAGCGAAAGCCAAGTACGCTTTTATCAATACTTGAGCCCAAAATGTAACAACCGCCAGAAACCAACGATTGGCTTACTTGAGTTTCATGGCTTTCACAGTCTTTAAAGGTCGCAGGTGGCAGCGGTGGATAATAAGTGTGTAAGGGCCATTTACGATTGTATAGTGAGAATGGTGGCTCATCTTCAAGTAAATCCATATGAGCCTGCCAGTAAGCACTTATGGTCCCTACATCACGCCAATAGCTTCCCTCTTGTTCACCATTAATTTTGTTATCGTTAAAATTGTATACAAACACTTTTCCATTTGGATAAAGTTTCGGAATAATATCTTTACCAAAATCGTGGCTAGAGCTTTCGTCTTCGGCATCACTTTTTAATTCACGCATTAAACACTTAGCTTCAAATACGTAGTTACCCATGGACGCTAAGACATGATCTGGGTCGCCAGGGATAGTTTTTGGATTTGAAGTTGGTTTTTCTTCAAAACCTATCATGCGACCTTCTTCATCCACTTCAATAATGCCAAACTGGTTGGCCTCACTGACAGGAACTTGAATCGCGGCAACGGTCAACTCAGCCTCATTGTGTTGATGGAAGTCTACCATCTGACGGATGTCCATCTTATAGATATGGTCACTACCAAAAATACATACATGGTCAGGCTCATCAATTTCAATAAAGCGTGAATTTTGATAAATAGCGTCAGCGGTACCATCATACCAGCGTTTACCCATGCGCATTTGTGCCGGTATTGCATCAATAAAGCGATCTGTTATGCCAGTTAAGTGCCAAGCTTTACGTAAATGCACGTTTAGCGATTGTGATTTAAATTGTGTTAATACGTAAATACGTAAAAAGTCCGAGTTGACAAAGTTGTTCAGCGCAAAGTCGATCAAACGATAACTGCCACCAAAGGGAACCGAGGGCTTAGAGCGTGATTGTGTGAGTGGATAAAGGCGTGTGCCTTCACCGCCAGCCAGCACCATGGAAAGAATTCGTGCCATTAATACATCCTTAATTTAATTCATTTATTTGGGGGGGTCCCCTGCCTTGGCCCTATATCAATCTGTTCACAACCATTATTATTATTTTCTTAGTGTGTTGTGATTAGTCTGCCTAATTTGTTAATTAAGACAGTGCGGTAGCTCAAGCTTTAAGATATCTGCTTCAGTTCCGCGTAGTGATCGTTAAAATCCAACTTTAGAGTTTTTCGCGATGACTACAATGCCGTTTTCAGATACGGTAAAACGGGCTTTATCTTGCTCTAGATCTTCACCAATAATGGTGCCTGGTGCTATTTCAACGTTTTTATCAATAATTGCACGAGTAATTCGGCAGCCTTCACCTATTTTTACACTGCCTAGCATCACGGTTTCGCTAATTTTAGAGCCGCTGCGAATATGGCTGTGAAAGCCTAAAACACTGCGTTCAATCACGGTTCCAAGGACAAAACACCCGGCTGAAAGCAGAGATTGGCTTACTTTTGTTTTATGTCCGTCACTGTCTTTAAAGGTGGCTGGTGGCAGTGGTGGGTGATAGGTATGAAGTGGCCATTTTCGGTTATATAAAGAGAAAGGGGCTTCATCATCGAGTAAGTCCATGTGGGCCTCCCAATATGCATCTAAGGTGCCCACATCACGCCAGTAGACAGCATCCGGCTCACCAGCAATTTTGTTCTCATTAAAGTTGTAAACGAAAACCTTACCTTGCGGGTATAAGTGCGGAATGATGTCCTTGCCAAAGTCATGCTCGGAGTCTTCTAAATCGGCATCACGTCTTAATTCACTTAATAAGGTGTCGGTTTCAAAGATGTAGTTACCCATGGAAGCTAACACATGTTCAGGATCGCCAGGGATGGTTTTAGCTTCTTCAACGGAAGGCTTTTCTTGGAAACCTATCATGCAGCCATTCTCATCAACTTCAATAATACCAAAGTGATAGGCTTGATCTTTGGTTACTTTTATTGCCGCAACGGTCAACTCTGCCGCTTTACGTTTATGGAAATCAACCATTTGGCGAATATCCATTTTATAGATATGGTCACTGCCGAAAATACAGACTTGATCAGGCTCATTACTTTCAATGGACTTATCATTTTGGTAAATCGCATCGGCGGTACCGTCATACCAACGTTTGCCAATGCGCTGTTGCGCCGGAACGGGGTCAATGAAGCGGTCTGTAATACCTGACAGGTGCCATGCTTGTCGCAGGTGGATATTGAGAGATTGTGATTTAAACTGAGTCAGCACGTATATTTTTAGAATGTCCGCATTAACAAAATTGTTGAGTGCAAAGTCCAGTAAGCGGTAGCTGCCTCCGAATGGCACTGCGGGTTTAGAGCGAGTTTCTGTTAGGGGGTGAAGGCGTTTTCCTTCCCCTCCCGCGAGGATCATCGCGAGAATACCGGCCATATGTTCTCCATTTTAAGTTATTAGATAAGCACAAGAATTTTCGGGTGTAGTGAGTTCATTTGAATAAAAAATCATGACACTAAAATGAATTCTGATATTTTTATTACTTATTAATAGTTTTATCTTTTTTTGCTTATTTTGTGAATAGTTAATATCTAGAAATGGCGGTTGAAGGGAGGATATGAGGACTAAGCCGCTATTTTTGCGGCTTAGGAATGATTGTTGCTGGTTTATTAATCGGGATAATTGCTCAAAAGCTTAAACTTAGTGGTTTCTGTAAGTAATTCGCAATGGGTGAAGGCTTTTTCAAATAAAGGCTCGTAACGTAAAAATTTATTCGCCACTAAAATCAGCCGGCCGCGGATCTTTAGGTGCTGTTTGGCATCAGCGATTATTTGCTCGACCGCGCCATAATTGGTGTTTAATCCAGCATGGAAAGGCGGATTGGATATTAAGGTGGTATATCTTTGTTTGACTTCGCTATAGACATCACTCGGGAATACATGGGCGTTTAGGCCATTTTTTGCCAAGGTAAGCTTGGCCGATTCGACCGCTAGTGCACTTACATCGGTCATTTCAACTTTTAGCTCAGGGTTTTGTTTAAGCAAAAAGCTGCCAATAACCCCTGCACCACAGCCGATATCCAAGGCATTTCCTTTCAGAGGGGCGATATTTTCTAACAGTAAACGCGTGCCGAGATCGAGCTCTTTAGCACTAAATACACCTGGTAGGCTAACTATGTCGAGGTGTTCGCCTTTCACTTCGCAAGGATAGGTTGTTAGCCAGTCGTCAAGCTGGAAAGGCTGACACTGTTGAGATATTTCCAGGGCAAGTAAGCTGCAACGGCGTGCACTGTCGAGCTTAATGGCTTTATTACCGTAGGGCTGTAATTGTTTATCTACTGATTTTATGCCGCCGCGATTATCGCCGACGAGATAGAGTATCCCACCTATTTTGATTTGTGGCACAACATTAGCGAGTAGGTAGTCAACTTCTGCTTTTGTTTTCGGTAAATATAATATTGCCGCATCAACTTCAAGTGGGCTTTCTGGTGCAAAGCTCGCACCAAAGCTTAATCCAATCTGATCCGATTGTTGTAAAGCTTGATAAGCGGAATAGTAGGTTGTAAACACGTGAACTGAACGACAACTGTTAGCTAATTCAATTGCATAAGTGTCTTCAATGGCACCGGTAACGAGTACAGACTTATCATTAAATTGGCTGATATTTCTTTCTAACACTTGGCTAGCTGAGGTTGGGGATGAACTTATCGCGGTCATATTGAGGCTTATAGCAAAAAAAGTGTTGCTATTATACCCGATGAATGGCCCCCAAACAGCCTTTGGTGGCTATTTTAGTTGTAGTTAAGTTTGAGGTTTTTATTAAAAGCCATTAAAGAGCGTCATAAATATTACCTAATTAAGTTATAGCTAACGTTTTTTATTGATTGTATGTATTAGTTTGGCTTGCAACAGGTGAAGTCAAAACCTTGGTTTAAAGGCCTGTTATAATCAGGTGTAAGAAGTGCTCCTCTATCGCACTAATTGGTTGAGGTGCTGAACCAACAAAGCTGGCTTGGATGTTATGGAAGAAAACAGTTTTTTTGCATTATTAAACCAGCAAGTGGCTGCAGCTGGCGATATGACGGGCGTATATCAGCAAGCCCTCGATGAGCTGCAATTGTACAGTGATGCGGATAACTGCGCGATTATTTTAGTGCATCAAGGCTTTCAAGTATTAGCGAAAAAGAACGGCTGCGATGATGTGGTTTTTTACGATGGCGACTCAACGTTACGTCAACACACTGACTTACCTGAATCTTTCATTAAGTCAGTTGCTTATTCTAAAAAGTTTGAATATCAAATTAATTTTCAAGCGGAAGATGATATTTGGCAAACACAATCTTTAGATATCCATGAAAGCGTACAGGTCGCGGCACCTATTTTTCATGACGATATGGTATTTGCGATTTTATTTTTAGAAACCAATCATGATGTTGATGCGCTGGAGCTTGATGAACAGAATATTATCAAACTGTTCGCTCAAACCATCGGTGCAGAGTTTGAAAAGCGTTACCTCTCCGAGCAGGCCCAGCTTGCGCAAGCTGAGAATGTAACAACGGCTAAGGCGCTTGGCGAGAAAGTTGCACAATCTGAGATGTTTTTGTCGTTACTCACACAATTACACCGAGTGAGTATTGAGCTATCTCAAAGCTCCACACTGAATGACCTTTACTACAATTCAGTACGCTTAGCACAGCAGCACCTGCAAATTGACCGCATGGCGATTTTTTTGATCGATCATGAGTCAAATAAAATGTTTGGTACCTATGGCACCGATGAAAATGGCAAAGTGGTGAATGAGTCATATTTTAGTAGCCCGATTCCAGAACACCCCGTGGTACAAGAAACCCTGCGACGTAAAGACTACGTTATTGTAATAGAAGATACCGCGTTGCAGCACAATAAAAAAGATGTTGGGCGGGGATGGAACGCTATGGTCGCTTTATGGGACGGCGATCAAGCATTGGGTTGGATTGCTGTCGATAATTTGATTAACCAAAAGCCACTGGAATTACATCATAAAGAAGTACTTAAGCTGTATGCAGCAAACCTATCTCAGCTGATTTTTAGAAAACGTCAAGACGAGAAGTTAGTTCAGTTTAACAAAGAGTTAGAACAAAGGGTGTTAGAGCGTACCGCGGAGTTAGCATCGGCAAACTATGCTTTAGAGAGTGCAAACCGTGCATTAGAGTCTGCCAACATACAGCTTGAGCGCCTTTCTATGATGGATGGATTGACTGGCGTAAGTAATCGGCGCTTTTTTGATATTTCCCTGCAAGCCGAGTGGGACCGCGCACAGCGACATGGCTATCGTTTGACTCTACTGATGATCGATGTCGATAAATTTAAAGAATATAACGATTGTTATGGCCATATTGAGGGCGATAAAACATTGCAACGTGTTGCGCAAAGTTTGCTTATTCATGCTCGTCGTGCTGGCGAAGTGGTTGCTCGCTATGGCGGTGAAGAGTTTGCTATTTTGCTTCCGAATATGGCAGAGGCAGCTGTACATGCAGTGGCGGATAATATTTTAGAGGGAGTTAAAAAGCTGGGTATTATTCATAAAGCAAGCAACGTTGGTGGTGTTGTAAGTGTCAGCGTAGGTGTGGCCAGTATTATTCCTAACAAGGAGTTGTTATCAACTGAGTTGGTTGAACAAGCAGACAAAGCATTGTATCGGGCAAAAGCACTGGGGCGTGATCAATGTGTATTCACTTAGGAATAATAGCTTGCGGCTTGCTCTTTGCTAACGACTAATTTTCTATTTTAATCAGTTTATCGAAATGAGCAATTTTTAGAATTTTTAGCACAGTATTAGAAGGGTGACTGATTTTTACTGTGCCATTCTCAGATTTTTCGGTGTGCTCCTTTAACAGCAGCATCATCCCCAATGCCGAGCTATCCATGTACTGGGCTTCACTAAGATTGATGTTATAAACCAAATCAGGCTGCTGGTCTTGATAGCAGGCCCTAAACTCACGATGTAAAGAATAATCAAATCGGCCATGGATGATAATTTCTAATTCCGAATCGTTATTTATTAAGCGTTTAGTAATTGACATAATCTTATCCACTTAAGTGTGATTTGACACTAAGCTGCAAGCAGCGAATAGTTTTTAGCGATTTCAAAGCTCTATAGGAATATAGCAGCAATCTGCTTATTCGTTTATTTTAGCTTCGATATATTTGACTATCTTTTCACATAATTTATGTGTTGTTAATAAGCTATCTAAATAATCATGCTCTGGCTGGCTTTTTTTGATCTGAGATAGCCAGGCATCTAATAAATTGTCGAATCCACGTTTGTAGAGTGTGCTTTGCCAATCTGAGAACAACATGGGGGTCATGGTGTTGTCGCTACAGTGTTGGCCTTGTCGTAAATTATCAATTTGCCAGTTTTGGTTGTCTGTAAATGCTTCAATTCGTTCAAATGTTTGCCCGCTGATACGGTTCATGCTGCCTTCTAATAAAGTATTTTCGGTGGCAATGCGTAAAAACACGGCAGCCAGTTGTTGTTCTTTCATGACAAAGCTAATTTGTGGCTCTATGGGAGTGGCTGGACGGCCAAAATAGAGCAGGCTGTCAACAACATGAATAAAGTCATCATAAATAAACTGGCGAATGTTGCCGGGTAGGTTGTGACGATTTTTTTGCCAACGCAATTGATTGAGAGGGTGGCCTTTTAGGGGCTGCAACAAGGGGGCAAAACGACGGTTAAAGCCGGTGCACAAAGGCGTGTTATTTGTCTTTGCTAAATCGATTAACTGGCAAACTTGTTCTATATTATCGCTAATAGGCTTGTCGACTAAGGTGGCGATGCCTGCTTTTATGCTAGCAGAGGCTATCGCAAAATGGCTGTCGGTAGAGCTGTGGATCATTATTGCATCAGGGGCTGCATTAATCGCATCTTTTATATCTGTATAGGTCTCTTTGACGCGGTACTGTTGCGCTAGCTGCGATAAGGTCTCTTTATTCCGGGTGCAAAAAATAGGCTCAATTTCGGGGTGCTGACAAACTATGGGGAGCCAAGCCTTTTGCGCTATATCTCCTAATCCCACTAATGCGATTCTGACTTTTTCTGTCATGACCATGGCTTCCTCAATCATCAAATGTGGTCGTAACTGAGCGGTTTTTTCCCAGCTAAGTGTTTGCTAGTGTTATCATAGCGCCACCTTATGAGTCTGTGCCAGAGTGATAGTGAAAATAAGTCGAGCTCCCGTTGTATTTATTATATTAAGTGTAAGCTTATTGGCTATCATGCTGTTTTCTCTCATGATCGGCCCGCTTTCTTTCAGTCCTTGGCAAAGCTTGCAAACCTTAGGGGCGCTGTTAGTGCCACAGGCATTTCCTGAAATAACCGCCACACATATCATGGTGATGCAAAACTTACGTTTACCTCGTACCTTGTTGTGCCTGTTGGTGGGAGCTAATTTGGCGTTATGTGGCGCTATGATGCAAGGGTTGTTTCGTAATGCGCTTGCAGATCCTGCCATCATTGGCGTTTCAAGTGGTGCGGCATTGGGGGCGGCGGGAGCTATCTTTCTCAGCAGTTTAGTGATTCCTTTTACCTCGACGCTCAGTACTGAACTGCTAGTGGCTTTGTTTGCTTTTTTAGGGGGCTTGATTGTTACTTTTTTAGTGCTCCGCATTGCATCGACTCGTCATGGTACGTCGGTTAGCGTGATGTTATTGGCAGGGATTGCTGTTACAGCACTCGCGGGAGCTGGGATTGCGATTTTGTCTTATTTTGCTGATGACACTGTATTGCGCAATATCGTCGCATGGCAATTAGGCAGTTTGGTTGGAGCTAACTGGGTCATGGTTAGCCTTTGCTCCCTGGTTAGCATGGCATTATTTGCTTTTATTATGCCCGTTGCCAAGCCTTTAAATGCATTATTACTTGGCGAGTCAGAAGCGCGTCACTTGGGCGTTGATGTGCAAAGGTTAAAATATACATTAGTGGTGTTGACAGCTTTAGCGGTTGGAGTCAGCGTAGCTTGCGTGGGTTTAATTGGTTTTGTTGGGTTGGTGGTACCGCACTTAATTCGTTTACTCGTTGGACCTGACCATCGCTATTTGCTACCACTTTCTGGTTTACTTGGTGCGTGCTTTTTATTACTGGCTGATTTGTTGGCTCGTACCTTATTTATGCCGATAGAGCTACCTGTTGGCGTGGTAATGGGGTGCATTGGGGCGCCATTTTTTATCTTTTTGTTAATGCAACAAAAACAGTACATGGTTTGATATGCTGCAAGCTGTAAATATTAATTTAACCCGTGATGATAAGGCCGTGTTAACTGAGGTTAATATTGCGCTTAATTGTAATGAAGTAGTGGCTTTAGTTGGGCCTAATGGGGCTGGCAAGTCGAGCTTATTTAATGTCATCAGCGGTGAGCTTTTTAGTACAGGGCAAGTCTTGATAGAGCAGAAGCTGAGAGCTACATGGCCGCCACGTGAGTTGGCTGAGCGGCTGGCTATTTTGCCACAAAGCTCGCAGCTGAATTTTCCATTCTCCGCATTTGAAGTTGTTAACATCGGGCGAATGAACAAAACGACTGGCCACCTCGAAAATGAACAGGTGATTCGGCAAGTAATGAGCTGGACTGATATTCAAGATAAAGCGCAGAATATTTACACTCATCTATCTGGCGGTGAAAAGCAACGAGTGCAACTTGCCCGAACCTTTGCTCAGATATGGGAAAAGCCTAGCCTAGGTGGACGTTATTTATTATTGGATGAACCAACAGCAGCACTCGACTTGTATCATCAACACCAATTATTAAGCCTGCTCAAAGAATTAGCTTTACTGCAAATTGGCTCGTTAGTTGTACTTCATGATTTAAATCTTGCGGCGAGATACGCGGATCGCATTGTTGTGCTTGATCATGGCAAGGTGGTTGCGCAAGGCACGAGTGGTGAGGTTTTTACTCAGTCATTGCTAAAAAATGTGTTTTCATTAGAGGGGGAAGTTATTACTCACCCGAAATCAGGCTATCCGGTCATTTTATGTTAGCAAGTACCGAAAAAGGGAGACAAACAATGCTTTCTGAGCAACAAGTGGATCATTATGGCCAGCTACTTTGGCATGATCTTGTGCTTTACTCTCCACTAAAGGCTGCCAGTTGCATCATAGTGATGGGCTCTATCGATATTAGAACGGCGCAGCGTGCAAGTGAATTAATCCTGCAGGGGCTTGCACCTTATGTGGTATTTTCTGGTAATTGTGGCCGTAATACAGAGGGACTTTTTAAAAAAACAGAGGCCGAAGTGTTTGCTGACGTTGCCCGTCAAGCTGGTGTGCCTGCAAGCCATGTTCTATTGGAGCCTAAAGCAACCAATACCGGTGAAAATGTTAAATTTTCAATGGCATTGCTGGCAGAACGAGGTATTCAGGTGGATAGTGTTATTTTGGTACATAAAGACTTTGCAACAAAGCGTGCTTTCGCTACGTTTAAACAACACTTTCCTGATATTGAGGTGATGGTCGCTGGGCCGCAGCTGACTTATTCCTCTTACCCCAATGATGTGATAGATAAAACTTTACTTATTCATACCTTGGTTGGCGATATGCAGCGTATGAAGCTATACCCTATGCTGGATTACCAAGTCGAAATGCCTATTGATAGTGAAGCTTGGCAAGCTTATCAAGCATTAGTGTTGGCTGGGTTTACAGAACAAATTATCCCTTAAACTTTTTTGTCTCGTATCTCGAGAAGGAGTGTAAATGAAGACTAAATCTGTCGGTATTGTTGGCGCTGGTAACGTTGGTGTTGCAGGTGCATATGCGATTTACTTACAACAGCTTTGCAGTGAAATTATTTTAGTTGATCTTGATAAGGCGCGAGCGGAAGGTGAAGCATTAGATCTTATGCATGGCCAAGGGATCACTGGACGAGTGAAGGTGAAGGCAGGGGATTACGCAGATCTAGTTGATTGTGATGTGATCATAGTGACAGCTGGCGCCGCGCAAAAACCGGGCGAGACGCGATTAGATTTACTCAATAAAAATGCCGCTATCTTTAAGTCGATTACCGCTGAATTAGACCATTATGCGCCAAATGCTATTGTGGTCATCGCCTCTAATCCGGTTGATATTCTAACCTACATTTTCCAAGAGCTATCTAGCCGCCCCAATAGCAAAGTGATCGGAACAGGCACTGTATTAGATACAAGCCGCCTTAAGTCGTTGCTTAGTGAACATTATGATGTCGATCCGGCTTCTATTCACGGTTACATTCTGGGAGAACATGGTGACTCTGAGTTTGCGGCTTGGAGTACGATCACTATTGGTGGCGTCCCCGTCGTTGGTAATGAAGTATTAGGCATTCCTTATAGTCAGCAAAATATTGACCAATTGTACGAACAAGTAAAAAGTGCTGCATATAAGATTATTGCCGCTAAGGGCTACACCAATTGGGCGATAGGGGTTGTACTTGCTAAGCTAGTGTCAGTGCTCATGTCTGATCGTGCTTCTGTGCAACCTATTAGTGTGCGTTTAACCGGAGAATACGGCATTAAAGATGTTTGTATCAGTGTTCCTGCTAAAATTGGCATTAAAGGTGTTGAGCAGATTGTTGAGCTCAACCTGTCTAAAGATGAACTGAAAAAATTACGTATTTCAGCTGATGTGCTGAGGGATAATTTGGCCGGGATTGACTTAGCGTAACGCTACAGTGCTAAAGCCTCTTCTTTTTGAGCAAAGGGAGGTTTTAGCCTGTTATTTATGCGATGCGCTTTTTTACCACTGCATTGGATTTCTGACTGCGTTCAACATCAACAAACTCAGTTCTTCCTGTTTCTGCATTGTACCAAAGCACACGGGTGCCAAACCCTTGGCCATCTGCTTTTCTCAGCATTTCTAAAAACATTTCGGTCGAACTGGCTAAATACACATCTTCTAGCATTTGCATAAATGAAAAGATGGCTTCTCGGAAGTAGAGTGGGGTACAGTTTACTGGAAACATTAACCTAAGGTTCATCTCGTCATCTTTTCCGAGCATCCTGTAATTTAGGCAGCAATGCATCGAAAATATGGTGGATTTTATCGAACCATCTTTATTTCTTAATTGGAAGGGCTCCTGAGCTTGGATCATTTTCTGATACAACTCAGTTTCGATCAGTTGTTTTAACGGAGCCACAAAACTTTCACGCGCTGGATCTAGCTGCGTTTCGTAAAATGGTTTGACTAATTCCATTGTCACACCACAAGGAAGCAACCAATCAAATCGGGCCAATGCGCCAGTCGGCCTGAATTGGCTCACAGAAGCTTGGCAACTGATTTGCTTAAATAGGTTACATAATGGCTGGTAAACAGAATTATCTAAATGTGGGAGCACTTTAAATTCTAGGCTAAACATTCCTGCCTCACTGTATGACATATTTTACAGCAGAAAAAGCACAGCCAATATTAAGGCTGTGCAGATAAAAGATTACTCTAAGCAGATAACCAGAGCTGCTTTGTCTTGACCCCAAGTTATAGGGATTACAAACGAGCGTATTTCGCGGGGTAATTTAATATCTTCAAGCTGACCTTTTACAATGACAGGAACAGAGATAACAAACTCAGGCCCTAAATCTCTGCGAGCATTCCCTGAAACGGTATTGGCTACTTCACCTACCACATCACATAAGTTGTCATCTTCTAAATCATCTTCGCCTAAAGCTTGCAGTAACTTTGCCAATAATCGACCTGGCGCAGAAAAGTAAACACAGCCTTTTCGCGCGCCTGCAATACCGATAATGCCTGTGTAATCAAAAGCCACTTTAGTATCGCTAGAGACTAAATAAGGAACGCCGACATCGACTTGTTGGCCGGCAAAGGTGCTAAAGAAATATTTTGTACCTTCAATAAATACTTGTAATTGTTCTTCTTTCATTTTGCTTAAATATCCTCTAGCAATTGCTCAAATGCATCATTGAGCTCATCTTCCGTAAACGGTTTACAAATGAAGCCTCGAGCGCCAATCGTGAGGGCGCGAATTGCGGTTGCTTTATCCGCTAGTGCTGACACAACCAAAATGCGCGTGTCAGGCTTAACTTCTAGAATTTTTTCAATACTTTCAATGCCATCCATCTCTGGCATAGTTAAATCCATGGTGACTAGATCGGGTTGGGTTTGCTTTACAAGTTCAACAGCCTCAAGACCATTACATGCACTGCCAACAACTTCTAGATCACCTACTTTATTGCTCCGTCTAATTTTACGACGAATAATATTTGAATCATCAACTATTAACAACTTCATGGTTAACCTGCTCTACCCCAATATTTTGATCTGTTTCATTATAAGTTTTTGTTGTCGTTGTAATTTTACCTGGTAATACAATCTCAAAACGACAACCTTTATTTTGTTTGTAGCTTAGCTTCATCTTACCGCCAGCTTCCATTACAGATTGCTTAATTACATCCAGCCCAACGCCACGACCTGCGTGCATAGATACGTTTGATGCAGTGGAGAATCCTGGCTGGAAAATCAGATTGAGGATTTCACCATTAGACATTTTTTCAATATCTTGCTCAGACACTAAGTCGTTTTGTAGCGCATGACGCTTGATGCGATTAACCGATAAACCAGCACCGTCATCAATAATGGTTAGTGAGTAATTGCCATCAGATTTTTGTTGGAAGCTTGCTTTTACAGTTCCTTGTGGTGATTTACCTAGTTCAACCCGTTTGTTTGGCTCTTCGATACCATGAACAACAGCGTTACGTACTAATTGTATTGCGACTTCACGCACCTTACGAATATATGCCGGTGGAACATGATGGCTGTCTAGTCCTTGAGTGACTAGGTTAACCATTTTGTTTTCATCTTCAGCAACGCGTTTAACCAAGCTATTTATTTCAGCAAACGACTGCGTATTTGAGTGTGTCACTGGCTGTGCCGTGTCTGAATGCTGGTCGCTAATGTTCGCAATTTGTTCACTTAAAAGACGCAAGCTACCAATCTGTGAAAATAGTTCGTCAAGTTTTACGGTGAATGGTAGGAAACTATTACCCGTGATTTCATCGCTATTGCGAATGTCGGTCAATACATCTTCCATTTCGTGAGTCTTCTTCTCAACAGGGGATACATCTAATGCCGAAGCATCGCCTTTGATTGAGTGAATAATGCGCTGGAATTGCACCACGTTTGCCATATAGGCTTTGTGGTCTTGATTGGAAGACTTTAACTCTTCATTGATTAAGTTAATGCCATCGCTAGCCTTGTCAAGAAAGTCGATAAAGGCACTTTTCTCGATACTTAAGATACTCACTAAGCTATCAACTTCACCTTTTGCTTTGGTTTTCGCTTCTTCTAGTTCGCGTTCTAGCTCAACCTCAACGGTTCGATCCATTACTGTTACCAGTACATGTGATACCCGTTTATTAACGCGTACACGGTTGAACTGGAAGGAAAGATACTTAGTTTCAAACAGACCAGTAGGACCAAGCAGGTTTACTTCAATTTGTTTTAGCGGGTTTAAGCTTTGGATAAGGTTTTCATTTACGTGTTCTTTAAAGAGTAGGCCGATGTAATCTTCAGAAAGCTGTAGCTCGCTGTCTGATACCATGTCTTTTAAAAGTACCGCTAGTTTTTTACCGTCTAAATCTTGGCGACCAAAGATGTTAACCAGTTCTTGAGAATACTGTGATCCGATGATTAGTTCTTGGTCAAGTAGGAATAAGCCTTCTTTTACCGTACCAAGAATTTCGGCGTTTTCTTTTTGTGACAGCTCAAGTTGTTCATCGTTTTTCTTCAAACGACCAACAAAAATAAACATGATAACAAAGAAGTTCAATATCGCCGCAACCACAGCTGCTAGCTCTACGTACTGCAGCATCTGCGTTTTCTCGTTAGCTTGCTGCTCCATGTAACGGGTTAAATCGTTCATGAATGTAAGTAGTGTTGCGTTCGTTTCTTTTACCGTGGCGATTGACTCATGGATATCAAGAAGTGAAACCTGCTCGCTGCCGTTATTTATGATAGGGCCGAGTATTTCCCGATATTGTTGCCAAAGTTGTAAGCCCGCATCCACTGATTGCATCGCTGCTTCAGAGTTTACCGGTTGAACTTCAATTTGTTCGGTATCATTGATATCGGTGACTGGTACCATGCCACCTTCTTTTAGCGCTACGAGCGTGACATCAAACAACTCGAAAGTATCAGCAAACTCCTGAAAATTATCTGTAACGTCAAGGTTTACAGCTAAGTCGTCCTGTAACTCGTAAAGAGATTTTAATAGCTTTTGCGTCAACATCCCTTGTCGACCAGCTAAATTAACACTTTCAGTTTCTTGTTGAATTTCTTTTGACACGAAATAGTTCAGCGCCAACACACAGGTATCTAAGACAAGAAATAAAGTAATTGCAGCTACAATACCGCGGTATTTGCCCAAATCGTGCAACAACATGGTTTAACTTCCTTATACAAAGCTATTGAAGATTTAAAATATCTTTATAAACAATAGGTTTTAATGTTTAACACATTTAATTGTCTGAATATAACATGCCGTTTTTAGAAAACCTAGTTACAACAATTCGCTATGTGAGCTTAAGCAAGTAACTGACACCTTTAAACTAGGTCGATAGGGTTAATTTATCTTGGAGTTTATTAAGTCTATAAGCTGGTTTAAGCCTACCTTATTTACGCTTTCCAAATCATCGACTTCACATTGTAAGGCCTTCTCTATTTCGACTAAATTAAAACCTGAGGAAAAACAGGCGTCTAGAATTGTTGTTAACACGATCTGGTTTATGGTGCCAGTTGATTCTAACTCTAAATTAGCTTGTTCTATTAATTGTGTTAGAGAGGGGAAATTATTTTGCGGAAGTGAAAATTTCATGCTTATCCTTGGCTGGCATTAGCGATGGCTGAGTGTGAACTTGAGGGCGTTGCTTGCCCTTATAAATATTATTCTTTATTCTGCCAGACTCCCCTCGAAGGGCAAGGGTTTAGGTTATATATAAGGATAATGTCACCATGAACGTGCAAGAATACATGCAAAATTTAGGTAAAAGCGCGAGAGCGGCGTCACGTCAGATTGCCGCGGCAACCTCTGGCACTAAAAATAACGCGCTACTCGCGATCGCTAATGCATTAAATGAAACACGTGATTTTTTGATTGCAGAGAATGAAAAAGATTTACAGGCGGGTCGTGAAAAAGGGCTTGATGAAGCCATGATTGACCGCTTGGCCTTAACGTCTCAAGGCATTGATAAAATGATAGAGGGCTTAACTCAAGTCGCCGCATTACCCGATCCTTGTGGTGCGATTACTGACCTAAACTACATGCCTTCAGGTATTCAAGTGGGCAAAATGCGTGTGCCACTGGGAGTGATCGGTATTATTTACGAATCGCGTCCTAACGTGACGATTGATGCGGCGAGTTTGTGCCTTAAATCTGGCAATGCAACCATCTTGCGTGGCGGTAGTGAAGCAATACATTCTAATCGTGCTGTCGCGCAATGTATTAAATCGGGTTTACAAAAAGCCGGATTGCCGGAAACGGCTGTGCAGGTTGTTGAAACAACAGATCGCGCGGCGGTAGGTGAGCTAATCACTATGGCCGAGTATGTGGATGTGATTGTGCCTCGTGGCGGCAAGAGCTTAATTGAGCGTATTTCTAAAGATGCTAAGGTGACAGTTATTAAACACTTAGATGGTATTTGTCATGTCTACATTGATGATCAGGCCGATTTAGACAAAGCTTATGACATTGCCATTAATGCTAAGACTCATCGCTATGGGGTTTGTAATGCAATGGAAACCTTGTTAATCAACCAAGCGGTCGCGGCTGATATTCTTCCTCGCTTAGCAAAAGGTTACGGTGAAAAAGGGGTGGAGTTAAGAGGTTGCCCAGAAACACGCGCAATTATTGCTGCAGAAGTGGCCACGGATGAAGATTGGGCAACTGAATATTTAGCGCCTATTTTATCGATTAAAGTCGTACCCGATATGGATGCCGCTATGGATCACATAGCTAAATACAGCTCTGCACATTCTGAATCCATTGTTACTCAGGATTATTCAAAAGGGCGCCGCTTTATTACTGAAGTTGATTCAAGCTCTGTCATGATAAATGCGTCTACGCGCTTCGCCGATGGTTTTGAATATGGGTTAGGCGCTGAAATTGGCATTTCAACTGATAAAATTCATGCGCGAGGGCCTGTTGGATTGGAGGGGCTAACCTCGCAAAAGTGGGTTGTGCTTGGTGATGGGCATATTCGTCAATAATCAAATGCTAAAAAGAAAAAAGCCGAACATAGGTTCGGCTTTATTGTATTAACCAACTGAGCTTTGAAAAAGTACTTTTTAAAGCCAGGGTTTAAACTAAGAAAAATTTCTCAGCATATCCGGTACAAAAATTAGCGGTAGTAACGAATTTCAACACGCTTGTTAGCTTGTTGGCCCGCTTTCGTATCATTAGTCGCGACAGGTTGTGTTTCGCCGTAACCGACGGCTGTCATGCGTGATACTTCAACACCTTGAGATGCAAGAAATGCTTTTACAGATTCAGCGCGTTTTTGTGATAGCGTCATATTGTAGTCATCGCTACCTGTACTAGATGTATGTCCAGCAATTTCTACATCGCTAGATTCGCGAACTAGGCGAGATGCAACAGCTTCAAGAATTGTTTTTGCTTCTATAGTTAGCTCTGCAGAAGCTTCACCAAAAACAACACCTGGTAGATGTTGGACTTGTGTGTATGTGCCAGTCTCTTCTTTAACGATTAATTGTGAAAGAAGTATTTTTAGCTCTTCAGTACATTGAGTGCTGGCTTCTTCTTTATACATAGCAGCATTATTCGCGGCTTTTTCAGCTGCTGAATATTCAACTTCACTTAGTTGGCCATCAGATGCTTTTCCAATTAGTCTGTTCGCTTGCTCTAATGCTTGAGCAGTGTTGTGAATGGCAACAATACATTGACCACTAGCGTTATTTTGTACTTCATTGATTGTTTGTTGGATTGGTTCAACATTTTTATTAGTTGAACAGCCAGCAAGAACTGCGATTGCTGCGGTAGTTAGTAGCAGTTTTTTCATCGTTTTTCCTTTGGTTGGTTTTTTTGACTATAGAAAATACAAAAACAAATATTGATCCTAACCAGTTTAATATGATACGGAGTATGTATTATGACTGGTTTTTTATTTAATTTTGATTTTTATCACTAATTCTATGCTAATTCAAGAATGTTGCATCATTGTGACACAAAAAAAGCAGTTGTAGATTTTAAATTATTAATTTCAATTGTTTTTATTTTGTTGTTTCTATTTGTATTTTTCTCATGTAATGGACTCAATACTATCACGTTAGGCAAGCCAAACCGAGTTATTTTAGTGACGCCAATAGGAGGTGGGCTCGTGATTGTCAAGCCGTGATCTTGGCTTTGTTTTTCTTGTCTGCTCTCAATTACATTAAA
This sequence comes from Motilimonas sp. E26, assembly GCF_021278025.1. Taxonomy (GTDB): domain Bacteria; phylum Pseudomonadota; class Gammaproteobacteria; order Enterobacterales; family CBDFNC01; genus Motilimonas. The sequence continues at coordinate 42,280 of NZ_JAIBHJ010000018.1, forward strand.
GAAACTGGCGAGTAAGCCGATAATTACCTAGCTTTTATAATAATAAGGTAACCGTTTAGTTACCTAGGCTGCAGTAAGCATGATTGAGGATGCAAAATGACACTAAAAACAAAAGTATGGGGCATGGCTACGTTGACCTTAGTTGCCCTCTTAGGGGTTATGCTAATGGGCCTTTATACCTTGAGGCAGGCCAGTGATATCGATAATAAGTCGAGAATATATCAATTACTTAAGAGTACCTTTTCTACTGTTAACCAAATCGAGTTGTATGTCGCGTCAGGCAAAATGAGCGATGAGCAAGGTAAAGAGTTGGCGGCGCAGATTCTTCGTGAGAATAAATATAATGACTCCGAATATGTCTACGTGGCTGACGAAAATATGAATTTTGTGGCTGCGCCTCATGATCCTCAGCTTCATGGCACCAGCTTCCATGATTTTAAAGATGCGCAAGGGGCAAGCGTTGGACAAATTCTACTGAATGCGGTGAAAGCAAACCCCAATGGCATTGTTGAATATGAGTGGACGTCGCGAAATGCAGATGGTGACGTTGCTGATTTACTTTCTGTTGCTCAAGTGTCAAAACGCTGGAAATGGGCTGTCGGAACGGGGATTCGCTCTACTGAAGTAGACGAACGTTTTTGGAATTCGGCACAAAATCAGCTGATTCTGTGTTTAATTACTGCTGCTATTCTGGGTTTTATCATTATTACGACGATTCGCAAAATAACGACTGACTTAGGTGGTGAGCCTGAAGATGTATTGACCTTAGTTCGAGCGGTTGCTGCGGGGGATTTATCAACCAAAGTGAAACGCGATGGTGAAGATTTTGATGAGTCGAGCATTTATGGTTCGGTAGTGACCATGCAAGCGTCACTACGAGATATTATGAACAGCGTTGCGGCTGCGACTGCAGAGCTGCGCAATGAAGCAACCAATGCTGATAGTCGCTCAAGCCAGGTTGATCAGGTATCGGATGTACAGCGCAGTGAAACGGACATGGTTGCCACTTCGATGACAGAAATGTCATCGTCTGCTAGAACCGTTGCAGAAAGTGCAAATAATGCTGCTGCCTCAACTCAAGAAGCGGACGCAGAAGGTCAAAGGGCGCAAAATATCGTATTAAGTTCGGTTAGTTCAATTGAAGGCTTGGCTTCTCAAATTGATGAAGCCGCGCAAGTGATTGGTGAGCTTGGACGTGATGTAGATAATATCGTGTCGGTGTTAGATGTTATTCGAGGCATTGCCGAGCAAACTAACTTGTTGGCGTTAAATGCAGCAATTGAAGCAGCAAGGGCTGGTGAGCAAGGTCGTGGTTTTGCAGTCGTTGCAGACGAAGTGCGTAATTTAGCGAAACGAACTCAAGATAGCACCGCAGAAATTCAGCAAATGATAGAACGCTTACAAAGTGGTTCGCAAAAAGCCGTCAGTTCAATGGAGAACAGTAAAACGTCAAGTATTGATACGGTATCGGGCGCGCAAGAGGCGGCACAAGCCTTACAACAAATTGCTGACTCATTAGGCACTATAACCGAAATGAACCATCAAATAGCCAGTGCTGCAGATGAACAAACTAAGGTAGGGGATGATATCTCTCATCGTATCAACGCTATTGCTGACAGCTCTCACCAAGCTGCGGAGCTCGCCCGTGAAAACCGAGCTTCGACTAACGTTATAATGGATTTAGCCGATAACCTAGAGCAGCAAATACGTAAGTTCAAAGTAAGTTAATGGCGCTTGCCGATATGAAAGCGCAGCATTAAGCTGCGCTTTTTTTTTGCCTAATGAAGAAGAGGCCTGCTTTTTGTTTGATCCCAACGTTGGCATCACTGAGTTAGCAGCGGTATGATGCGCCCTAGGGATATTTATTGCTGTCACCTTAGCTTTAGCTAAGCAATTTAGTCTGTTTTTAGCTATGAAAACAAAGCTTATCAGTGAAAACATACTTGATATTATGAAGATCAGTTAAACAGAGTTACAGTGATTGTGGTAAACGAGATAGGTTAAATGTAGTTAGCGACGCTTTGTAAGCGTCGCAATTTGGAGTCAAGCATGAACGATTTTGAGCAAGAATTAAAAGCAATGGAAGAAGAAGCGGTAGATGAAACACCGCTTCCGAGTATTGAAGAGCAGCGAGCCATTGTTGCTAAATTGAAAGCATTAGAGGAAAAAGGCGAACTCACTCCGGAAGTGATGGCTGAGCATTTTGCCACTTATGCCACTGAAACTAATCGTGTTAAGAATTTGGCGGCAACGGAAGAAGAAGAGTAATTTCAAATACTCGAAACAATGTAAAAAGCATAGCTCGCGATGGTGTTGACAAACTAGAGCTATGCTTTTTTGAACTGATTAGTTAGTGACTTGTTGCCAAGCCCAGCTTAACCATGGAAGTAGCGCTTCAAGATCACTGGCCTCAACCGTGCTACCACACCAAATTCGTAATCCATCTGGCGCATCGCGGTATGAGCCAATGTCATAGGCCACGCCTTCATTCTCAAGTAATTTAATGAATTGTTTCACTTGGTCTGCACTCGCTTTTAATGTAAAGCAAGCACTGGTATTTGAAATGGTTTCGGGGGCTTGAGCAAGAAATTCAATCCAATCATTTTCTGCTACAAATTTCGCTAATACAGCGAGGTTGTCTTTCGACTTTTGGATCGCTGCCGGTAAGCCTCCAATCCCATCAACCCAATCTAATGCATCTTGATAATCCGCAACACACAACATTGAAGGTGTATTAATTGTCGCACCACTGAAAATCCCCTCGATTAATTTGCCTTTAGCGGTTAAGCGGAAAATTTTTGGTAGCGGCCACGCTGGGGTGTAACTTTCAAGGCGCGCTACTGCGCGAGGGCTTAAAATAATCATGCCGTGTGCGCCTTCACCGCCCAGTACTTTTTGCCAGCTAAAGGTGATTACGTCTAGCTTTTCCCAAGGCATTTCCATCGCAAAAACAGCGGATGTTGCATCGCAAATCATCAAGCCTTGGCGGTCATCTTTGATCCAATCTCCGTTAGGTACTTTTACCCCTGAAGTAGTGCCATTCCAAGTGAATACCACGTCATTATCTTGATTGATGTTGGTTAGATCGGGTAATAAACCATAATCAGCAAAGTGGGTGTTTACATTTTCAAGCTTCAGCTGTTGACTGATATCCGTAAACCATTCTTGACCAAATGATTCCCAAGCAACCACGTCCACCCCACGGGCTCCGAGCATAGACCACATGATCATTTCCATCGCACCAGTATCAGAGCCTGGAACGATACCGACTCGATAGCCTTCAGGTAAACCTAAAATGCGCGAGGTATCATCAATCGCCTTACCTAAAGCATTTTTACCAACAGCGGCACGGTGCGAGCGGCCTAAAGTCTCAGTTTTTAACTCAGCTAAGCTGTAACCAGGTCGTTTGCTACATGGGCCTGATGAAAAATTTGGGTTCGCGGGCTTGTTCAAAATAGTCATATGTTCCTGAGATCCTTGGTATTAAGATATTATATTTGTGGGCTGGCGCCCAAATTGAACGAGTTAACCAAACTATGCTAAAAAGATGCGAAAAGTGAGGTTGGTATTATCAGGCTTAGTGTGCGATAAGCGCGTTAATGAGGCAAAAATACCACGAAGCTTTAACCTTAATCTATAGTTTTAACGATGGCTTTCGTCATTGTCGCGTCACTAATAAAGGTTTTTAATATAAGGAAACTGGCATGGCAATAAATATCACCAGTCAAGAACGGGCATTGCTCAAAAGTATCAGTATTCCACCTCGGCCTGCTGTGTTACTAACTGTTGCCGAAGAGGCAGGCAAGCCTGAGCCGGATGTTTCAGTGATAGCTAAAGCCATTAGCTCCGATGTCAGTATTGCTTCTGCTGTGTTGCAAGTTGTCAATTCAGCGGCTTTTCGCCGTGCTAAAGAAATACAATCAATCAACCAAGCCGTCATGATGCTGGGGTTAAAACGAATTATTCCTCTGGTGAAAGCGGTCGCCCTCAGATCGGCGATGAGCTCTCATGCGTTACTTGATGATTTTTGGGAGCAAGCAACGGAAGTTGCACAAGCAAGCTCTGTTGTCGCCAAATTATTAGGTAAAGATGCCTTGGTTGATAACGCTTATATGCTAGGCCTATTCCATTTATCGGGTGTACCAGTGATGATGCTGGGTTTTGAGCAATACCCTGCGCTTTATGCTCAACTTGATGAGTTAGGCTGGCCTGCTTTGACAGAGCGAGAGCACCAATCATTTGGTACTGCACACACAACGATTGGCGCTTTATTGTCACAGCAATGGATGTTGCCAAAGGCATTAGTTGAAATTATCTACTACCAACAAGATGCCGCAGGTTTTTATCAATCTGGCGAGATGCCTCCTGTGGCGTTAGATTTATTATCTATTTTAAAAATCGCGCGACATGTGGTGTTGAATAATTCCGACTCGGAATGGGCTCAGGTACAAGTCCCCATTGGCGAGCACTTTAATCTGGATGATATTCAATTAGAGGAGCTTCTTGACCGCGCAGATGAAGAATTAACAACCCAATGTTGAGAGCCAGATCACGTAAACTCGATAACACGGTGATAAATTCAGCAGTCGAAAATAATTTGTCATAAAAGGCTTTACCTTTAAAAATCATTTGGTATTATCTGCCTCGTTCTTCAGCAGGGGTGTAGTTCCAACGGCAGAACGTCGGATTCCAAATCCGAATGTTGGGAGTTCGAATCTCTCCACCCCTGCCACATTTTAAAAAGCCTGACTTAGTGTCAGGCTTTTTTCGTTTATAATTCCTGCTTTTCTTCAGTTCCAACATAGCTACCAGTCAGACATTTCGGTAATATTCTTTTTCTTACTTCTGCGCTAACCGAGCTAATGAATCAATACCAAGCTTTTATATTAAAAGAAATGGGCATTACACTATGGCTGTCAAATCAAAGCCTAGATCAACCTATCAAGGATGACTTATCGGCAGCCGACGCTCCCCTTATCATTGATGATGAAACTGAAATAGTCATTTTGGCTGAGTCGGACGTGTTGCAAAGTGAATTTGTTAGCGCTGTGCTTAAATCGATGGGGCTTACTGTAGCGCAAGCACAGGTCGTCACGCAGGAATGTTTTTTGCAATACCAAGGCCCGTTACCTTTGTGGGTATGGAGTACTCAGTCACCACTCGCGCTTCGTCGTTCAACACAGGTAATAAACAGCGCCAGTATTGAGCAAGTCAGTCAAGACCCGCTGCAAAAGCGAGGTTTATGGCAGCAAATAAAATCCTATCAGACACAATAGAGAATATGAATGACTGATTATTCAGAGCTTTGTATCATGCCAATGGCCCTTAATGATTTACCACAGGTGATCCGTATTGAGGCTCAAGCTCATGCCTTTCCGTGGAGTGAGAAGTTATTTAGCAGTAATTTTGGTACCCGATATTTTAATCATGTTTTGTCACTGGATGAGCGGGTGCTTGGCTACTATGTCGCGAGTCAGGCGGGTGTTGAAGCAACGTTACTTAACATTGCTATTGCTCCAAATGAGCAAGGTAAGGGGTTGGGGCGTAAACTACTAGAGCACTTACTTGACCACGCAAGTACCAAGCAGGTCGAAGAAATTTGGCTGGAAGTTAGAGAGTCAAACCAAAGTGCTCATCATTTGTATAATGAACTAGGTTTTGTCGAAGTAGACCGAAGGAAAGGTTACTACCCCACAGCAGAAGGACGCGAAGATGCGATTGTTATGTGTTGCTACCTTGATCTCGTTGTTTAAATATGTGCTAGCGGTCTGTTTGACGATGAGCGTCTGTCTCCCGAGTTTGGCTGCTCGCGATGTTTATAAATATCAAGATGAGCAGGGTAACTGGGTGTTTACTGCTATTAAGCCTCAGGTCGTGTTTGAGGTAGAGCATGAGCGTGTGGCTGAGCCTGAGGTATCTCCCGTGCGCGTGTTACATAAAGTTATCAACGGGGAAAACCAAGCAGAAGTGATTGCTGTTAACAATTATGGTATGCCCGTGACCGTTAAATTAGCGTTTACTGAGCTGACTAACACAAAAACTTCCATCTCAATACCTGAGGCATTTGCACTCGCACCAAACAGCCGGCAAAGGTTATTTACTATCTTTCCTGAGCAGCCTGGCCAATGGCGTTTTCAGTATCAATATAGTTTCACCCCCGGTAAGCTGGATCCTGAGTTTTACGCTGATTATGCTTATCAAGTGCCCTTTAATCTGCCCCAAGCCGCCTATATCTCGCAAGGTTTTAATGGCAGTTTTACGCATTCAGAGCCTCACAGCCAATACGCAATTGATGTTCCGCTACCTGAAGGGACCGAAGTTGTTGCCGCAAGAGAGGGCACTGTCGTTGAAGTGGTCGAAAACAATAGTGGCGCAGCAACGGCTGACTTTGCCAAAACGAAGGCTAATGTGGTCCGCATTGCTCATGCCGATGGTACGATGACGGTTTATGCCCACCTTAAAACCTTTTCTTCTAAGGTCAGAGTCGGGCAGTTGGTGAAGCGGGGTGAGCCTATTGCCTTATCTGGCAACACGGGGTTCAGTACAGGTCCTCATTTACACTTTGCGGTACAAATTAATCAGCAACATGAATTAGTCGCGGTGCCATTTTTGTTGCAGATAAATGGTGCCGTGGTAGAGCCTAAACCTGGCCTTAAAATAGCGCCTCAAGGTTAAGTCATTATTTATCTGAGTTTTGCTTAATGAGGGGTTTAGTGGAATAATCCGCGGCTGCATAAATAGGAGTAAGAACTCGATGATCACCAAAAATCAAATTAAGCTGATTAACTCTCTCGCACAGAAAAAATACCGTAAACAACACGGTTTGTTTATCGTGCAAGGTGAAAAAAATGTCGTCGAGCTATTTGCATCGAACTTTGAAATTCATCAGGTTTTTGCTACTGAATCATTTTTAGATAAATATCAAGCTCATCTAACCACTACTCACTTTGTCGCCGCCACGTCAGAGGAATTAGCGAAAGCGGGTACTTTTAGTTCCAATAACACCGCGATAGCCTTAGTTAAAACGCGACAACTTGCGTTACCCGACAACAATTTAAATGAACTGGTATTGGCCTTAGATGGCGTATCTGACCCCGGTAACCTAGGCACCCTAATCCGCCTTGCTGATTGGTATGGCATAAAGCAGATTGTAGCAAGTGAAGACTGTGCGGATGTTTATAATCCAAAAGTGATCAGCGCTACCATGGGCTCATTTTGCCGAATTAATCTGGTTAATACCGATCTTGTCGCTTACTTGTCGCAGCAAACTGTGCCAATTTATGGTGCTTTTCTAGAAGGTGAAAATATTCATCAAGCAGCATTAAGTCAGCAAGGGGTGATACTGCTAGGCAGTGAATCTCACGGTATTCGGGGGAGTGTATCTAACTTAGTTAGCCACAAAATAACTATACCGAGTTTTGGTCTGGCTGAATCGTTAAATGTGGCCATGGCTGGGGCAATTATTTTAGATAACTTCAAGCGGCTATAAGGACAACAAAAGCTTAATTATTGGGTAGATAGCCAAGATGTTCCTTGGCTTAAACCAAACTGTGTATCTTGATCATAGTTTTTTTCCGCGTTAGCTATTTTCAATATATGTTGTTGTGCTAGGTCTTCAGCTTGAAGTTTGATCTCTTCGCAGGTTGCTGCTGCAGGTAATGTTAATATCGACTTTTCTATCGCCTGTAGTGCTTCTACCGCAATTTTTTTATGGCCATCTAAGTGCATAAAGATACCTTGATAAAACCCCTCCCACTTGAGCTGTAATGCTTCCGGTGCTGTGGCTTGATCAAGCCAGCGCGGTAACCGGTAATCAATTTTGAGCCAAGTGTTTACGTGGGTGATTTTGCAGCCTGATGGTGATTCTTTCGTGATCAGTACCCAACCTTTTTGCCAATGGTTGTCATTGTGAAACACCTTGTGCTGGGCAAAGTAATCATTTTGCTTACTCAGTTGTTCACTAATCGCGTGCTCTGTTTGACCATAAAAGCCAAGGTGCTTGTAATGGATGGTAATTTCAGGTGTCGCCCAAAGTGGAAATGAAATCAACACTGAGAGAAGACTAGATAAACAAAAAAATAATCGGATCATATTGTCTTCTTTATTATGTCTAAGAAAGATTGCTATTCAGCAGGTTGCATTATTATAACGCTGACTTATAGTTTTTTCTTAGCGTCTCAAGTGATTATTTGGTTTTATTACATTAATTTGATTATGGAGTAGGGATACGCCAGCGTTGCCAAAGAGCTAGTTTCACGCGCCTTTTGCTGTCTTATTGATTTTGATTTACCTGAAAGCAAGTATTTTAAAGTTGAAGTACATCGATGGGCATAAAAAAGGCCTCATTAAGAGGCCTTAAGGGTAACTTGCTTACACTCAGATACTTGCTTCCTGCGTTGTACCTAATCGGGTATAAGACCAAATTGATTACCGTGAAAAACTGGTTTAAGAAGCTATTTACTAGCTAAAGATTGCTTTCAAGGTGCTGAGTCTATTGAGCATATCTGTTAAGTAAGACCGAGCATTTTTGTAATGGTTCAATCTTTTTTCTCTTTTTTAAGAAATATTTTTCAACTGGTTTAAAAGTCGAGTTAAATCAATATCTGACGCCAACTTCAACTGTTGCGCAGCTGATTTACTCTGGGTTAATTTCACCGCTATGTCAGCTTGTGACGCAAATACAATCCAGTTGCCAGAGCTAACATGGCAACCATACAGGTAAGGGAAATTTTTTCTTAGGGCGGCGGCAAAGTCGTGATTTTCACTGTGTTCATGCCAACAATTAAGGACGAGTATGCCTTCAGCTTTTAACTGTGAGCAACAGTGCTGTAGGAAGTCATCACTTAACTGGGCTTGATCAACCCCTAGTGCGTGATAAATGTCAGCAAACAGCAAGTCTACTTTTTTGTGCTGATTTTGCTTAATGAAAGCCACGGCATCATCATTGATTAAGGTTATTTTTTTACCATGAGGGAGTCGAAAAAAATGTTTTGCAATTTCGATAACCGCGCTCCTTAATTCCACGGCGGTTAGTTTTATACCAGGAACCGCATGATGTAATGCACTCACCAAGCAACCTGCGCCTAAGCCTAATACCATGGCACTTTTCGGCTGACTGAATAACAGGGCTAATAACATCCCCTGAATATATTCATGCTCAGGTAGGTGGGGATGACGTTTGTCTTGACGGCTTTGTTCATCACCAGGACCAAATGAAAGTTTACGAATAGTACCTTCTTCACTCACTTCAATGGGGCCCCATTTATCTTGAGTTTGAAACAGTAATTGCGCAGACATATAACTTGGCCCTAATGCGAGAAAAGCGGCATTATCCTGACTATTTCAAGGGGGGTCAATCTAGCGCGTTATGCTGCGTGAGTTGATATCCGTCAAAACAGTGAGTTCGCAGTGATTTTTTCGTACTACTGATACTTTCTACTCGCGCAAAAGTGCTCGCTTGTTTATATTGTTTTGTTTTTATATAGATGATTTAAGTTGAGGGTAAGATGCAAGGTACGGTTTTAGATATCAATGAAGCAGCGCAGACTGGCCTGATCAAATGTGATGAAGGTGATCGTTATGAATTTTCACTGGCAATTTGGGGGGGAAATATCCCGCCGAAAACCTTAGATAAGGTTGAATTTTTTGTTGAGAATGGGGAGGTCAAGCATATTGCTCCACTGGGCCAGGTCCAATCCAGTGCTCCTAGCCAGCCGAATCTTGCCGCTACAATGCCGAACAAGCCTGTAGAAACATCGCCTTTAGCCGTTGTGAGTCTTATTTTTGGTATTTTAGGTATTTTTATCTTTGGCTCACTTATCGCGATTATCTGTGGCCATATCGCACGCAGTAATATACGTCAAAGCCAAGGTAAATTATCCGGAGATGGCATGGCCTTAGCGGGATTAATAACCGGCTATATTGGCATGGTTTTGTTTATTGGCACCTTAGTGATGTATGCCATTATTGGCGCGGCAGAATTTGGCTATTAGCAGGGCATCGATGATTTTTGTTGTAGTTAAACTTAGATCTCTTATTTAATTGCTTTTAAGTAGCCTATGCCTAATTGCCGCATTTGCTGCCTGATCCATTGCTCACGCTTTATTTGATAAGTACTCGGCGCCGCGGCGCTGAAACGATAAGGGTTAGGTAGCACTGCGGCCAATCGCGCACTTTGCGCCGCAGAAAGTTGCTTAGCGCTTACGCCAAAATAATGCTGACTCGCCGCTTCTACGCCATAAATGCCGGGGCCAAACTCAACAATGTTGAGGTAAATTTCTAAGATCCGTTGCTTATTCCATTGCCACTCAATTAGTAACGTCAGCCAAGCTTCAATGGCTTTGCGCGGAATACTTTTACCTGACCACAAATACAAATTTTTTACCGTTTGTTGGCTTAGCGTACTTGCGCCGCGAAAACGTTTACCACTGATCATATCGTCGATTGCTTGCTTAGTAGACTCAACATCAATGCCATTATGGCTTAAGAATAATTGATCTTCGGCCGCTATCACTGCCAGCTGCATTGAGCTAGAAATGTCCTCAATCGATACCCAGTGATACTTAGCATCTTCGGGATAGAGTGCTGGAGGATTGAACTCTCGTTGTAGTTGCCAACTCCAAAAAATGGGGTTGATATATTTAAGGGGGAAAGTGATCAAGAGTGAGCTGACAACAATAAAAACCCCAACCGTAAAGCAGGCTTTTAACAACCATTTCATATGCATTTCCCCTGACGTTAGAGTGCTAATATATAAAGGTTTGTAAGGGATTGAAAGGGGTTGGGGGCCAGAGGTTGGCCGCCAACAGTTATTGATGAGTTTACAGATGCAGGAATACTGCGATTACATAATGAGTCAAGCCTAGTTCGGCCGGACTAGTATTTGATAAGTGAGCTATGAGTTTACGGACTGCAAAATAGTGCTGGTTAAATAATTAGCGACGCCGAGTTGATGTGCATGGCCAATGATCTCAGCGTGCGGCACCGCGGCTTTAACACTTTCGGCGGCATTGAGCATCACTTTTGGGTGGGCGGCATATTGTAGCATTTCAATGTCGTTTTCACCGTCGCCAAACGCCATCACTTGATGAGCGGCCAAGCCTAGATGTTTACATAAAGCATCAACTGCGGTGGCCTTTGAAATGCCTCTTGGCATAAGCTCTAAACAATGAGGTAGCGAAAATAAGCAATCTAATTGGCCTTGGTATTTTGTTGTTAGCTCAGCTTGCAGTGCCAATAGTCCCATACGGTCGCCCCACAAGAAAAATTTTACCGCTTGTTTGTCTTGAATAAAGTGAGGTGTTACTAATTCACACTTAAAGCCCGCCTTATCACTGTATGCTTCTAGCTTGGCATTGGTTTCGGTGGCATACCAATTAAAGTCGGTATACATGTTTAAAAATACGCCTTCTGGCATTGGGTGATGCACTAGTTCTTGGGTAATGTGATCTGGAATGTAAGCACTCGCTATCACCTCGCCATTTGGCGCAATTGCCATACCACCATTACAGCTGATCATGCCAATGGGGCGGTCAATTTTTTTTGCTAAATCAGCTACGTCAGTGTGGTGGCGTCCTGTGGCGATAGCAAATATGCGTCCTGCATCATGTAAGTTACGAATAGCGGCTAAGGTCTCAGGCGCTAAGGAATGATCTTCCTGTAATAGGGTTCCATCAAGATCACTAACAAAAAGCACAGGCATGGCATCTCCAGTAGATAATAGGAAAAAGGGAAAAGCAGTGGCAGTCTATCCTTTGCCTGCGGCTAAATAAAGAGCAAGTGTGTTACTAAATGTAACTTGCTCTTTATTCGTATTATTTCAAAATACAAGGGATGAGTTGCATTAGTATTGCTGATAAATGCTCAGTTTATCTTCAGAAAAAGCTATCACATCAAAGCCTTTATACGGCTCGCCTGGTAGTGCCATGCCAGGCGAATGCTGTGGCATACCGGGGGCTGCTAAGCCTTTAATATCGGTTGGACGCTCTTTTAATAAACGAGCGATATCTGCTTCCGGTACATGGCCCTCAATAAGGTAACCATCAATGACAGCGCTGTGGCATGACTGCAGTTGTGGCGGCATAAAGTGGGCTTTTTTCACGTCGGTCCAATCAGACTGCTGACGCACATTAACGGCATAGCCTTTTTGCTCCATGATGGTGGCCCACTCGGTGCAACAGCCACAAGTCGGCGATTTATAAAGTTCTATGGTCGGATTGGCGTAAAGCCAGTTGCTCCACATGAGTAATACAAAGCTTGATACATAAGCGATTTTTTTCATTGATAATTCTCTTGATTAGTTGGTAATAAGCACCAAGGTTAATTGGCGCTTATTATTCGTTGAGATTAGAGTTGAATGTTTTTCACCATTCCCGCTTCGCTGTGGCCGGGAATATTACAAGCAAACTGAACTTGAGTTTCACCATGGAAATGCCAAAGTAACTGCTTTGCTTTACTAGGCTTAACGGTCACAGCATTACCACTTTCATGGGCGTGACTGGCCATGGTTTTCATCATTTCACGGTGCTCTCGCATTTCCTCTATTGAGCCAATTGCAAATTCGTGATCAATTTTACCTGTGTTCATCACCACAAATTGCACTACGTCATTGGGCTTGATAGTGCCTTCTTGCTTAAAGGTGATTTTCATATCATCACTTAATATCACATGCACCACTTTGTCTGGCTTAGCGCCGGGGGCAGGCATACCCACCGCGGTCATTCCCGGCATTCCTGCCATGCTGGTGGCATCCATTTGAGAATGATCCATATTGGAATGGTCTACTGTCTCTGCAGGCATTTCCATCTGGTTATGATCCTCCATTTGCGAATGGTCCATATTCGAGTGATCCATTGTTGAATGGTCAACCTTGTCTGTTGTCGCCCAGCTGGTGGTTGATGCTAGTGTGATGGCTAATGCTAATAATGATTTTTTCATGGTATTTATCCTTTTAAATTAATTTAGTTTGATGTTTCAGTTGTTTGATTAATAAGTGCGTGGCGCTTAATTTCTTGGCTTTTCCACAGTTTGAAAATGGCGGGCAGTACCAGTAAGGTCAGCATTAGCGCTGAGGCCATGCCACCGATCATGGGCGCGGCAATGCGCTGCATCACTTCTGAGCCGGTACCTGAGCCATACATGATCGGGATTAAACCTATGATCACCGTCAGTACCGTCATCATCACTGGGCGTACGCGCAGCCCTGCGCCTTCTTCGATAGCTTGGCTTAAATCTTGCGCCGAGATGGCTTGCTGATTTTCTTCGGCATGCAATTTTTTGTAATGCCACGCTTGGTTTAAATAGACCAACATGATCACGCCAATTTCGACTGCCACGCCTGCCAGTGCAATAAAGCCCACACCCACGGCAATAGAGAAGTTATAGCCAAGCACATGCATTAGCCATAAGCCGCCGACCATGGCTAACGGCAAGGTTGCCATGATGATCAGCACCTCACCAACACGGCGAAAACTTAAATAAAGCAGCAACATAATGATGGACAGCGTGATCGGCGTCACGATGCTCAAGCGTGCCTTGGCGCGCTCCATATACTCATATTGTCCAGACCACGCGAGGGAATAACCTGCGGGTAAGTCCAGTTGCTCGGCCACCGCTTGCTTGGCGTCTGCTACATAGGAGCTAAGATCGCGCCCTTCAATATCGACAAATACCCAGCCATTGGGGCGGGCGTTTTCGGTTTTGATCATCGGTGGGCCGTCTTCATAGCGAATATCTGCGACATCGGCTAATGCAATGCGGGCACCATTAGGTGTGACTAAAGGTAAATTTTGCAGCTTCACGACCGAATCACGGTAATCTTGCGGATAGCGCACATTGATGGGATAGCGTTGCAGCCCTTCAACGGTTTCACCGACATTCATGCCGCCCACGGCAGTTGAGATCACTTGCTGCACCTCATTGATGTTAAGGCCATAACGTGCGGCATGATGACGTTTAATATCGATGGTGACATAGCGACCGCCTGCTACGCGCTCGGCGTAAACCGATGCGGTGCCTGCTACTTGGTTCAAAATAGGCTCAAGGGCGGCGCCGATGGCTTCGATCTGTTTCAGGTCGGGACCCGCTATCTTGACGCCGATTGGGGTTTTTATTCCCGTTGCTAGCATGTCGATGCGGGTTTTAATCGGCATGACCCAAGCATTGGTGATACCGGGAAATTGAATTAGCTGATCGAGTTCTTTATGCAGTTTTTCCGGTGTCATGCCTTCACGCCATTGATCGCGCGGCTTAAATTGGATCACCGTTTCTATCATGGTTAACGGCGCTGGATCGGTAGCCGATTCGGCGCGGCCGACTTTACCCCAAGCCGTTTTCACTTCAGGCACGGTTTTAATCAGCTTGTTAGTTTGCTGCAAGATCTCACGCGCTTTACCAATGGAGACACCGGGGAAGGTGGTCGGCATATACATTAAATCCCCTTCATCGAGTGGCGGTATAAATTCACCGCCAAGCTTAGTGATGGGGTAATAAGCCGAGGCCATTAACGTTAAAGCCACCACTATCATGGTTTTAGGGAAAGTTAAGCTGAGCTTTAACAAAGGACGATACAGCGCCACTAAGCTGCGGTTCACTGGGTTTTTATGCTCAGGTAAAATGTTACCGCGAATAAAATACCCCATTAATACCGGCACTAAGGTAATGGCGAGGCCCGCTGCGGCGGCCATGGCATAGGTTTTAGTAAACGCCAGTGGCGAGAACATTTTGCCTTCTTGACCCTCTAAGGCAAACACCGGAACAAAGCTTAAGGTAATGATTAACAATGAGAAAAATAGCGGCGCGCCGACTTCTTCAGCGGCTTTGCCGATCACCTGCCAGCGGTTTTTGTCGGTCAGCGGCGTACGCTCAATGTGTTTGTGTACGTTTTCTATCATCACTATCGCGCCATCAACCATGGCACCAATCGCAATGGCAATGCCGCCCAATGACATGATGTTGGCGTTAATTCCTTGCCAATGCATGATGATAAAAGCCGACAGAATGCCGACAGGTAAACTCAGTGCTATGACCAGTGATGAGCGAATATGGAATAAAAACAAGGCACAAACCACTGCCACCACAATGAATTCTTCGGCCAGCTTGGTCCAAAGGTTATCGACTGCGGCATTGATCAAAGTCGATCTATCATAGGTAGTGACAATTTCGACGCCATCGGGCAAGCCTTTTTGTAGCTCGGCAAGTTTGATTTTGACATTGTCGATCACTTCACTGGCATTTTCGCCAAAGCGCATCACCACTACGCCGCCTACTGTTTCACCTTCACCATTGAGCTCCGAAATACCGCGGCGCATTTGTGGCCCTAAGCTAATATCGGCAATGTCGCCTAACAATAATGGCGTGCCTTTATCGGTGACCTTTAACGGCAGCGCTTTAATGTCTTCGATATTAGACAGGTAGCCAGTCGTGCGCACCATATGCTCGGCTTCGGCGACTTCAATCACCGAGGCGCCGGACTCTTGGTTACCGTTTTTTATCGCCATATTCACTTGTTGCAAGGTCAGGTTATACGCGCGCAATTTGGCTGGATCGATTTGCACCTGGTATTGCTTAACCATGCCGCCAACGGTGGCTATTTCCGACACGCCAGCAACGGTTTGTAGCTCGTACTTTAAAAACCAATCTTGCAAACTGCGCAGCTCTGCTAAATCGTGTTGGCCGGTTTTATCTTGCAATACATAATTGAAGATCCAGCCAACCCCAGTGGCATCAGGGCCTAAGGTTGGCTTAGCGCTCTCCGGTAATTTCGGGGCTACTTGGCTTAAATACTCCAATACCCGTGAGCGCGCCCAGTACATATCGGTTTGATCATTAAAAATGATGTAAACGTAAGAGTCGCCAAAAAATGAGTAACCACGCACCGTGACTGCGCCGGGTACCGCTAGCATCGCGGTGGTAAGTGGATAGGTCACTTGATCTTCCACTACTTGCGGCGCTTGGCCGGGATAGCTGGTTTTGATGATCACTTGTACATCGGATAGATCCGGCAAGGCATCAACTGGCGTGTTTTTTACGCTGTATAAGCCGCCTAAGACCAGAAATACTGTGGCAACTAACACCAAGAAGCGGTTGTTAATGGACCAGCGAATAATCAGTGGGATCATAATTTATCCCCTTTATTAACCACTTGGATTAACTGAAATGCTTGCCCCTGTTTTTGCAGTAAAAACCTCACCTCTTGCCCTTCGGCAAACTGGCTGAGATCAATCTTGTTTGCTGCGCTGTCGTTAACACTAAAGTTCATTTCGCCCGCTTGCCAATTGAGTTCGTTCACGGCTTGATGCGCGATAGTGAGCATGCCAAAGTCCGCCATCAGCATCGAAATCGTGCCACTTGCCCAAACTTCAGTCGGGGCTGTGCTTTCGCTCACTTGGTAATTGATGATTTCATAGCCACCGGCAGCAGTTTTTTGCATTTCAAAATCAATATTTTGACCTACTTTTTCATCTGTTAACTGCAAACCATCCGCCAAGGTAAAATCCATCACCATCCCCGGCCAATCCCATTCTTTTACCGGCTGGTGGTTGATAGTGAGCATGTTATGCCCCGCCATCACTTGGGTGATTTCGCCTTTGGCCCATACGCTGTTTAGCGCCGGCTCAATACCATTGATACGCGATAAATCGGCGGTTTGACTGGATTCTGAATCCAATAAAAAATGCGCCGAGGTCACCACTAAATCTTGCTCGGTTAAGCCCGCTAAAACTTCAATTTGCTCGCCCGCTTCACGGCCCACTTCAATGCGCGCCGAGCGGTATTTGCCATTACCTTCAGATAATACGACTCGGGTCATCCCCCCAGAGCGGATCACCGACGAGCGCGGAATGGTCATCACGGCTTGCTGAGTTTGTGGTTGTAAGGTGATGTTGGCAAACATGTTGGGCTTTAGGGCGTAGTCTGCGTTGCTAAATTTCAAACGCATTCTCAAGGTGCGCGTTTTAGGGTCGAGGATCGGATAAACGTAATCCACTTCTCCTTGCCAATTTTGACCGGGCAGTGCGTCTAAGCGCATGCTGGCTTTTGAGCCTGCTTTGATCCAATGGGCTTGGCGCTCAAACACTTCGGCATCAACCCACACTTCATCAATCGGACCGCCGCTGATCACCGCTTGCGCAGGTGAAAGGTAGCCACCTTCGCGAATATTTAAACTGGCGATAATGCCGCTATCTAAGGCTTTGACTTGGATATTTTGTTGCGCTTTACCTTGGCGCACGATTTGTTTTATTTGCGCGCGATCCACCCCTAAGGTGACTAAACGCTCGGTTGCGCCCTTAATCAGTCCTGAGCGCTCGGTACGATAGGCGTTAAGTAATTCTTCTTGGGCTTTGACTAGTTCAGGTGAATACAAGGTAAACAGGACATCGCCTTTATTGACTCGCTCACCGACGGCGTTAATGTTGAGTTTTTCTACCCAGCCACTGACGCGCACGTTGGTTTGCCAAAGACGACTTTCATCAAAGGCGATGTAACCGACGGTTTCAATTTGCGGGGTTAAGGGTGCAATGGTGACGCCTTGGGTTTTAACACCTAGGTTATTCTCCACTGCAGGATTAATTTTAACGGTGCCCGCAATGTCATTATTATCCGCTAAATCTTCAGCATAAACAGGCACTAAGTCCATGCCCATCGGGGATTTACCCGGCTTGTCGCGCTGATAGTTGGGATCCATTGGCGCGACCCAATAAAGGGGCTTATCACTGGCGGCTGGGTTTTCTTGGTTTGCTGCTGCACCAGTCAGTGCAACAAGATAAGGCTGACCTGCATCACTGGCGACATAACCGAGTGCAGCGCCCACTAATAAGGTGATGGTGGCAATACTAAATGTTTTCATTGTTGTTATTCTCTATTATTTTCTTGCACTTGGGCGCGCAACCTGAGGCTGTTCAACCTGATAATCAAAACCGCCTAACAGGGCAGCAAGATTGCTTTGGGTGATATTCAAGTCGGTGACTAATCGCGATTGTTCAAGGGATAGGGCGAGCTCAGCTCTGACCGCGCCGATGACGTCATTAAATTGCGCGGTGTTATTTTCATAACCGCGCTCAACCGCTTTCGTGGTGGCCTTGGCTTGTTTGAGCAAGGTGTTTTGATAGAGAGCAATGCGCTCATTGAGATTATGTTTGTCTACCAACAAAGCATTCACTTGGGCATTCATTTGCCGCAGCAGTTGATCGCGCTGCGCCTTGGCCGCGCCCAATTGGTATTGCGCCGCGGCGTGATTGCGGTCTTGCCGGTTGCCAGTGAATAAAGGTACATCGACCGTTAAATAAGCGCTGATTAAATCGGAGGCCGGTTTACCGCCCATGCCGTTGGCTTGGCGATTGGCATACATCACTTCAATACCAAACTCAGGTTTGTAGGCCTCGTTGGCGATAGCCACTTGGGTTTGATTACCTGCAATACTGGCTTTGGTTATGGCAATCATAGGGTGTTTTTCTAACAGCGAGTAATGTTCGTTATTGTGCTGATTACGTGACAATAACTCGTCAAGTTTAGGCCATTCTAGCTGGTTTGAAGTGGCCAGTGGACGGCCGTCTTTAAGCCAATCTGCACCTAACCATTCAGAGAGCTGTGACATAATACGGCGCTGCATTTGTTGGTTAGCTTGTAGCTTTTCATCAAGTTGGCTGACTTGCAGTTGTGCTTGCAGTAAATCTTGCGTTTCACCTTTGCCAATAGCGTAGTTGGTATCAATAAAGCGCACCATTTCTACCATTAAGCTACGATTTTGCAGCAAAATTTGTTCAGCTTGCTGTTGATAACCTAGCTCTAGCCAAAGCTTGGTCATGGTATTGGCGATTTCTAATTCGCGTACACCCAGTTGCAGTTCAATGCTATCTGCTTGTTGATTCATCTTTTGTTGTTGTAGCGCGAGTGTATCGCCACGGCTAAATTGCTGCATAAAGCCAATGGCTATATTGGTCATCGGGTCGTCATCGAAACCTAAGGTATCAAGGGGTAGGCCGCCTACACCGATTTTTACTTTAGGGTCCATTAAGGTGGCACTGGCCATGCCAGTTTCGCGTATGGCTAGCGATTGGCTAAGTAATTGCTCACGGCTAAGATCACGTTCAAGCGCATATTCAATCAGTTGCTTTAGGCTAATTTGTGTTTCGCTCGCCCAAACAGGGACGAAAAATACAGGGCTAGCAACGAATGCTAACGCTAACATCGTAAGTTTAATATTCACGATAAATTCCAATATTTAGTAAAAAATAGGATAAGAAAAGGCTAAGGCCTTAACAGAAACAGACTTTTTTACTTCGACATATCCGCACCGTAGGGGGGCTCAATATGCGTTGGAATTAGCTAATAGGGGGGCGATATAAAGAGGATGCACGAACGATAACTTGACCAGCGCTCTCAATGGCAACTTGGGTGCGATGAGGCTGGCGTACAATAAGCTGTTCGCTGGGGGTTAAGGGAAGCGCTAAACTAATACATACCGCAGGACAACAATCATTAGCGGCCATTTTACTGCAATGGTCGGCACTGCTAGTTGTCGTTGTAAGGGGAGCTGAGTTAGGCGAGCTCATCATTTGTTCATTACAATGAGGAACCTTAGTCTTGGACATTTGCTCATGCCCCATGTCCACATCACCTGCTAAAGGCTGATGTACCATAACCGTATTATTGATTAAGCTAGTCATTTGCATATTCATCATTGCGGAACTGGAGGCACTGCCTGACATCACCAAGGCGGCGAGTGTGAGTAAGTTAATCCAAATTTTGTGAAAGCTGCTAAGCCGCATCACAATATCCCCAATAATTATACGCTTTGATTATAACCACTTTTTATAAGCAAAAGTCAATTATAAGGTTAAGCTTTGAGTTATTGATATAAAATAGTTTTTCTTATTTTAATTTAACCGAACTTGGTTGTTGCGCGAGATTCTGAGTAAATAACCAAGCCACAAAATCATCTTCAGACATAGGTTTAGCGTAGTAGTAGCCCTGGTAAATATGACAGCCTAATGCGGCCAACCGGTTTGATTGCGCTAGCGTTTCCACACCTTCGGCGATCACGCTAAGATGCATACTCCTGCCAATTGAAATGATCGATTCTGTAATAGGGGAATAATCGCTCGTGGCGAGCTCGTCGATAAAGGTTTTATCTATCTTGAGTAAATCGAGCGGCAGATCTCGCAAGTAGGCCATTGACGAGTAGCCTGTGCCAAAATCATCTAAGGCTATTTCTATGCCGAACTTACGCATTTGAGAGAGTTTTTGGATAGTATCAGGTATGTCTATCAGTAAGCCCGTTTCTGTTACTTCTAGCATGATAGAGCTTGGTTTAATGCCTTTATTTTTTACTGCATGGATAATGTCGTCAGCGAATGCGGGTAAGGCAAATTGCCAAGCTGATACGTTAACGGAAAGGTGTCCTTTAAAGGGAATAGAGTTTTCTTGCCATTGCTCTATGCGATGCAAAGATTGGTTAAACACCCATTCGCCAATGCTGTGGATCAACCCAGTTTCCTCAGCTAAAGGAATAAATTTAGCGGGTGAGACAAAGCCAAAAGTGGGTGAAAACCAGCGTAGTAAGACCTCCGCACCAAACTGTGAGCCATCTTGCCTAACTTGAGGTTGGAAAAATAATGACAGCTCTTCGTTAGTAATAGCGTTTTTCAATGCTTGTTGCATTTTCATGCGCTCTTGCGCCACTTTTTCTAAGTTATGCTCGTATACCTGATAGCGTCCTCGGCCATTGCTTTTTGCTTTATATAAAGCCAGTTCGGCATGGCGTATGACATCGAGTGCAGTTTCATCGGTCTTAGGAAATAGACAAATACCAAAACTCGCTCCTATGTCTATTTTATGTTCGCCTATTTGCAACGGTTGATTGATTATTTTTTGCAGTTTATCGAGTGACACTTTGATCTGGCTGCCATATAAGCACAGGTGACGACTGATTAAGGCAAACTCATCGCCGCCTTGACGAGCAATGAAAAATTCATCAGAACAGTGCTCTGCTAGGCGTTTACCTATGTGGCGCAAGATGTCATCGCCAATATCATGGCCTAACACGTCGTTAATGGTTTTAAAGTGGTCTAGATCCATCACGATGAGCATGGCTTGCTCTTGGCTAGATTGTAGTTTGGCAATCTGCCCGTTCAAGTGTTCAAGTAGCAGGGCTCGGTTAGGCAAATGGGTGAGGTAATCCTCAAACGCCATTTTCCTAATATCGGCTTGTGCTTGGCTGCGTTGCATTTCGGCGCCTGCTCGCGATGAAAAAATATCCAAAATATCACGAAGTTGCATATCGTCGGGCATTTTTTCGTCATGCATTAATACAATCAGCCCTTTTGCTATGCCGTGTTCGTCCTTGATCTTGGTGCAAATATAGCTCTCAATTGCTCTTTCTTTAATTAGCGCATCATTTGGGAACAGTGTTTGGACTTGATCTGGGAAGCTGCATACATCGCATTGAGATAAATGGGTACAGGGTGAATGAGTGAGTTCATAATTAAAATTACTGACTACCTTGTCATTTTCTACTACAGAGCAAGTTCTAATGATATTTTTGTTTTGTTCTGAGAGAAAGCCGATAAAGCCATACTTGGCATTAAATAACTTGGCTAGGTTGGCGATCAGATCATGATAAAAGTCGTCACCTTGTGCGGAAGCAACGCCTCGAGCTATATGGCGAATTGCTTGTTGTTGTTGCTCTTGAGCGGTGACATCAGAGCAGGAGACGATGATTTTTTTCGCCTGATTATATTCACGAGTGATAAAAATTTTAAATGTTAAAATAGACTGCTTACGGTGCTCCGCAAAATAAGGTGTGCTGTATTCGTTAAGACTAACAGGAGGCAGGTGGATATTTTCTTTGTGGCTAATATCGGTAATTTCACCACGTTTTTTTGGGTAAAGCAGGCATAAAAAATCTAAAAAATTAACCCGCTCTACAGCTAGCTGACGGTGCCAGAAGTTATCACAAGCTTGATTACATTCAACGACGAAACCGTTTAAATCTAAAATCAATAAAGCAGAAGGAGATTGGTCGACGACTTGAGCCATCATATTGAGACTTTTTTGTGCAATTAAACGTTGACGACGCTCTGCGGTAAGCTTAACGGTTTGCGCGACAATGCGCTGGTTGGTTCTTCTGAAGTCAAGAGCAAGACTAAAGCTCATTAGCATCACTAAAATTACAAAGGCAAAGCCGACGGTGTAGAATATTTTTATCAAGCCCGCGTCGATCATGATGCCTATGATGGCAGAGCTTAGTTGAGCCAAAATATAAAGACTAAAGAAGATGGCAATTCGGGGTTCATTTTTTTTAAACAGTCTCCAGCTACGGTAAGCAACCCAGAGCAACAAAGCTTGGTAGAGGCCGTGCATTAGCTTACCCCAAGGTGAAATTTCGCCTCTTATCAAATTAATACTTTGCTGCCAAGGTAACACTATGTTGACGCGCTCAACTACCTGTTCAAACCTTATTGTGAGTGGCTGTTCATAGTTAATAAACATCATAAACAAACAAACTAACGTGATGATATTAAAAAATATTTTGTAGTTTTTTTGCTGCGTATAAATTGCAATAAAGATAAAGAATGAGGGCGTAAGAGCAAGCACAGAAAATACCTGCCAGCGTAATAGCTCAATGGCAGCGTAAGTGTCAGCTGCAATAAGATACTGAACCGAAAATACTTGATAGCTTGCTATGCATAAACATACCCAAGCAAAGTGAAGGAATAGCTTTTCTTTTTGCTTTAATAAGGCAACGAAGCCGCTAAAGCTGGCGGCAAAAATACAAATTCCTGCGGAAACATAATACAGAGCTTCTAACAAGAGCACTCCTAAATTCTAAGTTAGTATACTTTTGGCTTTCAGAAGTTAGTTTAGTCAAAAACAAATCATGTTGAGTTAAATGTTTATTTCGAGGTTAATTTTGCAAATACAATGACTCTAGGCATAATGCTGTCGAGATAGTCTAAGGAAGTACAGCGTTGGAACTTTTACACCTGCATTTTTTCGATAAACCATTACGTTTGGAGGGCTCTACCTCTGGTGAACAGAAGCTATTTTGGAATGAAGTATTAGTTTCTCAATCTCCAGCGATAGACGGTTCAAAGCGTCAATTCATTCATACTTTTCAATTGCAAAAAGCCGCTACAGACGAGGCAGAGTCGAGCTCGATAGATGCTATTGAGGTCAAATTAGAGATCGACTTAACTTGGCAGCCTTTTAGGTTAGTATATTGCCTAAGCCATAATGACGTGATTGACGCACAAGGCGAGCGCACTGAGCGCGATATCGAGCGTCAGCAAGTAAGCCAACCCATAGTGGTAGAGAGAAAGTGGAGCACGCTAGGGCTTATGTCCTTGGGCTTTAAGCTGTTTAAGAGTGCAAAGCTGATTAAGGTTGCGTTAGCTGGAGCCAGTTTAGCCGCTTACTCTTGGCTGTTTTCGCTGCAGTTTGCACTTGCGTTATTGGCTTGCTTAGTTTTTCATGAGTATGGCCATATTCGGGCCATGAAATATTTTGGTATGAAAACCAAAGGTATATACCTAATTCCGTTTTTAGGTGGGTTAGCGCTCAGTGATGAAAAAATTAATACCCGCTGGCAAGATGTGGTGATCTCCATCATGGGGCCATTTTTTGGCTTGATCATGTCTATTGCCTGCTTAGTTGCTTATTGGGTCACGGGAAATATCTTTTTTGCTGGCTTAGCGGCGTTTAATTCTTTATTGAATTTATTTAATTTGTTGCCTGTCTTACCCCTTGATGGTGGCCATATATTGAAAAGTATCAGCTTTTCGATGAACACTAAAGTTGGCCTGATTGCTTGTTTAGCGGGGGCGGGGTTAGGCGTTTGGGTAAGCTACTCTTTTGGTCTCGCGTTACTCGGCTTTTTGTTGCTGATTGGCTCAATAGAGATTTTGCTCGAATGGCGGATGCGTCATCAAAGTCATTTATTGCCCCTGAATCGCTATGCGCAAACCGTGTCGCTGGTTTGGTATGTGGCAACAGTTGCCGCCTTTGTTAGCATTATTTGGCATCTAGCGGGCACAGGTGATGCAATGTTGGGCTTGCCATTACAAATATTAAGTAGCTAAACAAAGCCGCTTTATATCTACTTTAATACTAAGGTCGCTGTTGCTGGTGGCCCCATTACTTTTACAATTGGAAACTACCATGGCCATTGGCGCTACAATTATTAAAGCAAGATTACAACTTGCTAATATGGATACTCACCTTTACCAAGACTTTAATCTAACCTTGGCGCAGCACCCTTCAGAAAACGAACAACGATTGATGGTGCGTTTATTGGCATTTGCGTTAAATGCCAGTGATGAACTGATGTTTACTAAAGGCCTTTCATCTGACGATGAGCCTGAGCTGTGGGCTAAATCCATGACCGATGAAATAGATCTTTGGGTTGAGCTGGGCACACCGGAAGAGAAACGTTTGAAAAAAGCCTGCTCACGAGCTAAAAAAGTCGTGTTATATACTTATGGTGGCGGCACTGCAGATGTTTGGTGGAAGCAAAACCAAAAGCAAGCCAGCAAGTTGAGTAAGCTAACGGTGGTTAATTTACCATTGGAACAAACTCAAGAGTTGGCCGCTATGTGCCAAAAAAGTATGGATATTCAGGTTTCAATTCAAGATGGCGAAGTATTAGTCAGCTCTGAGCAAGGCAGTGTTGCGGTGACGCCGATTATCTTGCAATAGCCACAGCAAAGGAAACTAAGTCATGATTAAATTAGCGATCGTAGGTACAAACTGGATCTCCCGTCAGTTTGCAGAGGCCGCGCTACAGAGCCAGCAATTTACAATTAGCGCAGTCTACTCGCGCGATATTGCCCGTGCTCAAGACTTTGCCCAAGGTTTGGCATGTTCGCATTATTTTGATGATTTAAATGCGTTAGCAAATAGTGATGAGGTGGCCGCTGTTTATATAGCGAGCCCTAATTCGTTGCATTACGAGCAAGCTTTATTGCTGTTAAATCAGGGCAAGCATGTTATTTGTGAAAAGCCGATGGCGGCTAATCCGATACAAGTAGCGACGCTATTGGCTGCAGCAAAAGAGCATAACGTGGTGCTGTTTGAAGCCTTTATGACCCAGCATAGGCCGAATTTTTTTCAACTAAAGCAGCACATTGAGAAAATTGCCCCCCTGCGTCAAGTGCTACTCAGTTATTGTCAGTATTCATCGCGTTATCCTGCTTACTTAGCGGGGGATAATCCCAATACATTTAACCCCAATTTTGCCAATGGCTCTATTGTGGACATTGGCTATTACTGTGTTGCCACTGCTGTTGCGCTATTTGGTGCGCCGCGTCAGGTGTTGGCAAGTGCTTACTTGCTTCCTTCTGGGGTGGATGGCCAAGGCTGTGTCATTTTACAATATCCTGAGTTTGAAGTGATACTGCGCCATTCAAAGATCAGCGATTCTAAATTGGAAAGTGAGCTTCAAGGAGAGGGCGGTAGATTATTAATCAGCCACCCAGTGTCACTGTGCCAACAGGTGCAATGGGTCGATCAAGATGGCGCCGTGACTGATATTTCTTTAGTGCAGGCAGACAATCCAATGCTAGAAGAAGCATTGGCTTTTGCGCAGCAAGTTAAATTGGGTGCGATGGATCCTGTTATGTGTCAGCGCTCGCAGCAGGTTGCTGATATTTTGTATGAAGTGCGCCGTCAAACGGGGGTCGTGTTTCCAACAGATGAGGATTAACCTTAGTTAGGTCTTAGCCATTTCATACAGTTCGATACTGTGAGTATGGTTAAGACCGGCTTAAAAAATAGTATTTTCTTTGCTGGTTAAGGCATCTTCATTGGCCCCCAGTAAGGACATGAGTTGTTTTAATACTTGGTGCTTCTGATAGACCCAGCGGGTGTAGGTTAAGGGATACAAAATGAGCCCCGCGCGTTGAAATATTTTGTAGCGGCTTAAATGATAGTAATCTTGCGATTCTCCCGGATAGCCAATTAAATCTAAGGCAACGGTATTCTCACCATATTGGCAGACTAAATCTAATTCAGCGCCCGCAATGGGGTAGTTTTTCCAAGTATTGATACCGTTTATTGTCAATAAACGCGAAACCTCTGCCTGAAAAGCATCAAAGTCACTGACATCATCTAGCGAGTAGCTTTGGTTACGTTCTATGCTATGGATGTACTCAAATAACAGCGATTGAGATGGCAATTTATGTGGGCGAGTAGAGAGGAATATATATTGCTCATCACGCGCGCGCGTGATGGCTACATTAAACACGTCTTCACGATTCATGTAACGATATTGTTGCCCTGAGCTACTCTCATCGACACACATACTGATTAACATAATGTCACGCTCTTCCCCTTGGAAGCCATAGGCGGTTTCTATTTTTATTTTATGGCGCTCAATTTGGTCTGGGGAAAGATACTTACCAATTAATTTGGTGAGCAAAATGGTTTGTTCACGAAATGGCGATAGGATGCCAATGCTAGAAGTCAGCTCCATTTCTGTGAGGTTGTGGATCTTGTTACGCAAAAATTCTAATAAGGTGATGGCTTCTTGTTGGTTTTTGCCACTGTTATATTCGCCCTGACATTTAATGATACTGATTGGGTATTCACCTTGATTTCCGGGCTTATGGCGCATGATCTTGAGTTGACGGTGATAAAATTTACGGTTACTAAAATCAATCAGTGCACTTTTACTACGAAAGTGTTCATCTAACACCACAATAGCATGTTGATTTTGAATACGTCGATTAGCCAAATCTAACGCACTGACGTTGCGATAGTTAAATTCGTCAGTTTGGCTGGCTAAATCATATCGCGCCTGTAACTTATTTTGTTTCTTACTGGATAAAAAAGAGATAAATCTGAGCTGTTTATTATCGCCTACTATCACTAAGTGTTTAGCTCGATAGATAGCGGGTAATACACTGGCGATATCACATTGGCTCGCTTCATCAATGATCACTAAGTCAAACAACTCAGCTTTAAGGGGTAAGCTACGGTGCAAGTCACCTAAAGTTCCAAGCCAAACTGGCATAGCTTGCAGCAGGACACTGTAGTCAATTTTGTCAAAACTGGCCTCTTGCTGCGCTGAGTTATTGGCATTAATAGCCTCACGAAAGCTATTAAGCTGACGACGATGATGGGTTAATACTTTGTGTAAGCGCTTGCGTCGACTTTCACTAATGTAGTGGCCTAAAGCCACATGGCGAATACGTTGTTGTTGAGTTATTTGGGCAAAGACATCGAATAAAATATCTTGATTCAAGGTGGCACGTTTTGCCCACCAAGCACTAAAGCGGTTTAAAAAATTGGCATTTTGCTGCACTTTCCAAGTCGACATTCCGTAGCGAATGGCTTTTTTACAGCGCTTGGCAAACTGTCGCTCCAGTTTCTCCATTTTTAGCTTTTGTTTTTGCAGGCTATCGAGTGGTGTATGGGTTTCATTTTGCTGCGTTAGGTAACCACTTAACAAATCTTTTAAGTAGCGTTTTAATTTTTTATGGTAGCTAGCGTTACCGACGCGTACCACAAAGTCTTGCTGACCTAACATAGATTCAATTTTATCGCCAACAATGTTGACACTTTCATTATTTTGACCCACCACAAGAACCGATTCGCCTTGTAAATAACGCTCAAGTGCGAGACAAGCTATTGTGTATGACTTGCCTGTTCCTGGCGGCCCGATTATTTGACTAACAGTATGGCGTGAGGCGTTATATAGCGCATCACGTTGAGCTTTACTGAGTACCGCGGGAATATTATCTGGCATGGCAGGCGCAAGCTGAGGGGCTGGGCGCAGATCGTCAGGGGGTTGTGGCCCATATTTATCGTTAGGCCTGTTTTGCTCGTTGTCGTTACTTTTCTCACCAAGCAAAAATTGCGTCACAGAGTTGGGCATATATGAGGCCACGGCCATGGCTTTTAAGTCATGGAGTATCCCTCTAGAGGCGACCGAGTAGTTGATTAAAGTAACAGCAGAGGCGGCGATTAAGCTAAACTGGTCGGTTTTTATTTGAGTTTGTTTAGCCTCAATTTGCTCCGCCGTGGCCAACTTTGGATAATGATAAAGCTCTAAACAGTTTATGTTATTACTTAATGAGCTGATCCAGTGGCTTAGTTTTGCAACATCGCGTTCGGTAATATCTTTATTAATAAACTCAGGCTCTGAGCTTTGACTCGATTCCGCTAAGATCCAGCGTAATAAAGGCCAATTAACAATAGGCTTGCTCTTTTCAATGGTGAGGTAATATTCGTTGTTTTCCACGCTCACTTGTGCTTGATAATAGAGCAGGGGGGCGCAAACCGTGCGTTTGCCTGGGTAGCTGGGGGGCAATTTTCCGAGTAAAAAAAAGCTACCGTAGAGTAATGTCTTTTCGCGTTTGTATAGGGTTTGCGATTGATATAAACCTTCACCATAACTGCGTGGCAGTGGATAACGTGGCAGCTCACCTGATATTAACGACTCTCTACCTTGAATAAACCGCGTCGATTCGCAATTTCGATGGAATACATTGAACAGAGTTAAATCTCGATTATCAGCTTGATAACAAGCACGATAATATCGAATGAGATTGCGACAACTCCGGTCTAACATAAAATTCCCTGAAATAATGAACTGTGCTGATGCATCAACAGGACATTCTGCAATGCTAGGCAAAAAATTTAAAGCTGCTAAATAGCAAAATTTGAACTGGGCGAAGAGAGATACTCTTCGCCGCGTAACATATCAAGTTAACTTAGGAGGGAAAACCGGAATTCTATTAATTATTGTTTAGAAATTGAATTCGCTAGGTTAGAAGAGGCATTAGCCCAACTTGGTCCATAACCGCTCAAACTCATAACTAAAAGCTTGTACTAACTTAGGGTTATCGGTAGTAGCGATATTCTCTTGGTTAAATTTTGAGGCACTTCGGGTCCAGTTAAAGCTGCCGTTTAACAGAATTTTCTTGTCAAATAAGGCAAACTTGTTGTGCATATGATGCTCAGTGCGATCGACCACTACTGGAATACCGGCTTCATCAAGTTGATAGACATCTGACCCTTTGTCGTTGCGCTTATCATTATCCGAGATGATACGCACATTAATACCGCGTTGGTGGGCCTTAAGTAAGGCGGCGGTAATCTCATTACATGAGATAGTAAAGACACAAACATCAATACTATGGCGTGCTTGGTTACACAAGCTAACAATGCGGTTTAAGCAATCGTTACCTGGGCTAAAACAAGCGTCGGCGACGATGCTAGGCTGCTGGCTATTTTTGTCTAAGGTTTTGACCACATTCTCTAGCCATTTGATGGCGCGAAACTGTGCTTCGTTAAAATCACCTTGCTCTAACAGCACCGCAAAAGCTTTATTACGGATAAAACTAATTTTATCGGGCTGATTTTGCAGTTCTTGGGTTAATTCCGCTAATTGATTTTTCTCACTTTGATCAAGTTTATTGTCGGCCAAGCTGTCAATTAACGCTTGTTCTATCTCTTGTTGATTCATTCTTATTTACCTTGTTCGTGTTTGGGCTTTTTGCTAATACTCACCTGAGTTTTACCTGTTTCAGTGGTGGTACGCTTAAAGCGATAGCGAGTTTGACTTAAGGTATCGTTAATGCCGGTTAAGTTGGCATTAATATCAAGTAATTGCGATACCGCTTTGAGAGTCATGTCGCCATCACCGCCTAAGGTTTTATGTTTAATAAAATCGGCTTTTATTTGCTGCCAGCGTTGAACTTGCTCGGCAGTCATGTTGCCACGTAACTCGGCTAATTTAAGTAAGTTTTCTTCGGCTCCTGCGGCGAGCATTTGCGCTTCGCCTAAATAGTGGTCTTCAATCAGTTGCATCAGTTCATTGTCATTCATCACCGATGAGACCTTTTCCGCCATTTTATTCATGTTACGGTAACTACCTTGTAACTTGAACGGTGGCTCTTGGCGGTATTTATCAGCTTGCGCAGCAGAGGCGATATAACTTTGGTTTACCGACAAAACAACTTCTTGAATACGTAGCAACTTGGCCAATACGCCAGTGATTTCATTGAGCTCAGCGCCGCTGTAACCGTGCTCTAGCTCACTGCTATCGACTTGGTTGCCTTGGGCCATGTTCACTAGTTTATAAATATCTTGCTGTGAACGCGTTGCCAACGGTGCCAGTACTGGGTTTGAGGTCATGGCATTTTCCAAGTAACTCAAAGCAAATGCTTCGTCCATGCCACCTAAAATATCGCCTAGGTTATAAATATCGGCGCGGTTAGCCAGCATGTCTGGAATTTGGAATGCTTCACCTGATTCGGTGTAAGGGTTACCTGCCATGATGACGCAGAATTTTTTACCGCGTAAATCATAGGTTTTCGGTTTTCCTTGCCAGATACCTTCAATACGGCGAGTACCATCACACAGCGAAATGAACTTTTGTAGGAACTCTGGGTTGGTGTGCTGAATATCATCAAGATACAGCATCACGTTGTTACCCATTTCTAGACCTAAGTTAAGTTTAATCAGCTCTGCTTTTGCCGTTGCGTTCGGTGCTTGTGCAGGGTCGAGAGAGTCAACTTCATGACCAATTGATGGACAGTTGATCTTCATAAAGATCAAGCCTAAACGGCTGGCAATGTACTCCATCAAGGTGGTTTTACCGTAACCCGGCGGTGAAATGAGCATTAATAAGCCCATCAAGTCGGTACGCTTGGTGTCGCCCACAGTGCCCATTTGCTTGGCGAGGTTATCACCAATAATAGGTAGGTAAGCGTCGTTGATCAGTTTGTTGCGAACAAAAGAAGACAACGGACGCGCTTTAAATTCAGAAAGGCGTAATTGTGCTTTCTGATTTTGCGTTACCTGGCTGCGTACTTGTAAAAATTCATTATAACCGGGCAAGACAACCTGCTGATGGTGCTCAAGGCGCTGCAAAAAGTTATCAAGTGATAAGTTTAAGCTGCGATCTTTGATCCGTGCATGTTGTCCCATTAAGCCGCTAACCGTGAAATCAAGATTGATATCTAATACGCGACGGCTAACTCTACCTTCACCATTGATGAGGGCAATAGCTTCCGGAATGTAGCCTTGGTATGGCTGCATTTTCTTGTTGCTGACTAAGGCTTGTAACCAAGCTTGGGTGAGTGCCCAGCGTTGTCCTATTTGTCCTTTTAGTTTCTCTAAGGTGTGCTGATAAGAGTTCCACGATGCCGTGTCCATGGCGCGTTTCAGCTCATCTGCTAGATGGGTGGCGTATTTGCTACTGGAGAAAACCACGGGCTCTTTGGCGAGCTCTTGCACTAAATAGCGCGAAGCTAAGTCAATCGCGGTGTCATCAACCGGTAATTCAAACTGCTGAGCAAATGCTTGCTGCGCTTGTTTTATTTCACGCTCAAGTAGTTGCTTGGCATCGCTGGAGCTAAACAAGGCTTCCATGCGCAGCGCTGATTTAGCGCGCTCAACCCAAGTTTGTTGCTGCGGCTCTTGTTGGTTGTTGGCCCAATAAATCGCGGCAAAACCACGGCTGAGTGGTGGATACTTGAGCACATCTGCACCGGTTAGAGCCGGTAATAATTGCGCCAAGATCAAACTCGCATCATGATCATGAATACCCCGCTCGTAACCCTCTTTATAGCGCGGTGCGGCAAAATCTTTAACCAGCTGGCTAAGTTGTTGCTCATCGGTTTGTGCCAATCTTAGGGCTTCTAACGTTAGCCCATTTTCGTTGCGCTCAGCAGCATCTAAAATTTGCTTAACGAGGTATTCGGCGCGATAAACATCGGCGGTTTCTGATTCAATTTCTTGTGGCCAAAAGGGTTTAAGGCGGTTTAGTGCTTGATCATTAGCAACGTCAAAGTAGTCGGTGCCAGTTAAGTGAAACACCAGTTTGTCGTCTTTTGGTAATAAGGTGAGGTCTAACTCTTGAGTGTTTACGGTAAACTTATGACGAGGCCCCAATTTGATAACGTTACCACCGTCCTCAAATATTTCCGACTTATCGCGTAATGAGCGTACGGCTTGATCTTTGCTATTTTTAAATTTGGCTTCAACATCATCGGCTTTGACCGAATCATCGAGATCTCTAAGCTGGGATACTAAATCATAAATCTTAAGCGCTAAGGCATCGGAAGCAAAAAAAGTATTAAGCTCGTCAAGCTCGGTAAATTTTTGTACTCGGCGTGTAATACTGGCCAGAATTCGCTCGGCAGCATCTTTTAGGGAGCTGGCTTTGCGTTGGCGGGTTTCCACCATACGCTGGCGGTGCGCTTCAAAGCTTTCGATAACCTCTTCACGTTTGGTCAGAATATCGGTGAGAAACTCTTCTTGCTCACTAAACTGGCTTTCCAGCTCTTCTAACTGCACCAGTAAACGAGACAATTGTTCATCGGCTTTTTCTGGGGTATTAGCTAAGCCTAAAGCGTTGGTAATACTTTGGCTAAATAGCTTAAATTGCGCTGAAAATTGCGCTAAGGATTCGGCACTGCCTAAGCTGCTTTTTTTATGCTTAGCGCTGGCTTTAGTTTGATTTAAACGGCCATAAATTTCTGAAATGGTGTCGATGATGCGGGTGCGCACCGTGGCATCGTTAACTTTCAAGGTTGCCATTAACTCGGACAGTAAATCGAGCCCTGAAGCCATTAACTCCAGTTTTTCGGCAACTGGCTCAAGCTCGGCGACGGAAACGACACTCTCTAACTCGTGATTAAGTTGATCTAATTTATCGTTATAAGGCGCTAATGAGGCGTCTTTAGCCAAGAAATCAACGGTCTTTTGGCTTAACTTCGCTTCTTCTTGCTCGAGCTTTGTGCCCATCTCGGCAATTTTTTGCTCATCCATGTAGCGCATGGATTTAATGGTTAGTAAATGCCCTTTTTGTTTGCGCAGTGAATCTAATCCGCCAACAAACAGCTCAGGTGTTTGCCAAGAGTCAGGTGTTAACGCGCTAATAATGCTAGCTTGCTTTTGCTGGGCTTGTTGTAGCGCTTGTTGCGCTTGCTGACGGATGGTTTCAACTTTTTCAAACTCATCCAAAACCAGCTCGGACGTTTCTGATATTTGCCGTAGTAACGGATCAATTCCGTTTACTTGAGGGGCGTTCATCCAGTGATAGCTATCAAACATGCGGTTAACATTTTTGATTAGCTCGCCATAAAGCTTAATCGACACCGCTTGGTTATTAATGGCTTTCACTGTACTAAATAGCTCAGAAATACCGCGGACTAATTCAGCATTACCTATTTTGCCAAAAAAGCTTTGCTTACTGGGTTGAGTGCTGGCGTAAAAATCACTGCAATAAGGCGTTTGCCAAATTTGCATTGGGTGCACGCGTGTTGGCTCGTCTTCAGCATAAAACAGTACCACACGACCATCGGCGAGGGCGGCGTAGCCGTGGCCGAATAGTGGGTTTTCCAATGATTTATTGATCAGATTGTAAGAGTATAAGGCGACTTTACCTTCAACGGGTTCATAAAATACATACAGCACATCTTCGCCATTGGGGCTTTTGATGGTTCGCTTATATTCAAGACCAGTGATGTCATCATCAAAGGTTTTGTATTCGCCATTTTGTAAATAATAACCACCGGGGAAAATAATGCCGTGGTTTTCAGGTAGCTGAATGCAGGCGTGGCCAATATTATCAATGCGCACCACGGTTTCGGTATTGCGGTTGTAAACTAAATAACGCCAAGTTTCTTCGCGATAGGGCAATATTTTCAATAAGATCAATGAACCGACTTCGGCATAGCAAAAGCGCGCATCATCCAGTGATTGGTTATCATCAACCACATCTTCGGCGTAAATACCAAGGCCTGAATTAGTGTTGTTTTCGATCTTGATGGTTAAGTCACCTTGGGTGGTTTCCACAAACAAGGTGTCTAAAATATTCATGTGCGGGAAGCGTCCCGCCACTTCATTTTCACGAGTACACTCACGCCATTCAAAATCATATTGATTAGGAGGGAGAAGATCGCGTTCGCCGCGATTATCAATATACTCGATGGTTTGGCCATCGCTGCTAATACTCCAACGGAATACTCGTACGTCAGACAGCTTTAAACCAATTTGAAAACTGGCCAGTAACTTGCCATCACGCACCGCCAGGCGCAGTAGACGGGCTTCTTTGTAATAGGTGTAAAGCTCGGTGAAATCTTGCTCAAAGCGTCCGTTATCTAAGAAACTGCCAGCCATGGGTTCGGCATGCATCTCATAACCGGCTTCGGTTTGATTTAATTTATACAGGCCAAATACATCCGAAATTTTAATTTCTTGTTTCAGGCCGATAAAAACGTTGTAGCCAAATAACAGGTAATCGCCCGCACACACGATATCACGTGCTTGGCAGTTATTTTCGGTTCTGACTCTGACTCGCCCCAGCACATGCATGTCTTCACGGCCAAATTCTTCTAGGCGTGCTTGGTTGAGTTGCTGGGTTTTTTGTTCAAGCTCTGCGCCTTGCTGATTAAGGCGCGCTCGAATAACTTGGTAAGCTCCGCCTTGGGCGACGGCGGCTAAATCTTGTTCATTTTCTGCAACAGTTTGATCCGACATCATGCATCCTTTTCAAATACTAGGTGTAAAAACCGGCTCAATCGAGCCGGTTTGTAAACAATGACGTGGTTAAACGTTATGCTTCAGTGGACTCTGTTGTCGGTTTTTTCGCTTTGGTTTTTTCGTTCAATAAGCCACCTAGTACATCAGATGAGTCTTTCGCTGGCTGTTGCGCAGTTTCTTCATTACCAATGAATTTGTTTAGTAGCGCGGCTACCGATGGGCTTTTACCCACTAAGCCGTTGATAGATTTGCCTACCGTAAGCGCTTTGCTGAGTGAGTTAAAGTAGTCACCTTGACCACCAACAATATCAATGTTGGCTTTTTCAAGAGCAGAAGACAGTACATTCGCTTGTTGTACGGCAATGTCTTTGTTAACCGAAATCGCTTCCATTGCTTGCTCGAAGTCTTTCTCTAGCTGCATACGGAACTCTTCATGCTCACGTGCATCTTTTGACATCGTAGCCATGGCGCTGAACTTCTCAACCAAGCCTTGTGCTTCGGCGTGGAATTTCGCGCTAAGCACGTCGGCTTCGGCCATACCTTGTTCTTTATCACCTTTGGCTTGAGCAGACAGTTTCATTGCTAATACGTCAGCTTCAGCTGTACCCAATTCGCGTGAAGCAAGGGCTTTAGCCAAGCCAATGTCTTTATCACCTTTAGCTTGAGCAGACAGTTTCTCTGCCAGTACCGCCGCTTGTGAAAGGCCGATATCTTTATCACCTTGGGCTTGAGCGGTGAGTTTCTCAGCCAGAACCTTCGCTTCTGCTAGACCATCTTTTTCTTTCGCGCTGGCGTTCGCTTCTAGTACGCGGGCTTTAGATAGGCCAATTTGCTCATCACCTTGTGCTTTAGCAATTAAGGTTTCTTGTTCAATTCTCGCCTTCGCTAAGCCTTCTTTTTCTAGGGCATCGGCAAGGGCTTCTTTCACCCGTGCTTCTGCTAGACCTGGTGCTGATTGCTCAGCCTCAATGCCTTCTGCAAGTTTCTTCATTGCATCAGCATTTTTCGCTGATGCTTCCAGATCAGCTTGGGCCATGGTGATGATTTTTTGCGCTTCGTGTTTCGCTTTGATTTCATCTGCTTCAGCTTGTTTCACTTGTTTAACAAGCTCTTCTTGTGCTTCGGCTTCAGCATTTAGGATCACCACTTGGCGATTACGATCGGCCTCTGAAACTTCACGAACTTCTTTGATTCGCTCTTCTTCTTCCGCCACGGTTTTTTCTACCGCAATACGCTCACGAACCACGTTAGCGATTTCTTTTTTCTCAACTTCTAGAGCGCGTTCTTTCTCAATGGTTTGCAGCGCTACTTCTCGTTCACGAGAAACGACTTCTAAGTCTTTCGCGCGTTGTACCCGTTCTTGCTCAACGCCAATGGCGCGTTCGCGGTTTTGTTGTGCTACTTCAATTTCACGTAGCTTGTTTTCTTCTTGAATAGAAATTTCTTGTTCGGTTGTAATGCGAGCTGATTCCGCTTTTAAGCGCTCTTCCTCGCTAACACGCATTTGTTCTGATTGTTCACGCGCTTGAATGTTTGCTACTTCGCGCTCTTGTTTCGCACGGGCTTCTTTTTCTTGGCGATCTAGTGATAGCAAGTGCTCGATGGTTTCAACGTTTTTCTTCTTAATCGCACGCTCTTCATCGCGAATAAATTCGTTGGTTTTTACATTTTCTCTTGAAGTCACTTCTGTGATTTTACGAATACCTTCAGAGTCCATGATGTTGTTTGGATCCAATGCCGATTTTGGCGTTTGTTCCAGATAGTCGATTGCCACGTCTTCAAGGGCGTAACCGTTTAAGTCATTGCCGATGGTTTTTACTATTTCATCGCGGAAAAATGCTCGCTCTTCAAATAGTTGTAAAAACTCCATCTTTTTACCCACGCTTTTTAGCGCTTCAGAGAATTTGGCATTAAATAGATCATTTACGGCATCTTTATCTGAGGCGCGATCGGCACCAATCGATTTAGCCACTTTCAAAACGTCTTCAGCGGTTTCATTTACACGCAAATAGAATGCAACTGTGATGTCGGCGCGCATATTATCCAAACAAATTAGGCCGTCTTTACCGCGACGGTCAATTTCTAAGGTAATTAATGAGATGCGCATTTTTTCCATTTTGTGGATAACTGGAATGACTAAGGCACCAGTGAAGCGAACCTTTGGCACGGCTTGAGTGGTGTTAACAATCAGTGCCGTACCTTGTGGCACCTTAATGTAGAAGGCTTTAACAAGCATTGCCATGGCCAGTAGGCCGATGAATGCAATGCCAACAATGATCAGAATAGTTGTTATGTCTAACATATTTTGTCCCTAAAAATAATTACGAATGAGGGGTTACGTGGTAAATGTCTTGCTCTGCTTGGTATTCCACCAACAAAACAGTATCGCCACGATTAAGTTGGTTAGGTTGTTGTGCTCTTATTTTTATAATGATACCGGCTGCGCCATTGTTAAAA
Source organism: Motilimonas sp. E26 (assembly GCF_021278025.1). GTDB lineage: Bacteria > Pseudomonadota > Gammaproteobacteria > Enterobacterales > CBDFNC01 > Motilimonas. Next base: position 79,228 of record NZ_JAIBHJ010000018.1, read on the forward strand.
TTGGCTTCACCAAAGGTATCGGTCACTGTGTTGCTGCGGATTACCGCGGTTTGACCAACAAGATCTTTTTTGCTTAAGACTTCTTGATCGCGAAAAACTTTCCTTAAGGGCTTTACACATTGGCAGGCAATGAGGTCGCCGAGCAGGAGGCTAATGAGCATTACTGCCAAGCCAACTCCCAATTGAGCGAGTAAAGGAAGCTCCCATTGATTCATTTGATTTTGCATTATCATGCTAACTATCCACGAAAAATAAAATAGTAATGACAATGCAATGGTGGCAGGCACGCCATCCAGTTTTAGCTTGGCCAGTATGCCAGTCATGTCTAAAAATGAGTCGTCGACGTCAATATCAAGCATTTCAATTTCGGTCATGCCTATCATGGTGGCTAACCAATATAAGGTAAACAAAATAACAAAGCCGGTATAAATGGCAGTTGGCAAACTAAATGCAAGATTGAAAAACATGCTCATTGTGTCTATTTCCTACCTAATGATTAGCATTTTTATTGTTATTTGATTATCAAGGCAATATTAAACGCTTGTTTATATCAGTATTAAAAAGCCAGCGCAATTATGTGTTTGACTATTTTTTGCCATCTTGGGTTAACCTCGATCTATGACTCATTTTTGCGTCATCACTTTTTAGAATCGGGCCTGAAAAAATAGTCAAGTAAACTCAATAAACTCTAATTAACGAAAGTTAATCTTCTAAACACCGGATGTTTACCAATGGGGTTATATGATAGCCACAAGTTTTAGGCAGTTACCTTGTTTTATTGTTAGTTCGCTCTTTGTTAATTGCTCAATGTTATTGATTAATTTACAGCTAGAAGTCAGATTAGCAAAAGATAAAAGGGAGCAATATGAAGTCTTATTTTCAAACTATTCGTTCACAAGCAGGAGCTAATGCACCTGTTAATGGTTTTCCGGCAGTGCTACGAGCGTTTATTCTCGTGTCATTTTTTCTGTTAGCACTGCCACTTCTTTTTATACTGTTGGCGCTGCAGCTAGTGATAGGGGTCGGTTTATTTATTGCCGCAATGGTGATGAAAAATCGGCAGCATCATCAAGCTGAAAGCTGGAGTAATGGTGAGAAGGTTATTAACCCTCTCTAGTTAATTGTGCAGTGTGTATTGAGTGTTTTAGTTTTAATGTGTTCCATGTTCCATGTTCCATGTTCCACTTGTTCCATCCGTAAATTGTGTTTCTATTGTGCTTGTCACCATCCCTTTGCCCAACCTTGCGTTGGGCTTTTTTTTGTCGTTATTAATTGGGTGGTTTATTGTGCTTATACTCAAATAATGCCCTTTGCCCAACCTTGCGTTGGGCTTTTTTTGTTGTTATTGGTCGGGTGGTTTATTAAGGCAAGCTTGACTCGTTCGTGATAAAGCATACGCAGGAAGGAGCATTAACGGCAAACAGCGTCTCAGTTAAGGTGAGCGCACCGCTGTGACGATCGCGGTTTAACAGGCGAATATTGTCACTTTGCTGATTGGCAACCACAATAAAGTCTTGGTTTGGCGACAGTGCAAAATGACGCGGGAATTGACCACCTGTTGAACAGCTTGAGCGAAAGCTTAAGGCTTGGCTATCAGGCGCAATGGTAAAGCAACTGATACTGTCATCACCACGATTACTTAAGTAGACAAATTTTCCTTGTTGGTCCACTAGCACCTCGGCAGGATAGCTGTGATTGCTATTATTAGGTGCCAGAGCGGGCAGGGTGGCACACAAGGCTAGCTCGCCTGTTGTAGGGTTAACTTGCACCTGACTAATGGTGTTATTTAGCTCATTGGCAACGTATAAGCTTTTACCATTGGGGTGAAAGGCACAGTGACGAGGGCCGCTGCCTGCAGGCATGGTCAGACTGAATACTTGCTCGATCGCGCCAGTTTGACTAAAGCGATAGCTCACGAGCTTGTCTGCGCCTAAATCGGCGACAACAAAAAAAGCGTTATCAGGTGAAGCCGTTGCACTGTGCACATGGGCTTGGCTTTGACGATCACTGATCACACTTGAGCCTGAGTGTTGAATGCAAGTTTGCGCGGGCAGTAATTCAACCGAGTGCTTGGTATTAAAATCGGCAAAGTTTCCGCCACTGTAGTTTGAACAGATTAAGTGCTGGTTAAGCCAAGCTAGATGACAAGGATCGCCGCCTTGACTTAACTGTCGTGCCACTAGTTTAGGTTGTTGTGGTTGCGTTAAATCATATTGCGCGACCCAGCCACTGTTGGCGCCATCAGCATTATTTATCTCACTGACAGCAAATAATTGTTTTATGCTGGCGACATAAAGTAAATAACTAGCATTGTCGAGTTGATTGTCAGTGGCGATCGGTTTGAATTCAGTTTGGTTAGCCGATTGAATTAATTTCAGCCCTTGGATGCTGGGCGTTCCTGATGGATTGTAACCGCCGACGTATAGCAACATAGTTTCCTCGATTCAGTCAGAAGATGGTTTAGGGTAAAGGCAGTTGCAACATAAATTTCGTGCCTTTACCCAGTTCGCTTTCTACTTTTATTTCGCCACCATGTTGTTCAATAATGGCATGGCTGATGGACAGGCCTAAGCCCGTTCCTTTACCCACTTCTTTAGTCGTAAAAAAGGGATCAAAAATTTTATCCATGGCTTCTAGCGGAATGCCAATGCCAGAGTCATAGACTTCAATAAACAAGCGTCGATCTTTTTGAAACGCTTTAATGCCGACGATTTTTTCATCACAGTCTTCTACTGCATCACGGGCATTAACCAACAAATTCAGTAATACCTGCTCAATTTGTATCTTGTTGCATTTTATGTGCGGTAAGGCAGGAGCAATGTTTTCGCGCACCTCAATATTTTTACTCACAAATTGACGCTTTAAGAACATTAAGCTGCTATTTATCAACTCATTCGAACTAATGGTTTGATGTTCATCATGGGCCGAGTCTCGACCAAAACAACGTAGTTGTTTAATGATGCTTTGCGCACGATCGACTTGTTGCATAATATCGGTAAACGCTTTCACCACGCGATTGTGCTTACTTTGCGCTAAGTATTCAGGCCCCATTTCGGTATTCATACTAATGACTTGCAATGGTTGATTTAGTTCATGCGCGATCCCTGTGGCCATCTCACCTAAGGAAGCAAGTTTCGTGGAATGGACGAGCTGGGATTGGGTGTTTGCTATCTCTTTATTTTTCTGCCTTAGCTCATCATTTTTCGCTTCCAACTCCACTTTTTTACGCTCAACTTGGCGGGCAAAATAAAATGAAAAAGACAACAGCAAAGAAATACATAAGCCAAATGTCAGTACCATGCTTGGTAACATACTGGTACTTTTATTCAGTAATGATTGCGATGGCCAGTTGTAAATTTCCCAATGTCGACCATAAACCGTCATTTTAGTTTGCAGCATATTTTGGTCGATACGGGTGTTTTCAGGCACTTGTTGGTAAACAATTTGTCCAGCTTCCATTATGGTCACAGGAGTATCAAAGTGGCCATTTTCAAGAATTAAACTTAGTAATTTATTAAAACTAAATACCCCCACGATATAGCCATCAAATTCGCCCTTTGGATACAGCGGTAAAAATACTAAAAAGCCTTTCCCACCGTGAGTCAGTTTAACACTTTGAGAAATAGCCACCGTCCGCGTTGTGCGGGCTTGTTTCAAGGCATTGTTATGATATTGGCTGATCTCGTTGAGCAAGTGTTGGTTTTCACTTTTCTGCTTAATCGGTGCTACCCATTGAATAGAATTGTATTTGTCGACCCAAGCAAGGCTATGGTAAGCCTGCTCATAAGTCATAAAGTTGAGGGCGTCAAAGTGCCATTGATCAAAAGGGGTACCGTTGCTGTATTCCCAGCGTTTAGCCATGCGCTTGAGAGACTGTACTTGCTCAGTTAACTGAACTCGGATCACCTTAGTGATATTGGCACTTTGGTTGGCGACTTCGTTTTGAATAACTCTCGTTTCATGTTGTTTTAAATGATGCCATGAGCCAATAGAAAGGGTTGCCCCGAGGCACAAAATTAAACAAGCAATGATCTGGTACTTCAAAGTGATCTCCTTGGCGTGGGAGTGAGCCTGGACATAATCATGAGAATTTATCGGTTATTTGCTGATTTTTTTTCATAACGCTCTGTGATTACTGTAAATTGTTGCTCAAGAATAATGTTTAGGCTGGGCGCCAGTTTATCATTCTCTCCACATGAACTCACGGCCAAGGATAAAAAATATGTCAAGTAGAGGATTTACTACACAATTAATTCATAGTGATCGCCTTTTAGGCTTAGAGCATGGTGCAATCCATGCCCCGGTTCATCCTTCTGTGCCCTATGGTTATCAAGACGTAAATGATTTAGTGGACGTATTTCAAGGTAAAAAAGCGGGACACGCCTATGCGAGGCAGTCAACGCCAACCATGGATGCATTAGGTCATAAAATTTGTCAGCTCGAGCAAGGTGTTGCCACTTTGGTCTTTGGTACGGGTATGGCGGCAATTTGTGCGACTTTTCTAACTTTGTTAAAGCAGGGCGACCACCTTATTTGTAGTCGCTTTGTTTTTGGAAACACCTCAAGTGTTATGGGAACATTGCGGGGTTACGGTATTGAGGTCACTCTGGTAGATGCCACCTCTATTGAGCAAGTGAAAAGCGCTAAGCAAGCGAATACTAAAATGGTATTTGTTGAAACCATCGCTAACCCTGTCACTCAAATTTCAGCATTGGCCGAAATAGGTGAATTTTGCCGCCAAGAAAAACTGCTGTACGCGGTAGATAACACCATGACCTCGGCTTATTTATTTCAACCTAGCACAGTACAAGCAAGCTTAATTATTAGCTCTTTATCTAAATATTTTGGCGGCCACGGTAATGCTCTAGGTGGCAGTGTGACAGACACAGGTTTATTTGATTGGTCTGAATATGAGAATATTTTTGACGGCTATAAGAAGGGTGATCCTAAGTTATGGGGTATTAGCCAAATAAAGAAAAAAGGCTTACGTGACATGGGCGGAAGTTTAAGCTCGGAAGCAGCACATTTACTGTCAGTTGGTTCAGACACGCTAGCGTTAAGAATGCAGCGTCAATGTCATAACGCGATGAGCTTAGCTAAATTATTGGATGCCCACCCCAAGGTTGCCCAAGTGTATTACCCTGGCTTAGCTGCTCATCCACAACACCAAAGAGCCGCTGAACTATTTCGTGATTTTGGCGCTCTACTGAGCTTTGACCTCGTGGACAACATTGATTGTTGTGCATTTCTAAATGAGCTGCAATGGGTTATTAATGCTACTCATTTAGGTGACAATCGTACTTTGGCTCTACCGGTGGCTCCGACTATTTATTTCGAAATGGGGCTAGCGGCGCGCCAAGCGATGGGGATCAGCGAGAACATGATCCGTTGTTCAATTGGCATTGAGGACACCCAAGATTTACTCGATGACTTTTCTGCCGCTTTGGACAAGTTTTAATATGAGATTAATCCCCTTAACTACAAGGTTTATATAATGAATATTGTGTTTTTGGTCTTTGCTGTATTAATCACTGGATTGTTTTTATTTCTTCCAGTATATAAAGACAAAAAGGCAAGGTTTGCTGACTTTCCGCAGCAATGGCGAGATATTTTAAGTAAAAATGTCCCTATGTATAACGTGTTGCCTGAGCCGTTAAAGTTACAACTGCATTTGTTGATCAATAGTTTTTTACATCGTAAAAAATTCTACCCTTGCCAAGACTTAGTCATGACCGATGAAATTCGAGTTACTATTGCGGGCCAAGCTTGTATCTTGCTACTAAACCGCAAAACCGATGAGTTCGCCAAGTTAAAGTCGGTGTTAGTCTATCCAGCTGCTTTTATTGCCGCGCACACCAGTGTTGATGAAAATGGCTTAGTCAGCATTGAGCAAAAAGGCTTAGCGGGTGAATCTTGGGGGACGGGGAAAATTGTACTCTCGTGGGACGATGTGCAAAAAGGGGCGATGGATATAGGCGATGGCCACAATGTGGTATTACATGAGTTTGCTCATCAGCTGGATTCGGCCGATGGCTCAACGAATGGCGCGCCTGTTTTAAGCTCTGCCAATGCTTACAAAAGCTGGGCAAAAGTGATGAGTAAGGAATTTGCTGTACTGCAACAAAACCAGCAGCATCACATACGCAGCGTGATGGATGACTATGGCGCAACGAATCCTGCTGAATTTTTTGCCGTGGTGACGGAAACATTTTTCGAGAAACCTAAGCAGCTAAAGCAGCGGCATCCTGAGTTATATGACGTGCTTGCGCAATATTATCATGTGAAACCCGACGAATGGCAGCATTAAGCGACCAATGAAACCTCACTTGATGTTTTTTTGTTTACACTAAATTTATAGTAAAAAACATCAAGGGGGTTTATATGGTTTCGTTACTGCATTTTCTGAAAAACGTTGGTGGACTAATTTTTGTCAGCCTGTTTTTACTCTATACCTTTATGACTCAAGCGCAGCCAACACCAGATATCAGCGGCGTTGAAAATGCGGTGGTGCAGGTTAACGAAGTCGCATTAAACACAGCCCCTCAGTCATCGATTAGAAAGTGATAAAAGCTATCCAACTCACCTTTAGTTGATTTAATGTGTAGGGCTAGCCACTTTAATTTATTCTGGCAAAAACTGCCGAAGCACTGTGTTGGTAAATTAATGCCAAGTTAATTGTTATCACTCTTAGCAACAGCCACCTTTATTTACTCTTTTCTGATCATCTTCTATTTGCTGAACTTACTGCTTTGGTGGCGTTGTTTGTTGCTCAGCTAAATCTTGTGCCACTTTTAGGGTCTCACTTAGGGCTAAATTAAGAGTGGTTTCCGATAGTGGCGTGTAGTTACCGCGCTTATAATCTGGGATAGGTAACCAAACTTGTTGTAAGTCCATTAGCACATGTAAGCGTATTGCTTCACTGTGCGGATTGTGTTTAATCACCACGGCCGGAAAACGCAGGACTTGATAGCGCTTAAGCAAGCTTTGGGCTTGAGTATCATCAGATTTGACCGTAATACTAATTTTAACCATAGGTTGGATTTGCTCACTGATACTTGGCAAGGTGAGATAGTTTTCTTCAAAATCATCACAATATTTACAAGGTGAGCGTTTTAAATAAATCAATAAAGGGCGCTGTTGTTGCGTGGCGAGTTTTTTCGCATGAGGTAATTGCTCAATCCCAAATAGCCAACCGTCTTTTGCCGACACATGATGTTGCTGCTTAACATGGAAAAAAAGCAAATAAGCCAGAGCAGCTAAACTAAATGCGACCACAACTGCAAGTCTAATAAGTAAGGTTTTGTTCATAACGCCCTTTTGTATTATTTAGTCGATCGGAAAATGAAGTAAAAATCCCGCTCCACCCAACTCGCTGTCAAATATTTCAATCTTTCCGGCATATGAGTGGATAATTTCATTACTTACAGCCAATCCAATTCCTTGGCCTCCTGAGCTATCTGCTCTTACCCCTCGCTGCAAAATTTTATCGCGAATGGCTTTATCAACACCTAAACCATCATCTTCAACAATAATAGTTAAACCTTCCGTTTTGCTAAATTGAGCGGTGATTGATATTAAACTTAACGTAAACTTACAAGCATTATCGAGCAAGTTACCCATCAGCTCCATTAAATCATCTTGTTGGCCAAAGAAGATGGCATTATTAGGATCTTGAAACGAAAAGTGAATTTTTTTGTGTCGATAAACCTTATCTAAGGTATTAATCAGTTTAGTAATCTCCGGAGCAATGGCAATGGGTTTTCCCGTAATATTCTGTCTACCTGAGACTGCGCGGCGAAGTTGATAATGCACAATTTGATCCATTTGGCTGATTTGCTCATTGAGGGCAAAGTTAACCCCTTTATTTGTTGAGCTTGGCTCTTCATTCACGGCTTTTAGTAATGCTAAACGCGTTTTCAAGCTGTGTGCCAAATCGTTCATCGAATGCTGATAGCGTGTTTTTTGTTCTCTTTCACTATGTAATAGTTGATTTAGTGCGGATGTTAATCCTTGCAGTTCCGGCTCATATTGTTTTGATAAAGCCTCTCTTTTTCCTTCTTTAATACTTTTAAGTTCGCGCGTTAAGCGCGTTAAACTTAATAAACTCCAATGAATGGTGAGATAGAATAGGGTAGTAAAAAAGAAAAACAGTACTAAGTTACGACGTAGTACTTTTTGCTTGAACAGCGTCATGGCTTGTTCTAAATCTTGGGCGTCCTTAGCTACGGCTATGACATAGCGGGTGGTGTACTCATTGCTGCTATGTTGTAATTGAACTAACTGAATAATCACTGGCTCTTCGTTAATTTCTAACTCGCCATAGCGGCTTTCAATACCGTCAATATTAAGCGGCACCAGCTGTGAAACTTCTTCGCCCATCACATTAACCAAGCGAGTACAGGCAGTGCCATTGGTGTCAATGTGCGCAGCTGAACGTGAACGCCAAAGCATTTTTTTAGAGTCCTGATTACAGACTATTGCCACCAAGCTAGCACCGGGTTTATTGAGCTCGCCATAGGACACCTCTTCTGGCATGGTGATGCTATCCTTGCGCATTCTGCTTTCAGAAAATAACCCCGTTACAATGTTTTGCAGCAAATTTTGCTGTTGCTGCAGCAATTGTTCTCGATGGTTACTGATCTGGTAATGACTGAAGGTATAAAGCCCCAGCATTAAAACACATAGGCTGGTGGACAGTAGCTTAAACTTAAGTGAACGAATTATTTGCATGAGATTGAAAATAGGTATCCTTGACCGCGAATAGTGTTAATGGGTTTGATGGTGTTATCTTTATCCATTTTTTTACGCAAGCGGCTTACCATCACTTCAACCACATTTGGGTCGCCTTCGCTGTCACTGTAAAGTTGATCTAAAAGTTGCTGTTTTGACACCACTTGACCATGGTTACGCATCAAATACTCCAAAATTTGGTATTCAAATGCGGTGAGCTCTACCTCTTGTTCGGCGACAGTTAAACTTTTTTTTGCCAGATCTAATCGATAAGGACCGGCTTCAATTTGTGGTTTGATAAAGCCTGCACTGCGGCGAACTAAGGCATTTAAACGAGCCCATAGTTCGTCTTGCTGAAAAGGCTTTACCACATAATCATCAGCGCCAGATTCCAGTCCTATGACTTTCTCTTGCCAATTGCCGCGCGCGGTTAAAATTAAAATAGGAAAGCTTAACCCTTGCTCGCGAAACTTTTTTACTAGATCAAGACCATCCATGTCAGGTAAACCTAAATCAACAATCGCTACATCAATCGGATATTGGTTGGCATAGTAGTCGCCCATTTCTGCATTTTCTGCGTCGTAAACATGATTGCCAATCGCTTCTAATTGGGTTTTTAAGTGGTGGCGTAAAATTGGCGCATCTTCAACTAACAGAATTTTCATTAAAACCTCATCTTTATTTTTGTAGGCACTATACCGCCTAAAGGCTAAACCTAAGCTTAATGAAGCGCGGTCAACATGGTTTGGGCAAGGATTGTCCCCTAGTTTAGCGTTATTTGTTATGACGAGGTCATAAAAACATAAAGTTAAGTCTACCCAAAAGGCAGAATCTTTGCCAAAGTTCATACTTATCCTGCTTTACGTTTTCATATAATAGAAAGGGGCCTGCGTAGCGTATATGCAGTCTTAAATCGTTCGAGACGCTTAATTTTCTGGTAGCTAGCGCGGTGAACTTTTAGAATGAAGCGTTGGTATGATTAACAGTATGATGAACATTAACTCTAGGTTGCGATAAAGGTAGTGATAAACATGGAACATGCATCTTTGCCGGAAAAACAAGGTTTGCTAGCGCAATTACAGGCTAAAGACGAGCAAATCAAAATTTTAGAAGCGAAAGTGGCAAATTTGAATAAGCGCATAGATGAGCGAACGCTTACCTTATCGCAGCATTTAGCCAGTTTGCGAGGCAACAATGCTCAAGTATCGCCTTTAAATACACTGTTATTGCAAATTCGCACGCGGGTGTTAAATGATGTGACGCGCAACATTGGCATGCCTGATAGCTTAGCGGCCAAGCGAGAATATAATTTATTAGTTATTGCAGCGACGGAGTTTATCAAAATGCTGGAGTTTGGCGCGACTAAAATGACCTGTTTAGCCGCTGACTTTCTTGATGACTATGCCGAAAATCAAGACGTTGAAGGGGAGTTGGTAAGCGACCTTTCAGAAGGGCTGCGCACGTTAGCTGATGGCTTTAATGAAACAGTGGAAACGGCTTATTACTGGGTTCCCGATCGTATTGATACGTTAAAAGCAGATATTTTTTATGATGACGAGGACGATACAGTTCCTGCGCCAGATTCGTTACCAAATTACATGACAATTATGCGCCACGATCGATTTGACGCAGACAGAAAAGAACTAAATGTGCTGTTAACTCATGCCTTTGATATTGAAGACTACTTAGTGGAATAAGCTAAGTTAACTTTAGCTGCTAGCCTTTAAGGCTGATGTTGAGGGGCTGCTCCTAGCGAGTAGCCCTGAGTTTAGGTTTAGAGCTTTGTTATATGCTCAAGGCTCCTCAATATGCAGGATTCAGAGCCGCTAGCACGGGGCGAGTTTTGTAGCTTGATCCTTTGTAGCTGATTTTAAAGTAGAATAACTATGTCTCAAATCAGCGCCGCGCCTAACAGCCTACCAATTCTTACTGAACAAGCATCTTAAGGTAAGTTGGGTATTCATGCTCTTAATAACCTCCCCCCATCATTTTTTCTTCTTTAGTCGGCTGTTCCCCTGTGCTAGCGCAGCCAGTAAGGAATGCGCCTGAAATCAACAAGCAGCACATTAACAATGATATTTTCATTTTTATCCCTAGGGCGTGTTGATCTTTCGCGATGGATTTTTGAGCAGCATGGTAAAGGGTTATAATTTGCTTCGCCAAAAGTA
>NZ_JAIBHJ010000019.1 GCF_021278025.1 Motilimonas sp. E26
TTGACATATTGATACCTGCTTAGTTACGGTGATCTTATCACCTCTAATCAGGTGGCCAAAATAGTTGTACCACTACAATAATTACAAAGTTGAAAGTGTAATGGCTAATTCCGCCAGAACAGCCAGTGTTTCTTTTCGGCAGTTGATCAGGGAATTTAATTGATGTAGTTCCGTTTCACGGACGCAAGCACTTCATTCAAAAGTGGGTTCTTCTCCGATGCTTCTATATTAATAACATGAAGCAAGCCTTTTAGATAACTAAGTTGCTTTTCTAACTGTTCGTTATCACGTTGAAGTCCCTCAATTCGAGTGACAAGCTCGGCTTGTTTTAAGGTAATATTAGGATTCGTCGTCACCGATTTTGGGACCCCTCTTAACCGGCGTTTTGCATCAGTAAATCCCGCTTTAATTGAACCGTATGTGTTAAGGGTTTGCCTTGTCGTATTAATGTTGAATTTGTCTTTGACGCTTACAACAAGCAAGTCCCAAGTAAGCTTGCCATTCCAAGAACTAAGTGTTTTTTCAATATTTCGGACATCTGTCATGCTTAAGATCGGTTTAGCCATTACAAATGGCTCCACAAATCGTCTATAAAGGTTTTCATTTCTATGTCTCTATCTGTCGGTTCTGGCTTATAGTTAAGCAGTTTTAAACCGGCTTGTATATTTTCGTCCATAATATCTAGCCGAAGTTGTTTGTGCGATATTCTTTGTTTTTTTAAATCTGCAATACGAATTTGTTGATTATCAGTTATTACCCTAATTATTGAGCCAGCATCAATGCTTTTATCCTCCAATGTTTCAATCAGTTGCTCAAGTAAATAAACATTTGCTTTGTGCATCTTAAACCAATTTCTTGCATTCTCATTATTCCTTTTAGGAGATAAAAGGTGATTATCTAGACGCTCACATTGTATCTCATAATCTTCTTTTAAAACCTTAATACCAACCTCATCGTGTGCAATATGACACGAGTGCTCACAAAAAGTACATTGAGTCTCAAATTTAGACAGGTACTGACAGGGAGAGAAACGCAAATCTTTACTGCAAAAGCCAACAGAAGTGCGGCTCGTCGAACCTGATATCCCCCCTCTAGCATTAGCAAACTCTACTTCACTACTCACCTTAATGTTGTCTAGTTTAACTTGCTCAGTAAGCATGGGAATGCGAGCAAGTTTGTCTTCATCTTCTTCATGAATATAATGAAGCAAATGTTTAGAATCATGTCGACCTGACCATATATTTAAAATATAGTCAGGAATCCCATTGATATAGCCATGATGATTCATGTAATGCCGAAGCATATGCGGGGTAACCTTCAAACGAGCTGAGAAACCAAAGTCCTTAAGAAGCTCCCCTCTTGTTAGCTTTCTTTTGATAAGACCCTCTATAGTACTGGCAGATACAAGCTGGTAAAAACCACCTTCCCTACCAATAGATGCACCATTAAAACACCACATTGCGCTTGTGATGTGCCTCTTATTTCTACCATCTCCCATAGATAGGTATGGAAAGCTCGCCCATGTTTTTGTAAATGCTTGAAAGGTCGATAGTTGAAGTTCTTTGATAGAATGAAATTGGCCATAGTAACTGTTTCCATATACAAAGATTTTGGCTTGCGGACTTAGCCTTGAAAATCCAAGCAATTCACCAACTCCCGAATCGCCACTACAATATACCCTAAAGTTCTTGTCCAGCATTGAAATGTGAATATTTGACTTCTGCTTCTCTCTACCTTTGATATTAAGCTGAAAATTTTCACTTTCATAAAAACCCAAGAGATAACCAAGCTGAATAAAGCTTGGGATACTAGTAAGTGAGAGCTTAGTCTTAATTAGACGCTTTTTAACCGTGGCATTCATTGCTGGGAATAACATTTTTATAGTACTGTCTTGGTTCACCCAAAATTCAGCTAAAATTCGATAAGGATATGTGACTGAATCAAAGTACTCGATACCTCGATTGATCTGCTCAACCATCCAACCACCAATGTGATTTTCGTTATCTTTATATTTCTTACTTCCCTGCCAAATAAGAGAATATAAATTATGGCTCTTATCATCTTTTTTTATTACTTCAAATTTTAAAAGATTCTGCCTTTGTAAGGTTATTATTTCGGCACACATTCGATTTGGAGAAGCCAAGCAAAGTGCTGAGTACATAGAGGCTATAGCATTGGCTTGTTTTGAGTTAGCAGATATATTCCATAAAGCCTTATTCTCGGGGATAGTTTGACAAAATATATCTCCTAGCGCAATTATACTAGAAACTTCTGGGAGCTTCTCTTTTATCCGCTTTGCGCCGTCATACGTATCCCAAATAGCTAACTCTTGGGTGCGAATACCTTCACAATATTGCTTACTTACACACCAACTAATGAAGTCATTAAAGCGAACAAGATTGGTACTTTTCTCTACATCAATAAATTCTAAGTATTTACTTTGAGTTAGCTCATGTATTAGGTAAGGTTTCAAAGTCAGAATTGATAGTGCTCTTTGCGCGATACTTTTAGCAGAAGAGATAGTGCTAGATGATAGTTTATAATTAAGATAGAGGGCAAACACCATTTTTGTTTCTCTTGGAAGCAACCAAGCTTCCTTCAAAGGTGTTCGACGAGATATCATCATGTTAGCCTTGTGTTTATTCGCAAAAATTAAATACTCGGACTTATCTTGAAAAGGTTTTATTTCTAATTTATCACTCACCACTAAAGGGAAGGAGCTATCATCATGATTTTTTAACCGAGGGTCCCATTTTTCTACCTCAAAATCATTAATCATTCTATTCAGGTACATATTAATCATGGGTGCCTATCTCCATTAATTGATACTTACGCTGCTCACATTTAATGATAGTAATATCTATATATTCAATAGCTTTCGCCAAACGTTTAAGAGAATCCTCTGACTGACCATTATTGATATTAAACTTGTATTTTTTTATTGCTTTATCACGCTCTGATGTATGATCTGCATCAACGAAAGCATTGAAGTTATCACAACCATAACAACTTAATGGTACGGGGAGAACTTCTCTACAGCCAGTACAGCGAGAACTTTTTTCATGAGAGCCAAAAGAATCACCGTATTCATTAAATGCCAAGTCGTCATCTTCATACATTTGGTCTTGAATACGAACCTTACCAAAGCTTGAAAGGGCAGCATTTTTCCCTAGTATTTCATCTACCAAAATGCGCTCTTCAGGCGACATATCAACATACATTCTTACTGAATTCACTGATACTCCTGTGATAGCAGCAAGTGTATGCACATCCACACCTTCTCTCGCCATAGATGTAAGAACTGTATGTCGGATTCGATTATTTCCAGAAACCCTTGCAGGATCTGGCACTCGATCAGAAAAATAGATTGGTCTTAATATATTTTCTGCAGCTATTTGGGATAATGTAATTAGAGAATTAACATCCGAATGCCCAGCAAGCGTATCAAAACTAAGATACTGTAAAATATCACATTTACTTCCAAATCGCTTTGAACTAACGAGGGCTGTGTACGATGGAAATATGGGATATTTCTTAAATAAGTCTTTTGTCTCTGATGGAGACAGGGTTATACCAACTTCCTTGAGACGGTGTATTTGTTCTAGAAAAAGCTTGGAGCTGTATTTCAAAATGAGCAGGCTGTTTTGGCGATTTAAGAGGTGTAAATCTGTATCCAAGTCAGAACGAGGGGGTAAACCAGTTTTGGCTCGGTAAGTTTGGAGCTTAAGTTCATCGTAATCCATCAGAATAGTTGAATTACTGCTGCCCCACCCTACAAACTCACCGTCACTTGTTCTAAAGTCGCCCATTTTTATTTGAGCCAACTGGACAGGCCTTCTGAGAATGGAGAGCATCAAGATCCATAGCATCCCGCCCATTAAAAAGCCAACACTGGAATTTTTATTTTTCGCATAAAACGGACGTGGTTTATCCAGCTCTTGATGCATTTTTTGGATCAGCATACGAGCCCCTTCAAAAAGAGAATCGAACTCAGCAGGTGTATGTGCTCCCTTTGCGGAGTCTAAATGTCTCCTTTTAGCATTTCTTCCTCCCAAGTTTTGGCAATGATTTAGATAGAAAGCATTGAAGACTTGGCTTTTAAATTCATTAGCGGCATTAATAAATGCTTTGATAGAGTACTTAATAGCACCTTTATAACTATCTGGAACATATATTTTAAAAGCTTTATCAAAGCTACTTGCGGTAAAGGTATTAGGTCTTTCCTTGAAAATAGCAATAAGCCCCCAGATCGTTTTTTCTAGACCCTTTTGGGACAAATGCTGTGCTCTGAATGCCAGTAGAGAAATTATGTCCTCTTTTTGTTCTTTCGATAAATTAGATTCATGGATAAAACGTAAATTCATTCTCCATTTAATATCAAGCTGCCATTCCTGAGCAGCAGGAATGAACTCGAAAGCTTTGTTCTTAGCCGTTCTTGTAAGATAAAGGTCTTTTCTGTAATTTAATGCGTTAATTAAAGCCATTTTCTTTCTCATCAAATAGATCATTTTGAAAACCTTGCTTTATATTTCTTACTTGTCGAAGCCTATCGAACATATCATATACATCAGGCATGGTAGATTTAGCACTCCAAGCCATAATATGCCTACGGAGCCTTTCAGTCTCAGTTTTTGATATTCCCGCATCTCGAGCTTTTTCACTAAAGTCCAAATTCCAGTAGTGCCTTATCATGTGTGGGGTTACATTGACGCTTCTTCCCAATTTATGTGTTATAGCAAGAGATAAGGTTTTAAAAATGTAATCAACGCCTGTTTTACTCAGTGGCTGTCCTGCCGTTTTTCCAGATTCTGAAATAAAAATATAATCGTGTTCTTCCGCTGACGGGTGCGTATTACGTGAAACGTTAATGTACCTTTTTAAATTATTCATTAATTGAGGTTCAATAGGCGCAGTAGTAGATTGTGTTTTTTGTGTAGGTCGGTGAAGTCTTGGATCATCAATATTAATGCGATTTACAATTGCAATAAACTCAATATTCTCATCATGTAAATCCAACGTTTTAGCTTGTAATAAGGCTCCTTTACGCATTCCTGTACAGAAAAACGTATCGAGAATTAATCGGTTTCGACATTGGCTTCTAGGTCGAAAAGGATTCTCGGGGTGTCTTTCTTGGGTTATCTCGAAGATAGCGCGGATCACCTCTTCATCAAAGATAGGCTTATCAACATCAATAACTTTGTGTTTTTCAGTTTTTGCCTTTTTGATCTCAAGTGTAAAGCTCCTAATGGTACGGCTATAATTTTGAATTTTACCGGTAAAGGTATTGTGCAACCTCTTGTGCAAGTACTCGATAAAGTTTTTCATGGTCTTAATTCTAGCGGCAGCGGTCCCATTAGCTACTCTTTGAGCTTGAAATGTTGCACTTTTAAAGGCGGGAGATAGTAGATCTTTTGATGAAAATGATAAAACCTTACATCTAGGCTCATTATCCTGTTGAATAATTGAAGCTTTTTTAAAGCAATGTCTTGAAAAGTCAGATACTTCGGACTCAGTGAGAAATTGCTCTGAAGCAACTCGCTTTACAAGATCTATCTGATGAGAAGTAAAATAATTCAAGCCTACGAGTAAGTGCTTCGCCTCCACAGTTTGCGATGTGATGGTATTGTGGCCTTTTTCTTTACTTATATATGTATTAGCCCAATTAATAACCTGACTTATGGTGATGGGTGAATGATCTTTATCAATAAAACAGACATGCTGAACATTGTTTATAGCGACTTTATCTACTCTAAAATCCATTACAAAAAGCACCGTATGTTATGTATATTTAACAATTAGACTACTTATTCTTTTTGTAAAGGTTAAAAAGTATAAATTTCTATTTCAATAGTCCCCTAATGCATTATTGCTTCTTTACATTATATTTCCCGTATGTAATGGTCTGCCCCGGTTTTTGTGTGGCTTTTGCTACTTGCATTGCTTCTGCAACCACTTCTGGGGAAGGGTTATTTCGTTTTGCCATGTAAACTCCTTGGTTGGGGGTATTATCCAGAAGCCATGCGGGAACGCAAGATGCGCTTCCTCGGCTGTTAAAGCAAGTAAATGAACCAAGGCTAGGACTTTAAAAATGGTATCAACCTTATGATTACAGCGAAAGAGCAGGCTGCATAGTTAAAGATGTTATAGAAGATAATTTTTAAAATATTTTTAACTAAATTAAATCCGAAAAATTATTCGAAAACGTTGCATAAAAACTACATTCAATCGTGATTGATTGTCCATATTTGCGCCGAAGTGCTTGGCTTATTCAGTCCTAAAATATCGAAACTAATATTAGCTCAGACCAATTTGCAAAATATAATGCTTAAGCTTAGGTGATCACCCCATATTATTTGCCTCCCTGACACAATTAACGACGCTAAATAAATATTCATCATTACACCATTAAGTGAAGTAAAAACAGCTAGTTAATGACTAAATTGAAAAAATTACAGCTTGCCAAAAGAAATTAAGTCATTAATATATCAAATCTAGTCACTGCGGCATCAAACCCACACTGGCTAGTACTTATTTTTTGAATTTATTGCTAACGAAAGGAGATCACATGAATAAGCCTATGCATAACACCGTGCAGATCTCTACTCGTCTATCCGCAGGTATCGTCCGTCACCAAGGCGATCGAGCAGGTAAAACAACACAATAAATTCACCACCTAATATATTTGAGGTCGTGGATAACACGGCCCATTTAGTCCCTTCTATTGTGAGCTGTTTTTTCCATTGACCTCTTTAACTAAAAAGAGGATACACCCATGGCTCAATCAATTTATTTAACCCTTGCTGATTTCTTTATTCAATTAGACACTAAACGAACCGTTAAAAAGCAGAAAAAAATTGAGGCTCTAAGCACGCAGCAACTGAGCGCTCATATTTTAAAAGACATTGGTCTTGAACATGAAGCTCATCAGCGTGTCAATCACGGTGCTGATTTTGATCGCGCATTACATCGAATAAAGACAAACACGTAAACTAAGCGCGCTACCCATTTGCTGGGTAGCGCGCCACTTTGTTCAACCCTCACTTGTTTAATAGGGTTAACTCCCACAATATTTCTCGCCATTATGATCACTTAATTTAGCGCTTCACTCACTTGATTCACCAGATAGACCAATCCCTTGTAGCTAATACCACTGTGCTCTGACAAGCCAATTTCACAAGTGCGGCTGTTGCTGACGCCAATGTGACAACCTTCAGGCACTTGCCCTTTTAGATCTGCCAGCGCAGCCGTATTGAGCTCAGGAAATAGCAAGCCTTTATCACCGGCAAAACCACAGCATTGCATATCAGGAGGCACGATTAAGTTGGTTGTACATTGCGCAGCAATACGCTGCATTGTCGTGGCTAAGCCGCGTTTATGCGTGCTACAAGTAATATGCAGCATAACGGGCTCATCAAGTGGTGTTAGGGTTAAGCGCGGCAACACAAATTGATCAATAAATTCAACTGAATCATAAATTTTCAAGGTGGAGGCGATGCCCGCATTAGCGGTCATTGCGCAAGGGCTGGTATCCATATAAATTGGATATTTACCATGCTCACTGGTAGTAAGCAGCGCGTGCTCAAGTTGGTGAGATTTTTGCCGGGCTAAGTTCATTCTGCCTTTACTTTGATAAGCCATACCACAACAAAGTTCGGTGGTGGCTTCCGGCATAATCACTCTAAAACCTGCTTTATGTAATAACGCAATGGTGGTTTCCATTAAGCTCAACTCGCCGTGCGCTGCCATGTCGGGATCTGGCCCCATCACACGGCTGCTACAACTTGGGAAATAAACCACGGTCGGTTGTTCCTGCTCAGGTTGCACGTGTAAATTAGCCGCCAAGTTTTGTATGGCACTGAAATCCGGCGCGCTTACGGGGGTAAATTGACTCCATTTTATAAAACGATGGCCACTGGCGTGATTTAGCCCTTCCGTTAAACGTTTTAATCCGTCTCTGCCAAGTAAACGACTGGTTAATTGAGCGAGGTCTAAGCCGTGCTTGGCTAAGTTGGTGACGCGACCAAAGTTCGCCGCACTCCACTTAGCAAGTTTGGAATGGCTTGCCAGTTGCTGACTACGTAATTGTTTAATTAGGGCGCCGGTATCAATGCCAACGGGGCAACTGTCGGCACATAAACCGGTGGCGGCGCAAGTATCAATGCCTTGATATTGAAAGGCATCGAGTAAAGGCTTTAAGGTTTTTTCACTTTCACCAAGATTACGCCGTTGCTGAATATGCCGCCATAAAACAATACGTTGGCGCGGAGTTAAGGTGAGATCTTTACTTGGGCAGTTGGGCTCACAAAAGCCACACTCTATACATTTGTCAATAATGGCATCGGCAGCTGGTAAGGTTTTTAGATTTTTTAAATGAATAAAAGGATCTTCACTGAGCACCACTCCTGGGCTGAGAATATTGTCAGGGTCTAACAACCCTTTAATTTCCCACATTAGCTCATAGGCTTTTTTGCCCCACTCTAGTTCGACAAACGGTGCCATGTTACGCCCCGTGCCGTGCTCGGCTTTTAACGATCCTTGGTGGTCTAAGGCAATGAGCTGCACTACCCTTTGCATAAAATTCTGGTAACGCTCTATTTGCGCTGGGCTATTAAAATCTTGAGTAAACACAAAGTGTAAGTTGCCATCAAGGGCGTGACCAAAAATAATGGCTTCATGGTAGCCATATTCTGAAAATAATTGCTGCAGTTGGCGTGTGGCGCTGGCTAATTGCTCTACGGCCACTGCAATGTCTTCAATAATTACCGTGGTGCCTGTATCACGCACCGCGCCTACCGCTGGGAATAGCCCTTTGCGAATCGCCCAAAGTTGCTCGCAAGTAGCACGATCTTGAGTAAAAGCGATACTATCTATCGGTTTAAACTCAGCTAAAACCTCTGCCAACTGGCTTATTTGCTGGCTTAACATAAATTGATCATTCGCGCGGGTTTCTATCAACAACGCAGCATTGTTAATGTTTAACTGAGCAATAAAGGCTGGCATATCAGGTTTATCGGCAATGGCTTGTAAACTTGCACCATCCATCAGTTCAACCGCTGCCACGTTCATTTGCTTTAATTTGGCCACCGCCAAACAGGTGGTTTCAATGTTTTCAAACACCACTAAAGAGCTCGCTTTAAAGGGTTGCTCTGGCACGGTGTGATAGGTGATGTTTGAAATAAAGCCAAGCGTTCCTTCTGAGCCAATCATTAAGTGCATCAAAATATCAATAGGGTCGGTAAAATCGACCAAGGCATTAATACTGTAACCCGTGGTATTTTTAAGGCGAAACTTATGCTTGATCAACGTGGCTAATTGCGCGTCATTTTTGGTTTGAATCGCTAATTGCGCCAACTCATGTAGCAGATGTTTATGGCTAATCCTAAAATCGTGCTTACTTTGCTCATTAGCCGTATCCAATATCGTCCCATCGGCTAAAATAAGCCGCATCGCTTTTAAGGTACTGTACGAGTTTTGCGCCGTGCCACAACACATGCCACTGGAGTTATTGGCCGCAATCCCACCAATTTTACAGCTATTAATGGAAGCCGGATCAGGACCGATTTTGCGCTGTAATGTCGCTAAAATTTGGTTGACCCGCGCGCCAATAAGGCCTGGTTGCACGCGAATTAACTTACCGTCATTGAGTATTTCATGATTGCGCCAGCTGTTGGTTAATTTGATTAAAATAGAGTCGGTAATCGCTTGGCCCGATAAACTCGTGCCGGCAGCGCGAAAGGTGACAGGCAAAGCAAATTCAGCCGCCAGTTGTAATACGCGGCTCACTTCGGTTTCATTATCAAGTAATAATACCGCTTTGGGCACCAACCGATAACAGCTAGCATCGGTCCCATAAGCTAATGTGCGCAAAGGGTCAAGAATCACCCGACTCTCAGAGACAAATTTTCTTAATTCTTCGCAGAACTGTTGCAACACGTCCAAATTAACCACCACTAACGAATGAATATCATTGATAACATTCACTAAAAGCGATGTTCTGTCACAACACAAGTGTTAATCGGTGATAGCGCTTACAAGCTCACAAATTTATCAGATTGGAGGCTATCGAAATGGTAGTTAGTGCTGCCATTTCTGACGCATATTTTTGATCGTGTCAGCCGGCACATCATGAATATTTTCATACTGCCCCTTACAAACCTTTACCTCTAATGGGATCTTAAGGGAGCGTGCTAAGTCAACGTAAGGTTGCATTTCCCAGTGTTCAATAAACGTATTAGCAACGACAACAGAGTGACCCGCTAATAAATACTCACGCGTCTTATCTAGACACCACCGATGTGCTGCTGGTAATAAACTTGGCTCAAAACAATAAATGCCCTGCTCGTTAACAAAATATTGATCAGCTTCTAAATGAACGCCATCAAGGGTTTGCGCTAAAGTAGATTTACCACTACCAGGTAAGCCTCTAATTAATGTTAGTTGTTTAGGCATAGAGTAATCACTGAATATTATTTTAATTGGTTTTAGCTTAGTTGCTGTTGAATACATGCTCACGAACAATCAATTGTGCCTAATAGTCATATTCAACCATTTTGCCTACACTTAATTAACTGGGCAAAAAGGGCAGGCTTATGGTGTTAATAAAATATATGTATCGTTATAGCATGCTCATTTTACTGCTTTGCGCTTTCAGTGGCACCAGTTATGGCAAAGAAACCATCACTTGGCTGGAATATGACCTTCCCCCCGGTTTTATTGCTACTGGCCCTAATAAGGGGATGGGATTTGCCAACCAGTCTGTTAATTGGTTTCAACAATATATGCCGCAATGGCGTCATGTAAATAAACAAGGAACTATCCCAAGATTGTTAACGATGGCGCAAACTAAACAGTTAGTGTGCAGCTCGATGTTAAAAAATAAATCGCGTGAAAAGGATCTTTATTTTTCACAACCACTGCAAATACTTTCCCCCCATCGGCTCTATTTTTTAGCTCGGAATAAGGCTCAATTGGAAGCAAAACTGGAACAATCTTTAGAGCAACCTATTAGTCTAGAAACGGTTATGAAGCACTTAGATGAGCTGGTATTTGCCATCGCAGCAGGACGCAGCTATGGTGCTAATCGCGATAAAATACTCGATCAGTATCACGATAAAATGCATGTTTCTACTCAGTACAAACTCAGCTCTCAATTCGTTAATAGACTGCTGGCGGGTCGGGTAGACTTTATTATTGAATATTCTTGGATAATTTCCTACGAACAAGCTCAGCAAGGTTTTGCTAAAGATGAGCTTGCCTCTGTGGCCATTACTGAATCGGCTCCAATGATTAAGGTTTATATGGCTTGTTCAAAAACGCCAGCAGGGAAAGCGGTGATTGAAGCCATCAATAACATTCAAGCTACCCATACTGATAATCCACTGCAAGCGTTTGTGAAACAGTGGGACAACACTGTTAATTGATAAGTTAAAACTGCCAACGTAGCAATGGCTCTTCGGGCTCGATTCCTTGCTTACCTAATCTATCTATGGCATCAACTTGCCACCATTGTTGTGGCAACACCAATGAGCGTAAAGGATGTTTATCCGTAAGCGTTTGCGTTGAGAGTATCATGACATTAGGCTCACTAAGGGCTTGTGCAAATGCGATTTTATCAGCGTCGGTCCAGGCTAATGCAGGCTTAAATTGACGATGTAACACGTATAGCTGTAACCCTGCGGCTAAGTCTTCAAGCTCGGGTGACAGTAGCACGACAGCGTCAAGTTGCTGCTGCTTGACATAGGCTTGCTGTGATAAACGTAACGCTTTAATTTGATTTAGTAAATTAGCTTCATTTTGCGCTATAACTGGCGCGAGTTCGGGCCAAATTTGCTGAAAATCATGGCTTACTATTTGGGTCATCGCAACCAAATTAGCACTATTTAGCCAGACATAAGGTGATACGCCTTGCTCGGTGCGCTGAAACATCACACTTTTGCCGTTTGGCCGCAGGGCTTGCGCGGCATCCACTTCAATAATGCTGATATTATGCTCTCGCATCGCCAAATAAAGCGGGTCGCTGGCCCATACCGAACCGAGTGTCACGGCCACTTGCACAGATTTTGCCTTTGCAGCCATGTTAATGCCATGCTGTTTAAACCAGTTAGGCATACGGGTTAAACCATAACGCGCGGGTGCCAGATAGTCTGACAGCAATGGCGTATTGACGGTGAGAGCCTGACTTAACATGAATGTAACTGGGGTCGTTGTTACTATGTTTGCATTATCAGCCATCGCAGGTTTGGCTAAACCAAGTACGCTCAGCAGCATAATGGCAACACATGGCAACTTGACGAAATAAAGATTAGACAGCACTACCGCGCTCCTTAAAAATAATTTGATACAAACAAGCAATCAGAAAAAAAGTGGCTGAAACCATAATGATGGCCGCACCAGATGGCACCGGTAGTTTCAGCTCCATTGGCAACCAAGTGCCCAATAAACAACTCACGGTCGCAAGCACGGCAGACCAACGGACAAAGCTGCTCATATTAGGCGTAAATAAACGAGCCGTTGCACCGGGAATCAACAACAACGCGCCCACCAGCACGGCACCAATCATTTTCACCGCAGCAATAGTGATTAAAGTGATCATGATGACAAATAGATAATCGAAAAATGTAGCTGGCACACCTCGCACTTTAGCGATGTCAGGGCTGATACTACTCAACAAAATACGGTTAAACGTTGGCAGTAAACAAGCCAGAATCACCACACAGCTGATCAACAATAGCCATAGGTCTTGATCCGTCACCGTTAGAATCGAACCAAACAGCACATTTTCTAAAATATGCACGTTGACCTTACGCGCAACAAAGGTCAACATCGCCGCCCCAACGGCCAAGGCCAACGCCAAAAACACCCCAACTAAGGTGTCATAAGGCACTTGGGTTCGGCTACGGACAAAGTGCAGCAATAGAGCAAAGACCATACAGAAGGTGAACAGTCCAACCAGTGGACTTTGCACTGGCTCGCCTAACAAAATACCAAGGGCAATACCGGTTAATGCGCCATGGCCCACCGCTTCAGAAAAAAATGCCAAGCGTTTAGCTATCACTAATGTGCCTAAACCACCTAAAATAGGCCCTAAAATAAGCGCCGCTAATAATGCATTAATCAAAAAGCCATAGCTAAAACTTTCACTTAACCAACCTTGCTCGGCCGCATAAGCCGCGCCATCTCGAATACTTTGGATCACGCCATCGCCCTTATTTGATGGTTAGACTGATGCTGACTAAGCTGGCATAAGCTCACAAAGTCAGTCGGCTGCGCTTTAGGTAACACTTGGTCTACGCTACCACTGGTTAGCAAGGTTTTATTTATAACATGCACCTGATGAGCGATACGTTTGATTGCGTTTAAGTCGTGATGTACCGCCACAACGGTGGCACCTTTGGTGACTAATTCTTTGATTAAAAATTCAATTAAGCTTATCCCTTGCTCATCCATGCCATTGGCGGGCTCATCCAGCATAATGAGATCCGGCGCATCCAATAAGGCTTGAGCGAATAACACCCGCTGTTGCTCACCGCCCGATAAACGGCCCATTTTACGCTCTGCTTTTTCAACCATGCCCAGCACACCAAGCTGGTCTTTTATCCGCTTGATGGTTTTCGCTTTGCGGCGCCAAAACAGTGGGATTTGACTTTGGTTAAGTAACATAAAGTCCATCACGGTTAACGGCAGACTGGGTTCAAAACTGGCTTTTTGCGGCACGTAAGCAACCCGGCCACGGCCGTTAGGCCAATCAAGATGAATGCGCCCAGTGAATGGGGTTAAGCCCAGCATTGAACGCAATAAAGACGTTTTACCTCCCCCATTTGGTCCCATTACCACATGGCATTGACCGGCAGCTAAAGTATGGGTGATCGGGCCTAATATTTGCGCGCCGTGCTCGCCATAACTTAAACATACATTTTGCAGTTGAATTTGTGGCCCAGTGATTTTTATATTCATCATATCTGAAATGCACATTTTTCAGTTGAATTAGCGTTCCGTTCGTTTATTTGCATTATTGAACGGCCTCTTTTTGGGCAGACGCATTGGCGTAATGGATGGCTTCGATTAGGGTATTAATGTTACTTTGCATCTCAAGCATTACCTTTTCTGGCTCATAGTCACCATGGGTCATGTGGGAAAAGCGGAACAGCTTTACACCTGTCGCTTGCTCAATGGTGGTCACAAATCGGTTAGGCATGTCGAGTTCATAAAACAACACATCTATGCCACTGCTGCGAATTTGATTAATAGTATCTTGTAGCTGGCTGGCACTTGGGGCCACGCCATGAGCAGGCTCAATCACTGCGGGTGCGTCAATACCGAATTCTTGCAATAAATATCCGTATGCATCATGAGTGGTTGCCACCTTGATAGTTTGCATATCAACTTGCGCAAGCGCTTGCATGGCTTGGTATTTCATGGTTCTTAGCTGTTGGCCATAATGACGCGCATTTTGCCGATACAAACTGGCGTTACTTGGATAAAATGCCGCCAGTTGGTTAGCAATTTCATAAACTTGCGTCATGGTGGCACTTAGCCCCATAAAAGTGTGTGGGTTTACCGCCCCCTGCCCCACACTTTGCCCTCTGGCAGATAATAAAGGCACACTGGCATTCGCATCGATCACCAATAGATCACTACGCTGAGCGGCTTTGATCACCTTGAGAGCAAAGTCATCATGACCGATACCGTTAACCACTATGACATCCATTTTTTGCACACGGGCAAGATCTTCTGGCTGCGGTTGATAGTTGTGGGGATTAAAGCCCGCAACCACGAGAGGCAATACCTCAGCGGTGTCCCCAACAATGGCGCTAACATAGCTGTAATAGGGTTGTAAGGTAATACCTATAGTTGGTTTGTCTTTAGCTATTGCACCATTTGAATGAAGGAGCAAACTAAACCAAAACAGTAGACATAAATAGATTTGTTTCATGTAATTTCCTTGTGACCAAATAACAGGTTACTTTGTGGCTCGGGGACCCATAACCTGTTGCCAACCTTGCTTGATAAGCAGGTTGTCATTGATCGCGACATTAATGTAAGAGGACGAAGATTTAGCTTCAATATCGGCCTCTTCATGGCCATGGCCGACGTTGCCACGAAACCATATTTGTGACGGCGTGGCTGATACATTCAGTAAATATTGTGGGTATGTTTGTGCTGACAGGCTGATCCCCTGATAAACTCCAGGGCTAATTTGCTGCCATTGGTGCTGTCCTTTATCAAGCCAACCTTTGTCGCGGACAAAAGGACTTAGCCACATGGCTTCAAGCTGCGCAATAGACGGCCAGTGCTCAGCGGAGCCAGACGCTGACGCAGCTTTAAGTAGCTGAATTTCCATGTCCGCCAAGCGTAACTCAGACACCATGGCGTTGATGTTAGGATCTAACCGATTAACATCAACTTCATGGCTGGCTAATGCTCTGCCCTGTTGCTGAGCTTGATGAAAAGGCAGCAGCCCAGCCCCAATTACAACTAGCAGCGTAATGACCAAAGCAACCCAGCGCATTTCACGTACACCATTAGCGGCATGAATAACTTGCTGCACACTCATTTTTCACTGATCTCACTGCCATCACGTTCAACGGGCATCTCATGGCCAGCATCAAACACCACGTAAAAATCCCCTTGCGGTCGCGGCAGCTGTACCCGTGACTGCGCATCGGTGCGCGCCATCGCAATCACATTATCACTGTAGTCGTATACCTTGACGTCATAGTCCACGGCGCCGCTACCATCGCTGTATCCCGCTTCACAAATTAAGGCTTGCTGCTGATACCAACAAGCCATTAACGGAAAATGCGCCCAAGCAGGTGCGGCAAATAATGCTGTAAAAGCCACAGCAAAAGCCGGCAAGTTGATCTGGGGGTGCTTAACACCTTTGCTAAATAACATGATCTTCTCTTCTCACTAAGGCAGAACGGCTTCAAAAGTTAAATGCAACGTTGCACCCGACTCGTCTGCTAATGGGTTGCCTTCCAGCGGACCTTTATGGCTGGCTTTAAAGATGTAGCGGCCTGCATTCACTGGAGTAAAAGTCACTTTACCTTGCTCATCACTGGTCACCTCAATTTGCTCTTGGCTATTACGGTATAGGGTGCCATCTCGGGTGATCTCGGCTTTAACGCCGCTTTTTGGTTGACCTTGGTAATAAAGTTGAAAAGTCACGGGCGATCCCGCAACAATGTCCGCCGGATGCGTAATGGGTTTTAACTCTAAATACTGACCTTGCAACTTAAAGGCATCAGTGGTCGGTTTGCCCACAGTAATGTAGGTTTCAACTCTGCTGACCGATAGCATGGTAGTGATATCTCGTGCATTACTCGGCAGTAATTGCAAGCGACTGACTTTATCTGCGCGTAGCCACTTCTCCGTGTCACGCTTACCGGCTTTGTAACGGGTGTAATAGACAGGCTCACTATTCACCGTTACTTTATGGGTACCCGTTTCAACAAAATGAAAGTCGAATACCGAGCGGCGTTTACCACGACTCACATGATCAGGGCGCAACACCTGACCCGTTGGCAAGATGATACTGGCTGACTCGGCACTGGCAGGTTTATCCATTACAAACGTGCCATGTGAGGCTGTCACATCAAAGGTGATCCACTCACCGTCCGATTTAGAGACATTGAAGTGAGAAGGCAAGATCCAGCGCGGATGCGCCTGAGCTAAACCGCTGGCGAGTAACCCCGAAATAACAAAACTAGCGATGGCTAGTTGGCTAACACTCTGTTTAAAAATCATAACAAGTTCCTATTTCTTTAATCGTTAAAATTAACTAGCAACGATAAGCTTGGTTAGGGCTGATAAATCAGGCTGATAAGCCCTGTTTCAGCAGTAGGATCTAACACTTTAACGACCCCTTTTTCGCCAAGATGTATGGGTTGCTTGAGGTAGTTGCGACCGCCGTGCTCACGGACGACTTCAATATGAACCGTGTAGTCACCTGCGGGAATTTTTTGCTCATGATCATCGACTAATGACCAGTCAAATTTATAACTGCCCGCGGGTTTAGTGGCGCCTGTTACGCCATCAATCCACGGCTGTTGGTAACGGCCAATTTTTCGCCACCAGCTACGTAAATCTTTATGCCATTCGTCTTTGCCGAGCCACAAAGTCACCGTGCGCACCACTTCGCGATCTGCATTTTCAATCCAAACGGCCACATAAGGTCGGTTATATTGACTGGTTTTAATGTCAGGCAAGGCTAACTCAAATGTTAACTTAGCCGCTGCCGGCACCGTTGTAGCAGAGCCAACACTGGGCCAGCCCAGCGCAAAAACTAAACAGGCGATGACGCCAAGCTGACGTTTAATACCATTAGGTGAAGTAAAATTATTCATTGCTATCCTTGTACCAACTCCGATTAGGGAACTGCGATCCAATAGAGTAAAAAAGTCGCTAAACTGCCCCAACCACACCATTTCAGTCCAGCTATGAAGCTTTTCTTTTTTGGCACTAACAAACACACACCGGTTAGGACAAAACCCAGCATTAATAACGCACTAATGTCGATAAATAGCTGCCAAATTGCACCGCTATTTCGACCTTTGTGTAAATCGTTTAGCACTGCTATTAAGCCAAAACGCTGCTCTTCCACTTCTCCTTGACCAGTTAACATATCGATAAACACCGAGGCGCTATAACCCGGTCCTTTGAAGCTAAAGCTAATTTCACCCGCCACTAGCTCATCACCATCACGATCGCGGTACAACTCGTAGCCCGACACTTGGCCCGATAGCCCGCCATGGCTTTTGACAAACTCAACTAATGCAAATTGGTTTGGCGTGTCTGCTTGATCGTTACTTCGTAATAAACCGGCTGGCACAGTGAATTCAACCAACCGCACAGCGGGCGTATCACTAACAAACCAAGCAGCACGATTTAATGTGATACCCGTCACCACAAAAAACAGCACCACCATTAATAACGCCATCGAAATATAGATATGTAAAACCCGTGCCCAAGACTGAACACTTTTATTTTTCAACATGATAATTGTATTTTCAGTACCAAAAGCGGTGCACTAATGAAATGCAGGCAAAGGCGAGCCTTGCCTGCTATTGTTGTATGCCTTAGTAGCGGATCATCACAGATGCATTAAGGTTGCGCCCTTCGCCGACTGCCGTACCAGATTGACCGCCACCTTTCAGGTAGTCTGTGTCTAGTAAGTTCTCAACATTAACGCGCATAATCACGTCTAGGTTTTCATCGTAATTAAGGGTATGAGACACGCCTAAGTCAAAACGGGTGTAAGCGTCTTTCTTATAGGTGTTTTGTTCATCGCCGTATCGCGCGCCTTGATAAATTGCGCCAAGGTTTACGTCTGTTCCTTGCTCAAACGAATAGCGAGCCCACAAGCTACCTGATAGCTCAGGTACATCTGTAGGGCGGTTACCATTAATGCTGGCATCAAATTTATCTTTAATTTCAGCGTCTAACGCCATCATCGATGCATTTAATGACAGTGCATTACTGATGTAACCTGTGGCGGCAAACTCAATACCGCGATGCACTTGTTCACCCGCTTGTGTGGTTTCTATTTGGCCATTAGGAGCATCTTGGCTAATCAGGATGTTTTCTTGGCTGATATCAAACAAAGCACCCGACAGGTACAAGCGGTTATCCAATAATTCCCATTTGGTTCCCAGCTCTAGTAGCTTGCCTTTGATAGGGTCGAGCTCCATGCCATTGTTAACATCACGAGGGTTATCAATCGGGTTTTTCGGCTCAAAGCTTTCTGAGTAGGTGAAGTAAATTGAGCTATTCACATTGGGATGTAAGATCACCGCCGCTTTAGGCAAAATATTGCTAAACGAGTCGGTTTTAGTTTCTTCACGATCAAAACGCACACCCGCAAGCACTTGCCAATATTGGTTGATGGTCGCTAAATCTTGTAAATAAATACCGTATGAGTCGGTTTTGGTTGCATCGGATTTTTTGCCATTTTGATAGTTCAAACCATCCGGTTTAGCGAGAGGCTGACCCACAGTCCCCGTTAGGCCTTTAATTTGTTGTATTTGTCTGACGTAGTAATACTTTAACCAATTTGCGCCAACTAGAAGTTGGTGGTCCATTCCCATGGCTGTTACCTGACCCGTTAAATCAACGTATGCCGTGTCAAAGCGCCAGTTGTCCCAGCGATCGTAACCACGATATTTAAATTGCCCGGTTGCCGGATCGTAAGACTTTGCGTCTGAGAAGCTTTCAACGTCGCGACGCTCAAAATCCTGATGGTTATATGCCACGCTGAGGTTCCAGTTTTCTGATAACGCAGCATTGATGTCAAAACCAATGTTTTCAACATCGTTTTCAATTTTAGACCACTGCGCATCCCAGATATGCTTGTTGCCCAATACGGCTTTGCCATCTTGAATGTAGGCACCAGAATCGACACTGCCATGATCATTGGTGCGATCGTAATGCATCGACAGCAGTACTTTATCGTTTAAGTCATAGTCCAAAAATAGCCCACCAACAAAACGCTCTGTTGAAGGGGTGCTACCATCGGTATAGCGACGCCAGTTATCATAACTTTGCTTAGCGAGCACAGTGCGGCCACGCAAAGTTTGCGCTTGGTTTAACGAGCCGCTGACATCAAGCACACTGCGAAAAGCATTATTTGCCCCCACGTCTTGAGAAAAATTAACCAAGGTGTCATGAGTTGGCTTTTTTGACACCATGTTAACTAAGCCGCCCGGAGCCGATTTACCATACAATAAGCCAGAGGGTCCCTTTAGTACTTCTATACGTTCAAGTAATTCAATAGGCTGACGATAGTGTGACCAATGCTGCTTACCATCACGTAAAAAGCTGCTACTGCTGCTTAATTCAAAACCACGTAAGGAAAATCGTTCACGGTTACGGCTATCACCACCAGCGGATATACTGGCGTCATTTTCTAACACATCACCCAACGTACTCGCCCGTTGCTCATCGATAATTTGCTCATCAATTACATTCACTTGTCCTGGCGTTTCTAACTGCGTGGTTTCCATACGCATTGACGTTGAATTAGTATCCACTTTATAACTTGAGTGTTGACCAACCACGACCATGGCATCATCGTCGTTACTCGTCGTTTGAGCCAAAACAAAAGAAGGGGTTAAGATGGCCGCAATAATCAAACTGAGCGGGCTTTTTGCAAACATATTCCGTTATCTCCGAAAACAACTTATGCTACTTGCCCCGAAATTCTTCATCAGCAAGTAACTAATTTAGGAGCCACCTGAGGTGACTAACGCTTTAAGGACTGGTAATATAACTGATAACCATTTTCATTTGCATTTAATTTACAATCTTTGCATTTGCCTACTGTGGCAGCTCAAACCGGTAACCCACTCCTCTCACTGTTTTGATCAATGCCATGTTAAGCCCTGTCTTAATCATTTTTTTACGAATATTACTTATGTGCACATCAAGGTTGCGATCAAATGGGCTGTATTCGCGCTGCAACACACCTTCTTGCAGCTCTATTTTAGAAACCGCATCTCCCTTTCGGGCAAATAAATAGTTCAGTAGCTCCATTTCTGTGTTAGTTAAAGGAAGGCGTTTCAAGCGTTGATTAAATTGCATATCGTCTGATTTTAACGGTTTACGCTGCTGCTCGATGCTCACACGACGTAACATGGCGTACACACAGGCCAACAATTCATTACTGTTGTCCGATTTAGTCACGCAGATGTCTACACCATGACGATAAGCTTTCGTTCGTTGCTCTGCACTAAAACACGCCAACAAACCGATGATGGGCATATCAAAACGCTGCCTTGCTCGCTGAATAAACGCACGTCCTTGCGCTGCGGGTAAATTAATGTCACTGATGACCAAGTCAACCATTTGACGACTAAGATACGCAAGGGCTTTTTCGGGACACGCTATCACTTGGCATTCATAGCCTGCCTGAGAGAGTTGTATTTTGTTGCGTGTACAAGCTTTGACATCGGGGTCAACAATAAGGATACGGGACATGAAAAACAATATGTAATGAGAATTGTTTTTATTGTATTTAAGTTTAACCTTGAGCGCTAGCCCAAGGCTTTCCTTTAGGCCTAACTTGATGTAGGTTTGAGTTTTTGCTGCCTTACTTGGTCTAACGCATCGCAGAGGGCATTAACCCCTAAAATAGAGCGCGGCGTCGCACGGTGCAGCCAATCGGCATTTAAAGTAAAAATGGCCTCATTGGCCACAGCAGGAATACCGCGCCATTGTTGCCAATTAATGGTCTGTTTTTGCCCCACTTCATCGGTCATGACAATAGCTTGTGGCGCTACCGATAATACACTTTCGGTGCTGATCACTGGATATTGCGCAGGATTATCATAAAAAGGGTTTTCACCGCCACACACTTCAATATATTGCTGCACCCAGCTGCCTTTTGCGACGGTGCGAAGCGGATTAGGCCATAGCTGATAAAACACCGTCACTTTCGGCGCATCGCTATATTTTGCCTGTGCTAGTTGCAACTGTTTAAGGTAATCGTTCGCAACTTGCTTGGCTTTTTCTTGTGCGCCGGTTAATTCACCTAGCATGATAATGGTATCGGCAATGCCTGCTAGTGTCTTGGTATCACTGTCGACCAGCGTTAAGCCTAAACTACTCAATTGGTTTAGTTCTCGAACTGAGTTACCGCTGCCCCAACTGATGATCACATCAGGTTCAAGTTGAATAATTTGTTCAATATTCAAACCATTATATCCACCTACCACGGGAATGCTTTTGGCCGCTTCGGGGTAATCAGTGAATCGAGTCGTACCGACAATTTTATCGCCTTGACCAATTGCAAAGAGCATTTCGGCTGAGTGAGGGGATAAAGTGATGATACGTTTAACAGGTTGTTTAACAACTTGCTGCGACTCGGCTGCGACATGAGCAGTAACTAGCATTAACCCTACCCCCGCTAAGGCGCTAGCCTTAACGAGAGAAATAAAGCTTTTAATCATTAATAGTCAAAGCCTTTCTGCGCCTTAATGCCCGCTTCAAAAGCGTGTTTGATACTTTGTACTTCACTGACCGTGTCGGCAATATCGATAATACCTCGATGACAAGCGCGGCCCGTGACCACAACATGCTGGTGCGCAGGACGATTTTGCAGTGCTTGGATCACTTGCTCTAGTTCAATGTATTTATAAGTAACCATGTAGGTTAATTCATCAAGTAACACGAAATCTAGGCTTTCATCTTGAAGAAGTTTTTCAGCTTCAGCCCATGCTTGTTGCGCCGCTGCCGTGTCTTTTTCTTTGTCTTGTGTTTCCCAAGTAAAACCAGTGCCCATGACAAAAAATTCAACGCCATGCTGCGCTAATAGATCGCGCTCACCACAAGCCCATGTGCCTTTAATAAACTGAACGACCGCCGCCTTCAAACCATGACCCACCGCGCGAGTGACAGTACCGAAACCTGCGGTAGACTTACCCTTACCATTACCGGTGATCACCATTAACACCCCTTTTTCATCGGTGGCGTTAGCAATACGTGCGTCTACTTTTTCTTTTATACGTTGCTGGCGCTCTTTATGGCGTTGTGCTTTTTCATCTTGAGTCGACATGTTACTTCCTTCATTTATTTTATTTGTAGGGATAATTGTGCTGTTGCACTAATGTATATGATTTAAATTTATTTAATCTCAGTTTTGCTTAAGCTAATTACAAGAGTAGAAATAGACTATTCTGCTTATCCAAAACTTGGGTTATTTAATTCGCTGCGACAAGCCGGCTACCACCCAATAAACCTCGTCGGCAATCTCTGCAATGGCTTGGTGTAGCCAACCTGTTTCATCAACAAATCGCCGGTTGATTGCCCCCATAGGTACGATGCCTGTGCCCACTTCATTGCTGACCAGAATGATGTCACCCGGCGCTTGCTTTAACGCTAACAAAAACTGTTGTTTTTGTTGCTGCCAGTGGGCAGTTAGCTGATCATTTTCTTTTTCTATGTCATAACGCAAAAGCTCGTTCGTCACCCACAGCGTTAGACAATCAACCAATAGGCAAGTGTTCTCTTGGCTGTACTTCATTATCCCATCGCCAAGATTATGGGGCACTTCAAGTGTTTGCCAATTGGCTGGGCGGGTTTGCTGATGCCTTGTAATTCGTTCGCGCATTTCATCATCCCATATTTGTGCCGTTGCCACGACCGACACAGGATATGGAGAGAGTAATGCTAGCTGTTCGCCATGGCGGCTTTTACCACTGCGGGCACCGCCTAAAATGAATCGAATCATCGTTGCTTCCAAACTTACATAAATCCGCGCTACGATACTGATTTTATCTCAGATTACAATCACCCTAACTTTTAGATGAAAGGGAAAGTCGCGTATTAGTCTATTTTTCATACTTAACTGCTCACGCAAGTTACGAATTTTGCACTAAAATTAGACCTACAAAGCAAATTTATTGGGTTGTTTTGCAATTACGGATCAAACTAGTAATCTGTCGCTTATGTCAGGGTGTAAGACTAACAGTTCGCCAGCAACTACGCGGTATCAATGAAGTTAGCTTGATGATCAAATCTTATAACGTGACAATAACATTGCATTACCGAGTCAGTAACGAAGTTACCAAGGCGAGTGAGTTTGATCTCAGTGGCTGAAAAAGCCAATAGATTAAGCTAGTATTATGTAATTGTGTGCTTTATAAGGTTTAAGCTAATGCTTAGATGTGATGGCCTTTCATGTTTATACAGTTAATTGTTAAACAACTATAGCCAAAATGCCCTTTGGCTTGGTTATATGAAAGATAATTTGCATGCTAATGGCTTAATGTTTCAAACCGATTATTTCTCCTAATCAGAGAATTTTGTTGTATCACCGATTAAGGGTAAAAAGGAATTCGAATGCTCGCGAAGATCACTAAACTATCCACCGCACTTTTGTTAGGTCTTTCTCTAACTGCGCCATCAGTCAATGCGGCTGACCAAGTTTCCCTGACCATAGTGTCTGAGTTTCGTCCTCTTTGGCAACGTAACTTTAATCCATTTGCAGCAACCGACCGCTTGCCAACAACCATGCAGTTTATTTACGAGCCGTTGGTGGTATTTAACGAAATGAAAGGGGGCACCCCCCATTATCGGTTAGCAAAAAAACACTATTTTTCAGATGACCTGATGTCTTTGTATTTCGACCTTCGCGAAGACGTAAAATGGTCTGACGGCACGCCGTTTACCGCAGACGATGTTGTTTATTCTCTCAACCTAGCAGCTAAAGGTGGAAAAACAGACGTACAAGGTTTAGCTAGCCATATCCTCAGCGTACATAAGCTATCTGACTATAAAGTAGAAGTGAAACTGAGCCAGGTAAATACCGGCATTGATACGCAAATTGTTCGCGCCCCTATCGTGCCGAAACACATTTTCACTAAAGCTGGTGACTTAACCACTTTCAAAAATGAAAATCCAGTTGGAACTGGACCATTTACAAACATAGAAGTGTTCTCTTGGCAGGTATATACCCAATGCCGCAACCCTTATTACTATGACAATGATAATTTGGCGATTGATTGCTTAAAAAGCCCGATTATTCAAAATAACAAACAATTATTGGCTGCAGCAATTAAAGGACGTTTAGATTGGACTTCATCGTTTATTCCAAATATTGAAGAAGTGCTTCTTAGTAAAAACGCCAGCACTAAATATTGGTTCCCCGCTGCAGGCTCTGCTTCATTTATGGTGAACTTTAAAACTCCTAATGAGAACAACCGCAAAGCCTTTAACGACATTCAATTTCGCCGCGCTTTTTCGATGGCAATGGACAGAGAGAAAATCGTCAATGTTGCAGGAGCAGGATACTGGTCTGTCAATGAATACCCGTCAGGTTTAGGCGATCAATTTAAGGCTTGGGCAGACCCATCGGTTAAAAGTAAATATGGCAAATTCAACAAACTTGATATTGCTGGAGCACAAATCTTACTGTCAACTGCGGGCTATCGTGATATTGATGGTGATGGCTTTGTTGAAAACCCCGATGGCAGCAAAATTGAGTTTGAAATTTTAGTGCCAAAAGGTTGGTCGGATCATATTCAAACCGTAGAGATTGGCATTGAGGGATTAAACAAAATAGGTATTAACGCGAAGATCAGCACACCTGAATTTGGCGTGTTAAATGAACTAGTGAAAAACGCCGACTTTGATGCCGCTTTTACCAACTACTTTGCCGGCGCTAACCCACATCGTTATTACTACACCGCTTTTCATTCTGAACAAATGGATAAAGCGCGTTTCGGTGGCCATCACTATATAGATAAAGATCTCGATAAGTTGATTGATTCATTCAACCAAACTGCCGATGAGCAAGAAAAACTAAACATTATGCATCGTATTGAGAACTACATCGGTGAGCGTCAAATTACCATGCCAGTGTTTAGTTCAAACTTTAACTTCCAATATGATGATGTTAGCTTTAAAGGATGGTTTAGTGCTAACAATCCCAAAGCAATTCCTGTAGTTTGGCCCGATACGCCAGAGCGTTTACTGCATGTGCTTGATATTGAGCCAGTAAAAACGCAATAAGCCTACCTTGCGCCTACTCAGGTAGGCGCAATCGTTTTGTTTTTTACAGGCTAAGGTCGTCATTATTTTTTCCCGCTTGTCTTTTTGGCTGCTGGCCTTTTGTTTCATCGCCCTATTCTTGTTGCCACTGGCTATCGGGCTTTTCGGTACACTATTACCCGCACTTAATTATCTCCCCAGCTTAGGTCATAACGAGTTATCAACCACGGCTTTTTCAACACTGTTTAATCATCCAACTACTTTTAGCGCGACGTGGTTAACTTTGCGAGTCGGCTGGATCAGTACATTTATTTCGCTGTGTTTAGCTTTGTTTTTATTTGCCTGCTTTTATTTGCGGCCCGGCTGGCGTTGGATCAATGCCGCTTTAAGCCCAGTGCTGGCAATCCCCCACGCCGCATTGGCCGTTGGCTTAAGTTTTGTTATTGCGCCTTCCGGTTGGCTATTACGATTAACGTCTCCGGCTTTAACCGGCTTTGACTACCCGCCAAACTGGCAAACCACACAAGATCCTTGGGGTGTATCACTGATCTTGTTAATGGTATTAAAAGAAACCCCATTTCTACTGTTGATGTTACTGTCGGCAGCCAAGAGTGTGCCGATTAAGCAAACTATTACGCTGGCACAAAGTATGGGCTATCACAGCAGCATAGCTTGGTTAAAATTGGTGCTACCGCAACTATTACCGCCACTGCGTTTACCCATCTGTGCGGTGCTGGCATGGTCGTTAAGCGCAGTGGATGTGAGCGTGATCTTAGGCCCATCAACTCCGCCAACGTTATCTGTATTGGTTTACTCTTGGTTTAATGACGCTGATATTGCTCTGCGCCTGCAAGGTGCTGCAGGCGCCATTTGGTTGTTAGGCCTCAATTTAGCCTCAATCGCCGTGTTATTTGTACTGCCTCGTATCGCTTGGCCTTGGCTGCAAGGTTGGTTAGTTAATGGTCAACGCCGCGGCCTATTAAGCCATATCAATAAATTGGGCACTGCCGTAGCAGTTAGCTATTTAATTTTAATTATCAGTAGCTTATTTGTCTTAGCTATTTGGTCTATCACCAAGCAATGGCGCTTTCCCGACCCGCTCCCTAGTCAATGGCGCTTGAGTTACTGGCAACAGACCTTAGACCAATTTAGCCCCACCTTGATCAATAGCTTAAGTTTGGCTCTGCTCAGTGCGGCTATTGCATTACTGCTCTCGGTGGTTATTTTAGAATTAGAAACACGTCAGGCACAAATTGCCAAACACCGCGCTAATCCGCTGCGTTATGTGGCGTTGTTTTATTTGCCCTTGCTTATTCCTGATATTGCTTATCTATTTGGTATTCAGGTCAGCTTAGTTTTTGCCAGCCTTGATGGGCAATATTTGCCGTTACTGTGGGGCCATTTGATGTTTGTATTGCCTTATTGTTTTTTGTCATTAGCACCTTATTACCGCCGCTTTGACTCACGCTATTGGCACCAAGCCATGTTATTGAGTGGCAGCCCATGGCGCAGCTTTTTCCAAATAAAATTAATGATGTTGCTCCCTGCTTTATTCAGTAGTCTCGCTTTAGGCTTTACCGTCAGCATGACATTATACCTGCCAACTTTATTTATTGGCGGCGGACGCTTCCCTACCCTTGCCACCGAGCTAGTCGCATTGGTCGCAGGTGCTGACAGGCGCTTAATCGCTGTATATGCACTGCTGTTACAAGGTTTACCCTTGCTAATGTTTGTTGCGGCCCTCGCTTTGCCGAGGATAATTTTCCGCCATCGCAAAGGCATGCGAATTTAAACAGCTGGCTTCAATTGTGATAAACAACGACCCCAGCAGTCATAAAGGATTAAACAATATGCGTTTTTGCTGTGAACAATTTTCAATCACACTGGAAGGCAAAGTCTTGTTTGCGCCCCTTAACTTTAATGTACAGGGGGGAGAGCAAGTGTGTATTATGGGGCCAAGTGGCTCAGGCAAATCGACCTTACTAAGCGCCATCGCTGGCACCATTGAGCCTATTTTTAGATGCCATGGCGACTTACGCTTAAACAATAACTCACTGATTGGGCAAAACTTAGCAAACCGTAAAGTGGGGATGATGTTTCAAGAAGACTTACTGTTTCCTCACTTGAATGTGGCGCAAAACTTAACCTTTGCCCTGCCTCAAGGACTCAGTACTGATCAACGTCGAGAAAAAATAAACCAAGCTTTAATTGCTGCTGATATGGCAGGTTTTAATACCCGTGATGTGGCCACCTTATCCGGTGGTCAGCGTTCACGCATTAGCTTGCTTCGCACCTTACTGGCTGAGCCAAAATTGCTATTACTGGATGAACCGTTTGCAAAGTTAGATAAACCCTTACGACAGAATTTTCGTCAATTTGTACTCAGCCATATTCAAGCCGCACAGATCCCTGCGATCTTGGTCAGCCATGATTTAAGTGATGCTGAGGATTGTCAGGTAGTTGAGTTATGTATACCATAGAACTCCCTGCAACCACTTAAAATATAAAGAAATTTAGCCTTAGGAAAAACTAATGATAAGCAAACTTGGGCTGATTGCCTTAATGTATTGTTGCCTTAGTTCGGCGCAAGCTGAAATCATTTATGATCAGTCTAGAAATCGGTCTATTCCAATCGAGGTATCATATCCTGTTCAGAAAACGAGTTGTCAGCCTCAACAACCGTGTTCCGTTGCATTTCTCAGTGCCGGCTATGGTGTACCTCATACTCATTACCAGTTTTTAACCAAGCAACTCATTGAACTCGGTTATTTGGTTATCGCAATTGGCCATGAGCTCGCGGGCGACCCTGCGCTATCGGTCACAGGGGATCTTTTTGCAACCAGAAGTGAAAATTGGCACCGTGGCGCAACTACCCTTAACTTTCTCAGAAACGAGCTGCAACCGCGCTTTTCTCATTATGATTTTAATAACTTGCTATTAATCGGTCATTCTAATGGCGGAGATATTTCAGCTTGGCTCGGTAATGAGGGAAAACCTTATATTAAGTCAATCATAACTTTAGATCATCGACGTGTACCTTTACCACGCTCAGCTTCAATTAAAGTGCTTTCAATTCGTGCTAGTGATTTTCCTGCTGATAAAGGGGTGCTGCCTTCTGAGCGGGAGATGAGTCGCGATGGCAGCTGCGTCATCACTATCCCGAAAGCAAAACATAATGATATGTCAGATCAAGGACCACAATGGTTAAAGAGTCGTATCAACAGTTTTGTTAAGCTATTTTTACAGAGTCAGTCTTGTCCAAACTAATTCCTGACAATCACCATTACAAAACTGCCTAAAAATCAATCCACATTAGATTCAATCGAGGTCAACTTGAAAACTCAAATTTATTGCTTGATGCTGCTATTTGTTACCGCAGCTGCAATGGCAGCGGATGAGAAGGTAAACTGCACGAGTGATACAAAAGAGCGCATGTTGGTGCTGCCAGCACCACTAAACAACATTGCCCGTATTGAATGTGGTTTGTTCGGCCAATCCATTGTTGCCAATGAACAGTGGACTTGGGTACAAGGCATGCCTTATACCTATGGGCTACCTGGCAGTATACCCGCCATCGGGACAGCGCGCTTATCAGCAGTATTAATGCAAGAAGATGAACCTGAGCTGGCCTACTTCACGCAAATATCTGTCTCATCGCTACCAATAACAGTGCTAAAACAACAATCGATGGCAGAGTTAGCGTCCTTGGTTGATGCTGACATTAACCAAATAACCAAGCTATTCCAAATCACCACAATCAACCAACTAGGTGATAAAAATACCTTAATCGCAGTTGAATATATTACCGGACACTATCGATTTTTTGATGCCAACGAACGCGTTGACGTCATCATGCCAAAATTTAGTGCTTTCAAGCGTCCGCAGCGCCATTAAAAATAGCCATGTTCAAGGTGAATGCCGTTAGTGAATTTACATCCGAGCAAACTATCTAATAAACACTTGGTTTTTCTCAACGTAACAGCGGTTTTATCATAATTAATCATAAACAATTATCGAGATGTGCTGAGTGCCGCATTAATCACGCTTGGCTCGCAAGGTGAATGTCTTAGGCCTGTGCTAGGGTCTGTTGATCTTTGCTGGTTAATTTTTGTTCGAGATAAAAGCGTTTTGAGCAAGGCGAGCAGTGTGTAGCTTAGCATTCTAAGTAAATACTGCTCAACGATGGGCAAAACGCTTTTAGCCGAATCCGTAGGACAGCGTTTGTTGGGTATTTCTACTGCGTTATCGCCTTTTCGTGTAGCTAGCTACACCACAAAAGCGCTGCCTACAACGATTGTTTTGTATAAATACCCAACAATTCGCTGCAAAAACAATCACGAAAGATCAACAGACCCTAGGATTTATTCATACTTAATTGAAATATTTGATGAAATGGCATTTTTCCCATGCTCCATGTGGACCGCTGCTCGGATCACGCTATACAGCCTTGTTTTATTGTTCGTCATTTGCATTCCGGTCACTGGCTTTGCCTCCCCCTCCGCCACACTTGCTGGCAACGAAACGGTGGTTATTGACGATGTTGAACTTTGGCGGGCGATAGATCTAAAAAACCATGCTGTACCTGTGTCGTTAACTGATTTAAGCCAATTATTTGCACATGCAAATACGTTAAACGCTTCCTTAACAAATCAGTCAGGCGCTTATCTAGCGCGCCTGACATTGACAAACAGCGAGGACCGCGCCAGTAGCCGCTTTTTTCGTATTAATGCCAATTTTGTTGATATAGGGCTCGGCTTTTGGCAGTCCGACCAAACAACATCACTGCACCAAGTGGATTTTTCGCAGCACCATGACACCGACAATCCAAAACTAATGCACGCCCAAGTATTTCAACTCACATTAAACCCCAATGAAAGTGGCGAACTATGGCTGTATATCAAAGCTGACCATTATGCTAAGCCGCTTACACTCAAAATCATTAGCAGCCAGCACTTTTTTCAGCAACTGTTTATGACTAATGCACTGACGATTTTTTCTATTGCTACCATGCTGGCGTTAGCCATTATCGCACTGGCCTTATACATAAAAACACGTTTAACTGTGACTCTTGCCTGCTCCGGCTATATTGGTTTACATGGTTTAGGTTGGGCGGCCGCCTCTGGCTTGATTGATGATCTGTTTAATATTCAGGTTATTAATACTACTTACCTTGGTATGATTTTATTTCCATTTGCCATAGCGGCAGCCTGTCAATTCACTAAACTTCTGTTTAATATGAATTATCACCGAAAGTCATGGGCAAAATTATTTAATTATGTGGCACTGGCTTGTATATTTTTTGGCGTGGTGACTCCTTTTGTTCCTTTTTCAATATCATTTGCCATCGCCCATATCATTGCTGTGCTTTGGGTACCATTAGCCATTTTAACCGGCTTTAAAATGATGATATTTAATGATTTCAGAGCAAAGTATTACCTCATTGGTAACATTTTGTATGGCGCATCTTTAATCTACTATATGCTTTCTCATAGCCCATTATTGCCAGTAGCAAGTCAAGCCGAGCTGGTGGTATTAGTAGCCCTCGCTGCCGATTGTATTTGTATTTTGCTGTCATTAGCCACTTGGTTACAGCATAAAAAACAAGATTACAGCCGCGCTTACAGCCAAGCTCGTATCGACCCTCTTACTCATGCGGGTAACCGACACGCATTGAATGAAGCATTAGCAAAATTGCCCAAGCATTATCTTGTCTGTTTTATTGATTATGATGGTGTAAAAACCATTAATGACAAACAGGGCCATGGTAAAGGTGACGAGCTATTACAATTTGGTACCCAACTCATGAATGAGGCGTTTAGGGGAGAAGGCGACATTTTTCGCACCGGCGGCGATGAGTTTATCTGCTTATTTAGCCTAAAATCTGCCAATCAATTTACACCAACGATACAAAACATTAAGCAGATGATCACAGACTGCCAAGTACGCTTACACGAAAAGTGGCCCACTAGCGGTATCAGTTACGGTATTGCAAGCTCTTTGGAAAGTGCGAACCAATCACAATGCTTGGCCCTAGCAGACCAGCGCATGTACCAACAAAAACGCAGTAAAAAAACGATATAACTCAGTAAGTAACACGCTATGTTTGGGTACTAGCAACGTTACATTTATTACCTAACTGGGGAAGTAATGAAAAAAGTTTTGTTTCTATGTACTG
Source organism: Motilimonas sp. E26 (assembly GCF_021278025.1). Lineage (GTDB taxonomy): Bacteria > Pseudomonadota > Gammaproteobacteria > Enterobacterales > CBDFNC01 > Motilimonas. The sequence continues at coordinate 31,661 of NZ_JAIBHJ010000019.1, forward strand.
GCAACTATTATCGTAGCCGCATGGCTGAAGAATATTTTTACCATCTTTGTCAGGAGGCTAATCTAGACTACCACGCTGATTCGCGTGGTATTTCACAGTTACTAGAAGGCAATGGCAACGTTGGCAATATTGCACACGAAGTGGTTGAGATACTTAAGGCTATCGCAGTTACATGCCATAGCCAAAACCGCAAACCAATCAGCGTATTACCCCAAGACTTCGTCGAATATGATCATATTATTGCGCTTGATCGCACTGAGCATTTGCCCATGCTCAACGAAAACTTTGCCGCGTTTGCTGACAGGGTACACTATCTGAACGTTGGCGATGTACATGTAGAGCCTGTTTATGTGGCCGTGGTTAAATTAGTGAAGCAAATTGACTCGCTATTTCATAACTTGAACGCCGGAGATAAAGCGTTTTAGCGTACTGTCCCCTATGGAAAAATTCACCTGACGCGACTAAAAGCAAGATCTTCTCGACCTTCATCTAACTTTTAAGCAGCCGCTTTGGCATTACTTAAACTGATAACTAAGCTTTTGGTATCAAAAAGATAGTAAGCTTTTAAGGGAAAGAAATGAGAGCACTTTTTTGGATAGTATTACTAAGCACTAAACTGCCCAGTGGTGAGTCTTGAAGGGCAGCATTTTTTACAACAAGCTCAATAAGTCAAAACTTGATGCCATAACCAAACGAATGCTCAAACTGAGCGATTTGGCTAAAGCCCATTTTCTCATAAAAACGGATCGCAGTTTGATTCGATGCCGACACTTCAAGGTGCAAACCTGACACGTTTAGCTGTTTCAGATTCTCGATAAAGGTTTCCATCAGTTTACGACCAATACCGTGTCCTTGAGTTTCTGGCAGTAAGTTAATGTGCAGATGGGCCGGATAGTCACGATATTCTGGTCGCGGTTGATAGCCTTGATGAAGATAAGATATTAACTTGTCGTTCAAACTGACTGGAGCCGAGTTAAGTAGCGGAAATTGTGCCCTCAGTTGAGGAAACCATTCATTTTCACAACGCTGTGCAAATCTTTGTGAACAACGCGTACCGACGACAAAGCCACAGGGCTTTTCATTATGGGTTACGATGAAACAAACGTCAGGTTCAAACACACCATAAGGGGCAGCGTAAAAATGACCTACCAGCTTTTTGTCTGCAAATAGATGGGAAGCGTCTTTACCGCCATCGGCTGTTAATAAGCAAATTTCATACAAGGCGTTCAAATCACTTGGCTGATAAGGACGGATCTCAAACGGCAGTTCTTTTGTGGGCATGTTTTTTTCCAGTACTAGTTTTTTATTTTGAGAATATCCACAAACTCAGTTCATAACAATGCATGAATAAACCATTTTAGCTATAAATAACAATTCATTGATTTAGCTTAATCTCCCCCGCCACAGCTGCTACAACTTGAGCCGCCACAAGATGAATCGCTACTATCATAACCATCACCACTCCCGCCGCCACAACCAATGTGCCCAGCACAATAGCCACTGGCACCAGCAGCTTGGCAGTTTAAATGATAAGTAAAACCATCGGCAATTTGTAATTTGGCATCAATGGCAAATAATAGCGGCAGGGTAAACGCTGCATTAGGGTCAATGCGGTCTTTTTTACATGCAAAACGCCAGGCTCGTTTAATGCCCTCTTGGGCTATAGTTGGTGAGGTCATGGCCTCGGCGGGCGTGTGATGTAAAAAACGGCCCAGCCCTTGTTGACAAAACAAGGCATAATTACGCGTGAACAAAATAAACTCATGCCAAGCGACATCTACAACCTGAGAAGGCATCGACACCATTTTGTTACCCGCTAAGTTACACACTTGAAAGTAATCCCGTAGCCCTTGCATCACTAAGTCTATTTCTGACTCCGTTAAATGCGGGTAAACTTGCAGCACTTTAGCCTTGATGGATACGGGGAACTGAAAGGACAAAATGTACGCCTCTCGACGCTGAATTCTTTGTCCAGTGAAAACCTTTAATAGGCCAATAATGGCTATCACTATGATGGCTGCAATGATCACTTCAAACACTACAAACAACCTTTATCAATTTTTTGTAAAATGATAAAAGATATTGCTCTGGCTAGCAACGCAATACTGAGTGCTCATTGGGTTATCAGCCAACAATAAGCACGCAGCTAACTAAATCAATCCTACGGCACTGATGGTGCTGATATAGCCTTGATCATATTAACAACATCAGCTTCAGGGATAAAACGATCGCCATATAGCTTCGCAAACAGGGCCAATTTATCTAATATTACCGCTGCGCCCAGTTGTTTAATCATGTTAACAGGGCCACCTAAATGGGGCGGAAAGCCAATACCGAATACCGCGCCAACATCAGCATCGCGATCACTTTGCACGATGCCTTCATTTAAACAGCGGCACACTTCGAGCACCATTTGCAATACACAACGCCACGCCATCTCGTCATCCGTTAGATTGGCATTTAAACGGATATCCAGCACATCATAAACCCTATCATCGGCTTGATTTAGAGACTTAGCATGATCATAACGATAAAAGCCTTTGCTGGCTTTTTTACCTAAACGCTGGTCACCCAGTAAATGATTAAATACATCGGGTGGCGTAAATCGCTTGCCTAACTCACGACTTAAAATAGGCGCAATTTTTGCCGCTACATCTAAGCCAACTTCATCCAATAAACGTAGCGGTCCCACCGGAAAGCCAAATTGAGTCAAGGCATGATCTATCTTCGCTATTTGCTCTCCCGCTAACAATAAGCGAGCCGCTTCATTAATATAAGGCGCAAGAATACGGTTAACGTAAAAACCAGCGCAATCTTTCACTACTATGGGGGTCTTTCCCTGGCGTAAGGCAAAGTTTACCGTGCGATTAATCGTAGCTTCGCTGGTATTTGCATGGGGGATAACTTCAACTAAAGGCATTTTTTCTGCCGGGCTAAAGTAATGTAGCCCTATGATGTTTTCTGGTCGCTTAGCATTCTTGGCAATGGCGGCGATAGGAATCGATGACGTGTTACTAGCAAAAATAGTGTCCTCTCGACCATAATGCTCTACGTCTGCGACCATTTGTTGTTTCAACTTAAGGTCTTCAAACACGGCCTCTATCACCAAATCGGCTTTACCCATGCCTTGATAATCTAACGTGCCTGAATAACGCGCCATAACTTGGTCATATTCAATCCGTGAAAAATGCCTTTTACTGCGCTTTTGCTGTAATAAGCCATCACCGTAAGCCATCGCATGCGCCACACCGGATTGATGAATATCTTTGATCCGCACAGCTACATTTGCGTTATTAACGCAGCTATAAGCAATACCGCCGCCCATAAAGCCACCGCCCAATAACCAAACTTGCGAGATGGCCTGATCATTGGCATCTTCGCGCTTTTTCTTTAGTTGGGTTGAAGCAAAAAACAAACCTCTCAAAGCTTGAGACTGCTTTGTCATCACTAATTGCGCAAACTGCTCAGCTTCAGTAGTGAAGGCTTTTTTACTCATGTTACGCACACTGAGTACATCTAAAATTGCGTCAATCGCGGGGTAATGACCTTTCGATTTAGCCAAGGCTTGTTGCCGCGCTTTTTTAAGTAAAAAACCGCGGCCAATAAATGAATTAAGCAACGTTTCGGAAACACTTTGGCGACTCGAGCGTTTCACTTTTTTGCTTAATGCTGCGTATTCCATAGCGCTATTGAGTAACACGTCTTTAGGCAATACTTCATCTACCAGCCCTAATGCCAATGCTTGCTTTGCTCTTAGCTGCTTACCGGTCAAGATCAAATCCAGCGACTTCATCAAACCAATTCGAGCAACCAAACGCTGGGTGCCGCCACTGCCTGGCAGTAAGCCAAGTTGCACCTCAGGCAAACCTAAGCGGGTTTTCGGGTTGTCAGACACGATGCGCATATCACACGCTAACGCTAACTCTAAGCCGCCGCCTAAACAACTACCGTCAATGGCAGCCACGACGCGAAACGGTAGTTTACTTAAACGCTTAAATAGCTTTTGGCCCGCTTCAGACAAAGCCTGCGCTTGTTGCGCGGTTTGGCATTGATCTAACATGTTGATGTCTGCACCAGCAATAAAACAATCTTTTTTGCCACTGTAGATAACCAACCCTTTGATGCTGCTGTCTTGCTCAAGTTCATCTAACAGCGCTGACATTTTTTCGATGGCCGATTCTTGTAAGGTATTCACACTCGCATCTGCCATTGCAATACAAATTTGCGCGATGTTATCTTCGGCTCGGATCAAGGTTAAATCTGCCATATTAATTCACCTCCAAGATAACCGCGCTGCCTAAGCCACCTGCGGCACAAGCGGTACATAAGCCTAACCCGCCGCCACGGCGACGCAAATAACTTAAGGTTTGCAATATCATTCGTATTCCCGTAGCTGCAAAAGGATGACCATAAGCAATTGAACCGCCAAGCGGGTTAAACTTATCCATATCTATGGTACCGATAGCGCCAGTCAGGCCGATGGAACGGCCAAATTGCTCTGATTCAAACATCTTTATATTGGCCAAAGTCTGCGCAGCAAAGGCTTCATGCATTTCAATGTAATCCATATCAGATAAACTTAAACCAGCTTTTCTTAAAGCGATAGGCGTGGCGTGAGCAGGACCAAGTAGCATGTCTTGCCAGACATCAATTGCAGCAAATGCCCAACTGCGAATATAACCCAGTACAGGTATCCCTAGTGCCTTTGCTTTCGCTTCACTCATTAACATAATGGCACCCGCACCATCAGTCAGTGGCGTTGAGTTTGCCGCCGTTACTGAGCCGTGTTTTTTGTCAAATGCTGGCTTGAGATCGGCGTAATCTGCTAAATGTGAATCGGTGCGAATATTATTGTCTTGCAAGATGGCTTCGCGAAAAGGCGGGGTCCACGTTGGCATAACATGTTCTTTTAGCCAGCCTTGTTGCCATGCGTCACTAGCAAGACGATGTGAGCGATGAGCAAACGCATCTTGATCCGCTCGGCTAATAAGCCAGCTTTTAGCCATTTGCTCCGCCGTTTGCCCCATCGATAGTCCGGTGGAATATTCCGCGATAGCCGGCGCGACGGGCACTAAATCGGCCAATTTCAACTGGGATAATAACTGTAATTTCTGCCGCACATTCTTGGCTTTATTGAGTCGCACTAATTGTTTTGCTAGCTGCTGCGACACACCAATGGGTAACACAGAGGTGGAATCCGCGCCACCAGCAATGCCTGTCTCAATGGAGCCCGCTAGAATAGACTCGGCAATATTGGCCACCGCTTGAAAGCTAGTCGCACACGCACGTGAAACGGAATAGGCGTCAGTGCTCGCGGGTAAGGCCGTGCCAAGCACAATCTCTCTGGCAATATTGGGCGCGGCAGGCATTTGTACCACTTGGCCAAATACCACTTGCTCAATGGCGCTAGCAGGCAAGTCGGTGCGCTGTAGCAGCTCAGACACCACCAGCTTACCTAGCGCTAATGCGGGGATATCAGTATAAGCCGTCATTTGCTTAGCAAAGGGGGTTCGCAGCCCCGCAACAATAGCGATACGTGGTAACGTCGACGATGGTGAAACAGCTGACATACGGGCACCTTGAATTATTAGCAGCGTAAATTAATGTAAATGTTTATTATAATTCAACTATTTAATCATAGTCGGTCTTTTCAGATCTGTTGCTTAAGGGTAAGATTTGCACACTTATTTAACAGACTAAAGTTTTTCTCATGCCAGCACAAAATATTCAAGCGCTTAGAGCGTATCTAAATAACGAAATTCTGGGCCAAGCCGAGTTAGTGGACAGTTTGTTGATTGCCTTATTGGCAGACGGCCACATAATAGTAGAAGGTCCCCCAGGGCTTGCCAAAACGCGCGCCGTAAAAGCCTTAGCCGATGGCATAGCAGGCGATTTTCACCGTATTCAGTTTACACCCGACCTATTACCCGCCGATTTAACCGGCACGGATATTTTTCGCCCACAAACCAGTGAGTTTGTATTTGAGTCGGGCCCATTGTTTCATAACTTAATTTTGGCCGATGAAATCAATCGCGCCCCGGCTAAGGTGCAGTCAGCATTATTAGAAGCCATGGCCGAGCACCAAGTGACCGTCGGTAAAAAAACCTACCCCTTACCTGAGCTATTTTTAGTGATGGCAACGCAAAACCCGCTTGAGCAAGAAGGTACTTACCCACTACCTGAAGCGCAACTAGACCGCTTTATCATGCATCTAGAGCTAGACTACCCAGATAGCGAAACAGAAAAAGCGATTTTACGCTTAAATCAAAGTGAGATTGTAGGCGCGCAGAAAAAGCCACTAACTAAATTAACACCTGAAGATATCTTCTCCCTTCGCCAAGCCGTGATGAAGGTGACATTAGCGCCGCAACTTGAACAATACGTTGTCGATCTTGTAATGGCCACGCGCCACCCTGAAAAATACTCAGCGGAGTTAGCCAGTTGGATCAGTTACGGCGTGAGCCCAAGGGCAACATTAGCCCTGGCTCGCACCAGCCGCGCGCGCGCTTGGTTAGAAGGCCGTGATTTTGTTACACCAGATGACATTATCCGCTGTTGCTATCCCGTATTTAGACACCGTTTACTACTGAGCTATGAAGCAGAAGCTGATGGCGTCAATGCCAACCAAGTGATCCAAAAAATTGTTCAACAAGTGGCGTTACCTGCATGATCAATCCAGCCCTACCTTATAGTGACGGACTTAATCTAACACTAAAAGAGTTGCTGTATTATCAACAACAAAAGAAACCTCGCGCCAGCCAAGGCATGGCTAAAAGCATGTTAGCGGGCCCTTATCGCTCGCTCATTAAAGGCCGAGGCATGGAGTTTGATGAAGTTCGTCATTACCAAGCCGGTGATGACGTGCGCGCCATTGACTGGCGTGTCACAGCACGCACCGGCAGTACCCATACCAAGGTGTTTAAAGAAGAAAAAGAGCGCCCAGTGCTGCTTTTGGTCGACTTTTCTGACAGTATGATTTTTGGCTCTCAGTTATTATTAAAGTCCGTTCAAGCGGCTCATTTGGCTGCGCAACTGGCTTGGCAAGCTAAGCAAAGAGGCGATCGTATTGGCGGCGTGATCTTTAATCAAGATCAGCACCAAGAGCTGCGTCCGAAAGGCCGAGCCAGCGGTGTATTAAAATTAGTTCATCAATTACAAAATTTACACCGAAATCAGCCCCAAGCCTTGCAAAACGCGCCCAACCAGCCTGAAAGCGGCGAACGACATATCGATCCGGGACAGTATTTTACCGAGCAGCTTACCCGGCTCCGCCGCTTGGCCAATACCGGCAGTCAGATCCACATTATCAGTGATTTTGCTCATTTAAATGACGAAGGTGAAAAACAGCTGGCGTTAATTAAGCGGCACAATCAAGTCACCGCTTGGCAGCTTCATGATCCTTTAGAACAGAGCATCCCAACGGGCGCCACCGCTTCTTTGAATGTGGTTAGCGAGCAAGGCCGCGGCTGGCTAAATTTAGGTAAGGACAATCGCCGCTATCAGCAGCAAGCACTATTACGTCAACAATCCCTAGAGCTGCGCCTTAAGCGTCGTGCAATTGGACACCGTCAAGTGAATGCTGGACAGCCGTTACTGCAACAAATGTCAATATGACCACGCTGAGATGTGTCTTAATGAAGTGATATCCGTGATTAAAATTTTTGGAGTGTAACAACAATGCAAGCAAATCCCTCCGTGCCAGATTTGGGGCTGCATGACATTATATTGCCACCAGCACCTTCAAGTTGGCCGCCGTCTCTATTAGCCCTACTGATTGCCTTGGTAATTGTTATTTTAATCGTCGTAGGCGTGGTGTTCTTTATTCAATATCGCACTAAACGCAAGGTGAAACGGGCCGCAATAGCACAGCTCATGCAACTAAAAGCGACCCAAGCATCCATTACCGAGCTGAGCGCGTTACTCAAACAAGCTGCATTACATTATTATCCACGCGAGCAAGTCGCTTCGCTGCACGGCGCAGCTTGGTTGGATTACTTAAGTAAAAGCAGCCAGCAAAAAGCAAACTTTAGCGATGTTAAATCGCGCTGGCTAGCCGCGTTTTATCAACGCAGTGTCATGGCCAATGACGCTGATTTTACCCTTGCGAAAAACTGGCTAATCCACGCCTTGCCAGCCAATCATACAACATTAAAAGTAACTAGCAGCAAGGGGAGCCCGGCCCATGTTTGAGTTTAGTTATTTATGGTTAGCATTATTACTGCCTTTACCTTTGCTATTACTACTGTTAAAGCCCCTCGCCCGCCAGCAATTAAGTTTGTGGCTACCACTCGCCCCCATTAGCGAGCAGCAAACAACGGTCAATGTTCAAACAAAATGGCCTCAGCTGTTACTTTGGCTGGCCTGGCTGTTTTTTGTATTAGCGTTAATGCGACCAACCTGGGTTGGAGAGCCCATTCGCATCACCCAGCAACATCGAGATGTGATGCTCGCGCTAGACTTATCCGGCAGTATGGAAATTGAAGACATGGAGCTGGGTATCAGCCGAGTCAATCGCTTAGCCGTGAGTAAAAAAGTGATCAGTGATTTTATCGCCCGTCGCAGTGGCGATCGCCTAGGCTTGATCTTGTTCGCCGATCACGCCTACTTACAAGCGCCATTAACATTTGACTTAGCCACACTACAAACATTAATGCAGGAAACTGAAATTGGCCTAGTCGGTGACAAAACAGCCATTGGCGAAGGAATTGGCTTGGCCGTAAAACGCTTTATTGAAGCGGAGAATGAACAGCGCGTGCTGATTTTACTGACCGATGGTCAAAATACCTCTGGCAGTTTAACCCCGCAGCAGGCTGGTGAATTAGCCAAACAGCAAAACATTAAAATTTATACTATTGGCTTAGGAGCAGATGTAATGATCCAACGCAGTCTGTTTGGTAGTCACAAAGTGAATCCTTCCGCTGATTTAGATGAAAAAACCTTGTCAAATATTGCGACGATGACAGGAGGACAATATTTCCGCGCCCGCAGCAGTGAAGATCTCGAGCAAATTTACCAAACCCTCGACCAGCTTGAACCTATCGCCAATGAAGAGCAAAGTTTTCGGCCTGAGAAAAATCTCTTTTTCTGGCCCTTGTTACTTAGCTTAATGCTATTTAGCTGTCGTTTAGTTTTAGTTAAGGAGCGCAATTAACATGGAATTACTCCGCCCTTATTATCTATTGTTGCTGCCAATGGTGGCATTAGTTTGGTGGCAATTAAAGCGCCGCTGCCCCAAACAGTCGTTGCAACAGTTAATCGCGCCCCATTTAAGTAAGCAGCTAGTGACAGGCGATACGGCATCGCAACAGGGTGTTAATATAATTGCTACGCTGCTCGTTATTGCTGTAATCGCACTTTCTGGCCCGAGTTTTCGCAGTCATGAAGTACCAATAAAACAAATTAGCCCTGCCCGCGTTATCGTAATGGATATGTCTGCTAATATGCTGGCCACGGATTTAAAGCCGAACCGTTTAACCCAAGCACGATTTAAAGCGCTAGACTTGGTAAAGCAACGCACCGAAGGTGAGCAAGCTTTGATCGCCTACGCAGGCGACGCTTTTACCATTAGCCCGCTTACCTCAGACGCGGGTAACTTATTAAACCTTATCCCTAATTTAGCGCCCAACATTATGCCAGCAATGGGTAACAATCCCCTATCAGGCTTAGATTTAGGAATTGAACTGCTTACTAATTCAGGCTATCAACACGGTGATATCATTTTTATCAGCGGCGGTTTTAGCGCCAGCCAAGTTGAGCAAATGCAATCACGTTTAAAGGGGCAACCGTGGCGTATATCGGTGCTGGCAACGGGTACAGCAAAAGGTGCGCCGATCAGCTTAGCTAACGGTGACTTACTCAAAGATGAACAAGGCAACATAGTGGTTGCACAACTGGATGCGCCAGCCATGCAGCAACTGGCTCGAGCAAGTGGTGGCATTTACGTGCCTCTGAGTGCCAGCAAACGAGATATCGAGCTGCTCAATAATATTGAGTTGTTAGACGCTCAGATCAGCCGCACCGATGGCCTGGAACAACAGCAAACTAATCAAGCCGTTGATGATGGCTACTGGCTGATGTTTCTGATCTTACCTTTTTTCTTATTGGCTTTTCGCCGTGGTCAGCTGGCTTCGTTCATCTTGGTGGGCATGTTGACAATCCCTCAACCAAGTCAAGCCAGTTGGTGGCAAAACAGCCAAAAACAAGCCTATGATGCGTTTGAGCAACAAAACTACGAACAAGCCGCACAACAGTTTGATGCTCCCCTTTGGCAAGGCTCCGCGCTTTATAAAGCGCAAGATTACCAAGGCGCCGCCGAGGCATTTAAGCAAGTTAAAACTGCTGAGGGCTTTTACAATTTAGGCAATGCCCTTGCCATGCAGCAAGAATTTGAAGGCGCAATAGCGGCGTATGATCAAGCCCTTAAGTTAGCCCCTAACTTGAAGTCAGCTAAAGACAATAAAGCTAAAATTGAAGAATTGCTCAAACAGCAACAGCAGCAAAACCAAAATCAGGACCAACAACAAGATAACCAGCAATCCGATCAACAAAATAAACAGCAACAAAATAAAGAGCAACAAGACAAGGAGCAGGAGCAGCAATCTCAAGGACAACAGTCACAAGACGATAAGTCGCAACAGGAATCGCAGGAGCAACAATCCAGCGAACAATCACAGCAAAATCAGTCTGAGCAAAACAGCGAAGCGCAAAATACGCAAAACCAAGCGGCGAAAAATGCTGAAAGCCAACGTGATCAACAACAAGATGATAATGCACAGCAACAAGACCAGTCTCAACAAAATGATCAGGCACAAACTGAGCCCAGCCCGGTCCCGTCAAGCCAACAAGGCAGCGTAGCCAGTCCTGAGCCGAGTGACGAACAACAATCAGCTCAGCAGGCAATAAGCCAAGCAATTGAAGGCGACGCAGAGCCTGAAGAGGAAGGCCCTGAAATGCCTTATTTATTGCAACAAATGCCCGATGATCCAGCCATTTTATTACGCAATAAAATGCGTCTTGAATATCAAAAACGTCAACGTGAAAACCGCTAACAGCAAGGAACAACAAGTGAAACGAGCAGTGAACAAGATAAACGCTTTTTTATTACTTTTGTGTGGGCTATGGTCTTTCTCAAGTTTGGCGGCCATTAATGCCAGCGTCAGCCAAAACCCTGTCTATGTCGGAGAGGTTTTCACTTTAGAGGTCGAAGCCGATGAGAGTTTAGATCCTGATGCTCTTAGCACCAAGGCCCTTGAGCCCTATTTTGATGTATTTCGGCCTTCAGTCAGCCGGCAAAAGAACTTCATTAATGGCGAATTCTCCAGCACGACTCGCTGGAGCATTTCATTAATGGCGAAACAGCCCGGGCAAGTGTTGATTCCCCCGTTAACTATAGCGGGACAAACAACTTTACCGATTAAACTTACCGTGCTTAATCAAGACCAGCAACGAGGCCAGCAAAAAAATAAAGACGTATTTATTGAAGCCGCGTTGGACCAAAATAATGTCTATGTCGGCCAGCAAATAATTTACACTTTGGACCTTTATATCGGTGCCATGTTGGAAAATGCCAGTTTATCGAGCCCAGAATCAGGTCAAGCCGATGTGGTACAAATGGGGCAAGATGAGAAACAGGTAGTGGTGAAAAATGGCATGAAATACCAGAAAATCACCCGCAAGTTTGCAATCACACCCAATCAAGCGGGTGAGCTAACCATTGCTGGCCCTAAGTTAACCGGTGAATTATATAAAACCGTTAGCCAAAGCGGCTACCGCCCTCGCACCGTTCGTCAGGTATTAGATATTCAAGCTGATGACATAAAATTAACGGTGAAAGATAAACCCGCCATTTTTACTGGTAAACAATGGTTAGTCAGTGATGAAGTCATGTTAAGTGAAGAGCTGCAAGGCAATGCAACCACGCTGACCGTTGGCCAACCCGTCACCCGCACCTTTACACTTATTGCAGCCAACACCAGTGAAAAATTACTGCCTGAAATCACGTTTAATTACCCAGATGCAATTCGAGTTTATCCGGATAAAGATGAGGTAAGTGGTTTTATTCATCAAGGCACCGCGTTTGCACAGCGTATCAGTAGCCATGCCATTATTGCAGAACAAGCAGGTGAATTAACCTTACCTGAGGTGGTTATTCCATGGTGGAACAGTCAAACAGACCAACTTGAATATGCCAAGGTTCCGGCACGTAAGCTGATGGTGGTTGCCAATAATGATGCTCCTGAAGTTGCCTTACCTGACATAACGCCATCGCAAGCCACCGTTGTTAAAGACGCTGGAATGTGGCCCTATTTAACCTTGCTGTTTGCCATTGCTTGGCTGATAACCTTATTTCTTTATTTACGTAAACCCCGCTACCCTGTAGCAAAAAATGGCATAACCAAAACAAAGTTATCCGACCCTTATAAACAATTGCTGGCAAGTGCTAAAGCCAATAATAGCCAAGATGCATGGCAAGGGTTAATTGAATGGTCTAACAAGCAATGGCCTGAGATTAAATCTGTCAGTCAGATTCCCGTTTCTACTGAACTACAATTAGCCATAAAAGAATTACAACAGGCCATTGCAAAAGGCGAAGCATGGCAAGGGGCTTCGCTTAGTAAGGCATTAGGGGCACAACGGAAATCGCCTACCCCAACCAATACGTTAGGGCCAATTAATCCGGTATAAAGATGAGCATAATCATTATGCTCAGGAGATTTTTACATGTTGAGTAAAATTCTGGGAAATAAAAAGCCCCCGAATACGGTCATTAAAGATATGGCTAATAAACAAAAGCGCTATGAAGCCCTAGTACAGGTTTATCATGGCGATATATACCGATACGCGTACTGGTTATGCCGTGACAAACACGTGGCTGAAGACATTGTTCAGGACACGTTTTTACGGGCTTGGCGAGCATTAGACTCATTACAAGATGAAAAGGCGGCAAAAGCGTGGTTAATCACCATTTTACGCCGCGAGAATGCAAGGCGATTTGAACGCAAACAATTTGATATGGTCGATATGGAAACTGATACCGTGGTTGATACGGTATCAACAGACAGTGAACAAACCATGGAAAACGAGTGGTTACGCCGACAAATAGATAAATTGCCAGAAGAGTATAGGCAGCCCTTAATTCTTCAGGTGCTTGGTGGACTGTCAGGTGATGAAATAGCCGAGCAACTGAACTTAAACAAAAATACCGTGATGACTCGGCTTTTTCGTGCGCGCAATCAGCTCAAAGAAGCACTGGATAACAAAACACAACTAAGGGGGCAAAATAATGGATGATCTCGAATTTCGTCGCCGCGCTTATAGTAACCCTAACGATCAAGATGAAGCGTTCTTGTCTGCCGCTTTTGAAGACGAGCAAAATAAAAAATTTTTAGACGAAATAAAGCATTTTGATGAACAAATTGAAGCCAGTCTGAAAGAGATACCGGTGCCTGAAGGCTTAGCGGATCGCATTTTACTCAATCAATCTTTTGAACAATTCCAAGAGAAGCAAAGAACGAGTCGTTGGCATCTAGCCCTCGCGGCTTCTATTGCCTTTTTAATAGGGATGAGCGTTAACTTAGTGCAATTTCCAACGTCACCCAATATGGGGGAAATTGCAATTAAACATGTACAAGATGAGTGGATTTTTACCGAACAAATTAATGAAAACGCCGACCTTAATGCCGTTAATGCAAAATTAATCAAATATGGCGGTACCGTTAAGGAAGATATAGGCCACATTTATTACGTCAATCACTGTTCGTTTAATGGTGCCCCTGCTTTTCATATGATCATGGCCGGCGAGAAAGGTAAGGTAACCTTATTCGTTGTGCCAAAATCTAAGTCTTTAACCATAGATCCTATGTACAGCAAGGGAGACATGCGCGCACTAGTGATGCCGGTGCAAAATGCGAACCTCATTATCGTTGCTGATAAAAATGAGCCTGTTGGCAAACTTGAGCAAAAGCTAGAATCGACTATTAACTGGTCTATTTAGCCTTGCACTAAAAGTCATAAAAATGTGAAAGCAGAGCAAGCTCTGCTTTTTTTGTATCCTTTGCTATAAAATAACTATTTTATTAGTAATCGATCCCTGATACTGAAACGACTATACGATAATTAGGATTTTAGTTTCGCCTATGTATTCTTTTGTAGCCCGCCAGCCGATATTAAACCAGCGTAAACAAGTGGTCGCCTACGAACTTTTGTTTCGAGACAGCGCTGAAAACATATTCCCTAACATCGATTCTGATGATGCGACTAGGACGTTAGTGTCCAACAGTTTTCTGAATGTAGGCTTTGAAAACATTGCTGACAATAAAACCTGCTACATCAATTTTTCTTATCAAGCCGTATTACAGCAACTGCCTCGTATGCTACCCAAAGAAAAAGTTGTGATTGAGCTACTCGAAGACATTCAACCAACAGAGGAATTACTAGAAGAAGTCAAAGCTTTACATAAATTGGGCTACACGCTCGCCTTAGATGACTTTGAATACACCTCCGACTGGCAACGCTTTTTTCGCTATATCGATATTATTAAGTTTGACTTACGTGCAACTTCTTTCGCAGACATCAGGTCAGTTATTGGATTTTCCCGGCATCACAACATTCAATACTTAGCTGAAAAAGTAGAAACTCATGAAGAGTTTGAACAGGCAAGCCGACTAGGCATTAACTTATTTCAAGGTTACTTTTTTAGCCGACCAGAGCTACTTAAACATCGAGCCCTTTCACCAAGCCAGTTGGTGGTGCTGGAGCTTTTAAGTGAAATTAATAAGCCAAATATTAATTTTAATCAGATAGAAGATATTTTTGCCCATGATGTTTCTCTTTCTTACAAATTATTAATGTTTGTTAATAAACAAATAAAATCTGACGCCAAGCCTATCGCCTCATTCAAACAGGCCAGTATTTATTTGGGCGAGGAGCGACTAAGAAAATTTATTTCATTGGTAGCAACATCACTATCCAGTAAAGATAAACCATCTGAGCTATACGTGATGTCAGTGATCCGGGCACGGTTTTGTGAAAGGATAATCAGTGAGTCGTCCTTATCATGCTCACCTGATGAAGCGTTTATTACTGGGTTATTTTCACTACTTGATAGCCTACTAGACCAACCTATGAATTTATTAATAGAACAGATTCAATTAGATGATCGAGTTAAGGACGCTTTATTGCAACGCAAAGGACCACTGGCCCTGTGCCTAGGCAGCATTGAACATTTTGAAATGGGATTATGGCAAAAAATAGATGATGATGCCGTGCAATTGCACACTACGCCAGAGAAAATTGCACAGGTTTATCTTGAATCCCTTGCTTGGGCTAAAGCATTTAGCTTAACCACAACAAAATAAACCTGGCAGTAATAAATGGCATCAACTCAGCGGCTTGTCTAACCGATGCCATTTATTAAATATCGTTATTAAGAAGCGGCCATCACCTCTTTTGGACTGGACACCTTTTCTTTATAGACATATAAACCAACCACTATCGCAAAACACAATAGCGCCGCACATAAACCTGCTAATACTGAGCCGCTAAAGCCAAGTACCATATATCCGATTAGTGTGACTCCCGCCACCAACAGAGCGTAAGGAAGCTGTGTCACAACATGATCAATATGATGACAACTTGCGCCCGTTGAAGACAAAATAGTGGTATCAGAAATAGGTGAACAATGATCGCCAAACACCGCACCCGCTAAAACACTGGCCATCATAGGTAAAAGTAATGTTGCGTTTGTTCCCATGGCTAAATCGGCAGCAATGGGTAACATGATGCCAAACGTGCCCCAGCTCGTGCCCGTGGCAAACGCCATAAACCCAGCGAGAACAAATAAGATCGCAGGTAAAAAAGCCGTATGAATACTACCATCCACTAAACTAGATAAATACTTACCCGTTTCTAACTGGCTGATTACACTGGCCATAGACCAAGCAAATAGCAAAATAACAATGGCGGGAAACATAGAACGAGCGCCGTGCCAAAGAGAGACAAAAAAGTCTTTAGATTGAATACGACCACGCAGCACCATGGCTATGGTGACAAGTAGTCCAATTAGTCCACCATAAACCAATGCCCCTGTTGCATCGGTATTTGCAAAAGCCAAAATGAGATTAAATGGCCCTTCAGTTGCTTGTGCGCCCAAATATATAATTGAAAATACAGTGGCAATAATCAAGCTTAGAATAGGAATCAATAAATCCTTTACTTGTGCCTGATTAACTTGTGCGGGAGGGATTATTTGGCCTGCTGGCACACCCGACTTAGGGTTAAATAATTGGCCATTTTGCGCAGCTTCTTCGTGGCTTTTCATTACGCCAATATCTAATTTAAACCAAGCCGTTAATAGTACGAGTAATAACGCAAACACCGCATAAAAGTTCATCGGCGCCATTTCAATAAACACCATTAGTGGGCTCAAATCGGTTAAGTTATGAGTTACTAAAATACCGCCGATAATGGCAATAATATATGCGCCCCAACTAGAAATTGGCATAATGACACACATAGGTGCGGCTGTTGAATCAAGTAAATAGGCAAGTTTAGCGCGAGATATTTTATATTGGTCGGTAACAGGCCGCGCAATGCTTCCCACCGCTAGACTATTAAAATAATCATCAATAAAAATAAAAATACCTAAAAGCACCGTGAGTATTTTTGCTCCACGCGGGTTCTTTATTCGCGTTGTAGCCCAGGAAGCGAAGGCCTTAGTTGCACCTGAAATAGTCATTAAGCTGGTCATCATGCCCAACAAGATCAGAAATACGATTATATCGACATTCCATTTATTTATTTCACCTTCTTGCCAGAACAATGATAAGACCGTTTTAAACAAGTATTCAAAAGCTAAAAGAAGGTTGCTATCTGCGACTAAAAAAGAGCCAAGTAATACGCCTAGCCCTAATGATAATAAAACTCGTCGAGTAATGATCGCGAGTAACACCGCAACAACAGGAGGCAAGAGCGAAAGCGCGGAGTGAGATAAGCTTATTAATTCCATTTGTTTTCTTTTTTTGTAATGGGGAATAAGCAAAACAAGTCATGCGGTAGCTCCCCATAGTGATTAACTATGACAGTGTTGTACTTATTCAATACAACCCCAACCGAGTCGTTTGATAAACGGCTCGATTTCGGCGCTATAACCTTTCTTTCCAGCTCGAAGGCATCACCCTAACTGAAAATACTAATTTATAGCGCTCCTCTACGATTAAGCACCAGAAAATAACAAATGAATAGCCAAAAATAAAGCTTACAGTCAAATATTCAGATTTAAATGACACCCAAATACCACCATTGAGCCAAATAGAAATTAACATAAAGTTAACAAATGCAAATCAACCCTCGAATACATCAGAGCGAGATTGCAAACATTTTTCAAACAATAAGTGAAAAAATGATTAGACGAATATCAGCCCTACGGTGGTTCATCTAGGACATTTCATGGAAAAGATTAATTTTTATTCATGGTTTTCCCCTGTTGAATAGATGGGTAAAAGAAATCAAATAAATACAATGGTGCTTCAGTATTAAATTAATACTTTCTAATCAATAGTTTTAAGTTAATTTAGAAACTAATTCAGACTAGAAATATTAAAAAAATAAGTCTATATTGTATCTCTCTCTCACTAATCCAAACGATGGTAATAAAAATGAGCGATATAATTAAAGCACTGTTAAATGCTCGCAGCTTAAAAGCCGCTGCAAAAGAACTAACCCTAGAACAATTAGAAGAATCACTCACTAAATTCAGCAAAATTGTTGAAGATCGCAGAGCTGAAGAAGAAGCAATTCGCGCAGCAAACGAAGATAAGCTTCGGAAGCTCGAAGAATATAAAGAAATGCTTAAAGCCGATGGCATTGACCCTGCTGAATTATTAGGCGCAATCACCACTGAAACAAAAAAACGTGAACCTCGTCCACCTAAATATCAATATGTAGATGATGAAGGCCAAACTCAAAAATGGACGGGTCAAGGTCGTAAACCTAAAGCCATACAACGAGCATTAGACGAAGGTAAACGCTTAGAAGATTTTCTAATATAGTTTGTATTAAGTCTTTTCATCGCGTTGCGAATATAAAAAAGGCCGTTTCCGGCCTTTTTTATTGTCATTTTATATGTGGTTTTTTCCCTGTAACCCTACGGGTTATTTCTCCTTGTAACCCTGCGGGTTATTTGACTGCCAACGCCAACCATCTGCGGTCATGTCTTCAATTGTTTTTTCTGCCTGCCAGTTCAACTCTTGTTTAGCAAAAGCGGGGTCTGCGTAACATTGTGCGATATCACCTGGGCGACGAGGTGCAATTTGATAGGGGATGGTTCTGTCTGATGCTGCAGCAAACGCTTCAATCATTTCAAGCACCGAATAGCCGCGACCAGTGCCTAAATTATATGTCGCCAATCCAGGGTTTTGCGCTAATTTTTCAACAGCTTTTACATGGCCTTTAGCTAAATCCACGACATGAATATAATCACGCACACCGGTACCGTCTGGCGTATCATAATCGTCACCAAAGACATTAACTTGCTTTAATTTGCCAACTGCCACTTGCGAAATATACGGGGTTAGGTTGTTTGGAATACCATTGGGGTCCTCGCCTATAGTACCGCTTACATGCGCACCCACTGGATTAAAGTAACGTAAATTAATTACGTTCCATGAATTATCGCTACGATATAAATCTGCCAATATTTCTTCAATAAATAATTTACTGCGACCATAAGCATTGGTTGCTGACGTTGGAAAATCTTCTGTAATCGGCACAGTAGCAGGATCGCCATATACGGTGGCAGACGAGCTAAAAACGATGTTTTTGACATTATGCTTTGCCATCACTTCGCATAAAGTCACCGTACCTGAAATATTATTATCGTAATAAGTCAGTGGTATTTGTGTCGACTCACCTACTGCTTTTAAACCTGCAAAATGAATAACACTGTCGAAATCATGCTGACTGAATAAACGATCAAGTGCCCCTTTGTCTCGAATGTCCATTTCAAAAAAGGGTATTTTTTTACCCGTTATTGTTTCAACACGAGCCAATGATTCCACATTAGAATTGCACAAATTATCAATTACTACTACGTCATAGTCCGCCGCTAATAGTTCTACTAGAGTATGACTACCTATATAGCCGGCACCGCCCGTAATTAAAATGCTCACTTTCATCTCCATTGAGTATTGGTTAAAACAAAGTATTTATAATAAATTGATTATATTACAGCGCTGAGTTGAAGTGTAGCAATAGACTAATTAAAGAGAAATTAGCGCTTTAATAATGGTTTTAGTATGGTTTCTAACCCATTAAGTTTGACTTCATAAGCTAAAGCCAATTGCTGACCTAGTAGCCCTTCAGGGAAACCTTGCTGAGAAAACCAAACCAGATAAGGCTCAGGTAAATCAATTAGCCGTAGGCCTTTATATTTACCAAAAGGCATCACTTGCTCTAATGCGGCTTTCATTTGTGCAATATGTGCTTGGTCCATAATTAATCGATACCTAAGTACTTATGAGTTTGAATAGATAGGCGCCAATTACGCGCGATACACGTTTCCATGGCGAGTTGGGTTGCTCTTGGTTTTTGGCTAATGGGCTGCAAACAAATCTGAGGTGGTATGGTCCAGCTACACTGCGCTAACAGCGCATCAAGGGCATCGATATCTTTCTCGGTAGCCACAGGGTGCTTTATTTCATTAGCACGTAATAGTGCGTCAGGGCGTACCACTAACCCCCCTTTCATTTTTACTTTTGGCGATACTGTTACAAATGCCGCGTCATCCACTAATACTTCATAGGTGCCGCTGGTTTCAATTTGGCTTTTATAGCCCTGCATTGCCAATGCTTGAGTGAGCTCGCGCAAATCATACATACAAGGCTCACCGCCAGTGATCACCACATGATTAGCTTGATAACCTAAACGGACAAATTCATTGAGTATTTCTGCGGTAGTGACATTCGCCCAAGCCGCTGAAGTGTCGCTTTTGTCTGTTATTTGGTGCAGATTTGTCTCTTGGTCTGGTGAAACCGTCCAAGTGTGCTGAGTATCGCACCAAGGGCAGCCGACATCACAACCCTGTAAGCGAACAAAAATAGCGGGTACGCCAGTGAATAAACCTTCCCCTTGGATAGTTTGAAATATTTCGTTGATTGGGTAGCGCTGAGCCATTGGTTTATACACCTGTTTTGCGTAAAATCGGCTGTTATATGTGAATAATAAGCGAAACTCAAGACTTATGAGCAAAAAAGTAGTGGTGATTTACTCCGGTGGCATGGACTCTTTTACTGTATTAAACAAAGCTATCAGGCAAGGCTATGACGTTTATGCCCTTACTTTTAATTACGGCCAACGTCACGTTAAAGAAGTTGATGTTGCCAGTCAGTTTTGTCAAAACAACAATATAAATCACAAAATTGTCGATATCTCTGCCATCAATCAGCTTATTGGTGGTTCATCTCTCACCTCAGATATCGATATTCCAGAAGGCGATTACGATCCTGAAAATATGTCATCAACGGTAGTACCTAACCGTAATATGATCTTACTCTCTCTGGCCATTGGTTATGCCGTTTCAATCCAAGCCGAGCAAGTAATGTATGGCGCTCACGGCGGCGATCACGATATTTATCCAGATTGTCGACCTGAATTTGTGCGCCGAATGAATGATGTGGCAGCAATCGCTAATTATGAAGCTGTGGAAATAGTGACTCCCTATCTTACCGCTTCGAAAGAAGCTATTTTAAGTGACGGCATCAATATGGGGTTAGATTATCAATACACTTGGACTTGTTACAATGGTCGCGAGCAAGCATGCGGTAAATGTGGCGCGTGTAAAGAGCGCTTAGGCGCCTTTGCTGCCAATGGCATGACTGACCCACTAAGTTACGAGTAAGTGCTAAGGGAGGGGCTAATAGATGCCTCTCGTTACTTTTATTGGCCATTTAACTTCAGTACTCTTTAAGATTCGCGCTGCCAAGTAAAGTTTGTTTTACGGCAACATTTCGTGTTCAGCGATAGAAGCACAAAGCGTACTGTTTCTTATCTCAAATTCAGGCTATTTACCGTAATGCTTTGTGACAACACTGGGCGGCATTTGCTTGAGCTGAAAATCGATCATTTCTTGAAACACCGCCAGTAACGGTTGATATTTAGCTTCGTTACCTTCCAATTGACTTAATAAATAATACCCCGCTTCAACACTCGACACGCCTTGCTGTTTAGATGACTTGCGTATCTTATACTGTGTTTGCTGTTTTACATCTATTGCCACACGAGGCAAGCTTTGCAAACTAGGATTGGTTTGCAGTAAACGAAAGGCTTTTTTCCAACTGCCATCAAGTAATACAAATTGACTGTTCGCTGGGATACACGTGTCACCTGCCTGAGTTGTGTTTTGCTCACTGGGATAAAGTAAATAGGTGGGGGCAGCTTCGATGAACCCGACAGGTAAGGTTTCAGCGCAAACAAGCTCGCAGCGCTTCAAACTTAGCGATAATATTCGCGCCGTACCGATGGCTTTATTTGCTTCACTGGGATGCTGTAGAATGATCAGTTTGTATTGATTGTCTATCTCAGTGATCATATGACAAATACAAGCTACTTGAGCCTTATTGCAACGCGTGCACCATGGCCGAGTCGACATGCTTTTTCCTCTTTCTTGGAGCGCTCAGACAGATGAGGTCCACTTTTTTATTCATCGTTATTCTAATCTTTACCATGGCGATGATCATGCTGAATCAAACATGGGCTCAACTGTGGTTGATTTACTCAAGGCCCGAGCTACCTTGGCAAGCATGGCGCTTTTTAACCGCCTCGTTTTGCCATACTAACAGTTACCATTTCGCTATCAATAGCGCTGGGCTCATTGTGATTTGGCAACTATTTAAGCCTCACTTACCTTGGCTGCGCTTATCCACGCTAATCATCATTATTAGTAGTTTAGTAGGCCTTAGCTTGTGGCTATTTAATCCTGACGTTATTTGGTATGTCGGCTTATCCGGCACACTGCACGGCCTATTTAGTTATGGCGTTTGTAAAGACATCGCGCAGAAAGTGTCATTGGCTTGGCCGTTGCTGTTTGGTCTAATCGGCAAGTTAGCATTTGAGCAATTTGGCTCAGAGCCAACCATGATGGCCAACTTAATTGAGGCCAATGTCATGGTCGATGCCCATTTATATGGCGCCATAATAGGATTGTGTTGTTATTTAATCGGCTTTTTTACGTTTCAATTTAAACACAAAAAATCAAAGCATTAGCCCTCGCCACTGCAAAGGGCTAATGACCTTGTCGCATTACACCATTAAGCTTTGATTGATTTCTGCCAACACTTGAGCAGGATTTGCTGCTTGGGTAATTGGACGGCCAATAACTAAGTAATGCGAGCCTACTTGAATCGCTTCTGCTGGCGTCATAATACGACGTTGGTCGCCAGCATCACTGCCAACAGGTCGAATACCGGGAGTGACAAGCTTAAATTCTTTACCAAGAGATTGGCTTAGCATGCTGGCTTCTTGCGCCGAACACACAACACCGTCTAGGCCAGAATCTTGAGTGAGTTTGGCTAAACGTTGTACGTGCTCATGCGGTGATACATTAATCCCCACTTCCGCTAAATCCTGCGCTTCCATGCTAGTAAGCACCGTCACCGCAATCAACAGCGGAGCATCTTTACCATAGCTGTCTAAAGATGCCTTGGCAGCTTCCATCATGCGACGACCACCACTGGCATGTACATTAACCATCCAAACACCTAAATCAGCAGATGCTGCAACCGCCTTAGCTACCGTGTTAGGGATGTCATGAAACTTAAGATCCAAAAACAAATCAAATTTTCTATCGACAATTTGTTTGACGAAACTAGGCCCAAAATGGGTAAACATTTCTTTGCCAACTTTTAAACGACAGCTAGCCGGATCTATTTGATCAATAAAACTAAGCGCTGCCTTTTGGTCGGCATAATCAAGCGCCACCACAACTTTAGGATCGGCAACAAGGTTGGTATTCATTTTATTCTCCATCTAATCCGCGTATCGGTTTTACTGAGCCCCAGCTCTTACATGAGGGGCACTGCCAAAAAATTGATTTAGTGGCAAAGCCACATTTTCGACAGCGACAATTCGGGCTCATCTTTAACTGTTCTAGCACCAGTTTTCTTAAACTGTCTAAGCTGGTTTTAGCTCTCCCCTCTTCAGCTAACTCGAGGTGATAAACCATTAGCTGATAAAAGCCCTTCATGGTTGGGTTTTTAACCAATTGTTTCGCTACTGCGGCTTCACCACTTTCAATACCTTGCTTTTGTGCAATATAGTCAGCGATTTTTAAGCCTACAGATGCGCCAGCCCCTTTATTCCATGCATTATCAAGCCAGCTAATCATCCCTTGTGGATCGTGAGCCTGGCGAAAGCACACTTCAAGACGTGGCAAGGTTTCACTGACAAAGTCGATATCTTGTTCAACCACCATGGCAAGGTACTTTAGCGCTTGCTTGTGATCGGCTTGCTCTATCATCAGATCGGCCAAGCCAATACTGGCGCGAACGCAACGTTTATCTACTTGCAACGCTTTTTTCAGTTCCGACATTGCGGCCTTTATTTCACCCGCTAAATGGGCTTCATTGGCCAATTCACAATGAAAATGCGCAATATCCCGCACGGCTGTTTTAACTTGGCTTTTTTGTAATTGCTGGGCCACTTTAATGGCTTTGAGCCATTCTTTGGTTTGTTGATAAATCAGTAATAATTGCTGCAGTGCTTGAATTTTGTAATCAGGCTCAACCACCAGCTGTAAAAACAATGCTTCACTGCGATCAATTAACCCCGCGGCACTATAATCCTTCGCCAACTGTGACATGGCTAAATGTTTTTGTTCGGCAGTGAGAGAGGGGCGCGCAATCAGATTTTGGTGGATACGAATAGCTCTGTCTACTTCACCGCGCTGGCGAAATAAATTACCTAACGCTAAATGGGTTTCAATAGTCTCACTATCAACTTCCAATAGTTCAATAAATAAATCGACGGCTTTATCAGGCTGGTCACTCAATAAAAAGTTAAGGCCAGTAACATAGTCACGGCTTAATTTATTAGAACTTTGCTGTTGGTTTTGATGTAGCCCACGTCGACCCATATACCAGCCATAGCCGGCAGCTATGGGTAACAGCAAAAATAACAGCTCAAGCATTCGGGATTAATCCTTTAACGGAAGCTTCCTTAAATGTGCGAGCTCTTCTGTTTGACGGGTAACTTTTTTGGTTAAGCGTTTGTTGCTGATTTTAAGCTTTAGGTATAACAAGCTACTGATCGCAGCGCCTAAAGTAAAAGCAATGCCAAAGGTAATCGCAATTAAAACTGACAACCTGACATCTGATTGGGCAATTAAATAGTTGAATGTCACTAGCGTGTCATTTTTTAAACCAACAAAGATAGCTATCGCGAATAGAATTGCGAGAGAAATAAAAGTAATAACAGCTTTCACTTGGCCTCCAAAATGCCCATAAACACAGAGAGATACATAATTCGGCATAGATTACACCAAATCAGGTTTCTATCCTAATTGTCAGGCAATAAAAAACGGCACAAGGCCGTTTTTAAATATCGCAACTAAGATCCAAGACTTAGGTTTACACGCTCTCTTAATTCCTTGCCAGGTTTGAAGTGAGGCACATACTTGCCATCCAATTCAACTTTTTCACCGGTTTTAGGATTGCGACCGACACGAGGTGCGCGATAATGTAATGAAAAACTACCAAACCCTCGGATCTCAATGCGATCGCCGGAGGCGAGAGTTTCAGTCATTTGCTCTAGGATTTCTTTAATCGCTAGCTCAACTTCTTTAGCTGATAATTGTAAATGTCTGCTGGTGAGTCGTTCAATGAGATCTGACTTTGTCATAGGTGCTCCCATAGGGTTAAAAACTGTTTGTGCTACTGCAGAAACAAATAAGAGGGGCAAAGCCCCTCTTCTGACTCTGTAACTACTTATTCAGTAACTATTTTTTAGTTTACTCTAAGTAGCCCAGTTTACAAATATAAGGGTATAAATTTTTACCCTTTATTTATAATTATTAGTCGTTTTTAGCCGCTTTGAAAGCTTCAGCCATTGCGTTGCTGAATGCGCCTTCGTCTTGCTGCTTGCTGTTTAGGCCTTCGATAGCTGCTTTCTCTTCAGCTTCATCTTTAGCACGTACAGATAAGCTTACGATGCGGTTCTTACGGTCAACACCAACAAACTTAGACTCTAGATCATCGCCTACAGAAACAACAGTTGTTGCGTCTTCAACACGGTCACGAGAAATGTCAGCTACGCGGATGTAACCTTCAACGCCTTCAGCAAGTTCTAGTTTAGCGCCTTTAGCGTCAACTTCGATTACTTTACCTACAATTACAGCGCCTTTTTTCTTGTCAGCGATGTAGTTGTTGAACGGATCTTCAGCGATTTGCTTAACGCCTAGGCTGATGCGCTCGCGCTCTGGGTCAACTTGTAGTACCACAGCTTCGATTTCGTCGCCTTTCTTGAAGTCGCGAACGGCTTCTTCACCAGCAACATTCCAGCTGATGTCAGAAAGATGTACAAGACCGTCGATACCACCGTCAAGACCGATGAAGATACCGAAATCAGTGATAGACTTGATCTTACCGCTAACACGATCACCTTTGTTGTGAGTGCTAGAGAAAGATTCCCAAGGGTTAGCAATACATTGCTTAAGACCTAGAGAGATACGACGACGTTCTTCGTCGATATCAAGAACCATAACTTCAACGCTGTCACCCACGTTAACAACTTTAGATGGGTGGATGTTTTTGTTAGTCCAATCCATTTCGCTTACGTGTACTAGACCTTCAACGCCTTCTTCGATTTCAACGAAACAGCCGTAATCAGTTAGGTTAGTTACACGACCAGTCAGCTTAGTGCTTTCTGGGTAACGGTTAGCAATTGCTACCCATGGATCTTCGCCTAGTTGCTTAAGACCTAGTGATACACGAGTACGCTCACGATCGAACTTAAGTACTTTAACGTTGATTTCATCACCTACGTTAACGATTTCACTTGGGTGCTTAACGCGTTTCCAAGCCATGTCAGTGATGTGTAGTAGACCGTCAACACCGCCAAGATCAACGAATGCGCCGTAGTCAGTAAGGTTCTTAACGATACCTTTAACAGCTTGACCTTCTTGTAGGTTTTCAAGTAGTTCATCACGCTCTGCACTGTTTTCAGTTTCGATAACAGCACGACGAGAAACAACAACGTTGTTGCGTTTTTGGTCTAGCTTGATAACTTTGAATTCTAGGTCTTTGTACTCTAGGTGAGCAGTGTCGCGAACTGGGCGCACGTCTACTAGAGAACCAGGTAGGAAAGCACGGATACCGTTTAATTCAACAGTGAAACCGCCTTTAACTTTACCATTGATAACACCAATAACAGTTTCTTGCTCTTCGTAAGCTTTCTCAAGAACGATCCAAGCTTCATGGCGCTTAGCTTTTTCACGAGATAGCTGAGTTTCACCGAAACCGTCATCAGTTGCATCAAGCGCAACGTCAACTTCATCACCTACGCTAACTTCTAATTCACCAGCAGCATTTTTGAACTGGTCAATAGAGATAGGAGATTCTGATTTAAGACCTGCATCTACAAGTACGATACCGTTTTCGATAGCAACGATTGTACCTTTGATGATCGCACCAGGGCGCGTTTCGATTTCGTTTAGAGACTCTTCAAAGAGTTGAGCAAAAGATTCAGTCATGTTATTAGACACTTTTTAGTTAATGACAACCACTCATGATCCATCGCGAGTGGGGTTGCTGTACAAAGTTCATTCCATCCTTAGAACAAACATTAACGACAAGGATTATTCTGAGAATTATTCTACGAATTATTCCTTGTTGAGATTCAATTTTTCATTTACATAGTCAACGACCATTTCAACTACCTGATTAATATCAAGTTCTGTTGAATCGATGACCAATGCATCATCAGCCGGTTTTAAAGGCGCCACAGGTCGATTTCTGTCTCTGTGATCTCGCTCTTCAATCTCGGCCAAAAGATGCGCGATATTAACATCAAAGCCCTTGACTTGCAATTGCTTATAGCGTCGCTCAGCCCGTGCTGCGGCACTGGCATCTAAAAAGATTTTTACTGGCGCATCAGTGAAAACCACTGTACCCATATCACGACCATCAGCAATTAAACCAGGCGCTTCACGGAAACTGCGCTGACGACGTAACAATGCTTCACGTACCCGTGGAAACGCTGCTACTTTAGAAGCCGCATTTCCGGTTTCTTCAGTGCGAAGATCGCGACTGACGTCTTCTCCTTCTAAAAATACTCGTACGCCGTCCACTGTCGGTTTAAATACAACATCTAAATGCCCCGCCAATAAGGAAACTGCGTCTTCATTTTCTAATTCAACATTATGATGCAGTGCGGCTAACGCCAACACACGATAAATTGCGCCACTGTCTAATAAATGCCAATTGAATTTTTCTGCCAATTTCTGGCAAAGGGTACCTTTACCCGAGCCACTTGGACCATCAATTGTAATTACTGGGGCCTTCGCCACCATATAACGCCTCCACAACACTTAGTTTCAGTGTTTGATTATTTAGTTGTCAAAAAATCGCGGCCAATTATACCCAAGCCAGATAACATCAGCTAGGCAGATACCAAGTTATGTGAAGGCTTATTGATTTTTCAAAAATATAATTCAATACGCCTTGCAACAGGGCATACCTTACTAGGCACAATATTGATTGGAAATAGTGACATTAAGGCGCTTCAAAACGATCACATTCAGATAAAAATTGCTCCACCTTTTCAACCATCTCAGTCGAGCCAACAAAGTACGGCGAGCGCTGATGTAGCTCTGTTGGTTCAATATCCATGATCCGGCGCTGCCCATCGCTGGCCTTACCACCAGCTTGCTCGGCTAAAAATGCAATAGGGTTGCATTCATACAATAAACGCAACTTGCCTGCTGGTGCACTGGCGGTGGTGGGATACATATAAATGCCACCTTTTAATAAGTTGCGATGGAAATCTGAAACTAATGAACCAATATAGCGAGAGGTATAAGGACGGTTTTCTTCGGGCACCTGCTCTTGGCAGTATTTGAGGTATCGCTTCACGCCAAGGGGGAACTTAATGTAGTTGCCTTCATTAATAGAATATATCTTGCCTTGTGTCGGCATTTTTAAATCTTGGTGAGAAAGACAAAATACGCCAATGGATGGATCAAGAGTAAAACCATGGACGCCATTACCAGTGGTATATACCAACATGGTCGACGAGCCATAAATCACATACCCTGCGGCAATTTGTTTATGACCAGGTTGCAAAAAGTCTGCCAGCGTCACTTCAGAGCCAATCGGAGAAATACGCTTATAAATGGAAAAAATGGTGCCAACTGACACATTAACATCAATATTGGATGAGCCATCGAGCGGGTCCATCAAAATAATGTATTTGCCGTTTTTCGATTTGGTGCCTTGAAACGCTATAAATTCTTCTTCTTCTTCTGAAGCGACACCACACACTTCACCGCGCGCTTCCATTGCTGCCTTAAATTTGTCATTAGCATAAAGGTCTAGCTTTTGTTGCTCTTCTCCTTGCACATTCTCACCACCAGCACTGCCGACTATATCGACAAGGCCTGCCTTGTTTATTTCGCGGTTGACAACTTTAGCGGCTAACCGAATAGCCCCCAACAAAGCACTTAAGCTGCCCGATGCATCTGGAAAATCCAGTTGTTTTTCAACAATAAACTCACCCAGTGTTTTCATTGGCTCTGACATAATTTCTACCTTATACCTATATATGACTTTCTTATGGTTTTCAGATCCTTCCCTTTTAATCCTAGACTCAACCTTGAACTAGTGCGGCAAGTAAATGCCTAAAATACTTAATTTTAGATACAAAAAAAGGAGCCGGTTGGCTCCTTTGTTTTAGTGGCTGACTTGTTTGAGTTTATCAAAGTAGTCAGGGAATGTTTTCGATGTACACCCTGGGTCATTTATCGTCACCGGCGTATCACTTAATGCCACCAGCGAGAAACACATGGCTATACGATGGTCATCATAGGTATCAATCGCGGCATGGGTTAGCTTGGCCGGAGGAGTGACTTCAATAAAGTCATGCCCTTCAACTACCTCTGCACCGACTTTACGCAGCTCGGTCGCCATCGCCGCCAAACGGTCGGTTTCTTTTACGCGCCAGTTATAAACGTTGCGGATCGCCGTCGTGCCTTTAGCAAACAGCGCCGTGGTCGCGATAGTCATGGCCGCATCAGGAATGTGGTTCATGTCTAGATCAACCGCCGTTAGCTCACCGACTGATGATTTAATATAATCATCGCCCCACTCTATTTTCGCCCCCATGGCTTCCAGTACATCAGCAAATTGCACATCACCTTGTACCGATTTTTTGCCAATACCTGTCACTTTTATGGTGCCGCCCTTTATCGCAGCGGCTGCTAAAAAATAAGAGGCCGAAGATGCATCACCTTCCACCAAAAATTTACCCGGTGCGGTATACGTTTGATTACCTTTAATGACAAAACGTTGGTAGTCGTGGTTTTCTACTTCCACACCAAACTGCGCCATAATGTGCAGGGTAATTTCAATGTAAGGCTTAGACACTAAGTCACCGATAATTTCAATTTCGGTATCGGCCTTTGCATAAGGTGCCGCCATCAAAAAAGCCGTTAAAAACTGACTAGAAACTGAGCCATCAATTTTGATCTGGCCACCGTTTAAACCCGTGCCTTTAATACGCAGTGGCGGATAATCGGTATTTTTAAGGTATTCAACATCGGCGCCAGCTTGGCGCAGTGAATCAACCAAGCTGCCAATGGGGCGCTCTTCCATTCTTGGCTCACCCGTTAATAGGTATTCGCCTTGACCTAAACAAAGAGCAGCACACAAAGGGCGCATCGCTGTACCCGCATTACCTAAAAACAATTCCATCTCACCTTGAGTTGAAAAAGCACGGCCTAACCCTTCTACCACACAAGTGGTTTTGTCTGCTGACAATTCATAACTAACGCCGAGCGCTTTTAGCGCGTTTAACATATGGCGAATATCGTCACTGTCGAGTAGGTTGGTTAATGTGGTTGTCCCTTTAGCCAATGCCGCCAATAATAGCGCACGATTAGAGACACTTTTTGAACCTGGAAGGTTTATTTCACCATCAATTTTGGCGATGGGATTCAGAGTTAAAGATTCCATTAATTTCCTACTTATTTGCCGAGTTCGAGCACTTTGATCAAGGCTGTTTTAAAGGTTTGATTTTCTTGCTCAGTGCCAATACTGACGCGAAGATGATTCGGCATGCCATAGCCACCAATAGGACGAACAATCACACCCAGTTGCAGTAATTGGTTATAAACAGGGTTGGCATCTCGCCCCGTATCAAAAGTGATAAAGTTACCTTTTGATGGGATGTATGGCAAATCATACTGCGTAAAGTAGCTTTCTAAATCCTTCATGCCTTGCTGATTTAATGCCACACTACGGGCCAGATATTCACTATCTTGTAACGCTGCACATGCCGCGGCAATTGCCAAGCTATTGCAGTTAAATGGCTGACGTACACGATTAAGTAGATCGGCTATGACATCATTTGACATAGCGTAGCCCACGCGCAGTGCAGCTAAACCATAGGCCTTAGAAAAAGTGCGGGTGATCACTAAGTTAGGGTATTGCTTGAGCCACGCCACGCTGTCAGCTTGCTCATCCGTATATTCATAATATGCTTCGTCTAACACTACAATAATATGACTTGGCACCTTAGCTAAAAATGCCAATAACTGTGCTGAGCTTAAACAAGTGCCCGTAGGGTTGTTTGGGTTAGCAATAAAGATCATCTTGGTTTTGTCAGTGATTGCGCTAGCCATGGCGTCTAAGTCATGTCCCCAATCTTTGGCCGCTACCGCAACGGCTTTAGCGCCAATAGATTGCGTTACCAGAGGATATACCACAAATGCATACTGCGAAAAAATCACTTCATGCTGTGCACTGACAAAGGTACGCGCCAAAATTTCAAGCACGTCATTCGAGCCATTACCTAAGGTAATTTGATTGGTGTTAATCTGATATTTATTGGCCAAGGCTGTTTTCAAGTCATAACCGTTTGCGTCTGGGTAGCGCGTTAGCTCTGCTAATTCTGCACTAATCGCCGCTTTAACCGCATCACTTGGGCCCAAAGGGTTTTCGTTAGAGGCGAGCTTAACAATATTGCTTAAACCCAATTCCCGCTCTAATTCATCAACGGGCTTGCCCGCTTGATAGGGGTGTAACCCTTGCACGCCAGTATTGGCTAATGCCACAAAATCACAACTCATGTTCGCTCCTAGCTATGCTGCTTGGCAAATTTATCCATAAATGCCACAAGGGCTTCCACACCTGCTTTTGGCATGGCGTTATATATGCTGGCACGCATTCCGCCAACAATACGGTGGCCTTTCAACGTCAGTAAGCCTTGCGCTGCCGATTCCGTTAAAAATTGCTCATTGAACGTTTCATCGACTAACTGAAACGGCACGTTCATCCAACTGCGATACTGCGGGTCAACCTTGTTTTGGTAGAAATCACTGCTATCTACATAGTCATACAGTAGTTTTGCTTTCGTTTCATTATGCTCAGCCATGGCAGCTAAACCACCTTGCTGCTTTAGCCACTGGAACACTAAACCCGCTAAGTACCAACTATAAGTTGGCGGAGTGTTGAACATTGAATCAGACTCAGCCAATACTTTGTAATCAAAAATCGATGGGATAGCTTGGCGCGATCTGCCAATTAAATCATCACGCACTATGACTAACGCAAGACCCGACGGACCGATATTTTTTTGTGCGCCCGCATACACCACACCAAATTTGCTGATGTCGATAGGACGCGACAAAATCGTTGAGCTCATGTCTGCCACTAAAGGCACGTCACCGGTATCTGGAATATTTGAGATTTCAAGGCCTTCAATCGTCTCATTGGGACAATAATGAACAAAAGCAGCATTAGGATTAAGTGGCCACTCACTGCTATCTAATAGGGAAGCTTGGCCTTGAGCCGTTTCGCAACGAATATCAATTTGGTTAATCTTACCGTGCTTTTTCGCTTCTTCAGCGGCTGATTGGGCCCACTGACCAGTAATAATGTAATCTGCTTCTAGCTTCTCGCCAAATAGGTTCAACGGCACGGCTGCAAACTGACCACGGCCGCCACCTTGACAAAATAGCACTTTATAATTATCTGGGATTTGCAATAAATCCCGAAGATCTTGCTCAGCCTGGTTGGCTAATGCAATGTAGTCTTTACTGCGATGGCTCACTTCCATTACTGACACATTAAGATCGTTCCAGTTACGAAATTCACCTTGCGCCTGCTCCATTACCGCAGTGGGTAACATGGCAGGACCGGCACAAAAATTATAAACCTGAGTCATTATCTACTTCCGAAAAATAAAACGAGCGGCATAAGCCGCTCGTTTTGGTTGTTACTGATTATTCTTGTTCCGTTGGCTGTTCATCGGGTGGCAGCTGCGCTTGCTCCCCATTCACCGCCTCTGGGTTGTCGTTTTCTGTATCATCGAGTAGTTCAACTTCTTCTACTTCTTCAATACGTTGCAAGGCAACCACTTGCTCGCCCTCACTGGTACGAATAAGGGTTACACCTTGGGTATTACGACCCACCACTGACACCTCATCAACTCGGGTACGTACTAGGGTACCTTTGTTCGAGATCAACATGATGTCTTCGGTTTCTTCAACTTGAACCGCGCCGACCACGTTACCATTACGCTCACTCACTTTAATTGAAACCACACCTTGAGTCGCACGACCTTTGGTTGGGTATTCAGATTGTGGCGTGCGTTTGCCGTAGCCGTTTTCGGTGACCGTTAAGATATCACCTGATTCATTTGGAATGATCAACGATACCACTTTTTGACCATCAGCCAATTTAATACCACGTACACCTGTCGCCGTACGGCCCATCGGTCTTACGCCGCGGAACCTAATTTCAGGTTGGCCATGTTCGTCAAGCACTGGATTACCGTCTTCATCAAGTACTGGCGTTTCTTCTGACTCTTTAAAGCGAACTACTTTACCGGCATCAGAGAACAGCATTATTTCACTGTCACCATGAGTAATAGCAACGCCAATTAGCTCATCGTCGTCTTTCAGGTTAATCGCGATTAAACCTGAACTACGCGGTTTGCTGTAAGCACTTAGTGCGGTCTTTTTCACTGTGCCCGATGCTGTCGCCATTAGGATAAACTTGTCATCTTGGTATTCGCGCACTGGCAAGATAGCGGTAATTCGTTCGTTTTCTTCAAGTGGCAGAATATTAATAATTGGACGACCACGTGCAGCACGTGAAGCCAATGGCAATTGATAGACTTTCAGCCAGTACAATTTACCGCGGCTAGAGAAACATAAGATAGTGTCGTGGGTATTAGCGACCAATAAACGCTCGATGAAGTCTTCATCTTTCATCTTAGTGGCAGCCTTACCTTTACCACCACGACGCTGAGCTTCGTAATCGGTGAGAGGCTGATATTTCACATAGCCCTCACGCGACAAGGTCACCACAACGTCTTCTTCAGTGATCAAGTCTTCCATATCGATATCACCGCTCATCGCAGTAATTTCAGTACGACGTTCGTCGCCAAATTGCTCACGCACTAGCTCTAGCTCTTCACGAATCACCTCGATTAGACGCTCAGGGCTGTTCAGAATATGTAGCAAGCTTGCAATCAGCTCAAGTAGTGACTTGTATTCATCAAGGATTTTTTCGTGCTCGAGGCCCGTTAACTTATGTAAACGTAAGTCTAGGATTGCTTGAGCCTGTTGCTCGGTTAAGAAATAACCGTCTTCGCGAATACCGTATTGCTCTTCCAACCAATCTGGACGCGCAGCATCAACACCCGCACTTTCTAACATGGCTGCGACATTACCCAGCTCCCAACCACGCGCTTGCAATGCCAATTTGGCTTGAGCAGGTGTAGAAGACTCACGAATCAACTCAATAATCGGGTCGATATTAGCAAGGGCAATGGCAAGACCTTCTAAGATATGCGCACGATCGCGCGCTTTTCTTAGTTCAAATACAGTGCGGCGTGTCACCACTTCACGTCGATGACGAATAAAGCTTTCTAGTGTTTCTTTTAGGTTAAATAACTTAGGTTTGCCATTTTCTAGGGCCACCATGTTAATACCAAAAGACACTTGCATTTGCGTTTGCGCATACAAGTTGTTCAATACCACTTCAGCCACATCACCACGTTTCACTTCGATTAGCACACGAATGATACGGGTGGACTCATCACGAATGGCACTGATACCTTCGATTTTTTTCTCTTTTACCAACTCAGCAATTTTTTCAATCAAGCGCGCTTTGTTCACTTGATAAGGCAGTTCGTGAACAATAATGGTTTCACGCCCTGTTTTAGCATCGGTTTCGATATCGGCGCGGGCACGAATGCGTAATTTACCGCGACCGGTGTTATATGCATCAACAATGCCTTTACGGCCGGCAATGATGCCGTGAGTTGGAAAATCTGGGCCTGGAATATGCTCCATTAACTCAGCAACCGTCAGCTCGCTGTTTTCTATTAGTGCTAAACAACCATTGATCACTTCGGTCAAGTTATGAGGCGGAATATTCGTTGCCATACCCACCGCAATACCCGACGATCCATTGACTAATAGATTGGGTATTTTGGTCGGCAGAACCGCAGGTATTTCTTCTGTGCCATCATAGTTAGGCACAAAGTCCACGGTTTCTTTATCTAAATCGGCCAGTAACTCATGGGAAATTTTGTCCATGCGAATTTCGGTATAACGCATCGCCGCAGCGGAGTCGCCATCTACCGAGCCAAAGTTACCTTGGCCGTCTACTAGCATATAACGCAATGAGAAGTCTTGCGCCATACGAACAATGGTGTCGTAAACTGCTGTATCACCGTGAGGGTGATATTTACCTATTACATCACCTACCACACGGGCAGACTTTTTATAGGGTTTGTTCCAGTCATTGCCCAGTACACTCATGGCAAATAACACACGTCGATGCACAGGTTTTAAACCATCGCGTACATCAGGAAGTGCACGTCCAACAATGACGCTCATGGCATAGTCGAGATAAGATGTTTTTAACTCATCTTCGATATTTACCGGCGTAATATCTTTTGCAAGATCGCTCATATAAGCCTAAATCCCTAAATCTAATAATTTCGGTCTGATTTGACGAGGGGAGGATTCTAGCACACTTTCGTGTCAGGGACAGAGGGAGGAATGGCACATAACCCGCAACTTTTTTGAAAAAATGGCTTTTTTCAGATCCACTCCCGCATATAATGGCTACAGAATTTTTAGATGAATAAAAAAGCAGCACAAATCATGAATGTAGATGCACAAGAAATAGCAAAATTTGAAGCGATGGCGAGCCGTTGGTGGGATTTAGAAGGCGATTTTAAGCCCCTTCACTTGCTCAACCCTACCCGTCTTGACTATATCAATCGTGGCTGTCAGGGCTTATTTGGTAAAAAAGTGCTCGATGTGGGATGCGGCGGCGGCATTCTTGCCGAAAGCATGGCGCACAAAGGCGCTATCGTCACAGGACTCGACATGGGCACAGAACCATTAGAGGTAGCGCGCCTACATGCATTAGAAACAGGCGCCAAGCTTGATTATATTCAAATGACCGCAGAGCAACACGCTAATGAACGGCCTCATAGCTATGATGTGGTCACTTGTATGGAGATGTTAGAACACGTGCCCGATCCCGCTTCCGTTATTGCAGCCTGCCGACAATTGGTTAAACCTGATGGGGTGGTTTTCTTCTCTACTATTAACCGCACCGCCAAATCTTATCTCATGATGATCATTGGCGCTGAATATGTCTTACGTTGGGTGCCTAAAGGCACACATGAACATCAAAAGTTTATTCGCCCGTCTGAATTTTTAAACTTTACCGATCAAGTCGGCTTACAGTGTACTGATTTGACCGGCGTACACTATCACCCCATATTGAAAAACTTTTATTTGGCGGAAAATGTGGACGTGAATTACATGTTGATGACAAAACCATTAGCCGAATAAATAAAAACATCAATTTTTGATAATGTGCACATTTTTTTACCTCAAATAACGGCTTTCATTAGCCCTACAAATAACGTGTATTTAAGCCAAGCCAAGTGTTATCAGCCTTACCTGATAACCTCGGCTGTTGGCTTTTTAGGCAACCAGTTAAAATAAAAAATATTTTAACTTTTGCCTAAAAAAACACTTGAAATTTAGTTGGTCTAAACCCGATTGGAGATCAATGGTTAGCTATCACTAACCTTGCTAATTCTTTCACACTTTATCCACAAGTTATGATCAAGTTTCCCCCTTGCAAAATAACGCATACCTCATTATCTTGTAGCTAATCAGAAGCAAAACACTACATATTGTGTTTATACAGATTTAAAGACACCAGAGGGCAATATTAGAACGTCATATTATTGTCGTTCCTGATAGCGCCTTTTGTTGTTTCTGAATCCATGCTCATTCACCTAGTTATTACAAATCTAAAAGGCGTTATGCGATGAATAAAAATCTGTTGGTCACCAAACGTGATGGCAATAAAGAAGCGATTGATTTAGATAAAATACATCGCGTTATCACATGGGCAGCAGAGGGATTAAATAACGTATCTGTATCTCAGGTTGAGTTAAAATCTCACATCCAATTTTACGACGGCATCAAAACCGAGAATATTCACGAAACCATTATCAAGGCAGCAGCTGATTTAATCTCGCCACAAACACCTGATTACCAATATCTGTCTGCGCGCTTAGCCGTGTTTCATCTACGTAAGAAAGCTTACGGCACCTTTGAGCCACCACATTTGTACGACCACGTGGTTAAAATGTGTGAAATGGATAAATACGACCGTCACCTGCTAAATGATTACAGCCAAGCTGAATTCAATGAAATGAATGACTTTGTTGACCACTGGCGTGACATGACCTTCTCTTATGCTGCAGTGAAACAGCTTGAAGGCAAGTATTTAGTTCAAAACCGCGTAACCGGTGAAATATTTGAAAGTGCACAATACTTATACGTATTAGTGGCGGCTTGCTTATTCGCCAACTACGACAAATCTATCCGTATGGATTATGTGCGCCGTTTTTATGATGCTATATCTACCTTTAAATTGTCACTGCCGACACCCATCATGTCAGGCGTGCGCACCCCTACTCGCCAGTTCAGCTCATGTGTACTGATTGAAACGGGTGATAGCTTAGACTCAATTAATGCCACAGCCAGTGCCGTGGTGAAATACGTGTCACAGCGTGCGGGCATTGGTATTAACGCGGGCCGCATTCGCGCCTTAGGCAGTGAAATTCGTGGCGGTGAAGCCTTCCATACCGGCTGTATTCCGTTTTACAAATACTTCCAAACTGCGGTTAAATCGTGTTCACAAGGCGGCGTACGTGGCGGTGCTGCCACTGTGTTTTACCCTATTTGGCACTTAGAAGTTGAATCGCTATTAGTATTAAAGAACAACCGTGGCGTGGAAGAAAACCGCGTCCGTCACTTAGATTACGGCGTCCAACTCAGCAAGCTGTTCTACACCCGTTTAATTAAAGGCGGCAATATTAGCCTGTTTAGCCCATCTGATACACCTGGGTTGTACGATGCCTTTTTCGAAGACCAAGACAAGTTTGAAGCTTTGTATCTACAATACGAGCAAGACAGCAATGTGCGGAAAAAAACCATCAAAGCGGTCGATCTATTCGCTCTGCTGATGCAAGAGCGTGCTAGCACAGGTCGGATCTACATTCAAAACGTCGACCACTGTAATACTCACAGCCCATTTGACTCAAAAGTGGCACCCATCCGCCAGAGTAACTTATGTCTGGAAATTGCGTTGCCAACGAAGCCACTGCAACACGTTAACGACGAGAATGGTGAAATAGCCCTATGTACTCTATCGGCCTTTAACTTAGGTGCGCTAGAGAGTTTAGATGAGCTAGAAGAGTTGTCTGATTTGATTGTGCGAGCCCTTGATAGCCTATTAGACTATCAGGACTACCCGATCCCAGCGGCACAAACGAGCAGCTTAAATAGACGTACCTTAGGGGTTGGCGTGATCAACTACGCTTATTACCTAGCAAAAAATGGTGTGTACTACTCAAACGGCAGTGCTAACAACCTAACACACCGCACCTTTGAAGCCATTCAATACTACCTATTGAAAGCATCAAACGGCTTAGCGAAAGAGAAAGGCGCCTGTCCATCATTTAATGAGACAACTTATTCTCAAGGTATCATGCCCATTGATACCTACAAGTCGGATTTGGACAATATCTGCACTGAAAAACTGCATTTAGACTGGGATACGTTACGCGAGGAGATTAAAACTCACGGTCTACGCAACTCAACGTTATCAGCTCTAATGCCATCGGAAACATCGAGCCAAATTTCAAATGCAACCAATGGTATTGAACCTCCGCGTGGTTTTATCAGTATAAAAGCAAGTAAAGACGGTATTTTAAAGCAAGTGGTGCCAGAATATGAGCGCTTAAAAGATAACTACGAGCTACTTTGGAACATTCCAAACAATACCGGTTATCTTGAGCTAGTGGGTATAATGCAAAAATTTGTCGACCAAGCCATTTCAGCTAACACCAACTACGACCCCGCCAAATTTGAAGGTGGCAAGGTGCCAATGAAAATGCTGATGAAAGACTTGTTAACGGCTTATAAAATGGGCCTTAAAACCTTGTATTACCATAACACCCGCGATGGCGCAGCCGACAGCCAAACCGATTTACAGCCAGAAGATGATGGCTGTGAAGGCGGCGCGTGTAAAATCTAATCAAACGGGGAAGCTTAGCTTCCCGCTTTAATGTTGTATTCAGAGCGAAACAGAATGAATAAGTACACTACCTTTTCAAAAGTACAAAATAACGCCCTCACTGAGCCGATGTTTTTTGGTAACCCAGTGAATGTTGCCCGTTATGATCAGCAAAAATTTGAAATTTTTGAAAAATTAATTGAAAAACAGCTTTCATTCTTTTGGCGTCCAGAAGAAGTAGACGTTAGCCGTGATCGTGTTGACTTCCAAGACTTGCCCGAGCACGAGCAACACATTTTCATCTCAAATCTCAAATACCAAACCTTGTTGGACTCCATTCAAGGTCGCAGTCCTAACGTAGCACTGCTGCCGTTGGTATCATTACCTGAACTTGAAACCTGGATTGAGACATGGGCATTTTCTGAGACCATTCACAGCCGCAGTTACACCCATATCATCCGTAACTTGTTCAACAACCCAAGTGACGTATTTGATGACATCGTTAACAACGAAGAAATCCTAAAACGTGCTGATGATATTGCGGGTTACTATGATGATTTAATCACCGCTACCCAGTTTTACCAATTACACGGTGAAGGCGATTACACTCATAGCGATGGCCGCGTAGAAACCATTACCATTAGAGCCTTAAAGCGTAAGGTTTACTTATGCATGAACTCAGTTAACGCGTTAGAAGCAATTCGCTTTTATGTCAGCTTTGCCTGCTCCTTTGCTTTTGCAGAGCGTGACTTACTCGAAGGCAATGCCAAAATCATTAAGCTCATTGCCCGTGATGAAGCGCTACATCTTAATGCCACACAGCACATTTTAAACCTCTGGCGTGATGGTGCAGACGATCCTGAGATGGCTGAAATTGCCAAAGAATGTGAACAAGAAGCCATCGACATTTTCATGCGCGCCGCACAGCAAGAAAAAGATTGGGCTGAATACTTGTTTAAAGACGGCTCAATGATCGGCCTAAACAAAGACATTCTGTGCCAATACGTTGAATATATTGCCAATGTTCGTATGCAAGCTATCGGCTTCAAACCGCCCTTTGCCACTAAGTCAAACCCAATCCCATGGATCAACAACTGGCTGGTGAGCGACAACGTACAAGTCGCGCCGCAAGAGTCTGAAATCAGCTCTTACTTAGTGGGTCAAATTAACTCTGATATGGATGCTGACGATTTAGAGGATTTTGAACTGTAATGAGCAAGGAAATGGTCATCAATGGTGAAACTTTTCACGCCAGTGAGGAGCAAACCTTACTTGAAAACCTGGAGCAACAAGGTATTCAAACGGAATATCAATGTCGCGATGGCCATTGCGGTGCTTGTCAATGTCAATTAATCAGTGGCTCGGTAGAATACATTATCGAGCCACTCGCTTATGTGCGAAAAAATCATATCTTAACCTGCTGCAGTAAAGCGAAAAGTGCCATTGAGCTTGTTATACCTGAAGCAAAATTGCCCCTAAAATTAACAGGTTAATTTAGCTTTAAAACAGCGTGGAAATGCTGCAGCTAAGAGCCTTTGCTGCTACACTGCAAAACCTAACTGTTTATCATTAAGCGACAACAACAATGTCTTTTCTAACCAAACTCAAATGTGCCCTTACTTTAGGCCAAGGCGTGTTATTAGAAATGCCTGAGCTAAAAGCCACCGATAACCCTTTTGAATTTTTTCAACAGTGGCTTAAACAAGCCGAAGAATCAGGCATTATTTTACCTGAGTCGATGTCGGTAGCGAGTTGTGACACACAAGGCCGCCCTTCATCGCGCATGGTGTTACTGAAAGAAGTCGACGATCGCGGTTTTGTTTTTTATACCAACTACGGTAGCCGTAAAGCCCAGCAGCTTGATGCCAATCCGCATGCCGCCCTACTCTTTCATTGGAACATACTACAGCGTCAAGTGCGTATTGAAGGCCGCATTGAACGCGTCACATTTGAAGAATCACAAGCCTATTTCCATTCTCGTGGCCGTGGCAGCCAAATTGGCGCATGGGCATCTCATCAAAGTGAAGTGGCGCAAAGCCGCCAAGAGCTGATGGACAAAGTTAAATTCTACGAACAAAAATTTGCTGGCCAAACGGTGCCTTTACCTGAGTTTTGGGGTGGCTATCGCGTGATCCCAGAGCGAATTGAATTTTGGCAAGGTAAAGCCGACCGCCTTCATGATCGTTTTGATTACCAAAAAGACGGTGCTGGGTGGAAAGTGGTGCGATTGAATCCGTAGCGAATGGAAGTGATGAATCACTACATCATCTCTTTATAGATACCATATCTCAGAGGCGCTCACAAACTTAATTTAAGGTAAATTCAGACTGATATCTTGTCTGATTTTTTATAACGACAAAACATATTTAAATTAATTTTCTCATCGCGGCTCCTAACGCTTGTATTTTGTTTTACCAGCGGCTTATAGCTAATGCTGACCAGTTAAACAATTGACAATCAGCATAAAAGGATCAAAATCCGATGGCCAATGAACATCGGATTTTTATGCTCATTTCTCAAGCTAAGCAAGGTTTCAATTCTTTGCGGTTTCTTTAAAAAGGTTGAGAATGTTAAAAACTCAGGACTTTTTAAGAATCGAAAACCGCCGGCGTTTTACAAGTTAGTTGTCACTATTGGCCGCGTTCAACCGACATTCCCAAAGTGGAGTGAAAATGCATCAATGCTCATAGTTATACTCCCGAAAAAGAGAGTATATGATTACAGCCAAATTTGATCGTCAAATTGATCCTCCTTATACTGTCAAAAGCGTTGGCTATCTTGCCCTAGGGCTTCATTCATCTTCACTAAAATCCATTTTAATCATAATGCGCCGTAGTTTAAATTAAGGATTAGCTAATGCAACTGCATGTACAACCGCTTCCTCTACCCCATCAATGCCTAAAGCGGAATTCATCTTTTTAAGGTTAAAGTTTGCTATACCAAGAGCTACACAAGCTAAGTTCATAGCAGAGCATGACAAATAAATGTTTTGACCGATATGTCCCGCCTCCAATAAAGCTAAACGGTAACCGAACTCTCCATATAACCCTTCATTCTTATGAAACTCATGTGTAATAAGTACAAGGGCTCCAGGCACAACGCTTAGAGAACTAGTTGCCTCAAACAGCGTACTTAGATCACCACTATCAATAACAACAGGTATTAATGAGTGATTATTGGAGTTGTATTTATAAACACCTGAACATAATGTATCATTACTAGTGAAGACGACCAAAAATATCTTGCTTGACAAAATAGCCCCCCCTGTCGGAAAGGCTCTTCTTCCATCTTCTAAGCAACCACATGCGTTAAACATCAACGTACTCATATTTTCAATAGATAACTGAGATGAATTAACTGGAATAGTGGATTTTCGATTTTTAATTACATTACTCAATGAGTCGCTCAGTACCATTGGTTCTGTAAAAAAATATTCATCATCTGAGCTTTTAACCTGAGGAGGTAATGATTGTGAAACATATTTAACTTCTACATCCCTAGCCATTCTTGCAGCTTTAATGATTAAAATACTACTTAATTCATTATACCCCCTTGATATTGATGAGTACTTAAACAAAACAAGCAAAGAAATAATATGTTGCACCTTTAAAAACAGCAAAACTATAATTTTTACTAGAACTTCATAAAAGGTGCGCCTTTTGTCAGACTCCTTCTTTTTCTCGCCTTCAAGATAAACAGCGATAATTTTCGTTAAAAACATATAAAACCTCTCAGAGTAATTCTATCTTCCGCCATAATCAAACTTAGATTAATATATCTGAAAGGAAAATTGATTTACTAATGCAAGTTGAAATATCGAGCTTGTTTTCTTGCAACACTTTTTCATGCAACCCTTTGAGCTTAATAAAAGACACACTATCTAAACCTATATGTCTCAGCCATCTGGCTTGTAATTCTTCGAAAGCTTCATAGCCAACGCTTGTTTCTGAACCATCAAATTCGGAACTCTTGTAGACGAATGTTGGTACGCTACTACTCTTAAATACATCACCAACTAAACTGGAGTTTACATTGTTGTAATAGCTTCTCGAGGCGATTGTATGAGCTTTCTCTGACAAATATCGTTTCCATATAACTTTTCGCCACTCTTGGATAAGTTCAGCATTTTCTAACTTCATAGAATCAATCAGTTTCATTAAACACTGATTCGGAGTTAACCCTATAAAATCATCACCAGTGAAAGGAGTACCTATTGAATATATCTCACTGAGGGCTCGGAAAAAACCTCTAGTGTAATAACTCTCATAACTCTCACTTTCTCTCTTAGGCTCTTTTACGTTTGAAACAAGATCATCAACAAGTGAGAAGAAAGTATCCAGAAGGTGCAATGATAATATATTTACATTGGACGATAATAGTATTTTATATATTTCAAATGCTAATGCTCCACCAATACAGTACCCACCTATAACCATTGGTTCTTTAGAGCATAAGCATTTAATTTGACCAGCATATTTTTCAGCCATTTCATAAATGGAAGAATTCGGACTTAGATCATTATCCACTCCATCATGGTGAATAAAATAGACTCCAACCCCTTGGTCTGCTAACAAATTAGAAATTTCAGAGAAAATTTCAAAGCTGTTTCCTGCACCAGGAATCAAAACAACATTAACACCTTTTGAAATTTTTGGCTTCAGGTAAGAAATATTATCACCAACATTAATAAGCGAAACACTCCCAATGCTTTTATTATTTACAAACTCTAGAATTTGCATTATTGAAGGCATTCTAAACAAATCTTGCAATGACAGCTTTTCATCCAACACTAAATTCATTCTTGAAAGTAACACTGTTAGCAGCAAAGAATGTCCACCTAGGTCAAAGAAGTTCGAGTTAATCCCTAATTGTTCTACACCTAAAACTTCCTTCCACAACCGACAAAGCTCATATTCTATTTCATTTCTCGGCGGCAGAATCTTGTCATCAGCAGCGAAATCACAAGACTTTATTAATGCTCCCCTGTCTATCTTCCCATTTGGAGTAAGTGGGAGTTCACTAACCAAATGCACATTTGAAGGGACCATATGACTTGGAAGTTTACCTAAAAGGTAGTCTTTTATAGCAATAGGATTAAGATCCATTGAACAGACAACAAATGCCACCAATGCATTCCTATTATCGTCTTTAAGGACAGTACACTCACGAATGAACTTATGGGAAAGTAGGCAAGCTTCAATTTCTTTTAGCTCAACTCTAAACCCTCTAACTTTTACCTGACCATCATTTCTACCGATGTATTCTATTTCACCATCAAAATTTATTTTTCCTATATCTCCCGTTTTATAAACGTTCAGTATATTCCCATCAATGCACATTTCAACAAAACGCTCTGCGGTAAGAGACTCTTTTTTCAGGTATCCACGTGCAACGCCAATACCTGAAATGATTAACTCACCGGGCACATTTATAGGACATAACTGTTCATTTTCCCTCATTACTAACATTCTGATATTATCAATAGGTTTACCAATAAGAACTGGTCGGCCAGTTTCATATTTGCTTGTGTCCCAAAATGTTACATCAATTGCAGCTTCCGTTGGTCCATACAAATTATGAAGTTCTACGTTTGGCGCTTGCACCCTAAATTCAATAATCTGCTGGCTAGTTAAAGCTTCACCACTACAAAACACTTGCTTAAGAGATTGAAGTCCAAATAACTGGCTAGTGTTGAGGATGTTTGACAACATTGAAGGAACAAAGTGTAATTTGGTAATTTGCTCTTTCTCTATAATATCCCACAAATAAGTCGGATCTTTATGGCCTTCTGGTTTCGCGAGAACCAATCTCGCACCTTGAATTAGCGGCCATATAAACTCCCATACAGACACATCAAAACTAAAAGGCGTTTTCTGTAAAACTGCATCAGTACTTGAACAACCATATTGCCTATTCATCCAATTAATGCGGTTGCTCAGAGCATCATGTTGGTTCATGACCCCCTTAGGCTGCCCCGTAGAGCCCGAGGTGTAAATCACATACGCTAAGTCTGACGCTACATGCCCTGCCACTGTGCTATTTAACTCGCTGTACGACGCCAACCCCCTTTCTGACAGCTC
Source organism: Motilimonas sp. E26 (assembly GCF_021278025.1). Taxonomy (GTDB): domain Bacteria; phylum Pseudomonadota; class Gammaproteobacteria; order Enterobacterales; family CBDFNC01; genus Motilimonas. The sequence goes on from NZ_JAIBHJ010000019.1 coordinate 76,572, forward strand.
GTT
>NZ_JAIBHJ010000002.1:0-77040 GCF_021278025.1 Motilimonas sp. E26
TCAGGCTCATATCATTTCCTTAATCTATTGACGTTATTGTCTCAAAATTAAGTGTCCGATGGGATTAGACCAGAACAGTTGCGATTCTAGCGCAGCCAAGATTCATACTTTATTCACAAGCCCCCTTTAACAATTTGATGTTATAGTTTACGAAGTTTACGTATCTTGATTTTTCGATATCAAGTTACTCCTCAGCATAATGTGAGCTTGCGTTACTACCCTACGATTCAAGAAGTTAGCTAGCAGCAATGAGTTATAAATAGAGCTAATCAAAATTAAGCAAGTGTATTAGAAGTAATACAATAGGATGCTAGATATATAAGGAATATATGTGATATTGAAAAAATTTTTTAAATTACCAGGGATACTACTTTTGAGAGTAAGGCTTAGTTTACATGGAGTGACTTACGGCTCAAAATTGAAAGGTAAATCAGTCATTATTTCGAATATTGGTAACATTAAAATTGGCAACAATGTTAACTTGAACTCTTTCCCTGATGGGGAACCCTTTAAAACAGGCTTACAGGCACACTGTAAGGATTCAAAAATATCTATAGGTAATAATTGCCTTCTAAATGGAACTAGGATTCATTGTCGAACTCAGGTTTCAATTGAAGATAACTGTATGTTTGGCCCAGGCTGTAAAATAGTTGATAACGATTCTCACCGTACATCAATTGATGTTATGAAGAGAAGAGAGCCACCTGAGAGCTCACCAATTATTATTAGAAATAATGTATGGGTTGGAATGAACTCCCTTATACTCAAGGGGGTAGAAATTGGTGAAAATTCTATAGTGGCAGCCAATTCAGTTGTCACAAAGTCCGTTCCTAAAAATACTCTTGTCGCGGGAAATCCTGCTCGTATTATTAAAAAGCTAGATGTATAAAACCAACAAATAAAAATAGGTGTCGCGATACCGGCACCCATGACCTCTCGATCGATAATCTAAACCTTCCTCGCCAACGCCCCCGTCTGGCGTAAGCGTTCAATTAACCACACAATACGCCCCACATTTTCCATAGTACTTATTTCTAAGGAGCGACTATCTGGTGTTACGAAGAAATTAAATTTACTTTGTAGCAGAGCAAGGGTGACTCACCTCATTCCCACAACGCACAAAATACGTATCATGGATACAAGAGGTGAGTCAGTTTGGAGCGACAATATTTTCCTACATCAGATACTTACATGTTGAAGCACATTGATGTTATATCACGTGCAGTGAAAATAGACGGAAAATTCGCGATTAGTTAGCCAGACGATAACACTTTTCCTGTCGAAAACTGTAGATAAAATGACTTATTTGTAGCATAAAAATCGAACAAGTCTTGCTACAATAAATAAGGTTACCTATCTGGCTAATAATAGTTCTACCAATAATAGATATACTAATTATTAAAGCTTGAAGTCATTATTTCATATGAAGCCTCTTTACCTCCCACTTTTATTTCATCAATAAATAGTGTTCTCGATTTAATCTCTGGATTCAACACCCAATCCCAGCGATATAATCCCCACTTAGGATAAGTATTATGGTTATAAGAGTCTACCGAATAGCCAACAGGCCCAGAATAATTAACAACTAAATTTCCGTTTTGCCATATTTTAACAAATCCATTTACTGGGTGGTGATAAACATTAAATACCCAATCAACCCAGACCAACCTCTCGTAATCAGAAATAATAAAAAGAGTCTTCTTCACTAATGGAATGGGTACTTTATCAGAACCCGCAACTTTAAAGCGATACTTGCCCTCAGCTGTAATCAAAGCGTACGGGGTAGATATATCTCTTTCCCAATTGCCGTCAGAAGGTGATGTGTGGACCTGAAAAATACTTTCAGCCCCTTTACTATAATCATAATCTCCACTCAGCATTGTAGAAAACGAAAACCATCGCTCAGCATACTCTTCAGAGATCAAGTCTCCCACTATTTCGGCCCTATGTGAGCCATGTACAAGAGGGTCTGAAATACTATTAAGTTTAAATTTGGCCGCGGCAAGTCCTCGCCTCACATATGAGGGAGCAGTTATTTTTTCGATGGAATAGCCTATATTGTCAGGGTATGCGACTTCATACTCATGCTGCGACGGGAAGAAATGATCCCAATTTACAACTTTAGTTACTACTGGCAATGGAGGCTGATAATTATTGTTAAGCTCATCACCTTTGAATAAAAAAGGTGCTGTTTTTATATTAATGTTTCCTTTAATAAATTGATTGAGCGTTGTTAACCTTAAAAATTCTTCGTTGTATAGCTCTCCACCATCAGGTTCAGAAATATCAAAATAACGGTTATTTTCTAGTACAAAGTTATCAATCATCCCCTCTGTGTATGGGTTTAAACGAATCACTTGGTAATATTTTGATGTATTATTACCTCCCATTAGCGTGTCGTGGTAAATGCCTTCAAAGTAATTATCGCGAATATTAACTTCGCCTACTGGTACATTTATAGGATTGTTAACTAAGTTTTGGTCAAATGGTTTTAGTCTAATACCATAGCGACTATTTTTAATAAAATTATTAACTATAAAAATGCTATCTATAACTTTTTCATCGAAATATTTTGCTGGCGTTACATTTACCGAAAAGCCTCTTATGCCTGAAAAGCCATTGTTTTTCACAGTGATAGAGCGATAAGTATTAAATAGAATTGCATCAGATTTCGAGTCAATAAATTTGTTACTCAATACTGTTACATCTGTTGATGGTTCATCTGATACTAACTTCAATCCATAAATGACATCATAAAAATTATTATTCGTAATCGATATTGAGTCAGTTGAAGTATATCCTTTTAAATAATTGGCGGTTGAAACGCCAACGCACTCGGAAAAATTATTACTGTCAATTCTTGTGTTAATTGAAGCTCTACCAGGTGGTGGGAGATTGGTTGAAGATGTAACTCTAATGCATGCATCGCCAAAGCCATGGAAAGAGCTGTTTTTTATGATGGTCCCGTTAGATGAACTGATCAGGAGCCCATCATTTTTATCTATAATCTCACTGTTAGTCGTGTAAATCCCTTTAAAATTTATATTATCTATCGTAAATTGCTCTATTGCTTCTAAGTTCCATAATGCGTTGCCACTAAATTTCCCTTTGTTCGGAGAGATTAGTTTCGTGACAAAAGTAGAATCAGTACCAACAAAAGTCACATTCTTAGGAAAGTTATCCGGAAAAATAATTTCCGACTCAAAATGGTATTCTCCGGATGGGAAATAGATAATATCATTAGTTTCAGCTGATTCTAGCAATCTTATCATTGCGCCACTATCGTCGGTTAAGTCATCACTAATGAAGCCGTAATCTAAAACATTCTTAGTGTATTTGAAATCAGGTGCACCTGTTGGAGCTATAGTTGGCTCTAAAGTAGGGGCTGTAGTGGGTAAAATTGGTGGCTCTGTTGGTATAGGTGTTGGTACCACCGTAGGCACAGGTGTTGGTACCACTGTAGGCACAGGTGTTGGTACCACTGTAGGCACAGGTGTTGGTACCACTGTAGGCACAACAGGTGGGACTGGTGTTGGTGCCGTAGTAGGTACGACAGATGGCACAGATGTTGGTAAAACAGTCGGAACCGCTGTGGGTATTGCTGTTGGGGTAACAGTTGGGCCAGTATAGTCTTGGCTAGGCTCAATCCACTCGTTAATCGGATAAGTTAACACTGGTTGAATAGAAGGATCCGCGGAATAATTTTGAACATACTGAAATAAAGTGTCCAGCCAAGGTTCTAAATTTTCACCATCACCAATGTATGCTCTAGCATTGCGAGTATTGAATTTATTTTGAAAATTTGTATTTGGTACAGAATCAATAAATGGATCATCTTTCAAAGATATTTGGAGTGCTGTTTCGATTTTTGAAACGGCATCAGCTTTCGATAAAACGCCATCGCTACTATCAATATACTTCACAATCAAAGTTGAAAGAGGGGTGACATGACAACGATGGCGCTCTGTTAAATTGTCACAAACAGCCGTCATATTCGCTTGAAAAACTCGTCCATCAGAAAACGACCCAGAGAGCGCGTCAATTTTAACTCTATAGGTATCTAATTCTAGAGAATTAGTAAATTGGTATTTCCCTTGATTATCTGTTTTTGTATTCGCGAATTCTTCATCTCCATTTGCTGATAATAACCTGACTGTTGCACCAACGATCGGGTCGTCAACAACAAAACCACTAATTGTAGCACTGACTTTTACATTAAATACTTGCTTTTCTACTCTACCATTAGAATTTTTGGATGTAGCGCTAAAGCCAAGAGGAACATTGGTTGAGGGAGCTAAGAACATTAAGCGACTACGTTTCTCAACAAAGTGAACTTTTTGCCCTTGTGTTTGCTGCCATTTTATATCTGTCGCTTGAGCATCATCTAACTCGAGACTAACGGGTGTTAATTCTTCAACTTGTAGATCAACAGATTTACTGATAGCGATATCGGGATTGGAGCTTTGTACCTGCGACTCATTATTACAGCCTGCTAATAATGCAATAGATAGTAAGCAAAAAAGGGAAATTCTAAGCATTTAATCCTCTCAGTCAATTCATTTAACGAGAAAAGTTTTAACAAAATCCAAGTACCAACTCATCTATCCAAAGCGGTACTTTGATATCCATCCCGAACAAAAACCTTAATATTACTGGTCTTGTTCTGGTCGTAAACGTCAAGCAGAATTGCTAATGTGTCTTTTGTGTCTTGAACATTTAGGTCTTCAGCTGTCTCTGAACCAGAGCGGTAAAGATTATAATTCAACAATTGTATCAAGATAGAAGAAGAGTTATCGAAAACAGATGTAAAAATGCTACTTAGCTCATCTTTAGGTAAAAAATGAGAACTGGCACGATATAATCCAGCTTCAAGATCATTGCTTAACTCGAGTCCACCGTCATCCACTAAACGACATAATTGCTCTAAATGAGGTAAGCTTATCTTACTGCTATCAATAAACAGCAAATTAGGAAAATGATGTCGAGTAAAAACTCTTTCTGCTTGGTTTTCTTCAAAACCAATATCTGTGCGTAACTTTTTTTGCCCAGCACAATAAGCCTGCTGCTCGATTGACCCCTGCTCTAAACAATCTCGATATTCAAGGGGAACTTGAATAGGATAAGTTTCAACAAGATAGCCTTTATTAAGTTTTTGTTGTTTACCTTGCACTAGCAAATTCAACAGCATATAGGCATCAGTGGGAACAATACGGTTATACGGTTTGCGTAACGAGGCCTTACCTAGCTCAGGACTCATTGCACCTTCTGTATAAAGTAATGTAGCCGATTGAACATTGGGGTTCTGCTCAAAGTTTTCATACATAAAACTGCCAAATGCTATATTGGTACACCCTAAACAAGAGAAATATTTTTGGTCTATATATAAAATTTTTTCCGATTTTATAGAGGTATACAAAAGACCCAACAACCCTGCTGACGTAGTTAAATTATTGAACTTATTTTGATGTTCGGTTAAGTTTTCACAATGGCTAACTGCCAACGAGTGAGAGCTCATTATAACCAAAATCAACATTATCAATTGCCGACAAATTTTCATAAAAACCCCACTCACTTAAAAAAACAATATTGAATCTATCTTCTATTGCTAAAATGGGTATATGCATGATGAGTAATGTCATAATTCGTAATACTGAATAATGCCATTTTACTCTCGCTTCCTGAAAGAAAAATAAAAAGGTATGCTAACTAGAACTACACCTAAGGCGCTTGCCGATAAATCAGCTAAATCAAACTGACGTGATGGAAAAAAAATTTGCGCTATTTCTTCTAGGGAAAAAACTGACAAAATAAAAAGCAAGCAAATTAAGAAGTGAGTCCTACGCTGGTATGCATTATACAAAAACCAATGAAATGAGAAGGTAATCAATCCGGAAGATAGCATATGCAACGATTTATCTCCGCCAATAATCCATTGAAAGTAGTAAAAAAACCTAACCCCCACACCTGAACTTTTGCTAAAAGTTAATAAAAAAACAAAACTACAAGCAAACAACAAAAAGAAAAAGCTAATAATATTTCTTTGCGTGTAAGCGATCAGGTCTTTTCTATTGATAAATTTCATTACTTTCACTTATAAAAAGGCTTAAGAAAATTTTGCTTTCATCAACAACCAAAAAAACTTACTATTCGTCACTAAGTAGCGTTTCCACATTCTTCCTGGCTCTTGTAATACACGATAAAACCACTCTAGGCCGTATTTTTGCATCCACAATGGCGCTCGATTTACTTTCCCAGCTACGACATCAAATGTACCACCTACGCCCATCACAAAATCGACACCTAATTTATCTTTCCATTTATTAATGAAGTTTTCTTTTTTTGGTGAGGTAATTGCAACAAACAATAATCTAGCGCCTGACTTAGAAATTTTATCAACAACAGCTTCCTCATTGTCCCAAAAATATCCATTATGGTAACCAGCCACTTTTAGATTAGGATATAATTGCTGAACTTTATCAGCTGTTTTCTGAACAACCTCATCTGTGGCTCCAAGTAAAAAAATCGGGAATTCATTTTCTTGGCTCATATTGAGTAAATTATGAAACAAATCGACACCAGCAACGCGTTCAGGTATATCTAAACCTAATAAACGACCTCCCCAAACAACCCCCATCCCGTCTATGTTAATAATATCGCACTGTTCAACAGACTCCGCTAATTGCAGATCCTTTTTCATATTAACCAATTTAGCAACGTTAACTACAACATGTTGAGTGAAGCCACCGGCTAATATCTTTTCCCTAATATGTGAAACCGTTTCAGACATAGTTGACGCATGCATTTTAACGCCCAACATATTAATTGTTTTCATTTATTGCGTTCCTTTGATTACTAAAGTAAGAAAATGAATAAAAAACCCAAGCCTGAGTCCATCTGATATAGTTTGTGCTATTTGTGAAGAGTGGTGTTTTCTGATAAATAAATTTATTCTTGTTATTCAAATATAATTTATCAATTGACCAATTTATTGTTTTTTCAACTTGCTTGATATCTTCAGCAGTTCCGCCCACTTTTAATAAAGTAAAAATAGCTTGTGAAACTGAGTGCATATCTAAAGGGTATTGATTATTATTATAATATTTTGCGGCCCCCTCCTCAGAAAAGAATGATTTACGATAATAATCAAGGCCTTTTGCAATGCTTTCATCGAAAATATCTGTGTTTAGCGATTCCTTTATCAAATGAAGCGCTTCTAAGTTATAACCAGAATGAAAACCATCAATAAATTGATGATGCTCCCTATGACCATAAACCCAAGAACCATCCTCTCCTTGCTCATCAACGGACAGTTTAGCGACATCTAAGGCAATGGTAGCAAGCTCAGAATCTTGATTTATTGTTGAAACTTTTGCTAGCCATGCCGCTCCCCATAAACTGGCATTATGAACAAATGCCTTCTCGCCAGGGATATAAGCAATAAATGGTTTGCCATCAACTTCTGAGAGTAAACTTTTCTTTATAAAATATGCGGCATCGATGGCTGCATTTTTATATTCATTGTTATTTGTTAATTCACTTAGAGCCAAAAGTGCCTGACTAACATATATAGTAGTAATTACGTTTGGCTTTCCTTTAGGAACAAAAAACGCCCTTGCATTCCAGTCAAAATGATAACCCCAGCAAGCATGCCCCCATTCCTTCACATCGCTTTTCACAGTTAACAACCAATCAGCTAACTCAATAGCTTCATTTAAATAGTCACTTGAATTCGTTTTTTTATACTGCTCTATCAAACCAAGAATAAAAAGCCCGATGCCTTTTGGGTTACGGCCTTTTGGAATAAAAAACAAATCTCTAAAATTGACAACCGAACGTTTATGAAACTGAATCCAAGCAAGGCCGAAGTAGCCTTTTTTCAAACTAGGAAAGAGATTAAAAAATTTACTATTAAGGCCATCAAATGGATCTGCTCCTTTGTATTCATTCTTCTGGGATGAAGATAAAATATCTTTCGAAATAGCGTTAACTCTATCTTGTAATGTCATTTTTTCTTTTATTAATTGCATATCTTCTACCTAAAAATTCCACCTGTTATCTCACATAACAAAGATATTCACGAGAATCTAAATTCATGATCTATATTGGAGAAAGTAGGAATAGCTATTTCGTCATAAAATTATTACTAAACGTCAACTTTACTCTATTCACCAAAACATTTTAATATTTTTCAACCCCAACCCCATGGAGATGAAGCAATGTCTGTGGATTAAAATTTTTAACAATTTTAATAATTAGTGCTTACGAGTAGAGCATTATCTTGCAGTAACAGATGTGTGACAAAACCCAAAAAATTAAATTCCAAATAGTAGAAAAAATTTAAAACTTCGTCAATAAATGTAAGTTTATTCAATAAAAATCACACCTTTTTCTTCATACACCTTAAAAACTTTACATTTTATTTTAAAAAACTTGAACTATTAAAATTTAAAACTTTAACTATAACTCCAATATCGTTTAAGCCACCCGTTACAACTAAGTTAAATTCTTTTCATTATCAATCCTAAAAGTCAAAACTCTTCTATATTGCATATGGCATGCTTAACTTTTCCGTTCTGCGTTCTTGGAATGCTATCGACAATAAATGTAACAACATCGATGCTATTACCCAGCTTTCTTTTAATATTGGATATTAGTAAAGAACGGCTAAAAGCATTATATTCACTAGCATCAACAACTAGTAAAACGTCAAGCTTTCTAATACTTTCTTGAATAAATTGGGCTGCATAAATCCCATTAATGTTCTTATACAATTGGCTAACCATTGTTAGCCTTTTTCCTCTATCTGTAATTAAATAATCTCGACTACGCCCCTCAACATTATCAACCACAGGATAATGTCGACCACAGGGACATTGCTTATTAGATAAGGTTACAAAATCATTTGTTTTATATCTTAGAAAGGGAAACAAGTTATTGTTAAAATTAGTTCCAACTATCTCATGTAAACCACCATCTCTCTCATGGAATTCAACATAGCTATAGTCAGTTAATTGATGGTAACGCCCATATTCACAAGTCCCAATAGCAGCCACTCGTTCAAATAGTCCATACCAATCAAAAACGGCACATTGAAATGTGCTTTCCAACAACTTTCTATCCCATATACTCAATGTTTCCGATGATGTAATGATCGCTTTTATCTTTCCAGGGTAATTCATCTTCCTATGTCGCAAATATTTTGCAATTGCAACAATAGACGAAGGATACGCCTGTATAATATTTGTGCCGAAATCAACCATTGCTTTTATATACAATGATATAGTTTTTTCTTCGAGGTGAAACGATGAGAAAAGTAGCATATTTTCAAAATATGAATATCGCCAAAATGGCGCTGTTAAGCTATCGACTGGCACAATCATGTCACCTCGCAACCAAGCTCTTTTATCACCGGGCTGATAGCCTGCCCACTTCAGCTGGCGCCAAACGAAAGCACTCTCCCTAATTACCGACTCTAGCGATTGGGGAACAGATAAAGGGACACCTGTTGTACCACTGCTAGCCCCCTTAATAGTGAAACCTTTATAGTTTTGATTTAAGAATAAATCGCCTCTTGTTAAATAGGTCGACTTTTCCATCAATGGTAGCAGTTTTAGCACGTCAACATAATTATCGACATTATCAATGCTAAAATCTAACCTAGAATAATAAGGTGTATTTTCAAATGCATTTGTTACTTGCAAGCGTAACTGCTTATGAATAAAGTCATTGGCGCGATTTTTATCATATTCTAGCTGTTCAATCTCATCCTGAACCAGCCTCATAGCACGTCCTTCACGAATAAATGAGCGAAAAACGGAACGAGAAGAAAGCAATAAGCTTTGCAAATAATGAGGTTGATTTTTATAAAACAACGACCTGAACATCTATATAATTGTCCTATGATAAAACATCACTGTCTAATTTTTTTGAAATAGAACTCCAACTCATATCCTTTACAGCCATAGTCTGATGAGAAGAATTAAAACTTCCTTTTCTATCAACCAGTTTAGCTATACCGCGCGCAAAGTCATCTTCACTATCATTAACTAATACACCTAGATCATCTGTTAATATTTTCATCTGCGCGGATGTTCTTGTTCCTATAACAGCCATGCCCGCAGCAAGATATTCCAGTGTTTTTGTCACAGGCTGTACATCAAAATGTTCCGTCATAGGTACGAATGAAATACCAACATTCGCTTTTTCATAATAAGGGTTTAACTTGTTAAATGGGATCCTCCCATGAACGTTTACAATAGCTTCCAAACCAAGACTTTTCACCAATGCTTTAAGCTCGTCAACTTCATTTGCGTAGCCATCGCCGATAATGTCGTAAGAAACAATGGAGCCGTCGGATGAACTTTTCAAATATGTAGCTAGACCTGTTACTGTTTTATGGATATCCCTACAAGATAAAGTACCTACGTAAAGCAAAGATAAAGAATTAAAAGCTTTATCCTCTAATTGAAATTCGGGGCAACCAAGTGGAATAATGCTATATTTTGAAATATTTAAAAAATCAGCAACAGATTTTGATATTACGGTTATTTTTTTAAAAAACAAAGATTCAAGCTTAAGCGTTTCATTGAATACTAAACGATATAAATAACTATTATCTATAGCTACCGTTCTTATATCCATAATATAATCATTTTTACCACCAAACAGTTTGACCAAGCTACATAGCCTAAAGTATTTCACAAATACTGTTGCATTTTTATCTTTAACCACTGATGCACAAAACCTAGCAAATCCAAACCATCGCTTAAAACCTTTATCATTACATTTATACTCTATAACATCTACACCACTTTCTGATATGGCCTCCATTCCATAATAGAAAGAGATATATACGACGTCATAATCATTTTTTAAATTTTTAGCATATTGATAAGTATCAATTAGATAACCAAACTGATTGGGGCAAATAATGTATAACTTTTTTTTCATAAAATAGACCTAATTTTTATGCATTCTAAAGCTTAAACTGATGCAGATAGCAAAAGCTAGCAAAGTAAAAGAAACTACATTAACCTGCATAACCAAAGAGTATACAGGATATAAAAACATAGTTAAAAAAATAAATACAGAACCAGATGAGAATATAGATACGTATACATTTTCATTTCGCCTCTCTATCAACGAATCTCTTAATAAACTAACCAGAAAAGCTAGCAGTATCATTACCCCTATGATCCCTACATCCCATAAATAAGCAGTAAACTGAGTACTAGCAAAAAGCAAAGGTGACCCAAACACAACTGCTTCGGGAACAGTATCATTAGAACCTTTAGAAGAGGTTAGCCCATATCCGATATAAGCCTCAGCTGGCCAATATTTAGTTTGTTTTTCAAACCACATTTGAATTGCAAGGCCCCTACTAACTTCTGTGCTATCAAAATCCCCCCCCTCTTGTTCTACAAAATACTCCTCATAAATGTTAACCACATATTCATCCATCCCCCTTCCTTCTCTTGCTCCTGTACTATAATTTTGGTTATAGTTATATAATACGAGAAACAAAAAACCAAAAACCAAGAAAAGAGATGAAAAGATAACTTTAGGCCTTTTTATGTCTTTTAATTCCAAAACTGAGATCATAATAAAAAACACTAAAGCGAGAACGATTTTAACTTCGATAAAAAATATTGTTCCAGCAGATAAGAATAGTGCTATATAATCAAACATCCCAGCTATATTTTTTCTCATCCTAGCAATACAAAGAGTAATGAAATAACATTGAAACAGTAGAAAGCCAGCACTATTTCCCCCTGCGCCTTCTGGGTTAAAGCCAAAGGTACCAACTATTAAATCCCAATCCATCTCACGACCAGAAAGAGAGTTATGGGCAACAAATAGGAATTGGTGAACAACAAATGGAATTTGTATAATTGATATCCATCTAATCTGCTTATAAAATAGCTCTAGACTTACTTCATTAAAACGTACATAAGAAAGACAATACAAAAGAACTGTTGGAATGAGATAGTCTTTAAAGGCAACTTTTTGCAGCTCAAACACTTCAGTTAAAAATAAAAAACTAACAAACAAATAAAACAACCAAACCAATAAAATAGAAGAAGATAATGTATGCTTTATGCCCTGATTTAACGCAAATAGAAACAACCAGAAAGCTAATGCCAAAAAAGCTATATTCCCCAACCAATAAAGCTCTGGAACTCCTAAATAACTGGCAAAAACACCGATAAAAACAAGATTTAATGTAACAACTAATGACAAAAACATATTTTCGCCAAAACCATTAAACAGCACATTTAGAGAGTTTCTACTTAGCATGCAATAGCCTTAGAATTTTTAATTAATCGATAGCAAATACAGAATGAAACAATCATCATTATCATGGAAATAATTGAATAAACTTGTACCGCAAATAAAAAACCGAAATTAATACTAAAAAAAACACCAATAGTAATTGCGACTGAATTAGAAATCTGCCAATAAAAATCAATATCTTGCCTACCCAGCACTAAGTATGAATGTGTTAATGGGCTCAAAATTAAAATAGCTAAAAAATTTGGCAGCAAAGCTATTGCATAATCTGATACAGGTAACCATTCATCCCCAAGAAAGAAGCTAGATAAATAGCCGGAGAAAAAAACAACTACTACTGAAATAGCAATACCGATCAGACAAGTGAATATTGATATTCTTTTAAAGTTTTTTAAAGCGGCAATAGGGTTAACCAGTACTTCCCGTTTAATAACATCAGATGTAGCACTGGTTATAATATTTGCAGGCGCAATAAGAAACTTTATAGCGATGGCATACATGCCGATTTGAGCTGCATTATCGCTTATCAGCAATCCTGAAAGTAGAATAATCGCCCCACTAGTATAGCCCCTTAAAAAATGCGCTGGCGTTAAGTAAAGGACAGTTCTTCTAACTTTGGGCCAAAGTTGCTGTATCGATTTTTTATTAACTACATTATCTTCTTGGCTCTGAACGTTAGTATTGCGCATAAATAAAATATCAGAAAGCAGGTTGGCACAAGCAAAAGATGCAAAAATAGACGTAAAGCTAACGTAGCCAAAATAGTATAGAGCTAAAAATAAAATTGGAAAAATAGCAGCACGACTGACTCTGGCTTTAGCGTTGTTCATAAAATTGCCAAAGCGAATATTTTTTTGAACCCTAAATTCAAAGCAACACATACTATAAAGTGATAAGAAAAAGACAAGAGTCGTCACCCACCAAGATAGTTCATTTGAACCATAAATAAAGAGCAACCCCACTGCAGTAATTGAAGAAGAGATTAGCAGATAGCGATTAAAAATTTTTTCGAGAATTTCGATTTGTTTATCTTCAATATTAAAAACTGAAAACTCCAGTTTTAATGTACAGAAAACACACAACACAGTTAACAAAGAAAAATAATATGTATACTCACCAAAAACGTCAGGACCAGATAGCCTTGCAATAAGAGGGACGCTAGCAAATGAAATTAGCTGTGCAGCAGCAACTCCCCCTCCAGTCGTAAGATACGCGCCAAGATTATCAATTTTTAAACGTTTCATTACAGCCATTCACACAAACCTTAGATTTATAAAATAAAAAAGGCCCTGCGTAGTATTGCAGGGCCAAACACTTATCCCATAATTCCGCGAGTATCAATAACCACCTTGGTAGCGAACTGCGTTTTATCTGCTGCTTTAAACTGTTTATGGTCAACCAGTACAACGATTATATTAGCTTTCTCTAAAGCTGTTTCTAGCGTTACCTGCTCAACACCAGCCTTAATTAGCTTTTCTGGTAAACTATGCACGTTTGGCTCAACAGCAAGTAGTTGCCCAACATTTTTTGCTGCTAGCTCTTCAACAATTTGTAGTGCTGGACTTTCACGTAAATCATCAATGTCAGCTTTAAAAGCTAAACCAAGGCAAGCAATAACTGGTCGCTTAAATTCATCAGCTGCTTTTTCAATTTGCGAGATCACATAGTAAGGTTTTTCATCATTAGTTAAACGCGCCTGACGAATAATTTTTGCTTCTTCTGGGCAGCTATCGACAATAAACCATGGGTCGACTGCGATACAATGACCACCAACACCTGGGCCAGGGCTTAAGATATTTACACGTGGGTGGCGATTGGCAAGCTTAATCAACTCCCACACATTAATTTTTAGCTTGTCACTAATAACAGAAAGCTCGTTGGCAAAAGCAATGTTGACATCACGGAATGAGTTTTCCGTTAGTTTGGCCATTTCAGCAGTACGAGCGTTGGTGATAATACATTCACCGCGTACAAAAGTTTTGTATAGATCTACCGCTCGCTCACTACAAGCTTTAGACATACCACCAATAACACGGTCATTTGCAACTAGCTCTTGCAGTACATAGCCAGGTAGAACTCGCTCAGGGCAATGAGCAACTTTAATGTCGGCAATATCACCTGCGTCTTGTGGGAAACTTAAATCCGGACGCGCTTCTTTTAACCAACCAGCTAGTTTTTCTGTAGCGCCAACCGGAGAGGTTGATTCAAGGATAACAAGGTTGCCCTTTTCTAATACTGGAGCAATGGCCTTAGCCGCTGCTTCAATATATTTAAGATCAGGTGCATTGCCTTCTTTAAAAGGTGTTGGCACAGCGATCATAAACGCTTCAGCTGGCTCTGGAGTCGTTGTTGCGCGTAAGTTACCCGTTGTAACAACACCACGAACAACAATGTCTAAATCGGGCTCAACAATGTGGATATTACCTTGATTAATGGTATCGACTGCGGCTTGGTTGACGTCAACGCCAACTACTTCAATACCACGAGAAGCAACAACAGCTGCAGTTGGTAAGCCAATGTACCCTAGGCCGATTACGGAGACTTTCTTAAATGACATGGTTATTCCTTTACAATTTTGGTGTCTTTAGACGAATTTAAATTTTTGTTTTTTGCGGTATCAATACCGCTCCTACTGATTTTCTTTTCACATGCTATCGCGCGTAAATGCAGCTACTACAGAGCGGCATTCGATACTATTTAGCGAAGTGCTGTTTAATTTTGTTGATGATGCGTTCACATGCTTTGCCGTCACCGTATGGGTTATGGGCTCGGCTCATGGCTTCATATTCCGCTTCATTAGTTAATAGGCTTTCAACTGCGCTAATAATAGCTTGCTTGTCGGTGCCGACTAATTTCACCGTCCCCGCTTCTACCGCTTCAGGGCGTTCAGTGGTGTCACGCATAACTAATACAGGCTTGCCTAGTGATGGCGCTTCTTCTTGAATACCGCCTGAGTCTGTTAAGATGATGTTCGCCTGGTTCATCAGGTAAACAAACGGCAGATAATCTTGTGGCTCAATTAGGTGAACATTATTTACATCTTTAAGGATGCGGTTGACTGGCTCACGAACATTTGGGTTCAAATGCACTGGGTATAGCACTTGGCTTTCAGGGTATTTTTGGGCAATTTCAACTAACGCTTCACAGATACGCTCAAACCCACCACCGAAACTTTCACGGCGATGACCAGTAACTAAGATCAACTTTTTAGTTGAGTCTAGTTCAGGGAATTTTGCCGCTAGGGTTGCATTTAAGTCTGTATCTTGTGCTAGCTTCTCTTTTATTAAAAATAATGCATCAATAACGGTATTACCCGTGGTAGCAATACCGCTTGCAGCAATACCTTCTTGAAGTAAGTTTTGCTCAGAAGTACTGGTAGGTGCAAAGTGTAACGTGGCTATTGCACCAGTTAGCTTTCGGTTACCTTCTTCTGGCCAAGGCGAATATATGTTGCCAGTACGCAAACCAGCTTCAACATGACCCACAGCAATTTGTTGATAGTAAGCAGCTAAGCTAGTTGAAAGCGTTGTCGCCGTGTCACCATGGACAAGCACAATATGAGGTTTGAATTCTTCTAAAACTGGCTTTAAGCCCATTAGTATGTTAGATGTAACGTCATATAATGATTGACCTGGCTTCATTATATTCAGGTCATATTCTGGCTCAATTTCAAATAAGTTAAGCACTTGGTCAAGCATTTCACGATGCTGTGCCGTTACACAGACTTTAGCCTCGATACCTTCAGCTTTAGATAATGCATGTACTAATGGCGCCATTTTAATGGCTTCCGGGCGCGTACCAAATACAGATAAAACCTTGATCATACTAAAACATCCCTAACTATAAATTGATGGCGTTAAAAGGCTCAGCATCATGTTACAAATGCTGGTTAAACCTCGATGACTCTTAGCTGGGTGATGTGGATATTAAAGGCTGATTCCCTTCGTTGTATTCCACACATCCATGCGTGAGACTATTTTGATCATTAAATAAATAATAAAAAGTGAGAGCTTGATCTAATTAATTGCTCGCACATTGTATGCATTACAATTAGTTTATCAAGTGTTCAAAGACACTTTAATGACAGGGTATCAGAGGGTTTGATGTTAAAACAATGATTTACAAGTGATAGTCTATTTACATTTTTGGATCAAATTTTATTTCTAGGCAAAAGACTGATACTCAAGCTCACCCTTTTGCCTGAGAAAATATTTACCTCTTTACCTGACGGCCAATCGAGTAATACGTTATTCCTCTCTTGCGCATATTTTCTGGTAAATAAAGGTTACGTCCGTCGAAAATAACGGGAGTAGACAACTCTTCTTTAATCAGGTCGTAATCAGGCGCTCTAAAGCTTTGCCACTCAGTACAGATAACCAGCGCATCAGCTCTTCTAAGAGCAGCTTCTTTTGTCCCCATTAAGGTGAAATCATCACGTGTGCCATAAATGCGCTGCGCTTCTTCCATCGCTTCAGGATCGTAAGCTTGCACGCTGGCACCTGCTTGCCATAACGCTTCTATTAACACTCGGCTCGCAGCTTCACGCATATCATCTGTATTCGGCTTAAATGAAAGGCCCCATAGCGCGATAGTTTTCCCCTTAACATCTCCATTAAAGTGCTGAGAGATATATTCAAATAACTTTTGTTTTTGACGCGCATTTACAGACTCAACAGACTTTAAAACTTGCGGGTCATAGCCAATGTTCTCTGCGGTTTTGATTAAAGCTTGTACATCTTTCGGGAAACAAGATCCGCCATAGCCACAGCCGGGGTAAATAAAGTGGTAGCCAATGCGTTCATCTGAGCCAATGCCCTTACGCACCATCTCAATATCTGCCCCTAACCTTTCTGATAAGTTGGCGATTTCATTCATAAAGCTAATTTTGGTTGCTAGCATACAGTTAGCCGCATATTTGGTTAGCTCGGCGCTGCGCACATCCATTACTATGATGCGATCATGGCTACGGTTAAATGGGGCATATAGCTCGCGCATCAACTCTTCGGCCTCTTTATCAGCGGTGCCAATAATAATGCGGTCAGGTTTTTTACAATCGTTAACTGCCGCTCCTTCTTTTAAAAACTCAGGATTAGAGATTACTGAAAAATTAACATCCTGGTTTCTTGCTGAAAGAACACTTTCAACTTTAGCTTTTACCTTATCGGCGGTGCCAACCGGCACTGTCGATTTATTGATAATGACTTTAGGGCTTTGCATGTGTGTTGCGATAGTTTCTGCAACAGCGAGAACGTATTTTAAATCGGCCGAACCATCTTCATCGGGCGGTGTGCCAACTGCGATAAATTGCAGCTGACCAAATTCAACACCTGCTTTAGCATCAGTAGTAAAGTTCAACCGACCTGCTTGGTAGTTAAATTCTACTAATGGTGTTAAACCTGGCTCGTAGATAGGGATTATGCCTTTCTTAAGCGCTTCTATTTTATTTTCATCTATATCCACACAGCAAACACTGTGACCAGCATCCGCCAATACAGCCGCTTGAACTAAACCAACATAACCAATGCCAAAAACGGTAATTTTCATATTATTGCTCTGTAAGTTACACAGTTAAGCGATATGCTCACCTGTCTTTATAACTAAATATCTCTAGTGTTCATAATTACAATCTGAGTTGCAAGTATCCTAGCCTTTTGGCTGATGTTTTTGCCTGATTTACAGCAATTGTTATCGATTTTTTTTCATTCCCAACGGTTATTCCCTAAGCAAGCTCAGCTTCGGGTGTGGTGAATACTGTGAATGCTTTGGTTATGGCGCGTAGGCTTTCGCAGCATAAATGCTGCTCCTTCGATCCATTTTTATACCACAAAAAAAGGCCAACTTACGTTGGCCTTTTTGCTTCATGCATTAATTAGCATGCTATGTCATTTGTGTTTAGTTGCCAATTAAGGACAAGTAACCACGTCCCAGAACCAGTTACCACCGGCTGCTGGTGTTTCCCATGCACCTGGGTTGTTTTTAGCTTTGTAACAAGCACCGTTGTAGCTTACTACTGCGCCGTTTTGTACTGCAGTACCAGGAACGAATGGTGTTACATCGCTTGGTACAGTTGGCTCACCAGATGGTGCTGGAGTAGGCTCACCAGATGGCGTTGGTGTAGTACCGTTGTCACCGCCTGCTACAGGAACATTTGGTTGCTCAGCTGTACGACCATATGTTTTACCGCCCACTTCAAATGTGAAGTTAGTTGGTACTGGCATTGGCATGTAGATACGTAGTGCCACGTCAATTGTTTGACCTGGTTTCCATTCTACAGAGCCCCAACCGTCAGCTTTAAGCTGCACAGCGAAACGGTGGAAGTCGTCAGATAGACCGCCCGCGTTACCTGAAGTTAGACCAGAAGTCGCGATTTTCTCTACCGACCATGTAGCACCTGAGTACATATCAACTAGGTTAGTGATACCTGGGCCTGCTGGAACAGCGTAAGGCTTAAGTGTATCGCTAATTTGTGCGTTCATTGGCACTGCTGGTGATGCGTTAAACGCAATTTTCGCACCAGATAGGTCAACGTTCGAGTTGTTAGTTAGTTTCAGAGCGATTTGGATTGGGTAGTTATCTTCACCTTTTGGTAGGTAACCCACTAGATCCACATCTACGTCAACTGTTTCAGTTGCTGCTGGGAAGTTCTCATCACCTGCTTCGATGCCGTAAGGCGCAGCAGTTTTGATCATTTCGTAAGCTTTATCAGTTAGGGTGCTACCGAAGTAGTAGTGACCTAGACCGTTTTGCTCAGGCGTTGAATAGTCACCAGCCATTTCCCAGAACATGATACCACCCGCACCTTGGTCAATTGCGTATTGAACTTTAGCTTGGTAAGACTTCATGTTTTCAGTAGATAGGAACACGCCCTTATCTTCATTCCACAACCAAGAAGCTTGTGCAACGTCGTCGTAATGCTCAACGTAGTTACCAATTGCTTGGCCTTCAGGCTTGCTAGTGTCGTGACCGTAAATGCTTACGTACGGTGTTGGTAGACCTTGCTTCAAGTTCTCTACGTGCCAGATTGGGTTTACACCCGCAAACATTTCTTTGCCATCTGGACCTAAGTCGTACCATAAGTTCTCAATACCTTGAGCACCTAGACCACATGGCGCGCCAGCTTTTGGAGATAGTGCGTCAGGACCTAAGTTACCACCCGTACCTAGGTAACATTCTTTTTGGTTAGCCAGTGCAGCTAGACCGTTGTAACCGTTAGTACCGCCTTGAACTTGCTGCCAACCACGAGTGTAGTATGGTAGACCGATGTTGATACGGCCGCCCGCTAGTGCAGTACGGAAGTATTTGTAAGACCAGTCAATGTTTAGGTAGCCTTGGCTGTTGTAGTATTTAGCATCGTTACCAGAGTAAATACCTGCATCAGCGATTTCGTTATCTACGCCATTGTCATACAGTGCCGCGTTGTGACCCACAAAGTGGTTCCATGCGCCGTGTAAGTCGTAAGACATGATGTTTACGTAATCTAGGTATTTAAGTGCTTGGAAGCCTTCAAAACCACGTAGTAGGTAACCTGAAGATGGTGATGCGATAGTCAACAGGTAGTGCTGTGCATCTTTTTCACCTTGCTTGTCTAGCTCGTTACGTAGTGCTTCCATTAGCGCCATGTAACCGCCCCATAGCTTGCCACGGTGCTGGTTAGAGATCGCCCAATCTTCTGGGTGACCGGCATCTGACATAGATGATGGGTATTCGTAATCGATATCGATACCGTCAAAGTCGTAAGTTTCTACGAATTTAGCAGCAGATTTAGCAAATTTAGCAATTGCTTCATGGTTGATAGAACCGTCAGGCTTGATAGTTAGGCTGTAGAAACCACCATCCATGTAACGGCCTTTGTCATCAAAGTGTGCACCTGTTTCAGCCCAACCACCAACAGATAGAAGCAGTTTAACGTCATGCTTCTTAGCGTATTGGTTTAGTAGGTTGAAGTGACCTTTGTATGGTAGAGATGGGTCCATCGCATTTTCAGCGCCTTCCCATGTCATGCCTGTAGCTGGGTTGTTTGGATCGTTTACGTCACCAACAGAAACTTCGCCTTGCTTATTAATGTGAGCAAATGCGTAGTTGATGTGCGTTAGGCTATCCCATGGCACGTCAGATGCTAGGAATGATGGTTGACCATTTGCGCCATTACGCCATGAAGTGAAGTAACCGATGATACGACGTGGGTGATCTGCGCCCATGTCTTCACGACCGTCTGCATCATATACAGTACAGTAAGGTGTGTTAACACCTGGAGTTTGGTATAGACCTGCTGGCTTACAGTTGTCTGCAGTTGGTGGCAGTGTCGGCTCAGTAGTTGGTACTGGCGTTGGCTCAGCGGTTGGTACCGGAGTCGGCTCAGCTGTTGGTACCGGAGTCGGCTCAGCTGTTGGTACAGGAGTCGGCTCAGCGGTTGGTACAGGAGTCGGCTCAGCTGTTGGTACTGGCGTTGGCTCAGCTGTTGGTACTGGAGTCGGCTCAGCTGTTGGTACAGGAGTCGGCTCAGCTGTTGGTACTGGAGTCGGCTCAGCTGTTGGTACAGGAGTCGGCTCAGCTGTTGGCACTGGCGTTGGCTCAGCGGTCGGTTCAACCGTTGGAATTACGCCTTCACATTGACCAAGAAGTTTCCATTCTTGCCAAGAACCAGAGCGCTCTGCAGGGTTGTTGTTTTGTGTCCACCAGTTAGCTTGGTAAGCAGAACCTTCAAATTGAACTTGCGTTCCGCCAGTGAAAACACCTTGTGCGGTCCACTCTTCTAGGTTTGAACAATCGGCTGCTTGAGCGTTAAACGCCATTAAACATGCAGCGGAAAGGGTGCTAAGCGTAAAACCACGCTTCGCAAGAGGAGAAATGCTCATCTTGTTCTTCCTTAAACTAATCAATCTTATTGCAGGACGCGTCCTGCTTCCTGTGCTAGCTATCCTAACTAGTACAGTCAATATACGTTTAAAAATTGATTTGGAGAAATGGAATTAAACAAAACGTGATCAAATCGCACTTATTTCAGTCGAAATTGTTACATCGCTAGCCCTCATTGATAATTAATTTACTTTTAAAAACACTTTTTGAAGCCGATTTCACTAACCTTCTGCCTTTTAACCACAGAATAGATATGGCTATAGCTTTTTAATCGCTTTTAAAAGAGAGCTCACGCCGTTTTCAATCAAACGACGTGAACCCATGGTTATAGTCCATTCATTATTTTAACGTACACACCTTAGTCCATGACGAATCACTGGCAGAAGGCTCAGTGTTGGCTTGCCCCCAACTTGGTACCCAAATCGCGCCGTTATGAACCATTTTCTCGCCTTTTGCGTTATATGGTTTCCAGCCATCTTGATGTACGAAATCAGGATAAACAGGTAAACCTTCTGGACGGCAAAGATCCGCTAATGGTAGGTCTGGATGCTCTTGAGCAAGAGCATATTCCACTCCATCGATTTTCACTGTGTAATTAACCGGCCCTGTAATCGGTAAGTTATAAGTAAATTTGATCTTACCCGTTTCACCATCAGCAATCGCTTGGTACTTAGATACGCTAAAGCTAATGCGATGGAAATCTCCTTTCAGACCGCCGATATTGTCACCATCATGACCCGACACAATACTGACTGTATTAGCATTACCTGCAACCGCATTAGCCGGAGCCGATGTTGGGTAATCAAATGAAATTTCAACGAGGTCATCAATGGTCACACCCGCGTTATTTTCAATGATAAGATCCGTCGTAATCGGGTAGTCAGCACGCTGTTTGTCTAAAGTAATCTTCAGGTCAACAGCTTGTGCGGGTATATTGCCTTCAATGATCTTGTTGCCGTAAGGCGCCGCAGACTTGAACTCTTCGTAAATGGTCTCCGTCATGGTATTACCCATGTGATATTCACCATTACCCGAAGCACATGCTGCTTCCGATTTATCGGCCACATTTGAACGTTTGCCTTGTGCATCATATGGGTAACATGAGTAGTCGCCTGCTAGCTCCCAAAACATGATACCGCCGATACCTTGATCTTTGACGTAAGCAGCTTTAGTCAAGATTGACTTCTTATCTTCCATCGACAAGAAAGTTTGTGTCGTTGAGTTCCATAACCAAGGCGCGACGGCTTGCTCATCGTAATGATACTCATACTGACCTTGGATCTGGTCGTAAGCTGTTTTATCGCCGGTGTAATCCGGTGAGTTAACGTATGTGGTTAGGTAAGAGCCAAGCATGTTGTTTTGCAAGTTTTTCGCGTGCCACATTGGGTTTGAACCCGCTGGTACTTCTTGATCTTTTTCCAAGTCATGCCATAGGTTATCTAAACCTTTCGCCCCCGCGCCGCACTTACCGTGAGTACCTGCTGGACAATTGCTGCCTTTTGATTTGCCCCATAAGCCCGCTTCACCACCTGATACTTTTTCCCAACCACGGGTGTAATATGGAACACCTATATTGATACGCCCTGCTGGCATACCGCCGCGGTAATAATGAGCGGCCCAGTCCGTATTCAAGTAGCCCAGTTTGCCGTATTGCTGCGCCGCGTATACTTGCGCTAACTCGCCGTCTTTACCTGTATCGTAAAGTGCAGCATTGTGACCGACATACTCATTCCATGCACCATGTAAGTCGTAAGACATAATGTTGATGTAATCGAGGTAAGCGTTGGCTTCATAACGCTCCATACCACGTAAGAGCCAGCCAGAAGCAGGCGCCGCAACAGTTAATAGATAGTGTTGACCATCTTCAACCGAGGCTTTATCTAACTCTTCGCGCATGACCTTCATCAATTCAACATAGGAAGCCATTAAATGTGGGCGTAATTTATCAGAGATCCAAAAGTCTTCAGGATGGCCCGCTCCTTTCATCGCAGAGGCGTATTCGTAGTCGATGTCGATACCATCAATTTTGTGCTTGCGAATAAACTCAACTGACGATTTAGCAAACTTGGCAATGCCAGCATGATTAATTGAGCCGTCCATATTAGTGGTTAGCTTGTAGAAACCACCCGTTTGCTCACGGCCATCAGGGCCATTAATGCCACCCGTTTCAGCCCAACCACCAACAGAAATCAGTACTTTCACATCATGTTGCATTTTACGCTCAACTAAACGAGCTAACTGCTCTTGTTGCGCTTGGCCTAAACCTACGCCTTGATCTTTACCAACATGGGCAAAGGCATAGTTAATGTGGGTTAAGTTCTCCCAAGGAATATCATCAACCAAGTAGTCTTGATCAACATTTCCTTTATTACGCCAACTGGTAAAGTAACCAATCACGCGTCGAGGGTGATCGGCCCCCATTTTTTCGCGACCTTGATCATCGTAAACACTACAGTATGGAACTTTTACACCCGGTGTTTGATATAAACCATCTGGGCGACAATCATTGCTCACCACGCCATCGTTAACCGTTAAAAAAGCATGTTGCTGCATGCTCAAACCTTTCATATCTGTTGCTACTACAGTGATCTTAACGTCTTTAGTCACTACAAAATCAAAGGCATACTTGCCACTGAAAAAGTCTGAAACCGTGTCAGGCGTGAATCTAGCGATCGTTATCCCATCGCTCAAAAATTCAACTTGTTTTAAGCCATCGTCAGCATCACTAGCTGTTGCATTGATGGTAACGGTATCTCCCAATTTAGCCTGTGTAGCACTCAAGCTAACGCTAACTTCTGGCGGCATATTTAGCACTTCTTTACCGTTTACAGTTAAACTCTGCTCAACCACAGCCCCTTTATCATCCGTGGCTGTTACAACGATATTATTAACGCCTGTTTCAACGACGAAATTGGCAAGGTAAGTCACCTTGTTACTTGTGCCATTATTGGGACCTGGAATAAGGTCGATGACTTGACCGTTAACCATGACTTCAACGGCAGCAACTTGACCATCTTTATCTTCAGCCGTAACTTGCAACTGCACTTGTTCACCAATCATAATTTCGGCGCCATCGGCCACACCCGCAACCGACATCGTCGGGGCTATATTATCAATGGTGCCAGTTTCAACTTGAATGGTTTGGCTCGCAACATTACTGGCTGCATCTTGGTCATCATAAGCAATTGCAGTTAATACATGAGTACCAGCAAGTGCTATCCAGCTTGCTTGGAACGGAGCGCTCATTGCTACACCTATGGGTTGACCATCAATGAAAAATTCGACCTTTTTCACTTGACCATCTTCATCTACAGCACTGGCATTAAATGTAGTTAAAGTACCAGCAACAAGGGGAGTAACAGTATCAAGAGTGACCGTTGGTGGCACATTAATTACAGTGTCGCCACATTCACCTTTAAATTGCCAGTTAGCCCAATCAGAAGCACCAACAGCGGGTTGATCCCAGCTGCCCGCATACCATTTATTTTCAAATACCGATCCTTGGTGTTGAACCATTGTTCCTTTTGTAGCGTAGGTGCTTGAAGCATCCCAAACAGGGATATCAGCACAATCATATAACGAGGCAGCTTGAGTATTAAAAGCCAATAAACAGGCGGATGTAATAGTACTGAGCGCAAAAGCGCCCTTGGCCAATGAGGCCTTAGTCGATTTGTTCATTGCGTTTATCCTTAAACGAGCGAATGTATTATGATTCGACTTTTCCCAAGTCGAGCTAAAAACATAAAACATACATCAAGCAAAAATAACAACGCAGATCACACTAAATTAATTGTTTAAAAAAACCACACTTAGTACAAATTAAAATTTAATATTAAAGTATTAAACACATCGCCAGCTGATTTAAAAACTGCCAAGCCGCTAATAAAACAACCTAAACATCAATATCTATAGATCTAGGTTCGAGCTAAGTTTTACAAGTTCACTATAAAATAGATACAAAAAAGGCCAGCAGTGCTGGCCTTTCTATGTGCAAAAATAAAATCATAACATCATGATCTATCTCAGCTATTAGACTGGAACTGCATTACATCATGCCGCCCATTCCACCCATACCGCCCATATCTGGCATAGCTGGTGCGTCTTTTTGTGGCTTGTCTGTGATCATCGCTTCAGTGGTGATCATTAGACCCGCAACAGACGATGCAAACTGAATCGCACTACGTGTTACTTTAGTTGGATCTAGGATACCCATTGCAATCATATCGCCGTACTCTTCAGTTGCAGCGTTGTAACCGTAGCTACCTTCACCTGCGCGAACGTTATTAGCAACCACTGACGCTTCTTCACCCGCATTCGTTACGATTTGACGCAGTGGCGCTTCCATCGCACGTAGTGCTACGCGAATACCTACATTTTGGTCTTCGTTGTCGCCAGTTAAATCAGCAAGTTTTGCAGCAACGCGTACTAGTGCAACACCACCACCCGCAACTACACCTTCTTCAACAGCGGCACGTGTTGCATGTAATGCATCTTCAACGCGTGCTTTTTTCTCTTTCATTTCAACTTCAGTTGCAGCGCCAACTTTGATTACCGCTACACCGCCAGCTAGTTTAGCTACGCGCTCTTGCAGTTTTTCTTTATCGTAGTCAGAAGAAGACTCTTCAATTTGGCCACGAATTTGCGCTACGCGCCCTTCAATTTGTGCTTGCTCACCAATACCATCGATAATAGTTGTTTCATCTTTATTGATGATGATGCGTTTCGCTTGACCGAGATCTTCAAGTTGTACTTTTTCAAGATCTAAACCCACTTCTTCAGAAATCACAGTACCTGCAGTTAGGATAGCAATGTCTTGTAGCATGGCTTTACGACGGTCACCAAACCCAGGCGCTTTAACCGCTGCAACTTTAACAATACCGCGCATGTTGTTAACAACTAATGTCGCTAGTGCTTCACCTTCAACATCTTCAGCAATGATAAGCAGTGGCTTACCCGCTTTCGCTACACCTTCAAGGGTAGGAAGTAATTCACGGATGTTAGAGATTTTCTTATCAACCAATAGAATGTATGGGCTTTCTAGCTCAACTGTGCCCGCTTCTTGGTTGTTAATGAAGTAAGGAGATAGGTAACCGCGGTCAAACTGCATACCTTCTACTACATCTAATTCGTTTTGTAGGCCTTGACCTTCTTCAACAGTGATAACGCCTTCTTTGCCTACTTTGCCCATGGCTTCAGCAATGATGTCGCCAACTGCGCTGTCAGAGTTAGCAGAAATCGTACCCACTTGAGCGATAGCATTCGCATCCGCACAAGGTACTGATAAGGCTTTTAGCTCTTCCACTGCAGCAATTACTGCTTTGTCGATACCACGCTTAAGGTCCATTGGGTTCATACCCGCAGCAACAGCTTTTAGACCTTCGGTGATAATTGATTGTGCCAGTACGGTTGCAGTTGTTGTACCGTCACCCGCTGCATCGTTGGCTTGAGAAGCAACTTCTTTCACCATTTGCGCGCCCATGTTCTCGAACTTATCTTCTAGTTCGATTTCTTTAGCAACTGATACGCCATCTTTGGTGATGGTTGGAGCGCCAAAGCTTTTGTCTAGTACGACATTACGACCTTTAGGGCCTAACGTTACTTTTACTGCGTCAGCTAAAATATTTACACCCGCTAACATTTTTTCGCGAGCGTCACTACCAAACAATACGTCTTTTGCAGCCATTGTTGTTTCCTTAAATTCTTTAAATAATTGAGAAAGTTAAATTACATTCAATGCGTTAATTAAGCTTCAACCACGGCAAGGATGTCACCTTCGCTCATGATCAATACTTCTTCGCCGTTTAGTTTTTCTGTTTTAACGCCGTAACCTTCACTAAAAATGATTGTGTCGCCTACTTTTACATCCAATGCTTTAACGTCGCCATTTTCTAGAATGCGGCCATTACCCACTGCGATAATCTCACCGCGAGTTGACTTGGTTGCAGCTGAGCCAGTTAAAACGATACCGCCAGCAGACTTAGATTCTTGTTCTTGACGTCTAACGATAACGCGATCGTGTAAAGGACGAATATTCATTGAAGTTCTCCTGAGAGTTTAAGTTTATGTTGTTGCTATAAAAGACCTTGAGCAAAATGCTTTTGGTCAAATCCATGCTCACTAGATGGGGTTGCTACAGATTTTCTCAAGGGGAAAGATAAAAAAAATCAGAAAATTTCTGTGTTTTTTACAGGGTTGTGGGCTTTCTTACACTCAGATACAAAAAAAGGAGCTAAATGCTCCTTTTTTACGTCGTCAAAACTGGATGCTAAGCAGCAACACTTTGCTGTATTTGCATCTCTTTGATGATGCGATTGACTTCACTCATGACTGAAAGCGCTTTTCTGTCAGCATCTTTATAGGCCACTAATTTGCCATTAACTACACGAAAGCGACCGACTCCGACAATATAGATTCGGCCATTGAAAAAGGCTTTTATATGTTTAGCGACTTGACGAGGATGGTACTTTTTAAACGTTTTTAAAGATACAGCAACATTCATTTGGAAAATCTCCCTTGATGATGCCCCTAACATTACAGTTCAAAGTAATGAAGAGGACCAAACTAGCTGATTGTTCAGCTAAATCGCAAGCTCCATGCCACCAATGCTTTATTTAGAATTAAACCTATCCTTGGGTTTAACCCATACTTCAATAAGGCCCACCAAGCTGGTGAAAATTAATTATTGTGTCGAGTTTTACTCTGGTTAGACGCATTTGGTTCACCAAAGTTCATATTTTTTTGTTTGAATTTCGACGCGAAGTAAAATACAGGGTTATTTTTTGCTTTTCAAGACACATCAGAATGAATCATAAAATAGTGTGATAACTGGCGGTTTGCTAAAAAAGTAATCAATAGCAGAAACAAAAACAGCACGTGTTACCGTGCTGTTTTGATGAGTAAAGTATTGGGTGCGTGATATTGGCAATTATTCTTTGCGCTCGTATTCACCTTCAATGGTGTTGCCGTCGTTCACTTTGTTGTCGGCTGACCCTTGTTGGTTTGGCCCTTGAGGTGGCGGTGTAAAAGGCTGGCCACCGGTAAATCCACCATGAAAACCGCCATGGCTACCTGCCACCATTTGCAGCTGAAATTTATTCATCGCCGCTTTCGCTAACTTGGCTCTAATGCCTGGTTGCAACAACATTAAGCCGCAAAAATCAGTAACAAAACCAGGGGTCACTAATAATACCCCGGCGATAACTAGCATCATGCCCTCAATCAGTTGTTGGCCTGGCATTTCACCTTGGTTTACACGCGCTTGCACTTTGAACATGGTTTGTATGCCTTGGCTACGCACTAACGCAGAGCCGACGAATGCAGTAACGACCACCAAGCCAACGGTTGGCCAAGCCCCTAAGAATCCACCGACTTTAACAAGAATGAATATTTCTAATAACGATGTGGCAGTAAACAATAAAAACAGTCTGGCAAACATAATAACCTCAGCCTTGAGTTCCATTTCATAAGCATAACAAGCATGCCGTAAATCACTATACCTAAATGCCTTTATCGGGCTTAGGGTTAACAATGCTATTTCGCGATATAAATATCACTCCTACCAAAGCCTGTATCGCCAACTGTAGGAGCTAAGCTTGCTCAGCAAACATTGCAAATTCCCTGAGCAAGCTCAGGTCCTACAAAAAAACACGAATCAGCAAATTTAACATACAAGGAGCGGAATTTATTCCGCGAAAAAATGTTTTTGCGAAAAAGCCTGCCTAGCTTACCTGAACTCTTACTTCGCCACAAAAACAGCATTCGCTGTATATACCGAACTCATAGCCAAGTATTACCGAACTCGAGATAAAATTTATAAGCCTTAATCACTTACAAAACCAAATTTGCCACCACAAAGCCCAGCGCCACAGAAGACGAAATGGTTACCACGCCTGGAATGACAAACGGATGATTGAATACGGCCTTACCAATGCGGGTTGAACCTGTGTCATCCATTTCGACTGCGGCAAGTAAAGTAGGATAAGTGGGCAGCACAAATAAAGCGCTCACGGCAGCAAAAGAGGCTATCGCCGCTGCAGGGCTCACTCCAAGCATCAGTGCCGATGGGATCAACGCGGCAGTCGTTGCCGCTTGTGAATACAACAGCATGCTGGCAAAAAACAACACCACTGACAGCATCCATGGGTGATCCGTTAGCACCACTCCTGAGATTTCTTTAATGCCTTCAATATGGTTTGATACAAAAGTATCCCCCAACCATGCAACGCCTAGCACACAAATACACGCGCTCATGCCCGATTTAAAAGTGGCAGCATTGAGCACTTCTGAGGTATCTATTTTAGTGATGAATGCAATAAGGGTGGCTGCTGTTAGCATAAACACCATAATGGCTTCGTTGCGGGGCAATACAGGGGCATCTATCCAAGCAACCGTGTCACTAATGGCGGTGGCATAAGTAACCACAGCAACAATAGCGAACAAGAAAATCATGACTGACAGCTTAGCCCCAGACTTAAGCTCTCTCGCTTGTCCTTGATGCAACGAAACCAAGCCTTTGGCTAAGCGATCTTGATAAACCTCATCATCCGCTAAATCTTTCCCCATAAACTGCGCCACAAATGCCCCTATCATGCAGGCAATAAACGTGGTTGGAATGCAAATAAGTAAAATTTGTAAGTAGCTCACGTTGTATTTTTCTAGCATGCCGCTCATTAACACTAACGCCGCAGAAATAGGTGACGCCGTAATCGCAATTTGCGAGGCGACCACGGCAATGCTTAGAGGACGCGAAGGCCTAATGCCCTGCTCCTTGGCCACTTCGGCAATCACAGGTAAAGTAGAAAAAGCGGTGTGGCCGGTGCCAGCAAACAAGGTCATCACGTAGGTTACTATCGGGGCTAAAAAAGTGACCTGTTTCGGATTTTTACGCAGTACACGCTCAGCTAACGAAACCAAATAATCTAACCCGCCTGCAACTTGCATTGCTGCTATCGCGGCGATCACCGACATAATAATAAGAATAACATCAATAGGAATCGTGCCCGGTGTCATGCCAAAACCTAACGTCAGTATCAATACACCTAGGCCACCAGCAAAGCCGATACCTATACTACCTAGCCGAGCACCTAAAAAAATGGCGCTTAATACAACCAAGAGTTCTACTACTATCATGATCTTGTTCCTATCGAGTTTCGTTATAAATCCGTACTCAATCATTAGCATGATTGGTTGAGAACTAATGCGAGTTTACTGGCGCAGTCCACACTACAAAAAATATCTATTCGTTTATATATCGAGATACCCTTATCATTGAACCTTAAGTCTAATCCAAGGAGTGTGTATTGATGCAACAAACATACATTATGGTGCTGTGCTCTGCACCCGATAGCACGGAAGCCGATAAAATTGCAGGTGAAATTTTACGTGAAAAACTTGCGGCTTGTATTACCATGCAACCTAACGTGTATTCCTTGTATCATTGGCAAGGTGAGATACAGCAAGATCGTGAAGTGCTAATGATGATAAAAACCACGGCCAGCTTGTTTGATAAGCTGTCTGAAGCTATTAAAAATCTGCACAGCTATGATACGCCGGAGATTATCGCGCTGCCGATAACACAAGGTGAACCACGATACTTAAACTGGATCGATCAAGTAACACAATAGAAAACCACGTTAACCATTTAATCGCTGGGCAACTTTCATGCGCCCAGTAGCTTTACTTAACGCATTTTCAAGGTAGTAAAATGACTCGTTTTTTGGCATGTATTCTTAGTTTATTCTTGATTAGCACTACGATAGCAGCAGGCGATCCACCTTTTAGTCAAACTAGCGTTAATTCAAGTAGCCCATTTAGCCAGCAGCCGAGTTTTTTACCAGTCGATCGGGCTTTTCAGTTTGCTTACCAACAGCAAGACGATGAAGTCTATTTAAACTGGGCGGTTACACCTGAATATTACCTCTATCAGCATCAATTTAGCTTTCAGGCGCAAGGCGTTGAGATATTGCTCCCTACCTTGCCTGAAGGCATTGCTTATCACGATGACTACTTTGGTGATGTGGTGATTTATCGCCAAGACACAGAAATTGTATTAAATGTGCAAAACATCGCCAACGATGCGCAAATCAGCGTGACTTATCAAGGCTGCGCCGATGCGGGTTTATGCTACCCACCTGAAACCAAAGTAATTTATCTTAGCCCGCTAGAGGGGCAAACGAGTACAGCAAGTCAAAGCGACACGCCAGCACAGAGCAATGGTATCGTACAGCAAAAATTAGATCAGCAAAGCTCCAGCGGTCTAGCCGATATATTGTCCGAGCAAAGCTTACTCATTAGTTTGGGGTTATTTTTTCTCCTTGGTATTGGCCTTGCCTTTACTCCGTGTGTGTTTCCAATGTACCCGATTTTGTCTGGCATTATTGTTGGGCAACAATCCTTAAGCACAAAACGTAGCTTTTTACTGTCGTTTACTTATGTGCAAGGCATGGCGCTAACTTACACCTTACTTGGTCTCGTGGTGGCGATGGCAGGACTGAAATACCAAGCTGCGTTGCAACATCCGGTGATCCTGATTTCATTGGCGGTGCTTTTTACGGTGCTCTCTTTGTCGATGTTTGGCTTGTTTAACCTGCAATTACCCAGCTTTATCAGTGAGCGTTTAAATAAGGTCAGCAATCAGCAGCAAGGTGGCAGCGTCAAAGGCGTGTTTTTAATGGGCTTGATCTCAGGCTTAGTTTGCTCACCTTGTACCACTGCGCCTTTATCAGGCGCTTTATTGTACGTAGCAGGCACCGGCGATTTAGCACTTGGCGGCGCGGTACTTTATGCCCTTAGCCTTGGCATGGGCTTACCTTTACTTGTTCTAGGCACCTCTGGCGGTAAATTTTTACCGAAAGCAGGCATGTGGATGGTGCACATTAAAGTGATATTTGGCTTTTTATTATTGAGTGTTGCCGTGGTGATGTTAGAGCGCTTTATTAGCGCTACAATAAGCAGCGTGTTATTTGCTCTTCTAGGTTTAGCTTTACTGGCATATTTAGCCCATGCACTCTGGCGCAGCGCACATCATTTAAAAACATTGGGGCTGGTTTGTATTGCATTAGCGGGCACAGCCGTGATTGGCTCAACCGCTGCACAGATCAGCGAGCAACAAAATACTAAGCAAGGTTTAAAGTCTCGCTTTATTTATGTCACTGATTTATCTGAGTTACAAAATCAATTGGCTATTGCTAAACAAAATAATCAGGCCGTGATGGTCGATTTTTATGCGGATTGGTGCGTGGCCTGTAAGGATTTTGAAAAAGCCACTTTTACTCATAATGGTGTCATTGATCAGCTTGAAAATGTGGTCTTGATCCAAGCCGATGTCACTAAAAACAATGCCGATGATCAAGGCATGCTCAGTGAACTAAATATTTTGGGCCTGCCCAGCATTTTGTTTTATAACCAGCAAGGTGAGCGTTTAACCCAAGCGCGTGTCACAGGCTTTATGGCTGGCGAGCAATTTTTACAACACTTGCAGCGCCATGAAATCCAATGAGTGAGAGCGTCTAGATGATTGAAAAAATCAGTCGGATTAATTTAAACCTGATTGTGAGTTTACATTTGCTGCTGCAAGAGCTGAGCGTAACCAAAGCCGCTCAGCGACAATTTATTAGTCAGTCGGCCATGAGTAAAAACTTAGCGAAGCTGCGCGAGTTGTTTAATGATCCGCTGTTAATTAAAGCGGGCCCTGAGTTAACCCCGACCAATAAAGCCATGCAACTGGCACCTGAAGTCGCCAAATTAGTGCAAGCCATGGATGGGCTATTTAGCTCGCAAGAGTTTGACCCGATGAAATGTCGCAAAGAGTTCACCATCGCCTCAACGGATTATGTCAGTGAATACATTCTGCCCAAGGCGCTGGCTGACATTTATCGCGCGGCGCCACATATTAGTATCAACGTCCAAAACTGGGATAAGCAAACCTATCAACTGTTAAAAGAAGGTAAGGTGGATTTAGGTACTACGATCCAAGATCCCAACGCCAAAGACATGCACGCCAGCTTAATCAATCGTGACTATTTTGTTTGTATCATGCGCCAAGAGCATCCTTTAAGCGCAAAAACCAGTTTGTCACTGCAAGATTTTGCTGACTATCATCATGCCGTGATCACCGTTGGCACAGACAAAACCACCGCTATCGACCGAGCCCTTGCCGACAAAGGCGTGACGCGAAAGGTACGGTTACGAGTCAGCTCTTATCCATCGGCTGTTAATATGGTGGCGCAATCTAATTTATTACTGACTTTGCCATCGCATATCGCCAAGCGCTTGTCAGAAGATCACCCTGTAACCATTAAACCCTTACCCATCGAAATCGACGAATTTGATTGCACCTTACAGTGGCATCATCGCAACCATCAAGATCCGGCCCATCGCTGGTTTAGAACGCGTTTGGCGGAACTGATCCAAGCCCAAGAGCTGGATCCGATTTAATCTTTTAAATACACATTCCATTTTGGAATACTGTAAATTCTTAAAAGTCACTAAAGTAATAACCGATTCGGCACTACACTAAACAAATATTAATATTTGTTTAGATTCTTACCGTTATGACTGAAGTCTTGTTCACGTTACTGGTGATTAATTTACTGGGCATGTTAAGCCCAGGTCCCGATATGATCATGGTGATCCGCTATGGCAGCACAGGCGCTAAACGCACCACATTATGTTGTATTCTTGGCATCATGACCGGATTTTGTGCTCATTTGTTATTGGCTATTTTTGGCGTATCAATGCTGATAGCTCAAGCCCCCATGGTGTTTACCACGGTGAAATACCTCGGCGCGGCTTATCTAGTTTATTTGGGCATAAAAGCATGGCGCAGTAATAAAAAAAGCCTTGAGTCTACCTGTAAGGGCCCGATCAAAGCACGTTATGCTTACTTAGAGGGACTACTTTGTAATTTGCTTAACCCTAAAGTGTTAATGTTCTTAGTTGCGACTTTTACGCAAATTGTGTCGCCAGAAACCTCCACCAGCAATAAACTCTTTTTTGCCGCAACCATCGCCATTGAAGCCATTGTGGTTTGGGCACTGCTAGTCCGCTTTATCTATTCGGGCTGGCTTAATACCTGGCTCCAAAAAAACCAACAACGAATTAACAAACTCTCAGGTGTTATTTTAGTCGGTTTGGGCAGCATCATTGGCATTCAAATGTCTTAACCGATTCAAAAGATATCCTGAAAACCCCGTTGCACTGGCAACGGGGATCGAATTTTCACAATAACATCCGCCCATTTGTGTGAGCTGGGATCTATACTAAAGTCTTACTAAGGGGGCATCAATTGACCGAAAGTCATGTTGGTGTTAGCTTGAGGTAAAAAATTAGCCCCATCTATTAACATGGATATGATCCCATGGACACGCCCTACACTATTGTTATAGCCGATGATCACCCCCTATTTAGAAACGCTTTATACCAAGCGGTACATATGGCGGTGAACAACGCAAATTTACTTGAAGCCGATACCATTGATGGCTTATTGGCTTTACTAGAACAAACCGAAGACGTCGATTTACTGTTACTCGATTTAAAAATGCCTGGCGCTAATGGCTTTTCTGGCTTGACCCATTTACGAGGTTTATACCCTGATTTGCCTATAGTTGTCGTGTCTGCCAGTGAAGATGAAGCAGTGATCCGCAAGGCGATAAAATTAGGTGCGATGGGATTTATTCCAAAATCGTCACCGATGAAGCAACTGGTCAGCGCCTTAAACCAAACCTTAGCTGGCGACCCTTGGTTACCTGAAGGTATCGATTTAGATTACGTTGATCCTGAGCAGTCTGACTTTGCCGATAAACTCGCATTACTCACCCCGCAGCAATACCGAGTATTAGTGATGCTTAATGAGGGCCTGCTGAATAAACAAATTGCTTACGAACTCGGTGTTTCTGAAGCCACAGTAAAAGCTCACGTTACTGCAATATTTCGTAAATTAGATGTCAGCAACCGCACTCAGGCGGTGATCGCACTGCAACAAATGGAAGTTGATTAATCACAGAGCCCTGCCCAAGGGCTCGGCATTTCCTCAATTATTGTCACTCGTTTTTAAGGTCTTCTATGCTAAATCCAGATATTGAGCAAGCCGCTCAAGTACTCGCATCACGTCGTTTTCACCAGCAAGTTGGCCCTTTTCTCCCTCAAGCGCAACGGCCAAACAACTTTAATCAAGCATTTGCCATTCAACAAGCCTGCGCCAAACATTACAGCCAACTAGCGAGCACGCCACAAATTGGCTGGAAATGCGCGCAACCCAATGGCGATAAAACCATTATTGGCGCCTTGTTTGAAAGTGAAATACAACACCAAACAACCATCTGCCCATTAGCAAGCACAGACGGCAAGGCGCTGATTGAACCCGAGTTATGTTTTACCCTCAAAAGCGATTTACCGCCGCGCGCTGGCGCCTATAGCCAAACCGAAATTGATGATGCAATTGGCAGTACTCGCTTAGCTCTTGAGTTAATTCAAAGTCGCTTTGAGGCGCCTAAGCAAGCGAGCTTTTTTGACGCCTTAGCCGATGGTTTATTAAATCAAGGAGTATGGTTAGGGCCTGAGATCAAAGCTGCCACCGATCTAAGTTACAGCGAGTTTGAACTCACTATTGCAGTACAAGGTGAGCCCAATCAAGTACTAGTGGGTAAACATCAAGATGGCCACGCTCGTGCCGGTTTATATTGGCTGGTGAATTTTTTATCGCAGCGAGGCATAGGCCTAAGCAAAGGCCAACAAGTGATCACCGGCTCATATGCGGGTGTCATCAGCTTACCATTCGACAAAATTATCCATTTTCAATATGGCAAGTTAGGGGAGTTTCAGTTGGAATTTCGCGATATAAATATCAATCCTACTAATTAAATCATACACTTAGTGTAGAATCAGAATTTATTCTGCGATACATCGCGCGCCATTTTCGCGCCATGAATTGCGCTCTCACTTGTTTCACCGCATAGCTGCGGCTTCTATATAATTGATGCCGCGGCTATTACTTTTGCTGCAATCCCAGTAGATAGTTCTTGAGATTAACACCACGATTAGTAATACCGAGTTTATTGCGTAAACTATTGCGATGGTTTTCAACTGTTTTTCGCGCCACATTCAAGGTGCTAGCAATATCCTTACTCGACATCCCCCCACGAATGAACTCAGCCACTTGCAACTCTGATGGGGTAAGCACTTGCAGCAACTGAGCGTTCATACTCGGCGCATCGTTAATTAATGATGTCATGCTCGATTTGACAATTTCTAAGCACATTCTCAGCATCGGATCTTGCAGTTGTTGCAACCGCTTTTCTACCTCAGGCAAGTGTTTATTACGCACCTCTTGTTGCAGCGACTCTGGCATTTGACTTTGCGGAGCGGACGTTAGCATGCTCAACGAACTCGCCAGTTCATTAATAATTTTATAATCCTGCTCAATCACTGAAAGTTTCGGCTCATCCGCTAACGCATCGCGTGACTGAATTTGCAGTGCAAACACAGCAGGCTCCTGCGGATCACTCAGCCTTATTACCTCAAACACTAAATTAGCCACGGTAAAGGATAACGCACTGGTGGGATTTAAAATATACGCACGAAGCCCTTCAATGTTGGTGTGACCAATTAAAAAAACCAAATCATCCAAGCATTTAAGCTGTAGCGAAGAAACCGGATAATTAGTCGCTAATATTTGTTCTGCTTGATCAAAAGCAACAAAATAAATGTCATTATTGGCTAATAACTGCTGATACATTTGCGCCGTAACTATCGGGTGTTGATGATGAATCATTAACCTCTTTATCTCCTCGCTGTGTTCGCTATCAATAAGCCAACACTCAGCCTGTATAATACCTATATTTTACCTGTTTATCACTTTATCCCCCGTAACAAACGGTGGTGAACTTCGCACTTAGGTAAAATGACAACGTGATGGTTTTACATCATAGCGCCACTATCTCATCAAAATATTGCTCATTTAAAAGTCAAACTGTGATTGTTATCACCTTGTTAAAATGGTGGGATGCGATCCCGATCGCACAAAACACCTATAAAACACCTAGAATAAATACCTATTAAATACTCAACCCATAGCTAACGTGAAACAAATTTTACAACAGGGCGTTTCTTGCACCGAGAGAAATACACCTCACTATTAAGACAGAAGGTATGCATGATGAAAACAATACGATCTATTTGCCAATCTTTAAGCTTAACCGCATTGCTAACACTGAGTGCATTTACACAAGCAGAATCGAGTGCGACGCTGGGGCCAAATGGTGAAACAGCCACTCCCTTTACCGATATCAAGCTAACCACTGAACAACAAGAGAGCCTAAAAACGAAAGCTTATACCGCTGCAATCTTGATGCATAGCACCTCAGACTGGTCCAGTGCATTAATTGCAGGCGCAAAAGATAGCTTTGGGCAACTTAATATAGAAGTCGTCGCTGTTACCGATGCCGAGTTTGATGCCAACAAACAGCGAACCGATGTTGAAACGATTATGGCCATGAAGCCCGATATATTAATAGCTTTAGTTGTTGATCCTGTTTCCGGTGCCGCAGCCTTTAAACCCGCGGTAGAGCAAGGCAGCAAGTTAGTGCTGATCAGTAATCTACCAAAAGGCTTTGTGCATGGTAAAGACTACGCAGGCATTGTCACTGATGACTTATTTCAAATGGGCAAAATTGCCGCCGACCTGATTGCTAAATCCGTAGGAGGGAAAGGAAAAATAGGCTTTATTTACCACGAGGCTAACTACTACGTCACCAACCAAAGAGACCAAGCGGTACTGACTCACCTAGCCAAAAATTATCCTGATATTGAGATAGTCGCGAAACGAGGCATTGCAAACGCCAACGATGGTGAGGTGATCGCATCGGCATTAATCACCCAGTTTAACGACATTAAAGCCATTTATGCGCCATGGGACAGCATTGCAGAAGGCGTGGTGTCGGCCACTCGCGCAGCAGGACGCAGTGATATCAAGGTGGTGACCATGGATCTCGGCGCAGCGAATGCCTTAGACATGGCGAAGCAGCGTAATGTTGCCGGCATTGTGACGGATTTACCCTATGACCTAGGCCAAACTCTGGCTCATATGGGCGCCCTTGCTAAATTAGGTGAGCCAACACCACCGTTTGTGACTGTCAGCGCCAGTGGCGTTACCCGCGAAAATTTAGCTCAAGCTTGGCAACATGCGCTGCGTAGAGAGCTACCAAAAGCGGTCAGTAAAGCCCTTAATAATTAAACGAGCTGCAATTAGGCAAGGAGGTAATATGGCTCAGCACGTCATTGAAGCACGTAATTTACAAAAAGGGTTTGATAACAACCCGGTATTA
This sequence comes from Motilimonas sp. E26, assembly GCF_021278025.1. GTDB lineage: Bacteria > Pseudomonadota > Gammaproteobacteria > Enterobacterales > CBDFNC01 > Motilimonas. Next base: position 38,469 of record NZ_JAIBHJ010000002.1, read on the forward strand.
AAAGGGGTTAATTTCACCCTAAAAGCGGGCGAAGTGCATGCGCTTGTCGGTCAAAACGGTGCGGGGAAGTCAACCTTAGTCAAGCTGCTCAACGGTTATCATCAACGCGATGGCGGCACGGTTCACTTATTTGGCGAGCCTTGTCATTTTTCTAGCCCTCGCGAAGCCCAAGCAAAAGGCATCGCGATGGTGTACCAAGATCTCAGCCTGATCCCTAGCTTAAGTATTGCTGATAATATTTTTTTAACCCAAAACGAGCAGACTACACCGTTAATTTCAAATCGAGAGCGTGAACGCCAAGCCGCTCCTTTTTTGGCTGCTTTAGGCGTAAACATCGACCCAAGGCAAAAGGTCGAAAGTCTCAGTGTTGGCGAACAACAATTTGTTGAAATCGCTAAGGCCTTGGCCATGAAAGCCAAAATACTCGTGCTTGATGAGCCAACGGCTTCGCTATCAAACAATGAAATTAACGAGCTGTTTAAGGTGGTCAATAAACTCAAGTCACAAGGTATTGCCATTATTTATATCACCCATTATCTCAGTGACATCATGAGAATTTGTGATGCAGTAACGGTGCTGCGTGATGGTTATACCGTACTCGAAACAGCCACAGCCGATACGTCCATTGATGTATTAGTTGAGGCGATGCTTGGTCAAAAAGCAAACACTCAACTGACATGGGCTCGCCAAATTGTGCCCGATAACTCCGCGTCAGTTCCTTTGTTGGAGTTGCGTGACGTGAGCACCGCGATGCTTAGCCATGTTTCACTTAAAGTGATGCCTGGTCAAGTAATAGGTTTAGCCGGATTACTCGGTAGCGGGCGCACCGAAATTCTGGAAGCCATATATGGGCTTACGCCGCTGACAGGCGGTGAAATTTTCGTTAACGGAAAACCAGTTTCCATCGCTTCTCCTCGGTCTGCCATCGAGAAGGGCATCAATATGGTACCCGAAGAACGACGATCACAAGGACTCGTGCTGGATTTTTCTGTGTCAGATAACGTGTTAATGGCTTCGTTTGAAAGAATATCTAACTCATTGTTTTTAAATAAATCAAAAGGTGAGTCCATTGTTAACGATACGATTAAAAAGTTAGGCGTCAAAACCACGGGAATGGATCAATCGGTTCGTTTCTTATCCGGCGGTAATCAACAAAAAGTGGTGATTGGTAAGTGCCTTTCTACTGATGCCAAAGTGTTACTGCTGGACGATCCCACTTTTGGTATTGATATCAATGCCAAATACGAAATTATGAAAATTGTAAATCAATATGTCGCGCAAGGTAACGGGGTTATTTTTGTGTCGAGTGAGTACGCTGAAGTTGGTAGTTTTTGCGATGTCATTTATGTGGTTAATAAAGGACGTATTGTGCGGCAATTTAGCGAACAGCCCATGAGCGAAGAGCAGTTACTGGCGGCAGTGCAATAGCCGAACAAATAAAAAGGATATTAAGCATGAATGAAAAAACACTGGTGGCAAGCAGCCAACCTAAGTTCAACATCGCCTGGCGTGATTATATTATTTACTTTGTTTTTATTGGTATTTTTGTCTTTTTCTCGGTAGCACTCCACGATAAAGGCTTTTTATCATCCACTAACTTAATGAATATCGCCCGCCAAACCGCCACCATCGCAATCATGGCGGTGGGCATGACCTTTGTGTTAAGCGCGGCCGAAATAGATCTTTCCTTCGGCGCCACTTTAGCACTGGCCGCAATAGTGGCCGCGCTGACATTACAAGAAACCGACAGTATTTTCCTTGCGGTGTCTGCGGCGTTATTAGTAGGCACCATGATTGGTTTTATCAATGGTATTTTTGTCACTATGGTTGGCATTCCCTCCTTTCTCGTGACCTTAGGCACCACAGGCATTATCACGGGGATCGCACGTTGGTCTACATCTTTGCAGTCGATTCCCATTGATAACGACACTTATGCGTTTATTTTTGGCTCTGGCGATATCGGCCCCTTTTCTATCTTATTTGTATGGATTTTAGTGGTGACTGTGATTGGCGCATTTGTACTGCGTAATACCACCTTTGGTAAGCATGTTTTAGCCACGGGCGGTAATAAAGTCTCGGCCATGTATTCTGGGATCAATATTAATCGCATAAAGCTTTATGTATTGATGATTAATGGCTTTCTCGCGGCATTAGCAGGCATTTTATATTCAGGCCGTCTCTACAGCGCACGCTACACCTTGGGCGAAAACGACCTGATGTTAGTGATTGCAGCGGTAATCATTGGCGGCACTAGCTTATTCGGTGGTAAAGGCACTGTTGTCGGCTCTGTGATCGGCGCACTGATTATGGGCATGGTTAATAACGGCTTGATTTTAATGGGGCTGAATGTAGACCAACAGCTGATATTGCGCGGCATCATCGTCATTGTCGCTGTGACTTTTACCATGGGTCAGCTACGCCAATTACGCAAAAAATAATTAAATATATTAACTTAGGAGAAAATCATGATTGCCGATAGCCAAATCAGCGCCATCATCAAGCAATGGTCGTTAAAAGAAAAAATAGGTCAGCTCTTTATCTTAGCGTTTCCCGGTAAAGACGCAGAGCAAGCCAGAAACATGATTGCCGAATACAACTTAGGTGGCTGCTATTTAAGTCAAGACAACGCGACGACGTTTGCCGAAGCTCATCAGCTTAATAAAGGGCTAGAGGGAATATTACATCAACATCAGCGCCTGCCGCTGTTACTGGGTGTAGACCAAGAAGGTGCCTGGGGCGTGCTGGTGGGAGAATCAAGCACAGGCCCAGGTAACTTAGCCCTTGGCGTGGCCGACTCGGTAAAAAACACCGAACAAATGTATCATATATTTGGCGACGAAATGCGCTATGCCGGTTTTAACTGCATATTGGGGCCGTGCTGTGATGTGAACTTTAACTTAGCTTCTCCTATTATTGATACTCGCTCGTTTGGCGATCAAGTTCATAAAGTGAGTGCCCATGCGGCTGGAGCCGTAAGAGGCTTACATCAAGGCAACATTATTGCTTGTGCCAAACATTTTCCAGGCCACGGTGACACCCAAGGTGATACCCACCGAGATATTCCACAGGTTAATAAGTCATATGACGAGTTAAAAGCTAACGATTTGGCTCCATTTCAAGCCGCGATCAACGCAGGCGTTGATGTGGTAATGACCAGCCATATCCTTTATCCCAAGCTAGATACTCAACATCCAGCTACGTTGTCACCCACCATACTGCAGCAGGTGTTACGTCATGATATGGGCTTTGATGGCATTATCATTTCAGACAGTATGAATATGGGAGCCATTGTTCATCACTATCATCCGGTCGAAGCGGCCATTAAGGCCATGCAAGCCGGGATCACTATGATCATGCTATCTGAAGAGCATTACGATCATAGCCACGCCTACTTGGATAAACAGTTAGCAATGATCCACGGCCTAGTTGAAGCGGTGGAGTCTGGCGAGCTTGCAGAAAGTATTATTGAACAAGCACTACGCCGCGTGGTGCGCTTAAAACTGGAGAAGCTAACGCCAATGGCGCTATATCAAGAAGCGGATTTTTCGCAAGGATCATTGGTCGCCAAGCAAGCAGCGCAAGGGGGGGTAACTTGGATCCGAGGAGGCATCAATGGACAAGAGCAACCCCTCTACGTAATCAATGCAACGCCAGCATCCAGTTACAGCAATTTAATCAACCCAAGAGGGATTGGCCCCAATCAAGCACAATCCGCATACTCGCACTTTATCAACGCGCTGAAACACACTCAGCTGAATTGGCAAGAAACCAGCTTAGAACAACTTTCTGAACAGGCAAAGCAAGGCTATATTGTGCTGGTTACAGAGAACCACCCCCTTCCCGGAGAAGATTTTGAACAACAAGCTGCGCAGCAGCTAGTGCAACAATGCAGTCGCGATTTTGACAATTTAGTGGTGGTGGCACTGCGTAGTCCTTACGATTTATGCCAATATCCAGATCTTAAACACTACTTATGCGCCCATTCGGCACGGCCAGAGAGTGCAACTGCTGCAGCGCAAGTATTAGCCAATGAAGTAACTGCCGCACAAGGCTGCGCCGTCAGTCTCGTGAGGTAAAGAAAACCGCTCACGGTATTCATGCCGTGAGCCTCCCTTGCGTTTAGCTCACTCTAATTATCCAATAAAGAACGGATCAAAGCTTTGAGTTTTAACGGCTTCACTGGCTTGCTCAAATAATGGTAACCGTGCTGTTTGATTTTTTGCATCATCTCATCTTGGCGATCGGCGCTGATCACCACGCCGGGAATATCGCCATATTGCAAACGTAACATGTGCAGGGCTTGCAGACCGGTTTTGCCGCCACCAAGATGGTAGTCACTTAATATAATTTGTGGCAACCAGCCTTTTGACAGTTTTTCTATCGCAATATCAAGACTTTCAGCCACTACCACTTCACAGCCCCAGCGGCTTAGCAAATCACTCATGCCTGAGAGAATATCCACTTCATTATCGATACATAAAATTCGTGTGCCCGCCACGCCAACACTTGGCTGAGTCACTGGGTTAACCACCTGCACTTGCTGCGGTGCTGAGCGCTCAATCAACACACTAAATACCGTGCCTTTATTGGGCCAAGATCGCACTAACAACTGATGCCCTAACAATTTGGCGAGTCCTTTAGCAATGGCAAGCCCTAAACCTAAGCCTTGCTCTTGCGCGGTTTTAGAATGGTCTAAACGCAAAAACTCTTCAAAAATGTCAGCCAGTTTATGCTCTGGAATGCCCGGCCCATTATCCCAAACTTGAATTTCAACATGTCTCTTCGTGCGGCGCACACCCAATAGCACCTTGCCTTTTGGATTATAGCGAAAGGCATTAGTAAGAAAGTTCTGTAAGATCCGGCGCAGTAACTTAGGGTCGGAATACACCGGAATATTGGCGAGCAAGGTATGAAAGCTAACCCCATATTCTTTACCGAGCACACTAAACTCAGCATCGAGTTGATTGAGCACGTCGGTAATATAAAAATGCTTAAGTTTCGGTGTCAACTTACCAGCTTCTAGACGCGACATATCCAGTAAATCGCCAATTAATTCTTCTGCCGAGGTCAGTGAATCATCAATGTGCTTAGCCAGAGTGGATGTTTCTGGCGTGTTCGCCATTTCTCTTAATGATGAGGTAAACAGCTTAGCTGCATTTAATGGCTGCATTAAGTCGTGGCTGACCGCCGCTAAAAAACGGGTTTTAGAGTGATTCGCCATTTCTGAAAGTTCAGTGGCATACATTAATTGCGCATTTAAGTGGGATAAGGCTTCGGTGCGCTCTGCGACTCGTGCTTCAAGGTTTTCATTTGCTTCTTTAAGGGCTTTTTCGGCTTCACGAAAGGGCGTAATGTCATAAAAGGTCATGACAAAGCCACCGCCCGGCATCGGGTTACCCTGCATTTGAATTTCTCGCCCATCGAGCCGAGTACGCGATGATTCATGGGGCGTACCATTGCGCATATGTTCAAGACGCCGCTGGATCTGTGACTCAATATCACCCAATCCTAATAAGCCTTGCTCAGCATTGTAGCGCATAATATCTTCTATCGGCCGCCCCACTTGGATCAGCTCTTTGGGAAAAGAAAATAACTCAATATAACGGCGATTCCATGCCACTAATTGTAACTGGCTGTCGACCACCGAAATCCCTTGGTTGATGTGCTCAATCGCCCCTTGTAGTAGGCCGCGGTTAAATTGAAACAGCTCGGAGGCTTCATCCACTATGGTGGCCAATTCGTCCAGCTGCATATCGCGGCCTTGCAAGGCAGAAGACAACACCAACCGCGCTGAAGATGCGCCAAACACCCCAGCCAATAGGCGCTCGGTCAGCTCTATCAGTGACCCCGGCGCTTGCATCTCGGGCTTCAGCTCTAAATCATTAATGCGTGAATAACGGGTGTAATGTAACTTGACGCGACGACGGCCTAAAAACCGTGTAGCTAGCATTTCTAACTCTTCTACCCGCACTTTCGCTTGGTAAAATGCCACCGGATCTTTATCTATATTGCCAACAAAGCCTGATGCTTGCATACGCTCACTTAGGGCTGATGAGGTTAAGCTTGAGCCAATTAAGTAGCCCAGTAAATTAGACACAATACTGAGTAAAATACCCCAATAAGCTGGGCTGAGATCGGTAAATAAACCAAACTGTGGCGGCGTGATTAACCAAATCAACGAGTTGCTATTTATATCACCGGGTAACCAATTTAGTTCATGGCATAAGGTTAACAGCCAAAAACCAAACCCTAAGGTTAACCCTATGTAAACCCCCTTGCGATTACCGCTGCGCCAAAACAGCCCTAAAATTAACGCTGGCGCAAACAGGGCAATGGCGGCAAATGACAACACGCCAATTGCCGCTAACGACTCGAGCTGACTAAACAGTAAGTGCGCGCCCCACGCCAGCAATAAAATAATGATGATCGCGGTGCGACGAACCTTGATCAGCAGATCTTTAAACTCAACAAAGCTGTTCTTTTCAAAATTTTGTCGGCGTAGCAACAAGGGTAAGACAATGTCGTTACTGATCATAATAGACAAAGCTATAGTGGAAACTATCACCATGCCACTGGCCGCTGACATACCACCAAGGTAAGCGGCAATGGCAAGATAAGAGTGGTCAAAAGCCATTGGCAAACTGATCACATAATGATCGGGACTCACGTGTTCGCCTAGCCATAAGTCTCCAGCCATCGCCAGAGGCAATACAAACGCGCCCATGGCTAATAGGTAAAACGGAAACAACCAGCGCGCCCAGTGCAAATCTTGGCCTTGATTATTCTCTACCACAGTGACATGAAATTGGCGCGGCAGACAAATCATCGCACAGGCCGAAAGCAAAGTAAGCACTAACATCTCTAGCCCTTGTGCCCAATTAAACGCCCCCGCTCTGGCACTGAATTTATCTGCAATGGGCGCGGTGATAGCATCAGGTGCAGTATAAAAAACGTATAAAGCAAACACCCCCACCGCAACAAAGGCTATCAACTTAAGTAAGGATTCAAACGCCACGGCGATCATCATGCCGCGATGATGTTCGGTAATATCAATTTTACGAGTACCAAACAAGATAGTGAACATGGCAAGAGCAAGACTCACCAACAGCGCCATCAAGCCAGCATTATCTGCATTTTGCACCGCCGCCACAGTCGGGGTGCCGAGTAACTCAAGCCCCATTACAATGGCGCGCAGCTGCAGCGCGATGTAAGGCAAAATACCAATAATGGCGATAAGAGTGATCACCATCGCCAGCTTTTGTGATTTACCATAGCGCGCGGCAATAAAGTCGGCAATGGAGGTAATATGCTCACGCTTGGAAATGAGGATGATCCGGCCAAGTAACTTCCAGCCAAGGGTAAATACGAGAATAGGGCCAAGATAGATGGGAATGAACGACCAAAAGTCGGTGCTGGCCTGCCCCACGGTGCCAAAGAATGACCAGGAAGTGCAGTACACGCCAATAGAAAGGCTGTACACCAAAGGCTGCCATTTTAAACGCTTAGCTTTGATTCGATCGCCCAACCAAGCAATCAAAAACAATACACTAAGATAAACAACTGATACCGGCGCGACTAACCAGCCAAGATCCATGGCAAACCCAGATTAAGACATTTTCGCTATTGTTATTAAAGCGTTAAATCAACACAAGCAAAAACATCACAGAGTTAGATCTGGCGCTGCCGTGCCAAGTAAAACACAGGTAAAGCCAGCACCGCCATCAGCCAAAATATATTGGCTTGCCAAGTCGGGTAAAAATAGCCTGACATTAAGGTAAGTACCGCGGTAGTTAAACCTAAAGCAATCGCGGCATACAGGGCTTGCAGTTGAATGGCATATTCCGCAGAGGCTTCTTCTGAAATGTAACGAATGGCGGCAATTTGCGCAGCGGCAAAGGTAATTGCGTGCATGGCTTGCGCCAGCACAATAACGCTAATTTCGGTGGTACTTGCCAGTAAACTCCAGCGCACCGCAACCCCCACTGCCGCTAATAAAAACAGTTGGCTAGCACGCCATTGGCCAAACCATTTACTGGCAAAAGCCATAAAGCACACCTCGGCCAATACCGAAAAGCCCCATAGATAACCGATACTGGTTTCGCTATAGCCCACGCTTTTCCAATAGATAGAGCTAAAACTATAATACGCCGCGTGACTGCCTTGAATACAGCTGGTGATAATAATAAAACGGATCACACTTGGTTTTTTTAGCACTTGCCACAGCGGCGTGCGAACGGTGTTTTGTACTTGAGTATCTTTAGGCAGGGTAGCGGGCTTGATTAAGCTCATTAGCACTAATGCCAATAGACTCGCCAACATGGCATAGAGAATAATGTTGTGGTCAAAACGGGTGATCAGCCCGCCCATAATACTGGATGATACGATAAAGCTCACCGAGCCCCATAAGCGCACCTTGCCATAATCAAGGCGAATTTGACTAACCCATTTTGATGCCAACGCATCGCCAAGTGGCATTAACGGCGAGATAATAAAGTTGGCGAGTAAGGTACCCAGCGCCAGTAACACAAAGCCTTGTAGAAATAGAAATACTGCAAAACAAGCTAATGTAAGGAAACACAAATAGCGGATCACAGGTAGCAGCTGGCTTTCTTTTTTTACCCGCGGCACAATCAATAAGCTAGCAATACAGCGCAAAAAAAGCCCTGTGCCTAACACCAAACCGATTTGCCCTGCGGTTAACCCCTCACCTTCCAGCCATAACGCCCAAAAAGGCAGGAAAATACCCCAAGCAAAGAAAAATAAGGAGAAAAAGCTGGCAAGCCAAAGGGGAGAAGATAAAAAAGGCACTTAGTGAACTCCTTGGAGAATAAGTGCCTATTGTAGCGAATAATAAATGATAATGTTATAAAAGTTATGGATAAGGAGGCTGCGGACAGACACCACCAGTACATTTAGCCCACGTTAATTCAAAATTTGTGTCATTTCCTGGTTTGGGTCCCCAAGTATTATGATTCCTACACTGGGACATAACCTTGCATACGTACTTATCCGCACCAAATTTCATTTGGTCGCCTTGATAATATGGAGCATTCTCAACATAGCTTGGAGGTATATGTAATGGGTTTGAGGGATCTTGCACTAGTTTTAGAGGTGCTCCAGTACCAGAGCCGCCGCCATTAATAGAATCAAAAAACTCATCTGACTTAAACGTGGTAACAGGGGATAGATCTGAGGCCAAAGTTATACTTCTAGAATCACCTGAGTCTAACGAATTCCAGCTGACATCAATAGTCAATTTTTTCAATTGCTTGCCTGTAGCAATCCCACTGCTTGGTACAATTGTTATATCTGTTGGAGATGATTTAGTCACGGTGAACGTAGTGCCATTATATGCCTGAGAAACTGCTCCGCTCACCACAACTGTAGAAAAATTACTTTCATCAAATACACGTATCTTTTCAAACGATTCCTGAGCCAAGCGAGCAGCAATCATATGTTCTTCTGCTTCAGCACTTTTCTTTCTCATGTGCTTTTGTAACCCAATAATTCCCATTACCCCTACTGAAATCACCAGTAAAGAGATTAAGACTTCTAATAATCCAAACCCTTTATTACGCATCAAAATCACTCCATCCACCTGGAACCCAATATGCCGACGCAGCATCTCCATTTAGACGGCTGGTTAAATAATCTGAGCGATAAACTATGTGCAGGGTGTTTTGATAGCCGAATGTATATTTGTAATCAAAAATAGCCGCCCCATGTATCTGCCCATTTAAATCAAAAGCGAAACTTGCCTGTGAGACACCTTCAGCAGAACCACCTGTCACATTGGTCGAATCAAAGGCATACAACAAACCGTAAATATTCGCAACTCCTGATAAACTACCATCCTGAACAATCAATGTAGTAGGGTCTCCATCTACACCAACATCAGCGGTCAACACACAGTCACCCTGAACCCAAAGGGCAACAGGCTTAGGTATAAGTGCTAAAGCAGTATCTATAGTCGTTTCATTACAATCAGCAATGACCGCAACCTCATCACTATCTCGAACATCAGTCCAATCTTTTTCTGGGACTCCCATATACGCTAAAAAGTTATCTCCACGAAGAGAGTCTACGCCCGTTTCATCTGAACCTGCAGGATATAAAGCAACAGAGGCGCCCGATTTATCAAAAACAGGACCACCTGTTTGGATTGCATGTTCGGCATAGACGGGGCTATGGTTATATTCGCCGTTAATATTTATTGACCCAACGACTGTAGAAGAGCCAGCAGCCAATAATGGTGAATCAATAGTTTTCACACCATATCTAGCATCAGCTATACGACTTATAGTCTTAGTATTATTTCCGCTATCGCCTTTTCCTTTAGATGTGACTCGTACTGTGCTGCAATCGACACACATTTCTTCAATTTCAACGGTATATCTGTTAGCGTCTGTCACTGTATAAAGCTTCCTCCCCGATCCTAAATCTGTACTAGGCAAAGCTGAAGCTTCTTTCCACCCCTTACTATTCATTAAGCTAAAGGCATAATCCATTCCCGCCTCAGCATTAATAAACGCTTCTCGATAGCGATAATCATTTGCTGCAATTTTACTTTCCATCACCCGCGATTTAACACTAAAAAAAGTAAAACTGGTTGCAGAGATAAGCAATAATAAAGTAACGGTTAGCATGGCTAACCCGGATTGCTTGCTTGAAAGTTGTGTTATTTTCATTGTCTATATAACTCCAAATTTCGAATTTGTATTTCTGATGACATGGTTTCTGTTGCTGTTTTTTGCGCTATTGATACTTCGCCAGTTAAGTCAATTTTAATCAAACGCATTCTGGTTCTATCGCTATCAATCGTTCTGGGAGTAAATTTCAGTGATTTAATAGTGATTAAATTCGGGTCCGTTATTTTTTCCCATGTACCAGAAGAGGTGCAATCGGCAGGATTGGCATCAATTGAGTGGCCAAGCTGAACGGCATTATCTTTTAGGCGATAGCCAAAGCGCTCTTCCGCCTCTGGAATACCACCTGTTTTATTAAAATCGTACATAAACACTATACAGCTATCAGGGACACTATTGTGGGCAAAAATTTTCGTTGCCACGCCAGCAGAAGCAGCGCTCACAACGCCGCCAATGGTAATAGTTGCGTCCTCTTCCCACATAAAATTATTAGCACCGGATACCGTGCCCATCGCATAAGAAATGGTATCCCCTCTATACCCTGCACGGCGAATATCAGATTCCATCAGGTGCATCACTGCCTGAAGGTCGGTTTTCATACGGGAGTATTTGATACTGTTGATGTTATTAACCACACCACTGACGTATAGGCTGGAGATCATGGCGATCACTAAGGTGCCTAGTACTAGGGATATCATTAATTCGACAAGTGAGAAGCCGTGTTGTTTTTTTAGATACATTCCTTGTAACCTAATCCTACATCGCCTACTTGGCAGATTCTGACCCTGCCGCGTGGGCTAGTGATCACATTTAATTGTTTATGCTGCGCATTTTCTAGCCGAATTGTACCGCCATTTGCAGTTAAACGCACGGATGAAAATTGTACTTTATTATCACTAAAGGTAACTGGTTCTACTGTTGCTAAAGTGATCTTCTCACCGTCAACCCAATCAGCACTGGTGTCTAGGCCATCTAATGTACAGGAGTTTGCCGTAAAACAATCGCAACTCGCTAAGTCAGTTAAACCCGTTTTCCATTTGTTACCTTGTTGGCAAAAATGAAGGTAGATGTTTTGATTACGCTTTAGCGCTTCGCTCTTGGCATGCATTAACCGGCTATAGGTAGATTCTGCAATACCTTTTAAGTTTTGATCTTGCGTTAAGCTTTGATAGGAAGGTAAACCAATGCCAAGGATAATTCCCATGACCACTAACGCTATCATTAACTCTATTAAGGTAAATCCTTGGGTAAATTTACGGTTAAATCCGTAACTAAACCCCCTCACCTTTTTTAACATATTCCCTTCTTAGCCACTGGCATTTTAACATGAACAAAAAATAACCTCGATACTCAGATCACAGTTTAGTCAACTAAACGATAGATTTATCACTTAGAAGCAGTTAAGTGATGTTTTTATTAATAGTGTGATCAGACTAAAGTCTGGCTAGTTAATCTTTGCTAGTTCGCTAAGCTCAAAAGAAGCGCTGAACAATTTCAAACCGTTAGAGGAGTTAATTGTGGCGGAGCACTTTACCTTTACCCATGCACCATTTGATTTGTTAACCAAAAATCAGCAGAAACTCTTTTTGGATCATTTAGATATTGTCTATTTCCCCGAACAAGCTCACTTCATAAAGCAAGGTGAGACCGCTAGCTTGCTTTATATTGTGCTAAAAGGATTGGTGGAAGAGTTCAGCGAGGCAAACCAATCCATTTTCGCTCACTACACTAATAACGACTTCTTTGATATTCGCAGCCAATTTGGCAGCCCATGCAAACACGATTATCGAACAATAGAAGAAACCATTTGCCATACTCTGCCAAGCGATGTATTTCGTGATTTGCTCAACAGCAACGCTGCCTTTGCCGATTATTTTCAACGGGATTTAGCACAAAAATATGCACAACTTGAAGCGCGTGAAGGTAATAAAAACTTAGCTGAGTTTATTCTGACCCGTATTGATGACTCTAACGTGCAACCTGCCATAGTTATTGGCAGCGATGTGAGCTTAAAAACCGCCACTAAAATGATGCTAGAACAAAAGTTGGAAACCTTAATTGTTGAGCAAGACGGGCTTTACGGCATGCTCACTGGTACCGATTTGTTGCGCGCGGCAGTATTAGACGAGCAAACGTTAGATTCCGCCGTCGCCCACTACGCCAATTACCGTTTAATTAGTATTGAGCAAGGTGACTTTTTGTTTAACGCCATGTTGGCCATGACCCAGCATCAAATAGAACGGGTGGTGGTAAAAAACGGCGACAGCATCGTTGGTATTATGGAAATGGCTCATGTGCTGAGTTTATTTTCCACCCACTCCCATGTGATTGCGCTACGTATTGCACGTGCGAAGAATATTGAAGAGCTAAAAAAAGCCGCGCAAACTTTAAATAATCTGGTCGAAAACCTCACCAACAACGGCATTAAAATTGTGTTCATTATGGAGCTACTGGCCACCATGAATGGTCAGATAATGAAGAAGCTGTTTGAACTATTAGTCCCAGAGTCGGTGCAAAACCAAGTTTGTTTGATAGTCATGGGCAGTGAAGGACGTGGCGAACAAATATTAAAAACCGACCAAGATAACGGTTTAATTTTAGGCGAGCATCTTATTTGGCCTGAGCAACGAGCTACATTAGCAGCGTTTAGTCAGCACTTACTTAGCTTTGGTTATCCGCCCTGCCCCGGTCAAGTGATGGTTAACAACCCGTTTTGGGTAAAAACCAGCAATCAATGGCATGAGCAAATTGAACAGTGGTTATTACACGGACAATCGGGTGACAGCGAAAGCTTGATGCAATTAGCCATTATTAATGATGCCCATGCCGTCGCAGGTGATAAAACGCTTTTGCCCCCGTTAAAACAACAAATAATAGATGGCTGTAAAGGTAAAGAAGTCATGCTGTCACAGTTTGCCCGCATCGCCTTACAGTTTGGCTCACCTTTGAATTTTTTTGGCCATATCAAATCTAATGATGCTGGGCTTGATATTAAAAAAGGCGGCATATTTACTATTGTTCATGGCATTCGCTCATTGGCGATTGAACAAGGCATTGCTACAACCAATACTTTGGCGCGCATTAGAGAGCTAGCCAAATTACGGGTGTTAGAGCAAAAACAGTCACAAGATCTGCAAGAAACGCTGCAACTGTTTTTTTGGCTACGATTAGAGCAACATTTAACACCTCACCAGCAAGGTATGAACTTACTCGATATTACTCAACTTACCCCCAACGAACGCGATCTATTACGCCACGGTCTACATGTAGTGAAAAAATTTAAAAGCTTTTTAGCCCACCACTTTATGATTCGAGATTATTAACCATGCTTTTTCAACGGTTACTAAGACCATTTGATAAGATGCGTGCAGCAAAGGGACCATTTGCAGGGTTATTTACGCCATGTAGCGTAGATGAAGTCGTTTCAATTGATTGCGAAACCACCAGTTTAGATCCACAAAGCGCAGACATTTTAACCATAGGTGCAGTTAAAATTCGTGGTAACCAAGTGCTTACCTCACAAAAACTGAGTTTAAAAATCCAGCCTCCTAAACCTATTAATCAAGACTCAATTCCAGTTCATCACATAAGAAATCAAGATATAGCTGGCGCCATGAGCCTAGAGCAAGCTTTGCCAATATTACTCACCTTCATTGGTAACCGCCCCATTTTGGGTTACTTTGTGAAATTTGATATCACCTTAATTAACCGTTATACCGAGCTGTATTACGGCTTTCATTTACCGAATAAACCCATCGAGCTATGCCATGTGTACTATAAAAAGGTAAACACTTATTACCCAGACGCATGGCTTGATCACAAATTTGAAACCTTAGCTGACACCCTAGGTGTTCCCATTATTGGTCGTCACAGCGCCCTTGGGGATGCGATCACCGTCGCGTTAATGTATTTACAGTTACAACAAGGTAAACGCCCGAAACTAATGTAAGAAGTAATAAAAATACTTTTATATCAAAAACTAAAAATAATTTTTTCGCCACCTCCCCATTATTCACGGGTTAGTCAGATACACCACATGTTACAAAAATTAATATTTAGGTGAAGCGGTTCACATTACTTTAACCTTTACCCGTCTATGATGTTCACCAAAATATTAAGTCTCAGTTTTATATAGTGTTAGCCAAAGGTCTAATTGTTAAAACTCATGTTTTATTCGAGTTTAATTATATATTTCAGGCTAGCGCCAGCCTGCAACAGTGGCATAGCAAAACTGATAGTGATTCCCTTCAAGGAGTGATAATGAGTGATATAAAGGTTTATCCAGTACAAGAAAACATCGCAAAGAATGCATTAATTGATGATGCGGGCTACCAAAAGATGTACCAACAATCGGTTGTTAACCCAGAAGGTTTCTGGCGTGAACAAGGTAACATTGTTGATTGGATCACCCCTTATACCAAGGTAAAAAATACTTCTTACGACCCAGGCCATGTCAACATCAAATGGTTTGAAGATGGTGAACTAAACGTTTCAGCCAACTGTATTGACCGTCACTTAGCAACTCGTGGCGATGATGTAGCTATCATTTGGGAAGGTGACAACCCTGCCGAAGACAAAAAATTAACCTTCAAAGAATTGCACCAAGAAGTGTGTCAATTTGCTAACGCATTAAAAGCGCAGGGCGTGAAAAAAGGCGACGTGGTGTGCTTATACATGCCAATGGTGCCTGAAGCGGCTATTGCCATGTTAGCTTGTACCCGCATCGGCGCGGTTCACTCTATTGTATTTGGTGGTTTCTCACCGGATGCATTAGCAGGTCGTATTGTTGACTCTAACTCTAAGATAGTCATTACTTCTGATGAAGGTCTACGTGGCGGCCGTGCGGTACCGTTGAAGAAAAACGTTGATGAAGCCCTCGCAAACCCTGCTGTTACTTGCATTGAAAAAGTGATTGTACTCAAACGTACCGGCGGTGATGTTGCTTGGAATGATAGCCGCGATGTGTGGTGGCATGAAATTACTGAAAATCAATCGCTAGAATGTGAGCCTGAAGCAATGAATGCGGAAGACCCATTATTCATTCTTTACACTTCTGGTTCAACGGGTCAACCAAAGGGCGTTCTGCACACTACAGGTGGTTACCTAGTGTACGCGGCCATGACCTTCAAATACATTTTTGATTACCAACCTGGTGATGTTTACTGGTGTACAGCTGATGTAGGTTGGATCACTGGCCACACTTATTTGGTTTACGGCCCATTGGCAAATGGCGCAACCACCATTTTATTTGAAGGTGTGCCGAACTACCCTTCAACGGCTCGTATGAGTGAAGTAGTTGATAAACATCAAGTAACTATTCTTTACACTGCGCCAACTGCAATCCGCGCATTAATGGCGAAAGGTGATGAAGCAACCGCTGGTACTAAACGTACTTCACTACGTGTGATGGGCTCTGTGGGTGAGCCAATCAACCCTGAAGCGTGGGAGTGGTACTACCGTGCTATTGGTAATGCAAGCTGTCCAATTATGGATACTTGGTGGCAAACAGAAACGGGTGGCATTTTAATCACGCCACTGCCTGGCGCCACGGCACTTAAACCCGGCTCAGCCACACGTCCGTTCTTTGGCGTGCAACCTGCGCTAGTAGATAATGAAGGCTTGATCTTAGATGGCGCAACCGAAGGTAACTTGGTAATGCTAGACAGCTGGCCGGGCCAAATGCGTACCGTTTATGGCGATCATGAACGCTTTGAACAAACTTACTTCTCAACCTTTAAAGGCATGTACTTTACCGGTGATGGCGCACGCCGTGATGAAGATGGTTACTACTGGATCACAGGTCGCGTTGATGACGTATTAAACGTGTCTGGCCACCGCATGGGTACCGCTGAAATTGAAAGTGCACTAGTTGCGCACCCAATGATAGCTGAAGCGGCCGTAGTGGGTGTACCACACGAAATTAAAGGTCAAGGTATCTATGCCTATGTCACCCTAAACGCAGGCGAAGAGCCAACGCCTGAGCTACACGCTGAAGTGAAGCAATGGGTACGTAAAGAGATAGGTCCAATCGCTACACCTGATGTTTTACATTGGGCAGAAGCGCTACCAAAAACCCGTTCAGGCAAGATTATGCGCCGGATCCTACGTAAGATCGCAACGGGCGACACCGGTACATTAGGCGATACTTCAACACTGGCGGATCCTTCTGTGGTTGATAAACTGATTGAAGAAAAATCCAAGGTAGTATAAAAGGGTTATTGAAAGCATAAGAAAAAATTCCATTCTACACTCGCTTGCCGGCTTTTTAGCCGGCTTTTTTTTTAACTAAAAAGTATAGAAAGCAGTGTAATAAACTGATTTAACTAGCTTTAACATCATAAAACCGATGCTTTCAAGTTTTGTTTCATCAATTCAAACATGTCTTGATCTTTGTCTAATTACCGCTTAATTTGGCAACATATCTGCAAAGATCTTGTTAAGAGAAATGGATCAATGTCAAAAAATTGCAAAGTTCTATTATTAAACGGCCCCAACCTTAATTTACTCGGCATGCGTGAACCAGAAATCTATGGTGCGCAGACCCTTGCCGATGTGGTTGAAGATCTCACTCGCTTAGCTGAGACGTTCGAACTGGATCTTGATCACCTGCAATCAAACCGTGAATACGAGTTAATCGAAAAGATCCACCAAGCTATGGGCCATGTTGACTATATTATTATCAACCCTGCCGCTTTCACCCACACCAGCGTTGCACTTCGCGATGCGCTACTAGGCGTTAACATTCCCTTCTTTGAAGTGCATATATCTAACGTCCACGCTCGGGAAAGTTTCCGCCACCACTCTTACTTAAGTGATAAGGCTACCGGCGTGATTTGCGGCTTTGGTACTCAAGGTTATGAATTGGCTTTAAGAGCAGTCGCCAATAAACTAAAAACGGCAGAGTAATTAACAATTGTGTAAAACTACCCATATGGGTAGTTACATTAACATCAAAAAGTTGTCATTATCTACCTCGTGCTTACGGTCTACATTTACACAACAGTGTGAGAGCGGTTGTGTAATCCGTTTTTTACGCCATTGACACGAGAGAGCTAATTGGCGATTGCCCGACTATGTCGGGCTTTTTTTTTACTAGTAGCCTTATGATATGCTAACGCTTCCCAGTATTTCAGAACTCAAATTATTGATGTCGCCGCAACCGAATAAACGTGATCGCATTTGTCCTTTTAGCGGTTATTTTGCCGATGAAGCAAAAGAGGCCCAAGCGCAACAACAGCTGTGGCCAAGCCAAGCCCAAACCATACGCGTTCCTCTGATTATTTTTAGTGTCCTAATTGTCTGTGCTAGCTATCTCGATTATGTTCAATATCAGTTCGAACCACACTACTTTGTATTTTTAAGTTTACGCTTACTATTAGCGGGATTAGCAGGCAGTATTTATTGGCAATCAACTAAAGCCAGTAAGCCACGCCACTTTAATGCGCTGGTAGGCGTCTTCCAACTTTATATATTGTGCTTTTTCTTTGCGATTTTTTATGATCGTTGGTTTCTCAACCCCTTACCTAGTATTTCAGAAACCTTTTATACGGTGTTGTTCATAAGCTACCCCCTCCTAGCTTGTTATGTATTTCCCAGTCGTTTGTGGATTTCTCTGTGGCATAGTTTGCTGGCCGTGTTGATGTATATCTTTATTATCAACATGATCCCTGAGACACGACTGGAGCATCACATTACCGAACTAATTACCTGCCTATTTTTTGTTTATTACTCATATCACTTAATGCGCACCCGCCACCGCGATCAACGCCAATTGCTACTTTATGAAGCGCAACAACAAAACGCCTTGTCACTGGCAATTAAAGTAAGCCAAGATAAATCACGCTTTATTGCTGCGACCAGCCACGATTTACGCCAACCCCTACACAGTTTAAATATTTACAACGAGCTATTAACGCAGCAGTTAAAAGCAACTCCAAGTATCAACTTACTCGAAAAATCTCGCCTTGCCATCGATTCTTTAAGCCAATATTTTGAAGCCCTGATTGATATTTCCCGATTAGATGCCGGTAATACGCCTTCTGAAAAGGTTCATTTTCAATTGCAAAGTGTATTAAAAAGCGTGGTTGACGAGCTGCAAGCATTAGCCCAGAAAAACCAAGTTAAGCTAGCACTCGTTAATACCCATTTTATCGCCTATAGCGACCCTATATTAGTGAGAAAAGTATTGGAGCAACTGGTTAAAAATGCACTGATACACAGCAGAAGTGACAAAGTACTAATTGGCATTCGTCGACAAAATGGTAAGGGACTAGTACAAGTTTGGGACCAAGGCCAAGGTATACCAGCCGATCAAATAGACAATATTTTTGATGAATTTAAACAGCTGGATAACCCTGAACGCAATCGTAACAAAGGCTTAGGCCTTGGCTTAGCCCTCGCTAAAAAAGTAAGCAATTTGTTAGCGCTCAATTTGACCGTCACCTCAACACCTAACCATTGCTGTGTTTTTAGCTTTGAGTTGCCAAAAGGTGACGCCAGTAAGCAGATTCTGTTGCAAAGGGATGAAGGCGAAAAAACAGAGCAAGCCAACCAAGCAGTATTGCTCGTTGATGACGATGAGATGGTTTTAGAGGCCATGACGGCGATGTTAGAGAGCTGGGGCTACCAAGTGTTTCAAGCAGCTAATGGCAACCAAGCGATGGCTCTCGCCATGGAACATACTGTTCAACTAGTGATCACCGACTACAACTTACCCGGTGGATATAATGGGCCAACTTTGCTCAACAAGCTCAACCAACAATATCAAACTACTTTACCAGCCATTATTCTTACGGGTGATATTAACTTAACCCCTTGCCACTCCACTCAGCAGTACGGTTATTTATTACTGCATAAACCAGTGAAAGGCGCACAACTAAGAATGGCAATCAGAAAGTTATGCCCGTCTTTGTGATAGCAAACCTAACTCATTAGCGCGAGTAACGGACTCTGTGCGATTAGATACCCCAAGTATCTTAAACAAACCACGTAAATGAAACTTCACTGTGTCTTCTGAAATATTCAAAATATCGGCCACTTTTTTATTGGGATAGCCCTTTGCAAGAAGTTTAAGCACATCCATCTGCCGCGGAGATAAGGAGTACTCGGGTGACTGCGCTAAAGATTCCTTATATTGCTTAATGCCCAGTGCAATAGACTCGGGAACGTGAATATGGCCATCAATAATAGATTCAATAGCACGAACAAGAGCGTCAGGTGGATAAGATTTAGGAATAAATCCCATCGCACCAGCATCAAGCGCATCAGAGATCTGTGAAATATCTTCAGAAGCCGACACCACCGCAATAGGCAACAGAAAATCACGCGCCGCTAAGGCGTGGATCATACTAAAGCCGTCCATCTCTGGCATCGAAAGATCCATTAAAATAAGATCAGGCGCAACCTCAGATAGTTCCCCTAAGGCTGAAGCGGCACTTTCAAAAATGACCACCTCTGCTCCGGTATTTTTTAAAATCAGCTCCATACCGTGTAAAAACAAATGATGATCATCTATCACTGCAATTTTAATATTCATATTTCTCTCACTGCGGCCAACCCTCATCATATCTGTTTATCTTTTTACAATCATAATGCTATGAAGATGTAATTATATAACTGGGTACCTAGTCATAGATTCGCGTAACTAATCTTGGCTAGATCACACTTTAAGTACTAAGCTTAATACCAAATGCAACATTTTTTTAACAATTAATGTCATTTATGTGATCAAAACGCTAGCTACAGCTTCATTGCAAATAATTGGCTTAGCAACTATGAGCATAAATAACAAAAAATTGCGTGTTAACAAAATTGCATCTTACCAACGGGCTCTGGTTAATTTGGAGAAAGTCTTATGCTTAGCAAGGTGACTTACGAAGTACTCCCTAGCACCTACCTATTAACAGGTATCGGAAGTATCTCTATGCTCGAGCCCTATTACGGTGTGATTGCAGGCTTTATCTTATATTCTATTGGCGCCTTGATTTGGGTAATGCGCTCTAATTACCGCAGAAAAGATGAGCACCGAAAACCGACTAGAACCCACTTTGTTTGGCCTGAATGGCTCTACGAGTTCACCCCTTTTATACTCATCGCAGGTGCGGCTTGGTTATTACAAGCCATCCCCGAAACAGGAACGATGGTAGCAGCAACAGCAATAGTGCTTTACGCATTACACAAACTCTATCAACGCTACCAACACCGCCAACATGAATGGCAAGAGATCAGCATTTACGCCCCGACCCGACGCTCGTCAAATAGAAAAATTGATCAATAGCATAAACTCTTAAAACGTAAATAAGGGTTATTTATTTGACTTGCTACGCTTCTCTGATTAGCTAACAGCAAGATATGAAGCGCCCCTGAAGGCTTGCAAAACCTAGTTATTGTAAGCTGTTACAACATCACTGCCGCCACCATTAGCTCCCATTTCCTTTGCGCGAGTAGTAGCCAGTGTTACCATTAGCAGCAGAGGATGACTACCCTGCGAAAGTACTCATCTGCGTTTATATGTCAAACAATGAGAGACAGCTATGCCTTGGATCCAATTAAAACTTAACGCTACCTCAGAAACGGCTGAGCCAATTAGCGAACTACTGCAAGATTCTGGCGCCTTAGCCGTCACGTTTTTAGATGCCCATGACACGCCCATTTTTGAGCCATTGCCCGGCGAAACCCGCCTTTGGGGAAATACCGATATCGTCGCTTTATATGAAGCCGACCAAGATTTGTTTCCTATTGTCGAAGCCTTAAAACTACACCCCATTATGACACCCGATTTTGCTTGGAAAGTTGAGCAACTTGAAGATAAAGACTGGGAGCGCGAGTGGATGGATAATTTCCATCCAATGAAATTTGGCAAGCGATTATGGATTTGTCCGAGTTGGCGTGACGTGCCAGACGAAAGTGCGGTAAACGTCATGCTTGATCCTGGTCTTGCTTTTGGCACTGGGACTCACCCCACCACACATTTATGTCTTGAGTGGCTAGAAAGTTTAGACTTAGCCGGTAAAACGGTGATCGACTTTGGCTGTGGCTCTGGTATTTTAGCCATTGCCGCCTTAAAGCTTGGCGCCGCCAAAGTCATTGGCATCGATATCGACCCCCAAGCCATTACCGCTAGCTTAGATAATGCGAGTCGAAATAACGTAGCAGACAAAATAGAATTATACCTAGCGAAAGATCAACCTGAAGGCCTATTAGCAGATGTGGTGGTTGCCAATATTCTCGCAGGTCCACTTCGTGAGCTGTTCCAACCGATTAGCGCACTAGTCAAGCCACAAGGGTTATTAGGCTTATCAGGCATTTTAGAACAGCAAGCCGACGAACTAAACGCTGTATACAAGGCGCAATTTAATATGGATAGCCCAACCATAAAAGATGAATGGGCACGTTTGTCCGGCCAAAAAATCTAATATCAAAACGACACTCCCTGATGGACTTGCCGCCAAGGAGTGTGATCCAAAGCAGCTCAAACACTAAATATAGGGCGTTTTGCAAGTATTTTTTTTACAAAATGTCTATTTATTAACCTTTCCTCGAGCGCCAAAAATGCGTACACTACGCCGCCCATGTGAGAGGTAAGTGCGTTTCATGCGGATTGCAGATTATAAATTAGACAACCCAGTTATTTTAGCACCTATGGCAGGTATTACCGACCGGCCATTTCGTCAGCTGTGTAGAAAATATGGTGCCGCCTTGGCGGTGTCAGAAATGTTGTCCAGTAATCCATTGGTCTGGTCTACCGAGAAATCGAAAAACCGGATGGATCATGAAAATGAAACGGGCATACGCTCTGTACAAATTGCTGGTTCAGATCCTGAGTTGATGGCCGCAGCAGCACGTGAAAACGTAATGCGTGGCGCACAAATAATTGACATCAACATGGGCTGTCCAGCAAAAAAAGTAAATAAAAAGTTAGCCGGCTCAGCATTGATGCGCGAGCCCGATTTAGTAAAAGCCATATTAGAAAGTGTGGTGGATGCGGTAGATGTACCGGTAACGTTGAAAATACGCACCGGCTGGGATCCCGAAAACCGTAATGGCATTGAAATAGCTCAGCTAGCGCAAGCTGCTGGCATTCAATCATTAGCGGTCCATGGTCGAACTCGCCAGTGTATGTATAAAGGCAACGCCGAGTACAACACCATAAAAGCGATCAAGCAAAGTGTAAGCTTGCCTGTGGTGGCTAATGGGGATATTACCTGCCCTAAAAAAGCGAAAGAAGTACTGGTTTATACTGGTGCAGACGCCGTAATGATAGGAAGGGGAGCACAAGGACGACCTTGGATATTCCGAGAAATAGCCCATTTTTTAAGGACTGGCGAATTTCTGGCCCCACCTAGTCGGGACGAAATAGCTGAGAACTTATTAGATCATGTTGCACAATTGCATGATTTTTATGGGGAGTATACAGGTACCCGTATCGCTCGCAAACATGTGGGTTGGTACCTAAAAGAGCAACCGAATACTGAAGATTTTCGTAAAAATTTTAATACCTTAGAGTCTGCAATGATACAGCTTAAGGTATTAGAAGATTTTTTCATGCATTAAACTAAACAAAGAAGAGCTGATATCTTATGTTCGAACAAAACATTTCTTCTGAAGCGCTAACCACTACTACCAGTGTTCCAGCGACAGGCCAGACGACTCAACGCCCACTTCGTGATTCAGTACAACAAGCAATCACGAACTATTTTGCCCAGTTAAACGGTCAAGATGTAACTGAATTGTATGATCTGGTACTTTCTGAAGTAGAAGCGCCATTACTAGATGTAATCATGCAGTACACTCGTGGTAACCAAACACGCGCAGCAAACATGATGGGCATAAACCGTGGCACACTTCGCAAGAAGTTGAAGAAATACGGCATGAACTAATCAAACAAGCTTAATTGCTTGTAATAAAAAGGGTTTAGCTATTATAGCTAAACCCTTTTTTTGTCTTCTCATTTTACTCAACAATGAAGCCTAGGCTAAAATTAACGGGCTATGCAACCATTAACTTGAGGCTAGGCTCCATGCCTTTACCAAATTTACCTTTACGCTGGTAGCTTCCCTTACCTTTTTTAGCCTTTTCAATACGTTGCTTAAATAACGGCGTATGTAATACAGCCTTCACCGCACTTTCACCTATGGTACCTTTGTGCAACAAAAAGTCTGTTTGACCTTGCCCTTGCGGTAGAATTGCTACCTTTTTTTTATTTTTTTTCATCATTTTCACCTATAAAAAAGCCGTGCTAGTTATTTAGCACGGCACATTATTGAACCAAATTCAGTCACTACGCAATAGAAATCGAATGGCTTTATTGGTTTCTTTTCAGATTAAAGTGGAAGAACTCACTGGAGCCATCATCGTTATCACAAACTAAGGCACCTTTAATGTAATTTTCATTGTCTTCTGAAATCATTAAAGACTCAGCTTTAGTTAATACTGCTTTACCGTCTTTTTGTAAAATAGCTGAGTAGAATGTCAGATCAATTTCATTTTCAGTGGCATACTTCACCATAGGTAACACACCAATAAAGCTCCCTAAAATGTAGCCTTTCTTGTTAATGTTACTGGCGGCTTCAATCGATGCGGTAAAAACTAGACTATCTAGCTTTTCTGAATAGGTCGCGCCCGATAAACCCGCTTCAAAACCGTGCATCCTAGGCAAAATTACTTTTTTCACTACTAAGTGCTCAACTTGATCACGCCCACCCAACATGTACTCTACTAGCTCAGCAGTTTTAACTTCAAAAATTAAGTTATCGCCGAAATTACCACGGTTGAGTATATAAGTATGCTCATTCGCAACAGCTAAGCCTTCAATATTAAACTCTTGTTTTTCAGTAAAATTACCCGCTTTATGGAGCTGACTATAGAGCGGTGTTAATGAGCGCTCAATAATTTTAGAGTGATCTTGACTAACCAAGTAACCCCATTCACGCACCATAGCTTTAGAGCCAGAGCCTAAGATTAAAAAGGCTTTACCTTCCTCAAAAGGCACCAGCGTCATCGACTCATAGTCGGGCTTAATATCACTGCCTAAGGTGCCATTCTCGGTTAAGCTTTCAGCCGGAAATTGCTTAATGGTCGTTAACGAGTCAACATTAAATGCTTTATCGAGTTTGTAGAGAAAAGGCGACATATCACTAACAGCAAAAATGCCATCACCCGTAGTGACCAGTGAAGAAGCTGCAGGGACTTTTTCACTATGCACTGCGTCACCTAATTCAACCACATATTTGTGCCCTGTTCGCGCATGGGCTTGCCCTATCACTGATGCCAGTAATAGCACCATGACTACTTTATTAAACATCCTTGCTCCCGCCATATTATCGCTATAAAAAGTTTATTAAAAAATATGCTCAAACTTTACAAGTTATTGCCTTGTAAATCTATTAATCAACAGGCAAAGCTAAAATAATATCCCTAAACGACTTCAAGAGGCGAGATCAAAAATACAGAAACAAGGGCTACTCTAAAAAACTCATACTAACGAGTGAGGATATCAGTTTTAACCTAATGTTGCCTAATTGGTCAAAACTGATATTGATGACAAGTACCACAGGTAAACTAACTAAGTATGCGTTGTTGCGCTTTCTGCCAAAACACCTTCACCATTAATACCGCGAGTAACACACTTGAGCCAATAGTGATCCAACTTGGTAGTAATTGATGATCCATTGCCGACAGTGGCGCCACCTGAAAACCATACACGGCAACCAAATAGTTAGTTAACGCACCAAAGACCAGCGACATACCTATTACGCCAACTAAGTAAGCCACAAGTGCGCGATTGCCTAACTCTTTATACACCACACCGAGTGTCGCCACGTTAGTCGCCGGACCCGCCATCATAAATACCAATACCGCCCCGGGGCTAATCCCCGACATGAGTAATCCTGCTGCAATAGGCGTTGAAGCTGTGGCACAAATATACATAGGCACACTAATAAGCACCATGACTAACATTGCCCAAATACTGTCCCCCCATTGCGCTAGAAAATCCGTTGCAACATAGGTTTTAACGAGCGCGGCAAAAAATAAACCGATCAACAACCAAACACTGATGTCACGTACTAAGTCGGTGGCAGCAAACGTCACACCTGAGCTTAATTTAGATAATATGGATTTGTGCTTAACAACAGGTTCCGCGGTCGTGATTTTTTCGCTTTCACAACAGCTAGATGGCACAGAGTCAGAAGCTGATGACGCTTTTTCACTCGCACAGCAACTCGATTTCGCCGGCTCCGTTACCGCTGATGATTTTTCACTCACGCAACAACTTGATTTCGCCGGCTCTGTTACAACAGCTGCTTTTTCACTCGCGCAGCAGCTGGTTTTGCTCGGCTGTTGAGCGTGTCCATCGGCTTTATGTTGTTCATAGAATTGCTCTTCTTTACCGACTAACAAACCCGCTACAATAGCACTTACTATCGCTGCAATAGGACGAATAATCGCCATAAAAGGCCCCAATAGTGCGTACGATACCGAAACTGAATCAACCCCCGTTTCAGGTGTTGCCACTAAAAAAGCCGTGGTAGCGCTTTTCGAGGCACCATTTCGTCTTAAGCCAAGAGCCGCCGGGATGACTCCACATGAGCACAGAGGCAAAGGTGCACCAATAAAGGCTGCCTTAATGGTGGTTTTAAATCCCTTTCCCCCAAGATGTCGCGCCAAAAAGTCAGCAGGAATACATTCTTTAATCAGTCCAGCAATCAGTAAACCTAACATCATCCAAGGAGCAGACTCCATAAACAAATCTACAAAATTACTAATTAACATAATGCTTCCTTATCACTAGCGGCTAGCGCTTCTAAAATTGAACAGTGGCTAGCTGGTTCAGCTCCACCACAACAAGAATCACTAAGCTTTTGCAGTGAAGAGCGAAAAATTTCTAATTCCCTAATCTTGGCTTCCACCTGTGCTAACTTAGTATCGGTAATTAATTTCGGCTCAGCACAACTGTGTTCCTCACTTTCCAAACGAATTGACAACAGTTCAGCAATATCATCCAATGAAAAACCCACGCTTTTAGCACGTAGTATAAAATGCAACTTAGCTTCATCATTTTGGTTATATAAGCGATACCCAGCTTCATTCCGAGCACTGGGCACCAATAGCCCAGATTTTTCATAGAATCTTAATGTGTCAGTCTTTAAGCCGCAGCGAGCAGCCATCTCACCAATTCGATACATGACGCTTTCCTATGTTGTTAATGAATGCATCCATTCTAAAGCTTAGACCTCACTCCAAGGTCAAGCACTATTTCAACATAACCGTAAATAAACCCCCACCCAGATCACAACGCAGGCCCATTTCGATGCTTTTTTACACAAAAAAAACGTATTTAATGCCTTTTTATTCCGTTTTTTCTGGTTAAAAGCAAGACAAATTAAGGTAGAATACCCGCCAATTTTTACGTGCAAATAAAAACACCAATAGCACGATAAAAATTGTTTTACCCACCTTCAAATCAATAACGGGAAAAAGTAGAAATGGACATAGCTCGACCTATTAAACGTGCGCTAATCAGCGTATCTGACAAAACAGGTATTGTGGATTTTGCGCGTGAGTTAGCAGAAAAAGGCGTAGAAATTCTGTCTACCGGCGGCACGTTTAAATTACTGGCTGACAACGGCATTAAAGTAATCGAAGCATCCGACTACACCGGTCATCCAGAAATCATGGACGGCCGCGTTAAGACACTGCATCCAAAAATTCACGGCGGTATTTTAGGTCGTCGAGGTACTGATGAAGGTGTAATGGCTGAAAATAACATTCAACCAATTGACATGGTAGTAGTAAACCTTTACCCATTTGCAGCCACGGTTGCGAACCCAAACTGTAGCCTTGAAGATGCGATTGAAAACATCGACATCGGTGGCCCAACCATGGTGCGCTCAGCGGCTAAAAACCATAAAGATGTGACCATAGTAGTTAACGCCAGCGACTACGGCCGCGTATTAGCTGAGCTAAACAACAACGACGGTAGCCTAACTTACCAAACACGTTTTGATCTAGCCATTGCCGCATTTGAACATACTGCGCAATACGACGGCATGATCGCTAACTACTTCGGTACTAAAGTACCCAGCTACGGCGAAAATAAAGAAGGCGATGAAGAATCTAAATTCCCACGCACCTTCAACCAACAGTTCCAAAAGAAACAAGACATGCGCTACGGCGAAAACAGCCATCAAGCTGCAGCCTTCTATGTTGAAAACGACATTGATGAAGCATCTGTTTCAACCGCTCGTCAAATCCAAGGTAAGGCTCTGTCTTACAACAACATCGCTGATACTGACGCAGCACTAGAATGTGTTAAAGAATTCAGTGAACCTGCTTGTGTTATCGTTAAACACGCTAACCCTTGTGGTGTAGCATTAGGCGACAATATTTTAGACGCTTACGACCGCGCTTACAAAACGGACCCAACCTCAGCGTTTGGCGGCATTATTGCCTTTAACCGTGAGCTAGATGCTGACACGGCAGAAGCAATTGTGTCTCGTCAATTTGTTGAAGTAATCATCGCACCGAAAATCAGCGCAGCCGCTGAGCAAATCGTTGCCGCGAAGAAAAACGTACGCTTATTAGAGTGTGGCGAATGGAGCGATAAAACCAAAGGCTTTGACTTTAAACGCGTTAATGGCGGCTTGTTAGTACAAGATCGTGACCAAGGCATGGTGTCGTTAGACGACCTTAAAGTGGTCACCAAACGTCAACCTTCTGAGCAAGAGCTAAGCGATGCACTATTTTGCTGGAAAGTAGCAAAATACGTGAAATCAAACGCCATAGTTTACGCTAAAGACAAATGGACTATCGGTGTTGGCGCAGGCCAAATGAGCCGCGTTTACAGTGCCAAAGTTGCAGGCATTAAAGCCGCTGACGAAAACCTAGAAGTGGCTGGTAGCGTTATGGCATCGGATGCATTCTTCCCATTCCGCGACGGCATCGACGCAGCAGCTGAGGCCGGAATCACTTGTGTGATCCAACCAGGTGGCTCGATGCGCGATGACGAAGTGATTGCCGCAGCCGACGAACACGGCATGTCAATGGTATTTACTGGCATGCGTCACTTCCGCCACTAATCCCAATTTTAAACGGCTAACTCAGGTTAGCCGTTTTTGTTTATTTTTCTTTAATTTCTCTGCTAATAAAAAGCGTCGTATTTATCTGCGAGTCTTTTTAATTAAGGATCAAACATGAAAGTATTAATCATTGGTAGCGGCGGCCGTGAACACGCCCTAGCCTGGAAAGCCGCACAAAACCCAAGTGTTGAAACGGTATTTGTTGCGCCAGGTAATGCCGGCTCAGCCCTAGAAGCGAAAGTTGAAAACGTAGCTATCGGTGTTGAAGACATTGCTGCATTAGTTAAATTCGCCCAAGAAAACCAAGTAGAGCTCACCATTGTTGGCCCTGAAGCGCCATTAGTAATAGGTGTGGTTGATGCGTTTCGCGCTGCTGGCCTTAAATGCTTTGGTCCAACTCAAGGCGCAGCGCAATTAGAAGGCTCTAAAGCGTTTACTAAAGACTTCCTTGCACGCCAAAATATTCCGACCGCTTGGTACCAAAACTTTACTGAGATTGAGCCAGCAGTGGCTTACATCAAAGAGAAAGGTGCGCCAATTGTGGTTAAAGCAGACGGCCTAGCAGCGGGTAAAGGCGTGATTGTTGCCATGACCGAGCAAGAAGCCATTGATGCGGTTAACGACATGCTAGCAGGTAACGCTTTTGGCGAAGCGGGTAGCCGCGTAGTCATCGAAGAATTCCTAGATGGTGAAGAAGCGTCTTTCATCGTAATGGTTGACGGTAAAAACGTACTACCTATGGCGACAAGCCAAGATCATAAACGTGTTGGCAATGGCGATACCGGTCCAAATACTGGCGGTATGGGCGCATATTCTCCTGCCCCTGTGGTCACACAAGAAATTCACGATCGCATCATGAACGAAGTGATCTACCCCACAGTGAACGGCATGGCGGCAGAAGGTAACACTTACACCGGTTTCCTTTATGCAGGTCTAATGATCATGGCCGACGGTACGCCGAAAGTGATTGAGTTTAACTGTCGCTTTGGCGATCCAGAAACACAACCTATCATGCTACGTATGCAATCTGACATCGTTGAACTATGTTTAGCAGCAGAAGCCGGCAAGCTAGATAGTGTCACCGCTGAATTTGACCCTCGCGCAGCAGTGGGTATTGTATTAGCCGCTGGCGGTTACCCGGGTGACTACGCTAAAGGTGATGTGATTTCTGGCATTCCAACTGTTGATGTTGAAGGCGAGAAAGTGTTCCATGCAGGTACGAGCTTAAAAGACGGCAACACGGTAACCAACGGTGGTCGTGTACTGTGTGCTACTGCATTAGGTAACACAGTGACACAAGCGCAGCAACGTGCTTATGAGCTAACCAAGCAAGTCAGCTGGAAAGACTCGTTTTACCGTACTGACATCGCTTACCGCGCCATTGCACGTGAGCAAGCAGCTAAGTAGATCTTTCGCGATATAAATATCGCTCCTACGGGGACTAACTCCTGACGTAGGAGCAGAACTCGTTCTGCGAATAATCAGTGATTTCAAATACAGCAGATACAAAAAAGCCAGGCATTGCCTGGCTTTTTATTTATTCTTTATTTCAAAAATTACGCTTTAACAGCGTCTTTTAGTGCTTTACCGGCAACAAACGCAGGGATGTTTGCTGCAGCAATTTGAATTTCAGCACCTGTTTGTGGGTTACGGCCTGTACGCGCTGCACGATGGTTCACTTTGAATGTACCAAAACCAATAAGCTGTACTGGCTCACCGTCTTTTAAGCTTTCGGTAATACCTGCTAACACTTCTTCTAGCGCAGCTTTAGCTTGTGCTTTAGAAAGATCTGCTTTTTCAGCGATGGCATCAACCAGTTGAGTTTTGTTCATGAGACTTCCTTTCCAAGGTCGTTGTGGACTTATTAGCGGGTTCAATGTATTCAAAAACAAGCCCATGCGCAAAGGGTTTATCCCGCAAAAACCGCTAACTGCCTGCCCTTTAACCAACTTCTGCGTACAAGCTCACAATTTAACCCTTTTATCACTCAAAACTTGGTCTAGCTGATTGAAAAATAATCGTAAAGATCGCAGATAAAACCAAGAAAAAGCAGCACAAACCTAATGTGATGACCAAGAAACCGCTAACATCGCGCTATTAAACTGTCATTTTTAAACTACAAAAAAGGTTTTCCTTCCCTAATAAATAGGTAAACTGAAGTGGTTTCGTTTACTTAATGATAAATACTTTGGAGTGCCATTGTTTCTTCTTATTTTCTTTTTAGTGCTGGCTGTCGGCGTTTCTTTTATCTGCTCAATTTTAGAAGCTGTATTGTTAAGCGTAACTCCGAGCTATATTCGCGCGCAGTCGATTAATCATCCAACACGCGGCGCTCAACTAGAAAAGCTAAAACAAAAAATTGACCAACCGCTCGCTGCAATCCTCACTCTTAACACTATCGCCCATACTGTGGGTGCAGCAGGTGTTGGAGCACAAGCTGCGGTGTTGTTTAATAATCAATATATAGGCGTCACTTCAGCTGTACTAACACTGATCATCTTGGTGTTTTCTGAAATATTGCCTAAGACCATAGGCGCAACCTACTGGCGCCAATTAGGCTTAGTCATCGCGCCCATCCTCACTGTCATGATTTCACTGCTCAAGCCCTTTATATGGCTGTCGGACATGATAACGAAACTGATCGGTAAACAGCATCATGGTCACGAACATATTCGCGAAGAAATAGCAGCCATGGCCCACTTAGGCAGTGAAACGGGTCAACTGGCCGATAACGAAGGTAAGATCATTAATAGCTTATTAAGCACTCGTGATACCAAATTAAAGAATATTATGACGCCAAGAACAGTATTGTTTAGCGTCGATAAAAACATGACTGTGAGTGAATATTTAAGCCTACATGCCGACGCACCTTTCTCACGTATATTATTAAGTAGTAAAGAAAAAGATAATGTTATTGGCTTTGTCCACAAACACGATATCTTAATGAACCAGCAAGGTGGCGAAAACATTAAGCTCGGACAGCTTTTACAGCCCCTGTATGTAGTTCCTGATACCGCTGCTATCCCTGCTCTATTCCAAAGTTTGTTGGAAAAACGAAACCATATTTCACTCGTGGTTGATGAATACGGCGACGTACAAGGTATTGTTACCATGGAAGATTTGGTCGAAACCTTATTAGGAATAGAGATTGTCGATGAGCAAGATAAAATAGCAGATATGCAAAGATTGGCAAAAGCACGCTGGATCCGCCATCAAAGAAACACCGACGGGATTATAGAAAAACCAGAATAAACCGCCGCACCTGTTTTGTGGCGCAGTCATACCGCGCCACGGTGGATCAATCTAAACTAATACCAATATTACTAATACCCTCATTACGGCCAAACTTGCGCACAGCTTTTAGTAACTCAGGGCTGCGCGCTTCATCAAGTAATTTAAGTAATTCCAGCTGAAAAGCTAACTCCTGCTCCATCAGTTCATCGGCAAAAATATCTTCTTCTGATAGCTCTTCTTCACTGGTTGCTTCAATAAAGCTTGCAACGGTAGCAATCGATGTTTGGCTGGCATTAATTGCTTCTTCCGCATCGTCTTGTTTTACCAACATAGAATTAAACGCACAGGTTAATACAACACAAGCATCTAGTGCCGGGTAGACGCCATACATGTCGTAATCGTCAATGTTAGGAATTGCCGCTTCAAAGTGCTCACTTTGAATTTCAAAGTTGACTTTGGCGCCTTTCACCGTAAGTTTTTCCCAAAATAAATCGAGCATTTTGCGAAAAGTTTTTTGCCCTTGAAACTCTGTACCTTCACAAAACAGCACATAGTTTGGATACATACGCTCAGCCAAGGCAACACAAAATGAAACTTGTTGCCATGGCGCAAATTGATTAAGTTGCTTGTTAATATTTTTAACCACAGTTATACCTGTTTAACACTGGGGAAAGAAAATGACAAATACACTGCTTATTCTTAGTAAAGATGCCGAGGTTTATCAACAACTACTGAGTGGCAGGCTGCCGCCAGATATTCACGTTTTGGCGACCGATAATATAGAGTCTGTCATAGAGATGCAGCAACAAATTACATTAGCCTTGGCAGAGCCTGCATTAATCGCCCCTGCGCTCACAAAACTGCCACATTTAATTTGGCTACAATCAACCTTTGCTGGGGTGGACGCACTGCAAGATAACTCATTACCTCGCCATTATCAGTTAACGGGTGTTAAAGACATTTTTGGCCCACTTATCAGCGAATATGTGATGGGACATTGGCTCGCTTTATTGCGCCAATTTAGCCTTTATCAAGCCCAGCAGCGTCAGCAGATTTGGCAAGCCCAGCCCTATGTTAGCCTACAAGGTAAAACCATGGTGATCACAGGCACAGGCTCTATTGGTCGCTACCTTGCAAAAACCGCAAACAACTTTGGGGTTAAGGTTTTGGGGATCAATACCAGTGGAAAACAATGGGAAGAATTTGACCATTGCTACACCATAGCGCAACTTAATACGGTATTAGCACAAGCTGATATTGTTGTGAACGCCCTGCCCGCGACAGCAAAAACACAGCAATTATTTAACTTAGACAGATTTAAGCAAATGGCCAACCACGCAATGTTTATCAATATTGGTAGAGGATCGGCAGTCAATGAAGAGCATTTGCATCAAGCACTAGCGCAGAGAATGATTCATCATGCAGTTTGTGATGTGTTTAATGTTGAACCTTTACCAACAGAATCCGCCCTATGGCAAAACCCGCACATAACGATTACACCACACAATGCAGCAGTCAGCTTTCCAGATCAGATAGCTGAAATTTTTTTAACTAACCTCTCATTACTCTTATCCCACAAACCACTCAAATATCCGCTGGATTTAACTAAGGGGTACTAAAACAGAACGAAGAGATGACTAAACTCTCATTTATGATTATTAAATTTGGCGAATGGGACAGTTCAAGCTAAATTTACTGCTGCTCAATCTAAATGTGAGCAAAATTATACACAAATAAGTGCGTTTTGATGGTCTGGAGACCTGTTGTAAAAACCACTGAAAGCCAAGGATAGGCATTTTAAATTCGTTAACATCGTTATGTTACGTCCTGTCTACGTGCTTCAGTCACCTTATCTGTGTTTCCTCGTGTCAAAGTCAAAGGAATCGACTCATGAAGAAATCAAATGTATTTGTAAAAAGCTCATTAGCAATAGCTGTCGCTATGGGCATGAGCAGTGCAGCTATGGCTGCACCTGGCACTCCTATCGTACAATGGATGGAAGACAACTACTCCATCATTGAAGTTAACCAAGCCGCATCCGCTTATAAAGATCTGTTTGTAGTAAAAGATGCTGCAACTGTGCCTGTTACTTGGGATATGTGGTCTGGCGAGCCGGGCACCAAATGGCAAGTATTACTCAATGGTGAAGTTGCCCACGAAGCGACGATTGCTGCTACACCTGTGCAAAAAGGCATCGTAGATTTACAAGTTAAAAAAGGCGGCCAATACGCACTAACGGTTAAATTATGTGATGACACCGGTGCTTGTAGTGAAAGTGCAGCAAAAAATATCGTCGTTGCAGACACCGATGGTAGTCACCTTGACCCACTGCCAATGAAAGTTAACCCAAACAATGGTAACTACACCACACCTGAAAACACCGTGGTTGGTACTTACTTTGTAGAATGGGGCGTTTACGGTCGTAAATTCTCAGTTGACCAAATTCCAGCACAAAACCTAACGCACATTATCTATGGCTTCGTGCCGATTTGTGGTCCAAACGAGTCATTAGGTGAAATTGAAAACGGCAACAGTTTAGCAGCCCTTGAGCGCGCCTGTGCTGGTACCGGCGATTACGAAATGGTTATCCACGACCCATGGGCTGCCATTCAAATGCCACAAGGCAGCGATATCCACTCAACGCCTTACAAAGGTACATACGGTCAAATGATGGCGTTAAAACAACGCTACCCAGACCTAAAAATTCTACCTTCGGTAGGCGGTTGGACCCTATCTGATCCCTTCTACGATTTCGTAGACAAGTCTAAGCGTGACATCTTTGTTGCTTCTGCGAAAAAATTCTTACAAACATGGAAATTCTTTGACGGTATCGACATCGACTGGGAATACCCTGGCGGTCAAGGTGCTCACCCAACCAAAGGTAACCCTGATTTAGATGGCCAAGCATACGCAGATCTAATGAAAGAACTACGCGCGATGCTAGATGAGCTATCTGCTGAAACGGGTCGCACCTACCAGCTAACTTCAGCTGTTGGTGTGGGTTACGACAAGATTGAAGACGTAAACTATATAGATGCAGTGCCTTACATGGACTACATCTTTGCCATGACTTACGACTACTACGGTGGCTGGAACAACGTGGTAGGCCATCAAACTGCACTTTACTGTGGCAGTCACATGAGTGCGGATGAGTGTGAAGGTAAAGGTCTTGACGCGGAAGGTAACCCTCGCAAGGGCCCTGCTTACACTTCTGCAAATGGTATTAACCTACTGCTAGAAAAAGGCGTACCAGCTAACAAGCTGGTTGTAGGTGCGGCTATGTATGCACGTGGTTGGACCGGCGTAACACAAGAGTCAATGACAGATCCTGCCAACCCTATGACAGGTGTGGGTAACGGTAAAGTGAAAGGCTCATGGGAAGCGGGTGTTATCGACTACAAAGATGTAGTACGTGATTACATCAACAACCCATCGGTACAAAAATTCTATGACGAAGTAGCTGAAGCCCCATACGCATGGAACCCAGCAACAGGCGACCTAGTCACTTATGATGATCGCCGCTCGGTATTAGCCAAAGGCGCATACGTTAAAGCTAACGGCTTCGCGGGTTTGTTCTCTTGGGAAATTGACGCTGATAACGGTGACATCCTAAATGCAATGCAAGAAGGTCTTGCTGGCCACGTTGTGGTAACACCAGTGCCAACAACACCACCAACACAAGAACCGACTCAAGAGCCAACTGCTGAACCAACAGTAGAACCAACGGTTGAACCAACAGTAGAACCAACGGTTGAACCAACAGTAGAACCAACGCTTGAACCAACAGTTGAACCAACGGTAGAACCAACGGTAGAACCAACGGTAGAACCAACGGTAGAACCAACAGTTGAACCAACAGTTGAACCAACCCAACCTCCAGCAGGCGATTACGATTACGTTTACCCTAATGGACTAGGCAGCTACACCGCTGGTACAAAAGTACTGGCTAGCGACGGTGGCATTTACCAATGTAACGTAGCGGGTTGGTGTAACCTCGGTGGCGCTTACACACCTGTAACAGGCTGGGCAGCAGACAATGCTTGGACTAAAGTGGGCTCTGGTACCGTTCCTTCGGTAGAGCCAACTACTGAACCAAGTGTAGAACCAACGGTTGCGCCAACAGTAGAGCCTACAGTTGAACCAACCGTTGAACCAACAACGCCACCAACAGGTGACACGACTTGGGACAGTGCAAAAGTTTACAACGGCGGCGATCAAGTGCTATTAGATGGTGTGAAGTACGAAGCCAAATGGTGGACACAAGGTGATAACCCATCGCAGTCTGGCGATTGGGGTGTGTGGAAAAAAGTGTAATAGTTAACACTAGCACTTAAAACACGTTGCACACATGAGGGGAATGGATCACATTCCCCTTTTTTTATTTTCACAGTTTGATCCGGCTAACAGTTATAACAATGTGCAGCTATTTCCTTCAAAATAAGATAAAATATCTAAAATAATTATAAAGATAAAATATTTATCTAAAATAAACCCTGTTAACATATTATTTACGACGATTTTTTGGTCATTTTTTTTATCTCTATCACGTTTAGCACTTTCACCATCTTGCCCTTGACCTCAGATACTCCTATATTGTCTCAAGTCTGAACAAGACTACACTTTTTGAAATGAATCAGTATGGCCAGGAGGCTATTTAAATTACTGATTTATAAGTTGCCAAGGATAGGCGAGAAAAATGATAAGGATGTTGTCAGCATTGTTGACCTCTTCATATCTTTCCCTCTCTATCTCTTGCATCAATTTCAAATTGACTCTGAATTCTCAATGACTAGTCAAAGGAATGGACTTATGAAGAGAAATATCTTAGCTGCATCTATCTTGGCAGCAATGAGCACGTCTGTAATGGCTGCTCCTGCTGCACCAAGCATCGACATGTACGGTTCTAATAACCTTCAATTCTCTAAAATTGAATTAGCAATGGAAACCACTTCTGGTTACAACTCCATGGTTAAGTACAATGAAGAAGCGCAAATCGCAATCAAATTTAACCAGTGGTCTGGTACCCCTGGCGACACTTACAAAGTTTACTTTGATGGTGTTGAAGTTGCATCTGGCCCAATCACTGGTAGCCAAACAACTGCGACTTTTGGTTACGCGAAAGGCGGTGTTTACGATGTAGTAATCGAAGCGTGTGACGCAACAGGTTGTACTAAAGGTGCTGCAGCAAAACTAACGGTTGCTGACACTGACGGTTCTCACCTTGCGCCACTAACAATGAACGTAGATCCTAACAACAAATCTTACAATACTGATAAGAACACCGTTGTTGGTACTTACTTCGTTGAATGGGGTATCTACGACCGTAACTACACTGTAGATAACATCCCAGCTGACAACCTAACTCACATTCTTTACGGCTTCATTCCAATTTGTGGTCCTAACGAGTCTTTGAAATCAGTTGGCGGCAACAGCTTCAACGCACTTAAAACTGCTTGTTCTGGCGTGCCAGATTATGAAGTAGTAATTCACGACCCGTGGGCAGCATACCAAAAGAGCTTCAAACAAGCTGGACATGACTTCAACACACCAATCAAAGGTAACTTCGCGATGATGATGGCGCTTAAACAGCGTAATCCTGATCTGAAGATCCTACCTTCTATCGGTGGCTGGACTCTATCTGACCCATTCTTCTACTTCACAGACAAGTCTAAGCGTGACACATTTGTTGCATCGACCAAGAAATTCCTACAAACATGGAAATTCTTCGACGGTGTGGACATTGACTGGGAATTCCCTGGTGGCGGCGGTGAAAACCCTAACCTAGGTGACCCTGTTAATGATGGTCCAGCTTACATTGCATTAATGCAAGAACTACGTGCAATGCTTGACGAACTAGAAGCTGAAACAGGTCGCAAGTACGAACTGACTTCTGCAATCAACGTTGGTTGGGATAAGCTGCAAGATGTAGATTATGGCGAAGCTATCCAGTACATGGATTACATCTTCTCCATGAACTATGACTTCTTCGGCGGTTGGAACAATGTACCAGGTCACCAAGCGGGCCTATACTGTGGTTCATTCATGGCGCCTGGTCAATGTGATGGCACAGGTATCAACCCAGATACTGGTAAAGCGTATGGTGGTCCAGCTTACACTGTTGAGCACGGTATCACTGCTCTATTAGCGCAGGGCGTACCAGCTAATAAACTAGTTGTTGGTACTGCTATGTACGGCCGTGGTTGGGACGGCGTAATGCCATCTAGCCTAACAAATCCAAATGACCCGATGACAGGTACAGGTAACGGCAAGTTAACAGGTACTAAAGCACAAGGCGTTTGGGAAGCTGGCGTAATCGACTATAAAGGTATCAAGCAATACATGCTTGGCGCTAATGAAACTGGTATTAACGGTTTCGAATACGGCTACGACGAGCAAGCACAAGCGGCATACGTGTGGAACCGTTCAAACGGTAAACTAATCACGTTTGATGACCAACGTTCAACTAAAGCTAAAGGCGCTTACGTTCGTGATTTAGGTCTAGCAGGTCTGTTCTCATGGGAAATCGATGCGGATAACGGTGACATCCTTAATGCAATGCATGAAGGCCTAAACGGTTACGTTGTACCAACTCCAACTCCAACAGCTGAGCCAACT
>NZ_JAIBHJ010000002.1:77140-132942 GCF_021278025.1 Motilimonas sp. E26
GTTGAACCAACTGTTGAACCAACTGTTGAACCAACTGTTGAACCAACTGTTGAACCAACTGTTGAACCAACTGTTGAACCAACTGTTGAGCCAACTGTTGAACCAACTGTTGAGCCAACTGTTGAACCAACAGTTGAGCCAACACAGCCACCAGCTGGTGCTATCGTTTGGGTACCAGGTCAAACTGCTGTTAACAACGGTGACCTAGTAACTTACAACGGCCTATGTTTTGTAGCTAAGAACAACCCTGGTACTTGGGAATCTCCAGCTGCAGGCGGCAACTGGTTCTGGACTGAAGTTCAATGTGAAGGCGGCGTAACACCTACTGTTGCACCTACAGCTGAGCCTACAGTTGCTCCAACTGTAGCACCTACTGTTGAGCCAACTGTTGCTCCTACTACTGAGCCAGGTAACACTACTTGGAGTGCTGAAGCTGTTTACAACAAAGGCGATACTGTAATCGTTAATGGCGTAACTTACACAGCTAAGTGGTGGACAACAGGTGAAAACCCTGAGACTACTGGTCCATGGGGCGTATGGTCTAAATAATAGCTAGTTAGATTTTCTAACTCACTTTAAGGGATGCTTCGGCATCCCTTTTTTGATCTTTACTATCTTTCATGTAATCCCCATACAAACGCCATCAAAACGTAATAAAGTTACACTCAATACGATAATCACGACAAAACAATTGACGCAAATCACATAAAAAAGCCCAAAGAGATATAGATCACACTTTTCTGTAATTATTTTACACAAAAGTATTGAAAAGTGTGATCTGACGCAGTATGATGAACTCGTTCCTTAAGAAAGGGACAAAGAGAAAACTTAGATAAACAACTTAAGTCAAATAGAGGTAATATTATGTTATTAGGTAGCTCAGCATTAGACTTTACACGTGCAACAATTCAAGAGCGCGAAGCACAACGTAAAGCAGGTTTAAACTTAAACTTTTTCGCAAAAAAGAAAGAGAAAAAAGTTAAATAATTAACCTAACAATGCTTAACATTAAGCATTAAAAAGCAGTAAATTTAGTAAGAAAAGAAAGTAAAGCATCGACAGAGAATAGCTCCAATCATGGAGCAAAAGACACACCTCCCCTGCCATTCAAAAATTCAACAAATTAAACTTTTTTTTCCAAACTATAAACCAACACGGGTTTATCATAAAAATGCGTTTCTCGCTCTAGCTTAAAACCAGAACTCTCAGCCACCCGCTTTGACGCTTCATTATTATCAGCAATGAATGATATCAGCCTGTCCAACCCTAATTGATTAAACGCATAATCTGTCGCCGCTCGAGCAGCTTCACTCGCCAGCCCTTGCCCCCAATAATCAGGTAATAAACGATAGACCAGCTCAATCTCGTCTTTACCCTCAAGACGATGAAAAAAGTGGCCGCAAAACCCGATTACTCGTTCATCTGCTTTACTGTGCACCGCCCACAAACTAAAACCTTTACTCGCGTAAGTATCAAGAATGCTGTCAAGAAATGTATTGGCTTGTTTACGATTGAGCGGCCCGCTAATAGAGAACTTCATTACTTGCCGATTAGACATAATCTTATAAATAACATCAACATCTTCAGGCTCAAAAAAGCGCAGTATCAAGCGTTCGGTTTCTGCAATAGTTGGCATATCATCTAGCTCCATACATCAGGGGGGAAGTTAATCATACCAATGGTTATCGCCATATTAAAACGCAAAAGGTATAAAGACGGTTAATACGCAGGCTAAGCTTAGGCGAGGAAGTTGTCCCTATCAAATTTATCCAGTAGACACAAAAAAGCCACTAATGGGACAACCCCTTAGTGGCTTTAACAGCTAAGAGTTAAATTATTTGTGGTACGGCTGACTTAATTCATGCACAGCATCAATAAACACACCAGCATGATCTGGATCGACGTCTAAATGAATTCCGTGTCCCAAATTGAATACGTGCCCCGTGCCTTCACCAAAATCAGACAGTATATGCGCCACTTCTTCACGAATACGTTGTGGTGAAGCATACAACATCGAAGGGTCCATATTACCTTGCAACGCCACTTTGTCACCAACACGGGCTTTAGCATTGGCAATATCTATGGTCCAATCTAAGCCTACAGCATCACAGCCTGTTGCCGCGATATCTTCAAGCCACATGCCACCATTTTTAGTAAATAACGTTACAGGCACCTTACGGCCGTCATTTTCACGAGTGAGGCCATCAACAATTTTCGCCATATATTGCAGTGAAAACTCACGGTAATCTCGCGGTGATAACACCCCGCCCCAAGTATCAAAAATCATTAATGATTGTGCACCAGCTGCCACTTGAGCATTGAGGTAGCTAATCACTGAATCTGCCACTTTATCGAGCAGTAAATGCAGTGTTTTGGGCTCAGCAAATGCCATTTTCTTAATCTTAGTAAAAGCTTTTGATGAGCCACCTTCTACCATGTAAGTCGCTAAGGTCCAGGGGCTACCCGAAAAGCCTATCAACGGCACTTCACCTTTTAATTCTCGGCGAATAGTGCGTACTGCATTCATCACATACTGCAACTCACCTTCAGGATCAGGTATGCCAATTTTATCAACATCAGCCTTACAAGTGATTGGACGCTCAAACTTAGGACCTTCACCGGTTTCAAAATACAAACCTAACCCCATCGCATCAGGGATCGTTAAAATATCCGAAAACAAAATCGCAGCATCAAGGGGAAAACGGCGCAGTGGCTGCAGTGTCACTTCACAGGCTAACTCAGCATTTTTACATAACGACATAAAATCGCCAGCCTGCGCGCGCGTCGCTTTATATTCTGGTAAATAGCGGCCTGCTTGACGCATCATCCATACTGGCGTTTTGTCGACAGGCTGTTTTAGCAGCGCTCTAAGGTAACGATCATTTTTTAACTCGTTCATAAAACTTCCATTGCATTGATTCTGTCGCGAATTGTAGCAAAGCCCATCACCAAGGGAAAAGTAAATGTCAGCTTAATAGCCATTACTTGCCGTGATTAACGACATCGCTGACGCACTTTTTCGATTAACAGACGCGCAATGGTGCCATGTGGTGGTAACAAAGGAAGGTTGTTAAAATCGTACCAATTAGCATCATTTAGCTCGTGCTTATCAATGTTCAATTCTCCACTATCATAATCAGCAATAAAGCCCATCATTAATGAATGGGGAAACGGCCAAGGCTGGCTTTTCACGTAGCTAATATTTTTAACCTTGATCCCCGCTTCTTCAAACACCTCTCGCTCAACACACTGCTCTAACGTTTCACCAGCCTCGGTAAAGCCCGCTAAAGTAGTATAAATCTCTTGCCCTGGCTTATTATGGCGTACATGGTTTGCTAACAATACTTGCTTACCTTTTCTGATGGCGACAATAATACAAGGAGAAACACGTGGATAGCAGCGGTGGCCACAGTCATAACACTTCATCGCTAGTTCCCAGTCAATACGGTGCATTTGCTTACCACATTGACCACAGAAACGATGTGTCGCAAGAAAATTAACTATTTGAAAAGCCCGGCCAGCCAAATTGAATAAATCATCATGCACTTTACCCAGCAAATAGCGTAAACCTTGATATTCCCCTAGCCCCATATCTATCGATGCATCAGTTAACTGGAATAAATAAGCTGGCGTGCCTTCAAATTCGCCAATATGAATACACGGCTCAAAGTCTAAATCTGGAAAAGGTAACTCCCTTAAACAACCAAAAGGAACAGGCTGCGGCCCATTTGCCACAAGTAGCTGCCCATCACAGATAATAAACCACCATGCCACTAAATCTGGTGATAGATGGATTTGTTCATTTTGCAAAATTAAGTCCTCACAATTTCCATATAGCTCACAGTTATACATGAAGCCGGATTCAGTAACCAAATTAGAGTTGACGATAAGCCTGCTTTTCATTACTTATATCAATATGGCAATAAAAATAAAAACCAAGGACATAATATGCTAACCAAACTTGAACAAGCAAAACAGGAATGGGGTGGTACATCTCATATTATTGACAATTGGTTAAATGACCGCCAAAAGGTACTAGTTGAATACTGCGAGCTTGCAGGCTTACCGCCTTACAGTAAAGAGCACCAAACACTTCCCTCGATAGAGCAAATACAAACCTTCTGCCAGTCTTTGGTTGATTACATGTCTACCGGACACTTTGAAATTTACGACCAAGTAGTTTCGGAATGCGAAAGACACGGCGCTGAAAGCGCAAAATTAGCCCAAGATATTTATCCTCGCATCTCTACTACGACAGATACAGCGCTTGAGTTTAATGATAAATACGCCGAAAAAATTGACGATGACACGTCGGTGGACTTCGATGCTGACCTATCAAAGCTTGGGCAAATTATGGAGCAGCGCTTTGAACTAGAAGATAAGTTGCTAGCGACCTTGCATCAAAAGCATTTACAACCAGAAACTTAAACAGCAGTTACAAACAGACACTACAAATAAAAAAGGGCGCCTCAATGAGCGCCCTTTTCACACCTGCTATTTAATAGCTAGTTAACAGCTAAACTATTCAGCCGCTTTTTCATCTGCAACTACAGGCTCAGCCGCAGCTTTTTCAATTGACAGTAGTTCAACATCAAAAATCAGCGCAGAGTGCGGAGGAATATTACCTGCACCTTGGTCACCATACGCAAGCTCAGCAGGAATAGTGAACTGGTATTTTGAACCAACAGACATCAGTTGAACACCTTCAGTCCAACCAGCTATCACGCGGTTAAGTGGGAAAGTAGCAGGTTGGCCACGAGTCATTGAGCTGTCAAATACTTCGCCATTTAACAAACGACCTTCGTAATGAACTGTTACCGTATCTTCAGCGTTTGGCTTGTCGCCTTCAGCTGCTGTTAATACTTGGTACTGTAAACCAGAATCCGTAGTGGTTACGCCTTCTTTTTTAGCATTTTCAGCTAGGTAAGCCGTCGCTTCAGTTTTCGCTTTTTCTGTTGCTTCAGCTTGTTTCGCTTGTGCAATCTCGCTTAACTTTTTGTCGTAAGCTTGCAATGTTGCAATCACGTCTTCATCTTTTAATTTCAGTTCGCCACGCAGCGCATCTGAAATACCAGCAATGATTTGCTCTTTGTCTAAAGTAACGCCTAGTTGCTCTTGCTCAGCTAACGTCTTTTCAATGTAACGAGAAACAGATGCACCAATCGCGTAAGCCGCTTTCGCATCTTCATTGGCAAACTCTGCCACAGGCGCAGTTTCAACTGCTGCCGATACCGCTTCAACAACTTCTGACTCAGCCGCTTTAGGGGCTGTTTCAGCTTGCTTATCATTACAACCAGCTGCAGCTAGTACAGCACCAGCAAGTAGCGATACCTTAAAAATATTATTCATGTAAATAACTCTCCCAAAAAAAATTCGCCTCATCGCGCATAATCAAAACACAAAGAGGGGCTTAGCGTAATAAATCCATTTATACTAACGCTATCACGCAGTAAACAAAACAAAATTAGTAGACTATAAAGATGACAAAAGGTGCAATCTTTTTATCTGTGATCTCGGCAATCTTGTTAACTGCTTGCAGCGGTGAGCAACTGTCAGCCACAAAAATCGAACACGCTGTTGAAGGCGCGTATGCTGCCGACATCTCAACAGATGGACATTACAGTGTTATTTCATCCATCCACCACGGCATTAGCCTATGGGACAATAAGAAAAATGCGCTTAAATATCAATGGAGCCATCAAAATGATGCGCAAAATGGGGTATTTTTAACGAAATTTTCTGATGATGCCAGTCATGTCGTCACCGCGAGCAGTGATGAGTTCGTCGTCTGGGATGTGGCAACGGGTGAAGCCAAAGGCTATTACAAAATCCCTGAATCGAATATTCGTGACATCGTCATCTCGGCGCAAGGACGTTACGTGCTATATGGCTTAGCAACCGGTAAAGCCGTACATATCGATTTAAATACCGGGAGACGCATCGAGTTTCTCGGCCATACA
This sequence comes from Motilimonas sp. E26, assembly GCF_021278025.1. Classification (GTDB taxonomy): domain Bacteria; phylum Pseudomonadota; class Gammaproteobacteria; order Enterobacterales; family CBDFNC01; genus Motilimonas. Next base: position 83,101 of record NZ_JAIBHJ010000002.1, read on the forward strand.
GAAAAAATAAATGCGGTGGATATGTCAGCCAACGGTCACTATGCGTTAACCGGTGGTAATGATTATACAGCCTACTTCTGGGATACCCGCACAGCACAAGTACTGCATCGCTTTTCTCATCCTAGCCGGGTCACTATGGTTAAACTAGAGCGAGAAGGTAAATATATATTTACCGCAGACAACCAAAAACAAGCCAACATCTGGGACATGCGCAGCGGCCAACCGGTAAGTCGGTTAAACTATCTAGCCCGCCAAGAGATCTTCAGCAGCGTGCGCTTTGTTGAACAAGGCAAATATCTTTTAACGGGCTCTCCGTCTCGCATGCTGGCACTGTGGGACTCAAAAACCGGTCAACAATTACAGAAGTGGCATGTCAGCCCAAGAAAAAACAGCCGTCCGAAAAGCGCTGTTGTATACTCAGCCACCTTAGCAGATGGGCAAATTCTTAGTGAAAGCTCGGCTGGCCTTCTCGAAACTTGGACTTTAGATAAGAGCATATCCCATGAATAACCTTGAAGATGTATTGAAGCGACTGGAATACTTAGAAACAAAAGTTGCCTTCCAAGACGACACCATAGAAGCGTTAAATACTGAAATCGCATCGATGCAAAACCGCCTTGAAATACAACGTGAGCAAATGAAGTACCTAGTGAATAAAGTCAAAGATGTGCAAAGTGGGCAAATCGCTCGCGAAGAAGACGAAACGCCTCCTCCTCATTATTAATATATTGCCGCTAAGCTAGGTTAGCTCTGCTGATTCCCTCAGCAGAGCAGGCTATGATACCTTGAGAATAAATGGTTAAAACACTGCGCCACAACTCGCCCCTTTTATTCCAGCAGCTAAGCTATCACTATCAAGCCGCGTATTAGCATCATTAATTCACTGCAAACATCCACTTGCCAAAGAAATAAGGGTTTAGTTTATGCTAGAGCAAGGGCGACAGGTTATTAATTACCTGCAACAACACGGCGTCGATTACGCCGATATTCGCATCCATCAATTGGACGAAGAAGAAACCATTGCCACTATGAAAGGCGATGTTGATAAATATAATCTGGTTAGCAAACAAGGCTATGGTATTCGTGTATTAGTGAATGGCGCGTGGGGCTTTGCATCCAGTGAGGTGATGACCTTAACGGCGATGCAGCAAACTGGCCATCAAGCCATTGCAAAGGCAAAAAACGCTAGCGACTATATTCAACAAAAAGTCAGACTTGCACCAAAAGCAGTTATTCAAGATAGCTACTCCTCACCCTGTCAAATCGATCCCTTTACCGTTTCTACTCAAGACAAACTGGCACGCTTATTACAACTCGATAGCCAGCTGGCTGATAAGCGCTTTGATTATTGGGGCGTATCGGCCAGCTTCTACAAGCGCGATATCCTCTATATTGACAGTGAAGGCAGTGAGATTCGTCGCCACCTAATTGAACTCGATGCCGAGCTATTTGCCTACGCCAAAGACCAAAACGGTGAGCAATGTCGTCGCACCTTCAACTTACCACAAGACGCCAACGGCACCACTGGCTGGGAAAACATCATCAACGATGCTCAGTTTGATCACACCGCCCGCATCCGCGAAGAGTTACTGGCATTACTCGATGCCCCTGAGTGTGAAAAAGAAGTATGTGACGTGATTTTATTGCCTGAGATGATGGCATTGCAAACCCACGAAACCATCGGTCATGCCTTAGAGCTCGATCGCATTTTAGGCTATGAGTTGTCGTATGCCGGCGGTTCACACGTGGATTTAGCCGATTTTGGTCAATTGCAGTTTGGTAGTCACAAGCTCACAGCGCGCGCCGATGGCACAGTGGCTAACTCACCCGGCTCTATTGGTTATGATGACGATGGCGTTAAAGCGCGCAATGTCACCTTAATCAAAAACGGTGTGTTGCAAGATGCCATCACCTCACGCCAAATGATCATGGAAGCCAACGCCAAAGCGGGCCGTACTATTTTTAGTGCGTCAGGCGCCACCAGCCGTGCGCAAAACTACAGTAATCTACCCATCGAGCGCATGAACAACATCAACATTGATCCCGGCCAAGATGGCAGTCTGGCCGATATCATTGCCGCCACTGAAAACGGCTTGTTAATGGAAACCCCACGCTCATGGTCGATTGGCTCTAATCGTGAAAACTTCCATTTTGCTACCGAAGTTGCGTGGAAAATTAAACACGGCAAGATCACCCACATAGTGCGCAATGCTACCTACCGCGGTGATAGCCTGAGCTTCTGGAACGCCCTCGATATGGTAGGTGATGAACGAACTTGGCAGCTGCAACCTGTGTTTCAATGTGGTAAAGGCCAGCCCAATCAAATAATGCGCTTAGCCCACGGCATTCCTGCCTGCCGCTTTAAAAACGTTCAGGTAGGAGAGTAATCATGAGCAAACAATCTACCCACAAAGCGATGCACACCGCCATGCAACCTGTGCTGCAGTTACTCACAGAGATCAACACCTTTATGAAAAATGAGGGGATCACTGGCAGTATCACGTACCGCCAAGAAAGTTCACACATGGTGCGCTGCGGCCGCAGTCAAATCTCCCTTAACGTGTCAGAAGAAGGTGAGAAATACTTTGTCGAGATCCAAGCCAGTCAGCGTAAAATTTCAGGCAGTACCACCGCCCAAGCCAACGACAGCGATAAACTCAAAACACTGGTATCAACCCTTAATGAACGGGTTAAACTGATGCCAGAAGTAGCCCATATGAGCCCGATGACGGCGATTGTCCAAGGCGACCTCAACCGCTTTAATGCTGATGGGGCTCTGATTAACCTCGACTCAAAAGTGATGGTGGATCTCTTTAAACGCTGCGGTGAGCACTTTGCCCATGGCAACGTTGAAGTATCAGGTGCCTTTTCTGCTGGTGTTTACAGCTACGCAATCATCAACACCTTAGTGGACGCGCCAGTGGCTTACCAAGGCAGTGATTACAACGTCGAGCTCGTGTTACAACTACTAGACCACGACAAAAAAGAACTGCGCGTCGCCGATGTTGGTGAGGCATTAAATCAGTTCGACGCTAACTCGCTGATTAAACAACTAGATGCCAGCTACCAACTGCTCACCAATACGCCCCGTCAAGATATCGAGCCTGGTGAATATGATGTCATCTTCCATGCCGATGCCTTTGGCGATCTCATCAACTACCTCGGTTACATGGCGCTACACGGTGAAACTTACCAATACGGCATGGGCATGTTACAACAAGACAAACATCAAATCGGCAGTCAGCTGTTTGGCAGTAATTTTACCATCACTGATGATCCAACCGATCCCGAGGTGTTATTTGCTCGTCCCGTTGGCGAAAATGGTATAGCGCGTCAGCCCTTTCCCCTGATCAGTGATGGCGTATTAAGCAATCAGTTTTACAGTGATAAAGACGACTGCGATCGCTTTGGCATTGCGCGCAATAATGATATGGATGTGGCCAGCATTAAAGTGGCCACAGGCAACGGCCCCACTGACTTTGCCGCCATGGTAAAAAGCTGCACTAAACCAACCTTATTTATTTCATTTATTCATTACATGAATTTAACCAACGCCGCCAAGGGTGAGTTCACCGGCAGCAGCCGCTTTGGCACCTTTTTAATTGCAGACGGCGAAATCAAAGCGCACTTATACAATCAACGTATCAATGACTCTTACCATCGTATTTTTAATCAAATCGAATGGTTATCGAGTCAACTCCATCACGTTAACATGTCGAGCACTTATGGCATGCGCAGCGCCAGCAGCATAGCTTGCCCGCGGTTTGTAAAAGTGAACAAGGTGAAAATAACCGGATCGAGTGCGCCGGGTAAAGGCTAAAACACTATTAACTAAGAAAAATAAAAACCAAGGCTCAGCCTTGGTTTTTGATTCACACTAACTCACTCTAGATGAACTTAGTGCTTACAGTGCTCGCCATGAACGTGCTCTTCTTCGTCGTGGCTGTGACCACAACCGCCGGCGCTGTGCACATGGCCGTGGGCAAGCTCTTCATCAGTCGCAGCGCGCACCGATAATACTTCACCTTTAAAAATCAAGGTTTGACCCGCTAGCATATGGTTGCCGTCTACGGTTACAGTGTTTTCTTTCACATCAGTGATTTCAACTGGGCGTGGGCCTTGGTCAGTTTCAGCGGTAAAACGCATGCCTACTTCAACAGCGCCTTCGGCTTCAAACAGCTCGCGTGGCACTTCTTGTACTAGGCCTTCTTGGTGCTCGCCGTAAGCATCTTCTGGCGCACAAGTTAAATCAAACTTGTAACCCACTTCTTTGCCATCAAGCTCAGCTTCAAGACCCGGTACTAAAAACATGCTGCCTTGAATAAATTCAAGAGGAGCACCGCCTTCGGTTGTACCGAGCTCAACGCCGTCTGCATCATGTACAGAAAAATGGATGGATACTACTAAATCATTTTCAACTTTCATCTTAATTTCCAATTAGTTTTCGTCTGGGTTAAACACGCCAATCACTTGTTCAAACTGACGTGTGGCGCCACTTACTTCACCTGGGGCTTGGGACTGCAAGTAGTCACATTTAACGCATTGCACTTTCTCGACGTTTTGTTCAACAAACACCACTATCGTGTCTTGCTCGTTACACGATGGGCAGGTTGCGCCAGCAATAAAACGTTTTCTCTTACTCATATTGCTCCCCTTTATTTTTGTCACAGTGTAACCGATCAAACAGGGTTTTTCTTCTGCTATCACACCTGTGTTAGAATCGCGGCTTATTTTTTAATGTTGAAGTAAATTATGATCACAGCCAGTGCCATTGAACTTATTCGCGGCGGACGCCCGCTGTTACAAAATGCCACCGCCAGTATCAACCCCGGCCAAAAAGTGGCATTAGTGGGCGCTAATGGCACAGGTAAATCCAGCTTCTTCGCTTTATTAAAAGGCGAACTGCATGCCGATAACGGTGAGTTAAGCTTTCCCAGTAACTGGCAACTCGCCAGTGTGGCGCAGGAGACTCCAGCATTAAATAAAAGCGCCATTGAATACGTGATTGATGGCGATCGTGAGTTTCGTCGCCATGAAGCCGAGCTTGCCGCAGCAGAAGCCGCCGAAGATGGCCATAAAATTGCCCTCCTGCATGGCCAAATTGAAACCATTGGTGGTTACACCATTAAAGCCCGCGCCGCTGAGTTATTAGCCGGCTTGGGCTTTAGTAATGAAAAACAGCAGCACGCCGTCAGTGATTTTTCTGGTGGTTGGCGTATGCGCCTAAACTTGGCACAAGCCCTGCTTTGCCGCTCAGATTTATTGCTACTGGATGAGCCAACCAACCACTTAGACTTAGACGCAGTAATCTGGTTAGGAAAATGGCTAAACGCTTATCCTGGCACCTTAATTCTGATTTCTCATGACCGTGACTTTATCGACGACATCGTGGGTAAAATAATTCACATCGAGCAAAATAAATTTTTCGAATACACAGGTGATTATTCCAGCTTTGAAAGGCAGCGCGCCGAAAAACTAATGCAACAACAAGCCACTTATGAAAAACAACAAAAGCAAGTGGCACATATGCAAAGCTACATTGACCGCTTTCGCTACAAAGCATCAAAAGCGCGCCAAGCACAAAGCCGCATCAAAGCCCTAGAAAAAATGGAACTGGCGATGCCAGCGCACGCCGACAGCCAATTTAACTTCTCATTTTTTGCACCTGACGCACTGCCAATGCCATTGATAACCATGGAAGAGATTTATGCAGGTTACGGTGATACCCTGATTTTAGAAAAAATAAAATTTAACCTTGTGCCCGGCAGCCGTATTGGTTTACTTGGGCGCAACGGCGCCGGTAAATCCACTTTAATCAAACTACTGGCAGGCGAAATCAAAGCCCAAGGCGGCAACTTTGAGCTTAACCCTAATGCCAAAGTCGGTTATTTTGCCCAGCACCAACTTGAATTTTTGCGTTTAGACGACACGCCACTTGAGCACTTAGCACGCCTAGCTAAAGATAAAACCGAACAAGAATTGCGTAACTATTTAGGCAGCTTTGGTTTCCAAGGAGATAAAGCCCTAGAGCCCGTTGCACCGTTCTCGGGCGGTGAAAAAGCGCGATTAGTATTAGCGCTGATCGTATGGCAAAAACCGAACTTGCTACTACTCGATGAGCCAACCAACCACTTAGATTTAGAAATGCGCCACGCCTTAACCGTTGCGCTGCAAAGCTTTGAAGGCGCGATGGTCGTGGTATCGCACGATCGTCACTTACTGCGTACCACCACAGATGATTTATACCTAGTGCATGATGGCCAAGTGGAGCAGTTTAATGGTGATTTAGCGGATTATCATAAGTGGCTTGGCGAACAGCAGAAAATTGATAAACAAAAAGCCGCGCCTGATAACGGGGAAAAGAGCGCCAATAGCGCCGTCAATCGCAAAGAGCAAAAGCGCCTAGAAGCCGAGATCCGTAAGAAAACCCAGCCGTTCAGAAAAGCAATGGAAAAAGCGGAAAAACAAATGGATAAGTTAAGCGCGCAACTGGCAGAAGTAGAGCTAGAACTTAACGACAGTGCCCTTTACGACATCGCACAAAAAGCTAAATTGACCAAAATATTAGAGCAACAACGTCAGCTTAAAGCCGAAATTGAAGATGCAGAGATGGAGTGGATGGATGCCCAAGAGCAATTGGAAGCGTTAGAGGCGGAGCTTAATTTGGCCTAAATCACCGTTTAGTCGTGACTAGATGAGTAGGCTGCTAATAAAACAAGCCTACTCATTTAATTTACATTTAACGTTAGTTAGTCTGCTTTGCGCTCACCTAACATATACCAAGCCTGCTTTTCTGCCGCAGGCTTCATTAACTCTAGCCGTTCGTCAGTCGAAAAAGATGACGCTTTAACATAAGACACAAACACGATGGTTAATAACAGCGCTGTCACTTCTAACCAAGGTAATTTGCTTAAGTGGGATAGCTTTTTCATTTTGGCTTAATCTCTTGTTGGGAATATAACAAAGATTAAGCCGAAAGCATGGCAAAACAGTTAACACTTTAAGTCGTTTTAATTAAATCAACGCGCCAAGGATTAGGCTAATGCAGCGACCGCTTCTTTTACCAAAAGAGCAATCTCATCCCACTGTTGATTATCAATTAAATCGCCCGGCACCATCCAAGTACCACCGCAAGCCAATACCGCTTTAACGCCTAAGTAATCATTAATATTGGCAGCCGACACGCCGCCCGTCGGCATAAAGCTAACGGGATAAACCGCCGTTAACGCTTTCAACATGCCCACACCGCCAGATGGGCCAGCAGGGAAAAACTTTAACGTATCTAGCCCCATTTCCATGGCTTGCTCAACCAACGAAGGATTGTTTACGCCAGGAATGATTGGCATGTTACGTTGCTGGCAGTATTTAACCGTAGTGGGGTTAAAGCCAGGACTAACAATAAAATCGACACCCGCATCAATCGCCGCATCCACAGTGGCCGCGTTTAATACCGTGCCTGCACCAATTAACATATCAGGAAAAGCTGCGCGCATATTTTTAATCGCTTGCGCTGCAGCGGGGGTGCGAAAGGTAATTTCAGCACATGGCAGGCCATTTTCTACTAACACTTTACCCAGTGGCACGGCATCATCCGCGTTATTAATCGCAATCACTGGTACCACTTTTAACTGTTTTAATCTTTCGTTAATTGAGCTCATGTCACTTCCTATGAAAATTAAAATATTTACCATTATCAAATCGTATAGTACCGACTTGCTAGCAGCATTGCTTTAATATGGTAAACAATTTCATAGTGAACTGCTGCTATTAGGTTGACCCGAAAGGTTTAACCCAAGAAGCTCAACCTAAGAAGGTCTATCAATAGGTACCGAAAGGCTCAGTTAAAGCCCTTCGAGATAAGAGCTAAACAAGACTACATTTTTTGATGTTGTAATAACCACTGGAACAGACTTTGGTCGTAAACATCGTAATTAGTAGCGCCTTCCCCCATAAACCCTAGGCTATACACATCATCATCAATCAAGTGGCCGCCACTAGGGAAAACTGTTAACTTGGTTTCGGAGACCGAGCCTGAACAGGCTTTGAGGGTAGCGACAACGCTAATGACATTGTCACTAGGAACCACGTTATCATCAGCAGCAGTGAACGCCCAGATCGGGACTTCTTTTACCGGACAGATATCGAGCCAATACCCCATAGACAACGGCGCAGCAGCTGCAAGTTTATGGCCATACTTCTGCGCATAATCCCACGTCATAAAACCGCCATTACTAAAACCTGTCATGTAGATCCGGCTTTTGTCGATCGGGTAATTGCGCTCTGCCCATTCAACAAAACTATTGAGCCTTGCCGTTACACTATCCCCCAAAGCACTCTGGCAGCGTTGTGGTGCTAATACAATAAAGGGCAATTGATTATCCCATTGATCCGTTTTAAACATTTTCACCACATTGGTTTTATCCATTCCACTCATACTGCGGCCATCAGTATCGAAGGTTTTAGAATGCTCATAACCATGATTACTGATTAATAGTGGGTAACGGGCTTTGGGATCCTCGCCAAAATTAGCGGGAAGCTGTTCATAAAACTCCCAAATAGCATCCATTTCAGTAAAAAAGCGCGGACTATATCTCGCTACTCGATCGCCATCAAGGATCCGCACCATGCGGTACTCACTCAATGAAAGGTTTTGCTCACTATCTGCAACACTATATTTAAGTAAATAATCCCCTACTTTTCCGGTGTCTAGCTTATCTAACCCTTGTACTTGTACAGCAGAAGATAACTCACCATCTTCGCTATCAAATGCCTCGACACCCGGCTCTACATACTGGTCCCCCACATTAAGCAACATCACTTTATCACCCAGTAATTGAATACTCGGCTGGCCTGCTTGCTGAGCATAATTAGGTAATGCAACCTGACATACGTCACCAGAGCTACCCGCAATAGAATTTCCAGTGCCGGATGAACCGCCGCCACCACAACCCAGCAAAACAAGTCCAAGGGCACTGCAAATAACCGTCCGAAATGGTGACATCTCAACTGATTCCTTTTTGTTAGCGAATAAAATCACTACTAAATAGATAGCGATTCATTTTAATACTGAAGACTACTGAAGCTAAAAACCTGAACAAAAGTCACATAAACATGAATAAATAAAATTTAGCGTTCTATTTTTCGACCAGGATGATGCATTCAACATTCAGGGCAAAGCATAGAAAAGGAATTAGCAGCTAAAACTGATCCGTGCTGCTCGCCAACAGCACTCAGTAACACCATAAGTTATGGTCAGTTTTATCAAAACTAGTTTGTCCGTTTTTCCTCACTGTCTAATTTGCATTTAGAGCTATACTGACGAAGTAACCGATTAAACCTTTAACTGCCTTCGCGGGAGTTGAGCAATTGAAAAACAGAACACAGTGCCAGACTGAGCCTCTAATGAAACAATTCGTTCAGCAACTATTTAACCACCTAAAAAATAGAATTTACCGTAGCGCTTTAGCGATGGCTGTTTACGGCATATCCGCTTTCTCACCCGCCTTTGCAACTTGTAATCAGGCTTCTTTAACATGGGGTTGGGTTGCGTGGGAACCGTTCATTTACCAAAGCCGACAAGGCGCAATGCAAGGCATTGATTATGAAATCGTGTCACAAGTGTTTCAACAAACGGGTTGCTTATTTTCGGTGACAGATAAAGAAATCCCTTGGCGTCGGCAATTGGCGTGGCTAGAAGCAGGGGAAATAGACGTCATGACAGGCGCATCCAAAACGGCCGAGCGAGAACAGTATGCCTTGTTTTCACTTCCTTATCGCACCGAGTCCGTCACCCTATTTATCAGAAAAGCAGACCAAGAGAGTTTTGCTATCAAGCAACTATCGGATTTAACTCAATCAAAACTGCATCGTCTAGGGTATTACAAGGGGACTTATTACGGCGAGGAATTTAGTCTGCTTCAACAAAAGCCTGAGTTTCAGGCTTTACTACAGTCCGATATTGAAATTAACAACTTTACTCGTCTGCTAAATAATCGTATCGACGCAGTCCTTGCGGATGAAATAGTCGGTCAACTATTGATAGAGCAACTTAAACAACAAGACAATATTGTACCATTAAAGGGCTTTAGCATTAAAACAGGGGGGATCCATGTTATGTTTAGTAAAAAAACCACCTCAGAAGCCTTTATCACTCAATTTAACCAAGCGCTAACGAAGTTTAAGGCATCTTCTGAATACCAAAGGATTTTACAACGATATTTAAAGGGAGAGTAGCAATCCAAACTGACCTTTAATTCGTTGACTTATCTAAACGTACGAACATAAAAGTGAAGCCAGTGAGCGACCATTCCCACACCCCAATCAGTAAACTATTTTTAGCCTATTTAGGTGGTCGTATCAATGGCGGGCACATAGAGTTGCATGATGTCAGATTCGTGCACGGCGACAGTATTATGGCGACTTATGAGCAATTGAAACAACAATGGATTGGCGACAAAGGCCGAGTACATTTAGATAGTTACGTTGAACTTCGACATATTAATGGCTATCGCATAGCGCTCTCGGCGCGGCCTCCTAATAATGACCTCAAACTGTTTTTTGTTAATTTAGGTGGCTATCATCCCAGTCAACTAGCCGAGCAGCACAGCTTTGGCGTTTTTGTCGCCAACAACGCCGAGCAAGCTAAGCAGCGTGCATGGCATGAATTGCTTGGCCGTTACCAAGTTGATTGGCAACAGGCTCATAAAGACGATTTAATCGCAGTCGATGATTGTTTTGCTATCTCATTATTAGATAGCCCACTCAATATTCACCTACATTACGAAGGTGAGCATTTATCTCAGATACAGCCACTGCGCCCTGACTGGTTTGGCTACCACAAACTGTAAGCTTTTGTTCAACGCTAGAACGTTAGATAGAAATAAACGGTTCTTTCACCCCACCACTACCCCGCCAGTTTTAGCCACCAAAGATCTCCATTGTTACTTAACAGATTGATATATAATGAATTTATTATTTTGTGAGATCACAGTGGCCTGACCAAATAAGCGCTTCAGCTTCTCGCCATAGCCAAGCTGACGATTACCTATCACGATTAAAGACTGTTTCGGCTTTAACACCCGACGGGAATCATTAAACATTTGCCATGCGATATGATCGGTAATGGTATTGGCTTGATGAAATGGCGGATTACACAAAATTAAATCAGCAGTATTAGCCCCAAGGCCATCTAAACAGTTATTCACCATCACAGTAAATTGCTCAGCCTCTAAACCATTTAACAGCACGTTTTCTTGACATGATTGTGCCGCCATATAGCTCTCATCGACACTGGTAATATGCGCCTGCGGGTTTAACTGCGCCGCCTTGATGCCGATAACACCATTACCACAGCCTAAATCAATAATATGCTGTAAGCTTGAATCTTGCGGGATATGCTCAAGTAGCAAGCGTGCACCAATATCTAGGCTATCACTAGAAAACACATTGGCGTGATTGCTTAAGGTTAAACCATGCTCAGGTACAGGCCATTGTGTCGGTTGCGGTAAAGGCTTAACCAAGTCAGCATTGGGCTTACAAAATATTAAACGCGCCTTTTTCACCGCTAATGACGTTTTGGTTTCACCTAAATTTTTTTCAAACAAACGCAAGGTCGAGGTATGAATATCTTTCGCCTTCGCCGCCCCAATCACTAGGCAGTCTGCTGGCAAAGATTGGCACAACTGCTGTAAATGCCAAGTAAGTAGTCGGTTGTTTTTCGGTAATTTAATCAACACCAATTGAACATTGTTTGGCAGCTCGGCTAGGCAATCTTGAATAGTAATATGGGGTAACTGATTTTGCTTAAGGTTTTCAATACAAGCTTGTCTGGCAATAAAGGAATCCGTCACGCTCGTCACCTTTCCCTTGGCTGTAAACCAGTTACTTAGTGCGCCAAAGCCATCATTAATAATCAGTATCGGCCGTTGGGGATCAAGCACGAGCCCCTCGCAGTGGTTAATCAGGTATTCATCCGCAGCGTCCCAAGCTTGTAATGTTTCATTGTTGCGAACAGGGTAACGCTCCAAAATCAGGGTGCGCTGATGCAATGTAAGTGAAGGTTTCATCATAACTACTAAATACTAACAGGCCGAATTAAGTCGGCTATTGTCGCAGAAGCGAGGACAAATCGAAATACACCCCAATAATTAACCTCAGTTTTGCTTCAGCCAATGACGCACGGATACAGTCTGCTTTACTTATCCACAGCTCGGATTAATTAATACAGTGAACTATGTGCTGGCTTGGACTGACTTTTGTTTTGCCCTTTTGGATTAACTAGATTAAATGCCTGTAACCAAGTTACAAATTCATCTGCTTTTAACGGCTTAGAATAAACATAACCTTGGATTAAATCGCAGCCTCGCTCACGTAAGTAAGCTATTCCCTCTTGCTCCTCAACCCCTTCAGCTGTCACGATGTAACCCAAGCCGTGACTGAGCGCGATGGTCGTTTCTACTATCATGGTATCGTTTTGGTTATAAAGCATGTCTTGAATAAAACAGCGATCAATTTTTACTTCATTGACTGGCAACTCCTTCAAGTAGGCAAGGGACGATTGTCCGGTGCCAAAGTCATCGATGGCAACTGAAATACCAAGGTTTTTAAATAACTGCAATACCGAAATGACCGTTTGCGGATCTTTCATCACCGCTCCTTCTGTCACCTCAATAGCCAGGGCGCTAGCTGGCACTTGATACTGTTGCAGTAAATCTTGAATAAGGGTTGGCAACTGCAAATTAAGTAAATCATGAGCCGACAGATTCACCGCAACTTTAGGTTCAACTCCTTGCTTACGCCAGTCGGCTATTTGCGCCACAGCTTGTTGCAACACCCACTCGCTGACTAAGCCAATATTGCCAGAATGTTCGGCTAAACGAATAAACTCATCGGGTGGGATAAAGCCTAGATCGGGGTGTTGCCAACGGATCAATGCTTCAGCGCCACGACAGATGTTGGCCTGAATATTGATTTTAGGTTGAAACACTAAATGAAATTGCCCTTGCATTAAGCCCGTCGTCAAATCACTGATAATTGTTAATTCACGTTGGTACTGTTCGTCTTCTCCCGCGAGATAGGTCGCTAAGGCTTTATTTTCAAGACAGGCTTTAGCCAGCGCAATTTCAACGCGACGTAAAATCACATCGACCGAGCCACCATGTTGAATTAAGTCCAACACACCGGCACGAACAGTGAGCGTAATATTAGAGCCGCGCACCGGAAATGGTTGCTCAAGCGCATCTAAGGTGGCACACAATTGCTCGCGATTTATCCCGTTTTTATATAGCAAAAGAAACGCATCGCCATCGACACGCGCAATAAAATCAGCTGCAGGAGTAATCGTTTCCAAGCGCCGAGCAAAGCGCACTAACAAAGCATCCGCGTTAGCAAAACCTATCATGTCGTTAATATGGCGAAAACGCTGAAGGTCTAGCAGCACCAAATGCCCAGCTAAATCACCGTTAATTTCACGTAGCATTTGCTTGGCAGATTCTCGGTTGTGCAGCCCAGTCAAGCTGTCATGGCAAGATTGATACTTAAGCGCCGCTTCACGCGAAGCCACATGACTTTGCATTTCATTCATACTGCTGGCCAAGCTCTGTAGCTCAGTCGGCGCGTCAATAATCGGCTCGGGCTGCTCACCTTTACCTATCTCCTGCGCATAGCGCACTAAGTTCATAATCGGGCGACTTAAACTACCAGACAACCAGAGGGAAACCATGAACGCAAGGGATAAAGTAACCGTAAAAATCAACAGCAAATTATTACGCAGCTGAATAAAACTTAACTCCCACGGCAAGTTTGATAAATGCAAAACTGCCCACTGATCATTGCTTTGCTCATTAAGTAAAATAGAGTACGACAGGTAGTTTTTGGGGAGGCCTTCTTTAGCCATCTTAGCCATATTCGGTAGCTCAGCCAGTCCGTTCAAAAAGTCTGCTTGCTCTGATTTCGCCAGTGTCGAAGAAATACTTGGCGGTTGATCCGGTGACGAATGAATAAAACTGACATCGACTCCGGTAATAGCTTGCGCATCTTGCGCAACTTGTTGATCCAAAACAAACCCCATGCCCACCCAAGCAATTAATAACGGGGCTTTAACGGGCTGTAGGACAAATTGATAACTCACCCCATCGATATCCAGTACGGTCGAAGAGCTAACACTATTAGCCCCTGCAGCTAAGGTGTTTAACGCCTTAATTTCAGGCTGATTCACTCCAGATAAGCTCGCACTGATTAACTTTCCTTCTGGGGAAAGTAACACCACAACATCAGCATCGATCTGGTTGCCTTGGTTTTCTAACACCGAAGCGATGGTTTCTTGCTCGCCCGTTGCAATGGCTTGGCGAAAAGCAAAATCTGCTGCAAGTACCGATACGCTTTTATTAAGCTCTTTCGAGCGGTTTTTTAACATATCTAAAAATACATTAATTCCCACATCTAAACTTTTTTGTTGCTGCTTTAGCCTATCTTCGTGCATCGCCGTTAGCACCGACACCGCCGTTCCTAACTGAACCACGGTTAACACTAAAATAAATACCACCACTAACCGAGTACGGTAGCTTTTAAACATAATCATCTCACTTGATAGTTAGGGTAACCAGTAGGCTTATCTACTGGTTTAGGTTGATCAATCAGCAAAACTAGGCTCAGTGAAGCCGCGCCATCAGTGAGCTTTAGAGCCGCTAGAGGTTGATCTTTTTCTTGCCATGGGGCCATAACTTAACCTGATAAGATGCAGCATTAACGGGCAAAGTAACACTGCTTATAGCAATCAAAAGTGAAGCAAAATATCGCGGTGAAATAAACATCTAACACTCCCATAAAAACCCATTTCAAGTAACTTTGAATGTGTAACTAGGATCGATATTCTTTGAGACTAATTTTGCCCACGCTAACGCGCACTAAACCAAAACCAGTGATAAACCTTCCCAGACTGCGGGCTAAAACCCACCATTAATAGTCAACTCGCCACCATTAAACTATGCGATAAGAATGGCTATTTCGCCAACGCAAAGGCCTATAAATAAAAGTCTAATCAATTACAAAGCCCGATTAGCCTAGGGCAAACAAATGAGCATTTTTGAACGATAGATAGCGATTTATTAGACGAATGTCTGCCACAGGGAAGCGGCAACTAAGCCCTTCAAGGATGCTTTTACGGCGTTTCGTATAATAAAATGTTACTTGCTTTAAGCTTATGCTCAAATATTGTACGTTCATACGTTCGCCCTACCTATTAACCAGAGTGATAAAACAATGTCTTTACCCTACCATCATTTTCGCTTACATAGCCCAGCCCTTGCTGGTAACTTGTTACAAGATAACCCTGTACGAGAGGCACTTATATACTTACCACCAAGCTACCATAAACAATCTGACCGATGCTATCCGGTGGTTTACTTACTTCATGGTTTTGGCGGTACTGCCAAAGGCTGGTTTTCCGAACAGCAGGGCGAGCCAAGCTTACACTTAACCATGGCGCAGCTAATAGCGACAAAACAAGTCAAAGAGATGATTATTGTGGTGCCAGAAAACAGTACTCGCTTTACCTGTACTGGCTATAACAACAATGACGTTCAGGGCCACTGGCTAGACTTTATTTGCCATGATTTAGTCAATGCTATTGAAGCGGAATATCGCTGTTTGGGCGGTGCAAAGCATCGCGCGCTGATGGGCCATAGTTCAGGAGCAGACGCCGTACTGAAAACCCTTTTTTATAAACCCGGCTTTTTCCAACACGCCTTTGCCATGAGTCCAGCCAACCTACACAACGATAGCATCACGTTTTTTAAACAGTTATTCAACGACAACCACACAACCTTAATGCAAGCCGCCCAAGGCGAGCTAGCCATAGAGCAGCTTGATGTGTGGCAACACCTTTTGATCTGTCGCTTACAAGCTGCACTGCCCGATGTGAATAAACCACCGCTATATTGCCGCTTGCCTGAACAAGAAAGTGATTGGCTACAACTGGCGAATACCGCTTTTAATTGCGTTATTCCCACTCACGGCCAGCATTTAAAAGACGTCAACATAGCCATTGATATCGGCAGCCAAGAAGATACTCACCAAAGCTGTCTCAATTTAGTGAAACAGTTTAATCAGTCGGGAGTGGCCATTGAACTGTTTGAATTTGATGGTGGTCACGTCGACCATATGGGAAAAAGCCTTGCTTACGTTTTACCTTGGCTCAGTCGTGCGCTAACAAGCACTGATTGATAAAATCAGGTAAACTGAACAGCATTCTCGACTTACTTATTTACTTAATATGACGAAAAGAACAGACGTCACCATCGGTTTAACCAACCCTAAAAGTGCGACTAATGTTGGCGCCGTCATGCGCGCCGCGGGGTGTTTTCAAGTTGATCGCGTAATTTACAGTGGCGAGCGTTACGATCGCACCTTAAAGCTAAATACCGACACCAAGAAAATCCGCTCAAGTATTCCTCTCACCCAGCAAAATTGTTTGTTAGACAATAAGCCAGAAGAGGTAAAAGTAGTGTGCGTTGACTTAGTAGTCGGTGCAACACCACTACCCGAATTTGAACACCCAGAAAAAGCCCTTTATATTTTTGGCCCTGAAGATGGCACCATTAGCCAACAAGTGATCGATCAAGCCGATGCCGTGGTTTACATTCCAACCATAGGTTGTTTAAATCTCGCAGCCTCCGTTAACGTACTTTTATATGACAGAAGCACGAAATTGGCGCAACTAAAGGCCAGTGACGAATTAATACACAATAGCCGTGATCGTAACAACAAAGTAAAAGTTAAAAAAGCGGAGTAGCCTTATCAATCAATCGTAGGCACAGTGCTCCAGAGGCTGACCAATTATACTAGCAGTTGGCCATATATACCCAATCAACTTGGAGAGGCTTGATTTCAGCAAGATCTTACACGCGTTTAGGCAAGGCATTGATTGCCGGTAATGGCTTCCCCTTATCAAAATCAATAACACAGCATAAACGCGTGTAAAACTTGCCCTTTGGGAGCCCGCCGTGTTTCCACTACGTTGTTACGCTAATTTGAAAGGTGCCTACATTCCTTCATTAGCGTGCCTAGTATTGAAAACACGGTGGCGCTCTGAAACATACATCTTCAAGTTGATTGGGTATAACTACTGCTATTGCTGTAATGGCTGCGTTTTAGCTTGCGACATGATGAACAAGCGACACTTTCGTTCAACGCGGTCTGTTAAGACCGCTCGCTTTTTTAACTTGAATATTTCTGCAATAACTTAGTAATAAAACCATCATCCAGCATACTTTGCAGCACCTGATTCAACTGCTCTAGTGGCACAGGGCTAAGTTTAGAAACGGCCGGGGTGATCTTTTGCTCGCTGATCAAAAAACTAGCAAAGACAAGTTCATTTTGATAACCGCTTTCTTTGAGCAACCAAGTGCCTTGGATATCGGATGTGACAACCGCATCCAAGCGTCCCGCCTTTAACCTTGTTAAATTATGCATTACCTCAAGTGAGTCCGAACGAATAACTAGCCCATTAGTTAACTCGTTATCTATTTCTGGGTATGCATATCCCAACACCGTTCCTAAGGTTAAGCCGATGAGATCTTCCACATTGGTGATATTAGGCGAATCACGACGGATCACTAACACATTCTTTTCATCAAATATTGGCAGCGCCCAATCCACCTTATCAGGCTCAGCCAACCACTTCGGGCTCGACGTTACCACGACATGGACCTTTCCAGTCTGCAGACTATATTCTAAGCGCTTCCGTGCCACTTGCTGGTAACTCACCACAACGTCGGCGCGCCTAGCAAGCTCGTCCATTAGCTCAACAATAATGCCAGATTCAGCGCCACTCGGGCCTAAAAACACATAGGGTGCATTATCACTAGGCGCATAAGTAACCACCAGCAAGGATTTAGCTAAAGCAACGTCACTAAAAATGAAGCTAAAAAATATCAACCACCTAAACTTCATAACTATCCCTTGCCAGTAATATGAATCCGCTAAGTATAGTTCGGCTTTTCTCTCCACTATTAGCAATCAATATTAATTTACTTAAGTTCTACTTAAGGCAGTCACTGCCAAATGGAGTATGTTTACGGCAAAATT
Organism: Motilimonas sp. E26; assembly: GCF_021278025.1. Classification (GTDB taxonomy): domain Bacteria; phylum Pseudomonadota; class Gammaproteobacteria; order Enterobacterales; family CBDFNC01; genus Motilimonas. The sequence continues at coordinate 101,185 of NZ_JAIBHJ010000002.1, forward strand.
ACGTTTTTTGGCTGACAACACCAAGCGAACAGGGACATATCCACCACACTTTTGTAAGCAAAACATACTGTTACTCTTGTCCAGTAATAAGATGAATGAGTCATGATGAGCCCAGCTTTTAAGCTAGAGTTTTACCTTATAAATAAAAAGCGCTAACATGTCATAAAATGTCAAATACACATCAACTATAGTCAACAAGGAGATATCATGTCACACGCCATTCCAGGGGTAGAGTTTGCTGACAACACCAACCAAAGAACCCCTTGCGTGCTAGTGCTGGATGCTTCAGGCTCGATGAATGGAGCTCCCATTGAACAGTTAAACCACGGCCTCCGCGTATTTGAAGAGCAGCTTAAAGGCGATGTATCCACCGCTATGCGCGTCCAAGTATTAGTGATCACCGTAGGCGGTCACGACGATGTGACTGTGGTGCAGCCATGGGTCGATGCCATTGACTTTAAAGCGCCAGAAATAATAGCTTCGGGCCTAACGCCATTGGGCAAAGGCATGTCATACGCCCTTGAAGAAGTACAAAACCAAAAAGCCCAATACGACGCCAATGGTATCTCCAGCACCCGCCCTTGGATCATCATGATTTCTGATGGCTCGCCCAATGACTATGGCTGGGAAGAAGCCGCACAAGCTTGTCGTGAAGCTGAGCAAAACAAACGCGCGGTGATATTTCCCATCGGCACTGAAGGCGCAGATTTTGACGCTCTTGGTCAATTTTCCAATAAAACACCGAAAAAACTAAAGGGCCTTGCCTTTAACGAACTTTTTGTTTGGCTCAGCCGCAGCATGACCACGGTATCTTCAAGTGTACCGGGACAAAAAGTACAACTACCAAGTACCAATGAATGGGCCGAAGTCGAAATCTAACATGACGCAAACAACCAGTAAGCGAGCGCAAACGGTACACTTTGTTGGCGCAGCAGTGCGCGGTCAGGGCCACCTTAAAACCAATCAACCATGCCAAGATGCTTGGCAAGTTGCCAGCGACGCTGGCGCTACTGTGGCCTGCGTTTGCGATGGTGCAGGCTCAGCTAAACACTCAGATCAAGGCGCAAAAAAACTCAGCCAAATGGTCTGTGATAACTTGCTAAATTATGTATTGGCGCAACCCTCGGCGGTGATTGCAGAGCCAGAATTAGTCAATCAACTGTTCGATACCCTCGCGCAATGTCGCAAAGCACTAGCCAATCAAGGTCCATTAAATGACTATCACGCGACGCTTTGTGGCTTAGTGCAACATCAACAACAAAACTTAGTATTTCATCTCGGTGATGGCTTGATCATTGGTATTAACCCAGATGATTGGCAGGACTTTATTATCAGCGAGCCTGAGAATGGCGAGTTTGCCGAAACCACGTATTTCTTTACCTTAGACGATTGGCAGTCGCACCTGCGAGTCATGTGCGCGCCAGCGCGTTACAAAATTTGGTTTTTAATGAGTGATGGCTGTGCCAGCTTTGCTGCGAAGACGCATCCCTATGCACCGGATTTAAAATTTTTAAAGCCGGTACATAGTTACTTAGCTAGGGTCTGTTGATCTTTGCTGGTTAATTTTTGTTCGAGATAAAAGCGTTTTGAGCAAGGCGAGCAGTGTGTAGCTTAGCATTCTAAGTAAATACTGCTCAACGATGGGCAAAACGCTTTTAGCCGAATCCGTAGGACAGCGTTTGTTGGGTATTTCTACTGCGTTATCGCTTTTTCGTGTAGCTAGCTACACCACAAAAGCGCTGCCTTGTATAAATACCCAACAATTCGCTGCAAAAACAATCACGAAAGATCAACAGACCCTAGTGTTGATAACGAGCTTGCCAGCCAAGCACTAACGGCAACCTTAGACGATCCTCGCACATATTCAATTACCCAAGACGATAAAACCCTAGTGTGGTTGTATAACTCAAGTTTAGCTGTATGACTTTACGCGTTAATCTTTGCTTTAATGATGGCAAAAACAAACTTTTAAATACTCAAGATAAATCGTAACTCATCTTGCGCTAAAAGAAGCGACTGTGTGACAAACTAAAACCACCAGCAAGGGCTAGAGGAAAGCTATTAGTTTCACCCTACCACAAAGCATATGACCTTATTTAAGATTTCAAGGCAAGAGCCTAGCCCTAGTCCAGCATCTTTTTGCTCATACTTACTAGCCCCATACTCAGGGCGAGATCTCACAATATAAATAAGGCTATTGTGTATATTTAACAGTCAAAATTAGCTATGAACTCTTGCTAGAAGTCTGCCCATTACAAAACGTGCGAACAAAATATGTGCAATTCGATTACACATTTATCTGCACCTTTAGTTGCTGCACATTTTCTGTTCAAAGTGGAATCCCACCCTGGCCCCATACTGGGTACTACTTTTTCAATCTTGGGTAATAAACTTCCAAGCCTCCGATGCATTATCTTCAAGCTCTTTTGATTCCTTGGCAACAAATGGGATGGCTGAAGTCACCCAAACTGCAGCATCAACCATAAAGGGGATAGTTTTAAAGATAAATGCCGCAAACAGGACGATAATAAAAAAACGAGCAAATCCCTTTGCTTTAGTATCTTTAGTCTCTTGCAGCGACTTATTACAAGCGTCCCAACCCAACTTTGCAATAATCGCAACAACACCTAACTGTACAGCTAAAATAATGGATGTAATAAAGAAAAAGATGACTAGAAAAAAAACACCTTCAACTAAACCTGCTAAAACGTCCAAATGGCACTCCTAAAATCAAAATTCACAATCGAAACATAATGACTCACTTATCACTTAAAAACCTTGATTTGGTTTATATCTTATTGAATTAGAGGAGATAAGCCATTGCTTCCCCCTCTGAGATATTTAGCTATGACAAGTCGCTTTAAAACAAGAGCCTTATGATGCCTTGCGTCTTATCTTAAGCACTATCCCTAACCCAGCGAAGAGCATGGCTAGCCCTAAAACTAAACTCATTATAACGTCACGGGTGGTGCGCTCCATAAATGGCCGAGTAAAGTTCCATTTATGTAAAAAGCTAAACGAATAACCTTCGTAGCGTGCGTTGTCGGTGAGGCGGTCGACTAAGATCCCTGTCGCCGGATCAATAAATACCTTATCACCTAGCTTGCTATCATAATCCAGTTGCCACACAGGCAAGCGCTTGTTGCGAAAATCATAATGTAAACCGAAGTGCGTAATAAGCTGAGTGCCTTGCAGCTGCTCAAGGGATAAACCCAACTGTTGCTCAGCCATTGCTATCACCAGTTTTTCATCGTTAAATGCCACTTGCTGGCCCGTTTTCGCCGAGATGTACAACGCCGGATCCGTAATGGCGATGCCGTCATAAATCGCGTCACGTTGCGGGGCTTGATGACCGTGATGACGGTGCTCATCTTTACCTGCCGTTTTCACCGCATCATGGACATGGCCGCCCTTACCCGCTTTGTTACTTGGTAAACTTAAGCGATAAATTAACTGCCCTTGCGGGTCGCGAATTAAACTTAAACCATTCAGCATAAAGCCAAGCTCTTTGCTAGACCATATTTGTTGGTTGAGTTCATCGTCTTGCCAAGTCAATGGCTGCGCTAAACGCAAACCGTTGTGTTGGTCAGCGATGGCAGCATGTAACAGGTGATACAAGCCACTGCCACTAAAGCCCAGTAAAGGCAACCAGATAGCATACGCCACTAAATGATGCACATTACGCTGCCAAGTCGCCTTAGCGCTGCGCTTAATAGAAAGTACCAGCGCCATACCAGTTAGCGTGCTTAGCACCAGCACTAACATTAGTAATCCCACCAGCAATACTCGCGCATACTCAAAATCATCTAACCAATGCCAAGTGTGTAGAGTACGAAACCAGCCTTGCACTTGAATTTTGTAGTCATTAGTGAGCCCAGCTTGGGCGTTGGTTTCCGTGTGTACATAGATGGTGAGACCATCGGGCGAGTCAAACGCCACTTTATACACCGGCAGCAAGCGGTTAACCCAAGGGTAAGCATGATCAAACTGCGTTTGCAGGGTGACGGACTTGATCGCCGTATCAGCGAGGCCGGTATAATGACGCGCTAACCACTTAGCATGCTCAACATCATGATCGGCTAACTCACGATAATTACTCAAATCAAAGTAACGCCGCGGCGCCAATTCATCTTGCGTCACCTGTAGCACCGCCCCATTGACCGAGGGCACAACCTTCACCAATAACGCTTGATTGATTTGGTGTTGTTTTAACACCGCTGGCACTTGGCTTACCAAACTGGCGGGTAATACGGCTTTAGGCGGAAAAAAAGCCGCCAACTTTGGCCCAGTCCAACTCATTAGCGGATGTAACAACCCCGACAACGCCCAGATAAATAGGCTAATAAACGCCAACCAAGCGAGACGGTTGTGCCATGTTTTAGCCGGCTTTAACAGCGGCTTTAAAAATTTAAACTGCATGGGAATACCTTACATATGCCTTACCATCAACAGCTTCCAAGCACCTATGTTGCCAATCACCAAGTTCTTGGAGCCGTATTCTAAAATCAGCCCTTAAAACTGTGCGTCAATACCTAAGTAAAAACTGCGTGGCGCACCCGGACGATAGGAAATATTAGGGTTACCCACTTGGTTGGAGGTGTAAGTAGAATAACGTGTATCCGCTAAGTTCATTACCCGACCACGCAACATCACGCGGTCGCTAATTTCATAGCTGGCGCGCAAGTTAAATAAATCATGGCCCTGATATTTATTGGTGTTGGTTTCGTCGGTGTAGTATTCACCTAAGTGCTCCCACTCAACCTCTATTGCTAGTCCATCTAAGGCTAACGGCGCGTATTGGAATGCAAGATTACCCATGGTGTTGGGCGCTTTACCGACATCAAAACCAGCATAGTTGCGCGTTTCAACCACTGGAGGAACACAAGCTGGTGGATAGCAAGAGTAAATATATTGATAGGCTTTGTACTCTTGCTGGTTGTAAGTAAAGCCCGCGTTCATACCCCACTCGTCAGTTAGGTCACCTGCCAACGACAACTCAATCCCTTGGTGCTGCGTTTTACCGGCATTGGTGGTTTTACGATCGCGGCCATCAATATAGCTGACCACTTGGTTTTTCACTATCATGTGGTACAAGGTCAGGTCATAGCCAAAGCTATCACTTAAATCACCACGAAAACCTATTTCAAAACTGTCTGATTCAACTGGTTTTAGATCCGTGGTATTAACCGTTGAGCCAGAGCGAAATAACTGGCCAACGGAAGGAATACGAAACGCATTACGATAATTGGCATAGGTTTGATGACCTTGATTAAAGCTATACACCGCGCCCAGTTTGGGGCTGAGGTGGTTAAAATCAAGAGACTGAGAATCGGGGCGCAACCAACGGCCTCGGCCAATAATTTCACTGACACTGCGGTCAAGATTATCGGTGTAATCAAGGTGAAAATAGTCATAACGCAGCCCAGCCACTAAACGCCAATTATCTGCTGGTGTCCATTCGCCATGCACATAGGGTGAAATAGAGGTTTGGTCAGCATCATAATCGTAATGAGTACGACCTGTTTCACTGTAATCGGTAAAAATGTCGCCTTGCTTGGTTACCGAAATTTGCTTTTCTTGGTAGTCAGATACAGTGTGGTCGATGTCGACACCGGTGATCAATTCACCTTGCTCAAAGTTATAACGGTACTTACTTAATAGACCAAATGACTGGAAGTTGGTTTCACGAATGTTCGGATCATAAGTTACCATCCAACTGGGCATCATCTTAGTGGTGTTATCACGATAGAAGGGCGTAAAACTCAGTAGCGATACATCACTTAGCTCGGTGGCAATTTCCCCCGTTAAGCGAAAGGCACTCACATCACGAAAACCAATGTCGCCATGGTATTTATTCTTGGTCGGATTATTTTTGTAATCATCTTCTTCTAAATCTGACACGCCACTTTGGTCAACACCGGTATAAGCTGCGATCAACTTGTAACTGGTCGCACTAGAAAGATTGCCGTCAAAACGCAGTGAGGTAGAGTAACGCTGATATTCTGACTCATCACGATAACCGTCACTGTCAGTCAGGTTTAACTTAAATGCCATGCCATGATCGTCATTAATATCAGTGCCACCAGAAACCAGCGCGCGTTTCCAGCCATGCTCTCCCCCTTCAAGGTTTACTCGCCCTGACGCGTAATCGGGACAGGCCTCAGTCACCGAGTTAATCACCCCGCCGATGGCATCGCTACCATAGAGTGATGATCCTGGTCCTTTGGTCACTTCCACTCGCTCGGCCTGAGGAATATTCACTTCGTATAAACCGTTGTGATTGAAGAAACCGGTAGGACGAGTCGGCACCCCATCTTCTAAAAACAGATACACGCCACTGGTTGAAATTGGTTGGCGGATTGACGTCATATGCCCTTCGCCGCCGAGGTTATTAACATGCACACCCGCCACTCGATTAAGTAACTCTGCGGGGTGAGATGGCGAGACAGCTTCAATTTCTTCTTTGTCTTGCACGCTAACACTTTCCGCCAACTCGCTACGGGATTTACCTTCACGAGTGGCAGTGATCACCATGGTATCAACGCTGTTAGTCGTCGTTTCAATTTGGCCCGGTTCAGTTTGCCCTTGCTCAGATTGCGCAAACGCGGCAAAAGGTACAATACTGCTCATCGCCAATGCGATTAAGGTTTTTTTAGTTGTTATATTCATTTCTAATTCAACACGTTTATCAGCTAAGTTGGCGCTTTATTGGCATCTCAACCAAACAATCACTTTCGTTAGCAAAATTAATTTTGATATTGAATTTGCAAGAAAAATCAAGCGGCAACCAAAGTTACACCGCAAAGCTTTCCAACAAAATCAGATTAAATGAGGCGGTTAAACGTGTTGTGGCGGCGGGGCGCGCAGGAGGGGTTGAAACCAAATAACATTTGCATATTCAAGGCCATTAGATTGATACCAAATAGCAGTGAGCTGGCTTAATAATAAGCTAGGTTTGATGCCAAGATAGACCTGCTGCAGTGCACTAAGATCGACTGCAGGTACACATAAAGCGCATTTAAATTTAGAAAAAGGAGAATCGCCGTGACCATCCAAATTAGCAACATCGGCATTAAGACCATCACTGGTAGCCATCGCATTGCCAGCAAATAGCTCACTTGCCTTAACCCACTTAAATCCCGTGGCGGTACAAATCAGTATTTTTTCGTTCGGATCGTAACCCTGCAGCGCCGGATTAACGGCACTGGCAGCGCTGGCATAGAAGGGCAGCATCAGCTTCAGCAGAACTGATATAACGAGAAATCGTGCCCAATGTCGAAAACATCCTTGTTTCATGGCGCGCAGATTAGCGACTCAGCAAAGCAAATGCAACATTTCGTTAACAGCATTAAATAAAACGCAAATAACCAACCACTTGCAACTTATTGCTATAGCAGTAAACTATCCGCGCTTTTTAAGCACATTCTCAGGGCGGGGCGCAATTCCCCACCGGCGGTAAATTGTTTTCACCTCGATGTCGAGATAAACAAAAGCCCGCGAGCGCTTGGTTAACTCTGTTTAAGCAAGGTCAGCAGATCTGGTGTAACTCCAGAGCCGACGGTCATAGTCCGGATGAGAGAGAATAAAAAATAATGCGCGGGCTCGTCCGTTAGCAGGCTATTGTCAGCCATTTGCTAATGGGCACTTGCGTAGGCTTTTTTCGTGGTCAAACACGTCCTCTATCAGCCCTGATTCTGGTATCTATTTATAGAAGGAATTTACCATGAGTCAGTCTTTATTAACCCCATTTGGCACCCCGATGCAGCGTGTTGAAACGGCATTAATCGCCCTACAACAAGGCCAAGGTGTACTGGTTGTTGACGATGAAAATCGTGAAAACGAAGGGGATTTTATTTTTTCAGCGCAGCACCTCACTACCGCACAAATGGCGATGATGATCCGCGAAGGCAGCGGTATTGTGTGTTTATGTTTACCAGAAGAGCGTGTTAAGCAGCTCGATTTACCACAAATGGTTAGCAACAACACCAGCCAAAATCACACCGCTTATACTGTGACTATCGAAGCAAAAGAAGGCGTAACCACAGGTGTTAGCGCCGCCGATCGCGTGACCACCATCAAAGCCGCCACCGCAGCCAACGCCAAGCCCGAAGATTTATCACGTCCCGGCCATGTGTTTCCGCTAAAAGCGGTCAATGGCGGCGTGTTAGTAAGACGCGGTCATACCGAAGCGTCGGTCGATTTAATGCGACTAGCCGGACTCGATCCTTTTGGCGTGATTTGCGAATTAAACAATATTGATGGCTCAATGGCACGCTTACCTGAAGTGGTTAAGTTTGCTACGCAACATCAAATGCCCGTACTGTCGATTGAAGATTTGGTGAGTTACATTAACAGCCAGCAAAGCTTGGCGGGTTAATTTATTAGGTAGGAGCCCCAGTCATGGGGCGATAAAGCGCTTTTTCGCTGAGCAAGCTCAGTTCCTCTATAGAAGGAATATCGTGTAGAGGGCAAATATACTCGGCGATATTGCTAAGTTCAGAATATCATTCGCCGAGCAAGCTCGGCTCCTACGGGGGAATATCGTGTAGGAGCCGAATTTATTCGGCGAATAGGAACTTAATCCTCGCCAAGGAAGCCGCCCGTTTGATGCGCCCATAGCTGGGCGTAAATCCCACCAGCCGCGACCAGTTCAGCATGACTGCCCTGCTCGGCAATTTCACCTTTATCCAGCACGATCAGTTTATCCATCGCGGCGATGGTTGATAAGCGGTGAGCAATAGCAATAACGGTTTTGCCTTGCATGAGTTTATATAAACTAGCTTGAATCGCCGCTTCTACTTCTGAGTCCAGCGCCGAGGTGGCTTCATCTAAAATCAGGATCGGCGCATCTTTTAATAACACTCGGGTAATGGCAATACGTTGACGCTGACCACCGGATAACTTCACGCCGCGCTCACCCACATGGGCATCATAGCCTGTGCGGCCACTAGGATCCGTTAAACCGAGAATAAACTCATGGGCTTCGGCTTGCTTGGCCGCAGCAATCATTTCTTCTTCAGTGGCATCTGGGCGTCCGTACAGCAAGTTTTCTCGCACCGAACGATGCAGCAACGAGGTGTCCTGCGTTACCATGCCGATTTGCGCGCGCAAACTATCTTGTTGGATCTCACGAATGTCCTGATCGTCAATGAGAATACGTCCTGACTCAACATCGTGGAAACGCATCAACAAGTTCACTAAGGTTGATTTACCGGCTCCCGAGCGACCCACTAGACCAATTTTCTGGCCCGGTTTAATGGTAAATTGCAAATTATTAATCACGCCTTTGTCCTCACCATAGTGAAAACCAACCTGATCAAATTTAATTTCGCCCTTATTAACTACTATCGGCTGCGCACCCGCTTTATCTTGAATTTGTAATGGCTTAGACAGGGTATTCATGCCGTCTGTCACTGTGCCCATGTTTTCAAATAAGGCACTGACTTCCCACATGATCCATTGCGCCATGCCGTTTAAACGTAGCGCTAATGACACCGCAATGGCAATAGCACCAACCGTAATTAAGCTGCCAGACCAAAGCCAAATAGCCATCGCCGAAATAACAAATACCAGTAGATAATTAATAACGTTGACCGACATATTCAGGCTGGTTGCTAAGCGCATTTGTTTGTACACCGTCGCCATAAATTCGTCCATGCCTTCTTTGGCATAGTCGGCTTCACGGTTAGTGTGTGAGAATAGTTTTACGGTGGTGATATTGGTGTATGAATCGACAATACGACCCGCCATCATCGAACGCGCATCAGCTTGTTCAGCTGAAATTGCACGTAGCTTAGGTACAAAATACATTTGAATGCCAACATAAGCGGCCAACCATACCAACATAGGCAGCATTAAACGCCAATCAGCCGAGGCAACCAATACCAGCATAGAGGTGAAATACACCACAATATACATTAGGACATCAAGTAGCTTCATCACGGTTTCACGCACCGACAGCGCGGTTTGCATCACCTTAGTTGAAATCCGCCCTGCAAAATCATCGGCATAAAACGACACACTTTGTTTAAGTAAAAACCGGTGTGCCAACCAGCGGATTGACATCGGATAATTACCCAATAAGGTTTGATGCACCAACAACGAATGCAATAGACCAACTAAAGGCATCGCCACCAGCAGCACAATACTCATATAAATCAGTGTGCCCGACTCTTCTGCTAGGAAAGTGTCTGGGTTTTTATCCGCTAACCAATCAACAAGTTGTCCCATGAAACGAAATAATGATACCTCTAATACTGCGCCTAATGCTGTTAATAATGACATCAGAAGCAGTGGGATCCACATTCCCTTGGTGTAGTGTCGGCAAAAAGCTAACAACCCCTTTGGTGGCTGGGTCGGCTCTTCGGGCGGAAAAGCAGGCAGTAGGCGTTCAAAAAAGCCAAACATGGCATATCCTTTTTTATTTGCAGGTAAAGAAGAGGCAAAATCGGCAACAAAGCTGCCGAATAGGTGAACTGAATATGATAAGCGAAATCAGGCAGTCGGATCTAACTAAAAATGCGCATTGTTTGTTCTAATTTTTCATTTATAAATCAATTAAGTTGGCCATGTAAGCGACCAACTTATCGTACCAGCATTACAGGTGGATGTGGCCTGATAGGTATTTTTTTCCTTGGCCTGATAACAGCACTCTGCCCGCGGCCAATAGCTTACAGTGCATTGCGCCCCCGCGTTTAGATGCTTGATATGCGTTGATACTCGCTTTCTCTAACTGTCGGCTCCAATAGGGCGCCAAAATGCAGTGCGCCATACCAGTAACTGGGTCTTCATCTATACCATAACTGGGCAGGAAAAAGCGCGACTCGCAGTCATAGTCAGATCCTTCCTCTCCCAATGCTGTCACCAAAACAGAGTGGGGATGCAAGCGAGCTAAAATGTTCATATCTGGTGTCAGCGCCCTGAGTTGCTGCACACTGTCGAGTACAACTAAATAAACAGGGTCGTCTTGGTTAGTGGCTTCTAATACATTTGCAACGGGCACACCCAAGCCAAGTTCAATGTCAGCAGGGATCAACTCATCAGCCACCATGGCAGCTGGAATTTGCGGGAAATTTAACTGTAATTGCTCACCTGATTTTGTCACCGTTAGCTCACCGCTTTTACTGTGAAACACCACCTGCTCTCCATTAACTCCCATTTCATTAAACAACACAAAGGCGCTGGCCAAGGTGGCATGACCACATAAAGGGACTTCACAGGCTGGCGTAAACCAGCGGATCTGATATTGACCTTGGCTGATGGGCACAAAAAAAGCTGTTTCCGCTAAATTATTCTCGGCGGCAATTTGCTGCATTAATTCATCACTTAACCATGACTCTAACGGCACTACCGCTGCGGGATTGCCTTTAAATAGCTCATCGCTAAATGCATCGATTTGAAATAACGTTAACATCCTTATTCCCATTAACAGTGGTTCTTCTTTGATACCATAAAAGCTGAGCAAAGATGACGCAAGACAATAAGCTGCAAAGATGAGTTGTTAAGCATCAATATCTGAGCCTTTCAACCTAGTTTTACTTGTCTCCGTCATAGCCTAAAGGCATACTTGGCGCCGAAATTAATAACAAAATCCTTGCGAGAGCCTGCATGGCCCCATGGAAAACACAACACCATTAAACTTATAAAAGTTTATACATAGGGATTATAAAAATGTTTAATGTAAACGAATATTTCGACGGTAAAGTGAAATCGATTGCCTTTGAAGGCCAAGATCTTCCTGCAACTGTAGGTGTGATGGCAAAAGGCGAGTACGAGTTCTCTACTGGCGCTAAAGAATACATGACAGTGGTAAGCGGTAGCTTAACCATTAAACTAGCTGGCTCTGATGAGTGGAAAACTTACACTGACGGTCAAATGTTCCCAGTGGAAGCTAACTCTAGCTTTTCAGTAAAAGTAGATGTTGATACGGCTTACCTTTGTAAATACGAAGGTTAATTGCCAAGCTAGCCATTAGCTCGAAAAATAAAACGGCAGCCCGATGGCTGCCGTTTTTGCGTGAAACCATGCCCGCCTTATGATTTTGACAGGCTAAACATTACTTACGCATTTGCTCACGAACCCATTTACCTGCAGGTTTTAAGCTCGCCTCAGTCCAAGGACCATCGTTACGACAGGTGCTTTGCTGCCATACTGCACCACTGCGAAAATCATCCGAATAGTTCCAGTTAACCCAGCTAATTTGCTTATTATTTAGAATATCTAAATAAGCCTGTGCACTGACAAAGTCATTGTTACCATCGCCGGTATAAGTTTGCGTACCAAACTCGGTAACAAATAATGGCAACACTTCACTGGCGGCCGTTAGCTGCTGACGGTAGTAATCATCATGACTAGCGGCATAGAAATGGAAGGTGTACATCACATTATCAAATGGCACTGGATTGTTAACGATATCTTGATAACTCGCGCCATCGGACACCCCTAAGCTTGCCCAGCCATGAGTACCCACTAATACCACCGCATCAGGATCAATCGCGCGGATCACGGGGATAATTTCAGTCGAGTAAGATTGAATGCGATCCCAACTCACTTTGTTAGGCTCGTTGGCAATATCGTAAATGATATTGTTACGATCTTTGTTAGCGTTAGCAATATCGGTAAAGAAACGCTTAGCATTGGTTAGATTGTAATTTGGATCGCCCGGATCAAGCTGGTGCCAATCAACTAGCGCATACATACCGCGCTCAGCGGCTTCGGCAATTAAGCGGTTCACTTGTTCGGTGTAGCCTTGCGGGTCAGTTTCATAACCGCCTTCTTGCACGTAAAGTGAAATACGCAGCACATCGGCTTGCCAATCTTTAGCAAGGGCATCAAGTGATTTCTCGGTTAAACAGTTGTTCCAACCATACCACTGCAAGCCGTGGCTGCTCATGCCTTTTAACTGGATTGGCTGCTGTTTTTCGTTACACAGCTTGGTACCGCAAACCGACAGCTGACCATTGATTGTAACGGGCGTGTCTGTGGTGTTGCCACCGCCAGTGTCTCCGCCACCGGTATCTCCCCCGCCAGTATCGCCGCCGCCCGTATCTGTGCCTGTTGAGCAGCTGCCTTGCTTGCTCCACACTTGCCATGGGCCCGAATTTTGCTCAGGGTTGGCGCCTTTCGTCCACCAATTCGCCTGATATAACTCACCTTGATAATCGATGACAGTACCACTGCCATAAGCAACATTGGCTTGCCAATCTTCTGTGGCATCACATGATGGCCCCGCTGTATCTGTACCACCGCCCGTATCTGTGCCACCGCCGGTATCTGTGCCACCGCCAGTATCTGTGCCGCCACCGCTATCCGTGCCACCGCCGGTATCTGTGCCGCCGCCGGTATCTGTGCCACCGCCGGTATCTGTGCCACCGCCGGTATCTGTGCCACCGCCGGTATCTGTGCCGCCGCCAGTATCTGTGCCGCCACCGGTATCCGTACCACCGCCCGTATCAGTGCCGGCATCACAAACGCCTAAATCTTGCCAAGCATTACTCGATGCCCAACCAACACCAGGCTCATAAGGACCATCAAGGGCGCACCAGCCAGGAACAGTACATTGAAATTTATTGCTTTGATGGGTAACTTGTTGATCTTTCGTGTATTCACCTTTGCCTTGATACGCTTCAATACCACTGCAGTCAACGGCTAAAACAGGTTGGCTAAATGTCATCGCGACACCCAGCGCTATGAGGGATTTTTTCATAAATTCATCCTTGAATTAAACATCTTCTCGCTGCTTGATTTTTAAACAACAGAGTCAGTGTACAATCAAATATTCATAAATAAAGATGAAAAGCATCATAATGAGAGCAACAGCAAAACCCGCAGCCATATCTTACTAACTAGCCCAAAACCTTAATCGGTTTAATAGTTTTCTAACGCGGCTCGAGTTTGCAACAGCTTTTGTCCAACGGTAATCAACATCACTATTGCCATAACTTCTGATACTTCAACTTAGTCACTCCCTACTTTTTTGTTTGTTTTGATCCCTACACACATTTTTTATCAAGCATTCTGTTTCGACTCATTACTCCCCTCAGGCTTGCGTCTCGACAATTAAAAGTTGATCAACTGCAAAAAAATTACAAGCCAAGACAATATGCATTTTATTGCATATGAAATAAGTTTAGTATCTTGCCATTAATATCTAATGGACCGAACTATTTATGCTTCGATTTCACCGCGCAAAATCGATTCATCTCTTTGCTATCACTTTACTTAGCTTTTTAAACAGCTCTCAGTTACAAGCAAATATCATTTTTTCGGAAGATTTTGAACAGCAAGCAGATTGGGTAGCGGGTTATCCGAATACAAATGGCGTTGGGCTACGACCACACGCCAACCCTGCACCGCCAAATTGGACCGTGATCCGCACCGATCCAGCCTACGCACCATCCATGGGCGATGCTGATCGTCATGAGTCGATTGAAATTGGTGCATTTGCCGAAAAAGCTCGCAGCGGCGAGCGCTCGGTGGTGTTTTATCGCGATGCTAAATCTGAGCCCAATTGGAAGTGGTGGTCCGATGGCATCTTGGCGAAAAAATTTGACCAAGAGTATAGCGAAGTCTACGCCGAGTTTTACATTAAATGGGCACCTAATAGCGATCACCCTAAAGCGTTAAGTAAGCTGTTTCGTATCCTTCACACTTGGGGTGAAGGTGGAGAAATATTCAAAGGCTTTCGTGATGGCTTTAACGGCCCCATTGCGGGTTGGAACTATGTTCACAACAACTACGGCTTACGTAATACCATTTGGATGCGCGGCTACCCGCCAGCAAACCACTACTACTTAGAAAGTAACCCCATTAAAGGGCTACCAAGGGAAATGCTCAGTGGCGACATGAGCTTAAACTTTGACAATAACATCACCGATTTAAACCAAGATCGCGTCACCGATAACCCCAATACCAAGCTGGTTGGCATGAAATCCGGGCTATTAATTCCACAGGGCGGGCAGCAAGGCATGATCCACCCGAGGGAATTCTTTGGTGATGAGAGTATCACTGGATGGCGCAAAATGGCCTTCTACGTGAAAATGAATTCCGCCCCCGGCGTTGCCGATGGCCATTATGAGCAATGGATTGATGATCAACTGGTGTTTGCTAATTACCAAATTGCTTGGGTGGGTGGCGACGCAGACAAGATGGTGGGCTGGAACGCCGTCAAACTGGGCGGTAACGACTACATAGATAAAAGCTTGCCCGATAGCCTGCGCTACGAAGACTGGTATGCCATGGACGATTTGGTGGTGATGGATGCTCATCCTCACACCCCATCCGCACCAAGCCAATTGAGTGTAACTCGACAGCCATAAGGATATGTTCATGCCAACTCATTGTATCTTGCGCCCCGTAGCGCTTATTAGCCTAAGCTTGGCCTTAATCGCTTGTGGTGGTAGTAGCGGCAGTGAAGCCTCACCAAACGATGGCGAAATCCAACCCAGCAACACACCTTCATTGGCACCAACAGTAGAGCCAACGGCGAAGCCCGATTTGTGCGAGGGATTATCCGAAGGTGAAAAGCAAAATCGTACTCGCTACCTAGCCCCTGTGGTGATTGCCCCTGAAATTTGCCAAAGCGAACAACAAAACAGGCAATGTGAGCAAAGCACGTTAACACCTTGGACTGGCAGTTTTGAGTACAGTCATTGCGAGCAACAGCCGGCCGATAATGCCAACTTACCCTTATGGCAAATTAGCGATATGCAATACCTTGGCGGCTTTCGTTTATCGGCGGGTCGGTTTGGCGACTCAGCTTACCCTAACTTGAACTACTCGCCAGCAGCGATTGCATTTAATCCCAACAATCAATCCCTGTTTGTGGTCGGTCATGACTATGAGCAAGGCATCGCCGAATTTGCCATCCCAGAGGTAGTAAACAGTCGCGACCCAGCGGAATTTAATATCGGCGATCAAGCATTGCAGAACTTCGCCCCCTTTCATAATACCGATCGTGTAGACACAGGGATTGATAACTGGTTTCGGGTCAATGGGTTGTATTTACTCGACGGTCAGCTCATCGTCAATTACATGAACTGGTACGATGCGGGCGGCGGCGAAACAGATACCTCGGTGCGCTTTGTCGATGCCAGCGATCTCGCCAACAGCGAAATGCACGGCCCCTATCAGCTTGATGGCGCTGCCCATGTCGCAGGCTGGATAACAGATGTGCCCGACAATTGGCAAGCTGACTTTGGCGGCACCCATATTTCAGGTCATGCCCACGGCTCTATTCATAGTCGTTTATCCACTGGCCCATCAGGTTTTATTTGGTCGCCCAGACAAACCATGCTGCAACAAACCAATGGCCCCGTTGCCACCAAAGCATTACTCGACTTCCCTCATCGCCGTGCACAAATGCTTTATGACAAGACCCTCTATGGTGATTTAAGCATCAGTGTGCAGGATGTTTTGTACAACACCGACAGGCAAAATCAACTGTGGACCGCACTCAGTGAAGCCGCTTTTGGTGTCATTATTCCCGGAACCAATACCTATCTCACCATAGGTAATTCAGGCGGCCATGAATCTGGCATCGGTTATAAAGCCACCCAAGATAATGGCAATTTATGCGGCGGACCTTGTAGTCTGGCCGCCGCTGACAACTACAGCTATTACTGGCTGTGGCGCGTCACCGATATGCTGAGAGTGAAAAACGGTGAAATAGAGCCTTGGGATGTGCGCCCATATGACTATGGCAAACTCGATAGCCTTGGTCTAATTAACCTAAAAGGCGGCGCTTATGATGCCAACACAGGCAAGCTTTATGTCGCCTTTAAAAATGCCGATACCCTGAACAATTATGCCCGTCCACCTCTGTTTCTTGTTTACCAACTTAACCAGCCTGGAGGCTAAATGAATCGACTACTTACCTTTTGCTTGCCTCTGGCATTATTAACACTCACCGCCTGTGGTGGTGGGTCTGATGGCAACGATGAAAAGACCGGAGAAACCACGCCTACGGTAACACCAACCGTAACACCAACCGTAACACCGACGGTAACTCCAACCGTAATACCGACGGTAACACCAACCGTAGCACCTACGGTAGCACCAACCGTAGCACCTACGGTAACACCAACCGTAACACCGACGGTAACTCCAACCGTAATACCGACGGTAACACCAACCGTAGCACCTACGGTAACTCCAACCGTAATACCGACGGTAACACCAACCGTAGCACCTACGGTAACACCAACCGTAGCACCTACGGTAACACCGACAGAGGTCCCAACGCAGGATCCAGATACGCCACCAGCGCTGACCGAACGCTACTTAATTGAATGGCAAACGCCAAACTCTCGCATTGATGGCAGCGTACTTTTGGCCAGTGATATCGCCAGCTACACCTTGCGCTGGACCAACAGCCAAACCCAAGCAACGGGTGAAGTGAGCATCTCGGGCGATCAAACCCAATGGCAAATAGAGCTGCCCAAAGGTGACTATCAATTTGAAATAGCTAGCCTTGATAGCAATGGCCGTATCAGCCAATTTGTCAGCGCCCAATAACGAGGTAAAGCGATGCGATATTTCATTAGTTGTTTGCTGCTCATCACCAGTCTAAGTGGTTGGGCTGCGCCAGCCCCTCATTTAGCCTTTAGTGATTTAGTTTCAGGGCCCAATGCAGGTTTAGGCGACGGTTTGGGAGAAGGGGCGATCGTGACGGTGTGGGGCTATCGTTTAGGCGATAATCAAGGCACCGTCTCGATCGTTGACCAACAAGGTCAATCTCACCCCGCCGCTCATATTTACTACTGGAAAAAAGCCGATGGTCAACTTCCCAGTGGCCCAGCCGATTTATGGACATCGCATCAACTGTATGAAGTCGCTTTTTCGATTCCCACGAGTGTAGGACTTGGTGAAGCAAGTATTCGCCTTGTTGATGAAGCGGGTATTAGCAGTGACAACACCCTGCCCTTTACCGTACGTGAAGGTAATATTTATCATGTAAAAGCAGGCGGTAACAACCAAAACAGCGGCAGCTTTGACGACCCGTTTCAAGTTATTAATGGTATGACCTATGGCGCGCGTGCGCCGGGTAATCGTTTATTACAAGCAGGTGATATCGCTTATTCCCACGGCGTGCAAGAAATTCAAGAGCAACACCCTCTTAGCGGCGGTCAGTCCCTTGGCGCAGGCCTTTGGTTAGTCGGCCTTGAAGGCACCCAAGAAAAACAAATCGCCATTGCTAGCTATCCCAACACCCAAGCTCTTGCATCGGGACCAATGAGAGGCGTTTATCCGTATTTAAGCCGCGGCATCGTTATTTCTAAGTACAAGGTGTTGGCAGGCGATCAAGTTGATATGGGCGAAGGAGCGCCTTATCAAACCGTGTCCAATCCGCAAAACTCCACCTCACAGCTATCAACCAACCAATGGGGCCGTGCGGTGGGTAACGCCATTGGTGAGCGTGATGGCATGTGTTCAAACGGTTGGTCGGGTGCCATTGTCGGCGGCGGCGCGAGCAACGATAACTTCAAAGCCTTTGGTAATCAAATCACCGACATTGGTTGCGATCAAACCTCGCATTTTCAGCACACCACCTATTTAACCATACGGACTCCAGCCGAGGGCAACGAGCCAATTACTGGCTGGGAATTTGGCTGGAACCACTTAAACGATAACAAGGCCAAATTTGGTCTGCATTTTTACGATCAACTGAACTATGGCTATGATCTCTGCCGCGGCTTTAAACCCGGCAGCGTACTAAAAGCCCATAACAACTACATCATTAATCAAAAAGGCTCAGGCATTAACATCCACACTTACAGTCGCACCTACACAGACAGCAACGGAGTACAACAGCGCCCTGCTTGTTGGGAAGTGGATGCGCAGGTGTATAACAATGTCATCATCAACGCAGGCCTTGGCCCAGTGGCCGAAGAAAACAATGGCACTTCTCCTTACGGCATCACCTTAGGCGGGGGTATCAAGGGGCATTTTGATGTCTACAACAACACCATTTATGATGTGTCCGATGAGTCCTCGCGCACCTATATTCGTGGTGGCAAACCTAGCCATGTTGAGCCTAAAGCCATCAGCATGGGCACCGACCAAGGCGCAACCTTTAGTGTCAGCAACAATGTTATCCGCGTCAGTCATCCCATGCCCTACCTCACTTACGGTAAACGCGGTGATGCGCCAAGCTGGATAAAAGTAAGCAACAACTTACTCTATAACACCACCAGCGACAGTTGGAGTGACAAAGATCGCGCCCACTTTACCGAGTGGCTAGATAGCAGCGATGAAATTGCCGATCCACAAATTGCCAGCTTAACCCCAGCCAGCCTAGAGCAAACCTCCCCCGCCCTCACTGGCGGCAGCGATAGCGTGGATCTCAGTCATGACTTTCTCGGTCAACCCGTTGGCTCACCAATACATCGCGGCGCATTTGCCTCGTTTGTGCTGGCGCAACCAAACCCACCTAAGCAAGTGAGGGTTACCAAGCTATAGAAGTAAATATGAGGTGGGAGCCTCAGTCATGGGGCTTAGCCAGTTATGATTATCAACTATTGCACCTCAGCCAAACGGAGTGCACGAACTTTTCTGGTATAACAGTAAGAACTACCTAGACTGATCAAAGCCACTTGAACCCTTACTTTCTTTATATTTATTTGACAAAGATATTCACAACAAGCTGGCGAACGATTAAAGTGGCATTTGAAATCCATGATTTAGTCTCAGTTGGTTAGCCTTAGGGAGTTGGAGCCTGCGTTTCGTAAAGTTGTAAACCGCCCCCTTAGCCTAAGAGTTACTTGACTACATTTATAGCCGCTTTATTGCCTGCACAATTTAATAACATGGCTATCACAAATAGGAGCGAATATGAGCATCGATAAAAGAATATTAGAACTTGGCTTAAACTTACCAACTGCCAGCGACCCGCAAGGAAGCTACTGTAATTGTGTACGTACAGGCAAGTTACTTTATGTTTCTGGTAAAGGCCCTGTAGCGGGATTAAGTGTTGTACCCAAAGGTAAGCTTGGCCAAGAATATACTGTTGAGCAAGGTTATGAATTTGCCAAAGCAACGGGTCTGGATATATTAGCCGCTGTAAAACTAGAATTAGGCTCGCTTGATAAAGTCAGTCGTGTGGTAAAACTGCAAGGTTTTGTCAACGCAACTCCAGACTTTGAACAACATCCAAAGGTACTCGATGGCTGCTCAGATTTAATGGCTAAGGTATTTGGTGAAAAGGGCGTTCATGCACGCTCTGTCTTTGGCGCAACTTCTGTCAGGGGCAACTTACCCATTATTATTGACTCTATTTTTGAGGTCACCGACTAGGCCGATAGAGTGTTAAGATTAAAAATGATTATTTGGCCGCTTTAGGAGCTTAGATGCTTACGCTGTAACCTCTGCTAGTGCCAGCCATACATCGCCAGCTCAATCTATACTGGGGTTTCATTTCAGTCACTAAACTGTGTAAAGTTAAGTCAAGCTAGTGGCATACTCATTTATCTCAGGCATAATCGACTCTTTTATTATTTAGTGATTATTAACGGATTTGATATGACCCCCATCACCAAACTAAGCCTCGTCATCTTATTTGGCGCATCCCTTGCTGCTTGCTCTGAGCAATCAGAAGTGCCTACCGACACAACGGCTAAAAGTGCCGAAGTAGCTGTGAGTGTCGAGCCAACTGTTGTGCCAACCGAAGCACCAGTAGCAAAAGAAGCAACACCAGAAGCTGCAACCGACAGCCACGAAGGTCATGCTCACAACGAAGCAACCGAGCTAACCTCGGCAGCCATAGCCACGGCCAATGACCCATTCCAGCAAGATGTCCATTACCGTGTGTTAGAAACAGCTATTCCAGCAGACACTAATCAAGTACACGAGTTCTTTTGGTACGGCTGTCCAGCTTGTAAGGCTACCGAACCATTAATGAATACCTTAAAGGCCAATGAAAAGTTAAAAGTGACGGCCAATGCTTCACTATTAAATGAAAAGTGGGTGTTTGATGCTGTGATCTTCCAAGCCTTTAAACACTTCGGTGTACTGGAAAAAGCTCACCCCGCCTATTTCGAAGCAAGACAAAACGGCACTGTTAAAGATCAAGCTAGCTTTGAAGCTTTTCTTGCTGAACAAGGTATTGATAAAGATAAGTTTGAAGCATTTAGTCAGTCTGAGGACCTGAAAAATGCACTCGATGCCTCTTTTGCCGTTGAAAGTAAACTACAGAGCACCGGTGTACCAACCTTGGTAGTAGGCGGTAAATATGTGCTACTCAACCGCGGCTTTAGTAGCGTAGGAGAAATGGAAAAAGCTATTGAATGGTTAAGCACTAAGTAATCGTTAGATAAGCCGCTTAATCTATTTACAATAAAATTAATATTGCATAAATATTAAACTGTGATCTACATCTAGTGAGGTAGATCACAGTTATTATAAGTTTTATTCATACTCACCATTAACAAAACCCTATTCTCTTATTTACCTTCCCCACCTAGACTGCTCTTCATCAACTGAAGCGGCAACTTGATTTGCCACAGCTCAGATTGACTAACAATAATAATATGAAGGTATACAATGAAAAAATTATCTCTTGCGATTACATTAGCGTTAACTTCTGGTGCAGCATTTGCCGGCAACACTTACTTCGGTGGCGGTGCAGGTATGGCGCAACACGAAGATACTTGTGATCAAGTTGGCGCAGCGTCATGTGATGACAAAGATAAAAGCTTTAATGCTTTTGGTGGTTACCAATTTAATGAACATTTTGCCCTAGAAGCTGGCTACAACCACTTAGGTAAAACAGAGCTTCCAGGCGAAGACAGTATTCTTCAAGGTATCAACACCTCTATTATCGGTCGCCTTCCCCTTTCTACTAATTTCTCTGTATTCGGTGAAGTTGGTGCATTTGGTTACCGCTCTGATTCTTTAGGTCACCGTGATGAAGGCCTGTCTCCACTAGGCGGCGTAGGTGCAACTTACCGCATCAACGACACTTTAGATCTGCAAGCGCGTTACCGCCGCATTGAAAACGTTGGCCGTTCACACAATGTGAAAACTGACGTAAATAACTTTGGTTTAGAGCTAGTAGCGCACATTGGCCGCGGTGCGGAGCAAGTGGTAGTGGAACCATTACCGATTGAGCCTGAGCCAATTGTGACTCCAGAGCCAACACCAGTATACGAAAACCGCGTAACGTCACTATCTGACGCAGTATTGTTTGGTTTTGATTCATACGCCCTGACCGATACAGCTAAAAAGCAACTAGATGAAGCGGTTGCCTTTTACAATGCCAATGACATTGCTGAAATACAATTAACAGGCGCTACCGATAAGTTAGGTAATAAAGAATACAACGAGCGTTTATCACAAGCCCGTGCTACCTCTGTACAATCTTACTTAGTACAAAAAGGCGTTAAAGCTGAGCATATCACCACTAATTGGCAAGGTGATACTCAAGCAACAGGTATGGCTGAAAGTGAACGTGCACAAGATCGTCATGTGACTATCGACATCACAGGCGAAACCCAAGTTGAAGTGAAATAACACTTAACTTGTTGTGAAATAATGAGGCCAGCAATTGGCCTCATTATGCTTACGGTCAGCACCAATGCAGTAAATGATTCCCCCGTTTCCACTTTACTGATATTTTATCGGCAAACGCACCAACTTTGCCGGAAATGATAGATAAACCTCTTACCCTTGAAAACCTCAATCAATCTAACTTAAATTTATTGATCAGCTTGGCAGTGTTGCTAGATGAAGCCCACGTTTCTCGTGCCGCTGAGCGATTAGGCATGACACAATCAGCCATTAGTCACGTACTCAACCGTGCCCGCGATTTATTTGATGATCCTTTACTGATAAAAGGCTCTCAAAATATGATTTTGACCAGCAGGGCACAGACTCTAAAAACCCAACTGAATGATTTTGTGCTAACCAGCAGCACCATTTTCAAAGGCAGTGAGTTCGATCCAAGTAAAATAAAGGGCGTGATTCGTTTCACCATGAATGATTTAGCAGCAAGCTTATGCATTGAAGAGATATTGACGCAAGTGGCCGAACGAGCCCCCTTTTTAGAATTAGAGTATGTGCGTCAAACCGATTCCGTATCCAGCCAACTTAATAGCGGTAAACTCGATTTAGCCATTGGGTCTTTTAAAAAGCTGCCAAAAAATGTCAGCAGCGTACATGTTGGTTTTGAGCGCTGGTCACTGCTAGTTGGGCAGCGTTACCATGACAATAATATTGAAACCTTGGCTGAATCTTTAACACTGCCCCAAGCAAAATATGCCGTGGCGGGTGAAGTAGACACGCAACTTGAACAGTTTTTGCTACAACACCAACTCAACATCAAACCCGGTTTTACCTCTGGCTCAATGGTGGTGTTGGCTGAAGCCATGAAAACCGGCTATTTGACCGCTATCGTGCCGCACACCTTAGCCCATGCGTTAGCGGATAATGAAAGCCTGACTCAATTTGACATACCCGAGCTCAGTGATACCGAAACCATGATGGTTTGGCCTGAAGACTTAAACCATCAAGCACTGCATGTTTGGATTAGAGAGCTGATCATGACAGCCTACCAAAACAATGTCTTATGCAGTAAGGAGGCTGACCATGCTGAGCTCTGATCTACTTTTTTTACAACAGACCGATGTCAATTTATTAGTCGCCTTAGCAGCCTTATTGGATGAGAAGCAAGTTGGTAAAGCCGCTGATCGATTAAATCTGACCCAACCGGCCATGAGCCAACGCTTAGCCAAGTTGCGACTACTACTAGACGATCCAATTTTAGTCCGCGCGCAAGGTGGATTTGCGCTAACAGATAAAGCCAAAGGCCTACAACCCCATTTAACGAAAAGCTTATTGTTAGCTCAGAATATTTTGCAACCTGCCACGTTTGATCCAGCCACTACCCAAGGCATGATCCGTTTTACCACCATGGATTTTGCTGCCACAAGGCTAACGCAGTCACTCTTTGATAGTTTGCTAGAATTCGCGCCAAACATTGAACTTGAGTTTGTTCGCAGACCAAAAAACATTTTTGAAAAGCTCGAAAATGGTGAGCTCGATCTCGCCTTAGGTGGCATGGTCGATGCGCCGCCAAACATACACGCGCGCCATATAAGTAATGACTGCTATCGCTTTGTCGTCGCGAAGCATCATCCACTCGCTGCGAAAAATAAAATAACTCTCGCAGACACCGCTAATTATAGCCACATTCGCTACACCCCTACCGGTGCGGTGGAGCCTATGGTTGATGCGCTGTATAAAAAGCACAAACTGCAACGCCGAGTGACCTTTCATTCCAGCTCGATGGTGGTATTACTTGAAGGGCTAAAAGCGGGTAAGCATATCGCGGTACTGCCTTGGCAACTCACTCAAGCAGAGGTGCATAAGCTCAACATGGTGCCACTGGATGTGCCTTGCATTGAACCTGTCGATCTAATGCTTTATTGGCATGCCCGCTCCCACAAAGATCCCTTACACATCTGGTTTCGACAGCTTTGGTTAGAACTACTCAAAACCTCGATAAATGATATCGAAGCAGCGAATACTAGGTATAAAAAAACCAGCAATTAAGCTGGTTTTTATTTGCTCAGAGATACTTATTAAAAAATTATATCTTTAAGCGCTTGATCTTTACGATCCAGATAATGTGTCGAACGAATACGACGAACAGTTCTTGATTTACCGCGTATAAGAAGCGTTTCAGTCGTCGCTAAACGCCCATTAATGGCAACGCCTTCCAACAAGTCACCTTTGGTGATACCGGTGGCAGAAAAGATAACGTTGTCGTTCTGCGCTAACATTTCAAGAGTAAGTACTTCTTTTACCTTAATACCGAGTGCTTCACAACGTGCCACTTCCTCTTCACCAATGCGAATATTTTCTTCCGTTGGCTCTTTCACCAATGGACGAGGTAGTAAGCGCGCTTGCATGTTGCCATCTAATGCTCGAACAACAGCTGCAGAGATAACACCTTCTGGCGCACCGCCAATACAGTAAAGTAAGTCCACTTCGCTGTCTGGCATACACGCCATCACCGACGCCGCTACGTCACCATCAGGAATAGCGAAAACACGCACGCCTAAACCTTGCATTTCTTTAATCGCTTTATCATGACGCGGTTTTGCCAATGTTGCACAAGTCAGCTTATCTAGTGGCTTGCCTAACGCGAATGCAATGGCTTTTAAATTCTGTTCAAGAGAGCGGTTTAAATCGATAGCATCCTTTGCATCAGGGCCAACAATTAACTTTTCCATGTACATGTCTGGTGCTTTAAGGAACATGCCTTTTTCAGCAACAGCAATAACAGCAACCGCATTTGACTGCCCCATAGCCGTCATACGCGTACCTTCAATAGGGTCTACCGCGATATCAACCGCATCACCAGCGCCGCTACCGACATGCTCACCAATGTACAGCATAGGAGCATCATCAATTTCACCTTCACCAATTACGATTTCGCCATCGATATCTATTTGGTTAAGGATATGACGCATTGCTTCTACCGCTGCGCCATCTGCTATATTTTTATCGCCCCGACCAACCCACTTATATGCAGCCAATGCTGCTGCTTCTGTGACTCGGGAAATCTCGATCGCTAACTCACGTCTCATCTTTCGCTACTCCAAGTTGCCGCGGTCGCGGATCTTAGCACAAAACGACCTTATAACGGCATAGTATTAGCTGCTATATATACGAGAATAAGTCTATTTATCTTATTAAATCGTATAACAACTAGATTAATCTGTTTTAACAGGCGTATCTTATACTTAAATGACTGTAATATGATCGTTTCGCAATAAATTATTGCTTACTTAGCAAAGTAATCAATAACATCGTCTAACGAGTATCAGGTTTCTCAAGTACACAAAAATGATTAAACAAAAGGAACTAACATGGCTGCCTTACAACAAATGATTTCTGCTGACCAAGCATTACCTGGTCGTGAACAGGCCATTCACATCCCTACTGAACACTTTGTTTTTAAT
This sequence comes from Motilimonas sp. E26, assembly GCF_021278025.1. GTDB lineage: Bacteria > Pseudomonadota > Gammaproteobacteria > Enterobacterales > CBDFNC01 > Motilimonas. The sequence goes on from NZ_JAIBHJ010000002.1 coordinate 127,146, forward strand.
ACACAAATGGAAAGTGTAGCAGGTTTAAAAAAAGTCTGGTTTGGCATGGGCTGTTTCTGGGGGGCTGAGCGTTTATTTTGGCAACAAGCAGGCGTTAAGTTCACCAGTGTTGGCTATGGCGGCGGCTTTACCCCTAACCCAAGCTATGAAGAAGTTTGCTCAGGCATGACCGGACACACTGAAATAGTGGAAGTCATATACGATCCAAGTGAAATAAGTTTATATCAACTATTAACGCTGTTTTGGGAACAACATAACCCAACCCAAGGCATGCGCCAAGGTAACGACATAGGCAGCCAATACCGCAGTGCTATTTATTGTGATAATGAAGACGATTTAAGCTTAGCCATGCAAAGCCAAGCTTTGTTTCAACAAGCGTTGCAAGCTAAGGGAATCGACTCAAGCATCACCACTGAAATTTTACCTTTAACGCAGTTTTACTATGCAGAACAATATCATCAGCAATATTTAGCCAAAAACCCCAATGGCTATTGTGGCTTAGGCGCGAATGGCGTGTGCTTACCACCGCAGCCTTAGAGGTTTAATAAGCGTGCTCAAAACCAGGCTAATTAGCCTGGTTTTATACCCAATCAACTTGAAGATGCATGTTTCAGAGCGCCACCGTGTTTTCAATACTAGGCACGCTAATGCAGGAATGTAGGCACCTTTCAATTTAGCGTAACAACGTAGTGGAAACACGGCGGCGCTCCCAAAGGGCAAGTTTTACACGCGTTTATGCTGTGTTATTGATTTTGATAAGGGGAAGCCATTACCTGCAATCAATGCCTTGCCTAAACGCGTGTAAAATCTTGCTGAAATCAAGCATCTCCAGGTTGATTGGGTATATATCGCAATGGCAGATATGGCTTTTAATTACTTGTTTGTGTTCCCCAAGTGCCCTTCACCTTGTTGTAACGGCTGCGCCAATGCGCTATTGGCTACTTGTTTGTTAAACGTTTAATCAAAACCGACGTATCGCTGCGGCCTTCACCTTGTTGTTGTAACTCACCATAGTAGCTATCAACTAATTCCGTGACCGGTAGCTGCGCCCCATTTTGCTGCGCTTCTGCTAAGCAAAAACCTAAGTCCTTACGCATCCAGTCAATGGCAAAACCAAAATCAAACTTGTTCTGAGCCATGGTGCTAGCGCGATTTTCCATCTGCCAAGATTGTGCCGCACCATGTTTGATCACGTCGATTACTTGTTCAACGTCTAGCCCGGCCTGCTGCGCAAAATGAATACCTTCAGATAAGCCCTGCAACAAGCCTGCAATGCAAATTTGATTAACCATTTTGCATTTTTGCCCCGCGCCATGGCCTCCCAACAACGCCGCACTTTTGCTATAAATAGCCAATATCGATTTCGCGAAATCAAAATCCCTTTGCTCACCGCCACACATTATGGTTAAACAAGCATTCTCTGCCCCCGCCTGACCACCAGAAACCGGCGCATCTAAAAAGCGTTTAGCTTGCTCGTGACATGCCGTAGCCAATTCGATGGCCAATGCTGCAGAAGTGGTCGTGTGATCCACCAGCAAAGCACCAGCCTTCATGCCCGCTAAAACCCCCTCTTCACCGTATACCACCGCGCGAACATCTTGGTCATTACCTACACACATCAATACAATATCGGCATCAACCACAGCTTGTGCAGGCGTGACGGCAAAGTCACCTTGGTATTGCGCCGCCCATGCCTCGGCTTTGCTGGTGGTGCGATTATAAACCGTGACTTGATGGCCCGCTTGCTGTAAATGCCCTGCCATTGGGTAACCCATTACGCCTAAACCAATAAATGCTAATTTCATTGCCGTCCCTCTGCTTTAGTTTGATGCTAATGACTATAACGTGAATACCAAAGATCAGACGAAAAAAAATGCACATTTACTAAGCCAAAGGTAATACAATGTAAAAAACTGTATTACATTTATCAAACTATGACTTGGCAGCCCAAACTCAACTCCAACAAACTCGGCTACAAAACCTTAGCGGCAGCGCTGATCCAAGACATCAGCCAAGGCTTATTAGCAGCAGGTACACCATTACCGACGATCCGCACACTAGCAAAGCAGTTACAATTAACTCCAACAACAGTAAGCCGCGCTTATCGCTCCGCCGAACAGCAAGGTTATTTAGTATCACGAGTGGGTAAAGGGACTTTTGTTGCGGGAACGCAAGATCTCAACGCCGTCATTCAAGCCGGGCAAAGCCTTTGCAACTTATCAATTATTCAACCCTTAGTTGAGCTAGTACAACCCGAATTTGATCTCGCCATGGCTAGCTTTAGTGATCACAACATGCCAAGCACAGTGCTGACTTACCCCGATGAACACAGCCTTTTGCCTTACCAACACATAGCCTGTCAATGGCTTCAAAGTTTAGGCATTCAAGCATATAACCCCGCGCAGTTAGTGTTCACTCACGGTGCACAACATGCCCTGTATTTATTGATTGAAAGCCTCACTGAAGTGGGTGACAAAATTGCGCTAGAGCAATGGGTGTATCCTGGCGCGCTCACAATATGCCAACAACTAGGCCGCCAAGCAGTTGCGATTAAGTTAGATGAACATGGCATGTGCCCTGACAGCTTAGCGCAGGCCTGTGATAGTCATAATATTAAGCTGGTGCTGGTAGTGGCAAGCTATCAAAACCCCACCGCCGCAGTGATGCCAAACAAACGCAGAAAAGCCATTGCTAAGGTGGTAAAGCAATATCGATTATGGCTGGTGGACGACGATATTTATGGCTTTCTTAATCAAGGTAAATATCAAGCACTGTATAACCTAGTTCCTGAGCGTTGTTTTTCCGTTGCCAGCTTATCAAAAGCAGTGCTGCCCGGATTACGCATTGGTTTTATTTACGGCCCAAGCCGCTTTACCAGCCAACTTAACAGCCATATTCGCGCCAACATTTGGATGTGTAATGGTATATCGCTAGCGATCATGACCCGTCTTTGGCAGCAAAATTTACTTGCCAAAATGATGCTAAAGCAAATAGCAGAGGCGCAGCAACGGCAAAAAATTATGCGTGAAGTGTTAGGCAATTGGCAGATTGATAGCCAACTTAACAGTTTTCATTGTTGGTTACATTTACCCAGCCCTTGGAGCAGTGAACGCTTTCGCCAAGCAGCTAAAAGCCAAGGCGTGATAGTCAGTAGCGCACCTTATTTTTGCGTTAATAAACAACATCCACCCGCAGCTGTCAGGTTGTCTTTAATGGCGCCAACAAGTCAAAAAGTATTACGCCAAGGGCTAATCGTTCTGAGTGAATTGCTAAAAAACAACGACATATATTAAGCATGTTCGCAGAACAAGTTCTGCTCCTTGTATGCTGAGCGAGTTGATTGGTGTTTTTTGTAGGACATGAGCTTGCTCAGGGAATTTGTGATGTTCGCTGAGCAAGCTCATCTCCTACAGCGCTATCTAACTCAAAGCTCTAGCTATACCTTGCTGTCGGTACTGTGAAAAATCTTATCTGCTGATGCCTCAACAAAACCTTGATATAACTCGCCACTGGGTAGCTCATAACGCTGAGCAAACTCATAAAAACAACTTGGAATTAAGTGGGTTTCATCTAAAAAATCAACCTCTGCTTTATCTGCTAACGTCGATGACTGGGCTAAATAGACATCAGGCCCACCTTTGATTTCCCCGCCGACGGTATTAAGAGTAAACCCAGCTTGGTGTAAAGTTTGATTCACTTGGGCAAGATCGCTAAAACCAGTTAGTTGGTTCACGTTTACCGTAAAATGATTCGCACGATAACCCCATGCGGCTAACCAAGCTGCGTATTCACTTTCTTCAAGTAAAGCTTGGTAGCAATGATATTGCGTACGCCATTGTGCGCCACTATAGAGCATTTCAGGTGTACCTAATAAGTTACTATCAAGTTGCGCCACTAAATCTCGTATAATGGCTTGAGCACAATCAGAAAACGCTGACGTTTTAAGTTCACTAATGAAAATTAAAGGCGCGCTGGGATCTGGATGAGCAAAATACTGAGCATGAAGTTTCTTACTGGTAAATTCGTATTCGGCTTGACCTTGATAGCCTAGCTCAAGCCAAGGTTTTGCTAACACATTTAAATTTACCGCGGGCAAATCAAAGGTGCGCAGCGCAATATGATCATTTTGAATCGGTTGCCCAGAGCCCAGTAGTTGATGAATTTTACCGGCACTAGGGGTAACAGCCACAAACTGCTGCCATAAATGTTCGAGTAACTGCGTTAATGCCTTATCCATAAATCCTTCCCCACAGCAGAAGTAACCAAAAAAAAGCAGCCTAGACTAAGGCTGCGATGCTCAAACGCTGAGTCCGGGCGCTAAGGAGGTGGGAAGACTGAGTTCATCAGCTTCAACCGACGCCACAGGATAGGAGCAATAATCGGCGGCATAATAAGCGCTCGCTCTATGGTTACCACTGGCGCCAATACCACCAAATGGCGCGGCACTGCTGGCTCCCGTTAACGGCTTATTCCAATTCACTATCCCTGCTCGAATTTTACTAAAAAAGGTCTGATACAAGGATTCGTCATCTGCGAATAACCCAGCAGACAAGCCAAATCGAGTTTGGTTTGCAAGGGCTATCGCTTGCTCGAAATCTTGGTAACGTACTACTTGTAACAAAGGACCAAAATATTCTTCATCCGGCAACGATGCAATGCCACTCACTTCTATTAGACCCGCGCTAAGCAATCCAGTTCCCTTTTTCAATAGCGTCATCGGCACTAATTTTTTACCACCCAGCTCAACCAATGCCTGTTGCGCTGATAACAGATTTTGCGCCGCTTGAGCTGAAATAACCGCCCCCATAAAAGGTTGTGGCTGAGCATCATATTCACCTACTTTTATTGCTTTAACAGCTTTGATTAAGGCTTTTAATAGCTCATCCCCTTGCTCATTATTTGGAATATATAAGCGCCGTGCACAGGTACAACGCTGACCTGCGGTTAAATAAGCGCTTTGAATAATGTTATAAACCGCTGCCGCTTGGTTTTTCACATTGGCAACAATAAGCGGGTTATTACCGCCCATCTCTAACGCCAGTATTTTTTCAGGTTGCCCTGAAAACTGTTGATGCAATAAATGACCTGTGCGACTGCTCCCAGTAAAAAATAAGCCATCAAGGTTTGGGTGAGCCGCTAAAGCTTGCCCTGTACTTATTTCGCCTTGAATTAAATTAATTACACCTTCGGGAAGACCTGCTTGCAACCATAGGCCTAAGGTAATTTCAGCCGTTTTCGGTGTTAATTCAGAAGGTTTAAACACCACTGTGTTACCAGCTAACAAAGCAGGAACGATATGGCCATTTGGTAAATGTCCGGGGAAGTTATAGGGGCCAAACACCGCTACAACCCCATGAGGTCTGTGGCGTACAACAGCTCTGGCGCCTGGCATGTCGTTTTCTACTTCACCGGAGCGCGCTTTAAACGCTTTTATAGAAATCGCAATTTTACCTATCATCGCTGCCACTTCGGTTTCGCTTTCCCATAGAGGCTTACCGGTTTCCTTAGCAATAACCTGTGCGAGCATGTCTTTGGCGTTGGTGAGTTTTTTTGAAAATTGAGTCAGTAGTGCTTCACGCTCGGTAATACTGGTTTGTGACCAGTTAGCAAAAGCACCACGAGCGGCTTGTACAGCTTGATTAACCTGCTCAGGATCGGCAGATAAATCTTGCCAGCAGATATCATTATTGGCGGGGTTTACGGAGACTATCGGTTCACCACGCCCTTCGAGCCAGATTCCATTGATTAAATGCATCATGCCTCCTTGTTGATTTAAGAACACTTATCCATATTGGAC
>NZ_JAIBHJ010000002.1:133042-319995 GCF_021278025.1 Motilimonas sp. E26
AAACAAGGCCTAAACTTTTACATCGGCCACTCAGGGCGAAAAAGGCCGGCATTCATTTCAAGCAAAAGCCCATTGATAAAATGCATCATGCCTCCTTTTTGATTTAAGAACACTTATCCATATTGGACAAACAAGGCCTAAACTTTTACATCGGCCACTCAGGGCGAAAAAGGCCGGCATTCATTTCAAGCAAAAGCCCATTGATTAAATACATCATGCCTCCTTGTTGAATTATTTAGTGAGTGGTTACAAACTCAGCACTCGCACTGTATCCCCTGCTACTATTTTTAACGCATCGGCCACATCATGACTTAGCACCGCTTTATGATGCTTAAGTGACACACTGATAGATGCCACCGTGGCACGAAAATCAGTGACTGATATGTTGCTCACTATGTATTCAGCTTGGTCTATAGGTGAGCCAATTTCCACTTGCAAGCGCAAACAATCTCGCACCGAACGAATATGTTCAATTGGGCACTCAACGGTTGGCCCAGCATCAAAAATGTCAATATAGCCATTTTGATGAAACCCCTCTTTCTCTAGCAATTTTAGCGCAGGTAAGGTTTTTTCATGCACTTTACCAATCACCTGTTGCGCTTGTGGGCTAAGTAAACTGATATAAATAGGATATTTAGGCATTAATTCGGCAATAAACTGCTTATTACCTAAGCCAGTTAAATGATCTACAGTGGGAAAATCGACAGAAAAAAAGTGCTGCTCAAGCCAAGCCCAAAAAGGCGAACGGCCATCTTGATCACTCACACCACGCATTTCTGCAATCACAGTGCGGGCAAAACGATTACGATGCTCCGCCATCAATAAAAAACGACAACGTGATAACAATCGGCCAGCATGACCACTGCGGTAAGGCTCACGTAAAAATAAGGTGCAAAGCTCTGACACCCCAGTGTAATCGTTACTTAAAGTTAAGGTTTCAACTAAGTTATAGACCCCAAGTGTAGGGGAAGAGTGCACCACTTTGCCAACATGGTAATTATAAAAAGGCGCGGTCATTCCCACCGCTGCTTCAATGGCTGTCGTGCCGACGATTTCACCCGAATTTAGGTCTTCAGCCACCATCAAATAGCCTTGATCGCCGGCTTGTTTTACTTCTTTGCTAAAGGAGGTAACAGAATGGTCAATTTTACGCTGCAATAATGCTTCGTTGACCGGCAGAGAGGTAAACCCCACACCTGACTCCTCTGCCATTGCTAACAACTGGAACAAGTCTGAAGCTTTAATTGGACGGATCACTAGCATAAGCGTACTCCATCATAATGCCCCAGCAACTAGGCTGGGGCTAAACTATCCATTCACGATAGCACAGATTATTAGCTTAGCACCTCAGCAATGGCTGTGGTTAAACGTGCGAAGCCAAGCTCAATTTCTTCATCGGTAATATTTAGTGCTGGCGCAAAACGCAATACATTCGGACCCGCTACTAATACCATTAAGCCAGCTGCTGCCGCTGCAACCAAAATATCACGTGCTCTGCCATGATATTGCTCGGTCAGCTCAGCGCCAATCAACAACCCTTTACCACGAATATCAGCAAAAAGATTAAATTGCTCATTGAGTGTAGCTAAGTGCGCTTTAAATACCTGTTCTTTTTGCTTAACGCCGGCTAGCATTGCTGGCGTATTAACCAAATCAAATGCTGTTTCTGCCACTGCACATGCCAACGCATTACCGCCGTAGGTACTGCCATGAGTGCCAACTTTTAAGCTTTGGGCAATCTTAGTGGTAGTCAACATAGCTGCAATGGGGAAACCGCCACCCAAGGCTTTTGCGCTGGTTAAAATATCGGGTACCACCTCAGTGCCCATGTAAGCATACAACTCACCAGTTCTGCCCACACCTGTTTGCACTTCATCAAATATTAGCAAGGCATTGTGCTTATCACACAATTCTCTAACGCCTTTGATAAAAGCAGGATCGGCACTAATCACACCGCCCTCGCCTTGCAGGGGCTCAATAATAACCGCGCAAGTGTTATCGCTGATGGCCGCTTCAAATGCAGCTAAATCATTGTAATCAAGATGAGTAATCGCGCCCGGTTTAGGACCAAAGCCATCAGAGTAAGCCGATTGACCACCTGCCGTTACGGTAAAGAAGGTGCGGCCATGAAAACCTTGGTTAAAAGCAATAATTTCCACTTTATCTTCATTGAAATGCTCAATGCTATAACGACGCGCGAGTTTTAAAGCGGCTTCGTTCGCCTCGGCCCCCGAGTTAGCCAGAAAAACTTTCTCGGCAAACGTGGCATCGACTAATTTTTTCGCTAAACGCAGCGCAGGCTCATTGGTCCAAATATTACTCACATGCCAAATTTTTTCGCTTTGCTCTTTCAACGCACTGACTAATGCAGGATGCGCATGGCCTAAACAGTTCACCGCGATGCCACCAGCAAAGTCGATATAGTTATTTCCTTGTTGATCCCATACCCGCGATCCTTTGCCACGTACTGGGATCACCGCCGAAGGCGCATAATTAGGAACCATTACCTCATCAAATAAGGCTCTTGAAACTGCTATGTGTTCTGACATCACTACATCCCTCTACTATCACGCCCTGAAAACAGAACAAACAACCAAACCATGTTAATGTTTTGTTAATTATGTGGGCAAATTTAAAATTCGACAATATTTATGCAAAAAAAGACTGCTTTTGCTACAGCTACACCGCCATCAAAAAGTAAATATTAAGTCACCTTTATTGAATAAAATAACCGAACACCCCAGATAAATCTAGGGGTAAAATATGAAAACATGAATAAAAATTCAAAATAAAAGAATGACTATTTAACCTGGCGAACAAAGTTATCTAACAACTGCAGTCCTTGCTGCGATAAAATGCTCTCTGGATGAAACTGCACCCCTTCCACCGCCAAGGTTTTATGGCGAATAGCCATGATTTCACGCGGCCCTAAATGTTCGGTATAGGCACTCAGCTCAAAACAATCGGGTAAGCTTTCTGGCTCAAGCACTAAGCTATGATATCGCGTCACGGTTAACGGATTTTCAAGGCCAGTGAAAACACCAAGGCCATCGTGGGTAATCGGGCAAGTCTTACCATGCATCACCTGATTCGCACGCACTACCTGAGCACCAAACACTTGGCCAATACTTTGATGGCCTAAGCAGACTCCCAACAAGGGGATCTCACCGGCAAAACGTTCAATCGCGGCCAGCGAAATTCCGGCATCGTTTGGCGTGCAAGGCCCGGGAGAGATCACTAAGTGCCCCGGCGCCATGTCTTTTATTTCTTTTAAAGAGATTTGATCGTTGCGTTTCACGATCACCTCAACCCCTAGCTCACCAAAATATTGGTATAGGTTGTAGGTGAAAGAGTCGTAGTTATCGATCATTAGTAGCATGATTTACCTATTCCAAAATTTGCCATCAGAGGTGCACAAAAAGAAATCGCTATCATACCTACAATCAATGAGGGTGCAATTATTGCTGCATTCAATATCGGTTAAGGCAAGATTTGATAATATTATCGAAACGCAGCTAATCGCGATAATATAGCAAAGTGGTTCAAACAAATGCCCAAGGAGTCAAAATGTCAAACCAATTCAAAGGACTGCTCGCAACTGCCGCACTTGTACTGCTTGGTGGCTGTAACTTTATCATCACCAATGGCGATGTTTGGCGTAATGAAACCCAATTTCGCGCCATCAATTTTATTGCGCCGCAAATCGATGTGCAAAACACCGATGAAAAAGGAATTTGGACCAATAATCTGGTGCAAAATCTTAATTATCGTGAAGTATCTCAGCAAGTTAAGTTTGACTTAGGCAATGACAATCAACGCGATTATTTAATTAAAGCCGTTGATTCTAATAGCCGTGAAGACATAGTCACCACTCACCGCGTCTCCTTGCAACAAGACATGGAGTATTTACTGTATCAATATGGCGATGTGACCAGCGTCGGCAACACTCGGCCATTAATGAGAACCAGTCAGATCTTTACCGATAAGGTGAGCGATGGCTTTGTTCGTACCCGCTTTATTCATGTGCTGCCTAGTTACGCTCAAGACGTAGATGTATACCTTGACAACTATAAACAAATTTCTGACTTAAAATATGGTTTTGTCTCGGCGACCCGCTCTGTTAGCTCCAGCACTGGCGGTTATTTATTACGGGTAGTCAAAGCCAAACAAAACCCAGATGTGTTAGCTAACCAACTGCTAAACAAAACCATTTACTTGGACAACAACAGCAGCTATCAAATCTTTATTTCCCCTGCCTCAGCCAACGGTAATGGCGTTGGCGTAGATGCCACCTTATACCGCGAGCCCACCGAATAAAGATCTGATCGGCCACCCGCGGCGTTTAACTACACTCACACTAGGTAAACGCACGCGGATATTCTAATGACGATGGCCAACTACCACACTCTGCGCCTGATTTTAGGCGATCAGCTCAACGCCCATCACTCTTGGTACCAAACCAAAGATAGTGGGGTGCTGTACTTGATTGCCGAGCTAAAACAAGAAACCGATTATGTGGCGCATCACGTGCAAAAGGTGTGCGCGTTTTTTGCTGCGATGCAAGGCTTTGCTAACGCATTAAAGCAAGCTGGTCATCAGGTATTGCACTTAACCTTAGATGACAGCCAAGTCTATCAAGACTTACCCGATTTACTCACGCAGTTGTGCCAACAACACGGCATTAGCCAGTTACAGTTTCAACGCCCCGATGAATATCGGTTGCGCCAACAGCTTATTAATTTACAAATAGACAAGGTGAATATCAGTGAGTGGGACAGCGAACATTTTTTAGTGCCTTTTTGCGAGCTAGGTGATTATTTCGCCCCAAATAAACATGTATTAATGGAAGGCTTTTATCGCAAGCTGCGCAAACGCTTTAACCTGCTGATGGAAGATGATGGCAAGACGTTAGGGGACAAGCCTCTGGGTGGAAAGTGGAATTACGATGCGCAAAACCGCAATAAGTTTAAGAGTGCCGATCTCGCTAACATTCCCGCGCCCCTACTATTTGACAACCCGATTGAAGAAATTTTAGCCCGCCTTAAGCGCCATCAAATTAACACCATAGGTGAAGTAGCTGAGCACTTACCTTGGCCGATTAACCGCAAGCAATCATTGGCGTTATTGGATTTTTTCTGCCAACACTGCCTGCCAAATTTTGGCCAATTTCAAGATGCAATGACCGCCAACAGTCCGCATCAATGGAGCTTGTATCATTCGCGCTTATCCTTTGCCCTCAATGCAAAAATCTTACATCCGATGCAAGTGATTCAAGCGGCCATTAGCGCGTTTGAGCAGCGCCCCGAGCACATTAGCTTGGCGCAAGTAGAAGGTTTTGTAAGGCAAATTTTAGGCTGGCGCGAATACGTACGCGGCGTGTATTGGGCCAATATGCCCCATTATAGCGAGCTAAATAGCCTCGATGCCCAGCGTGCCCTGCCCGCATTTTATTGGCACGGTAACACCAAGATGAACTGCATGGGCCATGCCATTAAGCAATCCCTTGAAACCAGCTACGCTCATCACATTCAGCGTTTAATGGTCACCGGCAATTTCGCCCTGCTCACTGGCATTCACCCCGATGCCATGGATGAGTGGTATCTAGGCATTTATATCGACGCCATTGAATGGGTAGAAATGCCCAACACCCGCGGCATGAGCCAGTTTGCCGACGGCGGCATTATTGCTACCAAGCCCTACGCCGCCAGTGGCAATTACATTAATAAAATGAGTGATTATTGCAAAGGTTGCCACTATCAAGTCAAGCAACGTGATGGCGAAGGCGCCTGCCCCTTTAACAGCTTATATTGGCAATTTATGATTAAACACCGCGCGCGCTTAGCCAACAACCCACGTATTGGCATGGTGTATCGCAATTGGGATACACAAACGCCCGAGCAACAGCAAAGTATCTTAGCTCAGGCGCAGGATTATTTAGCCAATATTGACGATTTGTGACCGGTAGGCGTAGGAACCGCAGTCATGCGGCGATAAATTGTTAGACTCAACAGACCCAATCGCCCCATGACTGGGGCTTGCTACATAAAAAATTACGCGGCAACTGCTGGCACAGTGTCAGTTGGCGCGGTCTCTGGTTCATTGACTAGATTAGCTAACCAGCGCTTGCCGTGGATCCGTCTTAATACCAACACTATCTTAACGACCTCTTCGGTTAAGATTGCCATGATCACCCAAGGTAAGGGCCAACCGAGAACAAAGATGGTGAACAAGGCAATCGGAATACCAATCCCCCATAACCCAAAGATATCGATAAAGGCAGCGTACTTCATGTCACCACCACTGCGCAGCGCCCCCGAGATCCCCATCATGTTGAATACGCGTAGTGGAATGGCAAAAGCCAAAATCAGCAGCACTTGCAAAGCCATATCTAACTCAGGTGTATTAAGCAACACTAAACCTTGCTTGATCCAATCCAGCGTTAAGTAAGTCAGCGGACCAATACACATGGCAACAGCAACACCGCTTATGATTAACAGCCAAGCTTTATTCCACGCTCGTTCGTATTGCTCGGCGCCTAATTCTTGGCCAACTAAGGTCGCCGTTGCCACGCCTAGGCCAAAAAAGCCAGATAATACGAGGGATTCTATCGGCCCTAAAATACTCATTACAGCTAGCGCACTAATACTAATGTGGCCAAGTAAAAAGCTATAGGTCACTGTACCAAGAGCCCAGCCCCCATTTTGCAACATAGCGGGAACGGCAATACTGAAATAGCGCTGGCGCGCCTTTTTAGCTAAGCCATCTTTATAATCTTGCCAGCGAGGCGCGTATTGACCACGCCATTGATACATATATGCCACCAGCATCACCGTTTGTACAAAACGCGATACAGCAGTACCAACTGCGGCCCCCATCACACCCCACTGCGGAAAGCCCCATAAGCCAAAAATTAACAAAGCGTTTAAGCCAGCGTTAAGCACCACGGCAAAGACACTGATGTAAGTTGGCATTTTCGCTTCACCAACGGCGCGTAACATAGATTCAATGGGCACAGCCACGGCGGTAAAAATCACCGTCCAACCCGTTATTAATAAATACTGCGTGGCAAGCTCACTAAAGCCAGCTTCTCCCCCTGCCAATCCTATCACCACATCAGGAGCAAAAAGATAAAGCAAAACAAATGGCAAGGTAATAACTAGCGACACCATAAAAGCTTGAGCTAAGGTTCGTTTAACCCCAGCAATATTGTTCGCGCCAAAATACTGCGCAGCCAAAATCGCCACCCCAGCACTGCTACCGATAATAGCCAGTAAATTAAAAAACAATACTCGACCGCTAAGGCCTACGGCCGCAACAGCCTGTTCGCCAAGACTAGCAACCATCAATGCATCGACCAGAGCCAACATAGAAAACAACAAAGATTGGATCGCAACTGGGACAGCGATACTGCGAACTTGACGCCAAAACTGGCTGTCTGCTGACTGAAAAAGGGCTTTCATACTGGCTCCAAGTGATCATTGACACAATCGCTATAGAATACGCTTAAGCCCCAAAAAGTGATTATGCTATACTCGCAGCTAGTTATTAAAAACTATCATTCTAGATTATGCCTATATCACCTTGCCATTTTACTATTTCACCAAAATGCCAGCAAAAAGTTCTGGGGCCAGAAGAGCTTGCAGCATTAGCAACACAACAAATTATTCAATGTGGCAGTTGCCTTGCGATAGAGGAGTTTTCAATTTCTCGTCCTAATCCTGATTTTGTGACCTTACTTTTTACCTTTAGTGGTAAGGGCCAACTGCACACCAAAGATCACGACTACGAACTTGAGCCTGGTAGCCTATTAATCATACCGAACAATTTTGCCAATCGGATTGAACTAGCGGATAAAGAATGGCAACTGGCTTGGATGATGATGCAGCCAGACGCCCCTTTGGTAAAAGGTATCAAACAACAAGTCCAGCTACTCTATATGCCCTACGGTGAATTGCTAAAAAATTGCATCGATGGCTTGGTATTAACACAAGGGCTATCTGCTTTATCCCACTCCAAAATTCAGCCTTTGCTGATCGCGCAAATGATCCAAGTATTAACCGCAAGCTTAGCGGATCAATCAGCCCATGATAGGCAAGCACTGCGTTTGCGCCAAGTTTTTGAGCAAGTAGAACAAAAGCTAGACCATAACTGGAGCGTGGAAGAAATGGCTAGGCTAGCGCACTTTTCGTCGCCCCATTTTCATCGTTTATGTAAACAGTATTACCAAAGTAGCCCGCTACAACAGGTGATTAAATTACGTATGAATCAAGCCAAACGCTTGCTCAGCGGCACTGATTGGCCGATCCAAGATATCGCCGAATTAGTGGGATACAGTGAGCTAACCAATTTTTCTACCCGGTTTCGCAAGCTTCATGGACTAAGCCCAACCGGGTTTAGAAAACAACACACTAGCTTTGATACGTCTACGCTAGCCACTGCACAATCAAGCTAGCACCTTGCTCGGGCGAAAGTTGGGTAGTATCTAAGGTGAAATCATAATTAAACACTTTATGTACTAGCGGATACTCATATTCAGCTAAGCCGATAGCGCGATCCCCTCGCGCCAACTCCCGTCGTTGAGCCTCGGCCAAATCACAATACACGCCAATAACACAAACTTGATATGGACTGAGTAGGGTCATTAAGCTATCTACTTCTGCGGCATCAATCCAAGCATTGTCGATAATCAGTTTGCAGCCCGCGTCAAGTAAGCTAGGCAAGCAGCGGTGATAACCATCCACCAATTGAGCGTAATCATAACCACCTCGGGTAATAGGTTCGCCTTTCATCATGTTGGCTAAATCACTCGGTGGTAACGCATAAAGCACGCTATCAATACTAAAATTTAAGTATTGCTCTACCAGTTGCTCCTGTAGCGCCTTCGCCACGCTGGTTTTACCTGAGCTTCCCGTCCCATTTAATATAATGACTTGTGGCAACATGTGTTCCTCCAACTATTAAATTTTATTCGGCTTAGTTACCAAATAAGATATTACATTCAAATAGTTAAAGAAAACATTTTTGAAAATCAATTTAGTGATAGGCTAGCCGTGTTAATCACGCAATCTCGCCCCGCTGGTTTACCCATATATAATGCACGATCTGCTTGCTTTAACAGTGCTTCAGTATCCTTGATATCACTCGAACCGGCTAATCCAATAGTGATCGTTAATACTTCGCTGAATCAACTTAATAGGTCAGCAGCAATGCTCTTACCCCTTGACGATCTTTCTCTGCAGCCGCCATGGCTTCCACGGCAGAAGTATGGCGTAAAATTCTTCAACACCAAAACGGGCTACATTGCCTTGGCCTTCACGCGCTAGCTGAGTTAAACAATGAGCGACTACCTGCATAGCTTGGTCACCTCCGTCGTGACCACGTAAATCATTAAATTTTTTAAAATGATCAACGTCTATCATCATCACGGTAAAGGGCTCATTGGTACGTTGAGCCAAGCGCATTTGTGGCACCAACATTTAGCTCATATAATGAGCACTAATTAGATACTATTGATACTCTCTCGGGCCGAGATCAACCCCTTGGCCCCGCTGCCTAGCATTGCCGGCCATGTCTGTATTCGGTACTTCAGTAAACAAAATTGGCATACCTGAAGTTAAACCCTGATCGACACCAATAAAAGTATTCGGGTCGGACAATTGACCGGTCTGCAGCTCTAAGTTTGTTGGTGTATTGCAAATATCATTACCACCATAAGGGCAACCAGGGAAACCACCGCTGAATTTAATGTCGCCACCCACTAGGTTGTAATCTATGTCATAGTTCATTACC
This sequence comes from Motilimonas sp. E26, assembly GCF_021278025.1. Lineage (GTDB taxonomy): Bacteria > Pseudomonadota > Gammaproteobacteria > Enterobacterales > CBDFNC01 > Motilimonas. The sequence goes on from NZ_JAIBHJ010000002.1 coordinate 142,832, forward strand.
TGAGCGGGATCCGATTCAGTGTAAATATAAAAAGTGTTATCGCCAAGCGTAGACGCCTGAGGTTGTCCCATAATGATATTATTCACTAGCGCAAGTCGATTTTCCGCCGTTAACTGTGAACGACGCTGACCACTGCCTAGTGAAATTAGGCCATCGCCTAGCCCAGTTATATAATTGTTTACTAGCACCGCCTGCGCATTATCGTTGGCAAAAGACACAGAAAGACTGACACCTGAAGCGCGGCAATGGGTTAAATCTGCCAATTCGGGGCGGTTTTCAAACCAATTACATTGACCATTGATGACACTATTGGCGATCAGTAATTGCTCCCCAGCCACCTTAACCTGATTACCTGCATTGGCATACGCTTGCAAGCCATAAATGGTGACATTGCCATCATTGTTATACAGTAAATCTAAGCCATCGGAGGTGTTGTGATGAATACTGCCGCCTTCAAAGATCCAGTTGCCGCCAGTATCACCAGTGCCCAAGCCATCACCATAACCCCCCGCCGTTTGTCCCCAGCAGCCACGGTAACTGCCATCAAGTTGTTCAATACAGCCATTCCATGCTATTTCAGTATGTTTAAAATGCACTAAACCTGAGCTTTTAGCACTCGGCTTACCATCGCCTTCCCAGCCCACCCAAGCATTACCTACAATACGGCTTTGCTCTATGCGCACATCTGTTACCCGAGGAGCGACCACCCCAGCATTGGCAAGACCGTGAATGTTTATATTTTTTAATAATATATGCTTGGCATCGGCGCCATAGACTCCAGTCCCCGCCCAATCACCTTGTGGAACAGGATCATTAACCCGAGTACAAGCTTGAGCCTGTTGTTGGTAAATACCATGATTACTGTGGTTTGGATCGGCAAAGCCATGTAAATGAAATTCACCACAGGCTTGACCATCGGTTATTTCAAAACAGTTCACCTCAACAAATTCCGCTGCCGCTAAATTAATAACGCGCTTAGCCCGCTCAACCCCAACTAATTTCGGAGGTGCAGTGCAACCTTGCCGCCAAGATTCGCCATATAACCGAGTTGGCTTATCCTGTGTCCCTGAAGGTAACACCGCCATGAAACAGTTCCATGGCCAGTTAGCATCGCAGTCGCTAAATCGATGGCTATCAACTTGGTTAGCAATACGCCCCAGACGATATTCGCCACTCGCGACCCAAACCTTATCTCCCCCTTGCATATTCGGTGTTTCACCCGGCGGCAATAGCTCGAATAAACTTCCTAAGGCGCAGGCTTGGTTTAGGCCTGAGCCGGGATAAGCTTGATTACTTTTTCCATCACATTGCCCCCATAGCCCACCGTCGGGGCGAATGTACCAGTCAAACTTAGTCTCTTTAACCAAGGTTTGGGGAATATTAGCAGGCGGTAATTTCACCCCTAAATCGGATGGCGGAGCAATGGGGGCAGAGGTTGGTGAGGGGGAAACACTTGGCACAATTGACGGTGAAACAGAAGGGACTAACGTTGGTGCGACCACAACAGACGATAGCATTGGGTCAGCGTCACCACCGCCACCACAACCATAGAGCAAAGTAAGCCCCATCAAAAAAACAACGAAGACTCCAACCGAACCTTTCTTTTTATTGTCTCTATTCATCTTATGTTCCAAACCGTTTGACCATTAAATTTATGCAACTTGTAGCACAGCAAAGAATGGCATATTTAATAGCTAAGAAACACAAGTTTAAAGCTAAGACTAGACACAAGTAGTGATTTTAATAACTAACAAATAAAGCATCGACATTGCGGACCAGAGTTATGACCCCGCAGTTAAATCGAGTATAGCCAATGGCCACCAGCTTCAAAATGGGGGTACAAAAAAAGCAGCCTAGGCTGCTTTCTATCATTCGTATTTGAAACTTAAATTACTTCTTCTTAACCGCTTTTGGGTTAGGTAGGTCGGTAATTGAACCTTCATATACTTCTGCTGCTAGACCCACTGATTCGTGTAGCGTTGGGTGAGCATGGATAGTTAGTGCGATGTCTTCTGCATCTGCACCTAGCTCAATCGCTAAACCGATTTCGCCAAGTAGTTCACCTGCGTTAGTACCTACAACAGCACCACCAATCACGCGATGCGTGTCTTTATCGAACAGAAGCTTAGTCATGCCGTCAGAACAATCTGATGCAATCGCACGGCCTGATGCTGCCCACGGGAATACTGCTTTCTCGTAGTTAACGCCCTGCTCTTTCGCTTCTTTCTCAGTTAGACCAACCCAAGCAACTTCTGGCTCAGTGTAGGCAATTGATGGAATCACTTTAGGATCAAAGTAATGCTTCTTACCAGCAATCACTTCTGCAGCCACGTGGCCTTCATGCACACCTTTGTGAGCTAACATGGGTTGACCCACGATGTCACCGATAGCATGAATGTGTGGCACATTAGTGCGCATTTGCTTATCAACTTCGATAAAGCCACGCTCAGTAACATTAACGCCAGCTTTGTCTGCATCTAGCCCAAGACCGTTTGGTACACGACCTACTGCCACTAATACTGCATCATATGCTTTCGCCTCTGCAGGTGCGTTTTTACCTTCAAACGTCACATAAATAGCGTCTTCTTTAGCTTCAACTGCAACTACTTTGGTTTCTAGCATGATGTCGAATTTCTTCTTCACGCGCTTAGTGTAAACCTGAATAACATCTTTATCGGCAGCTGGAATGAGCTGGTCAGCAAATTCAACTACGTCAATGTTTGAACCTAGTGCGCTGTACACTTGGCCCATTTCTAGACCTATGATGCCGCCACCTAAAACAAGTAAACGCTCAGGCACTGTTTTCAGCTCTAGGGCACCCGTTGAATCCCAAATACGCGGGTCATCATGCGGGATGAACGGTAATTTAACCGGACGAGAGCCAGCCGCAATGATCGCGTTGTCAAAGTTAACGGTAGTTTTACCGTCTTTACCGTCAACTTCAATTGAGTTAGGGCCAGTAAATTTACCGAAACCTTCAATCACTTTCACTTTACGCATCTTAGCCATACCGCCAAGACCGCCAGTTAGTTGGCCAACTACTTTGTCTTTCCAGATACGAATTTTATCGATGTCTGTTTGCGCTTCACCAAAGATAACACCATGCTCAGCAAGGGCTTTGGCTTCTTCAATTACTTTTGCAACGTGTAACAAGGCTTTTGAAGGAATACAGCCTACGTTAAGACATACGCCACCTAAGGTAGAGTATTTTTCGATTAACACGGTTTCCAAACCTAAATCTGCTGCACGAAACGCGGCAGAGTATCCGGCAGGGCCGGATCCTAGCACAACGACCTGTGCTTTCACTTCGTTACTCATTCTGGCCTCTTATCTTTTGGCTTGTCGGGGTACAAAAATCCCAACAAGTTTACAATCATGTTAAGAAAATGGAAGTAAAAAGGTCGGCAAACGCCGACCTCTTAACATTTACAGGACTAATTTACGTAAATCAGACAGTAAACCATTAATTGTGGTGATGAAACGTGCGCCATCAGCGCCGTCAATCACACGGTGATCGTAAGAAAGCGCTAATGGAACCATCAAGCGAGGTTCAAACTCTTTACCGTTCCATTTTGGCTTCATTTCAGACTTAGACACACCTAAGATAGCCACTTCTGGCGCATTAACGATTGGCGTAAACTGCGTGCCACCGATGCCGCCAAGACTAGAAATACTCAGTGAACCACCTTGCATGTCTTTACCTGTTAGCTTGCCATCACGCGCTTTCTTAGAGATTTCAGCCAAATCGCGGCTTAGCTCGTGAATGCCTTTGCGGTTAGCATCTTTAACAACCGGAACCACTAGACCGTTTGGCGTATCTACCGCTACACCAATGTTGATGTATTTCTTGTAGATGATGTGCTCGCCGTCTTCAGCTAGTGACGTATTGAACTTAGGATGCAGTTCAAGGGCTTTCGCGACCGCTTTGATGATGAAGATCAGTGGGCTAATTTTAATGCCGTTACCGATTTTCGCATTCATCGCGTTTTCGCTTTGACGGAATGCTTCTAGCTCAGTGATATCCGCTTCGTCAAATTGCGTTACGTGTGGAATAGTTACCCAGTTGCGATGTAGCGCAGGACCAGAAATTTTCTGGATACGAGACATTTCAACGGTTTCGATTTCACCAAATTTAGAGAAATCAACTTTTGGTGCTTTCACAACTTGTAAGCCGTTACCACCGCCAACTGACGTTGTTGCCGTTGCTTTTGGACGTGACAATTCATATTTCACATATGCTTGTACGTCTTCTTTGATGATGCGAGCTTTACGCCCCGAGCCCTTAACCTTAGTTAGGTCTACACCAAATTCGCGCGCTAAACGACGCACTGATGGTGAAGCGTGCACTGTACCTGAACCTTTGCTTTCTGCTGCACTTGGGTGATGCGGCACTGGTGGCGGCTTAGGTGCTGCTTGTTGTGGCGTAGCTTGAGCTGGCGCAGGCGCTGCTGCAACAGGAGCCGGTGCCGCATTAGCGGGTGCAGGTGCCCCGGCAACGGTTACTTCAACAACAGCCACTAAGGTACCTTCAGATACCTTGTCACCGACGTTAATTTTTAGCTCTTTGACTACACCCGAAAACGGTGCTGGTACTTCCATTGAAGCCTTATCGCCTTCAACAGTTAGTAGACCCGCTTCTTCTTCGATAGTGTCGCCAACTGAAACAAGTAGCTCAGTGACTTCAACTTCATCGCCGCCGATATCAGGCACGTGAACTTCTTTAAGCTCAGTCGTTGATGCTGCACTTGGCGCTGCTGCAGGAGCAGGTTCAGCAACTGGTGCAGGCGCTGCTTGAGCAGCTGGTGCCTCTGCAGCAGCTGAGCCAGACTCAACGACCACAATCAAAGTGCCTTCAGACACCTTATCGCCAACCGCTACTTTAATTTCTTTCACTACACCGCCAAATGGTGCCGGTACTTCCATTGAAGCTTTATCGCCTTCAACCGAAATCAAGCCTTGCTCTTCTTCAATCGTGTCGCCAACGGCTACTAAAATCTCAGTAACGTCAACTTCATCAGCGCCAATATCTGGCACCGTGATTTCAAGCAGCTGGCTTGCGCCAGCTGGCGCTGCGGCTGCTGGCGCTGCGGCTGCTGGAGCTGGTGCTTCAGGAGCCGGCGTCGTAGGAGCCTCTTGCGCAGCAGGCGCTTCTGCTGCAGGCGCACCGCCCGCCGCTTCCACAGTAATGATAAGAGTACCTTCAGACACTTTATCGCCAACTGCTACTTTGATTTCTTTTACTACGCCGCCAAACGGCGCAGGTACTTCCATTGATGCTTTATCACCTTCAACAGAAATCAAACCTTGCTCTTCTTCAATGGTGTCACCCACGGCGACTAAAATCTCGGTTACATCGACTTCGTCTGCGCCAATGTCAGGAACCAGAATTTCTTTAATATCAGACATTCTCTTAATACCTATTGTTATGCGTGCAGTGGGTTAACTTTGTTTACATCAATGCCGAATTTAGCAATCGCTTCCGCAACCACTGATTTCTCAATGCTGCCTTGCTTCGCTAGTTCGCCTAACGCAGCAACCACTACGTAAGATGCGTTAACTTCAAAGTGACGACGTAGATTTTCACGGCTATCACTGCGGCCGAAACCATCAGTACCCAATACCTTGTATGGGCCTGGTACGTATGCACGTACTTGGTCAGCGTAAGTTTTCATGTAGTCCGTTGCCGCAACCGTTGGTACGCCAGCTTCAAGAACAGTCGTAATGTAAGGTACTTGCTCTTCGGCTAGTGGGTTTAGCATGTTTAGACGCTCAACCGCTTGACCATCACGCGCTAGCTCGTTGAATGAGGTTGCGCTAAATACGCTAGCATCAACGCCGTAATCTTCCGCTAGAATGCGCGCCGCTTCGCGAACTTGCAGCATGATAGTACCCGAGCTTAGCAATTGGATCTTAGCTTTACCTTGGCCTTTCACTTCGTCTAGCTTGTAAATACCTTTACGAATACCTTCTTCCGCACCTTCTGGCATGGCTGGTTGCTCGTAGTTTTCATTCATTACCGTTAGGTAGTAGTAAATGTTTTCGTTGTCTTCGTACATGCGTTTCATGCCGTCTTGAACAACCACTGCTAGCTCGTAACCGTATGTTGGATCGTAAGTGATACAGTTCGGGATCACGTTCGCTTGTACGTGCGAGTGACCATCTTCATGCTGTAAACCTTCACCGTTTAATGTTGTACGACCTGCAGTACCACCAATCACAAAACCACGTGCTTGTTGGTCACCCGCTAACCATGCCATGTCGCCAACACGTTGGAAACCAAACATAGAGTAGTAGATGTAGAATGGGATCATCGGGCTGTTGTTGGTGCTGTATGATGTCGCCGCGGCAACCCAATCTGCTTTCGCACCTAGCTCGTTAATACCTTCTTGTAGTACTTGACCTTTAATGTCTTCTTTGTAGTAAGCCACTTGGTCTTTATCTTGTGGGGTGTATTTCTGACCTTGACGAGAGTAAATACCCACTTGACGGAACAGACCTTCCATACCAAAAGTACGCGCTTCATCTGGGATGATAGGCACAATACGCTTACCAATTTGCTTGTCTTTTAGCAGTACCGTTAGGATACGCACAAACGCCATGGTAGTTGAAATTTCACGGCCGTTTGAACCTTTCAATACCGCATCAAATGCACTCACTGGTGGGATCGGCATTTCAATGTCAGAGTTAATACGACGCTGTGGCAAGAAACCTTTTAGGGCTTCACGGCGCGCCTTCATGTATCTTACTTCTTCCGAGTCTGGACCTGGGTTGTAGTAAGGAATGTTCGGTAAATCTTCATCCGAAATTGGAATATTGAAACGATCACGGTAGTGCTTGATCGCATCTAGATCCATTTTCTTCACGCCGTGAGCGATGTTTTTACCTTCGCCTGCTGCGCCCATGCCGTAACCTTTAACGGTTTTAGCTAAGATAACCGTTGGACGACCTTTGGTTTCAGCCGCTTTTTTGTAAGCTGCATAAACCTTGTATGGGTCGTGACCACCACGGTTTAGACGCCAGATATCTTCATCTGACATGTTAGCAACCATTTCGGCCGTTTCTGGGTACTTACCAAAGAAGTGCTCACGGGTGTACGCGCCGCCTTTGGCTTTAAAGTTTTGGTATTCACCGTCTACGGTTTCTTCCATTAGCTGCAGCAGTTTACCTGACTTGTCTTGTGCTAATAGTGGATCCCAGTAGCGACCCCAGATAACTTTTAGCACTTCCCAGCCGGCGCCGCGGAAGGTACCTTCAAGCTCTTGAATGATCTTAGAGTTACCACGAACTGGGCCGTCTAGACGCTGTAGGTTACAGTTGATAACGAAACATAAGTTATCTAGGCCTTCACGTGCAGCCATGCCGATAGCACCTAATGATTCAGGCTCATCACACTCACCGTCACCTAAGTAACAATAAACGCGCTGCTGTGAACAGTCTTTAATGCCGCGGTCTGTTAAGTATTTAAGGAAACGAGCTTGGTAAATAGCTGAGATTGGACCCAGACCCATAGATACCGTAGGGAACTGCCAAAAATCAGGTAGTAACTTAGGATGTGGGTAAGAAGGTAAGCCCTTACCGTCTACTTCTTGACGGAAATGGTCTAGCTGCTCTTCTGTCAAACGGCCTTCAAGGAATGCACGCGAGTAGATACCCGGAGAGATATGGCCTTGGAAGTAAACTAAATCGCCGCCGTCTTGTTCGTTTGGACCACGGAAAAAGTGGTTAAAACCTACATCGTATAACGTGGCAGAAGACGCGAAGCTTGAGATGTGACCACCTAGGTCTAAATCTTTCTTCGATGCACGTAATACCATCGCTAACGCATTCCAACGCACGATAGCGCGGATACGACGCTCTAACGCCATGTCGCCAGACATGTGTGGCTCTTGACCCGGTGGGATGGTATTAACATAAGCAGTGGTCGCGTCAAACGGTAAGTGACCACCGCTACGACGTGTTTTATCAGCTAGCTTTTCAAGTAGGTAGTGAGCACGCTCAGTACCTTCTTCTGAAATGACCGCTTCTAAAGCCTCTAACCATTCCGCAGTTTCCTGTGGGTCGAGATCTTGCTTCTGGATATCTGACATGGCAGTTTCCTATTTGTTATTCACGATAACGTGACTGCTTTCACGCACAAACGAAAGTGTGATTATTCACACCCAGTTATTCTTTAATTTGCTGAATTCGACGCAAAGAGCGCTCAAGGCGGTTTTCTTCACGACTAATTTCAAGCAGGGTTTCTTCAATAAAAACCAGATGGCGATCAGACGCGTCTCTGGCTTTTTTAGGCGCTTTGCCCAAAATCGCATCAAGCAACATTTTCCGGTGCTCACGAATTGCTTCGGTAATTTCCGGACGACGCTGCAGTTGTTCTAAATTGTGTAATACGTTTTGCTCTAATAACGGTAATAAACCGCGCATCAGATGCATCAATACCAAATTATGAGAGGCTTCGACGATGGCCAAATAAAATGCCACTACTACCTTAGCTTCTGCTTCAAGATCTTGATTTAATTGCACCTGCTCTATATTAGAGAAGGTTTGGCGAATTTGCTCAAAATCGGTCTCGGTGCCACGCAACGCTGCATAAAACGCCGAAATACCCTCAAGGGCATGACGAAATTCTAATAAATCATACTGTGATTCCGGCGTTGAGTTGAGCAAGTCGTACAAAGGATCGGTTAATCCTTGTCTAAGCTCGGCGCCAACAAAAGTGCCACCGCCATGACGACGAGTCAGCAAACCACGCGCCTCAAGACGTTGAATTGCTTCACGCAGAGATGGCCTTGAAACATCAAATTGCTTAGCTAATTCACGCTCAGGCGGCAGCTTCTGACCGGGATTTAAGCTCCCTTCCAGAATCATGCTTTCCAATTGCGCTTCAATCACGTCGGCAATTTTAGGCTGTTTTATCTTTTGATAGGCCATGGTTTCTCTTTTCGAGTACGCTTAGAGCAATTGGTATTACCAATTTTATTTGGCGCAAAAAATAGCAAAGCACTAACATTTTGTCTAGCGAAAAGCTGATCAAGATCAAACGATTTTATGTAACAGCTGCAATTTCATGCCAAAAAGGTCAGACCAATGCACTTGTTTTACATTCATTCAACCTTAACAGCACATTTTGACAACTTTGTTAAAAGCAAGTTATCCCTCAACCTAGGAGCCCTAGTAATGGGGCGATAAAATGACAGGCACTATAAATCACCTATATTAAATTCATCTATTCTAATGAGAATAAACTCATGCCCTTTCACGGCTATCGATTACGGTTAGGTAGAGTGTCACAAAGCAATCGTATTTACTCGATCACTTCAGTGACTTATCAAAGGCAACCACTGTTTAACGAGTTTAACTCTGCTCGCATACTTATTCATGCAATGGCAAAATCAGATAGCGAGCAACAATGCTCAACCTTAGCTTTTGTGGTGATGCCCGATCATTTTCATTGGCTGGTGCAACTGCACTCAAACCTAGAGCTAAAAGATCTCATTGGCCAAGTTAAGCGCCGTACCAGCTATCAACTTCATCAACAAGCGATAGCCAAGGATAAAGTCTGGCAGCATGGCTATTATGATCACAACCTCCGCCACGAAGATGAAATACTACCCACTTGCCGCTACATCGTGGCCAATCCTTTACGTGCCAAATTAGTCACCAGTGTTAAAGATTATCCGCATTGGGATTGCTGTTATTTGTGATGTTCCGCCCGTAGGAGCGCCAGTAATGGCGCGATAAAAGCGCGATATTAATTCACAGCCCAACCTTGCAAATATCGCTGCCAATCAAACCCAGTGCCGGGGTCGGTTTTGCGCTCTGGGGCGATGTCACTATGGCCAGTGATCCGCTGCGGGGTAATCAATGGATAACGCGTTAAAATGGCATCGGTTAATTGAACTAAACGAGCATATTGCGCATCGGTAAACTCGCTGTCATCGGTGCCCTCAAGCTCAATGCCAATAGAAAAATCATTACATTTTTCTTGTCCGGCAAACTCTGACACGCCCGCATGCCAAGCCCGTTTATCAAGAGGCACGTATTGTACTAATTCACCGTCACGGCGGATCAGAGCATGGGCGGACACTTTAAATTGGTGAATAATCTCAAAGTATGGATGTTCACTCGGATTAAGCTGACCGGTAAATAACTGGTCAATATACGGCCCACCAAATTGTGCCGGGGGCAAACTAATGGAATGGATCACCAATAAAGAAATGGACGCATCCAGCGGGCGAAAATCACAAAAGGGCGAAGGCACTTGGCGGGCTTGCGCTATCATGCCTTGGCTATCGATAGTAACAGACATACATTTCCTAAACTCAATGCCATTAATCCGCATATCCTGCCATTTCCAACACCTTAACTAAAGTCTGATCTGCTAAGACAGGTTGTCTTTTCAAGTAAAGCGCGTAATTATCAAGGTAAGCAGGTTTAAGTAAGAGTAGCAATTAACCCGCATTAGATTTCGCTGGGTTATATACCCAATCACCTTGAAGATGCATGTTTCAAGCACCTCTAGGTTGATTGGGTGTAAATAAGCCGAAAAGAATAGATGAGGAAGTCATGGAATTGCCGGAACACAATGCACCAAAAAAAGTAAGTAAATGGATGTGGGTAATTGCTTGGCTGTGCTTAGGTGGCCTGAGTTATCAATATTTTGATGGCAAAATAGCCCGCGAATATAATCCTAACGGCCAGCTAAATAATCAAACCCAACAAGGCAGCATTACCTTAGTGCAGAATCGCCAAGGCCATTACGTGGTTGATGGCCTGATTGACGGACAAAAGGTGACCTTTATGCTCGATACAGGCGCGACCTCAACCGTATTGCCACAGCATATTGCCGATCAAGTGGGTTTAACACGCGGCTACACCAGCCAAGTCAGCACCGCTAATGGCATTATTTCCGTCTATTCAACCGAGATTAAAAGCTTGAGCTTAGGGTCGCTAACATTGTACGATCTCCGCGCGCAAATAAACCCTTATATGGACGACGACACTGTGCTGCTTGGTATGAATGTACTGCGCCAGTTTAAGTTAGTACAACAAGGTAACGAGCTGACCATCAGCTTTAATTAACTTTATCCGCCCGACAGGACATAGCATGAACCAGCAAGAAATCGCCCAAAGCGTCACCCTCGCCCTCACTGAAGATTTAAACGGCCTAAGCGCTGATGTCGGCGATATTACCGCGAACTTAATTGCTGCTGAGACCCAAGCTAAGGCGACCATTATCAGCCGCGAGCAAGCGGTGTTTTGTGGCCAAGCCTGGGCCGATGAAGTATTTAAACAACTTGGCAACAGCGTCACCATTGATTGGCAAGTTAAAGACGGCGACCTCGTTACGCCAAATCAAGTGCTTTGCCATTTATCTGGCCCGGCTCGCACCTTGTTAACTGGCGAGCGCAGTGCATTAAACTTCATTCAAACTTTATCAGGTATTGCCACCGCGACCCATGAATATACCAGTAAAATTGCCCATACCCAATGTAAGCTGTTGGACACGCGTAAAACCTTACCGGGTCTGCGCAACGCATCTAAGTATGCGGTGACTTGCGGCGGCGGTAACAATCACCGCATTGGTTTGTATGACGCTTACCTAATTAAAGAAAACCATATTCTAGCCTGTGGCGGCATTGCAGAGGCCATTAACCAAGCACGCACTCTAAAGCCGGGTTTAAAAGTAGAAGTTGAAGTGGAAAGCCTCGAAGAACTTGCCCAAGCATTGGCTGCCAAGGCCGATGTGGTGATGCTAGATAACTTCACCGTGCCGATGATGGAGCAAGCCGTTGCCAATAACCATGGCACAACAAAGTTGGAAGTATCTGGTAATGTGGATCTAACCACCATCGCCACCTTTGCTGAAACCGGCGTGGATTTTATCTCGGTCGGAGCACTGACTAAGCATGTACAAGCAGTGGATTTATCAATGCGCTTTGTTGGATAAGACTTTGTGGATTGCCCGAAGGAGTGTTTTTTGTAGGTTCTAAGTTTGCTCAGGGAATTTGTGATATTTGCTTAACAAGCTCATCTCCTACGATCGGTGCGACCGTGAAAAATAGCGCGACACAGCTTTCGGAGCGGTTTGATCTCTGATTTAAACCGCGAAACACCAAGTAACTTGCAAAATCAACCTTAGATAAATGCGGCGTTAATCCCTATAGCAATCGACAGCAATAATACTTTTCTCTTAAATATCAAGACTTAGGTTTTACTGAGTCAAGTCTCAATTTTGCTAAAAGCATACGAAATAACTTGATAAAAAGGTGAGAGGTTCATTAGAATCGCCGCGTTGGTTACGATTATTTACATAATTGCTGCGGCGTTAATCTGTCAATTTCGCCGCTTAACACATAGAGCAAACCGTATAGTGTTGTGATAACCATTACAGAGTTAAACGAATCTCTGGCCAGTTTATCTGTATAAAGTGTGAAACACACCACTGTGTTCTAAAGTAAATATGTGAAAACATGATCTAGCTAACTTGTGTCAGATCAAGTTTCTTGAGATGTTACACCACAGGTAATGAAGCCTTAAATAAACTTCTATTACCTACCCTTATCCCTAATAAAACCGTAAGTGAAGGACAACCTTTATGAACAAGCAAATGAACAAAGCACAACAGGGTTTTACCCTAATCGAATTGATGATCGTAGTAGCGATCATTGGTATTTTGGCAGCGATTGCATTGCCGGCATACCAAACCTACACCAAAAAAGCAAAATTTTCAGAAGTTGTGCTAGCCGCATCTTCAGTTAAAAGCGCAGTCGATGTTTGTTACCAAACTCGCGGTGATAATGACCTAACAAAATGTGACACAGCAGCAGAGGTAGGCGTTAGTGCTGCTCGTGTAACTGCGGGCTCTCATGTTGCAAGCCTGTCTTGGGATTCAAATGGTGCATTTACCGTAACAGGTGAAGCAAGTGTTGATGGTGCAGATTATAGATTAGCACCATCAGAAGTTAATGGTTCACTAACTTGGGCAACAGTTAGTTCATCAACCTGTATTGCTGCAGGCTTATGTTAATCTAACTCTATTTTCGACTAAGGCATGAGATATCTCATGCCTTTTTAGTTTTATGAGGCAATGTAATATGGCAGGTAAATATAAAGGATTTACACTAATTGAGTTGATGATAGTAGTAGCTATCATAGCAATTCTTGCCAGTATTGCGTTACCCGCTTACTTAAACTACACCAATAAAACTCGTTTTTCTGAGGTTATTCTTGCAGCAAGTAATTTGAGAAAAACAGTTGACCTATGCTTTCAAGTCAATAATGTTAACGATTTAACTCAATGTAATAGTCTGAATAAATTAGGAGTTTCTAAAGCAAGCTTAACAGTTGGTAATTTTGTCGCTGATGTAGATATTGATTCTGTAGGCTCAATCACAGCGACAACAGTCTCAAATAATGGCTTTAACTCTGAGAATTATATTCTGACACCATCTGTTAATTCTGGAACACTAATATGGCAATTTGATGCTAGCTCAACATGCAAAACAAAAGGCCTATGTTAAGGTTGTTGATTTTTTTGGCACCACTTCTCTGTAATATTTTCAAGGTAGATTAGCTATGAACGTTAAAACCACCTCTTCTGGTCTAATACATAATTTAGCCACAAGGGGCCTAATAGCTAAAGATAAAAGTGCCTCCATTTTAGCAGGCTGCAATAGCGAAAAGATTCCGTTAGTGACTTATCTAGTCAATCAAAAACTGCTTTCCTCAAAAGAGCTAGCTGACTTCTGCGAATCCGAGTACGGCATTCCTTTGCTCGATCTTGATTCTTTCCAGTTAGAAGATATTCCCGATAAGTTTATTAATGAAAAACTTATCGAAAAGCATCACGCACTGCCGATTTATACCCAAGGACACACGCTCTACATTGCAATGTCTGATCCCACTAACGTGGGTGCACTGGAAGACTTTGGTTTTAGCTTTGCTATGCATACCGAAGCTTTATTGGTTGAAGAAGACAAGCTGCAAAAAGCCATTGAAAAACTGACCGAAGATGACACCTCAGCTTTAGGTGAACTTGACGAATCAGACATTGGCGATATCGATGTTGATGATACTGAGTCTCGTCTAGATGAAGCGCAAAATATGGGCGATGATGACGCCCCGATAGTTAAATACATAAATAAAATCCTTTCTGATGCCATTCGCAAAGGCGCTTCGGACATTCACTTTGAACCTTATGAAAAGAAATATCGTGTTCGTCTACGTATTGACGGCATACTGACTGAGGTGGCGACGCCGCCGGTCAATTTAACGAACCGTTTTTCTGCGCGGTTAAAGGTTATGTCTAAGCTGGATATTGCCGAGCGTCGCATCCCACAAGATGGCCGTATAAAACTGCGCTTATCTAAAAATAAGTCAATGGATTTACGTGTTTCAACCCTACCAACCATGTGGGGCGAGAAAATCGTAATGAGGATATTGGATAGCTCAGCGGCTAAACTTAATATTCATGCCCTAGGCTATAGTGATAAGCAAAAGAAACAGTATTTAGACGCTATTGAAAAACCGCAAGGAATGATTTTAATTACTGGGCCTACTGGTTCGGGTAAAACCGTATCTTTGTATACGGGTTTAAATATTCTAAATACCCCAGAGCGCAATATTTCTACTGCGGAAGACCCTGTTGAGATTAACTTGGAAGGCATTAACCAAGTACAAGTAAACCCGAAAGCGGGCTTAACTTTTGCAAGTGCGCTACGTTCATTTCTACGTCAAGACCCTGATATCGTGATGGTGGGGGAAATTCGTGACTTAGAAACCGCCGAAATTGGCATAAAAGCGGCGCAAACCGGTCACTTAGTATTGTCTACTTTACATACAAATTCAGCTTCTGAAACATTGACTCGCTTATTGAATATGGGCGTGCCCGCGTTCAACGTTGCCTCGTCGGTCACTCTAATTATGGCGCAGCGCCTAGCCCGGCGCTTATGTGAGCACTGTAAAACCCCTGAACAAATTCCATCCTCGGAGCTATTAGCCTTAGGCTACACTCAAGCGCAAGTAGCCAAGGGCATCACCACTTATAAGGCGGTAGGTTGTGATAAATGTACCGATGGCTATAAAGGCCGAGTTGGTATTTATGAGGTAATGGTAATGTCGGAAGCCATCAGCCGCGCCATTTTAGATAATGCCAATGCTATGGTGCTAAATGATATCGCGCAAAAGGAAGGTATGCATACCTTAAGACAATCTGCTTTAATCAAAGCTGTCGAAGGCGTCACCAGCCTTTCTGAAGTCACTCGCGTAACCAATGACTAAACAAATCAATTTAAAGGAATCATGATGGCAGTTGCAAAAGCCAAGAGCACTCCTAAAGTCTTCACCTTTAAGTGGAGCGGTGTAAACCGTAAAGGCAAAAAAGTTTCCGGTGAAATGCAATCAGAATCAGCCACACAACTAAAAGCCGAAATGCGTCGTCAGGGCGTCAATATAACTAAGGTGGTGAAAAAAACCGAAACTATTTTTGATAGGCTTGGTAATAAAGTTAAGCCAATGGATATAGCAATTATTTCTCGGCAAATTGCTACTATGCTTTCTGCTGGTGTTCCCTTAGTTCAAAGCTTACAAATGATTGCAAAGAGCAATGAAAAACCAGCAATTAGAGATTTGATAGGAACTATATCAACAGAGGTAGAGACTGGGACTCCCCTATCTGAAGCCCTTAAAAAACATCCGAAATATTTTGACGATTTATATTGTGATTTAGTCCAAGCTGGTGAGCAATCTGGTGCTCTGGAAAGCTTATTTGATCGTATCGCTGTTTATAAAGAAAAAGCTGAAGCTCTTAAATCTAAAATAAAAAAAGCAATGTTTTACCCTGCGATGGTTGTTGTAGTAGCTATAATTGTAACAACCATACTCCTTCTTTTCGTTATTCCACAGTTTGAAGAGATATTTAATGGATTTGGAGCTGAGTTGCCTGCATTTACACAGTTTGTAATAGGTATCTCAAACTTAATGCAAAGTTATTGGTACATAGTATTTGGTACTATAGCGATAATTATCTTCGCTTTTAAAAGGGCACATTTAAGCTCTCAGAATGTAAGAGACAATACTGATAAGTTTGTATTGAAAATACCTGTGATAAGCACCATATTACATAAAGCGGCTATGGCTCGCTTTGCCAGAACATTGTCAACAACATTTGCTGCTGGTATTCCTTTAATTGATGCACTTTTATCTGCTGCAGGAGCATCTGGTAACTACGTTTACCGCAGTGCCATTTTAAATATCCGTAACGAAGTTATTGCTGGCATGCAAATGCATGTGGCGATGCGCACCACGGGTGTCTTCCCTGATATGGTGACGCAAATGATCATGATCGGTGAAGAATCAGGAGATTTAGATGGCATGCTAAATAAGGTTGCTGATATATTTGAGCGCGAAGTAGATGACGCTGTAGATGGCCTAACCAGCATGCTAGAACCACTTATAATGGTAGTTTTAGGTGTCGTTGTTGGCGGATTAGTTATCGCAATGTACCTTCCAATATTCACTCTCGGTCAAGTCGTCGGCTAATCTTAAAGCTGTATTTTTGAAAGGTAAACAGCAGTAATGCAAGATGTCATTTTACAAATGGAGGCCTACCCCGCCTCCATTATTGTTTTTGCTGGGGTGCTTGGTTTAATGGTTGGCTCATTTTTAAATGTGGTTATCCATCGTTTACCTATAATGATGCAAAAAGATTGGCAGTCGGAATGCCGCATTTTGCTCAGTGATGAGCTTAAGTCTCCGCCTAAAGAAGACGAGATAGCTCCTCGTTATAATTTAGTTGTCCCACGCTCGGCTTGTCCTAACTGTAATCACCAAATCACCGCGTTAGAAAATATCCCCGTTATCAGCTGGTTAATGCTTAAGGGTAAGTGCAGTGAATGTGCAACCCCCATCTCAGCGCGCTACCCAGGTGTTGAGCTATTAACGGGTTTGATGTCTATCGCAGTCGCCTTTGTTGTGCCCTTTGGTTGGCCGCTAATGTTAGCCCTTACTTTAACTTGGTTTCTTGTGGTAATGACCTTTATCGACTTTGATACCATGCTATTGCCAGACCAACTGACCTTGCCGTTATTGTGGCTTGGTTTGCTGGCGAACTGTTTTGGCACCTTTACCGATTTACAAAGTGCGGTGCTAGGCGCGGCGGCGGGTTATTTAAGCCTGTGGAGTATTTACTGGGCGTTTAAGCTGCTAACTGGCAAGGAAGGCATGGGTTATGGCGACTTTAAGCTATTAGCAGCCTTAGGCGCTTGGTTTGGCTGGGTGTCGTTGCCGGTGATTATCTTGCTATCATCTTTTGTTGGCGCGGTTGCAGGCATTGCCTTGATGGTGCTAGCGAAAAATGGCCGTGGTCAACAAATTCCGTTTGGCCCCTATTTAGCGGGTGCGGGTTGGTTGTATTTGGTTTATGGCCAAGAATTAATTGAGCTGTATTTTTCGGTGATTTTGTAACATCGAGTTCACGGATTCGTAGGAGCAGAATTTATTCTGCGATATGTTTAAGCATAATCACAAAAACACATCACAGATGGAAGGTTTATCGCGCCATGACTGGCGCTCCTTGTATGTTGAACTTGTTGATTCGTGTTTTTTGTGAGACCTGAGCTTGCTCAGGGAATTTGTGATATTCGCAGAGCAAGCTCTGCTCCTACGGATTTAATAATCATCAAGATCTTGCTTTTCTGGCACAAATGCTGGCTCGCCGGCAATGCGTTTTTCTTCATCGGCCCACTCACCTAAATCAATCAATTTACAACGTTCACTGCAAAATGGGCGAAATTCAGATTCAGGTTGCCAAATAACTTCCGCTTGGCAGGTGGGACAGTTTACTTTGGTAATCGACATAACTAACAACTCGCAATTTGGAAGGGGATATCTTGGGCTTGTTCATCGCCATGGGGTAAAAAACGAATGGCGAAGCGGCTTTTATGACCACTTACGGTGGGATAAAAACCTAACATCGGCGATATTTTAATACGGATCATATCGGTATTATCCGCGTTATCTTGATAGAAACCATTCTTAGCCACTTCATTATTAAAATGACTACTATCGCGGCTCAGCTTCAGATTAAGCTGTAAGGCGCCAATGAGGGGCTGGAAGTCGGCAAGCCAGCGCTTACAGTCTGCCGCTTTTTCCTCTTCCGATAAGTTAAGCCAAAAATACAACTGAGGTAAATCGAAGCTGCATAAACCACCAGGAATTGAAAAACGCTGCCTCACCGCGGACAAAAAGCGATCTTCTTTTAAGGTTTGGGTGATGCGACTCAGCCTTGGCAGTTGGTAAATAAATTTACTCAATTGCTCTTGCAGCAGGTGAATGCGGTTTAAATCAACACCGGGAATAGTGGCCCAGTGGTTAACAGACTCTAGGTGCTTCTCGAGATCTTTCGTTAAGTCACCGCGAATTTCGCAGCGCTCCATCAACTCATGTAAATCGAGAATGCCTTTGAAGAATGCTTCTGGATCGCTGGACGCAGTTAAATGTCGACTCTTAGCTATTTGACCGAAGATATACTCTAGGCGTAAATAGCTTCTGCTTTTCTCGTTAAGTGGATGTTCGAAAATGACCATTCAGGTACAAAAATCCTCAAGCTGTTGGAAAAATCAAAGTTTAGCGCTTAAGTGACAAAATGTTGAGTGTTATGTGGATTAATTTCAGTTCATGCTTGTGACAGTATCACTTGATGTAAGTCTTTAACCTGCTGCGCCAGTGCGTTAACTTCAGCGGAATTATCTAACACGTAATCTGCGAGTTTTAAACGCTGGGCTCTGGAGACTTGCGCCGCCATAATAGATTCAATTTGCGCTTTGGAGTTGTTGTCTCTGGCCATCGCGCGCTTTAGCTGTACATCTTCTGGCACATCAACAATAACCAGCTTATCAATGTAGCTCAACAAGTCATTTTCAATCAGTAATGGCGCTTCTAAAATAGCGTATTCACCTTGGCAAGCTTGCAATTGAGAGAGTAGAGATTGGCGAATTAATGGATGTAATAAGTTATTAAGCCATTGCTTTTCTGTGACATCGGCAAAAACTTTTTCACGTAGCTTGGCGCGGTTAAGCTGACCATCGGGCAATAGAATGTGTTGGCCGAAATGCGCTGCAATTTGAGAGAGTGCGCCGCTACCCGAAGTCGGCATTACCACTTCGCGAGCAACAACATCAGCATCGACTACCGGTACCCCCAATGTTTTGAAAACACCACTAGCGGCTGATTTACCCGAGCCAATGCCACCAGTGAGGCCTAAAATAAACACGCTACTAATCCGCTAACAGTTTATCGACAATCGGTTGATTGGCATCAGGGAAGGTGTAATTTGGCAAATCAGCTTTCGCTACCCAACGTACTTCTTGGCCTTCAAGGCCTTGCGCCTCACCACTAAAATCAGTGCTAATCATAAAGTCCAATAGTACTTGCTTGTCAGGATAATCAAAACTAATGGAGTCAAACAAACGAGCGCTGTTGACGAGAATATTTACTTCTTCTTGCAGCTCACGGATCAATGCTTGCTCGGGGGTTTCGTTAGCTTCTACCTTGCCACCGGGAAACTCCCATTTGCCACCTTGATGTTGATGGTCAAGACGACAGCTGATTAATACTTGTTGCTCGGAGTTGATAATGATGCCAGCGGCGACATGGATACGTTTCATAATAGCCTTTAGGGGAATGTAGCAGCAGAAGTCATTCTGCGATGATGGTGTTGCAATGTTCGCATCTGTATCTGTGAATATTTCATAAAATGTATCGCAGAATAAATTCTGCTCCTACGAAAGAGATATCTCACCCTGTAGGAGCAGAAGTCATTCTGCGATCTTAGCAGCTAGAACGCTTAGCTTAATTTACCGTGGCATTGCTTGTACTTTTTACCTGAACCACATGGGCAAGGTTCATTACGGCCTACTTTTGGCTCTTCACGCACGAATGTCTCTGCGCTTTCGCTTTGCTCTTCTGCAACGGCGTCGGCTAATTGGCTGTGCGCGCTTTCATGTTGGTAAGCTTGTTGCTGTGCTTGTGCTTCACGACGACGTTGCTCTTCTACTGCATTAACGTCGTTCTGAGTTTGCACTTGCACCTTCGCTAGTATCGCCACTACATCATGTTTGAGGTTTTCTAGCATTTCTGTAAATAGCTCAAACGACTCGCGCTTGTACTCTTGCTTTGGATTCTTTTGCGCATAACCACGTAAGTGGATACCTTGACGTAGATGATCCATTGCTGATAAATGCTCTTTCCACAAACCATCTAGGGTTTGTAGCATTACCGCTTTTTCAAAGTTTTGAATAACTTCAAGACCAACCACTTCTTGTTTAGCTTTGTAAGCAAGGCGAGATTGATCGAGAATTTGCTCACGCAACTTCTCTTCGTCAAGCTTATCGTCTTTATCTAACCATTCTTGTAATGGTAGATCGAGTGCAAAGTCACTCTTCAAGCGGGCTTCTAAATCTGCAATTTGCCACATTTCTTCTAGTGACTGTGGTGGAATATATTGATCAATAGTACTGCTAATTACATCACCCCAAACCACCTCAATGGTTTCTGAAATATCACCACTGTCCATGAGTTCATTACGTTGCTCGTAAATGACCTTACGTTGGTCATTGGCAACATCATCATATTCAAGCAGTGATTTACGCATATCAAAGTTACGGCCTTCAACTTTGCGCTGCGCATTTTCAATGGCGCGAGAAACCCAAGGGTGTTCAATCGCTTCGCCTTCTTCCATACCCAACTTTTTCATCATGCCTGAAACTTTATCCGAGGCAAAAATGCGCATTAATGGATCTTCCATCGACAAGTAGAAACGCGTTGAACCAGGATCACCTTGACGACCAGAACGGCCACGTAACTGGTTATCGATACGACGAGATTCATGTCGCTCAGTACCAATAATATGTAAACCTCCGGCTTCCAATACCGCGTCATGTACTTTTTGCCAATCCGCTTTAATATCTTCTAGCTGTGCTGGCGTTGCGCCTTGTTCTTCAGCGTCAGTTAAACGTACTTGCAAGTTACCACCAAGTACGATGTCGGTACCACGGCCAGCCATGTTAGTTGCAATAGTGACTGCACCAGGCGTACCCGCTTGAGCAACAATTTCCGCTTCTTTTTCGTGAAACTTAGCGTTCAATACTTGGTGTTTAATTTTGGCTTTTGTCAGTAGCTTAGATAAAATTTCTGAGCTTTCGATCGATACCGTACCAACCAGCACAGGTTGCTTACGCGCTACACACTCTTTGATATCAACGATGATGGCTTCGTACTTCTCCATCGTAGTTAAGTAAACTAAGTCACCCATGTCTTTACGGATCATCGGTTTGTTGGTTGGCGTCACTACAGTTTCTAAGCCATAGATGCTTTGAAATTCAAATGCTTCTGTATCTGCCGTACCTGTCATACCCGCTAGTTTTTCATATAGACGGAAGTAGTTTTGGAAAGTGATAGATGCCAGCGTTTGGTTTTCGTTTTGAATTTTAACGCCTTCTTTGGCTTCAACCGCTTGGTGTAAGCCTTCAGACCAACGGCGACCGGGCATAGTACGCCCAGTGTGCTCATCAACAATAACAATTTCATTATCTGGGCTAACAATGTAGTCAACGTCTTTTTCAAATAATGTGTGAGCACGCAGCGCTGCATTAACATGATGCAATACTGAAATGCTGGAAGCGGCAAATAACGACGCGCCGTCTTCTAAGATTCCGCGCTCTTGCAAAATTTCTTCTACTTTAATCTGACCACGCTCGGTTAAGAAGGCTTGCTTACTCTTTTCATCAACGGTGTAATCACCTTCACCGACGTAATCTTCAGTATCTTCTTTCTCTTGTTGCTCTAGCAGCGGAATAACTTTATCAAGTTGCTGATAAAGCTCTTGGTTGCCTTCTGTTGGACCAGAAATAATCAATGGCGTACGTGCTTCATCAATTAAAATTGAATCCACTTCATCCACAACCGCGTAGTAAAGTTCACGCTGGGTACGGGCAGCAGGCTCAAACGCCATGTTGTCGCGTAAGTAATCAAAACCAAATTCGTTATTGGTACCATAAGTGATATCGGCGGCATAAGCGGCACGCTTTTCATCTGGCGTCATACCCGACAAGTTAATGCCAACCGACAGGCCTAAAAATTCAAATAAACGTCGGTTCCACTCAGCATCACGCTTGGCTAGGTAGTCGTTCACGGTAATAACGTGTACGCCCTTACCGGTAATAGCGTTTAAGTATGCGGGTAAGGTAGCGGTTAATGTCTTACCTTCACCGGTACGCATTTCAGCAATTTTGTTGTCATGTAAAATCATGCCGCCCAGTAACTGCACGTCAAAATGACGCATACCAAATACACGCTTTGAACCTTCTCGAACGACGGCAAAAGCTTCTGGTAGCAACTCATCCAAGGTTTTACCTTGCTGGAAAGCATCTTTAAACTCTTGCGTCTTAGCACGTAGCTCTGTATCACTAAGGGCTTGAAATTGTTCTTCTAGATCATTGATCTGTTTAACAACTTTACTTAATTTTTTCAGAAGTCGGTCGTTTCTACTGCCGATGATTTTGGTTATTATTTTGTTAAACATCTATCAACTCTCGCGTTTTAATCATTAAAGCTTGCTCAATCCTTGGCAAGAAAGTTATTTTCTAATTTGTGCTTGGTCTAACCGGCTTTTCGGTAAATATATTTACGCGGATTAACCTGTACGCCATCTTTTAGGACTTCGTAGTGCACATGGGGCCCCGTTGAACGCCCCGTTGTTCCCATTAATGCAATGGTTTGACCGCGGGTAACGACATCGCCCTCAGCTACGTTGACGGCTTTAGCATGAGCATAACGAGTAACAAATCCATCGCCATGATTTATCTCAACTAATTTACCATAACCCGTTTTAGTTCCAGCCCAGCTAACAATACCCGCCGCCGTGGCGGTGATGGGCATGCCATTACGCCCAGCAATGTCGACACCTTTGTGGTAGCGCGCACGTCCAGTAAATGGGTCACTGCGAACACCGAATAAAGAAGTGACATAGCCTTTACCTTTAACTGGCATACCAAAAATGAAGCTGTCATCAGAGATATGGTGATTCATTAACACAGATTCAAGTAATTGCATCTGTTCTTCGTTAGTTTTTATTTCAAAAGCCACTTCTTCAATCTGCTGAGTCAGTGTTTTTAGATCTACGCTGAGTACGAGATCATTATCTGAAATAGGGCCACCCATCGGCATAGGTTGAGAAAAATCAAATTCGCCGTCTTCCAATTCTGCTTGCTCAGCTAAGCGGCCGCCCAATGCATTCAAGCGACTAACTTGTGCTTGTAGCTCACCTACTTTCGTCGCCAACATAATTAACTGCTGATCAGATTCTTGTTTTAAGCGGGTTAGTTGCTCGTTTTTTTTGCTTAGATTGCCTGTAATACTGGCAATTTTATATTGCATTAGTGTGGCAGAATAGCCGTCGTAGAGGCGATGTCCGACCATTGCGGTGACAAAGGCAAATAGCACTAATAAAAACCAAATCCATTTGAGCTTTATCACTATGCTGTGCCGATGTTTCTGACCGGCGTAAATAACTGTTACACTCATGGTTATACTACTCGATTAGATCTTAAATAAGATGCGTAAAAATCATCCTTGTCCACTTACCAAATTGGCTTCTGACTCTAATTTCAGAAAATTGAAAGAGCGAGCCGATCAATTATCAGCGCTCGACAGGGTACTACAAAGTGTGTTGGAACAACACCAGATTAAACATTGCAAGATCGCAAATTTTAGAACTGGAACCTTATTCCTCGCCGTTTCCAGCGCAGTTTGGTTAACAAAATTCAATCAAAAGCGCAGCGATATTTTATCCGACCTACGTCAAAGTATTCCGGCATTGGTTAGCATTGAAGCTAAAATCAATCCTGAACTAGCCAAAAAAGTAACCGTAAAGGTCAATGAACCCGTTCAATTTAAAGCTAACCCTAGGAGGATCTCTGAAACTTCAGCGGGCTATATTTTGAGCGCTGCTGAACACGCATCGGGGAAACTGAAGGAAAAGCTAGAAAGATTAGCTGCACTGGCTACAGAGAGACGAGCCAGTACAGATAACGATAATTAGCCTAAGACTATTAGCCTAATTAAATCAAACGCAGTTTATTAGTTACAAATAGTTTTAGCTAAACTATTTGTTAAGCAAACGCTGGCGATAGGTATGTCACCGCCTCTTCTGCTTCTTGCTCAAAGCTCACCATTTCCCACGCAGTTTGGTCTGCTAACAGCGCACATAACAATTTATTGTTTAGTGCGTGTCCGGTTTTGTAGGCTTTTAACTCACCTAAAATAGTGTAGCCACCTAAGTATAAGTCACCAATAGCGTCCAATACTTTGTGTTTTACAAACTCGTCTTCATAACGCAGACCGTCTTCGTTTAACACACGGTAATCGTCTAAACCAATCGCATTGTCTAAACTCGCACCTAGAGCCAAGTTGTTAGACTGCAAATACTCAACATCACGCATAAACCCAAAGGTACGTGCGCGGCTGATTTGCTTTAAAAACCAAGGACCAGAAAACTCACTAACAATGTGTTGGTTTTGCCCTTCAATTACCGGGTGAGCAAAATCAATCGCGAAATCTAAACGGAAACCCTTATTAGTCGGGTTTAGCTCCGCCCATTTATCCCCATCCTCTACGCGAACAGGCTTTTTAATGCGGATAAATTTCTTCGCGACGTTAAGTTCTTCTATGCCGGCAGACTGAAGCAAAAACACAAAAGGACTGGCACTACCATCCATAATTGGAATTTCTGGTGCATCCACGTCAATCACAATATTATCGATACCTAAGCCCGCTAAAGCAGCACTTAAATGCTCAACTGTTGAAATTTTTTCGCCAGACTCGTTCACTAAACAAGTACAAAGCATGCTCTCTTGCACTGCCTGCGCGGTAGCCTTAATGCTTACCACAGGATCTAAATCGACCCGACGATAAACAATACCTGTATTAGCTGGAGCGGGACGCAAAGTCATCGTGACTTTATTACCCGAATGCAGGCCAATACCGGTTGCTTGTACGCTTTGTTTTAATGTTCTTTGTTTAATCATTGAGTCTTCCGTTTTTCAACACAGTCGTATAAATAATAGCGTCATTACCCAGTATCCGATATATAGACAAACGCCTACTTTTATAGGGGCCATACTAGATAATAGACTGTATTTCACGCGTTATTACGCAACATGTTAACACATGTCACAGAATTTCCAAATATGATGATTATTTAGTCTGCTTGCTTTCTTAAAAAAGCAGGAATATCTAAATAGTCAATGTCCGATTTGGCTTCTGCTGCTGGTTTCGCCTTGGGCTCTTCAGCTGGTTTCGCAACAGCTTGTTGCTGTACCGCCGCAGACGATTCATTAATAATTGGCGCATTAACTGCTGTTTCACGTACCACAGGCTTAGGGTTAACTAATGTGATATCTGGCTTACGCTCACCGCCAATACCTGTTGCAACAACCGTTACTCGTAGTTCATCAGACATTTCTGGGTCGATAACAGCACCGACAACCACAGTGGCATTTTCAGATGCAAAAGTACGTACTGCATTACCAACCGTTTCGAACTCTTCAATGGTGATATCAAAACCAGCTGTGATGTTGACCAGAATACCGCGCGCCCCCGCTAGATCGACATCTTCGAGCAGTGGACTAGAAATCGCTGCATCTGCCGCTTCTTCAGCACGATCATCGCCACGAGCAACACCGGTACCCATCATGGCCGTACCCATTTCTTTCATTACGGTGCGTACGTCGGCAAAATCCACGTTGATCAAACCTGTGCGAGTAATTAGCTCGGCAATGCCTTGAACTGCGCCAAATAAAACATTGTTAGCTGCTTTGAATGCGTCCAATAGGCTGATACCACGACCGAGTACTTTTAACAGCTTATCATTTGGAATAGTGATTAACGAATCCACTTCCGTCGCTAATTGTTCAATTCCTTGCTCGGCATAACTTAAGCGCTTTTTACCTTCAAAAGCGAATGGCTTAGTCACCACTGCTACGGTCAAGATGCCCAACTCTTTAGCAATGCTTGCTACAACTGGCGCGGCGCCTGTACCCGTACCGCCGCCCATACCGGCAGCAATAAAGATCATATCAGACCCTTCAAGTAATTCTTTAATGGCTTCACGATCTTCTAGTGCTGCTTCACGTCCCACTTCTGGGTTCGCGCCAGCACCTAAACCTTTAGTGATACCAGAGCCAATTTGTAATGTGGTCCCTGCATTTGAATTACGCAGTGCCTGCGCATCGGTATTCACCGAAATAAACTCAACACCTTCAATGTTTTGAGTCAACATATGTTCAACAGCGTTGCCGCCGCCGCCACCTACACCAACGACCTTGATGACAGCTTCGTCTGCATGACTGTCCATTATTTCAAACATAACTCTCTCTCCGTTTACCTTTGCCTGTTCGCAAAAAATTTAAAATTCGCCTTTAAACCAACTATGCACTCGCTTAACGAATGAACCAACCCCTTGGCTCTGCTCTTTCTCTTGCCAAGTGGTGATCTGGTTTGCCTTTTGATACTGCAGTAATCCAACCACGGTTGAAAAAACTGGTGAGTCTACATACTCAGTTAACCCTTTAACATTGAGTGGCTTGCCTACACGAACCTGAGATTGAAAAGTCACTTCCGCACTCTCAACTAAGCCCTCAATTTGCGCCGCACCTCCTGTAAGTACAACGCCTGCAGCAAGCTGGTGTTTAACCCCTTGCTTTTTTAACTTTTCTTGTAGCTTATCAAGCTCTTGCTTTACTAAACCTAATAATTCGCTATAGCGAGGTTCAATCACCTCGGCCAGCGTTTGTCGTTGTAGGCTACGCGCTGGCCTGCCACCAACACTTGGCACTTCAATGGTGTCTTCACGACTGACTAATGAGCCCATCGCACAGCCATATTTCACTTTTACGACTTCCGCATCGGATGGCGGTGTGCCAAAGGCATAAGCAATATCGCTAGTCACTGCATGGCCAGCGTAAGGGATCACCGCAGTATGGCGCAGAGCGCCGCCAGTGAATACCGCTAAATCCATGGTGCCACCGCCAATATCGACCACGCACACACCCAGTTCTTTTTCGTCTTCTGTTAACACGGCATAGCTTGAAGCCAAAGCAGAAAAAATAAGTTGGTCAACTTTTAAATCACATCGTTCAACCGCTTTAACAATATTTTTTGCCATGTCGTTATGACACGTGATCAAATGAACCTTGGCTTGCATCCGCACACCGGATAAGCCCACCGGGTTTTTAATGCCCTCTTGGTAGTCAATGGCAAACTCTTGCGCCAACACATGTAAGATTCGGTGCTCATCACGGATCCGCACCGATTTAGCGGTGTGGATCACATTGTCAACATCATCTTGGGTCACTTCTTCATCAGAAATAGGCACCATACCAATTTCGTTTTGACAACTAATATGTTTACCTGAAATACCTAAATAGACCGAAGATATCTGACAATCAGCCATTAACTCAGCTTCTCGCAGCGCGCGTTCAACCGACTTGACTACCGAGTCCAGATCATTGACCCCCCCCTTGTCCATACCTTTAGACTGGTGGGTTCCCATGCCAATAATATTTAACTCTCCATCGGGTAATACCTCACCGATCAGAGCGGCAACTTTAGTGCTACCTATATCTAAGCCAACTATTAATTTTTTATCCGTTGCTTTGGTCATCTGGCTCTCTTTTTGGTTTCCATCCTACTGCTACGCCGGTGTCATAACGTAAATCGACATAAGCTACTTTTTCAGCATCCAGTAAAGGATAAATATCAATAAATCGTTGTACTCTATCTACTCTTTGCTCACGGCCAAGTTTTAACTCAATACCTTGCTTAAGTTGTATATTCCATGCGTAGCGATGGGTCAGTTCAAGGGCTTCAATATTAAAGCCATTCAGCATCAGCAAGCTTTCTAACTGTTTATATACTTCTAACACTTCTACCGAGCTTTGGTTTGGCCCGTATAAATACACCAGCTGCTCAGTAATTTTATCTTGTGGTGCGTTGAAGACCTCACCTTGGTTATTCAGCAAATCCTCTTCATTCCAATACGCACTTACTGTTTGCTCTTGTAAAAACACTTTTAATCTATCTGGCCAACGCTTACGTATTGACGCAGAATAGACCCAAGGCAGTGATTCTAAGTTTTCTTGCAATTGTGCCACATCTAAGGTGAAAAAGTTCTGCGACTCAGGGATTGCCAATAATACTTGGCGAACCTCATCATCACTCACGTATTGGCGATCGCCCAACACAATAAGTTCACTCATTGGCAACCTTTTCTGGTCTGTCAACCACTGTGCCACTGTTAATCCTGTCCAATACAACCCGGCAAGTACCAATAAAAAGAACAATAAGCCAGCGAAAAAAGCAGCACGACTTTGTGAATGTATGACCACTGAATCAGATTCATTAGACACATCAGCACGGCTCTTTTTTTGCTTAGCGACAGGTTCAGCCACTCATTTCCCTTTTACCGATGTTATGAACAAAAATTACGCCTTGTTTCTACTTCAAAAAGCCGTTAAACGCTGCATTATATCGAGCATTATTCTGGGTTCAATGTAATTACTGCGTCAAAACACAACAAAACATTCAAATCTGAACAAATATGAGTAACAGATGCTAATCTAACACTGCTGAGCGTTTCATTGCTGCAACATTTAACTCAAATTCAGCTAATTCTTTTACTGCACCACCAATATTGCCGGCTCCTTGCGTCAATACCAAATCGCCATCTTGCATAATATCAGCTAATACCGCGGGCAACTCTTGCACCGTGGGAACATGAATGGGCTCTCTATCACTACGTTGTCGTATGGTTCTGCATAAAGCGCGACTATCCGCACCCGGTATTGGTTGCTCACCCGCGGCATAAACATCAAGTAAGATTAACTGATCAACTTGCGACAACACATTAGCAAAATCTTCATATAAGTCACGTGTACGGGTAAAGCGATGAGGCTGATAAGCCATCACTAAACGACGCTCTGGCCAGCCCGCTTTTGCTGCTTTAATGGTCGCCAATACCTCACTAGGATGATGACCATAGTCATCCACCAGCATAACTTTGCCTTTGCCCGTTTCAAACTCGCCATAATGCTCAAAGCGACGGCCAATACCAGCAAAATTTTCCAGAGCAGCAAGGATCGCATCATCTTCAATATTGTCTTCGCTGGCCACAGCAATCGCCGCTGCCGCATTTAGAGCATTGTGACGACCCGGCAAGTTCAAGGAAATGGCCAACGGCTCTTTATCTTTACGATGAACATTGAACTGACAGGCACTTGCTGTTTGTACAAAATCCGAAATACGTACATCAGCTACATCCGAAAAACCGTAAGTAACATAGTGACGGCCAACACGAGGCAGTAAAGATTCCACCACTTCGTCATCAACACATAATACCGCCACACCATAAAATGGCAGGTTATGTAAAAATTCAATAAAGGTATTTTTCAATACCTCAAAATCACCTTGGTAAGTATCCATGTGGTCAGCTTCGATATTGGTCACCACAGAGACCATTGGCTGCAGGTGCAAAAATGAAGCATCGCTTTCATCAGCTTCTGCAATCAGGTAACGACTAGCCCCTAATTTTGCGTTAGTGCCCGCACTATTAAGCAAGCCCCCAATAACAAAGGTAGGATCTCGCTCGGCTTCACCATAAATACTGGCGATTAAGCTGGTTGTGGTGGTTTTGCCATGAGTACCAGCAATCGCAACACCATGGCGATAGCGCATCAATTCCGCCAACATTTCGGCGCGGCGCACAATCGGAATTCGTAGTTCTTGAGCGGCTATAATTTCTGGGTTTTGCTTATCAATGGCAGTAGACACCACCACCACAGAAGCGCCGGCAATATTATCAGCACCATGACCAATGGTAATGATCGCACCCAATCCACGTAAACGCTGCACTACTTGGTTTTCACCTATATCAGAGCCGGTGATCTTGTAACCTTCATACAATAACACCTCAGCGATGCCGCCCATGCCAGCACCACCAATGCCAACAAAATGGATATGCTCGACACGGCGCATTTCAGGGATCATGGCTCTAATTTTATCTAGTTCAACGTTAATCATTACTTCTTCTCAGTTAATTCATTACATATTGCAGCAACACGCAAGGTCGCATCCACAATCCCTTGCTCACGTGCTTTAGTTGCCATTTCAAGCAATTGCCTTGGCTGCTGGGTCAATTTGTTTATTTCGTTAGCAAGTGAGTTTGCTGTTAGTTCAGTTTGTGGCATTAAAATAGCAGCACCACTGGTTACTAGGCTCAGTGCATTTTTGGTTTGATGATCGTCAACCGCATGGGGCAAAGGCACAAAAATAGCGGGCAATCCGGCGACCGCCAACTCCGAAACCGTTAACGCCCCAGCACGGCAGATAACTAAATCAGCCCAGTCATAAGCCTGCGCCATATCATCTATAAAATCAGACACTTCAATTGTTGGTATTGTTGCATCTGCCTGATAATTAGTTTCAGTATAAGCTTGCAACACCGCCGCACTGTTACCACGCCCTGTTTGATGGCGAATATGAACACAGGGATTAGCCAAATGGGCTAAAACCTGTGGCAAAGTATCATTTAGTACTTTAGCCCCCAAGCTACCACCCACCACTAACAGATTTAACGGCAAGCTTGGCTCTGATAATGACAGCTTGCCTAGGGCGACCACTTCTTGACGCACCGGGTTGCCCACTCGCTCTGCTTTAGGTAAATTTACCGTATTGGCAAACGCAGCTAAAACCCGCTTGGCAAACTTCGCTAAAATGCGATTAGTCATTCCTGCCGCGGCATTTTGCTCATGAAGCACCAACGGCACACCACTCAGCCAAGCCGCAATGCCACCTGGGCCACTAGCAAATCCGCCCATGCCAAGCACCACATCTGGCTGCTGTTCTTTTAATACCTGACGCGCTTGCAAGATAGATTTAACAATTCTAAATGGCGCTAATACTAACCGCTTTAACCCATTACCACGCACGCCCGCAATGTCGATAAAGCTGATGTCGTAACCGTGTTTTGGTACCAATTGCGCTTCCATTCTGTCGGCTGTGCCCAGCCAGTGTATGCGCCAACCTTGCTGCGCTAACTCTTTGGCAACCGCAATGCCAGGGAACACATGGCCTCCGGTGCCTCCAGCCATCACTAATAAGGTTTTGTCACCAGACTTATTTGTCATGCTTTACCTCTCGCGCTTGGCTAGTATCACGGCGAAACTCATAATCAATGCGCAGCAAAATAGCTACCGCCAGCGCCATCATTAACAAACTTGATCCCCCATAACTGACCAAAGGTAAAGTCAATCCTTTGGTGGGTAGAATACCGGCTGCCGCGCCAATATTTACTGCGGTTTGAAAACTAAACCAAATGCCAATCGCCATGGCTAAATAGCCACTGTAAAGCTGATCGTGCTGTAAGGCTTTTTTGCCGATTAATAGCGCTTTAATCGCCAACCAAAGTAATAAGCTCAGCACTACAACTACGCCAATAAAGCCCATTTCCTCGGCTAAAATAGCAAATACAAAGTCGGTATGAGCTTCAGGTAAATACTCAAGCTTTTGCACTGAATTACCTAAGCCTTGGCCAAACCAGCCGCCGCGGCCAAATGCCATTAAAGATTGTGTTAATTGATAGCCACTACCAAAGGGATCTTGCCAAGGGTCTAAAAATGAGGTGACACGGCGCATCCGGTAAGGCTCAAGCACGATCAACAAGATCACAGCTGACACCCCAGTGATAAAAATCGCGATGAATTGACCCAGCTTAGCGCCGGCCAAAAACAATAAACCAATAGTGGTTACCATCATCACCACCACCGAGCCAAAATCTGGCTGTGATAGTAATAAAACCGCCAGTGCAAATAACACTATCAAGGGCTTAAAAAAGCCTTTTAAGGTTTCTTGTACCTCTTGCTTCCGTCGTGCCAAATAGCTAGCTAGATAAGCAAATAAGGCAAACTTAGCAAATTCAGCGGGCTGAATATTAATCGGCCCCACACCAATCCAGCGCACAGCACCATTAACGCTGCGACCGATAACGAGAACGGCAATTAACATCACAATAGCCAGCAACAAAAACCGCCCGCTGTTTTCTTGCCAAAAATTCACTGGCAGCATTAATACCAACGCGCCAACCACTAAAGCGGCGAGCGCAAAAATGCCATGGCGTTTTACAAACATCATTGGGTCGTTATTAATTGCAATACCTTCAGGGATCGACGCCGAGGCCACCATGATCATGCCAATCACAATTAAACTGAGCGCCAAAACCAACAACTGGCGATCATATAAGCTGCTTGTGGTTGCTGGAAATAACCAGCTTTTAAAGCTGCTTAGTGACATGGCAACTCCTCGACCAGCGCGCGAAAGGCATCGCCGCGAGCCATGTAGTTAGTAAACATGTCTAAACTGGCACAAGCCGGTGATAACAGCACCCAATCTGCTGGCTCTGCGATCTTGGCGCAATAAGCCACCGCCTCTGCTAAATCATTCACCACCACACACTTACTGTTCAAACGGGCTATCTGGTGCTTGTCTTGGCCAAAGCAAACCACGCTGGCAATTTGTTGTGCAAACGCTTCTTTTAGTGGTGAAAAATCACCACCTTTACCATCACCACCGGCAATCAAGTGCAGCTTCCCTTGGATCACAGGTGCTAAGCCATCAATGGCTGCTAAAGTCGCACCGACATTGGTGGCTTTAGAGTCGTTAATCCAACGAACGCCGTTCACCTCTTTAATAAACTCACAGCGGTGAGGCAAGCCGGTGTAGGTTTTTGCAGCGCGAAGTGCGGCTTGGCGATCGACCCCCGCCGCATCAACAAGGGCTAACGCCGCCAGCACATTAGCGATGTTATGAAGGCCTGAAAGAGCTAATTCATCAGCATAAACCAATACCTCACCACAATGAGTCAAACCAAGTCCACGCTCAGTGGCGCGCAGACCATAATCTGACTCGGCATCGGTACCAAAAGACACTAACTGTGCTGATGTTTTTTCCGGGAATGTCAGTGGGTCATCACGGTTAATTAATACTTGCTGCGCCCCTTGATAGATGGTTAATTTAGCTTGGCGATAAGCATCAAAGGAATCATAACGGTCCATGTGATCTTCGGTCACATTCAATACCGTAGCGATGCAAGGCTGCAAACTATGAGTAGTTTCGAGTTGAAAGCTAGACAGCTCTAACACATACAAGTCGCAATCTTGCTCCAACAACGATAACGCAGGCACCCCAATGTTACCGCCAACGCCCACTTTTACACCGGCTTGCAACGCCATTTCACCCACTAAGCTGGTCACGGTACTTTTACCATTTGAGCCAGTAATGGCGATAACTGGCGCTTTCACGGCGCGGGCAAACAGCTCAATATCACCGATGATTTCAACGCCCGCCGCAGCTGCTTCTTTGAGTGCTGCTGAGGCCAGCGCTATTCCTGGGCTTGCCACAATTAAATCGGCTTGATTAAGAATACTTTGCGGGATTTCTCCTGCATGAAGAGTAACATTATCAGGCAGTTTATCTTGCCCAGGAGGCTGAGCACGGGTATCAATCACAACAGGCAAAATACCTTGTTTTAGGCAATAGTGAACACAGGACAATCCTGTTATACCTAGACCTAAAATAACTACATTTTGCTGCTTCATATTCAACTTCCGTTAACCTTTATTGATTAGCGTAACTTCAACGTTACTAAGCCTACTAACACCAACACCAAGGTGATAATCCAAAAACGCACTATCACACGCGGCTCAGGCCAACCTTTTAACTCATAATGATGGTGGATTGGCGCCATGCGGAAAATTCGTTGGCGGCGCAGTTTATAAGAGCCAACTTGCAAAATCACCGACAGCGTTTCCATGACGAATACCCCGCCCATGATCACTAAAAGAATTTCTTGACGCACCAGTACCGCGATGGTGCCAAGCAATGCACCTAAGGAAAGCGAACCTACATCCCCCATAAACACTTGCGCGGGATAAGTGTTAAACCATAAAAAGCCTAATCCTGCCCCCACGATAGCCATACAAACAACCAATACCTCACTCGCTTGCGGAATGTGAGGAATAAATAAATAGGAAGAAAAATTCGCGTTGCCGGTAAGATAAGC
This sequence comes from Motilimonas sp. E26, assembly GCF_021278025.1. GTDB lineage: Bacteria > Pseudomonadota > Gammaproteobacteria > Enterobacterales > CBDFNC01 > Motilimonas. The sequence goes on from NZ_JAIBHJ010000002.1 coordinate 177,000, forward strand.
AATAATACCAAACGCTGCCGCGACCATAACAGTTGGCATAATAGCAAGGCCATCAAGGCCATCAGTTAGGTTGACCGCATTACTACTGCCAACAATAACAAAGTAAGTCCAAATAATAAAAAACAAGCCTAGCTGCGGCATTACCTCTTTAAAAAAAGGTACAACAAGCTGAGTTTGACCATCACTATTCGCGGTGAAATATAAAAAGGCTGCCACCGAGATCGCCGCGGCAGAAAGCCAAAAATACTTCCAACGCGCAATTAATCCATCGGTATTTTTGTGTACTACCTTACGGTAGTCGTCAACAAAGCCGATAGCCGCAAAACTAAACAGCACAAAAAGCAGCACCCAAATGTAGCTATTATCAAGTCGAGCCCAAAGCAAGGTGGAAACGGCGATCGCCGCAACAATTAACACCCCGCCCATGGTAGGCGTTCCACGTTTACTAAAATGCGATTCAGGGCCATCGTGACGAACAACCTGTCCAATTTGCATCATTTGCAATCGACGAATCAATTTAGGTCCCATCCACAATGACACCACTAGCGCCGTTAATACACTCATCACTGCACGAAAAGTCAGGTATGAAAAAACATTAAAAAACGAAAATTGGGCAGTTAACTGCTCCGCCAACCAAACTAACATGCTTGTGCCTTCTGACTTTGATTTAAAAATGCCACGACTTCTTCCATATGGGCACTACGTGAACCTTTCACCAATATGCTAATGGTTTGATCTTGAGCGTTTAGCTGAGCGTCTAACCAAGTATATAAGGCTGACTTCTCGGAAAAATAATGGCCAATACTGCCCGCACCTTCAGCGGTGTTTAAGCTTAAAACCCCTACCGCGGCTACCGCAGTAATGCCTTTTGCTAGAGCATATTCACCTAGCTCTTGATGATAGATACGCGCTTCATCGCCTAGCTCTCCCATGTCGCCAACCACAAAAATTTGCTTACCAGGGTAAATACTAAGTAAATCGATAGCCGCCTTAGCCGAGGCTAAATTAGCGTTGTAGGTATCATCGATAACAGTTAAGCCATCGCGTACTTGCAACACATTTAGCCGGCCTTTGGCACATTGCATATGACCAAAACCTGTCGCGATGGTGGCCAGACTAACGCCCAACTCTAAACACAAACTAGCTGCAGCAAGGGCATTGGCTACGTTATGTAAGCCCGGCACAGGTAGGCTAATTTGCTGCTCGCCTTGCGGGGCATGCAACATAAAGGATGCTAAGCCTTGCTGATCAAGCTGAATATTAGTGGCAAATACATGTGCATTTTGATCTTGAGTTGAAAACCACTTCAATGGTTTATCTTTAACTCTTTGTTGCCAATAGCCAAGGTATTCGCTGTCGCCGTTAACAATGGCAACGCCGTGCTCTTGTAAACCAGAAAAAATTTCACTTTTAGCTTGCGCCACGCCTTGAATAGAACCGAATCCTTCAATATGGGCCGGCATCACATTATTAATCAAGGCGACATGAGGGCGAACCAATGAACTGGTGTAGGCGATTTCACCTTTGTGATTCGCGCCTAATTCAATCACAGCAAACTGATGTTCATGAGTAAGACGAAGTAAGGTTAATGGCACCCCAATTTCATTGTTAAAGTTACCTGCCGTTGCCAGCACTTGGCCTTCACAGCCTAAAATAGCAGCTACCATTTCTTTCGTGGTGGTTTTACCATTACTGCCCGTAATGGCGATGGTCTTCGGATTCACTTGCGCTTTCACATAAGCGCCTAAGGCACCTAAAGCATGTTGCGTATCCGCCACAATAACCTGCGGTAAACCGCAATCCACTTCACGTTCAACAAGCAATGCCGCAGCGCCTAACGCCTTAGCTTGTAAGGCAAACTCGTGGCCGTCAAAAGAAGTGCCTACCAAGGCAATAAATAAATCACCTACGCTAATATTTCGCGTATCGGTAGTAACATTGCTAATTGAGCAGTTGTCACCATTTAGCTGCCCATCAACCGCAGCTGCTATCTCAGCAAGATTTAAACGGATCATGCTTTACCTACTAATAAATAAGGGGCGAAATGAGTTAAACAGTACATGAGTCGCCCACTAATAAGGATTCGATCGCTTCGCGATCACTGTAATATAAGGTTTCGTTACCAATAATCTGGTACGTTTCGTGGCCTTTCCCTGCCACTAAAATCACATCTGTTGCATCGGCATGGGCCAACGCATAAGCAATGGCTTGTTTACGATCGTGGATCACTTGAACATTTTCTGTCGTGGTAAAGCCTGCCAAAATATCTTCAACAATAGCCGCAGGACTTTCAGTTCGTGGGTTGTCATCCACCACGATAACCTGATTGGCGTAAGCTTGCGCAGCCTGAGCCATTTCTGGTCTCTTGCCCTTGTCGCGATCACCGCCGCAGCCAAATAACAACCAAAGCTTGCTCTCGCAGTGTAGCTTTAAGCCTTGTAGCGCTTGTGCGAGTGCATCAGGGGTATGCGCGTAATCCACCACAAAAGCAGGTTTATTTGGCGCAGAAATATATGCCATACGACCATCGACAGCCTCTAATTCCGGTGCCTGCGCCACTAGTTCAGATAATTCATAGCCTTGGCATAACAACGCCACTAAAGCACAAGCTAAATTAGACACATTAAATTTGGCGTAAAGTGGTGCACTGATTTTCCCTTCGCCCCAGCTAGAAACAAAAGTAAACCGGATGCCATTATTCAAGTATTGCGCATCAAGAATGTGCAAAAAGCGGCCTTGATGAGCAATCGGCTTATGGAAGCCAACGCTAATGGCATCAGGCATTTGCGCTAACCAAGCTTGGCCTATTGCATCATCCGCATTAATAATTTTGTGCTGTAAGCTAGTAAACTCAAATAACTGCTTCTTCGCTTTGCCGTAAGCATCCATAGTGCGGTGATAATCTAAATGATCACGGGTTAAATTAGTAAAAATGGCGGTATTAAATGGCAGCGCCGCCACTCGGTTTTGTACTAATCCGTGAGAAGAAACCTCCATTGCGACATGAGTTGCACCTTGCTCGTGCATTTTTTGCAATTCATGCTGGATTTCAATTGGGCTTCCCGTGGTATTTAAACCTTGGCAAAGCTGACCAAACAGACCATTACCTAATGTGCCGAGCATGCCAGCTTTGGCGCCAAGTAAAGTCAGCCAATTAGCGATAAGCGCACAAATAGTGCTTTTACCGTTGGTTCCCGTGACACCAATTAATGACATATTCTCCGCAGGCTGCTGGTAATAACGCCCAGCAATGGCCGATACTTGCCGGCCTAACTGATAAATATAAATAACTGGCTCAGCCTGCTCTTTGTTCACCAGCTGTCGATCAAGCTCAGGTTTATCTGTTTCAACCAATGCCGCGATTGCCCCATTGGCAATGGCTTGTGGCACAAAGGCGGACGCATCTTGCTGCGATCCAGTTATCGCGATAAACACATCGCCTTTGGTCACCTTGCGGCTATCTAGGCAGATCCCTTTAATGTTGAGCATGGCCAACGAATCAGGAAGTGAATGTATTAAATCAGATAATTGCATATTATTGCTCCTGCGCCATTGGTTGATGACGACTTAAACGAACTTCTTTATCGTCGGGGGCAACATTCAACAGCTGTAACGAACCATCCATCACTTCTGCAAACACTGGCGCAGCAACGTCGCCACCATAATAGCGATCGCCTTTTGGCTCATTCACTATCACCGCAATCGCTAGTTTCGGATTAGATACCGGCGCAACACCTGCAAATACCGCGACATAGTCATCACCGTAACCACCGGCCACCGCTTTACGAGAAGTACCGGTTTTACCTGCTACACGATAACCTTCAACCTGAGCTTGAGTCCCTGTGCCACCCAATTTAGTCACGCTTTCAAGCATGCTAACTACTTGTAATGCCGTTTCTCTTGGTATGACTTGCTCACCTTGCGGTTTTTCATCACGTTTGATAATTGAAAGGGGATAGCTCACGCCGCCGCTACCTAAAATTGCATAAGCTTGCGCTAGTTGCAGTGTATTAGCTGTAAACGCATAGCCAAATGACATAGTGGCTAATTCAAAATCAGACCAACGACGGCGTACAGGTAGCACCCCGGATGTCTCACCAATTAGCCCTATTCCCGTATCCGAGCCAAAACCAAATTCAGCAAACGCAGCCTGTAATCTCGGAGCTGTAAGCTCCAGCGCTAATTTACTCACGCCGATATTGCTCGATTTTTGCAATATCATGGTCAAATCCATCTTGCCATAATTGCGGTGATCAGCCACACGACGCCCACCAATGCGCATCCAGCCCGGCGAGGTATCAATAATTTCATCAGGCTCAACAACGTTATTAATCAAGGCTCCCGCAATAACAAATGGTTTCACCGTAGAGCCCGGTTCAAAGGTATCAGTGATAGCGCGATTTCGCACCCGAAAGCTTTGATATTGACCGCGATTATTAGGATTAAATGAAGGCGAGTTAACCATGGCCAACACCTCACCATTAGTCACATCGATCACTACCGCGGATCCCGATGTGGCTCTATTTAGCTTGACGTATTTTTTCAAGGCTCGATATGCGATAGATTGAATACGCTGGTCAATACTTAAAGTGATATCCTTGGCCTGCTGCGCTTCTTTGACAACGGCAATGTCTTCAATTACTCGACCATGGCGATCTTTGCGAACTTGACGTTGACCAGGGATACCCGTCAGCCAATCATCATAAGCCTTTTCGATGCCTTCTTGTCCTTTATCATCAATATTAGTAAAACCAATAATCTGTGAAGTGATCTCACCAGCGGGGTAAAAGCGACGTGACTCAGGTTTAAGATAAACCCCCGGCAAAGCGAGCTGTTTAACATATTGCGCCATTGCGGGACTCACCTGACGCTGAAGATAAATAAAACGTTTTTTGGGGTTTTTAACCTTATTAATTAACTTATCGGTTTCTACTGACAACACATCAGATAAGGCCTGCCAAGCCTTGACATTGCTTAGGCTGCCTTTTTCATGAATCACTTTAGGATCAGCCCATACCGCTTGTACAGGTACACTGATAGCAAGAGGTTGGCCATTACGATCACTAATAATACCTCGCTGCACCTGGGTTGAGGTGGTGCGAAGACTACGCAAGTCGCCCTCTTTTTGTAACCGATCGGGTTCAATAATTTGGATATAAGCAGCACGCGCCAAAAGCGATGAAAACACCAACACGATCACCACCGATACCGTCATAAAACGCCAGTTGATAAAGTTAGGCTTAGCTTTCGGATTTCGTTTTATCATGGTAATTCAACCACTTGCTCAAACTTCCCTGTAGCACGATGCATATTCAGCTGTTCATTAGCAATGCGACGAATGCGGCTGTGCTCCACTAAAGCGTTTTGCTCTAACAATAAATTACGCCATTCAATATCTAACTTATCTTTTTCTCCGCGCAGCATTTCACGCTTTGCGGTCATCAATCTCGTTTCATGGGTCGCCAAAATCACCGAAAAAGCGCTGACGACCACGGCAACGGCAATTAAGATGGTGAACTTATGTTTAAGCAGGTCTTTAACGACTATCTGCAATAAACTTGGCTTAAATATCATGCTAACCTTTTAGCTACGCGCAACACTGAGCTTCTTGCACGAGGATTGTGTTCGATTTCTAATGGGCTCGGTTTTAATGCCTTACCCACCGATTTTAATGTTCTGTCACGATTTAACTGATCTTCCGTCAGAGGTAGCCCTGCCGGTACTTCTGGGCCTTTTTCTTGATTACGAATGAAACGTTTAACCATACGGTCTTCTAACGAATGAAAACTGATCACAGATAAACGCCCCTCAGGTTTTAATACTGCCAATGAGCCCATTAATGCTTTATCTATTTCTTCTAGCTCACTGTTAATATAAATGCGGATAGCTTGGAAGCTGCGTGTGGCGGGATGTTTGTTTTTTTCTTTACTGGGATTCACCCTTGCAATCATCTCTGCCAATGGTTTAGTACGGGTATAAGGTTCGCGCTCTACTCGGTCCATCACTATCGCACTAGCAATTTTACGGGCGTGGCGCTCTTCACCAAAGGTTTTTAATACCCAAGCAATATCATCAACGTCCGCTTTGGCTAACCAATCAGCCGCACTGATCCCCGAAGTAGGGTCCATACGCATATCCAAAGGGCCATCACGTAAAAAACTAAAACCACGTTCAGCATCATCAAGTTGTGGTGATGAAACACCTAAGTCCATCAGTACGCCATCAATTTGCCCAGTTAAACCAAGCTCTTCGATATAATCCGCTAAACCTGAAAATGGGCCATGAACAATTTGAAAGCGCGGATCTTCTGCAGCCAGCGCATTACCAACGGCAATCGCCTGTGGATCACGATCGATTGCAATCAAACGGCCCTTATCACCAAGTTGCGATAATATGTGACGCGAATGACCACCGCGACCAAAGGTACAATCCACATAAATACCGCTTGGGTGAATATTCAAACCCGCAACGGCTTCATCTAATAAAACGGTGGTATGGGCAAATGCAGTTGTCATTAAAGAGAAAATTCCTGTAATCCTTCGGAAAGCGCTTCATTACTGAGTTGCTGAGCCAACAAATCTTGTTCAACTTGTTGCTGCCACTTAGCGTCATCCCAAAGTTCAAATTTATTGAGCTGGCCGACTAACATCATCTTTTTATCGAGGCCAGCGTACTGTCGTAGCGGTGCTGTTAACAATATCCGCCCTGATTTATCTAGTTCGCAATCTGTGGCATATCCCAACAGTAAACGCTGCAGTCTGCGCTCTTGAGGGTTCATGCTCGACAGCTTGCTTAATTTCTTTTCTATTTCTAGCCATTCATTAAGTGGGTAAAGTAATAAGCTCGTTGAATTAATATCCACTGTGCATACCAATTGCCCTTGGCATTCATCAGAAAGCCAATCTCGATATTTGGTTGGAATCGCAAATCGCCCTTTTGAATCAAGGTTGATTGCATGGGCACCCCGTAGCACGTGTTATATACCCCTAATAAATCAATTTTCCCACAAAATGACACTTTTCCCCACAAAGACTAATTTTAAGGCTGTTTTCAACCAATGCAAGCAGGGATCGTGATTACATGTCGCATTATTTTGCTTAAAATCCAAGCAAGTTCAGGAAGCCTCTGATTTAGATGAATTAAAATGACAAGTAAAAGATAAAAAATATCTTGGCATTCAAGTTTGTGAAAAATAATTCATCTTCAACAAGGACTTAGAATTGAGCACTGTTGATTTTTAAGCATTTTTTAGCCACAAAAAAAGCCAGGTAGATTTTCATCTACCTGGCTGAATTTGGTGAGTTGACCGATAAGCCGGGTTCTGTCGTGAACCGTCATTCGTCTAGGCCAGCAATCACTCACTGGCTCAAGCAACCTACCCGCTTCCGATATGGGCCATACCTTAAGGAAGCCTATTTGGTCTTGCTCCGGGTGGAGTTTACCCTGCCACAAACTGTTACCAGCTGCGCGGTGCGCTCTTACCGCACCCTTTCACCCTTACCGGCGCTTACGCGCTTAGGCGGTTTGCTCTCTGCTGCACTTGTCGTAGGCTCGCGCCTCCCAGCCGTTAGCTGGCACCCTGCCCTGTGGAGCCCGGACTTTCCTCCCCTCATTTATTCGAAAATAAATAAGCGACGACGGTCTAGTCAACTCAGGGCGCGGATTATAGCGAGGTGGTGCACAAATAGCAATGCCATAGCAACAGCTGAAATATTGTGTTTTTACAAGTTATCCAGCCCCCATTTATAGAGGGCATTTTTCTTCACTTGATGGATTTCAGCGGTAAGTGCAGCCGCTTTTTTCAGTGGGAGCTCTTTACTTAACAAGGATAAGGTTTGCAAAACAGCTTGCGATAACGCATTGGGATCAGCTTTAAAACCCGCTATTAATAAAACAAACTCACCGCGACGACGATTTTCATCTTCTAATAACCAAGGCAGCACTTCACCTGCCGAGCCGCCATGAATAGTTTCAAAAGTTTTACTGAGCTCTCTTGCCAGCACTATTTTTTTGTCAGCTCCCATCACGCTAATAATTTTTTCTACTGTATCAAGAACACGGCGCGGTGATTCATAGAAAATCATCGTCCGCGGCTCTTCCAGTAATGCCGTTAAGGTATCGGTTTTCGCCTTATCTTTGGCTGGTAAAAAACCTTCAAAAGAAAAACGATCAGAAGGCAAGCCAGATGCACTTAACGCGGTAATAGCTGCACATGGGCCGGGCAATGGCACAATTTTTATTCCTGCCGCACGACAATCATTGACTAAATGATAACCCGGATCGCTGATCAACGGTGTTCCAGCATCTGAGACGAGCGCAATATTTTGCCCCTGCTGCATTTTAGCAATCAAGATGGCCGATTTTTGCTGCTCATTATGATCATGCAGTGCAAAGCAAGGTTTACTGATTTGATAATGATTAAGTAGTTTAGCTGTGTGGCGAGTATCTTCTGCGGCAATTAAATCAACTTGATTTAACACGGCAATGGCGCGCTCGGTAATATCTTGAATATTGCCAATGGGGGTTGGCACGATAAATAGAGTAGATGTTTCTAACATTTTATTGGTTAATCCTTTGAGCGCTGCAGCCCGGTCGCGATTGTTTTTACTTGGGTCAGGTTATTCAAGCTTGAGCAAACCCATTAAAAACAAGCAAACATGAATAAATTCCCACTGTTATCGTCGCAATCATTGTTAAAAAAACATCAGACGATTAAACTATGCACACATTTATAGTGGAAAGTGAGCTAATGGTTTTGAACCCTTTTTTTAAGTCTTTTAGTGTAACACGCACCAGCCTTTGTTTAACGACTCTTCTTGTATTAAGCGCCTGTACCAGTACAGACCAGTCCAAGACAGCCAATGAACTAACGCCGCCTGCTGTCATGGCGCCATTAACGGCAACCTCAGACTACTACTTAGAACAAGCAACCAAGACTGCCGGGGCCAATAGCGTTAACTGGCAATTACTCGCGGCTCGTTCTTTTCTTGCTGGTGGCCACACACAACAGGCTCTAGCGGTGTTACAACAGCTTGAGAAGCTGCCTCTCTCACCCAAACAACTGGCAGAAAAGAACCTGATTCAAGCGCAAAGCTTTGCTGGCGAGGGAAATCTCGAGCAAGCATTAACTCAGCTAAAGCAAGTTGATACTCAATATTTAGATCCATCTGCCTGGCCAAGTTACCTCACGCTGAAAGGTCGTGCTGAACAAGAGCAAGGTCAAATCACTGCTGCTATGTTCAGTCAAATGCAGCTTGCAGAATACCTAACAGATGCTGAGCAAATCCAAGCCAATAATGACACTATCTGGCAACTGATGACGCTCCATAATCAAGCCCAATTACGTGAATTGTCACAACAAACTGTCGATAGTAGTATTCTAGCTTGGTTAGAGTTAGGCCTGATCAGCAAGCAATATAGCATTCAGCCTGAGGTGCTGAAACAACAAGTTGCATTCTGGCAAAGCCAATTTGTGGCACACCCAGCATCGCTATATTTACCAACAGCTCTGTTACAAGACTTCAACTCGCAACCCCTTACGACCGATAATGTAGCCGTTTTCTTACCATTAACTGGTAAATATGAAGTTCAAGGCCAAGCCATTCGTGATGGTATGCTCAAGGCATATACCGATAGCAATTCTATTTCAGTGGTTAACTTTTACGATACGAATGCCAACGATATGACTAGTTTGTACCAAACGGCACTGAACCAAGGCAGTAACTTTATTGTTGGACCGCTATTAAAAAGTAACGTGGAAAGCTTGGTTAAATTAAATACAGAATTGCCAATGCTAGCACTTAATCGTGTTGAGGGCATTCGCCAAAACAATCAACAGTTTTTCTTTTCTCTTTCACCTGAAGGAGAAGCAGAGCAAACAGCACAAAAAATGTTTGATGACGGCCGTACCTACCCTGTCGTAGTAGCCTCAAAAGGCAGTTTTGGCTCTCGTATGGCAACAGCATTTAGTGATAAATGGCAACAGCTAACAGGCAACACGCCGGAAATTCATTACTTTTTAAACAGAAATCAACTGCAAAAATTCGTACCTAGCTTAATGCATGGAGATTTAAGCCGAGGCCGCAGTAACCGAATTAAGCAACAAGTATCGTTTAATGTGAAAAGCAATACTCGTCATCGCCAAGATATAGATGGTTTTTATGTTGTCGCTCAACCTATTGAACTGCGCATGTTTAAACCATTCTTAGATGTTACAGTTGACCCAAGGTTGCCGCCAATTCAAATTTACTCAGGCGCTCGCAGTCATCCTGAAAATATGAATCATTCAGAAAAGCAAGATTTAACCGGTGTTCTTTATAGCGATCTGCCTGTGATCCTCGAGCCAGACAATCCAGTGTTAACCGAAGCAAAAATGCTTTGGCCAAATCGGGGTTTAGATGATTTACGCTTCTATGCAATGGGCATCGATGCTTGGCACCTTATTCCTGAACTGGCAGCATTACGCGCAGATCCTAATTATCAAGTGCAAGGTTTATCAGGTGCGCTACGCTTAGATGGTGATGCATTTATTGATAATTATCTTGCTTGGGCCAGCTACGAAAATGGTGAGCGCATATTAGTTTCACCAGTGACTATCACCCAAGATGGAAACCACTATGGCACCGCTAAGTCTGTAACCGAGGATAGTAGTGCTAATCCCTTATTAGATGATGAGAGCCGTATTAGCTTTGACGAAGAGGTGTTAATTGAAGCACCTAATACTATAGACGAATCTGTATCAGCAGATGAGAGCAATTATTAAACGTCAAACCGGCGATCAATACGAGCAACGGGCCTGTGATTTTTTAATAAGCGCAGGCCTAAGCCTTGTCTGTAAAAACTATGTCTGTCGATTTGGTGAAATAGACCTAATCATGCAGCATGATGATACGTTAGTCTTCGTTGAAGTGCGCTATCGAGCTGATAGCGACTTTGGCGGAGCAATCGCTTCTGTAACAAGAAGCAAGCAGCGACGTATCATCAAAGCGGCTAAGGCTTATCTTATGCAACGTCCCTTCGAGGTTTACTGCCGCTTTGATGTGGTCGCCTTCGAGTCACAACACGATCCCATTTGGTTACAAAACGCATTTCAGGAGTAATTTAAGGTGCGCGACAAAATAAAAGAAAACTTTACCGAAAGCATTCAAACCAAGATCGCCGCGGCTGAAGCCCTACCTGAATATATAGAAAAAGCGGCACTTATGATGGTGCACAGCTTACTAAGTGGTAATAAAATTATTGTTTGTGGTAATGGTGGTAATGCCGCACTCGCGCAGATTTTTGCATCACACTTGCTGAACAAATTTGAAACCGAGCGACCAAGTTTGCCAGCTATTTCAATCACACCGGATTCGACTCTAATTTCAGCGATTGCCACGGATACCCATTTTGATGAAATTTATGCCAAACAAGTAAGAGCCCTAGCCCAAGGTGGCGATATCTTGTTGGCCATTTCCCATGGCGGCAACAGCCGTAACGTTATAAAAGCTGTTGAAGCGGCAGTGAGTCGGGATATGAAAATTGTCGCACTGACTGGCGGTGACGGCGGTGAAATGGCTGGTTTACTCAGTGAGACAGACGTTGAAATTAGAACCCCTTCACCGAAGGGCTGTCGAATCGAAGAAATGCACTTATTTGTCTTAAACTGCATTAGTGATCTAATAGATCAAACCCTTTTTTCTACCGATAGATGAGTATAGTTAAATGAAAAAACGCCTAAGTTTCGCTTTGATTGCCAGCTTAAGTTTAGTTCAAGGCTGTGCTGGCCTTTTTGTTGCAGGCGCTGCAACTACAGCCGTGGTGGCAAATGATAGACGCAGTATCGGTACCCAACTTGATGATCAAAACATTGAGTTAAAAGCTATCAATGCGTTAGCAAAAAATGAGTTACTTTATAAAGCATCGCGCATTTCAGCCATTGCTAATAATGGTAATGTGTTATTGGTCGGGCAAACACCCACTACTGAATACCAAAAGCAAGCTGAAAAAATAGTAGATGACATTTCGGGTGTACGTCGAGTATTTAACGAATTACGCCTCAATAAACCAATCAGTTTGGGTCAACAAACCTCTGACACTTGGATCACAACCAAAACTAAGTCACTCATCTTAGACGATCCAGCAATCAATACATTGAAGCTAAAAGTGGTGACTGAAGATGCCGAGGTCTTCTTGATTGGTCTCGTCACCGAGAAAGAAGCCGAGAAAGCAGTGGAGATTGCCCGTCATGTAAAAGGCGTTAAACGGGTAGTGAAAGTGTTTGAATACGTTGCCGAGTAGCTTAATATTTATGTTGAAAAATAAAAAACCGCTTTTCAGCGGTTTTTTTTATTTAACGACACGTAAACCCGGTTTTCCTTTAGGTGGGGGTGTCGGCTCTGGAGCTTCTGTTGGCGTTTCTTCAGTCAACTGAGCGTCGTAAAAAGGCTCTGCAGGAAACATAGTTCCCGCACCATTTTCACGCGCATAAATCGCCTCTACCGCATACATAGGAATGTAGACCTGGAACGGGGAGCCAGAAAATCGAGCATTAAAGCTAACCGCTTCTTTACTCATGTCAAAAGCAGTCACCGCTCCCGGAGCAATATTTAAGACAATTTTACCATCTTTAATAAATTGCTCAGGCACATTTACATGGGGTAGAAATGCACTGACCACTAAATGAGGGGTCATGTCATTATCTAAAATCCAGTCGAAAAATGCCCTTAATAGATAAGGGCGATTTGGTGTCATTTCACTCATAATTAGATAAGTACGCGAATGTCGCGCTCTGTCTCTGTTAATGCCGCTTGGAATGATTCACGATCAAAAATACGGATCATGTAACCCTTCATACCTTTCATTGCTGGGCCATTTAGCTCAATACCCAATTCTGGTAAACGCCATAACAGCGGAGCCATATAGCAATCAACCAAAGTAAACTCTTCACTCATGAAGTAGTCCATTTCATCAAACACAGGTGCAATGGTTGTTAGCGACTCTTTCAATTTTGCGCGCGCTGCGGTTGCTTGCTCGGCCGAGCCTTTCATGATCAGGTCAACTAAAGAGTACCAATCATTTTTGATGCGATGCATCATAAGACGACTGTTACCACGAGCAACCGGATAAACAGGCATCAATGGTGGATGAGGAAAGCGTTCATCCAAGTATTCCATGATAATGTGTGATTCATAAAGAACCAGTTCACGGTCTATCAGAGTAGGAACTGAATTGTATGGATTAAGCTCCACGAGTTCAGTCGGTAAATTGTCTGGATCAACTTGTGTGATTTCGACACTTACGCCTTTTTCAGCCAGCACAATGCGAACCTGATGACTGTATAAATCTGATGCACCTGAAAACAAGGTCATCACAGAGCGTTTATTAGCAGCAACTGCCATTTAATCCTCCAACTCTTCAAAAACATAAAAAGGCAATGAGGGTAAAACCCCCATTGCCATTAATAACACATTTTATTATCGATTCGTCTAATGATGAACGTCGCGCCAGAACTCTTTCTTCAGTAAATAAGCAATAATGAAGAAGATAAATATAAAGCCAAGGACAAACATCCCTAAGCGTTCACGCTCAACGCGCATCGGCTCACCCGAATAGACCAAGAAGTTTACCATATCTAGCACAGCTTGGTTATATTCATCTTTACTTAGTTCACCGCTACCATCAGCTTCGATTGAAACTAAGGTTTTATGCTCAACGCCATCAACCATTTCCGTTTCGAAAACTGCATTCGGCACACCTTGTAATTCTTCTAGCACATGGGGCATCCCCACATCTGGAAAAACCGTGTTATTCACGCCAAATGGACGGCTTGGATCAGCATAAAACGAACGTAAGTAAGTATACAACCAATCAGCACCGCGCACACGAGCCACTAAGGTTAAATCCGGTGGCGCAGCACCAAACCATTTAGCGGCTTCTTTTTTATGCATTGAGTTAGTCATTAGGTCACCAATTTTTTGATCGGTAAACACTAAGTTATCTAACATCAGGTCATTAGGGATATCTAAGTCATTCGCAACTCGCTCATAACGTTGATAACCCATGGTATGACAACCTAGACAGTAGTTGATGAACAACTTAGCACCGTTTTGCAGCGATGCTTTATTGGTTAAATCATAATTTGCCTTATCCAAAGGGATACTTGGACCTGCAGCAAACACTAAGCTAGGCAGCAGGGCAAATAAAGTAATCAGTAACTTTTTCATTATTTAGTGATCCTCTCTGGCACTGGCTTACATTTCTCGTTTTTACTGTAAATAAACAGCAAGGCAAAGAAGGCGAAATAACCAAATGAACATATTTGAGAGATCACTGTGTATAACGGTGTTGCTGGCAATGCACCAAGAATACCTAATACGATGAAACAAATAATAAACTGTGTAATATTCAGCTTATGTAGCGTACTACGGTAGCGAATAGAGCGAACCTTACAACGGTCGAACCAAGGTAAGAAACACAGAATAAGTACCGAACTACCAAATACAATAACACCTATTAATTTGTCTGGGATCGCACGCAAAATCGCATAAAACGGTGTGTAGTACCAAACTGGCGCAATGTGTTCAGGCGTTTTCAGGCCATTTGCTGGCTCAAAGTTAGGTGGCTCAAGGAAATAACCGCCGCCTTCTGGCCAGTAAAATATAACCGCAGCAAACAAGAACAAGAACACCGCTACGCCCACTACATCTTTCACCACAAAATAAGGAAAGAAAGGTGCCGCATCTACAATGTCTTTTTTATCAGAGAATTGCTTATGGTATTTAAATGGACTTAATTCACTTTCAGGAACTGAGCCCTTCTTCTTCTTGATCTCGATACCTTCAGGGTTATTCGAGCCCACTTCATGCAGTGCCACAATATGCAAGAACACCAATACCACGAGTACTAGCGGTAAAGCGACCACATGCAAAGCGAAGAAACGCGTTAGGGTTGCCCCAGATATAACAAAGTCACCACGGATCCACTGTGTTAGGTCATCACCAATAATTGGAATGGCACCGAATAGCGAGATAATTACCTGAGCTCCCCAGAATGACATTTGGCCCCATGGCAGTAAGTAGCCCATGAATGCTTCGGCCATCAACACTAGGAAGATAAGCATACCGAAAACCCAAATTAGCTCGCGCGGCTTTTGGTAAGAACCATAAATCAAGCCGCGGAACATATGCAGGTAAACAACGATAAAGAAGAATGACGCGCCCGTTGAGTGCATGTAACGCAGCAACCAGCCGTATTCCACATCACGCATAATATATTCAATAGAAGCAAACGCACCTTCAGCAGAAGGATTGTAGTTCATTGTCAACCAGATACCTGTAAGAATCTGATTAACCAGCACTAGCATGGCTAAAGAGCCAAAGAAGTACCAGAAATTAAAATTAATTGGCGTTGGATATTGGGCTAAATGTTTATTCCAAGTGTCTGTCATGGGGATGCGTGCATCTACCCAATCAATCACACCTGTCACTAGTCCTTTAATCATTATGCATCTCCCTCTGATACGCCCACAAGCACGGTATTATCATCTTTGAAATGATAAGGAGGTATCACTAAGTTCAACGGCGCAGGTACGTTTTGGAACACTCTTCCCGCCATATCAAACTTAGAGCCGTGACATGGACAGAAAAAACCGCTCTTAACGCCTTCAACCAACTCTCCAAAACCATCTGGTAAATAAGTTGGCGAACACCCTAAGTGGGTACAAATACCTACAGCAACAAATATTTCAGGTCTGATTGAACGTGCGGGGTTAGCCGCATAATCAGGCTGTTGAGGCTCCTCAGAATTAGGATCTCGTAATTTGTCATCATGAGCTGCAAGATCTTTCATTGCAGCATCAGTACGGGACACAACCCATACCGGTTTACCTTGCCATTCAACACGAATTAATTGGCCAGGCTCTATTTTACTTACATCCACTTCCACCGGGGCACCAGCTGCTTTAGCCTTAGCACTCGGGTTCCATGATTTGATAAATGGCACGGCGACTCCCGCAGCTCCTACAGCTCCGACAACAGCTGTTGTCGCAGTAAGAAACATACGTCGGCCAGTATTCACAGGCGCATTGCTCATCCAAAAACTCTCCCTACGGACTCCGCGATTATTATTATTTCCCTTGCGGTAAATCAATTCTAGCGTTTAAGCAGATTTCTGCATTACGGGGTCGGTACAATTGTCACAGAAAAATCGTGTGAATTCTAAAGAAATAGGCGCAATTTGACAAGCTGATAATGTCTTTAACATTTTTTCAGCATCCAATTCTGAGAGTTGCCACGTTTGTTTACAACTTAACGAAATAGCAATCAGAAAGTTCAATTAGCCTAAAACAAAAAAACCCGACATAAGCCGGGTTTTGCATACTCGATAAACGAAAATTAACGTTTTGAGAATTGTGGACGCTTACGCGCTTTGTGTAGACCCACTTTCTTACGTTCAACTTTACGTGCATCACGAGTTACGAAGCCAGCTGCACGCAATTCAGCGCGTAGTGTCTCGTCGTATTCCATAAGTGCACGAGTGATACCGTGACGGATTGCACCCGCTTGACCAGTAGTACCACCACCTTTAACTGTAACTTTGATATCAAACTTATCAGTTAGTTGAACTAGCTCAAGAGGTTGATTAACAACCATGCGAGACGTTTCACGACCGAAGAACTCTTCAAGAGTACGATCGTTGATAGTTAGGTTACCGCTACCCGCTTTTAGGAAAACGCGAGCAGTAGAGCTTTTGCGACGACCAGTGCCGTAGTATTGATTTGCCATTTGCCTGAATTCCGTATTAGATGTCTAAAACTTGTGGTTGTTGAGCCGAATGTTGATGCTCAGAACCCGCGTAAACTTTCAATTTACGGAACATTGCACGGCCTAGAGGGCCTTTTGGCAACATACCTTTAACAGCTGATTGAATAACACGCTCTGGCGCTTTTTCGATTAGCTTTTCGAAAGAGATAGATTTCAAACCACCTGGGTAACCAGTGTGAGAGTGATAAATCTTACCTGCAGCTTTATTACCAGTTACGGCAATTTTCTCACAGTTTACAACGATGATGTAATCACCAGTGTCAACGTGTGGAGTGTATTCTGCTTTATGCTTACCGCGTAAACGAGAAGCGATTTCAGTAGCTAAACGACCTAAAGTTTTACCTTCAGCATCTACCACATACCAGTCGCGTTGAACGCTCTCTGGTTTTGCAACAAAAGTTTTCATTAAACTCTTACCCAAAAATTAAAAAATGTTACGAAATGACTACTTAATTCAAAGTAGCGATTAAATACCACCTTCGTACCCCTTCGAATACGAACACTTGGTGCCAACAAATCCACCAAAGTTGGTGATTGTAACTGGGGGTCGCAAGATTATACGGAAAAGCTTTTTAGAAATCATCCTTTTTTGCTGCTATTTTACCCACAGATAATTAAGCCAGATGTTCACGAGCCAAATATTCTGTACTTTGCATTTCTTGTAAGCGAGAAAGGCAACGTTGAAACTCAAAACTCAAGCGACCACCTTGGTAAAGTTTATCCATGGCCACTTCCGCGGAAATGATCAAAGTGACATGACGCTCATAAAATTCATCGACCATGGCTATAAAGCGCCGCGCGGCATCATCACTGTCTCCGCCCATTACGGTCACATTAGCCAACAGTATAGTGTGGTAAATTTTAGACAGCTCAATATAGTCAACTTGACTGCGTGCACTGACGCATAAAGCCGAAAACTCAATAAACAACACGCTATCGGCCTCTGCCCTTACCGGAATCTGACGATTAAGAATTTCAATATAGTGTTCATATTGCCTTGGTTCGAAAGAGAGCTGCTGGAAATAGCGATTGAGGTTTTCTTCCGCCAGTTGATCAAGAGGGAAGTGATAAATTTCAGCTTGCTCTAAGGTTCGCATACGGTAATCAATGCCGCTATCAACGTTGACGATTTCACAGTTTTCATTAATCAGTTTAATCGCAGGTAAAAAACGAGCGCGCTGCAAGCCGTTACGATACAGATCATCAGGAATAATATTTGAAGTGGCCACTAACACCACGCCACGTTCAAACAAAGCTTCGAACAAGGTGCCTAACAACATAGCATCAGTGATATCAGAAACAAAAAACTCGTCAAAGCAAATCACTCTTGCTTCAGCAGATAACTTATCAGCAATAATAAGCAAAGGATCTTCTTGGTTTTTTAACAAACCTAGCTCTTGATGCACTCGGTGCATAAAGCGGTGAAAATGCACTCGCATTTTTTGCGAAAACGGCAAGCAATCAAAAAATGTATCGACCAAATAAGTTTTTCCGCGGCCAACTCCCCCCCAAAAATACAACCCCTTAATGGTTTCAACAGGCTCAGGGGGCTGAAACTTTTGCTTAATCTTATCTAACCAGCTTGTTGATTTTACACTTGGCGCAGGCTTAACTAAATCTTGATAAAGGCGCTCAAGAGCAAACACGGCTTGCTCTTGCGCCGCATCATAGAAAAAATCATCTTGTTTTAGGTCGCTTTGGTACTTGAGTAATGGCGTCACAGGCTTTATTAATATCCATACAGGTTTATCAGGTATAAACTTGCACTTTGCATCCTAATGGGTTGCAAGCACTATATAACAATATTGCAACAGTTTAGGTTGCTTTGTATATACCCAAGTCATGCTAAAATCCCATGCCGTGCGTTTTGTGGTATATCAATGGTGTACCCTTATTTTCAGTGAGTTGGAGTAGATATGACAGAAATTACATTAATCAGTACTTTTATTTTTGCCCTTATTATTGGCTTTATGATTGGCCGTCGCTTCCCGAGTAATAAACAAGCCGCCCAATTTGAGAAACAGGTTACTTCACAGCAACAAAAAATGAATGACTACCAACATCAGTTGGATAAATGCCAAGCGCAAATAAAACAACAAACAAACGATCAAAGCAAATATCAGCAACAAGTATCGACCCACTTTGCGAAAACAGCCGATTTAATGGATAGCATCGCAAATCAATATCAAACCTTGTATCAGTACATGGCACAGCAATCAGAACAACTGTTACCTGAAGCAGAAGCCAACCGTAACATTTCAATTTTTAGACGTAACAAACGCGTCGATGACACAACTTCAACCGACTCCCAAGAGCTTGAGACAAAAGCCACTGAACTAAACACACAGCAAGATGACGCATCTACTCAACATTCAGATAACGCTGATATCAAAAATCCCCTCGCGGTGAACCTTGAAAACCCCCAAACCGACCCTAGTCTAGTTGAGAAAGTAACACCGAAGTCGCCTGAAAAAGTGTCGTAGAAGTGCCTTACAGTGAAGCAATGTCAACTTGGGTAAAGTACTGTAAAGAGCTGAACAGATTGTTAATTTTAGACTCTATTAAAGGTATAAATTGAGTAACTTTGACTCTAGGAGAGCAAGATGAAAAAACCGATTTCTATTTTTACTGCTGTTGCCCTTTCAACTGCCTTAGCCTTAGGTAGTTTACCAGCACAAGCCGCTCACCCAGTGGCGATACAAGGGCAAGAATTGCCCAGCCTGGCACCATTACTTGAAGAAGTCAGCCCTGCGGTGGTTAATATTTCTGTTGCTGGTACCAAAGTTTCGCGGCAAAACATCCCTGAGCCTTTCCGTCATTTTTTCGGACCTGACGCCTTAGCTGAAGGAGCTAAACAACCGTTTAGGGGGTTAGGATCTGGCGTTATTATCGATGCCAAAAAAGGATACGTGATCACTAACTATCATGTGATCCACCAAGCTGATGAAATTAAGGTTACGTTAAACAACGGCAAAGAGTACACCGCAAAGAAAATTGGTGAAGATCAGCAAACCGATATTGCATTGTTACAAATTGATGCCAAAAACCTGACCGCCATTAAGCTGGCCAACTCAGATGAACTGCGCGTGGGTGACTTTACCATAGCTATTGGTAACCCTTTTGGCTTAGGTCAAACCGTCACCTCTGGCATCGTTAGCGCACTGGGTCGCAGTGGCTTAAATATCGAAAACTATGAGAACTTCATCCAAACCGACGCTGCAATTAATAGCGGTAACTCCGGCGGTGCACTGCTCAACCTACGCGGTGAGTTAATTGGTATTAATACCGCCATCTTAGGCCCTAATGGCGGTAACATCGGCATCGGTTTTGCCATCCCAGTGAACATGGTGAAAAACCTGTCGGCACAAATTTTAGAGTTTGGTGAGGTTCGCCGAGGCCTATTAGGCATTACAGGTGGCGAGCTGACCCCCGAGCTTGCCGAAGCCTTTGGTTATGACACCCAACACGGTGCTTTTGTTAACCAAGTCATGGCCGATTCAGCTGCCGAGGAGGCAGGGCTACAAGCCGGTGACATCATCATTAAACTTAACCAACAAAAAATACGTTCATTTAATGAGCTTCGCGCAAAAGTAGCCACCTTGGGTGCAGGTAAAGAAATCAACCTTACCGTTGTTCGTGACGGCAAAGAAAAAGATTTCAAAGTCATACTGCAAGAAGCTAAAGAATCCAATATCGCCGCTAATTCATTACATCCGGCCCTTGAAGGTGCCACGTTAAGCAGCACCGCACCCGGCGAGAAAGTACAAGGGGTATTAATCAGTAAGATAGTGCCTAACTCTCCTGCCGCGTTAGCAGGTTTAGAAGAAGGAGATATCATTTTGGGTATTAACCGCTTACGCACTAAAGATATGGCAGACTTACGTAAAATAATTGAAGATAAACCTTCGGTTCTCGCCCTCAATATCAAACGTGGCAACGCCTCTTTGTACCGCGTGATCCGTTAATTCATTGAAGTGAGGAGGTAAGCTCTTAATATAAAACGCGGCAATTTCCTTTCGTTATCGCGAAATCCGCTAAATATAGCTACCTCTGTCAAACGCCCGCAACGCGGGCGTTTTTTTTTGCTACATTTTTGTTATTCTGCTCCTTTATCTTAATGTAAATATTTAACATGCCTTCTGCTCTCAGCTATTTAATAAAATCTATCAGTATTGGTGTTCTCATTGCCGTATTTTTACTGATTTTCTTCCCTCCCCTGCGCAATAATCACGAACTGCCATTTGCGGAACAAATTGAAACTTACAGCAGCCAAGTCGAAAGCTACAGTAGTGCAGTGCGAAGAGCGGCACCTGCTGTCGTTAACATCTATTCTCAGGATTATCAGCGCTCCAATATAAATAGTCAGCCAGAACTTAGACCGACCGGCCTTGGCTCCGGTATTATCATGAGTGACAAAGGCTATATTTTAACCAATATGCACGTGGTCGAAAAAGCAGATCAGGTACTCGTCGCTTTGCAAGATGGCCGCCTACTTACCGCTCAGATGATCGGTAGTGACGCCGTTACTGATTTAGCCGTATTACAAATAAAAGCAGAAAACCTCCCTGTGATCCCACAAAACTCCGCCTATTTACCTAAAGTGGGCGATGTCGTTCTCGCCATCGGTAATCCATACAACATAGGTCAAACGGTAACTCAAGGGATTATAAGCGCCACTGGCCGAACAGGCATAAGCTCCACAGGACGGCAAGACTTTTTACAGACCGATGCCGCCATCAATAGAGGCAACTCGGGCGGAGCCCTAATTAATAGTCGTGGTGAGATGGTAGGTATTAACACATCAGCATTTCATGTCACGCAAAGCTTAGACAGTTATGGTATTAGCTTTGCCGTGCCTTATTTATTAGCCGAAAGGATCATGGCTAACTTAATCCGTGATGGTCGAGTAATACGAGGCTCAATTGGTGTCGTCGGTGGGCCAGTAAACCCTGTTATGGCACGATTATGGGGAATTGAGGCACAAAAAGGCATAATGATCACGAGTGTGATGGATGGTGGTCCGGCAAGTTTAGCAGGGGTAAAACCCTCTGACGTAATGCTAGCTATTAATCAAATACCAGTCACCGGTGTTACAGACGTATTAGACCGCGTAGCAGAAGTGCGTCCAGGCGAAGAAATACAAGTTAAGCTTTTAAGAGAGGGGAAAGAGATTAAGCTAACCATCGAAGTGGCTGATTACGACGAGCTCTAATAACCTGAGTTGAACGTTAACATGAAACATTAAAACGGCCACAATAAAGCGGCCATTTTAATGTTTCAAGAGCAATAATTAAACAATACGCTCCATCGTTGCACCTAGAGGAATGAGTTTATTTTCAATGCACTCATAACCACGATCAATGTGATAAATACGATCAACTATGGTATCCCCCTTGGCTACTAAACCAGCAATCACTAAACTAGCAGAAGCACGTAAATCCGTTGCCATCACTTGAGCGCCAGATAATTGCTTCGTGTAAGCGCAAATTGCCGTATTACCTTCAAGTTCGACGTCTGCGCCCATGCGTTGTAATTCAGGCACATGCATAAAACGGTTTTCAAAAATAGTTTCCGTTACACGTCCAGCACCTTCAGCCACGACGTTAAGCACAGTAAACTGCGCTTGCATGTCAGTAGGAAAACCAGGGTAAGGCACTGTTTTAACATTCACTGACTTCAGTGTCCTGCCACGCATATCACATGAAATCCAGTCATCGCCAGACTCCACTAAGGCACCCGCTTCTTCTAACTTAGCCAATACTGCTTCAAGTAAACGTGGGCTAGTCTTATGACAAGTGATCTTGCCACCTGTTACTGCTGCAGCAACAAGAAAAGTACCGGTTTCAATACGGTCCGGCTGCACTTCATATTGGCCACCCGTTAAGGCTTCAACACCTTCAATAGTAATGGTATCGGTACCCGCACCTGACACTTTACCACCCAGAGCGTTAATAAAGTTGGCAAGGTCAACAACTTCAGGCTCACGCGCAGCGTTATCGATTACCGTGGTTCCATCCGCGAGAGCCGCAGCCATCATAAGGTTCTCAGTACCCGTTACGCTAACCATGTCCATGACAATATGCGCACCTTTCAAGCGACCATCAACGCGTGCTTTGATATAACCATCTTCAACAACAATATTGGCACCCATTAGCTCTAAGCCGTGAATGTGTAGATTCACCGGACGCGCACCAATAGCACAACCTCCCGGCAAAGATACATCGGCCTTGCCGTACTTAGCAACGAGCGGGCCTAGCGCAAGAATTGACGCTCGCATAGTTTTAACCAGATCATATGGCGCTTTTTGATGATGCACGCCACCCGCGTTGATCACCACGTTTTCGTTTTGCTCTGCCGTTGCCCCTAACTCACGTAACAAAGCCAATGTGGTTTTAATATCACGTAGCTTAGGCACGTTTGAAATCACCACTTCATGGTTTGATAATAAGGTGGCAAATAAAATTGGTAACGCAGCGTTTTTAGCGCCAGAGATGGTCACATCACCGTTTAAGGTGCAACCACCTTTGATTAAAAACTTATCCATTCATACCTCGATTCAGGACGGCTGATTAAATATTTTTTCTTTTTGCCATTGCTGCGGCGTAAAAGCTTTAATGCTTAAAGCATGGATCGTGTTGGCAGCAATTTCTTCCATCAAGGGAGCATAGATGGCTTGCTGTTTTTTTACGCGACTCATGTCTGCAAACATGTCAGAAACAGCGATCACTTGAAAGTGACTGCCTTCACCTTTGACATAACATGCCTCTAGTGGCAATGCGGCTAATAACTTCGCCTCTATTTCTTTTGGATCCATAGTAAAATCCTACTTTTATTCAGAAAAAATACGTGAAACTTTGGCTCGCTGACGGGAGATATCAGTCTGACAGGCCATAAAAGTCAGCTGTTTTATCACCAATTGCGTCTAAGTTAAACCGCTAAGGCGTGATTATTCTGGTTTTTGTTAACAATCACGCTTTTATCGATAGCTTACGCTGGCTCAAATAAGGGGGTTAATCCATATAAATCAGCAAGCTTACGTAAGCTTGAAGGTAAATTGATAAATTCACAGCCTAGGGGAGCATAAAACGTGACTAACCAAGCTAAGCCCGCTGAGTCAAAGTCACAGACACCTGATAAATCAATCTTTTCAAAATCGGCTGTGACACTAGGGGCAAGCCCAGCCACTTGTTCAGTGACTAAGGCGCCTGTAATAGAAAGGGTTTGCTGGTTTAATGTAAAATCTAACATTTACTTGTTTTCATTATTTTTAGCAATAAGTTGTGCGGTCACACTGTCGATGCCATCTTTACGAATTAAGCTGCCTAACTCAGACTGCTTGGTTGATAACAAGCTTACACCTTCCGCAACGACATCAAACACCCGCCATGATTGAGTCTTCTTATCTAAACGCAGCTTAAATGACACATTGATGTCTGGAGAGCCCGCTTGCACAAAGCGCACTGGCACGGTGACAATTTTTTTACCAGCAAAGCTTTCTCGCTTATCAAACTGTAACACTTGCTGATCATATTTAAACAACACGGTTGAGTAAGTTTTCACCATGTGTTCTTTAAATGCCGCGACAAAATTTTCTCTTTGTGCTGGCGTGGTATTTTTTAGCTCCGGCCCAACGACCTTATATGCCGAGTACTTTGAATCAACATAAAATAGTAACTCTTCACGAACAATATCCTCAGCATGGGCGGGATCTTTTTCCATTAAAGCTTTTTCATTTTTAACCCGATCAAATGCTTTACCCGCTACCTCTTCAATGAGTTGATAAGGGTCTTGGTATTCTTTCAGAGTGGCAGCAACCGCCATATTGCTAGAAAGCAGTAAACATAATGGCAACAAAAAGCGCAATAGCATGTTTTATTCCTTACTGTTGTCTTGAATTGAAAATAAAAATTGTCCGATTAAATCTTCGAGCACCAGTGCAGATTTGGTGTCATCAATAAAATCACCTTCACCGAGTAACTCTATGTCATCATCCATAAAACCAGGACGCAAGCCAATAAATTGCTCTCCCAACAACCCTGCCGTCAAAATCGCAAGGGAGCTCGTCTCTGGATAAAATCCATATTGCTGGTCCATTCTTAATGTCACAACAGGCGTATAACTTTTGGCATCAAGGGAGATAGCCTCAACACGCCCAACCACAACCCCGCCTAACTTAACTGGTGAGCGAACCTTTAAGCCACCAATATTGTCAAACTTCGCCTTCAAGGTATAAGAGCCTTGGTCTTGAGTAAAGGAAAAACCAGCCACTTGTACCACGAGTAAAACCAAAGCAAAGCAGCCCGCTAAGACAAAACTGCCAACCGCTAAATGTAATTTTTTTTCTGTCATTTTTGTTCCCTAACCTTAACCATACATCAAGATGGTTAATATAAAATCCAGCGCCAACACCAATAAAGATGCATTAACCACGGTTCGCGTTGTCGCCTCACTGATGCCTGCTGACGAAGGCTTAGCATAGTAGCCGTTGTATAAAGCCACCCATACAATTACAAAAGCAAATACGGTACTTTTAATAAAGCCGTAAAAAATATCTTGATGAACATCAACACTGGCTTGCATTACCGACCAAAAGCCACCGCTATCGATGCCTTTCCAATCAACGCCGACAAAACTACCGCCCCAAATGGCAATCAAAGAAAACATAAAAGCCAGTACGGGCATTGATAACACTCCGGCCCAAAAACGTGGCGCAATAATGCGTTTAAACGGGTCCACCGCCATCATTTCCATACTCGATATTTGCTCAGTGGCCTTCATTAGGCCAACCTCGGCGGTTAATGCCGAGCCCGCTCGGCCAGCAAACAATAATGCCGTCACTACAGGGCCGAGCTCGCGCAGTAAAGATAATGCGACCATAGTACCGAGGCTTTGTTCTGCCCCATAACTCACCAGCACATTATAGCCTTGCAGGCCTAACACCATACCGATAAACAACCCTGCCACCAGAATAATAGGTAACGAAAGTACGCCCAAGTTGTGAACTTGCCGACCGACTAAACGTAAAAATTTCCAATTTGGTTTGCTAAATAATGCACTCATCAGCATTAAACCGGCGACCCCAAGCTGGGTAACAAAGTTGACACTTCGCTCCCCTATTCGTTGAATTTGATTAATCACTGCGTGGCTAAATCCTTTAAAAAATCGCTAGCGGGATAATGGAAGGGCACCGGCCCATTAGGCAATCCATTAATAAATTGAACCAGCCTCGGGTCTTGATTAGACTTAATTTCATCAGCTGTTCCTTGGGCAATAATAGTTTTATCGGCTAGCACATAAACATAATCGGCAATCTCCAGTACTTCTGTCACGTCGTGACTGACCACAATAGAAGTTAGCCCTAAGCTTTGGTTTAAATCACGGATCAGTTTTAACAACACGCCCATAGAAATCGGGTCTTGCCCTGCAAACGGCTCATCATACATCATTAGCTCAGGATCAAGCGCTGTTGCCCTTGCTAACGCAACTCGCCGCCCCATACCACCAGAGAGTTCCGTGGCCATTAACTGCTCTGCACCACGTAAACCAACTGATTCCAACTTCATTCTAACTAACGTTTGTAACACAGGCTCTGTCAGCTGTGTGTGTTCACGAAGCGGAAATGCCACATTCTCAAACACCGTTAACTCAGGGAACAAGGCGCCACTTTGAAATAATAACCCCATTTTACGCCGCATTTGATATAGCTGAGCGCGCTTAGCACGACAGACACTTTCACCGGAAAATAAAATATCCCCCGAAGATGGCGTTAATTGCCCACCGATTAATTTTAGCAACGTGGTTTTACCTATACCACTGGGACCTAAAATGGCCGTAATTTTACCTTGTGCGATATCCAAATTGAGGTTATCGAACAATATCCGCTGCTCTCGAGCAAAACTCATATCACGGATCTGAACTAGCTGTCCCATTATATATTTCACCTTAAAATACAGCTCACTATTTTATGCTTAATAATAAACATACTCAAACGCTTCACATTTGAGACCAGAAACGGGAAAATACCTTTTTCGGATCACACTTTTAGAAAGGAACTATGGAAGCGAATATCCTTTGGCTTAATGTCTTAATACTCGTTGTTAGCCTAGCAGCATTAGTATGGAGCGCCGACAAATTTGTCTTTGGTGCCGCCGCCATCGCACGAAACTTAGGCATATCTCCTCTTATCATAGGCTTAACCATAGTCGCAATGGGATCATCTGCGCCAGAAATGATGGTGGCTGCGAGTGCTAGTTTAAATGGCGCTCCTAACACAGCCATTGGCAATGCCATTGGCTCCAACATTACCAATATTACCTTAGTATTAGGCTTAACCGCACTATTGCGGCCAATGCTAGTCGCATCTTCCACCATGCGTCGTGAGTTGCCTATGGTCATGGTGACTAGCCTATTGGCGGCGTGGTTATTATGGGATCTAGAGTTAACGCGCGGTGAAGGAACGGTGTTAATTATTGGCTTTTTTGCGACGATTGGCGGCTTAACTTGGATGGCGTTAAAAAATCCAAACACCAATGATCCACTTGTTGAAGAGCTAGAAGATGAGATTCCCTCTGATATACCGTTTTGGAAAGCGGCATTTTGGTTGGTGTTTGGCTTAGGCTTATTAATATACAGCTCTAATGAACTCGTGGGTTCAGCGGTCGTTATCGCGAAACATTTTGGCATATCAGATTTGGTCATCGGCTTAACTATTATTGCCATTGGTACCAGCTTGCCAGAGCTAGCCGCTTGTATTGCCAGCGTATTGAAGAAAGAAGGCGATCTTGCATTAGGAAACATTGTCGGTTCAAATATTTTTAATATCTTAGCTGTGTTAGCTATCCCAGGTATTTTAGCACCAGGAACCATAGACGCTAGCGCAGCGGGGCGTGATATGTATTACATGTTAGGCGTCACCGTTTTATTATTAATAGTGGCAGGTAACGGTAAAATAAAAGAAATTACCCGCGTTGAAGGCGGATTATTATTAGCCTGCTTTATCGCGTACCAAGTTTTATTGTTTTACACTATGTAATTTTATTCAAACTTATGTAATTAGGGCTTTTTATGCTAAACACCCCATATGGCACCATTACCGCACAGCAACATCAGCAGCTGGTTCATACTAAGCTGCTTATTTGCGATATTGATGGGGTGTTCTCTGATGGCCGAATTTACATGGGCAACAACGGCGAGGAGCTCAAAGCATTTCACACCCGAGATGGCTTCGGTATCAAGGCCGTGCTTCATGCTGGTATAGAAGTAGCGGTGATCACCGGACGAAAGTCCACCATTGTTAACAACCGAATGAACGCTCTGGGCGTTTCTCATATTTTTCAAGGCCAAGATAATAAGCTTATTGCTTTCCAGCAATTACTCACGCAGTTAAACCTTAATCCGGATGAAGTCGCTTATATCGGTGATGACGTGATTGATTTACCCGTGATGAACCAGGTTGGCTTAGCAGTAGCCGTAGCGGATGCACACCCAATAGTGCAGCAACAAGCTGACTATGTTACAACAATAAAAGGCGGCTTTGGTGCTGTGCGCGAGCTTTGCGATCTACTATTGCACGCTCGTGGAGAGTTGGCTCATGCACAAGGTACCAGTGTATGAAAAAGCTCAACATCTGGTTATCCGTACTATTTATGGTTTCTCTTGGCGCTTGGCAGTTTTTTAAACACACTGAAGCGCCTATTGCTGAGCGCGATCCTTCTGAAGCTTACTTTATCGCTAATGAAGTCAAAGGAGCTGTCTTTACCCAAGCAGGAAAAATTGACTACCGGCTTTTTGCCACCCAAATGCATTATTACCAACAAGACTTAAAGACTGTATTTGCGAAACCTGTTTTATTACTTTTTCGCAATGAAGATCAAACTCAGTGGCAAATTACCGGAGACGACGGCATTCTGTTCGACCAGCACACCTTTGAACTAAATAACAACGTTACCATCACTAATTTGACCCATGACCAACACATAAATCTGATCACCACCGACAAGCTCACCCTAGATTTAATAAAGAATGAAATCCATTCAGATGACTTAGTCACCCTATATGGAGAGCAAATGCAACAAACAGGCACGGGATTATTTGGTCAACTATCAGGTAAAACCATCAGTTTATTAAACCAAGTAACGGCGACTTATTTAAATGAAAAACCTTAAATTATTACTAGCATCACTGGTATTACTAAGTGCTCCTACTTACGCGCTTAAGTCTGACTCAGAGCAAGAAATTGTTATCCGAGCCAATTCCAATACAGCCGACCTAGACAGTAACACCACCACTTTTTTAGGTAACGTCGTGGTGACACAAGGAACAATTAAGCTCACCGCCAATAAATTGGTTGGCATCCGCCATAAGCCCGGCGAAGAAGAAATGATTGCGACTGGCAATCCAGCGACTTTTTATCAAATGATGGATGATGGTAAACCAGTAGAAGCAAAGGCAAAAAAAATTCGTTACCTCAAAAAAAATAACCAGATAATCTTGAGCCAAAATGCCTCTTTGAAGCAGTTAGACAGTAACTACACCGCTGAAACTATCACCTACAACATTGAGACACGCCAGATTGAAGGTAAAAAAGGCGAGACTCAAACCCGAACCGTATTTTTACCCGCTCAAGTCGATAGCAAGAAAAACTCAAAGTCATCAGATAAATCAATAGATAAATCAACAGATAAAGCGGCGCAATAATGGCATTACTCCAAGCAAAAGACTTAGCGAAAAGTTATAAGAATCGTCGTGTAGTGAATGGCGTTAGTTTACAAGTGAACACGGGGCAAATTGTTGGTTTACTCGGCCCCAATGGTGCAGGTAAAACGACAACATTTTACATGGTAGTCGGTTTAGTAAAGCGCGATGAAGGCCAGATATTTATTGATGATGAAGAAATTTCTAGCCAACCAATGCACGTGCGCGCGCAGAAGGGAATTGGCTACTTGCCACAAGAAGCTTCTATTTTTCGTCGCCTTACGGTCGCGCAAAATATCATGGCAATCCTAGAAGTTCGAGATGAGCTATCCACGGAACAAAAACAAGATAGACTGAACGAGTTACTTGAAGAATTTCATATTACCCATATAAAAAATAGTAAAGGGATGTCCCTTTCTGGCGGCGAAAGACGCCGCGTTGAAATCGCCAGAGCACTCGCAGCAGATCCTCAATTCATCTTACTTGATGAGCCATTTGCTGGGGTTGATCCTATCTCTGTAATAGATATAAAAAAAATCATAGAACACTTACGAGACAGAGGCTTAGGCGTATTAATCACTGACCATAATGTGAGGGAAACACTAGATGTATGTGAATATTCCTATATAGTGAGTCATGGAGAAATGATTGCCGCTGGCAAGCCAGAAGACATTTTACAAAACGAACAAGTAAAACGAGTCTACCTAGGCGATCAATTCAAGCTATAGTTTTTATAGGTAACAACCGTTATCTAAAGATTTATATCTAACAGGAATTTAATGAAGCCAACCCTACAGTTGCGTTTAGGTCAGCAGTTAACCATGACCCCTCAGCTACAACAAGCTATTCGCTTGTTGCAGCTTTCTACATTAGATTTACAGCAAGAAATTCAAGAAGCCCTTGAGTCAAATCCGCTGTTAGAAGTAGAAGAAAACGACCACGGTAACGAAGAGCAAAGCTACGATAACGACACATCTAGCCAACTCGAAACGTCGGAGGCCATGGCGCAGAATGACATTCCTGATGATCTTCCCACAGACTCAACATGGGATGACACCTTTACCACGGGCACAGGTTCAAGCACTTCAGGTGTCGGCTCAGGTGGCGATGATGCCGATTTTATTTATCAAGGTGAAACCTCAGCTAACCTACATGATCACCTCATCTGGCAAATGGAGTTAACCCCCTTTAGTGAAACTGATCGCGCTATCGCCTTTGCCATTATCGATGCCATTGACGAATCTGGTTATTTGACTGTCTCTAGCGAAGATATATTAGATAGTGTCTCCTCTGACTTTCTTGATGTTGAGCTCGACGAAGTTGAAGCCGTACTTAAACGATTGCAGCATTTTGATCCTCTCGGCGTTGGTGCTCGTTCCGCGCAAGAATGCATGTTAATCCAGCTGAATCAAATCGAAAAAGGCACTCTCTGGTTAGAAGAAGCCATAATGGTGATCAACGAGCATATGGATTTACTCGCTAACCGTGACTTTCGTACTCTAAGCCGTAAAACTAAGCTAAAAGAAGACGATCTACGCGAAGTCATGCGCCTGATCCATACCTTAGAGCCAAGACCAGGCAATGCGATTGTTGAAATGGACGCTCAATATATAGTTCCAGATGTCTCTGTACAGAAAAAATCCGGTCGCTGGATCGTCGAACTAAACCCAGATTGCATGCCCAAAATTCGCGTTAATGATCAATACGCTTCTTTTGCCAAACAAACTAAAAACACCGATGACAGTCAGTTTATTCGTTCACATTTACAAGAAGCCAAATGGTTTATTAAAAGCTTAGAAAGCCGTAATGACACCTTATTAAAAGTGGCCAACTGTATCGTACAGCATCAAGTTGCTTTTTTTGAATACGGCGATGAAGCAATGAAACCCATGGTATTAAACGATGTCGCGGAAGCCGTGGAAATGCACGAGTCCACTATTTCGCGTGTCACCACGCAAAAGTTCATGCACACGCCGCGTGGCATCTTTGAGTTGAAGTATTTCTTCTCTAGCCATGTTGCAACAGAAAGTGGTGGCGAATGTTCATCCACCGCCATTAGGGCCTTAATTAAAAAATTAGTGGCAGCAGAAACCCCTGCTAAGCCCCTAAGTGACAGTAAAATTACTCAACTGCTTGCTGACCAAGGCATAAAGGTTGCGCGAAGAACCATCGCTAAATATCGCGAGTCTTTGAACATCCCGCCTTCCAACCAACGTAAGAGCCTACTTTAGGCTGCAACAGGAGAATGTTTATGCAAATTAATCTATCTGGCCACCATATCGACATCACCGATTCAATGCGCAGTTACGTTGAAACTAAGTTCTCTAAATTAGAGCGTCATTTTGATAGCATTAACTCAGCACAAGTGATATTAAACGTCGAAAAGTTGAATCAAATAGCTGAAGCCAAGTTACACCTGTCAGGCGGAGAAGTATTTGCTAACTCCCAAGACACAGATATGTATGCCGCGATTGATTCGTTAGTTGACAAACTTGATCGCCAAGTGATCAAACACAAGGAAAAGCTGAAACAGTCTTAAATTTAAATATGGATATAAAAGAATTATTAGCCCCAGACTGCACCTTGAGTGCAGTCTCTTGTTCAAGCAAGAAAAAAGCACTGGAAATCATCAGTGAGTTAGCAGGACAAAAACTCAATATTGACCCTAAAGTAGTGTTTGAAAACCTACTAACACGTGAGCGCCTTGGCACCACAGGTGTTGGAGCAGGTATTGCGATCCCCCACGCTCGTATCAGTGATGATTACCCTGTTACCGGCGTTTTCATCCAATGTGAGACCGCGATAGACTTTAGTGCCATCGACAATCAACCCGTTGATTTATTGTTCGCCGTTCTCGTCCCAGAAAGCCAGTGTAGCCAACATTTAAAAACCTTGTCACTTATCGCTGGTAAACTTTCTGATAAACAAATTTGTCGCCAACTTCGCGCGGCTAAAACAGATGCGGAGTTATTCGAACTCATTTGCGTGTCATAACGGGAGCAATATGAAACTCACCATCGTCAGTGGCCGCTCCGGATCAGGCAAAACCGTTGCCTTAAGAGTATTGGAAGACCTAGGCTATTACTGCGTCGATAACCTGCCATTACCCTTACTACCCGATTTAATTACTAGTCTTAAAGATAATTACGATGCCGTGGCGGTTAGCATCGATGTGCGCAACCTGCCCCTTGACCAAAATGAATTACACCACGTCATTAAGGATCTCAAAGCATCGGTTGATCTCACCACCTTATTTCTTGATGCCAGTAGCAGTATTTTGGTACGTCGCTACAGTGAAACCAGGCGTTTACATCCACTAGCAAAAATGCAGCTATCGCTATCTCAAGCGATAGATCAAGAAACCACCTTGCTCGAGCCTATCTCTGAGTCGGCCGATTTACGTATTGATACCAGTGATATGTCAATCCATGAGCTGAGTGAGTTGGTAAAACAACGAGTACTCGGCCAAAAAAGTCATGAATTGGTATTAGTCATTGAATCATTTGGTTTTAAAAATGGCTTACCAAAAGATGCAGACTATGTGTTTGATGCGCGCTTTCTACCTAATCCTCATTGGATCCCCGAGCTTAAACCACAAACCGGACTCGATGCCGAAGTTCAACACTACTTAACAGAGCAGCCATTAGTGATGAAGTTTATCTGGCAAATAGAGAATTTGATTGGCACTTGGCTGCCTCATCTTGAACGCAATAACCGCAGCTATGTCACTATCGCTATCGGTTGCACGGGCGGCCAACACAGATCGGTATTTATCGCCGAGAAAATCGCCGAATTTTTTCGCCACGAACAACAAGTGCAAGTTCGTCATCGCACCTTGGAAAAACGCTAAATGTTACAGCTAGAGCAACATATCACCATAAAGAACAAATTGGGCTTACATGCACGAGCGGCTGTAAAACTGGCAGAGTTAGCGCTAAAATTTGACGCGACAGTTACCTTAGTCCACGGCGATAAATCCGCCTCTGCAGCCAGTGTGATGGGCTTACTCATGCTAGAAACCTGTCAAGGCCAACAAATCGTCATTCAAGCCGAAGGGGCCGATGCCAAATGCGCATTAGAAGCAGTAAGACAACTGATAGAAGATAAATTTGAAGAAGAAGAATAATAAATAAAATTAATTAGTTATCGCCTATTGATAACGGCAAACAAGGGGAAAAGCGGATGCTAGATAATCTAGTCAACTTGAGCACACATGAGCGCCTAGTCGAAGTTAACAAAGCGTTAAGCAGTGGTATGTTTGTTCATGTTCGCCGCATGTTACAGCAACTCCCCCCTGAAGATATTGCCTTACTACTTGAATCCTGCCCCCACGCTGAGCGTAAAAATATTTGGCAACTCACCGACTCAGAGCAGCAAGGTGAGATCCTAGAAGAGCTAAACGAAGATGCTCGAGACAGTATCCTCGCCCTAATGGATACGGAAAACCTGGTTGCCGCAACCGAAGGCATGGACACCGACGATCTTGCCTACGTTCTTAGTGGTCTAAATGACTCGGCCTATCAAGACGTACTATCGCAAATGGATGCGCAAGACCGACATCGTCTAGAACAAGCCTTAGGCTATCCTGAAGATACAGCAGGTAGCGTGATGAACACCGACACCATCACACTCAGACCTGATGTCACTATCGATGTGGTGTTACGCTATTTACGTTTGAAAGGTGAGCTACCAGAGGCCACCGATGCCCTCTATGTGGTCAATAAACACGATAAGCTCATTGGTGAAGTTGCATTAGCCACCTTGCTCACGGTGGATCCCGCATCCACCGTAATGGACGTGATGGATAACAGTCGTAAAAGCATCCCCGTTGCCATGGCAGAAATCGAAGTGGCCAAAATATTTGAACGCCGAGATTTAATCAGTGCGCCCGTGGTCGATCAAGATGATCGCCTACTTGGACGTATCACTATCGATGACGTGGTCGATATTATCCGTGAAGACGCCGACCACAAAATGATGGGGATGGCGGGGATGGATGATGATGAGGATACCTTTGCGCCTATTTTAAAAAGTACCAAGCGCCGCACCATTTGGTTAACCGTTAATTTAGGCGCGGCATTACTGGCCTCGTCTGTGTCTAATATGTTTGAAGCCACCTTATCTGAAATCGCCACCCTAGCCGTGTTAATGACCATCGTCCCCAGCATGGGCGGTATCGCCGGCAATCAAACCTTGGCACTGGTTATTCGCGGCATGGCGGTTGGCCACATCGGTGACTCGAACGCCCGCACTTTGATTATGAAAGAAGCCGCCATCGGTTTATTAAATGGCTTAATTTGGGCGCTACTTGTGGCTGTGGCGGTAGTTATTTGGAAAGGCGATGTGAATATTGGTTACGTGATCGCAGGAGCCATGTTCATCAACTTATCGGTAGCAGGCTTGGCCGGCGTTTGTATTCCACTGATCATGAACAAACTTAAAATAGACCCTGCCCTTGCGGGCGGTATGGCGCTCACTACGGTAACCGATGTCGTCGGACTGTTTTCATTTTTAGGCATGGCGACGATCTTTTTACGAGCCTAGAATTCAACCTCTCCTGTAAATAAAAAGGCCGTCACGAGTAACGCCACGGCCTTTTAATCTCAACCCAGTATAAATCTGAGGATGTTGTTCAGTTTTATTTACGCTTCATTCAAGGCGAGCGATAACAATTAACTGCCCGCGATCTTCATATTATCAATCAACACCGAGCCTGTTTGTAGGCTGCTGCGCGTATCGATATCACTGCCAACGGCCTGAATCCCCATAAACATGTCTTTCAAGTTACCTGCAATAGTGATTTCATGAACCGGGAAAGCCAGTTCACCGTTTTCAACCCAAAAGCCCGCTGCGCCACGAGAGTAATCACCCGATACAGCGTTAACCCCTTGCCCCATTAGCTCAGTCACATACAAACCCGTGCCTAACTGGCGCAACATGTCTTTAAAGTCACCTTGGTTACTTTGTACAAACCAGTTATGAATACCACCGGCATGGCCAGTCGTCGTCATGCCAAGTTTACGAGCGGAATAACTGGTTAGCAGGTAAGTATTTAAATCGCCATCAGAGATAATCTCACGATCTTGAGTTTTTACCCCTTCAGCATCAAACGGTGAGCTAGCAAGGCCTGATTTAATATGAGGACGCTCGCTGATATTAAACCAACTTGGAAATACCTGCGTGCCTAAGCTATCTAATAAAAACGACGATTGGCGATAAAGGCTACCACCACTAATGGCATTAACTAAATGGCCAAACAAGCTTACAGCACTATCGGCAGAAAATAGCACCGGACAGTTACAGGTGTCGATTTTCCGTGCTCCTAAGCGCGCCACTGTACGTTCAACGGCTTCTTGTGCGACCCGTTCTGGACGCCACATATCAGCAATATTACGGGTCATGGTGTAACTATAATCTCGTTGCATTTCATCGCCTTGTTGCGCGATTAACATACAACTTAAACTATGACGGCTAGACAAATAGCTTTGTACGTAGTCATGACTATTACCATAGACTTTAATGCCTAAATGGCTGCTAAAACTGGCGCCATCAGAATTAACAATGCGGCTATCTGCCGCCAGCGCGAATTCTTCACACTGCTTAGCAAGGGCTAAGCCTGATTCGGGATCGAGTGAAGCAGGATGAAACAAGTCTAAATCTTGCGGTTGACGTTCAAGTAAATCGGCATCAGCCAACCCTGAAAAGGGGTCTTGGCTGGTATGTTTAGCAATGTCAATTGCCGCCTCAACGGCACGCGCTATTGATTCCTTGCTGATATCTGAAGTGGATGAATTACCTTTACGACCATCGACATAAACACTAATGCCCAGTGCGCCATCATGGTTAAATTCAATGTTTTCCACTTCTGCCATTCGGGTATTGACCGATATTCCCGTTTGACGACTAACTGCGACCTCTGCTTGGTCTGCCCCGAGTTTTTTTGCCATCAAGACCGCGTCAGCAACTGCTTGTTCTAACTGGTCTTGTTCTTGTGCAATCAGACTTGTTGGCTCCATGTTATTTCTTCTACTCCGATACATTTCTGCCAAGCATATCATGACATGAGGAGCTTGCGACAATTTGCTGGTAAGATAGTCATATCAAACCTACAAGAATGAACCAATATGCATCCAGAAGACGAAAACGACATCATCAGTAAAACGCAACTTAAGCAAGAAAGTGAAGCACTGCAAAAGCTCGGGGCCCGCTTGGTTAGCTTGAGCCCGAGTCAACTCAAAAACATTCCATTGTCTGATAATCTATCTGACGCTATCAAGCTGGCACATAAAATCAGTAATAAACACGAAGCATTGCGCCGCCAATTACAATACATTGGTAAGTTAATGCGCTCAGAAGATCCGGAGCCTATCGAAGCAGCGCTAGACGTATTAACCAATAAACACCAAGCTGCAACTCACGCTTTTCATCAACTTGAATTGCTGCGCGATGAATTAATCAGTGAAGGTGATGAGGCTATCTCGCGTTTAATGGAGCAGCAACCTAGCTTTGAGCGTCAAAAGTTACGCCAGCTAGTGCGCCAAGCCAACAAAGAAGCGGCGGGTAATAAACCACCAAAATCCTCACGTGAATTATTTAAATACTTGCGTGAAATTATGGTCGATAAGCAGGGCTAAATCGTTTAATGGCAACATAGACACTGGTTAAATGGTTTAAAGAAAGCGCTACACAACAAAAAGCAGTAATGCTTTTTGTTGTGTTACTTTAATTTTCTCAGTTAGTAACTACCTAATTAAAAATAGCTTTCTCTGCTAGTTAGTGCCACCAATGGTTAATTCATCTAATTTCAATGACGGCTGCCCAACCCCCACAGGCACACTTTGGCCATCTTTGCCGCACACGCCAACACCGGGATCTAACGCTAAGTTATTCCCTACCATCGACACTTTCGACATCGCTTCTGGGCCATTACCAATCAAGGTTGCCCCTTTGATCGGTGTAGTCACTTTACCATTCTCGATTAAGTAAGCTTCAGATGCGGTGAATACAAACTTACCTGAGGTGATATCTACCTGACCACCACCAAAATTAGGCGCGTAAATACCTTTTTTCACACTGGCAATCAATTCATCGTGCTCATACTTGCCTGGCAGCATATAAGTATTAGTCATGCGTGGCATTGGTAGGTGCGCATAAGACTCACGGCGACCATTGCCGGTTGGCGCAACCCCCATTAAGCGCGCATTGAGCTTGTCTTGCATATAACCTTTTAAAATACCGTTTTCGATTAATACTGTGTATTGCCCCTCGGTACCTTCATCGTCAACACTTAACGAGCCTCGACGATTAGCAAGGGTAGCATCATCAACGATAGTACAATGTTCAGAAGCAACCTTTTCACCAATGCGACCAGAGAAAGCCGATGCACCTTTACGGTTAAAGTCACCTTCTAATCCATGGCCAACGGCCTCATGAAGTAACACGCCGGGCCAACCTGAGCCCAATACCACAGGCATCGCGCCGGCGGGAGCATCAACCGCTTCTAAATTGACCAAGGCTTGACGTACCGCTTCTTTAGCATAACCAAACGCGCGCGCTTGGCCTTCAACTTGCTCGGTAAAGTACACCATGCTGTAGCGACCGCCGCCGCCAGCACTGCCGCGCTCACGGCGGCCATTTTTTTCGGCTAATACTGAGCAATTAAAACGGATTAAAGGTCGTACATCCGAGGCAAAAGTACCATCGCTAGCCGCCACTAACATTTCTTCATACACCGCAGCCATACTCACAATCACTTGCGTGACGGCAGGATCTAAACTACGTGCATAAGCATCTACCGATTTCAGCAAGTTGATTTTGGCTTCTTTTTCAAGACAAGCAAGGGGATCTAATTCTGGATAAATAATCTTGCCGTGAGTGGGGGTTAAAATTTTAACTTTACCCGATTGGCCCGCGCCGGCAATGCCTCGTGCGGCATTAGCTGCTTGTTGCAAAGCGGCAAAACTCAGTTGATCTGAATAAGCGAAACCGGTTTTTTCACCACTAACAGCACGCACGCCCACGCCCTTTTCAATGTTAAAACTACCTTCTTTGACAATACCGTCTTCAAGCACCCAACTTTCATGGCGACTTGATTGAAAGAACAAATCAGCGTAATCCAAATCGTGCTGATACATACTCGCCAATACTGCTTCTAATTTGTCGCTATTTAATTCGGTTGGCCCTAACAAATGCTGGCAAACGGTTTCAAAGCTCATTCTTAATCCTTTTCGTTGAGTCTTTGCCCAACTATACGTTGATGTTCCATAACAGGCATACGACGGCGAATATCATCCAGTTTAGTCAGGTCAACAGCGGCGCTTAGCACCCCTTCACCTAGCTCTAATTGATCAACTATTTCACCCCAGGGGTCAATAATACAGGAATGACCCCAAGTTTGTCGCTCCTTGCTATGATCGCCACCTTGGTTGGCAGCAACAATATAACACTGAGTTTCTATCGCCCGAGCCTGTAACAGAGGCAACCAATGCGCTTTACCCGTAACATAAGTGAACGCCGCTGGGACAAATATCACTTGTGCTCCCGCCTGCCTTAGCTGCTGAAACAAAGCTGGAAAACGTAAATCGTAACAGATAGTCAGGCCAAGGGTTAGGCCGTTTTCATTAAGGTAAGCCAGCTTGTTACCAGGTTTGAAAGTAGCAGATTCTTGATAACTGCCTTTGCCATCAGCCACTTGAGCATCAAACAAATGCAATTTATGGTAATGCTTAATGAGCAGCCCTTGCGGCGAAAAA
Organism: Motilimonas sp. E26; assembly: GCF_021278025.1. Lineage (GTDB taxonomy): Bacteria > Pseudomonadota > Gammaproteobacteria > Enterobacterales > CBDFNC01 > Motilimonas. Next base: position 216,247 of record NZ_JAIBHJ010000002.1, read on the forward strand.
ACTAAACTTGAGGTGTAAACTCGATCCGCTTCCTCACTCTCTATCGGAAAGCTGCCGCAAACTAAATAAATATTAAAACGCTGAGCAAGCTTTGCTAAAGCACCTTGTAACGGCCCATCGCCTAACTTTTCTCTGGCAGCTAAATAGTCTTGTTTAACACCGAAAATAATCGCATTTTCGGGGAGTAACACCCATTGTTTCGGTTTAGGCGCTAATTGATATAAGAGTTGTTCAATCCGAGCGAGGTTATCAGCGGATTTGCTGCAGCTTATCAACTGAATCAGTGATACGTTGTTCATAAGACTCCTTAATTTCTTTCGGTAACTCTACCACCCCTTTTTCACGACCAATCTCGCTAATTTCAGGATTAGAAATGTCTCCTTTAAGGCTAAAATTGACCTCTGCGATAACATCGACCACAGGTTCAAAAATTTTCGATAGCAGCAATACATACAATCCTGTTACCGGCGTTAATGTGAAAGCCGCGAGCACCGGTAAGCTTGAGGTTACGTCAGGGTAAAATGACATCCGATAATCCATTTGCCAACGATTAAGATCAAGCTGACCTTTTCCTTGTAATCGCCCAGCCGCAGCATCTAAGGTAAAATCATCACTGTTCACTAAGCCATTGGTGATATTTGCGGTGGTTTTAATCGAGTCAAAATATAAACCATCAACAAATACGTCACGAAAATCCAAGTTCAACTTTCGACGAATGGAATCTAGGCTCAACAAGCTAAATAGCCGTGCACCTTTGTCACTCACATCAGCAATATAGCCCGTGTTAGTTGCAAGCTTAACCTTGCCATTTAAGCTCTCAGTATTAAACATATTTGGACTGCCTAGCCAACTCAACTCAAAGTCAGCTACGCCAGAAGTCTCTTTCATTGGGCTATCATAGCCCTGCGTTTGTGCAAAGCGAGCAATATTCTGACTCTGTATGGCAATATTTAATTGCGTTTTCTGCTGGGATTCCCCCGACCAGTCGCCAGTCATGTGTACATCTGAATGACCATATAACAAGCTCAAGTTATCGAGCTTAATGCCCTTGCTATGACGGGTAAACTGCCCTTGCACCTGACCTAAGTTAATATTGCCTATTTGACACTTTTGGCAACTCAGTTGCGTGTTTTTCAGGTGTTGCCAAGACCAAGGTGATGGCGGATCATTTTTTCCCGCGCTAGGCACCACCAAATCAGGTAAATAAAGACGCTGTAAATCTACCAAAAGTAAATTGGGCGTATCGACTATTTTGCCCTTGCCTTTATCGGATGCCAGAGTTAACGACCACTGCTGTTGATCACGACGCGCACTTAGCGACAAACCATGTATAGCTTGTTGCCAAAACTGCATCTCATTGATGTTCACTTTAATAAAATCAGGTATCCAATCGCTCTGCGATGTGCCCGATTGAGGCCAATTTTGTTGCTGTGCCCAAGCTAACCAAGGATCTAAATCAAGTTGATTCAATGCCACACTCACAGCTTTAGCACGCTCAGGCATTTGGCTCGGTAGCGTTTGGCCTAGGTGTAACCACCAGCGACTTTCTGTTGCATTTTTTGCATTCACCGAGGCGCGGATAAAGAGCTTACTATCTAACTCAGCGTCTAACTCTGTACCTTTCTCACTACCTGCTAGGTTAATCGACAAAGGCCAGCCTCGGAGGCTGTTTTTATTCATTGGTGCAGGTAATCCAATCCCTAAACCTAGGGTGTCCGAAGACAACTGTAAATCGTAGCGATAACCACCTTGCGTAAAGCTTTGATAATTGAGGTTAGCTTGCCAGCTCAACTTGCCACTTAAATCCAGTTGCTGTAACGCAGGCCATTGCTTATCCAGCTTATTAGCAGGCCAGTCGGCAAGTACATTAACCTTTGCGAGATAAGTATCGGCTTGCTCTTCACCGCTAAAACGCACTGTTACTGGTTGCTGTTGCCAATTTGCCTTAAAAGAGCCGTTATTCAAGTTCCCTTGATCAAATTCAAATTGTCCGGTCACTTGGCTAAGTGACAAAACGGTTTCGGCGTCGGCACTTAATGGAATATTTACCTTATTGTCATTTAATGCTATCGCGCCAGCTACCTTAGCGGGGTCTCCATTAAGAGGGATTTCAAGCTTGAGTTCGCCAGTAATCGGCCCTGCAACAACTACTTTCTTTAATGCAGCGCCCACTGAATCAGCTAAGGGAGACGCTTGTAGGTATTCACTAATATCACGACTAAACCCTTGTACTTTTGCGTTAATGGTTAAATTGGCATCCGGTGCAAAGCGCGTTATGGCACCAGTGATCTGATTAGAGCGCGCCTTCATTAACGTTGCATCAGAGCTTTCAAGAAATAGGCCCGCGTTTTGAAAGAGTAAATTAATCTTCATTTCACTTAAGGGTGGCCAGCCAGGGTAAAAGTGAAACTCCGTATTGGTTAATGGCACCCAGGCTTGAAACACTCCTTCACCTTTCTCATAAGGATATTGATCGAGCCGACCATGCCAAAGTATTTTAGCGGTTTCTACCTCACCAGCAGCAATCGTGGGTTGTAAATAGTCATACACATTTTCCCCCATCAGTTGGATCGGAAAGTATTTATCAGCCTCACTGGCTCGCTTGAGATTGGCCTCACTGTATAAAGATAAATAGGGTGAGCCGCCATCAGACCAGTCCAGCTTGAACCGTCCCTGCCAAGCTAGGTCTTGGTTACTGAATAGCGCACTATCACTGCTTAATATTGGGCCGTTAACACCATACGTCCAACGCAACGGCACGCTTATGCGGCCAACTTGGATTGGTGCTTGAAATTGCTGCGCAAAATCGAGTTGGGTATCGGCCAGTGACAATGAAAGACGGCCACCTAACTCTGACCCCAACAGTTGCACTGTCGCGTCTTGTAAGCTGGGCAAGCCAGCATTCGCTTTTAGGTTAATATCAGAAATAAGACTATGGGCGAGATACTGATTGGATTTCATTTGGTATAAGACTTGAGAGCTTGTCGCTTTCGCCATCGGCTGAGCATTAACCCACCAATTATCCCGAGTGGATATAGAATCAGCAAATAGCGAGCCCAAGGTTAAAAACGGGGCAAACTCAATCTCACCTAATGACCCAACTAAAAAGTCATCATGTTGATAAAGCTGAAAATTGAACCTGGAATTAAGTAAACTTGATGTATCTTTTAGCGGCGTAGCGCTTATTTCGCTTTCGGTAGCGTTGTCGCGCGGCGCAGCCATGGATGAGACACTAAACTCACTGCCGTCTATTTGCCAGCCAGCTGCTGTTGGCCACCATTTGATGACACCAGAGTTAACCGTTAGCTGGTGCGCTTGTTGCTGACTTTGCCACAATAATTGCGAAGGTTGGATATGTAATTGAGCGCTGTTTATGCCTTTAAATGAAAAATCAGCCCAGCCTTTAAAGTTAACATTAGCAGCAAGCAACTCACTATGCTCTGCCACCCTACCCGCTAACAGCGGCACTAAATTCAGCTGTTCGCCTTCCACAAACAGCTGCCCCAACCAATCACTAAACAAAGGAGACGACGTCTCTTTTATGTCGAGAATAAAATTAAACGAACTATTTTCTCCAGCCTCACCTATTCGCCCTTTTCCCACTCCTTGATGGCGCTCCCCGAGATTAAGCCAACTCAGCTGCGCGATGTTAAAAACGGTGCTGGGGGAAAGCTCAGAGTGTAAGACGACTTGGCTATCCAAAATAACAAAGTCTTGAATTTTCTCTAACAGAACAGATTGCCAAACTTGGCTATTTAAAGGGGCAGGTGAAGAGTCAGTTGCACCTAGGCGATCAAGGTATAAGTTTAGTTTTACGCCAGAAAGAGCAATTCTGCTAAAAACCCATTGCTTTTGTTGCACACTTTTCAGCAAATCCACTCGAATGCGAGTTTGTGCGATAGTGACATCAAAAGGCTCATCAGATGTCGGTAACCAAGTGGTATCCAGCACCACTAAAGCGGGGCCATAATTGTCCCAAGTGGCATCAAGGCTATCGAGTTGGATATTAAGTTGGTGCTCAGTCAGAAGCCAAGCACTCAAATCGTCTTTGTAGCTGTTGAGCATGGGCAACATGGCCCGAAATAAACTGATGGCAATGGTAAAGAGCACAAGAACAATGGCAAACCCCAGCCAAAAGCGGCGCAACCAACGTAAGCTAAACTGCCTCACTCCTGCACCTACATCATCACTACGTCAAACTGCTCTTGAGCATAAAGTAGCTCAGGACGAACTTTAACCTGCTTGCCAATAAAGACCTCTAGCTCTGCTAAGCTATGAGACTCATCACCGAGTAAACTTTCGGCAACCGCACTTGAGGCATACACCAAAAACCGATCTGAATCATAAGCCCGATTAACCCGCATGATCTCGCGTAAAATTTCATAGCTAACGGTTTCTACTGTTTTCACCCTGCCTCGGCCGTTACATTCAGGGCACTCTGAACACAAAATATGCTCTAAGCTCTCACGTGTGCGTTTACGCGTCATTTCAACTAAACCAAGCTGAGAGAAGCCACTAATATTGGTTTTAGCGCGATCTTTTGCTAGCGCTTGCTCTAAGCTATGTAATACACGACGCTGATGCTCTTCTGACTGCATGTCGATAAAATCAATAATGATAATACCGCCTAAATTACGCAACCTAAGCTGACGGGCGATGGCCTGAGTCGCTTCGGTATTGGTATTAAAAATAGTTTCTTCTAGGTTTCGATGGCCAACAAAAGCACCAGTATTAATATCTATGGTGGTCATCGCCTCTGTTTGATCAATAATCAAATAGCCACCAGATTTAAGCTCGACTTTGCGATCGAGGGCGCGTTGCGTTTCATTTTCAACATCGAAAATATCAAAGATTGGCCGATCGCCGGGATAGTACTCTAGTCGCGTGGTGAGTTCTGGGACAAATTCACGGGTGAATAAGGTTAACTCATCAAAGGTTTGTTTTGAATCGATGCGAATACGCTCGATTGCCGTGCCGACAAAATCGCGTAATACACGAAATGCCAAGCCTAAATCTTCATATAAAATGCTGCAGGCTTTATGACTGCTTTTACGGCTTAAAATTTTACGCCACAAACGTTGTAAAAACTCGGCATCTTGTCTTAACTCTTCTGCGCCCGCCCCCTCAGCGGCGGTGCGGATGATAAAACCGCCGAGTTCGTTAACATGACTGGATGTAAGCTCTTTTAAGCGCTCACGCTCCGTTTCACTTTCAATGCGCTGTGACACACCAACATGCGCACTGCCGGGCATAAATACTAAATAACGAGAAGGAAGAGTGATATCTGTGGTTAACCTAGCGCCTTTAGTGCCAAGGGGATCTTTTACCACTTGCACCATAATGTCTTGGCCTTGACGCACTAACTCAGCAATATTGCCAGCTTGGAAGTGTTCCTTTTCTACCTTAGCGACACACTCAGTATGAGGGACTATATCAGAAGCATGTAAAAAAGCCGCTTTATCTAAGCCAATATCGACAAAAGCAGCCTGCATACCGGGCAAGACGCGACTCACTTTGCCTTTATAGATATTACCAACGATGCCTAACTTAGCTTGGCGCTCAATATGCATTTCTTGCAAGATGCCACTTTCAACAATGGCGACGCGGGTTTCACTTGGGGTCACATTGATTAATAATTCAACATTCATAAGGCATTCCATGGTCTGGTCATCACAGTCAATGTCACCCCAGCTCGGTTAAAAAAATTAAAATCGGCTCAAAATCTAATACCAATCAAGGTCAATATTCTATTCATCATACTGGTTGCCAGCCTGTTTATATTGTCATCAACATGGCGATTACTGGCACAATCGCAACCATCGCAATTAAAACCTAGCGGGCGATATTTTGCCTGCATAACAAGCTAAATTGTCATTTTTAGATTGGTTTAAGCTATTGAATAAACTGTTTAATTAAAGCCTTTGTTTGGTGCAAAGGCAAGCCAACAACGGCACTGTAACTGCCATTAATGGCCACCACAAATTGGCCACCTAGCCCTTGAATGCCATAAGCACCGGCTTTGTCTTGGGGCTCTCCAGAATGCCAATATTGCTGCATATCTGATTCCGATAAGTGCGCAAATTCTACTTCAGTTATCACGCAAACAACTTGTTCAAGATCACCGTGAACTAAAGCAACAGCTGTCATAACCTGATGTTTTTGACCAGACAACTGACGCCAGATTCGACATGCATCATTAAAATCGAGGGGTTTTTCTAGTACATTTCCCCCCATCACGACTATGGTATCTGAGCCTAATACGGGCTTATCACCGGCCGTTAATGCCTCGCCAGCGCGAGCCTTAGCCAATGCTAAGCGTCTAACATACTGCTCAGGATCTTCACTGCCTAAGCGCTGCTCAGGAATGTTAGGCAATACTAATTCATAGCTCACTCCAAGTTGAGTCAACAACTCGGCGCGACGTGGCGATGCCGAAGCAAGATAAACCTGTGCCATTAACTCACCCCAAAGTGGCGTCGTGTACGCCGTAAAATCAAAAATACCCAAGGCCAAATTAACATGGTTGAAATAATCGACCAAAAGTATTGTGGTACCAGAATAATGTCTGATACTAAATGCTCTGCCCAAAAGATCAACAACTTACAACTCACCGTCAATACGCCAATCACCACAGCTTGTTGCCAAACAGAAAAGTTACGGATCAATTGATAATTCATGGCGCAAACATAAGTGATCACCGCCAAGCCTAATGCGCGCACGCCCAAGGTTGAACCTAATAAAATATCTAAGATAAGCCCCGCCACCCAAGCAGTGCCAACATTAACCCGATGGGGTAATGCCAGTACCCAATACAGAATAACCAAGGTTAACCAATCCGGTCTAAACGCATCAAGCTGGGCTGGTAGTGGTAAAATCGCTAGCATCATGGCAACAATGATTGATAAATAAATCATGCCGCGGCTGTTTGCTCTATCCATTGGTAGCCTCCGATTTAGCTGGCGCATTATCTGGCTCAGGCGATACAGCGGGTTCAGGGGTTACAACTGGATCTGGCGACTCACTGGGCCACAGCAGCAGCAAATAGCGAATTCGGTCAAGGGATACGACTGGTTTGGCATCCACACGCGCATAAGGCATGCCTTCATCGTACTCAAAGCGGTCAATCACAGCGATAGGGTAACCTTCAGGAAAACGCCCACCTAAGCCTGACGTCACCAACATGTCGCCTTCCTTAATATCAGTACTATGTGGGATAAATGGAATATCTAAACGTTCTAAGTCACCGGTGCCGTTGGCTAAAGCGCGAATATCATTACGCTGGAAGCGAACCGGAATACCGTGACTGTTATCGGTAATCAGCAGTACTCGACTAGTGGTACTGCCCACCCGTAATACTTGACCAACCACCCCTTGATCATTAACCACAGGCTGGCCTTCAAACACGCCGTTTAACGAACCTTTATCGATCACCACTTGATGGGTAAAAGGGTCTGAATCCACTTCCATGATTTCAGCCACCATTTTGCGCGCATCTTGACGCACGGGAGAGCCTAATAATTGACGCAAGCGATTGTTTTCTTCTTTCAAGTTTTCCATCTGCAGCAAATCACTGCGGATCAAAAACACTTGCTGCTCTAATTCTTGGTTTTTTGCTTGCAGTTGCTCACGACTGATCACCTTTCCAGCCACAGTATCAAATAGCTGACTTGGCGCGTTGGCCATGTACTGCAGTGGACTAACCAAAGAATTGAGAAAAACTCGATAGGGGGAGAATAGATCTAATTTACTGTCCAGAAAGATCAACGAAACGGATGCTACTACCGCGAGTAGCAACCTAAGTTGTAGAGATGGCCCTCGGCCAAACATAGGTTTCATGAATTATCGCTAAAAAACAAGGTCGCTCCAAAATACACGAAGAGATCGCGACACGAAAAAAAAGGGTAAATCATCATCGCAGCATTGAAGACAAAAAAGATAGCCGCGCACTAATGCATTACCTAACTTGTTTTGATTTAAGGCGTTCCAATCACCTGCACCATTTTGTCAAACTAAGTTGACACATTAACGAGGAACGTCCTGTTCCTCGGATTTACAGCAATGTTAATGGTGAATCACAGCTTTATAGTTTATTCGTAATTGAATAAATCGCCACCGTGCATATCAATCATTTCAAGAGCTTTACCACCACCACGCGCCACACAAGTTAGCGGATCGTCTGCTACCACTACAGGAATACCGGTTTCTTCCATTAATAAACGGTCAAGATCTTGTAGCAAAGCACCACCGCCAGTTAGCACCATACCACGTTCAGAAATATCCGACGCTAATTCAGGCGGAGATTGCTCTAAAGCCACCATGACAGCACTAACAATACCCGTCAATGGCTCTTGCAGTGCCTCTAAAATCTCATTACTGTTCAGAGTGAAACTTCTTGGCACCCCTTCCGCTAAATTACGGCCGCGCACTTCGATTTCTTTAACTTCATCGCCCGGATAAGCACTGCCGATCGAGTGTTTAATACGCTCTGCCGTTGCTTCACCAATTAAGCTGCCATAGTTACGACGGACGTAGTTAATGATAGCGTCATCAAATTTGTCACCACCAATACGCACAGATGAAGAATAAACCACGCCGTTTAACGAGATAATGGCCACTTCTGTGGTACCACCACCAATATCAACAACCATCGAGCCTGTTGCTTCAGAAACCGGTAACCCCGCACCAATCGCAGCCGCCATTGGCTCATCGATTAAGTACACTTCGCGCGCACCCGCCCCTTGAGCTGATTCACGAATAGCACGGCGCTCTACTTGCGTTGAACCACAAGGTACACATACCAGTACACGAGGGCTAGGGCGCAGAAAGTTATTATTATGAACTTGCTTGATGAAGTGTTGCAGCATTTTTTCGGTCACATAAAAGTCGGCAATAACCCCGTCTTTCATCGGACGAATCGCTTTAATATTACCCGGCGTACGACCTAACATTTGCTTGGCATCACTACCCACAGCAGCAACACTCTTAGGACCACTGCCATTTCTTTCTTGACGAATAGCAACAACGGAAGGCTCGTTCAGTACGATGCCCTGATCTTTGACATAAATTAATGTATTAGCCGTTCCCAAATCGATAGACAAATCGTTGGAGAAAAGGCCTCTAAGTTTCTTAAACATGGAGATCCTGCAAAAAAATGGCGGAATTGCGCTAACTTTACCAACCCATTAATTATTCAGCAAGCGCCGTATCGTCTATCTTTGGTGATAGTGTGAGTAATTACCCATTAAGTTGATTTTGAATTAATAAAACCCCTATTAAGGCCGTGTAAAAGATAGAAAATATGACTTTTTAATGCTTTTTGTTAATTATTCTTCATAAAGCTTCAAAAGGTTAATTATTCACTTCTAAGCGATAAATAATGCGATCGTTCCCACGATACAAACCAAAGGTCACTTCACCCCTTGCACAATCATTAGATCGCGCAGAGGTAACACCACTGATCATCTCGTCAGAACAGCTATTGCTATTCCCAATGCCACAGCTATTGGTTATTTCACCTGAGCCACTCCAATCGAATCTCAGCCAGCACAAAGAATTGCCAGACGCAGGGTTAAGATCTATGGCATAAGAGAATTGTCCACGCGCCAACGGCGCGCCAAATAACATATTCATCTCGCCATTGACTCCTTGGGCATTTAGCATCTTTATTGCGCTGCTTTTGCTAGCGATGGGGATCGGTGTTTCATTGCCGCCCTGATTTAATGAACCATCATCATTACTATCAACCGCCCAATTGAACTCAGCCACCGGAATGGAAGCGGCTGGCTGATAAGTTAACGCAGTACAACTGTCTAGGGTATTAGGCTCAAATTGACTACCGTTGTACCGTTCAAGCACCAAAGGCACCCGTAAATCTGCCAATTCACTGCCATGGCGCGACTGGGCCGCAAGACGGCCATAATAAATACTACCTAAATTGCCTAATTCGCACACGCCTGCTGCGCCGCCATTATTGCAAAGGGTATTAGCATCTTGTTGCAGCTGCTCACCGTCTTTACCCATCACCGCCAACTGCAACGCCGCTTGCGAAAAAGGCGCTTCGCTAACAAACGGCCCGTCAACGCCATGAGGATTCAGCTTAGCCAAGCCAATCGGCTCAGCGGATAGTCTGAACTGACCGGACAGCCACTCAAACGGATGTGAGTTGATCATTAAACGTGAGCTTGAATCAGCTTGAACCAGCATACCTGCGTTATTGGCAACCGACCAATCCCAGTTTTGATTGGTATCGCTCGCAGTCGGATAACCTTTAGCCGTGTCATAATTACTGACCACATTCGGGCTTACACCTTGGTTATAAGCACTTAAAGTGAGGCTAAGGGCGATGGCTTGTTGATCAAGGTAGCTAAACCCACCAGCTTGGCAAGCCGGCAGCGCCAACATGCTATCCGCCAGTAAAAAAGCAGGATAAAAGCGCCCAATTTGCTGTGTTGCAGCTGTAATTGGGGTAGCTAATTGCGCTAAAGAATCGTTTAAATATACTTTTGCATCTACCTGCAATGACAAGTTCCCCACCTCACTCCATGCCAAGTGCTGAATATGCGCCGAGCCTCGCTCTGCAGGCTGCATAGAATAACGCTCAGTACTGATATTACGCCCACTGAGTGTCACCTCGCCAAGCAATGGCGAGGTCGGGGAAATGACGTCATGAGAGAGTTGTAAGTCATGATAAAAACTGCGTGCAATCGGCTGAGTAGCACAATGATTATTTGGATCATCACTGCAATCAATTAACGCATCCACTTTCAGTTCAAAAGTGTCATAACTACGTTGCGTGGTAAAATCGATTCCGTCTGGTGGCAAAGCCGCGCGAATAAAGCCATCATCCGTTGCTACACCATTGGCCACGCTGGTTTCACCGCTACCATCACGTAAATAACCAATGACCGAGTCAGTTTTAACCCTAAGCTGCCTTGGGCTAAAGGTGAACAGCTGACCGCCTTGAATAATTTCATCATCAACACCAATGGTCGGCGCGCCCAATCCCACATCATCTCGTGCCGACAGTAATATTCGCCCAGCATCAGGATAATTGACCGTAATAGGTGCACTCACTCCTGAGCTAAAATTAATGGTTTGTTCAACCGCAGTTTGCGCATCTTTGGCGATAGCTTGTTGGTTAATTTCAACACTGGTGCCAGCCACTTGGGCAGGCGCATCGTAACTAGACCAAAGCTTAACCTGCTGGTCGCCAGTGTACTCTGCAATTACCCCACAACTGCCAGTATTAGGGTCTTTCCCCACGGCAGTTAAGGTCACTTGAAAAGGTTTATTACTGTAATGATATTGGCCCGCACCGGGCCCAGAGCTGTCAACAGCATCAATTTGATAGCCATAAGGCCTAAAGTCAACATTAGCACTGGCTAGGGTGCCATTACTGATATTCTCAGCAGTGACTGTAATGCTGCCACCTTGTTGATGGAAAAGACTTAATTCCACCTCGCCACTATCCCCCGTGACAAACTGATAACTGGCTAAGCCGTTATCTAAGGTAGGATTGGGTAACAAAGTCCCCGCCCCACTGACCAACTGCCAGCGGCCTAAACCACTGCTGGTGCTTAACTGCACCCCCCCCGTATACAAAGTATCTAAACGGCCATCTTTTAACGCGCGAATTTTTATACTATGCGCTTCACAAGTTAACCCGTCCACCTCGGTAATCATTTCTAAGGTCTCATTCTCAACTGGCGTCGTATTAGTGATCGCAAAGTAGGAAAATGTTTCTTGATAGTGAATGCGCTCAACATCGCGATATTGATCCTCATCCACGACTATAGCAAACTGATTGCGGCTAATATCACAGCGTCTTGCCCAGCCCCCATCACCGTTATTACGAGTACGCTTGTTCGCCACAAACAACGGAGGGGTAATATAATCTTGCTTTAAATCGTTAAAGTTACGACATTGCTGCGTTAAGTTAATACCTCCAGAGCCGGAATTATGGTTAACACCAAAACCAAATTCATAGCGGATCTCCTCGCCGCCTTGCATAAAACTGCCCATCCCAGTACCTGCCAGCCAATGAATATCTTCTAACTGTAAATTCGCGATGTTATTACCACCGGGAACACATGTGCTCGCCCCGCCAGGGTTATAAACTTCTGACACCTCAAGGGCAACCTCAAATGACGATAATTGATTTGAACTCGGCACTTGTCCTGTGGCAGTTAGCCAACAATTATTATTAAAACTATGGCGCTGCAATAACACCGATGGGTTTTCAGTAAAACCAGCACTGCTTAAATCTAAGACATGCCAATTGCCCCCGCGCTGGCCACGCTGTGAAGCATTAGTGGACACAGTGCCAGCGTAGATTTTATTGCCGTCAGGCAAGGTTGTTACACCAGGCAACACTGCAACAAAATCGACTTTTTCCATTGGCCGTATCACACCACCATAATTATTCGGTGGTGCAATTTGTGTGACGGTGAACCCTGTTGCGGTCACATTCGTCACTTGCACTGAAGAGGGTCCATCAGCATCAGGGTCGCTCGGGTCTAAATTTGGCATCGCAAAAACCAACGGCACAGCACTAAACGGGGTATCAAAAGTCACCGCTCCCAGCGCCACTTGCCCATACTGAATTTCTTGCTGAACTGCTGGTGGCGCATTGCGACACATACCATTAAAGTCGGTGTTAGCAATCGCATCAGGGCGATAGTTCACCGTGCCGTTATTACTTATTTGGCCAGCAGCGGCAATGGCACCGTTAACTACCGCGCCCGGTGCAATACTGATGGTCCCTTCCGCAAATATAAAACCATTTACCGTGGTACCGGCACCAATCTCAACGTTAGCCTTAGTCGCTATTAATAGATTTTCTGTCAAGTTGCTATTGTTTAAAACGATGGTGCCATTGGAGGCAAAAGTGGAGAAATTACTATTAAACAACATCCGCGTAGTCGCACTGTTATTCGCTAGTTGATAACTATCGTTTACAAATTGAACAAAGCCATCAATGTAGAAATAATCTCGAGCGGCCAACGTTTCATCAGCAGCCCCCGTTAAGCGCTGAAATTGACCGTCTGAACCATTATTTGGAGGTATATATAACAGATCTGAACTGGTGGCATTAACGGCGCCATTAAACACATCTTCACATAAAGGTAAGGTGGAAATTCGGCTAGTAAAATCGATGACAATGTCATCCCAAGAAATATCAAATCCATTAAGCGCATTGATACGCAACACATATTGGCCGGAAGCAAAATCTAAACTACTTAATACTGGATTGGTTGCCACCACATCACCATTACCAGAGATATAACCAATTTGGTGAGAAGTGCCATTTGGCTCAATCAACAGCAGTTCTGCTTGCGTATTATCAGGGTTACGTAAATTGTATAAGGTGATACTGGTGAAGTTAGACACTGTGGTTAATGCAAAGCTAACATCCAATGGATTAGCTGAGCCAGCATTAGGAAATAAGGAGTTACCGGTATAGCCATCGTTATTATTGGTCGAGCCAATATGCTGACGCTGAATTAACGCAACGTCATCTGACAACGCCCCGACAAGCTCAATATTGCGGTAAGACAGCTCATCCCAATCGTTACAATTCCTACTGAATTCGCTACCTTGCCCCTGCAAGCATTGGCCCCAAGCAAACAGCTGATAATCTCCCGGCGCTAAAGTTAAGCCAGAAATATTAAATGTGTGATGGCCTAAGTTAGCGATACCTCGATACAGCTGGTTACCCGATGCATCCCATATCACCAATACCGCCGGGTCAATGGTTGCACTGGCATTTAATAACTTCACTTGGGAAATAGGCGAGGCAGCAGTTATTTTAAAGTGAATGGGATTATTGGCCTGATAAGTAGGCGAAATACCGCCATTGCTCTGGGACACCGCCACATTTGGAGCGATGGCACCGTTGCCATCACCAACTGTCACGCCGCCATAAAGGGTAGTATCGGCCCAAACCTGAGACTGCATCAGCAAAAAAGAAAAATAAACCAAGTACCTGAGCCACCACCGCATCTAAATCTCCTTCGCTTGCGCTTGGATTTTACGTCGAGTGACAAACTCACCGGCATCACATTCGGCCACGCTGTCAATTTGATATAGCTTACGCGAGCTATCTGCTAATGTTTGGCACTCATAAGTCACTACACAACCATGAAAAGCAGTTTGGCTGGATAAATCCAGTGAAGTAATAACGGGAGGATCATCAGGATCCGCACAAAAGCTGCCCACCCCGCCGCCTAACGGAAATAAACGAATAAACGCTTGCTCTATCCCAGCGTTAGCCGCTAAATAGGCACGGGTGCCATACACTTCATAGCCAATACCTTGTTGTGAATCTTGCAACATGCGGGTTAAGGCGGCGGCTAATAACGACATCACCACAATAATAAACACCGCGATCACTATCGCGCTGCCTTGCTGGCGTGATGCTTGCGCACTAAGGTACATTTTGGATATGAATAGCATGATGAAACACCAAAGACTCTGCGCCATTGTCGCGGCTAAAATTCAAAAACAACTTAACCACACTATTACGGCTTAAGGTGGCCTCGGTAACAGCAAACGGCGGCTGATAATCCGCAGCAGTAGCCGGTAATAACCTTATGCCCTGCGCCATTAAACTGGAGTTGATGATTTGCTCGGGCGGCGTTTCACTGGCCCAGCGCATTTCTTCACGCTGTAAATCACCATTACTGAGCACACAATAACGCACTGGACGCGACACAATATAAATGCGCTGTGAAGGTGACGGTAAAGGCCAAAGTGAGGCCGCAGCAAGTGCTAACTCATCTACATCACTGCCCGATACAGCGCGAGCATAACCCGTCATGGGCAATACCGTGCTTGAGCTTGCGCTGTAGATATCATCACTACTTAAGGCATAAACAGCAGCCTTGTGCTCAGCACTAAAAGAATATTGGTCAAATGCAAACACCTTGGCCACCGCCGCTGGCGCATCAGGGCTGACAGGCAGCTCAAGATAACTGCTGCTGGCCACGACCGGAACAAAACGTAAGCAGTTGCCATTGTTGCTAATTTGCTGACTGTTAGGTAAAGAGCCTCGGATCTCTCGGTTTAATCGCTCCATAGCAAATCGAGCGCTATTAAGGATTTTCTCTCGCTCTGCGACATCGCGATACAGCTCAGTGCCAAAGCCAAGGTAATTAGTGACCGCAATACCCAAGGCGGCAAGAATGATCATAACAATCACCAACTCAACCAAGGTAAAACCACGCTGAGTGCCATAAAGGGCTCGTTGCCATTGACTCCTCATTAGTAATTCCCCCGATAAGCACTAAATAACTGTTCGTTGCCACTGGGGGTCAAAATGGTTAAATCAATCCGCTTTGCTGTATCGGGCCCCCCACCAAAGCTGGGAGCGAGCACTACGTCGATTTTCAGCTGGAAGTTTTGGTATACGCCATTGAGTGGCTGACCTAAAGTATCGCCAAAACTGACAGCATCTACATAAGGGGTAATGTAATCATCCACGTCATTAAAGGTGTTTTCACCGCCGCCCCGCACTTCACCAGTTTCAGGCCCTAAACTTGTTGAACATAATACGATTTGTGCATTTGGATCTGCGTCCCACGCCACCCAACCTTGATTCGCTTGATCAAACCAGCTGCTGCCACTGACATTGGCATCACCTTGCCACCAAATTTCACCGCAACGATATAAGCCACCGTTATGATCTGAATACTGGTCATACGAGCGCGACACGATTTCATTTAAAATACTTTGCCCTAACTCCGCCGCGCGCATTTGATGCAAGGGATCGATACTGTCTCTCGATTGCGTTACCAATAGAGTAGTAATAATTGTGAAAGCCACCGCCATCACCACAATGCCAACCACCAGCTCGACCAAGGTAAAGCCCAGTTGAGTGATTGATCGAATTAATGCTGGCTTAGGGCACATGAATATATCCCTGCTGTTCAATGCGAATGCTTAAGTGATTACCTGAGTTAATGCTGATATCACAAGGAAAACTATTGCCACAACCCACCTGCTCAATGCCGTGATAATCGAATAGGTAATTGGCTGGGCTAATAGTCACCGTGCTAGAAAAGCCCACCAAATCGTAAGGATCGCCTTGATGCTCAGGCGCACTAGCATCACATGAAATACTTGCAGCAGGGGCTGTACAACTCGCACCGCTACGTGCCGTTTCGAGGGAATAAATACAGCGCTCCGCAGCAGACACTTGCACCACGGTCCAGTAACAGGCATTAACCGCCGCGTTAAGACTGGGATCGGCATTCATATTTTGTAATTGGGAAATACGTAAACGAGAGACAAGTTGGTCGCGCACGGTATAATCTTCAAAACTGCCAGAGGACAGCAGTTTAGGTAAAGCAAAGGCCGCCAAAGCGCCAATTAAAATAATCACTATCACCAGCTCTACCAAAGTAAAGCCAGTGGTTTTAGAGGTTAAAATAAATCGCCCTTGGCTGGCCATGGCATGGCTAATTAGCAGCCTGAGCCATTAACAGTAATAGTTGGACGCTGACCTTCAGTATCTGTCTGCTCATAAGTCACTTGGCAATCAGTTGAAACTCCACCGCTGGCAAAAATCCCAATAGATGCAGGAGTACCACTAGGTGAAGTAAAAGCCCAATCCCCTTCACTTAATTCAATCACTTTTTTCAAGTTAGCTTCATCTGCAACTGGGTAACCAAAAATTGCTTGAACTGTATCAGTTGTACTAATGGCAACTGATACTGCTGCTGATGACTTTTCTAGCCCTGCAATCGCTGCTTTGCTATAGGTTAATGTTGCACCACCTTCTAGCGCTGCTTTCACACCACTTAGCGCAGAACGCTTAGCATCCGACTGCAAATCAATAAACTTAGGTGCAGCGGTTGCTGCCAAAATACCTAATACAATAATCACAATCACTAATTCAATCAGTGTAAAACCAGACTGCTTGGTTAAGTTCTTTTTCATAGTAACCCCTTATTTCAAAAATATGTTCTTAATTAATGTTGGCCGCTACCTGACCCGTTGCCGGTTTATAGGTAAAGTTCTTAAATTTTCCGGTATCCGAGCCGGGATCCGTATATAGGCCATCCGAGCCTTTATCCAAGCTATTTACTAAATAGAATAAACAGCTGGTATCCGTACCACCATTGGTTGTAGTGACATAGAATTTGTAAAAATCACCTTGCCCGCTAACATCGCTAAAGCTACTGGCGATACGTGGCGGGTTTTGTAAAATAGAATTCCAAATCGATTCACATTTAGCAGGTGTGAGTGAAGCAGGTGTCACATCTTCATTTTGATTGGTCATCGGATAACCTGGTGAAACCGTACCTGCGGTAACTTCGGCATTGGTCGGCGTGGTTAAATAGAGCTTAGTACCATCATAAATAACGACATTCTTCGCAGCTTCTTTCGAACGACCGATGGCTTCCCACTGGGCACGCGTTAAAGACACGCCTGTAGCAAACCCACCAGCAACCCCTTCAACACTGGCGTTTTTCGCTTCTTCAGTCACATCTAAAAAACGCGGTAAAGCAGTAACGGCTAAAATACCTAGCACAACCACCACAATCACCAACTCAATAAGGGAAAAACCCGAATGTTTAGTCATTTAAACCCCAAAGTTAGAAATAAAAACATTTTAGAACAAAAATAACGTTATTACAGTGTTTTATCTATTAACCTTTGCTTAATCAACCCTGTTTTAGCCCAATACTCAAAACCACTTTGCTCTGGTAAATAATACAAGCAGCCACTATCACGGCCATTAATATCACCTAATACTTTTACCTGTATCGGCTCGTTATTAATCAGCATATCTGTATCTAATAGCCCTTGCCATAATAATGCACAGTTTAAGCCATTTTTGTTAGCTGCGATTGATTCTGGCCAACCATGGGAGTTAACAAATACCGTTTTACTTCGCCAATTCAGTTGTTTGGGTTTACCCTCTCGGAGCCATTGCAAGTGAACTTCTGCACTCGTTTGCGCAAACAAATTAGCACTAAGGGCAAAACTGGTTTCATTAATAGCGCTTTGCTGTTGTTGAGAAAAGTATATAAAACAACTAACTAATAGCAGCATGATAGCAATCATCAACTCTTTAAAACCAAAGCCTCGTAATAATTGCTCTAAAACCTCTTTATTCTTCATGCCTCGCCCCTTAAAGGTTAACGATCCTATTAACCAAGCCCAAATATTAAGCAACTCGACAGATCTTACCCTCCTTTAAATGCGCGCATCATGTCCCACATAGGAGTAAAGATACCGAGAGCTAGAATTAAAACCATACCCGCAACTATCGCAATTAATATTGGCTCAATTTTGGCGGTTAGGCTTTTTAAGTCATAATCCACTTCACGCTCATAAAACTCTGCAGCTTCTTGTAACAGCTCATCCACTTGGCCTGTTTCTTCACCAACAGCAATCATTTGCAGCACCAATGGCGTAAACAACCCACTGGCGTTTGAGGTGCGCAGCAGACTTTCACCGCGCTCAATACCTGCCCGCATGCCCAGCACCTGCTGTTCCATATAAGCATTATCGGTTGCCTTCGCCACATAACTGAGCGCGGAATTTAGGGGGACGCCAGCTGTCAGCATCATCGAGAAGCTACGTGCGTAACGTGCCAATAGGGTTCGGTTAATAATGTCGCCAACAATCGGCAAACGTAGCTTATAGCGGTCCCACACTAAGCGTCCTTTAGTAGTGTTATACCAAGCTTTAATGGCAAAATACGTGGCGATAATCGCCATTAGCATATAAGGCCAATAGTTAACGAAAAATGCCGATGTCCCCATTAAGACTCGCGTAGACCAAGGCAACTCCACACCAAATTTACCGAACATACCGGCAAAAGTCGGGATCACAAATATATTCAAAATAACCATGGCTGCAGCCAGTGCCATCAGCACAAAACTGGGATAACGCATTGCCGCTTTAACGCGTTTTTGCGTTTCTTGTTCCAATTCCATGTATTGCGATAATTGTAAAAAAGCCTTATCTAATTGGCCTGTGTTCTCGCCCACATTGACAATAGAGAGAAACAACGAGTTAAACACCTTGGGATGGGCTTGCATGGCCACCGACATCGGCCGACCATTACGCATTTGTTCAGACACATCCTGCAACGTGCGCCGCAACAGTTTACTGTGGGTAGAGTCCGCCAAACCATTAATAGCACGAATAATTGGAATGCCAGCCTTGGTTAGCGAGTACATTTGCCGGGTAAAAATCACCATTTGATCCATCGGGATCGAACGCTCTAGCCATAAGCTTAAATCAAAGTCTGACTCTGCTTTTGCCGCCTTTATGGTTAGCGGCATCACACCACGGCGCAATAAAATATCAGCAGCGGTGGTTTCATCGTTGGCTTCAAGTCGCCCAGTGATCGGGCTGCCTTGGGCATCACGTCCTTTATATTCAAAAGTGGCCATGGCTATTTACCCATTTTCATCATTCACCGTCCTGCCAGAGATCCACTTGCTCCACTAAACGCAGCACCTCATCTAACGACGTAATACCTTGAATAGCATAATCTAATGCCGAAAAAGCCAAGGGACGATAATGCGCACTTTGTTTAGCGGCTTGAGAAAACGCTTCCGGATCATCACGCCTTAATGCTTCCATCATCGGCTCATCTAGTTCGAGCATTTCGAACACCCCTAAACGCCCTTTGTAACCCGTGTAGTTACAGTTCTGGCAACCTGTTCCTTGGTATAACTGCACTTCTGCTAGCGACTGCTGGGAAAGGTTTTCTAACCAAACCCGCTCACGGGTTTCTGTGTCATGAGGCTTTTTACAGTTGAGGCACAATTTTCTAATCAATCGCTGCGCGACAATGGCGCGCAGAGAGCTTGCCACCAAATAGCCCGGTGCTCCCATATCAATTAAACGTAGCGCACTGGTAATGGCATCATTGGTATGTAAAGTAGATAACACTAAGTGACCAGTTAATGCGCCCCGCAACCCTATTTCCACCGTTTCATGGTCGCGCATCTCCCCCACCAACAGAATGTCAGGATCTTGTCGTAAGGTAGTGCGCAACACGTTGGAAAAGTCTAAACCAATCTTAGAGTTAACTTGAACTTGGTTGATCCGTGGTAAACGATATTCCACTGGATCTTCGACCGTGATGATCTTTTTACCCGGCTCATTAAGCTCAGACAAAGCGCCATATAAAGTCGTCGTTTTACCGCTCCCCGTTGGCCCGGTAACTAAAATCATGCCATGAGGACGTTGTAATTGACGACGAAACCGAGGCAATAATTCAGCCGGCATCCCGGTTTCCTCGAGGGATAAGATACCTGCACTTTGGTCCAGTAAACGCATCACCACCGATTCACCAAACTGCACTGGCATGGTGGATACCCGCACATCGATGCTGTGGCCGCGAATCGACATATTAAAGCGACCATCTTGCGGTAAACGCTTTTCGGAGATATCCATGCCCGCCATCAGTTTTAGCCGCAGCACTAACGCACTAACAATACTGACTTCATTTAATACGCTTTCTTGTAGCACGCCGTCTACCCGCTGACGAATACGCAGCAACTTTTCTTCAGGCTCAATATGCACATCCGACGCGCCAACTTGTACCGCATCTTCAAACAAAGACTGCAGCAGTTTAACCACGGTGGCTTCAGAGCCATCTCCGTCTAACCCTGACAAACCAATATCGAGTTCAAGCTTATCTTCGCCATGCTCTTCTTGCAGTTTTTCGGCAAAGGAGGCGATCTCTTTGGTGCGGCGATATAAACGGTCGAATGACTCTATTAATTGCGATTCACGAGCAACAGCTAGCTTGACATCACGGTTAGCAAGTAAGCCCATAATCGTGTCTAGGGCGCGTAAATCTGCTGGGTCAGACATCGCTACCGTGACACTTTTACCATCATCATGTACCACTAAAGCACGTAAACGGCGCGCATGCACTTCAGGTAATAAAGCCACCACCTGACTGTCGATTCGCAGTTGGTTTATATCAATCAGCGGAATCCCCAGTTGGCGCGATAAAAACTCCAACATATCGTCTTCGCTGATAGAGCCGAGGCTTTGTAAGGTTGCGCCTAATTTACGGCCACTTTTACGTTGCTCAGCTAAAGCTTGCATCAGTTGCTCTTCGGTAATGATGCCATCTTCAACTAATAAATCACCTAAACGCTTTTTTAACTTGGGTTGTGCCATATTTGATGCAACTCCTTGACTCGACTATGCCCGATTACTGTAAAAACTCGATACGAGTTCGCACATAATCCATGGAGGCCAAAGATAGCCCACCGATTAACTCTGCCTGCTGATAACTGCGCAAGGCGTCTGTAGAATAGCCTAGTTTTTCCTGACTGATACCCAAACCAAGCCACCATTTAGCTTGTTTTGGCTGCTGCTTTGCTAAAGCAAGATACGCCGTCAACGCTTTTTCATCTTGATTTAATTGCTGCGCTAATGCCGCCTTGGTGGCATAAAAATCTTGATTACTTTTCACATCCGGCTTAATTCCATCTAATGCCTGAAAAGCTTGCTGGCGCTGTTGTGACGCTAAATAGATTCGTGCTTGCATCAGGCGAAAGTCTGCATTATTTGGCGATATTTTCACGCCCTGATTAAGCAATGCCATGGCTTTTTCACTATTACCACGGCCATAGATAATAGACACAAGATCTTTGCGCACCTGTTGATTTGCAGGGGCGATAGCCAGCGCTTTTTCCAGCCTGACTTGCGCTCCAGCCAAATCACCTTTACTTTTTGCAGTGCTTGCTTGTTTTCGGTACAGCGAAATTAATTCTTCATCGCTGAGCTGAGATTGAGTGATAGTTAATGAGCTAGGTCCCGCCGGAGTAGGTTTGACCACTTCTTTAGCAATCGACCTCTCCATAGGCTCCGCAGCCGCCTTATCCGGTTGCGGTTTCACCACTGGTGCGACATTGATAATTTCTATCGCTTGGTTTTCTGTTGCTTTCGCAGCGAGCTCATTATTATTCGATGGGACAAGCGCTGGCGATACGACTGGCTGTTGCTCCTTAGTCACTGCAAGTTCACTGGAAGGTGTAGTTTGCCCAGCAAGCATTGGCTTTGCGGCAGAAGAAGGAGCTGGTGTTATAAAAACTGTTTCTACCGGAAAGGTTTCCACCTGACTTGCCTCGGTTTGAGCAGTCTCGGACCCATTAGATATAACTTGAACTTTCTCTTCTAACGAATCAACAAGCGCTTGTTGCTGCTCACTTTGTACCGCTATGGCCGGCTTATTCTTACCACTAGGCTCTGCACTCACCAAAGCATCTTCAGAGAGCGCTAATTCAGATAAAAATACCACTTGGGTATCGAGCACCTTGATTCTGGCATCATTACTTTTGACCGAAATGGCTTGGACAAGCGGTTTTGTTTCACTGTTTTCAACCGAGGCAAGTTTTTCAACATCTGCGCGGGACTCATTACCCACTCTTTGATCGTCGTTTTTTGCTGTCGCAGCCACTGTTGGTTGCAGAGGTTGCGAAACGGGCGATGCGACAACTGCTACTTCATGCTGAACTAACGCCGCCTCAGTAGCCTGAGAAGTTACACGAGGCGAGGAAAACCAGGCAAACGCGGCGGTAATGGTAAGACCAAATAACACCACAAGCCCCAGCCCTTTTAGTGTGCTGTGACGACTAAACCAAGGGGCTGACGTTAACACTGGACTCACGTTATTATGCTCAGAATGCTCGCCACTCTGACGCTTGGCCAAGTCCCGTTTCATTTGGTTTATCACGCTCATACCGCGCCCCTCAACCAACTAAAAATCACATAACATTCAAAGAGCACTAGAGGGATCAAGAAATACAGCCACTTTGGCCAAACGGGATACTGACTGACATTATCCGTGTCTGCGATGGCACTTTGTACGCTAGCTATCGAGATCAAGGGATCACCTTTACCATAACTAACAATCAAGGCTTTATGACATAATATATTGAGCAGACGGGGAATACCGCGACTAGCCCGCCAGATTAACTTAACCGTTTTAGCATTAAAAAGCGGCTCACCTTGATAACCAGACATCTTCAAACGGTGTTGAATATACAATTTAGCTTCAGCGAAGGTTAATGGCCGCAGCTGATAACTGAATACCACGCGCTGTTGTAACTGTCTTAACTTACTTTGCCTAAGACGCATATCCAGCTCAGGCTGACCAAACAGCACGACTTGAATAAGCTTATCTTTTTCCGTTTCTATATTGGTAAATAAACGAATCGCTTCTAGCGTTTCATCAGGCAGGGCTTGAGCTTCATCAATAAACACCACCAACTTTTTCCCCTGCTCATTCAATCTCATTAAACTACGCTCAATGGCTTGAGTTAAGCTTGCTTGATTAACTTCGCTGTCTATTTTGATTTTTAAGCATGTGGCAATGGCGTGACGGATTTCATGAGCACTGACATAAGGGTTTGGCAAAAACAAACCGACATACTGTGGTGCTAGCTGATTCATCATCTTACGACATAATAAGGTTTTACCTGTGCCAACTTCACCTATTACCTTGATGATGCCTTCACCACCATCTAATGCCGCGACAAGAACCTCTAACGCCTCGGCGTGCGGCGTCAGCTCATAAAAATAATGAGTATCAGGGGTTAGCGTAAAAGGCAGCGCTGCTAAGCCGTAATGCTCCAAATACATATTATTCTACTGGGTACCATTTCTCTAACAAGGTAGAAGAGCGCTCTAACTCTTGCTGCCAAGTGCCATCCACCACAACCGTTGGCTTCAGTAAGATCACCAGCTCGGTTTTAAACGTTTGTTTGCTGCGATTAGTAAATAACTCTCCAACCCAAGGAATATCACCTAATAGTGGTGTTTTTGAAACCAAATCTTTGGTTAAGGTTTTCATTAAACCGCCAATCACGATGACGTCATTTGATTGCGCTTTAACGATGGTATCCGATTCTCGCACTTCGCTTTTTGCCACAGGAATAACTAAGCCATCCTCTGAACCAATGGTGGCATCACCAGCACTGGTGGAACGAAAGCTAATTTTCTTTTGTTGCTCTTCAATATCGATAATCGATGGATGCACATGCAATAACACCCCACCTTGTTCGTCAATTTGTGGCGTGACGTCCAATGAGATCCCAGAAAAAAACGGGGTTAACTCAACATTTGGTGTCGAGGTAGTCGCATTACCTGTCACTGTCGTGGTTGAAACATCCGTAACAAAGTACTCATCATTACCGACTTTAATAACGGCTTTTTGATTATTAATCGCGGTGATTCGTGGTTTAGACAACACATTCACATCGCCTTGGGTATCAAGCAAAGATACCACTGCACTAAAATCCCCGTTGCTAATAGTAAGAGCTCCGCCACCGCCAATGGTATTTCGAATCACGTTTTCAGCCACCTTAGAAACACTATCAAAGGCGAGATCCGTCGTGTTAGCATTGTTGGCAAAATCCCAAGTGATACCTTGTTGATAATTATCATCAAGCACAACTTCAATAATTTGCGTTTCTAAAATCACTTGACGATGCAAACGGCTTTCCGCTTTTTTAATAAAGTCCCCCACCATTTTAAGCTCATCAGGGTAAGCTCTTACGGTGACTAAGCCAGCCATCGGGTTTGTTACCACTTTTCGCCCTTCGCCACTACCAATTAAGCCAACTAAAGCCTCTTCCAAAGATTGCCAATAAGTGGTGTTCGTTCGAGTAATAATTTGTGTGCCATTGGTATTACCACTATTAGAACCACTTGAACTATTGGAGCCACCTAAGCTATCCGTTGAGCTGCTACCTGAGTCAAAATTATTTGAATCGTTATTACTGTTTTGATCCGCTAAGTGCCCAGTCGCAACAGTTGTCTTTGTCGCGCCGTCTCGATCCATCAGCAAATAGTTCATGGAAAAGGTTTCAACCCGCATCCCCGATGGGTAGATATGGTAAATGCGCCCTTTGCGCTGAATATCATAGCCGTACATATCTTTTGTTACCGATAGCACTTCATCCAAGGTCACATCTTTTAGATTCAAAGAGATATAACCTTCCACACCGGGGTGGATTGCCATACTAAAGGGGGTATCCTGCACTAATGAGCCAAAAAACTGGTTAGCTTCCACGTTATTAGCCGCCACCTGAAAGCGTTTTTCATACACCCGCTGTTGGCTAGCATTAAGGTCGGTTTCCGGAAGTAGCTCATTTAATACCGTATCGGGGATCGCTATCGGTTGCGGCGCTTTAGCTGCCACTTGTTGTTGCTGATTATTGTCAATGGATTGGTTAATGGCTTCCTTTTGATCTTTCGCGTCTAAAGTTGCGGTTGTTTTACAACCGGCTAAGGCCAATATACAGATCATTAATACGGCATTTTTCATTCTTCTTTCCCTGCAATAGCGCATCGTTTGCTATTTGATAAAGTCAGCATTGAACAGTGATAACTTGATGGTTTTACCATTACGCTTTAATAAGACGTGACTGGCTTGAATACTCAAGACCCGGTAGCCTGATACCATTTCACCAACCCGATAAGCCTGATTGTTAATGACCGCAGACTGATGATCTTGTTGATATAAAATACTTTGTAATTGAGGTAACACTTGCTCTGTTTGCAATGACGGCGCGACGACCAACTCCCCTTGCTTGGGCGCCGTTGGATCGACTAAATCTTCACCCCAAGCAAAACCTGACAAGCTAGCGATAAAGAACAAATATTTACCATTAACCACGTATAAAATCCTTATTGGTACTTAAGGTATAAATTTTCAATACAACTTGTGCATTGGGGTGCTGCTCCACTTGGTAATGAATGGATTGCCAATAGAACTTATCCGGCAACTGCTCCAATGCCGCTAAAAAATCTTTAATCGCAAAAAAGCTACCATTGAAAGTTAAGGTTAAGCCATGGCGAAACAAATTGATTTCTTGATTAAATTCACCATCCATAGGCAACAGAGGAACAGGGGCGATGGATTCAGCTCTCTCTAACGTTAACTTTTGGCTGTTACTTAATAATTGCTCTAACAACTGCGCCATTTTTTGCGCAGAAATAAGATCTAATGTGCCCGCTGCGAGCTGCTTATCCAATTCCGCCACTGCTTGCTTTAATATCTGCAGTTCTTTTTTTGCTGGGCCATCAGGATCTCGCGCTAACAAGATGTTGGCAATGTCAACTTCACCACGTAGCAGATCTATTTGTTGCTGATTTTGCTGATGCAGTTTTTCATTAGACAAACTAGATTGATAAATAGGAGCTAGCCAATAGGTGTAACAAGGGAAAACTAAAATAATAATCCCTGCGCTAAACATCATCAGCCGCTCGCGCATCGACAAGCTAATGACTTTCTCTTTTACTTGCGTCCATTGCGCCCCTAAACTCATGGTGACACCTCAGATTTTTTCGCCGCAGCAACTAACTCAAAAACCATCTCTTGTTGCTCATTGCGAACAACTTTTAACTCAGCGAATTCTTGCCCAGCTAAGGTTTGTGTACCCTTAAAACGACCAATCCAACGCGGCACCGCACTATTGCTGTAACTGATCCCCCCTAAGCTTATTTGTCCGTCTGCCACTTTAATTTCAGTAACACGAATATCGGGATCGTTAACTCGCGCCAAATCAGTTAACACACCTGCAAAACCAGCATTTTTAAAGGTTTCATTGCGCCCCACTGCGGCCAATAATTTTTGCTTAACACTGAGCTCAGCTTGCTGCTGTTGTAATAATTTTTGCAGTCTAGGTGATGACTTATGCTGCGCTAGCTTAGCTTGTAAAGCACTTAACTGAGTTTGCTGCAGGGTGAGATCCGCAGTGCTTTGCCGTGCTAGCGCTTGCATCTCTTGTAGACGATAGTTTAGCCATGTAGAGCTCAATAAGATAAGGAGTAAAATAAGCGCCCAGACTGACACCATTTGCGGCAAGGATAACCATACTCGTTGTGGTACAAATTCTTGTGTATAAAGATTAATCCTGGTCTTCATTCCGCCACCTCAACTGAGGTTAAATTCAGCTTTTCGACAAAAGGCAACGCCGCCATCGCAGGTAGCGCATCGCTTTGTTCAGGCGTATCAGGCATCTGTATCGCTATTACTTTTCGGCCTAAGGCTTCACCAATTTGTTCAGCAATTTCATTGGCATGGGGACTAGGCAAGGATAGTTTAATACGACTGACATCAGCTATTTTTAACTGCGCCACGACATAATCCAGCGAACGCTGTATTTCAAGACCTAAACCTTCCAGTAAAAAGGTATCCATCTGTTTGGTTTGTTGACAGAGGGACTGGAATCCCCGCAAATGCCGAGAAAAATATAACGCATTATCACGCACCACAGAAACCAGTACATCGTCGGCGCTATGTTGATAGATTAGCATTTGTGTTTCTGCTTTCGAGGTTAACAGATTCGCCAACGCCAACTCTACAATACCGATATGCTCTAAAGTCAGCCCCGCCATTGCAACGCTTTTTACTACTCGCTTGATCACCGACTTCTGGCTATAAATCACATTTAAGCGTTCAGCCATCATCGGCACTGAGGGCACTTGATAGTAGTCCAACACTAACTCATGGACAGGCTCAGATACTAATTCTTTTATGGCAAAGGGCAGTGACTGGTTTAATTCGTCATCAGCGACATTAGGGCGTTCTATTTGCAGTTGTTGATAGAAATGCTGAGATAGCACTGCATAAACTCGGCCTTTTTTGAGCTGATGTTTCGAGACTATTTCAGACAATGCTTGAGGCCAAAGCTCAGAAGAAGTGACAGGCTGGGTATGAAGCTGCTGCAAGCCTGACTTATTCATCACTACCACGGCGACCATATCAGGTCGAAAATATATCCCGATAGAATGACTTGTTTTAGTTTGCCACAGCTTTGTAAACATTTATAACTAACTACCTGTAATAAAGGTTATCTATATGCTAGATGAAAGCCCAATTAATGAAATTAAAAAGTCATTGATATACTTAAAAAATGTGATATCAATTCCATTCAGGCTAATCCTTTAACCTAGGGATAATTATCTTGTGACACACAAGGTGGCGTATTTAATGGCAACTGGTCTTATCTAAACAGCTAAAAACGATGGCCTACCAAAAGATACTGAACTGTCTATACTAAATCACTTGCTTAGGTGGTGCAAAATAGTAACCCTGCCCAGCATTAACGCCAATACGTTTTAAAAAATCCCATTCTGCAGCATTTTCCACTCCAACAGCAATCACTTCAACCTGACTGTCAGCGCAACCACCAATAAGACTCCTGATGGCGACCTGATTCATCGGACGAATATGGATATCTCGCACTAAACTTGGGTGTAACTTGAGAATATCTATGTCACAGTCCTTGATGTATTGCATGCTGATTACATCCTGCCCTGCATGATCGACCGCCAGTCGGCAACCCAGCCCTTTTAATGCACGTAGAGACGGCATTAAACGCGCTTGGTGCTTGGCAATATCCTCTTCGGGCAATTCGATGATTAGCTTATTTAAAAGCTGCTTCGGCAGTTGCATTAATTCATAACGTAACCACTGCTGAAAACTTGCTTCCGCCACAGTATTAGCACATAAGTTCAAACTCAAAGGTGAGCTAAGTTCACCACGCTGGCGCAATAAACCTAAGGTTTTTTCAGTCATCGCTCGGTCTATCTCGATGGTCATGCCAACTTTAGCCGCCATGGGTAAAAACTCACCCGCATTGACAATTTTACCTTTTTCATCACGCAACCTAGCCATCACTTCATGGCCTGATTCTCGACCATCCACAGCGCTATAAATAGGTTGTAAAAACAATAACATGCTGCGATTATCTAAAGTGTTTCGCAAAATAGAGCGCCAGCGAATACTGCCTTTAGCCATATCGGGAGCCGCTTGCGAGGGTTCAAACATATACCAACCACTGGCACCTTCTAACCGCGCCGCTCGAACGGCTTTATCAACGTCGTCCATCACTAAGGTTGATTTATTACCAATGAAATAGTTACTCACCCCTACATAATAAAAATCATTTGCTTCAATGATGCTGGGCAAATGAACTTTATTAAGCATTTTACAGAGCTGATTGGCAATATCTTGTGTTTCTTTCAAAGAGACCTGGGGAAACAATAAGGCAAATTGCGCCCCCGCATAACGGGCATAAAATGCACCATTAAAGCGTAAGCCAAATGTCTTTATCACGCCGGCCACTTCTATTAAGATATCATCACCTTGCAGCGCGCCTATGGTGTGGTTAATTTCCCCCAAGCCCGCTAACTCAACCAACATCACCGCCCCTGCCGCGAAACTATCATCACGCAGCGCGGCATCTAAACGGTTTTCAAACGCTAAACGATTGGCTAAGCCCGTTTTATCATCAACAAAAGCATTGGCACGAATATAAGTATCAAAGCGACTGCGCTCTTGCTTGGCATCATTTAGCTGCACTAATAAACTATCAATCACTTTAGCAGCACTACTTGGCCACTCTTCTAAATCTCGATGCGCATTTTTTTTGACTTGACCGAGAGCAATGAGACGCGCTCTTTTTTCCAATTTTTCTGCGCCAGAAAACTGCTGTTTAAGCCAACGAATACATACGATTATAGCGATAAATACAGTAATAAAAGCGATTAACAAACCTAAATAAGATTTATAGCCATAATCTAATAAACGAAATGGCTGCTGCACCCAAATGGCAACATAGAAGCGTGGATGCGCTTGCAGGTAATACTTATAAAACACGAATTCATCTTGCGACAACTTACTCACACTTTTAAATCGATAAACAATACCATCATCATTAGCGACCTCGACCTTAGAAATACCGTGGGCACGGAGTAGATTAGGTAACCAAGAGGCAAATTCAGGACTACCTTGACGCGATGCCAGCTGCTTGTCTATCACTTCGATCACTGCACCAATTTGGATTTCTTGCTGCTTATAAACCAGTTGCCGGAAACTAAAGGCTCCTCCAACTACAACACTGGCAGCTGAAGCGATAATGCACAAACAAATAAAGATGATATATCGATTGGTAAACTTCATACATCCCTGAATATCGCGCCCATCAAAGCGCGTTAATTAGCTATTTTTCCCACAGCTAATGTAACATGCAGCAGAGTTCGGACTATTCAGTTTTATATAAAAATGCGACACCGTAAGTCATTTCATTTATCCACAACGACGTAACACAATAATTTGATGGTTGACGATGAAAAAATCCGTAACGCAGACAAAGAAAAAGGGGCGATGCTGTCACATCACCCCCTTGTCTAATGGGTCACAGCATATCATCCGTGATAAAAACCCGCTCCATGCAATTCCTTGACCCTTACCCTTATCCCTAAGGTAATTGGTGTTAATTATTCCAAGTATCCAATCAAAAGCAGTATTTCACCACAAGCCATTAGACCCGCTATTCGCATTAACCATTCCGATAGCGTGAAACCCGAAATATCATTATAACGACTTAACTATACACCGGAACAAACATCAAAAAAATATAACAATTGCAATTAAACCACACCCCTTAACTTACATCTCACTTACATTTACGAAGGATCCTACTGATACTAAAGAGTTACCCGTTAAAATATGTAAAGAATCAATAATAAAGGAGCTTTACCTACAAAAATAACAGCCAATATCTCACAAACAAAACAAACAATATCCTCACCCTAGGTTATTAATTAATGACTTCATTGCTCAACTATAAAAGCTGCTTAACCAGTTGCATTTATTATTTTGCCCACACAATGCACATGTTATTTCGAGAGTTTATAGCACTAGTTTGCTAACTATCAGCTACCTTAGTCAGCTCGTTTTAACATCAAACGTCATTAAGCTGTCATCTCAGCGGCTCATAATCTTACCGCCTAAAGGTATTTATCACAGAGGAAACTATGGGATATCAACAGAATTCGAAATCATTAGAAGGCCAAAGACCACTATTAAACGCAATGCTTACCGGCCACTGTCACGCCAATATAATTTCTAATTTAGAGCCTAATGAGCGGGCCGCTAATTACTTTGATATTCACGCACATCAATTGCTCGATCCCATGGAAGTCATCATCTACTCAGACCATTAAGTGCACTTTCATCTTCAGTAAAAAATCGTTACTCTGATTAACTTGAATGATTAAGTTAAGGGTTTGCATGAAGTTTACTGTGTTAGATGTTGCCATGTTGGAATTCAAACTGAGTAATCAAGCTTTACGCCAGCAACTGCTGCAAGATTACTTATGCCATGCAAGCGGTGATTTAGAAGCTCTTGCGAGCGCTTATCAAAGCCAAAATAGTGCTGATATAAAGCAGCAATTAACTATCCTGCAAGGCACGGCTAGCTTAGTTTGCGCGAAACCATTAGAGCGCGCCCTCAGCGCATTCAAACAGCAACAAAATACACAAACTTGGTCTAATGTTGAGTCATTACAAGTTCGTCTCAACGAAGAAATTAGCGCTTACTTAGCTTAGGGGCTGTTGCTCAGCCAACCAAAGCAAAAAAGCATATTCCCTAGCGGTATCATAGTATTGCTTAAAGCGCCCCGACTTCCCGCCATGTCCCGCGTCTAAATCCGTATGCAGCAGTAGCAAGGTATCGCCTTGTTTATACTCTCTAAGTTTAGCCACCCACTTAGCAGGCTCCCAGTATTGCACTTGTGAGTCATGTAAACCTGTCACTACCAATAAATGTGGATAAACTTGAGCCTTTACTTGATCATATGGGCTATAAGATTTAATACGCTGATAATCTTGATACAAGTTTGGATTTCCCCATTCCTCATACTCCCCCGTCGTTAAAGGTAGGGACTCATCAAGCATTGTTGTCAGCACATCGACAAACGGCACTTGTGCAACCACACCATGGTAAAGCGTCGGGGCTAGATTAATCACTCCTCCCATCAGTAAACCACCCGCACTGCCACCCATAGCGTAAACTCGCTTTGGATCACCGAACCCTTGTTTAATTAACGCCTCAGTTACATCAATAAAGTCATAAAAACTATTATGCTTGTTGCCTAGCTTGCCGGATTCATACCATTGCCTGCCAAGCTCTTCACCACCACGCACATGGGCAATGGCATACACAAATCCCCGGTCGAGTAGTGACAACAGATCACTGCTAAACATAGCATCCTCTGATAAACCATAGGCGCCATAGCCATATACCAATAGCGGGTTATTGCCATGACGCTTAAATAAATGTCGCTTATAAACAAGTGAAACGGGTACCTTTACACCATCACGCGCAACTGCCCAGACACGCTCACTTTGGTAGTCCTGTGCGTTAAAATCGCCCATCACTTGCTGCTGCTTTAAGGTTTTTTGCTGACCACTAGTCAAGTCAACCTCTAGGGTGCTGGCTGGCGTGGTTAGGCTTGAATAACAAAACCTTAATAAGGAAGTATTGGGCTCAGGGTTAATAGCTAACCAAGCGGTGTAGGTAGGATCATTAAATTCAATACACTGATACTGTTGATGCTGCCAATGGCGATAGCGTAATTTCACCAAGCCATTGCAACGCTCTTCAATCACAATAAAATCATTAAATAATTCATAACCTTGCAATAACACATCAGACTTGTGCTCAACAATGACCGGCCACTGAGTAAAAGGTAATGAGATTACATGGTTAGACTGTTCCGGGGCTGCTATTAACGCAAAATTTTTGCCCAAAGCATTGGTTTTAACAAAGAACTGTCCAGCGAAGTGCTCTAACTCATATTCAATATTTTTCTCACGAGCGTTAAATAATTGCGGTTGGGCATCAATGTTATTGGCATCTAAGTAAAGCGCTTCACTGGTTGTACTGGCATAAGCACCAATAACGATCATCTGCTCAGAGCGTGTTTTATGTAAGCTAATATAGAAGCTGTCGTCAGCTTCTTCATAAACTAATTGGTCTAGTGAACTTGGCACACCAAGCTGATGACGATAAACCTGATAGGGTACTAAAGTAACAGGGTGCTTTTTTACGTAATAAAAATATCGGCTGTCATTACCCCAAACCACCTCGCCTGAAGTATCATCAACGCAATGTTCAGCTATCTGGCCAGTGGCTAAATCCTTGATCTTTATCTGGTACAAGCGGCGTCCCAAACAATCTTCAGAAAAAGCTAGCTGCTGCTGGTTAGGGCTCACCTTTGCCTCTGCTAAATCATAGTATTCAAACCCTTCAGCCTGTTCATTTAAATCAAGTAAGCACTCTTCTGGCGCACTCAAATGCTGTTTATTTCGCACTAACATTGGAAATTCACAATCAGGCTCAAAGCGTTGTTGATACCAATAGCCATTTTTAAAATAGGGCACGCTTTGATCGCTAGGCTTTAGCCTCGCGGTCATTTCTTGGTAAAGGGTTTGCTGCAACGCTGCTGTGGGGGCGAGTTGATGTTCGCAATACTGATTCTCAGCAGTTAAGTATTCAAGTACTTCTGGATCACTGCGCTGCTCGTCACGTAGCCAATAAAAATCATCACGACGCAGATCTTGATGATGCTTAATAGAAAATGGCTTCTTCATTGCTTTAGGTGGCCGCACAGATTTAATCCTTCATTAGTAAAAAACCGACTAGGTTACCCGAGTCGGTTTTATGGCTGTAAAATGGTTGAACGTCAAAAAAGAATGGTTATTTTTTCACCCACTGACCAGAGCCATTTAAAATATATTGTCCTGAAGGCGTTTTTTGCAGGGCTTTTTCACCCGCCAGTATTGCCACCTGATCGGTAGTCATACCATTTTTAGCAGCAATTTTTTTATAGGCATCAACGCGTTGGGCGTTAATGCTCGCCACTATCTTATTCACTTCTGGGGATGCTTGTACTGCACCAATCATGCCATCAGGGCGCTCGCCAATTAAACCTTGCTCTTTAGCTTGTTGCAAATCTAACGCCATCACATTAAAGCTTAGCGCGGTAAACAAAAGTAGTATCCACTTTTTCATCATTAACTCCTTAGAACAGCCCGCTATCATCACTGAAGATTTGCTCTAGATCTTTGTCCACCTTGACTCGGATTTCGTGATCTATTTTAACATTTAAATTCACCGTGATCGGCTTATCTGGTACAGCCACTTCCACTCGTGGAGTGCACGCTAATAAAATCACACTGAAGCACAAAGGTGCCAGTATCCTTATCATAAATATTTATCCTCAATTTTTCTTTCCAACTCATTGGAAAAGCGCAAACTGCGCAACAATTGTATCAGGTTTTCTTGGTGCGAATAATTAAACTCAATTGGCCGCGTTTTACTCACCTGAGGGCTAAGCCCTTTAATCAACACTTCAATGCCCATTTCGCCATCGGGTTTATAGTTAAGCTTACCCGCTAAATCAGAATAACGTAAATCCTGTAAAACCTTAAATATAAACTCAACACCTATGTTGGTTGCCGCGAGATTTTGTACCACATCAGAATCCGGTATCATGATTTGTCCACCAGGTGCACGAGCAAACACTTCCCCATTGTAAATATGAAAACCATCGGCTTCCTTATACAGCGGAATGTTGGCATCAATTAACCCCGTTGCACTGGCACCAGGTAATTGCCCGTAAGCGAGTAACCCTGATAACTGCACCCCTTTTACCTTCACATCAGTGCGGCCTATTGCGAGCGGCTTAAAGCGCTGTACCCTTAATTCACCGCCTAAGACAAACCCTTTAAAATCAATTATTTCAGGTTGATTGATATCAGCTTTAAAAGCTAAATCAATGGCGCTTAGTGGAACACCTATATCCAACAAATCGATACTTAAGTGGTTATTATCTTTGACCGATAAAAGTTTATTTCGTTCAATTTTATAGCCTTGCTCAACCTTGAGGATGGCATTTTCCAATATATAATCTTGCACTAAGCCCGATACATTGACCGCATTCAAAGAAAGGCCAAGTTGACCTGCTTGCTTACCAAAATGGTAATTTCCTGCCCCATTAAGCTCTATCGTGCCTGAGGTAAGCTGCGTTTTATCTAAAAACTTTAACCCTTGCCCAGCTTTATTAGCCTCAGCTAAGGTTAATTTACTCGGTAAAATTTGCCAATTTACCCGCTGCTTATCCAAACTAACTTGCGCACTAATAATTTGCTGCAAAGTTGAAAAATCAAACTTGGCCGATAGGTGATGAGTAAGGGGAATATAATTCAGCTCACTGGCCAACCTAAAATCAGGTAATTTGTGCTTGCGCCAGCGCGCTTTTTTGGCCGCCATTTCAAAGGTTAATTCTGCTTTTTTAAGAGACAGCTTGGCGGGTTTAGTTAATACCCATTCAACGTCACCAGCATTAAAATCACCTTGTTTGATTGCCCCCTTCACCTTAAACGCTGAAATAGATAACTGCTGGCGTGCTAGATCTAAATGGGCCTTAGCGACCACTAAGCCTTTTGATAGCTGCGGCTTAACGGTAACAAGAGAACTAAGCTCCATTGACAACTGGGTAAAACTATCCAGCTTGCCGCGTAAACTAAACTTAGGAGAGAGAGCAACATGAGTGGGTAAATTAAGTAAAGAAGCTTGCACCCCACCTGGCGATAACTCGCCATTAATAACAAATGCTTGGTTTTGCCTATTGATATTAAGCGCGAGCTGATCTTGCTTATTAACTAGTTTAACAGTGACCCCCGCCTCCGTTACTTGCCCTGTCAATCGCCAAGGGGACGCCAAAGGTTTGCCACCTTGGTACAGCGTAAGGGATTGTATCTCGACAGAGAGCAAAGGTAACTGCGCAACCCACTCAACCATATTCAATTGAGCTAAGGTTTGATTGAGTGTCGCTAGCACCTGTTCAGGTGTTTGTTTTTTGCTGGAATTAGGCTGGCTAGGACAATCTAGGTCCCAGCGGAGTAACTCAACTTTTAGTATTACTTCTCCTTCATCATTGCGTTCGAGCTCAACCCCTTGCAAAACATTTTTTGGGCACGCCTTATCAAGGCTGACCCGTGCTAACTCAACACTAGAATAGGATAACCAATTTAGATCTATGCTCCAGCCAAGAGATGGCTGCATAACCCAAGTACAACATGTCAGTAGCAATGACTTAATTATTCTATTCATCGTCTCAAGAAGCATGATAGGGAAAACAAACTAGATCAAAGCACATTATTTCAATGAATATCAAATAAATAAAAATCCTTAACCATAGGAGTAAGATTAACACTGACAAAAAACTAATTATTTTGTAAAATCGCCGACCATAGGAGCCTGCAGCTATGGAGTTAAAATATGCCTAAAACACTGCCAATTAAAACGGCGGTCAAAAAGCTCGATAACTCCGACTTAATAAAAACGGGTTTCTGGGTAGGCCAAGTGTTTATGCTGATAGCCACCATGCTGGGGGTTTATTTAGCCTCCCAAGAAGGGATGTCGCAGGCCATGACTTTCAATGACATTAATACCCTACAAGATAACTATCATTTGCGCCGCTCTCTGAGAGATGAGTTTAGCGATAACATAGATAAGCTAGATGAAACCATTGCTTTTTTACGTCAAGGGCACACTTATTTTGCCGAAAAGGATCAACCTAAATTTGACACTTACGTATGGCAGGCAATGCGCTTCTCTCCTCGCACCATGGAAACCCCTGCACCGATCCTGACGGGCGTAAGGCGTTTTCACAGCGAAGTAGATGACTTACTGATGCGTTTAGATAAAAAATTCCTCGATAGGTCCTTAATTACAGAGCGGCTCGAAGCCGTATCAAAACAAGCAAGAGAAGAAACCCTTGCTTACTTAGAAGCAGACTTAATAAATATCAAGCAAGTACTACTTAGCTACAACGTAGATGTTAATCAAGTACTTTCTTACCAAGCCAAATAACAAGGTTCACTATGCCTAATTCAACTTTTTATAAGCAGTGTCCTTGCTGCAAAAACCAGCCATTAAAGCAAACACAATACCAACATCAAGAAGTCGACGTGTGCACTGACTGTGGCGGGCTATGGTTTGAGGGTGGTGAGCTAGAAGCCTCTTATGCCGACCAGCAACAACAGCATAGCTTGAAAGGTAATATCGGGGATTATGTGGGTTGCAGTGACCGCTCATGCCCTGACTGTCAACACCCTTTGGAGACTTTCAAAATCATTGACAATTTTGATGTCGAGATCGATTTATGTACCCAATGCAACGGAGTTTGGATTGATAAAGATGAGCTCAAAGAGGTAGAGCGCACACCTCACCTAAGAAGTGCGATGATTGAATTAAATAAAACCAACAATTTTGCCAGTTACATTTTTCAATTTATTACCCAAATGCCTGTAGAGTACAATATCAAGCCACGTAACTTTCCTATTGTCACCGTGTCTCTTATTGTACTGAATTTATGCATTTTTTTCGTCACCCTCTCTGGCGTGATTGACGAAGAAACCCTTTCCAAATCCTTAGTCATGGATCCAATATACTTTGCCGATGCACCTTGGACGCTGATCAGCTATCAATTTCTTCATGGCAGCTGGCTGCATATTCTCGGCAACATGTACTTTCTCTATGTCATCGGTGACAACTTAGAAGACGCGCTGGGTAAAACCACTTACTTACTGCTGTATTTGTTCTTCGGCATAGTCGGGGGCCTCGCTTTTTATGCTATCCATTTAGGAGAAATGGCGCCTATGGTCGGTGCTAGTGGCGCGATTGCCGGCCTGTTCGGTGTTTATCTAATGTTATTTAAAAAAGCCAAATTAAGCTTTATGTTTATCGTATACCAAGCTAGGTTACCGGCTTGGGCTTATTTTTTAATTTGGCTTGGCATTAATGTTTATGGCTTTGTCGCCAGCTCAGAAGGCGTCGCTTGGTCTGCCCATATTGGCGGCTTCATCGCAGGTTTAATTGCTGGCAAAATATATTACTCAAAAGTAATGAAAAACAATCCAGTTATAGCCTTTATAAATGACAATGAAATCAATTTAGCAAGTAATAAATAACCCATCAATAAACAGCGCGCTCAACGAAGCAGCGCGAGTTAACAAGTTTAATCAAAAAACCACCAGCAGCCTGTTTTTTAGCAGGCTGTTCTAATATATTCATGCACTTAGTTTGCTCTAACCACGAGAGCAAAGAAATCTCATGTTGTTAGAAGGTTTCGGCTTATGAATATCAAACAAAAAATGCTCACCAATACACTCATCACCGGGTTAGGGTTATTAGCGTTATTGCTTTTACTGCTACAAGAATCAGCAATTTTAAAAGATTTAAGCATTCGCGTTAGTCAAGCCGAACAATTAACCAGCCATATATTAAGTTTACGCAAATATGAAAAAGATTTTTTAGCGCGAAAAGATTTAACGTATAAGGATAAGTTTGATCAAGAAGCACTGCAAACAATCAACACCTTAGAGCAACTACAAGCCTTCTATCAAAGCATCAACCAAAACAGCGCACAATTAGACCAGCTCAGCGAACAAGTAAAGCTATACCAGCAAGACTTTGATCAGCTTGTTATGCTCAACCAAACCCTAGGGCTTGACCATAAAAGCGGCCTTCATGGCAAATTACGAGACTCCGCTCATGAGCTAGAAAAGCACATTATCGAGCTTAATAATGATAAGCTACTAGCGGCATATTTAATGGTACGCCGCAGCGAGAAAGACTTTATCCAGCGTCATGATATGAAATATGCTGACACCCTAAATAAACAAGTTCAAGCGCTCCATTCCCAACTCCTCCCCGACGATGCTGCGGTATTATCGCGCTTTCAATCGCAATTTAATCAATACGTGACCACCTTGAATCAGTTTGGCTTAGATCACAGCCAAGGATTATTAGGGCAGATGCGCCAAACGATTAAGCAAACCGAAGATGTGCTGGTGGCGGTAGAGCTCAACCTGCATCAAATATTGGCACAACGCGTTGATGAAATAACACAGCAAGCGTTGTTCTTGTTCATTGCAATTATGATACTGGTAATTGGTATTGGGGCTTATATTAGTCGCTCAGTGCTTAACCCAATTAATAGCTTGGTTAATGTTATTCAAAACATACAACAAAGTAATAACTTAAGCCTAAGAGTGGAGCAGTCTGGTAAAGATGAATTAAGCCAACTAGGCAGAAGCTTTAACCTGATGCTGAGTAACTTTCAAAGTATCATTAAAGGCGTCAATACCGCAGTAAGCGAGCTATCAGAATCGTCGGAACAATTATCGGTTAATGCTAATAACAATAAAGCTCAAATCAGTAAGCAGCTTGAAGAAACCGATCAAGTCGCTACAGCCGTTACCGAAATGGGCTCAACCATAGAAGAGATTGCCAAGAATACCGAAATGGCCGCCCAAGTAGCGGAGCAAACCAATCGCAATGCCTTACTCGGTAAGCAAAGCGTTGAAGATACGATAAATAAGATTGAGCAATTATCCGCGGCACTTAATAGCTCTTCACAAGCTGTTTCTGTGCTTGCAGAAGAAAGCCAAACGATCGATCAAGTGCTAGACGTCATTAAAAGCATTGCAGAGCAAACGAATCTACTTGCCCTTAACGCTGCGATTGAAGCAGCAAGAGCAGGAGAGCAAGGCCGCGGCTTTGCTGTTGTCGCAGACGAAGTGCGTAATTTAGCCATGCGAACCCAAGATTCGACCCTTGAAATAAGCCAGATTATTGATTCATTGCAACAACGCACTCAAGGTATTGTTAATCTGATTAGCTCTTGTCACCAGCAAGGTAAAGATAGTTCCGATCAAGCCCAGCAAGCAGGCGAACTTCTGACTCAAATTACCAAAGATGTTAGCCACATATCAGATATGAGTACCCAAGTGGCCGCCGCGATTGAAGAGCAAAGCTTAGTATCAGCAGAAGTTAATCGGAATATCATCAATATTAAAGACAGTGCCGAGCACAATAGCGCCTCAGCTCTCAGCAGCGTTCACGCCAGTGATAAAGTGCTGGAGCAAGCAACAGTTTTGCATAACGCAGTGAAACAATTCAATTTGTAACTGAATTATTAAAATCAAAGTCAAGTCAATTTTATTGTCTTGACTCTTTCCCTCTCCAAAAACACAACTACAATTGAAGCAAGCCTGACAACGCAATAGGACTTGCATGTTAATTAAACACAAATTCATCGCCAATAGCTTAGTCATTACAGTAGGTTTATTTTTACTATTTTCACTGTTGATTATTAAAATTAGCGAGTTAGAAAAACTTTCTAAAACGGCTTTAGTAGCTGAGTCACTCAAAACCGACATGTTAATGTTACGTCGCCATGAGAAGGATTTCTTGGCGCGTAAAGATCTTAAATACCAACAAAAATTTAATGATAGTTTTGCAAATACCAGCGAACATCTGGCAGCAATACGCCAATTTTATCAAGAGACCAACTTACCCAGTACCGAAATAGACATAACCATTAAAGCCATGGAACAATATCAGGTGATGTTTAATCAGCTTGTTGAGTTACAAATTAGTGCGGGCTTAGACCATGAATCCGGCTTAAATGGTGCGCTGCGCGACAGTGCTCATGCTGCTGAACAGCTTTACAAAAATGTTAGTGACTTTGAGTCCTTGAGCAACTATCTGATGCTAAGACGCTTTGAAAAAGATTTCATGTTACGCCTCGATCTTAAGTACTTAGATCGATTTAATAAGCTGATCACTACCATGATTGAAGGTAATCAGGGTGAAGTAAAGCAAAGCCTGATCGATTATCACGCAAGGTTTAATAAATACGTTAAGCAAGAGCAGGCCATTGGCCTTAATTCTAACGAAGGGCTGTTAAGTAAATTAAGATCGACCATACATCAAACTGAAGATGCCCTCGATACCGTAGAACAGCAGATAAAAAGCATCATCACAGAATCGATTGATAATACCAAAAACCAAGCTATGTTAATTTTTGGTATTATCATCCTTGCAATTATTGCGTTTAGTATCGCTCTCTCTCGCAGTATTCTAGCCCCCCTAACCCGACTGTCCGATACCATGAGTGACATCAACCACAATAAGGACTTGAGCAAAAGAGCAAATATCACAGGCAGTGATGAAATTGCTAGTGTTGGGCAGAATTTTGATGAAATGCTCGCCACTTTTCAGGACCTAATTCAAGATGTTAACCACGCTGTGGATACTTTATCCAGTGCCGCTGAAGAGCTTTCCCTCAATGCATCAGAAACTCGCCAAGGCATAGCCAACCAACTACATGAAACAGACATGGTTGCAACAGCTGTCACCGAGATGGGTAGCACCATTGACGATATAGCAAGGAATACAGAAGCCGCAGCTCATCGCGCCGGCGATACGAATAATAATGCTATTAAGGGCCGCCAAAGTGTCGACCAAACCATAGATAAAATAAACAACTTGGCAAACAGCCTCACTCTTTCATCAAAAGCAGTAGAGGAGCTAGAACAAGAGAGTCAAACTATCGGCCAAGTATTAGAAGTAATACGCGGTATTGCCGAACAAACCAACCTGCTAGCATTGAATGCAGCGATTGAGGCCGCTCGCGCCGGCGAACAAGGGCGTGGTTTTGCCGTAGTCGCTGATGAAGTGCGCAGCTTAGCGCAACGTACGCAAAATTCGACTCAAGAAATCAGTAATATCATTTCTTCATTGCAAGGCAAAACAAGCAGCATTGTCGACCTGATTAAAAACTGTCATGGTCAAGGCCAAGAAAGTACCGAACAAGCAGAATTAGCGGGTGAGTTACTCGAGCAAATTACGCGCGACGTGACCAATATTTCTGAAACTAGCACACAAATTGCCGCTGCAATCGAGGAGCAAAGTACCGTTGCTGCTGAGGTCAACCGCAATATTGTCAATATTCGTGATATTGCAGAAACCTCGAATCAAGCTGCATCGCACACCTCACAAGCCAGTGAGGAAATACTTAATCAAGCGAACGTACTCACTCAGTCAGTTCGCCGATTTAAACTTTAAGCGCTTACTGACTCCACTCCAAAATGCCCGACACACGTTGTTGGGCATTGGTGACCACCAACCATTTAATGTGTTTTTCGCGCATTAACTCTTCCGCCTCTGCCAACATACATGTCTCATCAACTGTTCTTGGCGAGCGCGTCATCATATCTTGAGCAACACCCGATGTTACTTGATGCCCGGCCAATAAGTAACGACGCACATCACCATCTGTAATCACCCCTAATAGGGCATCATCTTGCATCACTAAAGCCAAACCGGTACGTGTTTGCGTCATCACCATTAACGCATCAGTGATCGGCGTATCTGCGCTAACCGTTGGCAACTGTTCGCTGCGCATCACATCTTTTACTCGGGTCAATAAACGTCGGCCCAAACTACCGCCGGGGTGATACTTAGCAAAATCCATCGGGCTAAATTGGGTTTCTAGCGCTAAGGTTGCGGCTAATGCATCACCAATTGCTAATGCGACCGTCGTTGACGTAGTAGGGGCTAAATTATTCGGGCAGGCTTCTTTCTCAATACTGGCATCTAAAACTAAATCGGCATTTTTAGCTAAGCTAGATTCTAAACCACCAGTAATAGCAATGATCTTATTACCGAAGTGTTTAAGTGAAGGGATTATTTTTAATACCTCATCAGTCTCACCGCTATATGATAGCAGCAGCAACACATCACCAGGCTGCACCATGCCTAAGTCACCATGAAAGGCTTCACCGGGATGCATAAAAAAAGCAGGCTGACCTAAAGAGGCAAAACTAGCCGCTATTTTTTTACCAATCAGGCCTGACTTGCCCATGCCACAAACAACAATTCGCCCTTGGCAATGCTTAAGCAAACGAATAGCATCAATATAACGCTGATCAGCGGTCTCAGCTAAGCGCTTTAATGCATCAGACTCCACTTGAAAAACTTCTCGAACGGCATGCATTAATGCATCATTTGACAAATATAACGGTTCAGACATCGGCTTAGCCTATAGTGACAAAATATGCTGCATTCTACTGAAAACAACAGATTTAGTAAAAAAATCCACGGCTCGCTATTTTGTTCGGCGACGGATCAACTTTAGCAGCAAAGACAATTTCAGATAATCTTTCTCATTCTGCATGCTCGTTTGGTCAGCATATTTAACGCGATTATATAGCCGCGAAAAGTTCATTACCTGATCCGCATTTTTTGGCGAAACCAGTGAAATTCGTAGGCAATAATCTGTTACCGTTTCGCCCGGTAAACGCTCCAACCCTTGCTTACTAAACACCCCATGCAGCGCCATAAACAGCTTATCCTCACGCGCTAAAGTTGGCCTTTGCCATGGCTTTAAACTCCACAAAACCATCAGTGTAATAATGGCGATAAAAACACCAATAAACAGCCAAATCTGGGCAAAAAAATCAATATCGCCAAACCAACGCTTGATCAAGTCAAATTGCTTTTGATTATCGTAGTTCAATACCCAAACCGCCCACACGTAATCAAATTTCGCCATGGTTAGGTAAAGCTGGTTAACCAACGCATTGCTTCTAAACTTAATTAAGCTTAAATCGCCTGCCAAAAACTCATTCGGTAATGCCGACTCAAGACCCGACTCAACCCGATCTGGCGCAACAAAAGCAGTAGGATCAAAACGTTGCCAACGACCATCAACATAAACCTCCGCCCAAGCATGAGCATCATATTGGCGAACGGTCAAAAAGCCCCCTTCACCATCCCACTCGCCGCCTTGGTAACCCGTTACCATTCGTGCAGGTAACTCAAGTAAACGCATGATGTAAACAAAACTACTGGCATAGTGCACGCAAAATCCCGCTTGCGAGCCAAATAGAAAACCATCGATTTGCTCTTGCCCTAATGGCGGTGGCCGTAAGGTGTAACGGAAGTTTTCACCGGCATAACGCTGTAAAACTCGGCTTATTTGCTGTTGTGGCGAAAGATTCTCTTGTTTTAGCTGCGCAGCCCAAGCCCGCGTTTGCTCATTACCCGATTCTGGTAATAGCAAATTTTGCTGCCTCATGGTCCGGTCTAAATAACGTATTGGCGTATCGGGAAAATAGCTAAAACGCAGCATGCTGCGTTGCGTAATCGGAATGTCATTGCGTAAGGTATAATTAAATAGCAGGTTAGCGCGATTATTTTGGCCATTACTCACCGCTAGGCTAGGTAACCAAGTTTGAAAGCTAGGTTCAAGAATCAACTCATATGATTGCGCGGTCCCCGCAACTTCAACATTAAAGCGACTGCCTCTTTCTGCCAATCGCACCGCACTTTTTATCGACTCACTTTGCGACCATTGGCCCTGCACATACTGATCCATAGTCATCACCCGCCAATAACGCTCATTGGCAGGTGGTACCCCTTGCGCGAAGCTAGCACGAAAAGCAAGAGCACTAGAGCGACTTAACTCGGCAATATCGCCCGGGTTTACCGTTTCAGAAAGACCTGTAGTGGCTTGATTTTGTAATGGCAATTTCCACATCGGCGGTAAACGCGGCAGTAGCACAAACAGCATTAACGCCAAGGGGAAACTAATCAATACCAGCTTAGTTAAATAACGGGTCTGCGCTTTGGCCGAGAGGTGCTCAGCATACAAACTGAGTGCTAACCCTAAATGCAAAACAGCGAGCAACACACCCCATAGCGCCATCATTACAGAAGTTTCAAAAACAAAGAAAACCGCTATTAGCACCATGCCAGTACAAACAAAGACATTAATATCCCGCCGTGCGCTCAACTCCAAAAACTTCAAGGTGTAGCCCAACACAATCAAATGCATCATGGCACTAAACAAGCCTTGGCTGAACACCACGCTCATCAACACACCCGCACCAAGTAAGGCTGCAACGCGATTAACCATCACCGATGGCGCAGCTAAACGGCCAAAATAAATACCCACGCGCCAACCAATACAGGCCACCGCCAAGACAAAAATCAACCAGTGAATTTGGTTTGATAGGGATAAAGTCGTCGCCAAATAACAAAGTAAAATAAGCAGCAGATGATGTCGCTTAAAAAACAAATCCATTACATCACCGCCTTATTAAGACCATAAGTTGCTAATGCTGCGAGACAAGTAAGACGCTGCTGCGCCCCTTGCGCAGGAGCAATCTCATGAGTCCCCAAGCGCAAACCATATAAAGCGTTTTGTTCGTCTAAGGTTAAAACCTGAGCGGTAAGTTGGCCGAGTTTA
This sequence comes from Motilimonas sp. E26, assembly GCF_021278025.1. GTDB lineage: Bacteria > Pseudomonadota > Gammaproteobacteria > Enterobacterales > CBDFNC01 > Motilimonas. The sequence continues at coordinate 261,199 of NZ_JAIBHJ010000002.1, forward strand.
GTTTCTAAATCGCGCCCTGTTTGCGCGTTAAGGTTTAGCCAAACCGCACTGCCTTGAGCTTGTTCAAAGGCTTTACTGTGCCAGCCTCGGCCTTGGGCTAACTGCTTCCAAGCAACCGACTTTAACGACTCCCCTATTTGATAAGTCTTTAAGCCGGCAAACTCATCAAAACCAGCTTGAGTACGACTGCGCCCTAAATCGGCCTGCTTATCCGCGCCATCACTGTCTAGCACGACCGCGCTTTCAATAGGCTTGGGATAAACCAATCCTTGCCAGTTCAGATCTACATGAGTCCAAACCCGAAACAGTCCGAGGGGAAACACACTGGAAATCGTCAATCGTCCTGGATTAAAGTAACCACGACGTAACGCCTGACGATAAATCAACACCTGCTGGTCTTTAATCAGTGCATCTAGTCCGTCACCATCTTGTTGAAAAGCGAAAATAAACTGCCCTTGCTCTGGGCGGTGTTCAATCTTTAATGGAAAGGCGATGTATTGCTCAGCAAACTGTGGCTCAGGGTTGGCAGCATAAAGAGTTAAACCAGACATATTCTTATGGCTGGCCAGTAAGCAGCTAACAAAAATACTCGATAGCAAAAATGACAAAAATAAAATCAAGTTATTCTGGTAATTTGTACCCAATAAAAACAACGTAAAACACGTCACTAAATACGCAGCACCAAACCAAGTCGGCAGAATAAATAGATTATTTCGGGTCAGAGTGATCTTACCGTTAGGCGGTATATTTTTTTTTAACCACTTATCAAAGCGCTGTTTAAACCACTTGCGAATTGTCAACAAAATCACCTTAAGCCAGTGGATCAACGGCATGTAATAAGGTTTCACTCAACGCCGCACCGCTACTTTGCGCGCCGCCAAGCACGCCTAAACGATGGTCAGTTACAGCAGGAAACACCGCTTGGACATCATCGGGTAACAGATAGTCACGCCCTGCCACCCAAGCCTTAGCTTTCGCAGCTTGCAACAAGGTTTTACTGCAACGTGGCGATAATGGATTAGGGTAAGTAGCGTTATAGCGACTCTCAGCCACTAAGCGTAACAAATAATTAAGTACTGACGCACTGGCAGAAACCTCTCGCACCTGTGCTTGCATCGATATGAGCTCTGCAGTATCAATTACCTGTGATACTTGATTAAACTGCTTTCCTTGCAGCATCGCTAACTCAGCTTCCATGTTAGGAAAGCCCAATTCAATACGCATCATAAAGCGATCTAGCTGCGACTCAGGTAAGGGAAAAGTTCCTGCTTGATCGAGCGGGTTTTGTGTCGCAATGACAAAAAATGGCTCAGGTAATGAGTAAGTCTCACTGTCGATACTGATTTGATGCTCTGCCATCGCTTCTAGTAAAGCACTTTGGGTTTTCGGGCTAGCGCGGTTAATTTCATCGGCAAGCAAAACTTGGTTAAAGATGGGGCCTTTATGAAAATGAAATGCCTGTTTTTGTGGATCAAAGATAGACACCCCCAAAATATCCGCCGGTAGCATGTCACTAGTGAACTGCACCCGGTGATAACTTAGCCCTAAGGTAGTGGCTAACCCTTGTGCTAAGGTCGTTTTTCCCATGCCGGGCAAGTCTTCTATTAATAGGTGCCCACCCGCAAGGAGACAAACCAGCGCCAATTCAACTTGCGCTTCTTTGCCTAAAATCACTTGGTTTAGTTGGCTTAGAATTGGGGAAACATTTTTTCTCATTGAATTTATTCCTAAAAATAGAACAGAAACGATAGCAACAAACACAAAAAAGGGAAGCCTTGGCTTCCCTCTTCAATTGATAAATAACACTATTTGTGACTTGCCACCGCTAAAAGCGAGCCCGCTCCAATAAACATGCCACCAAAAATCCGATTCTGTAAGCGCATATGTCGCTCACTACGAATGAAAAAGGCGAGACGTGTCGCTAACAAGGCATAGCCAATCATAACCACCATATCCACCAGCACCGAAGTGGTACCAAGAATCAAAAACTGTGGCGCTTGCGCTGCATTGGGATCAATAAACTGTGGCAGTAACGCCACCAAAAATACAATACTTTTCGGATTGGTCACATTAACCAACAAGGCATGACTAAATAATTTTGCTAACGGCATTGGCTTGGCGCTCACTTGCGCCACGTCCATCGCACCCTGCTCCCTAAATTTCATCACGCCTAAATATATTAAGTAACCAACCCCAACCCACTTAATAATATTAAACGCCAGCGCTGATTGCGCCACTAACGCCCCTAACCCAATTGCAACGAGTACGAACAAGAGAATCAGCCCCACCTGCAGGCCAATAATCGACACCAATGCACGCTTAAAACCATAATTCATGCCGTTCGACATGGTATTAACCGCACCGGCGCCGGGCGAAACACTCAAGATAATGCCTGCAATTAAGTAGGCCAACCACACTTCTAATGTCATTTACTGCTCACTTATAATGGAATCTCGCTAACGTCTTTGCCACTGCGCTAACGGCTCGGCTTGCTCTGCAAAGATAAAAGGATCCCAGAGCCAATCGCTAGCGCCCCTATTAATTGAAACCACGCCAGTTGTTCACCTATAAACAACACAGCAAGGGCGGTGCCAAATACCGGCATCAAGTGGATAAATTGCCCAGCGGTACTTGCGCCGATCAATTTTACGCCTTGATTCCAACAAAAGTAAGCCACTAATGATGCAAAAATAGCGGTATACCCTATTGCTGCGCCATTTTCCAAACTAAAATGCCAACTTGCTTCAGATGTTAGGTTAAACCAATATAAAGGACTAAGCACAAAACTGCCCACGGTAATACTAAAACCTAGAAAAGCGACCGCCGACAACTCTGCAGGTTTCACCTTTAAACCGATCGAGTAAATCGCCCACAGTAACGTTGCCAAAAGCACCCAAAGATCGCCTGTATTCACCCTTAGATTAAGTAAGCGACTAAGCTCGCCATGGCACACTAAAAAGATCACTCCCAGTAAAGAAATCAGCACGCCTAAACCTTGCTTGAGCTGAATCGTCACTCCCAATAATAACGAACATACAATGATTAAAATCGGGATCATGGAGTTGATTAGCAAGCCATTTGTCGCTGTCGTTGTTTGCAACCCCAAATAAACACAAGTATTAAACCCAGCAACCCCCACCGTCGACAGTAAAAACAACGGCCAAAAATGGGCTTTAATGATCGCGCGTTGCTGCCAAATCGGCTTAATAGCAAAAGGCAATATCAAACACATAGCCAAGGTCCAGCGCCAGTAAGCCAGAGCAATGGGAGGAATGTCACTGGAGACGTAACGCGCAAATACGAAATTGCCCGACCAAAACAGGGCTGACAATGCAGGTAAAAAGTAAGCTGACTGTGGCAAAATAACCCCTAACTTAGATTTTATGATCGGTAAAAAACCAAAACTGACGTAAACTTATCACCTATAAGTCATGATTACAGCTGAAGAATTACCTTGGCCTTTAACAATAAATACAACCTTACCCTAGAATCAGAGCTTCCTGACAAATATGCCAGCCATATTGGCCCATTTTGGCAAAAGTATAGTCATGCTAGTGAATTTATCGGCGTGGATGGCGTTATTATTCGTTATGTCCAAGTGATTAAACCTGAACACCAGCAAGCTATCATCATCTCGCCTGGTCGAATTGAAAGCTATTTAAAATATCAAGAGCTTAGCTATGATTTATCGCAACTTGGTTTTGACATTTATATCATTGATCACCGAGGACAAGGACTGTCGGGACGCATGACACCCAATAGCGAACAAGGCCATGTGCTGCAGTTTTCCGATTACGTCACCGACTTTGCCTATTGGGTTGACCAAGAGCTCGACTTAACACGCTATAGCAACACTTTTCTCATCGCACATTCAATGGGCTGCGCTATCAGTGCTTTGTATTTAATGGATCATAATCAACGCTTTGATAAGGCAGCTTTCTGTAGCCCAATGTTTGATATTAACTTAGGCCCTTTTAGTGCCAAAATGGCATTATCGATTACCAACGCCGCGATAAAATCCAATACTATGATGCGTCGGCCTGCCCAATATGCCCCTGGCCAAGGAGGTTACCACCCCATACCGTTCGAGGAAAACGACCTAACCCAAAGCCCTGCTCGCTATCATTACTTCAGACAAATATACCAAGCACACCCCGAGATACGTTTAGGTGGCGTAACCCATCAATGGCTTAATCAAGCTATTTTATCGACCAATTATATAATTGAAAATGCCGATAAAATAACGACTCCTTTACTCGTACTTCAAGCCTCAGATGACAACGTCGTCAACCCTCAAGGGCAAAACCAATTTTGCGCAAACTTGTTAAAAGCCGGCCGTCCCTGTATTGATGAAGAGCCAATCATTATCGGTCATGCACGACATGAGCTCTTAATAGAACGAGATAAATATCGCGTACCGTCAATTAACTGGATTTTGGATTTTTTCTTACTAGACTGAAGCTTGTAAAGCCGTAATTTGGCCTACATCAGTCAGTTAGCAAAAATTAATATCGCTAAATATACGCAGTAAAATTTTCAGTCTTTGCTCTAGCGCACAAAAATGACGCAAATTATGAAATTAGCCTGAGCATGACTTTGATACAATCTAAGCATTATTCTAACAACAGATGGATTGGCTAAAGGGACCCACCATGAAAGCTATCTCATTGATCAGTTTGATCTCTCTACCTATGCTTTGGTCATGTGCGCAGACACCAAAGTCAACACCTCCGGCTCCCGTCATCGTTGAAACGGCGATGCCTGAACGCGTCCCTTTCAGCCAAGTGTTGGAGACTAATTTCAGAGGCCAACTTGCATTAGGTGAAGGCGAAGCATGGTTTACCCCTTGTGGCTTTAAAGATTCTTTCCCGCTAACCTATGGCGAAGATCTAAGAATGATTTATAACAAGATCTCACCGAAAGCCTTTGAACCCACTTATATAGAGTTTGCCGGGGAAATCGTTCCATCCACAAACCAAACCGACGCTTCAATTAGGGTCGACCGTGTTCACCACATGGCGCTCAGTAAAACCTCCCCTCAATGCACTAAAGCCGTAACCGGATTTCACTTTAAAGCGCATGGCGATACGCCCTATTGGAATGCATTAGTTGCAGGACAAAACCTAACCTTCACCACTCAATCGAGTAGTCAAAAGTACGACATCAATCTCTCTAAGTTTGAAACCACGCAGCGCAATAACATTACAGCGGTAGGTAAAAATGGATTTTTATTGCAACTCAATATAAACCCTGGCCACTGCTACAGTAATAATGGTCGCGTGTATTGGGGTTATCAGGCAAAAGCCAATGCCGCCTGGGATAAATACCAAGGGTGTGCCGAACCAGCTTGGCCTGAAGTAGACGAGACCATCATCGGTAACTACATGGGTAATAAATTACACTACGGGCAAACTATTTTAGACTTAGCGCTAAATGATGATTATTCCGCGACCCTAATTACCCAAACTCAGCAAGGGAGAAAAACCGAGTCAGGCTTTTGGAAATCCAATAACCCAGCTGAAGTCTCTTTATTTTTGACCCAATCGTCAGGCAAACCTATTGCCAAGGAGATAATCTTTAGCCGCGATGGGTTAGCCCTAGTCGCAAGCCAAACCAATAACTCTGGCACCGTTACTAAGTATCAAAATAATGCTTTTCAACTGGACAAGATGTCTGGCGGACAAGTCTTAACCTTCATGCCACAAAAGCAACCAAAACAGCGTCAGTTTAATGCCGCTAACATCAACCCTACGGGGCTAGATCGAACGGTACAAAAGGCAGTAACAGAATACTTCCGTTATCATCGTACCAATCCGGGTAATACTAAGTTCAACTCTGTTAAGTATGACTTAAATGGTGATGGCATCGATGACGCCATCGTACAACTTAACTGGTGTAGTAAGCAGGGCTGTGTCCTATTAGTATTTCAAGGAACCGCTAAAGGCTATCAATTCCTGAGTCGAACCGAAAATGTTGCATCGCCCATCGTAGTTGGTCAAACAGCGCAATATGATTGGTTAACCCTATACAGCCAAGTATCAGGCAGCTGGCGCAGTTTATATTACAATGGTGTCAGCTATCCAGGTAATACCAAAGGGCTAACAAGTAGCAAAGTAGATAACAGCACAGGCGTGGTACTCTTTTCATCTGGAAAACCACGCACTTGGCATAGCATTCCTCGTTAGTCTTTGAATCAACTCACCTTCCTGCTACAACCGTAGCAGGAAGCAATTTTCTTCAGCAATCTCCGCTAAAAATGGCTATAATTTAAGCATAATAGTGTTTTCTTGGGGGCGATATGCAAATAGGTTCAACGTCATCATTTCAATCTTCTAATTTAATTTCACAACAAAAGAAAAAGGAAGAGGAAGAAAATGAAAAACTCGCCAGCGGTAAACGAATAAATTCAGCCGCAGATGATGCTGCCGGCTTTTCTATTAGTCAGCGGCTTACCTCGCAAATTAATCAGTCCGCCCAGCTCAATGCTAATGAAACTTACAACCAATCTCTCGCCAGTACCGAAAGCAGTGGCTTACAAAACTCATCTGCTTCTGTACAAAGGATCAACGAGCTGGTTGTTGCCAGTGGTAATGGTATTAACGGTGCAAATGAGCTAGGTGCCATTCAGTCTGAAATAAATGAACTTGTGAGTGGAATAGATAATGCGAGTAGCCTTGGCTTAGACACTATCAATGTCACTACACAAAGCGTTGATGCAAATTTAGCAACAGGGCAAGCTGCGCAAGAACAGTTGTTATCATCACAAAGTGACTTAGGCGCACAAATCAATGCATCTGATTCTTACCAACGACAACTCAGCAGTGCATTTGAGAATCAGAGTGCGGCACGTTCGCGTATAGAAGACGCTGATTACGCACAAGTAAGCTCAGATCAAAGTAAGGCTGAAACGCTACTAGAGGCGAGCGTGAGGGCACAGAAAGAAAAAGAAGAAAATGAGAAAAATGCAGTAACAAACCTACTTGGTTAGCGACTACTTACTTATAATTTAAACAAGTGTCGGTGCTGCCATAAACACTCACCCGACCTAATAGATAAGCAATAAAATGGGCTCTTCGTGAGTCCATTTTTTATGCTACCTGCTTAATCGCAATACTTTGATCGTGGGCCGCGCGAACATTAGCAGCATAAGCCTGACCTTGATATTGCAATTGCTCTTTTTTAATCAAAGAAATGGCATCCGCCACGCAAACGCCACATTGCGCAGATAAGCCTAGCTCGCGTTTGAGGGCGCTAAAGCTTTTTCCCGTGGCAACCGCCTCGCGAATGGTTTTATCGGTGATCCCTTTACAAATGCAGATATACACGATGAGAGCCCTACTTATCAAACTTGCTGAGAAATTAAACAAATTATAAATCAAAATAAGAATGATTAACAATAACAATGTATGTTATCACAATAAATTTGACCATACATAGAAGTAGAAAACGGTATAACTTATTAAAAGAAATGAACTTATAAAAAGACAAGTTGACTTTAAATTGACCTTAAAGATTTTCACCTGTCGCAATTTCTAAGGCGCCATGGCCAGAATACTCCTCCTTTTCATCAATGGCGGGATCGTTTTTGCAGTTAAGTAACCCGAGCTTTGGATAAGCAAAACTGAGGTTAAGTGTTACCACATCTAAGAACAAACCAAGGTTAAATAACCTTGCCCATAGCCAAGTACGGCTAGCTCCACATCCACCCGTTCCGAGTTGGGTTTATTGAACATTTTTTCCAATTTAGGCATAGATTTCGCGGCAAAATTAACACTTTGTAAGGTCAGGCAGCATCCTGTTTTTTGCTCTACCATACTCGCACCTAACACCTTAAAGACTTGGTTTACATTAGCCATCATGGCTTTAGGCACCGATTTTTTCTTTATAATTTCGTGGGTTTGAGCATCCTCTAAACCATCCATACCGGCACCAAGAACCACTAAACCCGCAAAGTCAATGACCGCTACGGCGCGCACCTTTTTTGCGCCATCAACAAACATAGCCAAAAAACAGGGTAACCAGCGCCCGTGAAAAGCACTGCCCGGCACCGCCTCTAATAACAACTCTTTCACCGAAAAAGCATTAAAAACAGTGTCGATAGCGTTCACTCTCGGTAATAGGATCCGATCTTGAATTTCTTGAGATAAACAAGCCGAAGCGCTAGCTTTAACCACCTCTGTATCGCCGTCATCATTTTCATCCAGCAGCGGTAACATGGCTTGATGCAAGGCTTCATCTTCAAACGGTTTGCTTAAAACAAACTCCGCACCAGCGGCAAGGGCCTGCTTTAATTTCACCTTAGCAGTTTCAGAAGTAACAAAGCCTATTTTGACCTTAATTCCCTGCTCTTTCACGGCCTGAAGCAGCTCAAGTCCCGTCATTTTTGGCATATACCAATCAGATAACACAATATCAGGCTGCCACTGTTTAATGATAGCTAAAGCTTCAACACCATCAGAAGCCAGTTGAGTATCGCAACCACCGTAACCGCAAGCTTTTAATGAACGCCTCACAATGGCTTGCATTGCCTTGCTGTCATCTACAATCAGTATTTTCATTCAACATCTCCTGCAGCTGAGCGAAGCGCTCCAGCGTCCTTTACTAGCATCACATAAACGGGCGCATGACTAATGAATAACAAACAGCCAAGCGAGTCCCTTTGCATAATCAGTTCAGCAACATTCACTGGTGGCCATATTTTATTTGGCAACGTCATTTCATCATTTAGCGCCAGTGCTGTTTTCAGATGCCCAGCGATAATATTAACCATCTCACCTAAAGCGTCATCAAGCTGAACTTGACTGGCTGGCTCACTGCCTAAATCAAACATTACATCCGCTAAAGACCGAGCGGCAGGCTGGCTGCTAGCCAACAGCACACTTTGCTGACTAGGCTCAAAGGTCACACTGACTAGCCTATCTAAACCACTCAAATACTTTTGATGCTTGGCGAAATCAAAACGAACCAATACGACCGGACAAAAATGCTGCCACTGAGCGCTTACTGTCTGATCAAAATCAGCTTGTTGCATATTGAAACGCCCCAAATCGGCTAAAGTTCGATTTTTGCATTATGCTAAGTAAGGTAAATATTTCTTATTATTCAAGAGTAGCACAATGTATGATGACCACTTTATGACCATTTTTGTTATCGAAATGGCGCTGTTTTTTCTCATTGTGTTAGGAGGGCTATTCTATTGGCAAAAACAAGGTAAAAAACGATTACAAGAGCAACTCGAGCAGGCCCAACTAACTATTGCCAAGCTTACTCAGGCGTTAAAAGCAAAAGGCAGTACGCCTGAGCCACAAGAATTACGGGATGCGTTGAAACAAAGCCAATTAAAAATCGACAAACTCAGTCAAGTTTATCAAGCACAAATAAAACTAATAAAACAAGTTGCTGATATTTCTGAATTGCCTGCTGAAACGAAAGGCACCCACCAAAATATCACGGAACATATCATCCGGTTAAAGCAGCAAGCCACCGAGTCAGGTGAAATAATTGATGAAATGACGGCGGCACTTAACGAGAGTTACTTAAAGTTTGATAACTTCAGTAAAGAAGCAAATGAACAAGAACAGAAACTAAAAAAACTATTAGATGAAGCGGTCAATAAATCCACTACCAGCGCCGAAGAGCAAGCGCAAATGGAAGCTCACGCCGAAGCAGTCGGCATTGAATGCCAGCAACTCACCGAAAAACTAAGCGCGGCCGAACAAGATATCACCCAATACAAAATGAGTGTCGACTCACTAGAGCAAGAGTTAGCGCGACTTCAGCAAAGTAGCCAAAAAGATGAAACAACAACCCTGAAAAAACAACTCGCCGAAGGGCAGGCAGAGCTAAGTCGCATCGTGCGAGAAAAAGATTTTATTGAAAAGCAGTTTTTAGAGCTACTTGATAGCGCGGAAGACTCCACCGATTTAGCCGCAGAGCTGACCCGAGCGAAAAATGAATACGCCCTGCTAGAGCAAAAATTTATCGAGGCTGAATCACAACGAAACGACCCTAATTAAACGTAGGTTAACACTCACTCCGAAAAGCCACTTTGAAATTCATACCAAAGTGGTACCTATCGAGTTCAAATCAATAAAGAAGAGCTAGTACAAATAAACTATAGCTACAGCCCCATCAAAAATTCAATTTTACCGGGCTTAATTACTATCTCTTTGCCCACTTTCTTAATCATGGCTTGATTCATGTCTTGTTCATCTAAAACATAAATAGGCTGCGTTTGTAAAAACATCTGCAACGCTTGAGAAACCTGAGGGACCAACTTCGCCACCTCACTGCCTAAATCAGCCGGGTCGGAGGAAACATTAGTTAAAGTAACATCCTTTAAATATACCGCCCCTTCTTTCTGGTTGTACCAAGGCTTAGCACTAAAGTCGACGGTAACAGAGCCTTTAAATGGGCGCAGCGGGTTTTGTAGCTCTAGGCTAGAAGTGCCAGACACTTGCAGTGCATCGGCCTGCTCTCTACCGAATTTAACGGCAACCTTGCCCAATTCAGCTTTAACATAAAGAATACCAGGAATTCCATCTTCATGCTTAAAGCTAACCTGGTCATTGATATAACTCGCCACTTCTTGCTCTGACAGCGAATAAGTTTGACTACATGCACTGGCTAATAGAGCTAGGCCTACAACCATGCCTTTTTTCATGTTTATCCAAGCCATTAATGTTTACTCTCCAATATTATTGTCATTGTTTGATTCAATACGCTTTATCAGCTTTGCAGGCACTCCTGCCACTAAAGAGTCAGGTGCAACATCTTTGGTGACTACCGCGCCGGCGGCAACAACTGAGCGCGCACCGATTGTAACTCCCTGGCAAATAACCACATTACCGCCAATCCAAACATCATCTTCAACCACTATCGGTAAATTACAACATTCCCATTGCCTACGTTTTTTAAAATCAAGGGGGTGAGATGCAGTATAGAGCTGGCTTGAAGGGCCGATTAATACATTATTACCTATGGTGATTGGCGCATTATCTAACATGGTCACGCCCATATTGATAAAACAACGGTCGCCGATGCTAATCGTCTTGCCAAACTCGCATAAAAAAGGCGGGGTAATAATAGTTTGAGAACCAACCTTGGCAAAAATTTTCTTAGCTAAGGCGCGCCCTTTCGGGGCAAAGGTGCGATTAAACTGCTGTATTAATGTAAACGTTTGATGGCGTAACACTTGAATCTCGTGGGCATCTGGATCGAATTCTACACCCAGCTGCATTTTTTCTAGTTCGGTCATTTCTCACCTTAGCACCACCAATAAGTTGGCAAATCATAACTGAAACTTATCCATTTGGGTGCATCATTTTGGTTAAGCATAAATTAGTTTGCTGAACAAAATGTTGAAAAGCCACAAACGAAGTTTCTTCTAATTCAATGTGACCCAGCTTTCTATCCGCATATACTAAGCCAATACTGCGTTTTTCCACCGCCAAAGGAGCAATGAAAAAACCGCTCTCGGGGGTTAGCTTAAGCAGCTTCGCGCTAATAAAACGCTGCCACTTATCATGATGTGAACGACACCAAATAGGCTCAAAAGACTGCAAGCTATGGGCAAATAAATTCTTTTCACGCCCAATTTCCACTTCAAAATCATCTTTAAGGTGCACTGAGTCTTTGCCTGATACAAAGCGAGGTTTTAGGCCGCGTCGATCGCGTGTCAGCATAAATATCAATACCGTATCCATACCGATACCGCGATAGATACCTTCAAGGGCTGAATGCATCACCATATTGATGTCAACCTTCTCAACGGCCATATTGGTTAACTCATGTAAAATCTTTAATTGCAATGCTTCATTGCTTACCGCAATCTCTGAATCAGCAGGCAACACCATATCTTTCACATTAAGGTATTTAACTAAACGCCCAGCACCATAAGCATTCATTAGTTCAATGGTGCCTTGCTGACAAGATTGAATTTCTTTTTCCACCGTTTGTGGCCCAACGCCCAGCAGCTGGCCGATTTTAGCTTCATATTGCTGCTTTTTTTTGCCGTTGGGGTGAATAGAGATTAATTCCGCACTCAAGCCATCGGCCAGCATTAATGCGCGCATTAAATAGTTTTTCTCTGGCTCGTCAGCAAGAGAGGCTTCTACTGTTGCACCGAGATGCCAACTTGTCGCTAACCCTTGGCTCATACGCTCAAAAGAAGTCCCTAATAAGTCTCGAACTAGGCCCTGTTGGTACTCTATCGATTTATGATGCTGCTCTACAAAACGTAATTGCTCATCGAGAAAAACAGCTACATCGCTGTTACTGCGCCAAAACGCCGCTTCGCCTAAACGTCGCATTAAGGCTGCTAAAAAATATTCTTCTTGGGTATCGGCATCATTTTTATGCAGTAATTTTTTTACTAGCATTCCAGCCAATAAAGAGCGAGCAATAAGCAAAACTAAACGTTGGTAAACGTTAGGGTCCATTCGATGATCAGCCAGTAAAGTGTCAAGCATTTGCGCGGTAATACAAATTTGTTTAATGGCTTTAAAACCTAGCATCACTACGGCTCGGCTCACCGTTGTAACCTGTTGTCGACCACGGTTATAGCAAGCACTATTGGCGATCCTCAAGATCCGAGCAGTTAACCCATGATCATGTAAAATAGCTTGCCCAAGCTGCGATAATGAAGCGGTGTCGTCCTTGGCAATTTGCTCTAATTTAGCCACTGTATCTCGTAATACTGGCATTTCATGTTCGCTGATATAGCGAACCCAAGCTTCCTGTCCGAATAATCCTTTACAACTCATGATTAAGTTTCAGCCCATGCTGGTGCTATTTAGTAATAAGTCAAAGTGTAGGAAAAGTTTGCGATGAATGGGGAATAAGGAAGATGAGCTGTGAAATAAAGCGAAAAAAAAGCCTCTTTTTTGAGGCTTATGTGACATTCATACAATTTCAACATCAGGCAAGTGATTAAATCTTGCCTGATAAGCGATAGGATTATACCGCCGAGTTTAACTGCACGACAACCTTACCAAAATTATCACCTTGCAGCATGCCAATAAAAGCAGGTACTACAGACTCTAATCCTTCATAAAGGTGCTCTTTATATTTCACCTGTCCTGACTTCAACCATTGATCCATCACAGGAACAAAACCATCGTAACAGTGACCGTAATCATCAAAAATAATAAAGCCTTTCACTGTTAATCGTTTAACTAAAATAGTGCCCATTAATTGTGATAGACGATCAGGCCCAGCAGGCAGCTCTGTGGCATTATATTGCGACACTAAACCACACACAGGCACGCGAGCGCCCGTATTAAGTAACGGCAACACGGCATCAAACACCTTACCGCCTACATTCTCAAAATAAATATCGATGCCTTTGTCACACGCTTTATTGAGTTGGTCTGCGAAATCTTCCGCACGGTGATCAATACACGCATCAAAGCCTAATTCATCTTTAGCGTGAGCACATTTTTCTGCGCCGCCTGCAATACCAACCACTTTACAGCCTTGCAACTTAGCAATTTGCCCAACGGTTGCACCTACAGGACCCGTTGCAGCCGCCACCACTAAGGTATCACCAGCTTTGGGTTTACCTATGTCCATCAAGCCCATATAAGCCGTAAAACCAGGCATACCTAAAATGCCCAGCGCATAAGATGGGTGAGCAGGATTTTTGCCCAAATTAAACAAACCTTCACCATTGGACACCGCATAGTCCTGCCAACCACTGTAAGATAACACCCAGTCGCCTAACTCGAATTTATCATTGTTGCTACGCACCACTTGCGACATGGTCGCCCCCACCATCACTTCTTTTAAGCCCACTGGCGGCGCATAAGATTCGGTGTCGTTCATGCGTCCACGCATATAAGGGTCAAGTGAAAGGTAAATAGTACGCAGTAGAATTTCACCGGCTTTCGGCTCAGGGATTTGCGTTTCATTAACAATAAAGTTGTCTGGCGTTGGCGCGCCAACAGGACGAGAGTTCAATAAAATCTGACGATTATAAGAATGTGCTTGGCTCATATGATTTTCCTTAATCAATAAAAACAACCTGCCATGGCAAGTGACACTGTGGAGATGCAATATCGCATGCTAGCAACGCGGTGTCTACGTTATGAAAATCTTAATCGATCAGTCTTGCGACTCAGACCAAACCGCAAATTCATTACCACTGGGCTCAATAAAGTGAAAGCGACAACCACCAGGAAACCCAAAAATAGGCCGGTTAACCACCCCGCCAGCCTGCTCTACTTTTGCTAATGTCTTATTAATATCATTACTGTAAAAAACCAATAACGCACCACCGCGGTCAGAGTGGCTAGCCAACTCAGCTTGGTAAAATCCACCGTCTAGCCCTTGACCAGAGAAAGCCGTATATTCAGGGCCAAAATCCGTAAATGTCCAACCAAAGACTTGACTAAAAAAAGCTTTTGTTAATGCTAAATCTTTGGCCGGAAATTCGACATAGTTTAACTTTTCATGCTTACTCATCATCGCACTCCCAATAAAAATGGCGCGAAACTCGCGCCATTAAGTCTGTTTGACTATCGTCTATTACTTTAAGAAACGTAACGTAAATGGCACTCGGAATTGCTCGCCTTTTGAGGCTGCAATCGCCCCCATAATACAAAAGATAAGGTTACAAATAGCAATCACAGGAATCAATAACGCACCAATAACAATAATACTTAAGATAAATGCCACCACATAAGCGATAGCTACCGTAATAGACCAGTTTAGCGCCTCTTTAGCTTGATCTTTAATGTAAGCATCATCGGTTTTAACTAAATACAAAATCAAGCAAGGAATAAAACCAAAAAAGATAGTTGCCACCCAACCAATCAACGCCATGTTCTTTGAATCTTGGCTTATTTCAGTCACACCTTGAGATATTTCGTTACTCATTAATTGTTCCTTAAACTATTGATAAAAATAAAGTAACAAAATCATACCCGAAACTCACCACAACTTCTGTGATGCTGGATTTAAAAGCAGCGCTTCAGATTAATAGTCAAAACCTATTAAACCAGTAGAAACAACCCAATTTACCTAATCAACGTAAAGCGTACACTCAAGTTAACTTAATCAATTCGATTAACAAGTTATATCAGGAGGCCTTATGCCTGCATTGTTAGTAAAAGATTTCATGAGCAAAAAAGTGGTTAGTTTCACCAACGAAACGTCAATTGCTGTGGCCGTACATAGCTTACTGCAGTCGCATCAAATTGGCGCCCCTGTCATCAATGAACATAAACAGGTAATCGGTTGGATCTCAGAACAAGACTGCTTAGACAAAATGCTCAAGTCCAGCTATCACTGTGACGAAACGGCACTGGTCGGAGACATTAAGAATGAGCAAGTTTTGAGCGTGTCTCCGCAAGATAACGTGTTAGATTTAGCCAATAAAATGCTCGGGCAAAAACCAAAAACCTACCCCGTGGTAGAAGATGGAAAACTGATCGGCATCATTGCGCGCCGTGATATTCTTAACGCCGTCGATCAACATCTAAGCAGTTGTTACACCCGCAAATAACTTAAATGCTTTATTTAGCGTTAAGGCCCCACTTTGCGCTAAATTATTTACTATACCCAATCAACTTGAAGATGCATGTTTCAAGCCTCTCCAGGTTGATTGGGTATATATTAATAGACACAAGGCTACTAACCATTACATGATTAAGGCTGTTTCAGTTTAGGAATCAGCCAAATGCAAAAAATAGTCACCATTACCGCTAACCCCGCGCTAGATTGCGCATCCACTACCCCGCGTATCATTGCCGAAGCGAAACTACGCTGTACTGACCCCGTGTTTGAGCCCGGTGGTGGTGGCATTAACGTGTCTCGCGCCATTAAAAAACTAGGTGGCGATTCAGTGGCTATTTATCCTGCCGGCGGCTCAACGGGCGAGCACTTAACCCAATTACTTGAGCAAGAAGGCATCACTTGCCAGCCATCAACCTGCGCGACTTGGACCAGACAAAACCTTAATGTAGTCACGCCCAACGATAACGCACAATACCGTTTTATTATGCCCGGCGCGTCGCTTTCAGCTGACGAGCAGCAACAACTGTTAGCACAACTAGCGCAACATCAAGATGCCGATTACTGCGTGATCAGCGGTAGCTTAGCCGAAGGCATGCCCGGTGACTTGGTTGCCGACATTGTTAACTATTGCCAAAGCCAGCAGATTAAAGTGATTTTTGATGCCTCAGGCCCTGCCCTTGAGAAAGCGGTCGCACAAGGTGGGTTATATCTCATCAAACCCAACGCCAACGAGCTCGCATTGCTAACTGGCTCAGAACTGATTGTGCCCGAAGAGCTAGAGCAAAAGGCGCGAGAAATTATCAACCAAGGTAAAGCCGAGGTGGTATTAGTGTCATTAGGGCCACAAGGCGCGCTCCTTGTCAGTAACGATATTTGTGAACAAATCGTGCCACCAAGGGTCAAAAAGAATAGTACCGTAGGTGCTGGCGACAGCATGGTTGGCGCCGTTAGCATGGCACTAGCACAAGGAAAAAACCTTCGCGAAGCGGCGCGTTTAGGCGTGGCTGCAGGCACTGCCGCCACTATGAACCATGGCACTCAGCTATGTAATGCTGATGATGTTGCTAACTTGTACCAGTGGATATTAAGCAAGCATCCCCTAGTATAAACGGTTAAGTCGTAACATTTTTGCTACTTTTTAAGCCGATAATGATTTCCGAACAGATGTAAACTTTGTTAAAATCGCCGAAAATTAAAGGAGAGTTACACCATGCCAGTTTATGTAGTGGGTCATAAAATCCCAGATTCAGATTCTATTTGTGGCGCTATCGCCCTTGCTTACCTAAAAAATCAAATTGGTGAAGCATCAGTGCCAGCACGTTTAGGTGAGCTATCACCTGAAACTGCATTTATCTTAGAAAAATTTGGTTTTGAAGCACCTGAATACAAAACCAGCTACGCCGGTGAAGAAGTTTACATTGTTGATCACTCAGAACTGACTCAAGCGCCAGATGATATCGACCAAGCCACTATCGTTGGCATTGTTGACCATCACAAACTAGGCGACCTCACCACATCAACCCCCCTTGAGTGTTGGATCCGCCCTGTCGGTTGTAGTAACACCATTATTAAAATGATGTACGACTTTCACAACGTTGAAATTCCAGCCAATATCGCGGGCATTATGATGTGTGCCATCTTAAGTGACACGGTTATCTTCAAATCTCCTACTTGTACCACGGCCGACATTAAATGTGTTGAAGCCCTTGCAGAAATCGCAGGTATTGCAGATTTTAAAGAACTCGGCATGGAAATGTTTAGAGTAAAATCAGCTGTTGACGGCACCCCAGCGCGCGACCTTGTGATGCGTGACTTCAAAGATTTCAACATGAATGGCAACCTAATCGGTATTGGCCAGTTAGAAGTGATTGACCTGTCTGTGTTTGATGAAATCAAAGCTGACCTAGAGGCTGACATCGCAGCATTAAAAGAAGAAGGCAAACGTCACAGCGTAATGCTACTGCTAACAGACATCATGAAAGAAGGCTCAGAGCTACTAGTAGTAAGTGATGATGTGAGCGTTGTTGAGCGTGCCTACGGTAAAGCGCCAGTAGATGGTCGTGTTTGGCTAGACGGCGTATTAAGCCGTAAAAAACAAGTGGTACCGCCACTACAAGATGCGCTTGCTTAATTAACCTCAGTTCTGTTTAAGCCTAACGCTGCCAGATAAAGTATGTTTTACGGCAAAATTTCGTTTTCAGGGATGAAAACGCAAAGCTTATAGGGACATATTCACAGAGTTTTTGCAGGAAAGCATACTATTTCGCTTATCCAAGATTCGGATTAATTAGCTGATTGGCAAAAAAACCGGCTTACATAGCCGGTTTTTTTATATCTCACGTTTGAAAAGCAGCAGCTAATTTAGCGACAAGGCGGCGGCAAGTACTTAACCGCAAGCGTTGAACCGGTGCAATCCCATTCAACTTGATCACCATTTAAGCTCGCCTGATAAATCAACGCACCTGTCAACTTAGATTCTGGAGTAAATTCCACTCTAATGCGCCCGTTATAGACATCAAGCAACGCTATCGCTTTGTTATCTGGGTAACGCACCACATCAATCGCTTCGTTATCGGCTGGCAATACTTGCTCTTGTGCAACATAAGCAGCTATTTTTGCTTGCACTAACTGCGCCTGCGCATGGCCCATGCCGACATTCGCTTTAATGGTGTAATCTTGATAAGCAGGGATCGAAATCGCCGCCAAGATACCGATCACGGGCACCGAGACAAAAGGCAATAACACCATCACCAAAATAAGCACAGTGCCACCTTCATTGCCCAGCTGGCGGCCCTGATTGTATTTATTATTCCATTGCTGCTGATCCGTGGCTAGAAACACGATGCCTTCAATTAAACCAACAATCGCAGGAATCAAAGTCCAGCTAAATAACAAGTAAAACACGCCCCACCATTGGCCGAGAAAAAACCGGTGCAAGCCCAACGAGCCACCAATAATCGCCAACAACGCCGACGCTACTCGGCTTTTATATTTCAGCTCTACTTGTTCCATTAATCATCCCTTATGATTTTTAATCAGGCTTAACTCTGCATCCAAGCCATCTTGCTCTTGTTTCACGAGACGCCGTAAATACATCCATGTAGGCTTAAATCAAGGCATCCCTGCCTTGGATACTCGTTCAATCAAAATCAAGATGACTTACCACTACTTAAGCGGCTCATTTTGACAAAAAATTTAGTTTTAGATACAAAAAAAGCCTAAAACCGCCAAGGTTTTAGGCTTAATGTGAACAAGCTAACAATCAGCTGTGAATCCCTGTTGGCTAAGCCATTTTATTAGACAGGCGTAAGCGCTCGCCTTGCACCACATCCAAAGCCGCTTCTAGCGCCGCTTGGCGTGAGTCTAAGAACTGCGATTTCGGCACCATCTCGGAGACAGAAAGGCGATCAAGCTGTGCTTGCGTATCCTTGTGGGGGCACAAAATAAAGACCTGACAACGCGCTTCTAATGCATCTTTAATTGCGTTTTCCAAGGCCAATGCCACTGTGACATCTATCATCGGCACATCGCTTAAATCTAAGATCATCGCCTGGTATTTATTGATACTGCTGTGCTGGCGAGTAATGGCTTTTGAGACACTAAAAATCATCGGACCAGACAGATAAAAGAACAACACCTTACCGTTGGTTTGGTCTAACAAATCACGCTCTTCCGGCGTTAATGGCACATCATCTTCAGCATCACTGATGGCTTTAACTTGTTTTGCTTGCTCGCGACTTAAACGCTCAATGATGATGATATTAGAAATAAATACCCCTAATCCCACCGCCACTATCAAATCAACAAAAACGGTCAGTAACATCACGCCATACATAATAACCGTACTTTGCATACTCACTTTATGAGCGCGTTGTAAAAAGCTCCAATCAAGGATATTAAAGCCAACGTAAACCGCAATACCGGCCAGTACCGACATCGGAATTGGCTCGGTTAAACCGCCAGCAACCAATACCACTAACGCCAATACTAAGGCACGAATAACCCCAGACAGCGGAGAGCGCGCACCCACTTGAATGTTAACAACCGTGCCCATAGTCGCGCCAGCGCCCGGCAAAGCACCAAACAAACCCGAAATCATATTGGCGATACCTTGGCCGCGCAGCTCCTTGTCAGAATCATGCTCTTTACGAGTGAGCGAGTCACCGATAACGGCCGTTAACAAGGTATCAATACAACCTAGCGTACCCAACACTAAAGCATCAATTACCATGGTGGTAAGCAACTCAGGGGTAAACGTAGGCAAAACAATACTGGGCAAGCCACTTGGAATTTCACCAATGCGACGAATGCTGTCCATATCAAACAACCACACTGACAGCAGCGTTACCGACACCAATGCCACCAGCTGAGCGGGCACATATTTACGATAAGCCTTCGGCATTAAAAATAGGATCGCGAGGGTTAAACCACCCAGAAACAATTCATTGAAATGCAAATTACTGATGGTTTCTGGCAGCGACATCAGCGTACCAGACACCCCGCCGGAAGGCGCGGCATGGCCCATTAACGGCGACAACTGCAAAATGATAAGAATGACGCCGATGCCCGACATAAAGCCGGATATCACGCTATAGGGCATTAAGGTAATGTATTTGCCCATTTTTAATGAGCCGAGAATAATTTGGAACAGACCCGCCATCATCACCACGGTAAAACTCATGGCGACCCCCGCTTCGGGGTATTTAGCCACCATCGCGGTTAACACCGCCGTCATGATCACTGTCATCGGCCCGGTTGGCTCGGAAATAAGGGAAGATGAACCACCAAATAAAGCAGCAAATAAGCCAACCAGAATGGCGCCCCACAAACCAGCTTCCGCGCCAGCCCCAGATGCCACACCAAACGCTAACGCGAGGGGCAGTGAAACGATTGCGGTAGTAACGCCACCAAACGCATCACCTTTTAAATTGAATTCTTTAAACCTCTGAAGAGACACAATAGCATTCCATGTTAGGTTAAATTTTCAGGATTCTACCATTTAAGTCACAGATGAATAGCATTTTTTGTGTTAAGCATCGTGCGCAACCCCGCTAAAATTAAGCACAAAAGATGTAATCGACATTAAAATCAAAAGAAAATAAAAAAACCTTTGACATAATATGTCTTGAGCAACTAATCTTTTCTTCATACTTTCCATCCCGCTACGCCTTGGAGCCAAGCATGAGACTTTGCCATTCACTGTGTTTTGCACTTATTGCACTGTTATACAGTTTGCCAACCCTTGCCACCCCCCTACAACCCGACCCCAATTGGCAAATTCATCAGCTCGATAACGGCTTTCAGTACCGCCTGTATTCGGTAGATGAAACCAGCGATCGCGTGCAAATTTACCTGTGGGTTAAATCGGGAGCAATTGATGAAACATATGAGCAAAAAGGCGGTGCTCACTTACTTGAACACATGGCGTTTAACGGCACCAAGCATTTTCCGGGGCATAAAATAAAAGCCCTATTTGAACAATCAGGGCTCGCTTTTGGTCAAGACTTAAATGCCTACACTTCTTTCAAAGACACCGTATACACTTTGAGTATTCCTGAAAATGACAACGAGTTAATGAACGAGGTGCTACTGTATTTATCCGATGTGGCACAAAACATCACCTTAGATGAAACCGAAGTGGCTAAAGAAATTGGCGTGGTAAAAGGCGAGTATTATGCGCGACTTGGCAATACTCAAGATCCTGACACTTACTATATGGAGAAAATGTCCAAGTTCAGTGGCTATAACTTTAAGCAACTTATCGGCACAGAGACGCAAATAGAAGAACTTAATGCTTCAGAGCTAAAAAAATATTACCGCACTTGGTATCGCCCCAATAACATGGAGTTATTAGTCGTAGGCAATTTCAATCAAGAGCAACTTAGCCAATCAATTCAAAAAAAATTCTCCCACTTAGAAGGTCAAGCTCCCGTCAAAAAGCGTCCTGCAGAGCCTGGATTTCAAAGCGCTGGTCTCACTTTTAGCAGCGAGAAAGTTAAACAAAGCCGACTGAGTTTTAATTACCTGCTTCCTGAAAGAGCGCTAGTCACAAAGCAAGATAAGTTTAACGAGCACTTGATCCAATTTACCAATGCCATGCTCAGCGACCGCCTAGGCCGTGCTAATGAGTTAGCTGACAGCGCCTTTTTATCAGCACAAAGCTATATCGGAATACCAACTTATGTTGGCAACAATGTTGTGTTTTCTCTCAATGTCGAGCATGGTGAAAAACAAATAAAATCGGCAACTCACTGGCTAACAAAAGAAGTTAAAAAAATACAGCTATATGGTTTTACTGAAGCGGAATTTAACCAACAAAAACAACTCTATCTAGCCCTACTGAGTCAGTTAAATCAGTTAAGCAAACAGGCCACATCTGAAGCCATCATAGAAAGCCACCTCACGTTACTGCAACAGCAGCACACGCCGATCAGCCAAGATGACGAGCAGCGGCTGCAACAACAGTTTATTGAGCAAATCACCCTAGCGCAGGTTAATCAGTTTGCCAAACAGGTGTTAGTCAACCCGCAAAAGTACCAAGTGACTCAGGTCAGCCATGCTGCCGCCGAGCCTTATGAACTTGAAATTTGGCAAAGTGAAGCGCAGCAGCAAGATGTTAAGGCGTACAGCGAAGAGCAATTTACCTCGAACTTTAATTTATCAGCCAAAATCCAAGGGCAAGGTGAAATCATAAACTCTGCGGCCTACCCACAATATGGTATTGAGACGCTCACCCTAGCCAATGGCTTGGAAATATTACTGCAACCCGATAACACCAATAAGGGCGAAATATACTTCCACTTTTCCGCGCTAGGTGGCGAGACCAGTTTAGCGCCAAAATACCGCGCCGCTGCCGCAATGCTCGCTGATGTCCAATTAGCCAGCGGCCTTGGTGAGTATTCGGCAAAGCAGACCGTGCAGCAGTTTATTGCACATTCCACCGACATCCTTCCTTTCATCAATAAGGGAGAGCATGGCCTAGCAGGAAGCACCACCAACGAGCACCTTGAATTTGCCCTTGCAGGCATCAGGCAAGCCGTCAGCTCAACCAAAATAGATGAACAAGTGCTGCAACACATCAAACAAAACTTCTATGACCATCAACGCATTGCAAGAATTGATACGCAAAACAAACTAATTAAAAAAGCCCTGTATGGCAATAATAAATATGAAGAGGATATCTCGCTTTACCGTATTAATAAGCTAACGAGTCAAGACCTGATTGACGTAAAAACGGCCCTATTTGGCTCAGCCAATGGCTTTAAGCTCACCTTGGTTGGCGATTTTGAACCCAGTGCAGCCAAACAATTGATTAACCAATACCTAGGCAGCCTACCCAGTGGAGATAAACATAGCGCACGCACTGCCCCCTTGTGGGTAAGCACGGAAAAAACAGAGCGACAGATAAACATGAACTTTGGTAATCGTGCCGATCTAAGAATGGAATTTGTTTACCAAGGCGTTACGCCCAGTGTAAAGCAAACCTATGGTGCAGACTTAATCAGTCGTATGTTAAGGGTTAAGCTCACTGACACAGTGCGCGAAGAATTGTCTCTCTCCTACTCGCCTTATGCCGTCTGCGACCCTATGGTAAGCCTCAACTACAGCCATTGCCGCATCCAAATTGTTACCGAAGCGAAAGATGTCATCAAAGCTAAACACGCTGTCGAGCAAATTCTCAGCAACTATTACAGCCAAGGTGTTGATGCAACGGAATTATCCCTGCGCAAAAGCAGTTTAGAAACCGCTATGTTAGATACCTTTAAAGACCCCAAAAGCCGCGCTGAGTTGATCCACCGTGATCTCGTTTATGGTTATCAAGTAGGAGAAATACTGGAAGTAAAAGCGAACGTTGCCAGCATCGACAAGCCATACATCGACGGCTTAATCAAGCAAATGTTGCAACAGGCAGGGCAAATAACCTTGGTGAACGAGCCTTAATAATCAAGCTATTAATTCAGTGCAAGTTAGCCCACTAGCTTGCACTGTCTGGCAAACCTTTATTCCTACAATAGAAATGAAACTAATCTGTGCATCACGCCGTATAATCGCAGGGCATAGCGAAAAAGACTCGCCACAACAAAACCAACTAATAGCCAAGTCATGACTAAGGAGCTTTGATTGCTTAAATATTGCGCTTTATTGGCCCTGTTGTTTTCGTGTATCACGCTAGCAACTCCCCAAGGGAGTTGGCAGCTAGTTAAATCAGAACAAGACATTACCTTATATTCACGCAAACATAGCGACGGCTTAGTTGAGATCCGCGCACAAATGTTTACCCCCACCAGCTACTCTGCCTTTCTCAACTTGCTGGAAGATACTCAACACGTGCCAAATTGGCTTGAAAGCGTCACACGTATTCGCGTGCTAGCGCAAATAAGCCCAACGGAAAACAAGGTGCACACCATATTTAAAGCCCCCTGGCCAGCGAAGGATCGCGACATGGTCACCTACTCACGTTACTTCTTTGACCAAGGAGCCTTTAAGTTGCAAATATCAGATGCGTCAAATACCCTGCCTAAGCAAGCAGGTTACATTCGCATCACTAAGGTCAGCGGGATGTGGACACTACAACGGCTCAACAACGGCACCACTCATATTGAATACCTTGCTTTTGCCGATCCCGGCGGCGCACTGCCAAAGTGGCTGGTAAATAAACTATCTATCGACAGTGTGTTTAACACATTTATCGGCTTACGCCGTGAGTTAGTGAAGTATCAAGATCAAGTTAACCCTAACGTAGTCAAACTAGCACGCGAACAAGGGCGGCTTATGCAGTAGTGATAACCAGCTACTGAAGAAGGTGGTTGAGGGTTGAGGGTTGAGGGTTGAGGGTTGAGGGCTGAAAACAACAAATGCCAGTCAGGAGCCTGACTGGCGCACCTAAAACTCAAGGCATCAATTTAATTGACTTGGGCGTCCAGCAATTGCTGATAAGTAAACTGATGATTTGCTGTTTCACCATTATTGTAGGTACTTAACGCTTCGATATAGTCAGGGTATAAGGTCAGCACCAACTGCGTGTTCTGATCGGCGGCGATACTCACTTTACCGCTAGCATACTGATGAGGTACGTAGCGATCGGATAATAAAATGGGGCTTAAGGTATTCACCTCTAAACTGCCACCAACGCCTTCAAACTCGCTATAAAGCTTAACGTTTTTATAGGTTAAGCTAAATTGGTCACCAGAGATCCCCATGTTGGTTTCAACCTTGTCGAACCTAACTTCGTTACGCTCACCGTAATTAATGTAAAGATCGGGGTACACTTCTGGCACTTGAATATTTTGTGGTGATTGCGCCGCCGGCACGGTTTTAACCACGCCATTAAAATTAGCAAGGTTACCATCGCGATCTTTCACCCATTGTGCCGTAAACCAAATAGCACCACTTAACTGCGCCTCACCAGGGTTATTCACATCTCCGGTAGCACGTGAGCAATGGTTAGCCGCAAACCAATAAGACAACACCGCCTGCTGTGAGTTATCTACCGTACCGTCCACTAAGCTATGTTTTTCTTGATGTACCGCATAAGTGGGTTGGTTTTGATAGGTATCGCCATTGATGCAGCTAGTGAGTGCTTGATCAACCGCATCAAACACAAAGTCCCCTTTAAACTGCGGTGACACATTCAATTCCTGAGTGCGCGCCAAATTGGGTAAGGTAATTTTAGGCGGGGTATAAGGTTGATTAAGCATATCCAGTGGCGTGCGAGCAAAGTTTTCCAACTCAAAAATCACCGACGCCACGGTCACCACGTTATCAGGGGTGATCGCCAGTTGTTTCTTCTCATAAACATGAACCGCATCTGGGCTCACCGATTGACCATCATTGTGGCTACTACCGCCACCACCGCCACAAGCGCTAAGCAACAACATGCTACCTAATGCGCCAACATACGTTAATTGTTTCATCCTGAAACCTCATTTAATTGTCCTGCGCGGATTATGCGCAGTGGGACTAAAAATGAAAAGACTTAACCTTATCTAGTACTTAAAGAACGAACAGCGGTAGAGTTTGGTAGAGGTCATGTCTTGTTGATAAGAGAGCAAAGCCAGCTCGGGCTTAAGGCTGGTTAATCGAACAAGATAAGCATTGCTGGAAGGTTTACTTGGTCAGGTTTCTTATACCTATTAAATTTGATATCCCTATTATTCAAACATTTGCTCCACAATACGATGCCAGTAACCTTGCTCAGTCTGCTGAAATAAACATCTTTAGTTGACTTAGGTCTATATACAACTGGTTGACTATAATGCTCAGATAAGACTTCTGTTATGATAGATTAGATAGTTAACAACACGTCAAGGACCTCGACGAGTGTATAAAATAGTCACTAAGCTAATCACTTCGCTATTGCTTCTATTTAGCTCCGTCAGTATGGCGAAGCAAGTCGTGTTAGTTGGCTTAGCTCATTTTCCTCCTTTTATTGAAGCGCGTGGCAGCCACCTTAGTGGCCTAGCCGTTGATATGATTGACTTAATGAATGCACAGCAAGATAAATACTTGTTCAAAGGAGTAAAAGTGATCCCTGCCACTCGGATCCAACTTTTTAAGCTAGGCCGTTATGATATGTCGATGTTTGACAGCCTGCATTGGGGCTGGCAAGACTTACCGGTAGATGCGTCCAATGTCTATTTACGGGGAGGCGAAGTCTATATTGCCGAGATGAAAGAGGGCCGAGACCAAAGTTACTTTAGTGACTTTAAAAATAAAACCATGGTTGGCGTTGAAGGTTACCATTACGCTTTTGCTGACTATAACGCCGATGCTGATTACTTAAAACAGACCTTTAATATGCAGCTAACCCGCAGCAACTTAGGCAGTATATTAATGATACTCTCGGGAAATCGCGGCGACATAGCCGTGGTTTCTAAGGCCTTTTTGGCGCAATACTTTGCTAACCACCCGCAACATCGTGAGCGCATATTAGTATCTGATAAAATGGACCAAGAATATAATCACACCATCATTCTTCGCCGTGGCATTAAGCCTGATATTGGTGAAATTAACCAACTTTTAAAAGAGTTAGCTGAGACTGGACAACTAGCACAATTATTTCAAAATATTCAATTGCCAAACAAACTTTAGCGATTTCCTCATATGAGCTAGCATTGCTGGAGCCTCACAACAAGATCAAACAACGGCTCGACAATAAGCAACTGTATTGATTAATATACAAATTTTTTCAAAGCTTACGGTCAAAACCGCTGCCATGGCTTTTCCACTTCCACTTCACCGGCTTTAACTTGCTGCCATAGTTGTTTAAATTCAGGCAAGAAGTCGCCCTGCTCAATTAGCTCGCGTAAGTAGCGCACGGCATTGGCGCGCGGGGTGTCGCCTTCTTGCTCTAAGTCAAAATGAGCAATGCGATAAAGGGCTTTGTGAAACTCCTCTAATACAGATGGATGCAAGATGTCTTTTGAAAATTCATTATCATATTTTAGGGTTGTCATGCACCAATCCAACACATCGGGGTATTGATATAAACAGTCGCGACAAAATATCGACGTAGAATCTTGTATCAGCCAAGCACCAAAAAAACCAAAATGTGTATAACCTAGCATACCAAAGATATCTTGCTCGGCTTTGGCTAGCTTGCGTTCCCTGACATCGGCGCGCCCCGATGTGATGACCTGCTGCAATCTATTTTTAACATACAAGGGGTCGGCAAACATAATGCGAAACAAGGTTACATTCTTGTTACCGAGATAAGGGAACTGGTATTCATGTAATGATTTGGTCGTACCGGTATGATCGATAAACTCACTAACAATAAACCTTAACCCTATCAATATATCCAGCTCATGGACTTGTTCAGATTCCATATAGGCTTTAAATAGGGGGGTTAACACCTCAGGATCATCGCTGGGATGCAGCCATAAAAACATCATTAAATCCAGCGGCCGCGGCGATTTATCACTGGCTTTTAATTTTTCCCAATTGGGCTGCTTGCCACGTAAATAATAGGCCTTAGCCATATTGGTATCGCCCTTGTTCCTGCACAGCGCGATGCCCGGCTCGATATCTTGCCACTTGGCTTTGCGCTCGGCTACCCAAGCCTTGTCTTTGGTGAGCCAGAAACTGGTGTCGAGTTGTGCTAATGTCATCTGTTTTTCATCCTTGATAACCCATTAAATTGCGTTGTCATCACTTAGGCTGCTAGCTCCAACGATTACCGCCTCTTTTCAACTTAAAAGTATAAAGCTGCTGTTCCGGTTGATACTCGGGTGCATCGCGCACTTTAAAGCAAGCTATAAAATAGCTGATCATTTCATCAATAATTACTCTTTGCTCGTCATTAAGCTCGAGTCCAGTTAAATTTAAAGTGAGCTTATTGCTAAAACGCCTATCTTCTCGTCGCTCTTGCTTCTCATGCCAAGCATCTAATATGGCCCAAAGGCGCTCAGTTAAATGGCGCAACGCGGTATCAAAGCGAGTCGGTAACGGGAATGAGAGTTGAATATCGTAACTGGACTTCAATAAATGATGATGGGTTTGCACCGCATTTTGCTCTTCTTCCGTTACTGTTAATTCCGTGCCATCCAGCTCACTTAATGCAAAACTTAATAGTCTGGCGCTAAACTCTGCATGAGTCCGCGCGCGACAATAAATTCGACCATTTAAGCAAGTCCAACTATGAGTAAAAGCAAGGGATTGATCTAGTAAGCGCGCCTTCCCCAGCGCTTTGCCACTGGGCACCTCATATAAATAAACCCAGCCATTGCAACCTTTTTCCAGCTCTTCAAAAACAAGGAGTTTAGTTGCATTGTCAAACAACAAATGTTGGTAACGATAAGATGAGGAATAGGCCGCGACATCAAATTCCACAAGCTCCAGCGTATCGATATTCCAGAGCCAATGATGCCCAGCCTCAGAAAAAGTGTGAATATAGTTTGAAAAAAATCAGGGCCTAATGTGTCCGTTAACTCAAGCCGAGTGACTTCCTTACCGGTATTCACGTCTAATGCTATCCAGCTTTTGTTGCGTTCAGTGATAATACAATTCGATTTTTCAGAAAAGGTCCTAAAGGTAAAACTGCCGACATCCGCTTGCCATAATACGGCGCCTGTTAACAGGTCAATTTTCATTAGCGATTTATCGTCATCACGCTCTGCAATACAAAACTGCTCATTGGCAAAAGAAAAAAATACATTACCGCATTTAATTTCAGCCACCTTCTCCCGAGAGGCGAGGTTGTAAATAAAAAAACGTTCCGTATCTTCTTGATAGGAAAAAATAATATACTTTGTTGACACAACAATTTGCCCGACCACGTTTTCTGGCAATTGAAATGAAGCAGACTTATTTTCAATGCGGTTAAACCAAGTCAAATAACGCTCATTATCGAGCTTGATATTGATTAAGTTTTTATCTACATTGCCCACCCTTTTGCCTTGTTCACTATTATATGAATCAATAAAATCAAACGTTGTGGCGTTGTACATAGCAAAAAAGTCAGAATAACGTTCGCTATTAATTTCGCCCATATAACAGGCTATCATTTTTTTCATCTTCAATATTCCTTTCAAAAGGCCTAGCGCTGACGCCAATATCGTACGGCACTGGCTTCAACGTTTCCCACTTGGCTTGCGCTCGACCACCCAAGCCTTGTCTTGAGTGCACCAAAGCTGGTATCTAGGGCTTCATGGCTGCCTTTATCAGGCCATCTAATGATGTTGTGATGAAAAAGGCCAATAAATACTGGCCTTTATCATTACCTATCGCCTTGTATCACGGTTAGTTTAACTTAGTAAACTGCACCGTTTTTGTGACAACGGCACCAGTGGCAACTTCATAGGTGTATAAGTTGTAGCTGTACACACCCGCTGGCCAATGTTTTGGCACGTAGAAGCTGGTTGGACCATAAATACCGTCTTTAAATAGGTCCACTTTTTTCGAGCCAGTTTTGTTATACACAAAGCCATTTGGCCAAGTGATGTTTTCACCATAACGAATAAAGAATGGTTCAACGGGCATAGAATAGGTTGGCGGCTCAATAAAATACACATCACGCATAAAGGTGATTTTGCCACCTTTGGCTGGCACGATTAAATTAGTGTCAGGTGTGTCCAACATCGTATTGATAAGCACCTTAGGCTCAGGGCCAGCATAAGCAGACTGATGGGTTAAGCTCACCACCTTTAAGCCACCCGCCATGGTGTGAATGCGCACATCAATGTCGGGAGTTTGCAGTGAGGGCAAACTTGTTGGCACGGATAAATCGCCTGTGGTGGTTGGATTTGGCATATAAACATCAAGTACAAAATATTGAATAACGGGCGCAGGATTACCAAACTTATCTTGCCCCAATAGCGGATAATGGTAAGCAAAATGATAACCCCTTAACTTTCCTTGGCCATCGGTATGAGCGCCAACTCTTAAAACATCACCCTCTAACTGTGGATCGACTGTGTAGGTATAGTCACCCACGGTTAGCGTTAATTCTGGCGTGCGATCTTCATAGTCTGCATCGGTTTCACCCGTGGACACCTTAGCCAAGTCCGTTTCCCATGAAAGCGTCCCCTTGGCCAGTTGATGCTCGGTAAAAGGCGATTGATTAGCAAATTCCACCACGGCTTCAAAGGCATAACTCACTTTGTCTACATCACCAACAGCATCACCACCAACTTGACTCAGTTCGGCGACATTATTTGGATTGCGCGATGGGAAATGAAGATCAGCCCAGTCGTTACCGGAGCTAAAACGATTAGGCCCAACTACAGGTTGTAAATTAATACTTGAAGGCAGCGACGAGCCAAACTGCGCGCCATCGGCATCAGAGATAATGATATCCATGGCTCCAATATTCTGGCCGTTAGCACTCATTAACGGGGCTTGTGATTGGATCACTAGGTCTCTGCGCCCATCGCCCATGCCATGATATAAATGCAACTGAAATGGCGTATACATCGAAGCATCAGCACGATAAGTTTGACCATCTAAAGTCACTTCAATAAAGCTACTGTTTGAAGTATCGACATATTGATGAGTGTATTGATCAGAGAAATTGAGTTGGGATTGGTCGTCGTATGACACCATGCCCTGCACTGGCTGGCCATCAGCAAAACTGCCACTAAATGGTACTTGAACTTGCTTGGCATAGACAGATGTTGCCAATAATGAAGCGGTGATCACACCTAAGGTTTTTAACATAACGGTTCCTTTGCTTGTCATAAATAAACACTACGGCTCGATTACGTCCCAATCGCCACTGCAGAAAATTATCTGACTGATCGAGTCGGCGTGGAGTTATAACGCACAGCTGCAGAAACGGGGTTAAATAATCACAAAAACATAAAAATCGCATTTCCTATAGCCATCACTATCGAATCAATTCAGTTTTACAGCAAACCGATTAGGGACATGGGCGAGGAGATAAATATGGGAAAAATGGAATCACTTGCCCCATATTAGATGAGCTAGTTGCGGCTCATAGACTTTTCAAACTGATTGCTAATTTGCTTATCGAGTGTTCTTAGACCAAAGGAAATAAGCAAATGGTTTGGAAACTCGGGGGAGATTTGTCGAAAAGTGTACCGAGTTGACGCTCTGCGCCACTTTGTGGCTGGCGTGTATTGACTCATCACCGCGATCACCACAGGCGGCTTGCCAGCCAATGGGCCATCAACAAATGTGAACGTCACCTTATCTTTATCAGCCTTGCTGGTTACATAACTTGGTAACGCGGCGCTTACTGGAAGTTTAGTTAAATCAACCGGCCAAAACGGCTCTTCTTCACCCACTTTCATATTTTTTGAAATATAAGTTAGGCGCGCCATTTGCAGGGCTTGATAGAGTTTACCGATGTAATGGCCTACGGCATTGGCTGATTCTGCGTCTTCATAACGCACGATGCCTTGGCCTAAATATTTATTCAAACTGGTTAGTACTTGGTCACCCACTTGATAACCACTGCGAAACGCCCAAAGCTTGTCAAACACTTGCTGCTTCCACTGCGCAATTTGCTTATCTGGCAGCGCAAATGAAGCTTGCTGAGTCGACTGGTGAGCTGCTAAATATTGTTGGTAGTTAATCCAGATAAAAAAGCGATCGACTTCTTCACCAATCGCCGAGATCATACTGGCTTGATAGTTAGGCCGCAGATCTTCATCAGCGATATAGCTCAGTCCCTCATCAATAAACTGATTCAGCTGCCGCCATTCTTGTTCATACAAAGTCAGGCTCAGATCTTGTTGCGTACTGGGGTATTCATTACGCCCATCTTGCAAATGGCGACTAATTTCAACGTACTCACTTTGATGTAAGTAATTACCTACTTGGCTATACAGCCCGACACCACCAAAGATAAAACAAAACAGGGCAAACAAGGTGGAAGATTGCAGCAGCTTTCGCTGTACTGGATTTTCACGACTGGGTAAGAACAAAGCTAATGCTAGACCAAGCAGTCCAGCAAAACCAAGCAAGGCTAAATAACCGCTATAACCTTTCAGTTTTACAAAATGATACAACCCCTTACACATCACTAACACGCTGGCGAGATAAGGTAAAATGCCAAAATCAAGGTTTTCCATCCCCGGTAAAAAAGCGCCTAATAAGGTGTTATCCACCACATAGCCGATAATTAATAAGGTGGTGGCAAGAGACAAAAAGCGCTGTGCTTTTAAGCCGTCTTGATTCGCTGGCTCGGGCGGTACATCTACTTGTTGCTGCGAGATGACTTGCGCCTTTAAACCTGTGTCAGTGAGTGTACGTTGTAATATTTGGGCATCTTGCTGCGACAAACCTTGACGATAAAACACTTGCCGTTGGCTAAGCCAAGCTTCGCATTCTGACTCACTGAGTTGCCATTGCTGGACTAAACTCGCCGCCACTTGTTCAGGTGTAAAACC
The DNA here is from genome assembly GCF_021278025.1 of Motilimonas sp. E26. Taxonomy (GTDB): domain Bacteria; phylum Pseudomonadota; class Gammaproteobacteria; order Enterobacterales; family CBDFNC01; genus Motilimonas. Next base: position 293,568 of record NZ_JAIBHJ010000002.1, read on the forward strand.
AGCTAAACATTCACCGCTGGCAAGGACACAATATTGATCATTATTAAACAAACTCATGCGTTTTTACCTGCCATCAGTAATTGCAAAAACAGCACAATATTTAACTCGTTTTGGTTATGACAGCCAGCCTCTATCTTCACTGAGTCATCTTCGAGGGACCAACAACCTAGCTGATCACCATCCATATTTCGAGTCACCCAAGCAGCATTGCTATCAGTGTCTTGATTAATTCGCAAACCAAACCAGCCGAGCATTTTCTTGCCGATGCCCGCGAGGTGATCAAAATAGTCAAAATCCATTAAATCATCGCGCATTTCTGTGGCTAGATTTCCCGCCTTTTCTTCGGTGCCCCATTCATACTCACAGCGGTATAACTCCACCCCAGAGTCATCATAAAAGCACCAAATTTTAGCGCCGCGTAAATGACGTATTTGACCAAGCACATCGCCATGCTCGTCATAAACTTGATAAGCAAGTTGCAAAGGGGAATGAAAAAACAAACTACGACACCACAAACGTGCAGGCAACTTAGCGCTATAGACTTGGTTAGCACTGAGTAGCGCATTGATAAATAACATTAAGCCAAACAAACAAAAAATTCCCAAAGCGGTCGCTAAGCCATGAGGCAAGGTCGCCATAAACTGCGTTTTCAAGCCATGTTGCATTACAAAGTAGCCCGACACCATCGCCAACAGCGCACCAGCCGCTTCACTAAAGCCCGCTGTTTTACGATGAAATATTCGTTCGGTTGCGCTAGACAAGGTGACTGGGGATATTTGAAAACTGGCCGCGCGGTTAAAAATAAATCGTTTAAAACTAGCATGTTCAAAATTCAGCTCCGCCTGAAAAACCTTTTTCAGTACCGTATCTTCAAGGCTATTTTTATCGCGCATAAAAGGACTAAGTAAACCCCCATTAGGCGCGAAGGTCACTTCAGTGAGCAGACCGAGTTGACGTAATTTTTGTTGGCTAGCTTGTAGCTTTTCCAACTCAAGGGCGCGCTGCAATACAACTTTATTCCCTGACACTAGCTTATCGGCTTTGCTTTCACTGATTTTTAACTCATCAACTAACGCAAACTTTACTTCACCCCGCTCTAAACCTTTGGCTATTTCACCACGACACGTTAATAGATATTCATGGTGCATGCTTTTCAATCAACCTCTGACTGATGGTTAACAAACAAATGCCAATCAAAATAGATAATAAAGGCCATGCTGGTGCTCGCTCTATAGCGGTCATGTAAACCGAACTGATGCAGTTTAGTACACCTAACAACAATAATCCCCATGCCAGCCAGCGCAATACTCTACCTGATTTAAAGCTGGCTAAAAATGCCGATTCGGTCATATGTTAATACCCCGACATACCTGTTAATTGTCTGGCATACATACAAAAAACAAATTCTTCCGGATAGTTTAGATTGGCCAAACAATCAATATCGCGACTTTTACCAGACGTATAATGCTCAAGACAACTTGATTGTATACCCGGAGACGATACGGCTTTCATGGCTTTGCTATATTGCGCTTCAAACTCATGCTCTTTCATACCACGAGCAAGCTGTTTTTCTTTTGCTTCTTTTTTGATCGCTTTTAAACCTGCACCTAGGTTTTTAATGGCGCTGTAGCATTGAGTGGCAGGATCTTTGCCTCGTTCTTTTTTCGCACTCGAATCCGAGCTGTTACTTAGGCTGGTATAGGTTGGCTTTTTCGCCACTCCACGATAGTTTCCAGCTGGTAAATCTTCGGTAACCGAGACCTGATTAACATTGTGGGTGTCGCTCATGGCGGAGGCAGGCGTGTTATCGCTATAATGAGTAACTCCCTGCTCATCAACCCATTTATAGACTTTTTTTGCCATGCTAGGTTGACAAAATGCACATAGCAATAGAGGCAGGAGGATCTTATTCAAGCCACTTTTCATTGTCACTTCCTTGTTCCTCGCCAAAGCCGAACCAGCACGACTTTGACGAGACAATTTAACTAAATATACGCAATTAAAGTTGTCAGAAAGCGACTATTAACCGCTCATCAATTAAGTATATACATAACTGTATTATTGATAAAAAATAGATAAAAGTACAGTTAGCCTAATAAATTCGACTGAGTCATGTATATGAGGAGTATCAACCCTCGAGGTGGGAATAGGGGTTAACAGATCGTGCAAAAAAGCAGCTTAGGTTTCAAGATATTGCAGCTTGTCGGCAACACCATTCCACTCATCTGCATCGGCTGGCGCGTCTTTCACTTCGGTAATGTTGGGCCAAGTCAGCGCTAACTCTTCATTAAGGGCGAGGAAATCTTGCTGTTCGGGGGTTAAATCATCTTCCTGCACGATGGCGTTAGCTGGGCATTCCGGCTCACATAAACCACAATCAATACAGTCAATTGGGCTAATGGCTAAAAAATTTGGGCCTTCGTAAAACGCATCGGCAGGGCACACAGCAACACAGTCAGTGTATTTACATTTAATGCAGTTCTCGGTAACAACAAACGCCATGCTCATATCCTCTATCGCGTTTCAAGTACGCCCAAAAATTCGTGGCGGGATCATACTTAACTGGTGTTAAAAAACAAGCAACAAATGGCCTGACACCTCGCCCTGCTTAACGTAAAATACGCGCCATTGTGAGCCGCTGATGTAAGTCAAACGCTAAGACACCAACCAAAACCTGAGTATCCCTATGCTACGTTTAACCGAAATAAAACTGCCTCTTGATCATGATGAAGCGGCCTTACCTGCTGCTATCGTTACTAAACTGAATATTAGCGCTGATCAATTACATTCTTTTCATATGTTTAAACGTGGCTATGACGCGCGTAAAAAAACCAACATTTTTCTGGTTTACACCTTAGATATTGAAGTGGACAACGAAGCCGAGCTGCTGGCGCAATTTAAAAACGACCCCCACGTTAAAATGGCACCTGATACCAGCTACAAGTTTGTTGCCAAGGCACCATCCAACTTGACCGAACGCCCAGTGGTGATTGGCTTTGGCCCCAGTGGTTTATTTGCTGGCTTAGTATTAGCGCAAATGGGGTTTAACCCGATTATTTTAGAGCGTGGCAAAGAAGTGCGCGAACGCACCAAAGACACCTTTGGTTTTTGGCGCAAGCGCACACTGAACCCAGAATCAAACGTGCAATTTGGTGAAGGCGGCGCAGGCACTTTCTCCGATGGCAAGCTTTATAGCCAAGTGAAAGATCCTAATCACTATGGCCGCAAGGTACTTACCGAATTTGTTGCCGCTGGCGCGCCAGAAGAAATCATGTACGTTAGCAAACCGCATATCGGTACCTTTAAACTGGTGACCATGATTGAAAAAATGCGCGCTGAAATTATTGCCCTTGGCGGTGAAATTCGCTTTAGCGCCCGCGTGGATGACATTCATTTAGACGGCGAGCAAATTACCGGCATCACCCTCGCAGACGGTGAACGCATTGATAGCCGCCATGTGGTGTTAGCGGTCGGTCACAGTGCTCGCGATACTTTTTATATGCTGCACGACAAAGGTGTTTATATTGAGCCTAAACCCTTCTCAGTCGGCTTTCGCGTTGAACACAAGCAGTCAATGATTGATGAATGCCGCTTTGGCCCTAATGCTGGCAATCCAATTTTAGGCGCAGCAGATTACAAGCTAGTGCATCACTGTAAAAATGGTCGCACTGTGTACAGTTTTTGTATGTGTCCGGGCGGCACTGTGGTTGCGTCATCGTCAGAGCCGGGCCGCGTGGTCACCAACGGCATGAGTCAATATTCTCGTAATGAGCGCAACGCTAACAGTGCGATTGTAGTAGGCGTTGATCCAGAAAAAGACTTCCCCGGTCACCCATTAGCGGGGATTGAATTCCAGCGCGATTTAGAGCAAAAAGCGTATGTAGCGGGCGGCAGTAACTACAACGCCCCCGCACAGTTAGTCGGTGATTTACTGGCTGGTAAAGATTCTAGTGAATTAGGTGACATCACCCCTTCGTACACCCCCGGCATTACCCTAACCAGCTTTAAAGGCGTGTTACCCGATTACGTGATTGAAGCCGTGCGTGAAGCTATGCCCGCCTTTGATAAAAAGATTAAAGGTTTTGCCAATGCCGATGGCCTGTTAACCGGCGTGGAAACCCGCACCTCATCACCCATTTGCATTAAGCGCGGTAAAGATTATCAAAGCATCAACATCAAAGGCCTTTACCCCACCGGCGAAGGCGCAGGCTATGCTGGCGGTATTTTATCGTCAGGGATAGATGGCATTAAAGTGGCTGAAGCGCTGGCGCTGGATATATTGGCGAAACAGTAAACTCGATTTGCTAAAACGACAACGGGAGCTTAGGCTCCTGTTTTTGTGAACGCCTTTATAAAAATAGAAACAGACCACACCAAAAATAAAAAATAAATCAAAAAACAATCATTTGCATGCGATAATCCTTTCAATCTTTACACTAAAGGAAACAATCTATGTTGCTTGTTGGTCTTATTAAAGGGATGAGCATATTCCATTTTATTTTCGCTTTAGCGATATGTTTAATCCCAGCCTATATGGCAGAAAATCGTATGCGCAGTGGACCCGCTTGGTTTGCTCTTTCATTAATATTGAGTCCATTGATTTGCATAATCATTTTATTCTCATTAGACACTAATTCGCCAGATCCTGAAGCGGCTGAAAAATACGCTGAAGTAGGTCGGTTAAAAGCTGAATTTGTACAGCTCTACAATGCGCACGAAGCGATCTTATCAAGCCATGAGTATTTTCATGATACTTGGAAAGGGGCTACTGGGATAAGAGCCTTTAGCTATGAGCAATTAGATGCGGCACTACGCTCAGCCAAGGAAGTTATTGCTGCGAGTAAAAATGATGCACAACAAATAGAGCAACTTTAATAGAAACTAATTAGTAAAGCATGGCTGTATCAGACTAACAGCCATGGTTTACATTAACTCAAAATACCTACAATTTCTGCAAATCTTGATCAAGCAAGGCATCAAGCAACAACTCGCCCTGTTCATTCACTCTAAACTCGCCGTATTGCGCTGCCTCAAAACGCTCGCCTTGGCCTTCTTGAAAAAAGAACGCATTGGTTGCCAGTTTAACTTGGCCGCCGCGCAGTCGAACTTGCAGCAACAGTTCATTTTCAGGCAGCGTACTGGCATCAAGGTAATTGGCTTCAAAGGCAACAAACTGAGCGACTAAATCGGCATTGCGCTTCACTCGTACATAACCATTCAGGTTGTCGCCATCAGTTGCTGCGCGGATCCTTGCCATGATCTGATAATTTAACGTCATGTAATCCCCCTGCATTAACGAGCGGGGATCAACCGGCGCCAGTTCAAGGCGCACTATCTCCCCTTCAGCTAACCAAGCCTCACGTTTAACGATATCCCAGTTGATCATGGCTAATAGACCAAGGCTTAATAGCAGCACTGCGGCGATACTCAACTTTACTTGCTGTAATGATTTCATAACGCCTCCTGTGATGCGACTGAACTTGGCTGAGACAGGTAACGATTAAGCCCCCAACGAGCCAATAACAGCACCACCCCTAATGCGGTCAGCAATAGGGATTTTTCTAACAGACTCACACTAAGAGAGTAATAATAGGCGCTAATAAACAGTGGAATGCTGAAAATAGCTAACGCCGTAAATACCTTATCGCGCAGTTGTAAGCCCAATAATAAAAACAGTACCGCCGTGCTTAGCCCCGTTAATGGCACGGCTAGCGCGCCAATCACCACCACAGTGGCCATCGCTCCATAGCCTACAGTCGTCGATAACGAGATTTGCCTTTGCGCAAAAATATGGCGCACCAACAACAAACTCGCCAGTAAACTCAGCGACCAAGGCAACAACCAAGACCAAATAGATAACTCACCGATAGTCGCGCTGAAAAAATCAAAATCCGACGCGCCAAGACTTATCAAGCCTTGTGCCAACAAGGTCCAGCTCGCAAAGCCATAGGCCAAGGTGCATAAACGGCCATAATGCGACCCTAAGCGCTCTAAATTCAGACATAGCCCTATCGCCAACACCAGCATCACCAATGGCATCACGCTCATCAGCTGCCATTGATACAGTAAGCCAGTAATACAGCCAGCAATGCCAATGCTATTTAAAAACACACTCAAGCGATTATTAATAAATGCGCTGTGAACAATCAGCAATGCACCAAAGCTAAAAAACCAAGCTTGTTCACTGCGATAGCCCAGTATCTCTGACAGTCCCCAGCCAACGCCCAGTAAGCCGCTTAAACCAAACACCAACGCCAGCTGGGTAACAAATACCTGTTGTTGCAGCGACTTACGATCCAGTACCGCACCAAGCACCACAAAGATTGCACCGATGAACAAGATCCCCTCGTCAAGCACTTCACCTAATGACAACGCCAAAAAGCTGCCCATAAAGCCGAGTAAAAACAAAGCCGCCACCCAGCCAGCAAAGCCCTGTAGAATGCCTAAATACCAAGGTGGCATTAATGGCTGATCAGGTAGAGGCGACGCAGTATCAACGCAGCTCGCTTGTTGCAACGCTTGCCATAATTGCGCATTTTCAGTTTTCATTGGCTGGCCTTCCCATTGAGCTCGGCGGTGTTAAACAAGGCGCGCATTTTGGTTAACCAAACCGATATCCCTGCTGTCGCGCCCACGATATACATGGCTAAAAAGAAAAATACGCCCACCTCACTGCTGGTATCAAACATATTCCGCCCTAGCCAAACCGTGCTCACCGCAATGGCACTAAAGCACACCAAGGCCAGCGGTAATAACTGTTTAAAGACAAAGCGCGATAGCAAAAACACTGTCGCACTGTAGAGCAAATAAAAGCTAAAAGGGGAAGAATCGCCAATTTCAAGAGCTTGCCAGCAGCCGTACCAAGTCAGCGCGACCAGCGCCAATAAAATACTAAGAGACTGACAAATAGGCGCATTTAAGCGTGCAATATTAAGCTTTTGCGCGGCCAAGAAAACCAAATAAACCACGCCATTGAATAAACTTATCGCAACTAACACAAATACATAAGAATCAAAAAACCACCAAGCCTGCGGCCAAGTATGAAAATACAACACTAAAGTAAGGTTGATTAATGCCAATAGCTTAAGCCACAACAAATCAAAGCCCGCCAGCCAAACAAGGGGCAGTAAGCACAGCGACCAAATAGCAAACAACTGCCAAGGATCTGCGCCAGTTTGATAGGTTTGCCCCACCAATGCTAATAACGCGCCAATCATTAAGCTTAAACCCAGCAAACTGGCATTGGCCTTAGTCGCGCCTAAACCTCTAGGGTTGATATCACGCTCTTGCCAGCGCAACCCGCCATAAGCCAAGGCGCAAATCAGCAACAAGCCTTGCACGAGTGCAAACTTGCCAAATTTACCTAGGTCTTGCCAGTTAAAGGCGAAAAAGATGATCACGCCCGCACCAACAAACAGCACACCCAGCCAAAGCAATAATTGCCCTATCACCTCGCGCCACGCCACTTCTGGCTGCGCCTTGCCAGCCAGCGTCAACGCTTTGGGCATCTGTTCAGCCTTGATTTCACCTTGTTGATACCAAGCCCATACTTGATCACGCAGATTTCTCATTTATCTTCCCCTATCTGGCTAATATTGCCAGTTAACTGAAGATAATATTAACGCTTATTGTTAAGGGATGTAATAGCAGGACAGAGCGGCGGGCTAAAATAAGGTTGTACTCTGGGGATAACTAAAAGAATGTGGATTTAAACTACTTTTCATTTTTAAGGTATTGCGCATACAGCACATCGGCAAAGTCAGTTTCATTGATTTCATTAATCACTAAATCTCGAACAGCATTAGCCAACAAATCGTTGTCTTCAGTAATTTCATAATCATTCAACGAGAGATATTCAAGCGCTACAGCAAGACCTGTTCGTTTATTCGCATCAGGGCAGGCATGAGAAACCGCAATACTTGCTGTGTACTTAGCTGCAATTTCAAAAATATCATCTAGCCCTTGATAAACAATAGCATTATCTATTCGACTAAGAGCACCTTGCAGTTTTGGAATATCTACAACACCCTTCATTCCCGGCTCTGTTGACAAAATTAACGCATTAATTTCAATAACACGTTCAAATGGAAAGCAGATGATATTCACTACATATCAGCCAATTTTTGAAATGTTTTTGGGTGTGTTCGCAGCGCTAGTTTGGTTTCAGACTTAACAATCTGCTGGCCAAAAGTGCCTGATAAATCGAGCTGTTTTGTTGCCTTTATCTTTGGTCGCTCTACGGCTTTTACGCCATATGCCTCTAATTTCTTGTTCATGATTCAACACCTCAACCTCAACTATAAATATTATAGCTTTATGTAGATCAGAAAACATCACCCTTAAGGGTCAGACGGAATCGATTACAAGAAGTAAGCTGATATCCGTATAACACCATGCCAACTAAACATGGCGTAATTCATTACACAACAAGCAGCCTACAACCCACAATCCGCAGGCGAGCTGTTATCTCTGGGCCAGCGCGCCGTCGGATTAGCTAAATCCAGCGCAATAAAGTCTAAGCCTTCACTCATATTCACTGGCGGCAGGTCGGTTTCTAACACATACATTCCCGGCGTCACACTACCCTTGGTTGCGTTAGCTACCGCTTGGCTTGCAGCTAAGTCAGAGTAACGTAATCCAAACATGTCAAAATACGGCTGCCAGTTTTTTGCGGTCAAATAACTCAAGGCCACCAGCATAAAATCGTTACCCGGTATGCTCGACACATTACGACCACCATAAGTGGCATCGCCAGAGTAGGTAAATTGGGCAAAACCTAAGCTGGCTTTTTGCGCATCCCAACTAGCTTGATCGCGCGCGGCATCGGCAAAAATGCGGCTGTATTGATACATCAAAGTAAACAAGTGAAAACCGTTCTCTAACTGGCTGCCATCACTCAGTACCGCTTTATGGTTTTGCAACGCTAATTGAATATAAAACGCCATGCGATAGCCATTGTGAGTGGCGTAAGCATTACTGGCCCATGGCCCTTCAAAACGATCGCCTGAGTCTAACGCGCTACAGCGACTACCGAGTACCACGCGATCGCCTTGGCTATTTTTCAGTGCCAATGCGTCAGACATAAACACATAAAACAAGTCTTTATGATTCATGTGACCATCAGTGATAATACTGGTTTGCAAATCACGTTGGTAATGGGCGCGCCATTTAACAAAGTAAGGGAAAATATTGTTGGAGTTCTCCCCCGCACGTGAGCCGTATTGCCCCCAATCATTGCGATCCGCTGCGGCTGCGTATTGCACATTCAACTTGTTGGTTTGCAGGTTATGACCCAGTTCGTGGTTATCACCCCAACCTGTTGGCGAAATATTCCAAGATGCATCCCAAGGATTGCCACTACAGCCTGCGCCACAATGGGCGTTTTGGTCATAGTTAGCATGTTGGATCAGCTGTCGTGTATGGAGTGAAGCATCGACACAAGCATCACGGCCAAATAAGCCGGTACAACTGGCTAACACATTGGTAGATAATGACTCGGCCAAGGTTTTACCTTGCACCTTAAAGCCAGCTAAGGTGTAAACCGCACCGATGTGATCTTCTTGTACCGATTTTAACAGCGTGGTCACCGCGTCCGCATCCACGCTGCTAGCACCTAAGAATTTATCGCGACGCATGTGCTGCTCAGCGCCTTCGGTGCGCAAGTCAACATGGGGTATTTCTGTGTTCAACATCAGCTGCGTAAAGCGTGCCACTTGTGCGTCATCACTAGGGTCTAAAATCGCCGGGTGAAAGCTAATGCCTTGGGCTTTCACATTCACCCTATACGGCGCTTCTCCGCCATTAATATACAAATAAATAGGGCCACCATAGGGGCTACTAAAGGTGGTGGTTTCACCTGCCGCCAACGATAAACGAGACTGCTCTAGCTCTAATGGCGAGTAATAATTAGCGCCGCTAAAAACGCGGTTAGTGTTTGCTCTATGGTAGTTAAGTTTGATCTTTACATTGGCACTATTGCTATCAAGGCGCGTTAAGCTAATGGTTTGCCCGGGCAGCGCATACCACCCCGTGGTGGTCCATTGACCTTGATAAGGCACTTCAACCCATAGGGTTTGCTCTGCAGTCGCGGGATAAGCATAGTGACTATTGCTACCTTGTTGAACTTGGCTTTTGTCCACCACAAATTGGCCTAAATCAGGCTGGGCAGCATTTTTAGCACGGGCATAGCTTACCAGCCAATCAGCAAGTAGCGCCTCAGAAAAGGCTTTTGGCTGCGCCAAGGTAATCGGATAATCAATTTGCTGGCGGTATTTATCTGCTAATAGCAGGGCGGTTTTCAGTACACGATAGCTCGACGCGGAAGTGCCGTTAAAAACATCTAAACCCCAATCGTCAACAGCGATAGCGCCTGAGCGCAGCCAGTCTGCCGCGTTTTTAAACTCGGCACTGAACGTTGCATCACCACAATTGATATAGTTAGTGTTACAACCAGTTACGCTGTCACTGGCAACCTGTCCTTGGCCGTATTTAGTGAATAATGTCGCGACCTTGGTAAGGTCGGCATCTGCTGCCATCTGCTCACTTGGCAATGCATTCACCACTTGATGCTTAGACCAATAGTTACCACTGGTGTGCAGTGCCATATATCGGTACAAGTCTGCACTCATGGCACTGGCTTGGCGGCGATAATTAGCCACCAGCAATGGGATTTTATTACGTTTTGCTAATTCAATGGCTGGCTCAAGGGCGGTGTTACCGCGTTCTTCGCGGTCAATGTCACTAAGAATAATTAAATCGGGCTGCAGCTGATTAATACAATCCAACAAGGCTTCATAGTCACAAGTATTAGCAGCATTAATCTGATAGCGATCGGCAAAGTGAGTATCTAACCAACTGCGGATCCGCTCATTATGAGGGAAATACCAGCTGTCAGCGTTAGACGGCACATGGCTGGTAATCACCTTTAACTGACCACTAGAAAGATCGCGCGCGGTTAGCCAAGTAAGCAAGTTTTTTAATAACTGGTCGGTTTCGGCATTGGTATTAACCGCAAATAAATTAGCCGCCATAGCACTATATCGATGACCATTTTGCTCTCCCGCAACAATCAATCCCGCTTGTGAAGGGTCGCCACCGCCGTTTTGATTGGCGCGCAATACAATGGTGCTTTGGCTGGGATCAACCACATTAAAAGTGATGCTGTCATGGCTTGGGTTCCAAGTTAGCGGAGCGGTAATTGCCTGAGCAATTTGAGTATCATTAACCGCTGCAACCTCCTGACTATTTCTTGCTGTAGGCACAATGGCGCCTTGATAAATCTGAGCTAAAAGACTCTGTTGCACTTGTCTAAGCTCAGTAATTTGCTGCTGAGCAAAGCTAATTAGCTCTGTTTCAGAGGCCAAACGATGATCGCCCCGCTGCAATGCGAGCTCTGGGTTGGAGATAAATTCGGCTTGGATCTGACAATTTTGCACTGCGTTAAACTGATACTGCATCGCAGATAATTGACCACCACAGCCTTGGATATTCAATAGTTGATAGCCCGAGCTTGCTTGAACGCTAACACTAACACTTTCACCCTGTGATACTTGCAGTTGGGCTGGTGTAATTTGCCCGCCAGTGCTGACGCGAGTGGTAATAGCCACTTGTAGCGTAGGCTCTGTACTCGGAGCGGCACTCGGAATGATATTTGGTGAAGGGCTCGGCGAAGAGCTTGGAGCGATACTCGGCACGGAACTTGGAATGATACTGGGTTGCCCCCCAGCTCCGCCATCACTACTGTTGCCCGTATCACTGCCACCCGATCCGCCACCGCATGCTGTTAACCCCAACAGTGCGCCAGTAAGTGCCAATATTTTACCGGTATAATTTAGAGCCAAGCCTGCCACCTAATACTTTTGCATGAAAGCCGCGACTATAATCTATTAACAGCTTTTTTGTCAGTAAGGATATTTAAAGCTGCAATATAAATCACAGATAGATTTTAATATTGTTATGATTTGCAAAATTAGCGTAACAAGTCATCATTCTGCTGCAGATTAAGCCATTACGTACAAAGGCTTATAATCAGCCCCATTTCAAACCAAGCTTGCAACGCACTTAGCACTTGCTGCGGGGCTTGTTCTGCGTCGAAAAACTGCATCATCAATTCACATTGCTCAGCGAAATTACGACCTTGGATAAAACCCATTAGTAATTCATGTTGAAAAGGTGCGAGGGAGATAAATTCGGTCAACCGAGTATCGCCACGCCATAACAGCCAGTGTCGAGTAGCACTATAATCAGGCTCTGCGGGCGCGTGCCCAGCTTTAATACTTTGCCAAGCTTCCACCGCATTACTTTGGCAACTGTAAATCTGTACGCTAGGATGAAACCGCAACTGACAACGGGGCCAATCTGGCACAGGCAGCTGCTGTAAATCACTAAAGCCAAGACGTTGTGCATCGGGCGCATCAAAAGCATTAAGCAAGCGGCGCTCAAAGGCAGCAATGTCGGCTAAAATGGGATGCTCAGAAAAAGGCATTTTCTGAGCTAAGAATGTCGGTAAAGCATCGCAAAAATCCCGCAATGAGGGCACCGTTGAAGGGTGTTGCTGGATGTAACCGCGCGTCATTTGGTCAAATAAGTCATCACCTAAATAAAGGCCAAGCACTTCGTGGTCAGTTTCGATGGTTTCGGTTAAACGAATGCGATAGGCATTGCGATAAATCGCCAGCCGCGTATCTACTGTAATTCTGCCTTGCGCAATAACATGTGGCTGAAATGATGCCGTTTCACCTGTGTTTAAATAATCCATAAAGGCGTATTGCAACTGGCGTAATGACTCACTCATGTCGTTTGTCCTTGCGCTAAGACTGCGGCCTCAAAGGTGCGATTCACTAAATGGGGAAATTGTTTAGCGGCCAACATTGCTGCTTGCTGCAGCTCTTGCTGCAGTGCTGGAAATTCGGGAATATTGCCATCGCGTTCAATCATGGTGCTGACTAGACCAAAACGCTGCAGCGCTTGTTGATACAACTGCCAAACCGGTTCTACTACGTCCTGATCGTGGGTATCAATCACATAGTCGCCGTAGTCGCTATGACCCGCGAGATGAAATTGCTGTACTCGCTTAGGGTTGATCTTGCTTAGGTATTCGAGGGGATCAAAGCCATGATTGCGGGCGCTAACGTAAATATTATTTATATCGAGCAAAATCAAACAATCGGCTTGCTCGGCTAACGCGTTTAAAAAATCCCACTCATCCATGGTCGAATCTTGATACGACAAATAACTTGATACGTTTTCCAGTAAAATACGCCGCCCGAGAAAGTCTTGCACTTGCCCAACTCGCGCTGCGACATGGTTAATGGTGTCTTGCGTGTAAGGCAACGGCAATAAATCATGGCTGTTTTGACCGTGCACTGAAGTCCAACATAAGTGATCGGAAATCCATTTTGGCTGCACTTCATTAGCGAGTTTTTTCAGTGCTTTAAGATAATCCATGTTCAGCGGGTCAGTGCCGCCAATGGACATAGACACGCCATGCATTACCAAGGGATATTGCTCGGCAATGGCATGTAAATAATATTTCGGTTTGCCACCCGCCACCATAAAGTTTTCTGATAACACTTCAAACCAATCCACCTGTGGCTGATGCTGTAACACATGCTCAAAGTGGGCTGTGCGCAAGCCTAAACCAAAACCGAGAAAGTCGTGGGTGAGCTGATCGTTTATCATATTATTCCTAATAGGTGGATATACCAGATTTGCTTGCCTTCGTATCGTGTCGATGACCAAAGGCAAGCTGTATCGAGTACTATGCCTGCTATGAGTTTAGAGTTAAGCGCTGGTTTTACCGCCGATATCAGTGCACGATTTAGCTGGCGTATTTACAAAACCTTGGCCTTTACAGCTGGCATGACCGGCACAGGCATTGTCAGCAGTTTTACAATCATTGTGGCCCTTACAGGTATTCACGCCATAACATTGTACTAATTCCGCTTTAGTTGTTTCACCTTTCCAGTCATCTTTAACGTCACCGCCAACGTCACCACAGGCCTTACTTGGCATAGCCACAAAACCTTGGCCTTTACAGCTAGCTTTACCAGCACAGGCATTATCTGCGGTTTTACAATCATTGTGGCCACCACATACATTCACACCGTAACAATGTACCAAGTCTGTTGAGTTAGTCGCTGCTTTCTCTGTACTGCCGGCATGAGCCAGTTGTGACATACCAGCCATTGCCATCGCAAGAGCGGCACCAGTAAAGACATTTTGTGCTGTTTTGTTCATGGTTTGTTCCTCGTTAACCATACTTGGCTTACCTTGTAGGCGACCTTTGTACAGTCTAAGTTAACTATCAATTAATTGAGGTTATGCGTATCTCACTCCATCACAAGCAACAAAATAGATACTTAACCCTAACACCCCTGCAACATACAGGTTGATTAGATAGACCTTAGGCCATAAGAAAAACTTTCGTGTAAAAATAAATAGTTTATAAATGTGAGTTGCAAAATAGACTGCTAAATTTAACTATGGGTCAACAGCCTATTTCCATGCTGCTGATATCACTAATTTATTTACTCTATAATTGAAACTATGACGGCCAGTGTTTTATGGTAAATGTCTTCTAGCCAATCTCGCGAGGAAAATGATGGCGACTAACCTGAGCAGTAAAGAAAAACGCGTTTTGTCCGAGCTGATTATCCCGCCCCAGCCTGATACATTACTCAAGTTGTTAGAGGAGGCCGATAAAAAAGAGCCGAAAATTGACATTCTCGCCGAGCTCATTGCGTCAGATATGGCGATGTCCAGTGTGATATTGCAGCTAGTCAACTCTGCCGAATACATGCTCTATAAAAAGGTAACATCTGTACATAAAGCGGTGCTGATGCTCGGCTTGGCTCGCACCATTCCATTAGTCAAAGCGATAGCACTAAAAAACGCCTTTGAACAAAGCCCCGCATTAGTGAACTTTTGGCAACAAATAAATCAGCTTGGTTTAGCCAGCATCCGCGTAGCTAAACAACTAAAAAAACCGCAGCTAGCTGAAACAGCTTATATGTTAAGTTTATTTCACATGGCAGGGATCCCCGTCATGATCGTGTCGTTTGATAACTACGAAACCGACATGCTACCTCGGGCAAAACAAGATGGTTGGTATCACTTATTAAAGCCAGAGAAGGACTATTATGGCTCGTGCCACCCGACAATTGCAGCCATGTTGGCGCAACGCTGGCAATTGCCCAAGCAGCTAATTGAAATTATTTACCATCAATATGATTTAGCAGAGTTAACGCGCTCTAAATACGTTAATACCATTGGTCTAGATTTAATTTCAATTATCAAGATTGCACGGCGCGCGTGTTTGCCTGAAGGTGAAGATGAGTGGCAAGGGTGCGAACAAATCATACTGGATCAGCTGCAGCTAGACCAAGAGCAGCTCAATGACATATTCAATGAGTTAAGGCCCAATAAATCCTAACCAATCAAGTTATGGATAAGCGAAATAGTACGAATAGGCCGAACTTAGAATGAAGCGAAAGTATGCTTTGCCCGAAAAAAGCTGTGAATAGTCCCTGAAAACGAAATTTTACGGTAAAACATACTTTCAATTTGAATGCTTGGTTTAAAAGAATTGAGGTTATTCATTTACCTCTGCTTCAAATAACCCTAAATCTTCCAACCAGCGCTGGTGAAATCCTTGCATTTTTAGATGACGCTTAGAAGCGTGATGATCGCGTTGCTCTTGCTGCGAATGAAAAGGGCCCGCCTGACAAAGTTCACAATAAGGCAAATCCGTTTCAATCTCTGGCGCGTTAGCCTGTAATGATATAGCTAACGCAGCAGGAATCGCTTCGAGACATAGATCAAGCTGCCACACATAAGTGAAACTTGCGGTATCGCGCACAAACTTATCTCGATCCACATTGCGCATTTGATAACCGGGAAACTGCTCGAATGAAAACGGCATTTTACCCAAAAACTGTAAATCGGTTTTAAGGTGCAAGCTATGCTCAATATCCCACTCACTATAAGGCTTAACCTCTTTTGAGCTGATATAGATAAGGCCTGCGCCATCAGGGTTAAGGCCAAATTTCTGGGAATGTAATAAAAACTGATGCAATAAACGGCGATTACGTAAGTTACTGTCGATCCTACCGTGGGCTTCAAATTCTGCTTTGGAGGTAAAACCCGGCACTAAAGGAAATTGAAAAATAATTAAATCAAATTGTTGATGATTTGCGGCCAAGGTTTGCCATTGTTGCGGGTCTGTCACGTCAAATTCGGTTAATACTTGAACCGGAAAAGATGTTTGTGCCTGAAGTAATTGCAGTCGATATTGCTCACCATACTTACTAGCAAGCGTGGCCACACTGTCGTAAATAGTCGCGCACAAATAGCGAGGAGGGAAACGCTCTGCTAACGCTGCCGAAAATGAAAAATCACCATCACCTACCACTAAAACCCGCCAACTAGGATCGAGAAACATAACGCGCCTTTGACAATGAAAACAAGCATATTACAAAGGTGCTAAAAAGGAGGCAAGTTTAGTGATTATGAGCCAGCTTAAACTCGATACTCGGTGCCTAAGTGATTCATGCTTTTGACTATTTGAGCGGGTATATTTTGTAATCCTAAAATCATTTGCACGCCCCCCATTTCAATGGCTGCCTTGGGCATACCAAAAATAACTGAGCTAGCTTCATCTTGCGCTATGGTTATGCCACCCGCTTGAGCAATTTCTAACATACCGGCGGCGCCGTCTTTGCCCATTCCCGTTAAAATCACACCTAGTGCATTTTGTCCGACCGCTCTTGCGACCGATTTCAGCATCACATCCACCGAGGGCTTATGACCACTTATTCGCTCACCATCATCAAACTTTATTCGATAATCCGCGCCGCTGCGTATCACTAATAAATGTAAATCACCCTTCGCCAAATATGCACAGCCAGGAAGTAAACGCTCACCATCTTGCGCTTCTTTCACAGATATTGCGCAGTGTGTATCTAAACGTTCGGCAAACGTTTTAGTAAAGCCCGGAGGCATATGCTGAGTAATCACTATCGCAGGACTGTCTACTGGCATTTCAGATAACAGGGATTTTAATGCTTCGGTTCCCCCTGTAGAGGCGCCTATGGCAATGACTTTTTCCGTGGTTTTAAATTTGAAGGTGTAAGCACTTGGACTTAGTGTAGGTGGCCGTCGCTGTAATTTTGCACTCGCCACGGAGCGAATTTTGGCTACGATTTCACTACGATAATCTTCAATTCCTTTAGCTATATCTAGCTTAGGCTTGGGAAAAAAATCCACAGCACCTAACTCTAATGCTTTAAGTGTTACATCTGCACCTTGCTCGGTTAAGCTTGACACCATTAACACGGGAGTTGGTCTGGCTTTCATCAGGCGATCTAAAAAAGTTAATCCATCCACTTTAGGCATTTCGACATCGAGGGTGATGACATCAGGACTATGAGTATTCACCATGTCTTTCGCGATGTAAGCATCGGGCGCAACCCCAACCAGTAAAAAGTCAGGCTCCGAGCGTACAATTTCACCTAACAAGCTACGAATTAAAGCTGAATCATCAACTACTAATACTTTTATTTTTTCAGTCATTAAACAGCTCCACTTCCCCACTTTCAGGCTGAGTACGTAATTTCAATCGGTACTCACTTTCACGATCAATAATGGTGCTATTGTGTAAGTTTTTAATCTTACGAACCATCACCCGACCAGTGTCAGGAAAAAAGTAAACCTTACGCGGGTATATATCGAGCAAGTCACTGGCAATAATAGGGATCTGTTCGGTATTCAGATAATCTTGCACAAATTCAACGTTTCGCTCGCCAACATTAACTGTCATAAACCCTTTCAGCACATTACCACCACCAAACACCTTGGCTTCGAGGCGCTCTTTTTTTGCTCCTAACTTTAATAGATGGTTGATCAATATTTCCATGGCATAAATGCCATAACGACCCGACTCTGATAACACACTATCTTGCTGGCTGTTATCTTGTGGTAGTAAAAAATGATTCATCCCTGCAATACCTAACAGTGGGTCGCGCAAACACACCGAAACACACGAGCCCAACACTGTGACAATCAAGGTATTATGCTTAGTCGCAAAGTATTCACCAGGTAGTATTTTGACGGCATCACAATCAAAATGCCGATCATAATATCGGTTTGGTGCCAAGTGTGAATTATTAACGTCAAATGTAAACAATCTTACCTCACAGCCAAATTAGGGTGATAAGTAGTCCGTCCGGCAGGCTTAACTAAATGACTAGCATGACTAAAGTTTTCCGAGTGACCCGCAATGTAAAGGCCATCACTTGGCATTAACTGCACCATTCGTGTCAGAACTTGTAGTTGCGTTGATCGATCAAAATAAATCATGACGTTACGACAGAAAATAACATCCACAGGCCCCTTTACCGACCACGTTGGATTAAGTAAATTTAACTGCCTAAACTCTATCATTTGCTGTAACTCTGGCACCACTTTAGCCAACCCTTCCTGACGACCTTTGCCTTTGAAAAAAAACTGCTTACAACGCTCACCTGACAGTGCTTTGATACGGTCGAGCTGGTAAATACCAGCTTGAGCTTTTTGCAAAACCTGACTATCAATGTCCGAAGCAATAATTTTCACCGGCACATCAAAGCGACCAAAGGTTTCTGCGACAACCATGGCGATTGAGTAAGGCTCTTCACCAGTACTACTGGCTGCACACCAAATAGTACGAGTGCTCGGATGCGCCATTAAATACTCTCTCAGCACATCAAAATGGTGTGGCTCACGAAAAAATGAGGTTAAATTCGTGGTAAGAGCATTGATAAACAACTCTTCTTCAGCCGGGTGATGCTCTAGATAGCTTAAATACTGCGTAAAACCAGTCAGCTTTAGCGCCCTAACGCGTCGTGCCAATCGGCTGTACACCATCGAGTCCTTACTATCGGCTAGGCGGATCCCCGTTAATTGATATAGCAGACTTCTTACGGCATCAAAATCGGCTTTGCCGTAGCGAAACTCTCTGTCATTCCAATTATCCGTTTGTGTCATGAGCTAAGATCTCTGCCAAATCAACTAACCATTTATCCGCTTGTGCCATGAGCTCAGCTCTCTTCGCTTCCACTAACACGCCATGAGCAGCCCTCATGACAACTAAACGCGAGTGTCATGAGCCCAACAACCTTTCATTTCAACTCATCATTTGTGTTATGTGTAAAACGCCCACAAGGTTAAAAACTTTCCCACTCATCGTCATCGGATTTTGCTGGTTTCACCGGTGTTCGTGTCACGACCGTTTTTTTGGCTCCAATGTTCGGCCTTGATACAGGCTGAGATAATTGCGGAGCAACAAGTTGATGCTGCTGACTTTCATCTAGTTTAAATTGCGCGACATTGCGTGCCATCTGCGCGGCTTGCGATAACAAACTTTCAGCAGCAGCTGCTGCTTGCTCCACCAGCGCCGCGTTTTGCTGCGTCATCTCATCCATTTGGTTAACGGCCTTACCTACTTCATCTAGCCCAGAAGCTTGTTCGGTAGAAGCGGCAGCGATTTCCGCCATAATATCGTTAACCCGCTTAATGGAGGTGACAATCTCTTTCATGGTATCGCCTGATTTCCCTACCAGCTCATTACCATTATTAATTTTGCCAACTGAGTCAGAAATCAGCGCTTTAATGTCTTTTGCGGCATTGGCTGAGCGCTGCGCTAAGGTTCTGACCTCCGATGCCACCACGGCAAACCCACGCCCCTGCTCTCCGGCGCGAGCCGCTTCGACGGCGGCATTTAATGCCAATATATTGGTTTGGAAGGCGATGCCATCAATCACGCCAATAATATCGGATATTTTTTGTGATGATTCATTAATGGAGGCCATGGTTTTAACGACTTGCTCGATTAATTCACCGCCATTAACTGCAACCTCTGACGCCTTGGCTGATAAGGTATTAGCCTGTCTGGCGTTATCAGCATTTTGACGCACTGTACCGGTTAACTCTTCCATACTAGACGCTGTTTCTTCAAGGCTTGACGCTTGCTGCTCTGTACGGCTAGACAAGTCCGTATTACCTTGAGATATTTCACTCGACGCGGTGTTAATGGTGTCGGCTGCTTGGCGAATTTCACCGAGCATTTGGGATAAGTTTTGCGCGGTTTGATTACAGCCATTTTTTAAAGACTCAAACGTCCCTTGATAATCCGCTTCCACCCGTTCGGTTAAGTCGCCCTCAGAGATTGCCTTAAGCACACGACCGATATCATTTAATCCACTTTCAGTAGTGCGAAGTAACGAGTTTAAACCTTCGGATAATTTTAAGAAGAAGCCTTCTTTGCCCTCTGTCGAAACGAGGCTGCTAAAATCACCCGCCGCCGCCGCTTCAACAGCTGAATTCACTTCCGCTTCAATAAATACTTCCTGAGTACGATCTAACCATTCCACGACGGAACCAAGGCGCGAGCCATCTTTAGCAAAAATAGGGTTCGCCACTAGTCTGAAATGACGCTTACCAACGACAATATTCGCGGTATAAGATTTAGTTAATTTTTCTAATAAATGCATTTGATGGGCAGGGTTTTTGTGAAAGATATCCATATTGCTGCCTACTATTTTTGCCACCGAAAAATTTGGCAGTACGGCTTTTAAGTCTGCTTCAGCAGCACTTAGCATGGTTTCCACAGACTTATTCATATAAATAATCTTACGTTCAGTATCAGCGATCATCACATTGGTTGTGGTGGTATCAAGTGCACCAAGAATACGACTGAGCTCTTGCTCTGCTGCCACTTCTTTGGTGCGATCTATCCACTCAACAACAGAGCCTAAGCGATCACCTTTGTCATCAAAAATAGGATTAGCAATCAGGCGAAAGCTGCGCCCTGCCACCACGATATTACCCACGTATGTTTTCGTTAGGGTTGCCAGTAGCTGACGTTGGTGAGAAGGGTCTTTATGGAAGATATCCATATTGCTGCCCAACAATGAATCCACTGAAAAATGTGGCAACGCCTTACGCAAATCTGACTCAGCTTCGCGTAGCATGCGCTCAACAGCCTGATTCATAAATATAATGTTACGTTCAACATCGGCCACCATCACATTCGATGATGTGGCCTCAAGGGCCGAAGTCACCCGCAATGACAGCAGCGCATGCTTTTTCAACTCAGTAAGGTCGTGCCACTCAACGGAGGTGCCGAGCGATTCACCTAGCTCATTACGCAGTGGGTTAAGCACTAACCGAAAACAACGCCCCCCAACGGTAATTTCGGCAGTATGGGTTGTGGTTAGCTGGCTCAGAATATTTTTTTGATGCTGTGGCTGCTTATGGAAAACATCGATACTACTACCAATCATTGCGGCAACAGAGAACTGAGGTAAATCCTTGCGAATATCGCTCTCAGCCTCTGTCAGCATCGCCACTACAGCTTTGTTTGCATAGACAATATTGCGCTGAGCATCGGCAAGCATAAAACAAGTACTGCTGTTGTCTAATGCCAAGCTAGCCCGAGCTAACGACTTTTGTTGCTCACTATTACCAAACCAAGATGCGATACCCATAGTTATCCCTCCAACGCCACAGCATTATTGTCAAATAAGCCCAGCTCTTGGCTGGAAATCAATTTTTCGATGTTCAATAAAATAATCATTTGTTCATTCACCGGCGCGAGGCCATATAAATATTGACTGTCAAAAGCAACACCAAACTCTGGTGGAGGTTTAATATCAGACGCCTGCATATTGATGACATCGGACACAGCATCAACCACTATCCCAACAATGCGCTCATTAATGTGGAGCATAATGACAATGGTAAATTCGTTGTAACTGGCTTCACCCACATTAAACTTAAGCCGCAAATCAACAATAGGTACAATGTCGCCACGCAGATTGAGAACACCTTTAATGAACGCGGGGGCATTAGCTATTTTGGTCACGGGTTCATAGCCTCTAATTTCACGTACTTTCATAATATCGAGACCGTAATGCTCATCACCTAAGGTAAAAGTTAGATACTCTAAGGAGACCGTGTCTTGGCTCGCTGGAGCCACTGTTGGTTGATTATTCATTCCCACTCCTCACTGCGACCGACTCTTCCACGCGTAAAGCGAGAGACTCTGCATCTAAGATCAATGCAACACTGCCATCTCCCATAATGGTGGCGCCAGCCACTCCTGGAACACGGCGGTAGTGCTGCTCTAAACTTTTAATAACAACTTGTTGTTGGCCAATTAACTCATCCACTAATAGGGCAAAGCGAGTTTTGCTGGTTTCAATTAAAACCAGAATCCCCTCACAGGGGTCCTCTGATTTAGGCTCAACTTCCATCACCTGATGTAACCGCACGATCGGCCAGTAAGCATCACGTAAATCCAGCACTTGCTGGTTACCAATGCGCTTAAGTTGAGGCTTATCAGGTTGCACAGATTCGATAATATTAACTAAAGGAATAATGAACATTTGCCCGCCGACGGCAATGGACATACCATCTAAAATAGCCAGTGTTAGGGGTAAACGAATCTGAAAAGAAGACCCTAAACCCGCTTCGGATTCTATCTCTAAACGTCCACCCATCGACTCGATATTTCGTTTCACTACGTCCATACCAACGCCGCGACCCGATACATCGGTCACTTCAGCGGCTGTTGAAAATCCTGCGGACATGATCAACTGCCAGACCTGCTGGTCGGTCGGATTTTCCACTACATCAATATTGTTTTCATAGGCTTTGACGAGAATACGATCACGATCTAGACCGCCGCCATCATCCAAAACAGAAATAAGAATATTGCCGCCTTTTTGCTCTGCTTTAAGGGTGAGTCGACCTGTTTCAGGCTTACCACGTGCCGCCCTAACATCTGGCAGCTCAATGCCGTGATCTAAACTATTGCGTACAAGGTGGGTTAACGGATCCACCAGCCGTTCAATTAATCCCTTATCAATTTCGGTTTGTCCACCTTCAATTTGCAAGTCGACTTTTTTGTTTAGTTTCTTAGATAAGTCTCTCACCACGCGAGGAAACCGGTTAAAGACAAAAGACATTGGCAACATCCGAATGGACATGATGCCCTCTTGTAGTTCGCGAGTGTTGCGCTCTAACTCAGACAAAGCACTATGCAACCGTTCAACGGTTGGACCAGTAAGCTCATCACCAATTAGATTTAACATTGATTGGGTGATCACTAGTTCGCCAACCAAATTAACCAAGCTGTCTATTTTTACAATATCAACACGAATACTACTGGCTTCTGTACTTTCAGGTTTTGCTTTGGAGTCGGCCTTGCCACTTCCGGTAACCGCTAACTTAGCCGCAGCAGGACGCGGCTTATCCATTAATCCGGTAGCGGGAGTGATTGCCTCCTCACTAACGCCATCACTTACGGGGAAACCCTTTTCATCAGCATAAACTTGATTATCTGATTGGCCTGAGGGAGCAAAAAAGCCAAAGCCTTCATCGTCAACTTGATCTAACTCAGCGGTCGCTGGACCAGGTAACGGCTCAAAGAAACCAAATCCTTCATCATCGCCATTTTCAGTGACCTCATTAGATCCTTCCCCGCCGGCTTCCATCGGAGCTTCCGCTGTACTCACTAAAGGTTCAAAAAAGCCAAATCCTTCATCATCACGCTCTCCAACCTTGACCGACGCCTCAGTTGAGCCCTCTGATGACTCAGAAGATGACGATTCAGCGCCAACAGAAACAAAAAAACCATAAGCCTGCTCTTTAGTGTCAACCGCGGGCTCACTAGAGGGGTCTAAAATTAACTCCAAGTCGGCTGTCGCCGTATTGACTAATGCCCAATCCGGCTCAGTCGCATCGGTATAACTTTTGAGTAATGTACGCAGTGTGTCAACAGCACTTAACAAACCGTCAATCACGCGTGCTGAAAATTGAAATTTACCTTGTCGAGCGCGATCAAAGATGTTTTCCATCACATGGGTAACTGTAATCAATGCATCAAATGCGAACATACCACTGCCGCCTTTTATGGAATGAGCAGCACGAAAGATGCTATTTAGCTCTTCGACATCAGGACTACTAGGGTCGAGCGCCAACAGCAAGTGCTCCATCTCATCGAGATGCTCGTGACTTTCTTCAATAAAAACGCCATGAAACTGGCTCATATCCATCGACATAGTGTGTCCCAAATGTGGTCTAGCGCCTTACCCCAGCACTTTCGCTGCAACTTGAAGTAACTTACTCGGTTCAAAGGGCTTTACCATCCAACCGGTGGCACCTGCGGCCTTGCCTTTCGCTTTCATTTCTTCACTGGCTTCAGTGGTCAATACTACAATAGGCTTACTGCGATAAGTCGCGAGACCTCGCAATGATTTAATCAAAGTTAGGCCGTCCATTCTGGGCATATTTTGATCTGTTAAGACAAAATCAAAGCTCTTGGTTTTACATAAGTCATAGGCTTCTTGCCCATCTTTTGCCAAGGTAACTTGATAGCTAGCCGACTTTAAAGTCGCTTCGACCATTTGGCGAATTGACGCAGAATCATCAACAATTAAAATACTTTTGCTCATAGTTAATCACTTCCAACGAGTACCACCCGGACGGCATTTCCAGGTGCAATAATTTCAAGGGAATCAGCTAAGTGCTCAATTAAAGTTAAGCCTCGGCCATAGCTTTTAGAAAAGTTAGTGCTTTCAATATTGTCATGAAAAAATCCATGACCACTGTCTTTAATGTAAATTTCTAATCGATTTAAATCACTTTGCCATTGCACTTGTAAAACAATTCTGTGCTCTATTGTCAGCTCTTTAACTTTTTGCTCTTTTTGCTCGTAGAAAGTCAAAAAGCCATTTTCTTGCGATTTAATGTCACTATTTAGCCCAAGCACGCCATGCTCGAATGCATTCATGTACAACTCAGTTAAAACAGTAAATACTTTTTGCACTAATGACAGGGGCAGTTGTTTGGATAACAAATCCGAAAAATGCCCAGGTATATCAAGTAAATCCAATGCCGCACCAGACAAGGTATGCTCGATTAAGAAAGCACTTTGCTGAACAATCTGATTGGGCTTATAAGTAACAGACGATTGGAGAATGTTATGGGTATCAATCTGAACAATAGAAATATCATCAGAGGCAGGAGGGCAATCAATATTGAAATATTTTTTCACCCCTTCAAGTGGCTTACCTGGCATATTGAGTAGCGGAATCAGTGCTTCTTGGCTAAGGAGCTCACCGTCACCTGATAAGGTTTCTATTACGCCGTCACTAAACATAATAATGCGCTGGTTATCAACAAGCTCTATCCGTTCAGGATGAACACTAAACAAGGTATCTGGTAAAATACCAAGCGCCATATTGGCAGAATTAAGCTGCTTCACTAACTTACCGTGCTCATCTAGGACGAGCACTGGTGGCATTGCACCATTCCACACATCAATAATCTTACTGGCAGGTTGAATATGAAGAATGATCACCGCAACAAAGCGATCTTGTGGCAATAAATGAGTCAACTTACTATTCAGCTCAAACACAATATTTGAAAGGGGCAGAGCTTTTTCTGCCATGGCTTTAAATATTGGCACAACAGGCATTAACGAAACCGCTGCAGCTAAACCATGTCCCATAGCATCAGCCAACATAACATAGTCACTACCATCAACCCCCTGACAATTAATCACGCTGTCTCCGCTAAACTGCGAAGAGGGTTTAACCCAGTAATGAATGGCATCAACATCAGAGCGCACTTTGGCAAACATGGCTCCAATAAGGTGTCGAGCAAGCGCTTGTTCTTGTAACTCTGCATCACGCCATTGATTGAGTGCTTCTCGTTGCTCATTGTTTAGTTTTTCAAGGCGACGCTGATGCACCGACTTTTTCATCTTGAGCCAGAGCAAATCCATATTAACTGGCTTTAGTGCATAATCATCAATACCTTGGTTAAAAGCTCTGAGAAAGAAATCTGCATCATCATTTGCACTCACCATAATGACAGCCGTGGCTTTGAGATGCTCTTTGATCATTGGCAACAGCGTGACTCCTTCCCCGTCAGTCAGGTGGTTATCAAGCAAGACAACATCGAAATGCTGCTGCGGCCGAGAAATGACATTTCTCGCATCCGCCAATGTTAAGCACGTTGTTGTCAGTACTCCCCTTTCTTTAAAAAAGTGCTCATAGAGCAAGGTAAATACTGTGCTGTCTTCTACGACCAGTACAGAGTAAGGCGGGCTTATGTTAAGTGAAGGATTAGAGAAAGGCATATAGTTTTGCCATGTTGGCCATTTCCAAGATATCCAGCGCATTACCTTGAGCGCCGCGAATAACTAATTTGGCCTGTACCGATTGCTCATTCTTTTTAGACATTAATACCAGCATTCCCAAAGCCGAACTATCTAAGTATTGGACTTGGGAAAAGTCGAGCTCAATGTAAGCGCTCAATTCTCCGCATTGTTCCTAATTTAATCTGGGCCTTGATAATGACTCCGTCATTACTTATCGAGGTT
>NZ_JAIBHJ010000020.1 GCF_021278025.1 Motilimonas sp. E26
TTGCGTTGCGCCTTGCGCTGTGCCGTCTCAGTGGTTGCGCATTATAGGGAGATTCGATTCTGGCGCAAGGCTTTTTTAACGAAAAATTGTAATTAAATTACACTCACAAGTTTCACTCAACTTATCCACAGGATTTGCAGATACTCCATCTTGTTTTGCTGTTTTTATATGCTAATGTCGGCAAAAAGGAGAACGCTTATGAATCACAAATTACGCCCTTATAAAGGTATTTACCCTAAAGTATCCGATTATTGCTATATAGATGAAGCAGCCGTATTGGTTGGCGATATAGAATTAGCCGAAGATGCAAGCATTTGGCCACTGGTTGCGGCACGTGGCGATGTAAACCATATAAAAATTGGCGCGCGCAGTAACGTTCAAGATGGCACTGTGTTACATGTCACCCGTAAAACAGATAAAAATCCAAATGGATTTCCACTTCTCATTGGGGACGATGTCACCATTGGCCACAAGGCTATGTTACATGGATGCACTGTGGGTAATAGGGTTTTGGTCGGTATGGGCGCAATTATCTTAGATAATGCAATTATTGAAGATGATGTAATTATTGGTGCTGGAGCTCTCGTCCCGCCCGGAAAAACATTAACATCAGGCTACTTATATGTAGGCTCTCCAGCCAAACAAGCGCGAAAGCTGACTCCTGCCGAATTGTCTTTTTTACCTGAATCAGCGCAAAACTATGTGCGCTTAAAAAATGAATACTTGGCCGAACATAATCAGCCAAGTTAAATACAAGGTAGCCTAAAAACCCGCTTCAGCCACTGTAGCGGAGTCAATAATACTTGGGCTGCCTGATTTAGCTAACTCTGCAAGCTCTTTGTCCATAAAATAGAGAGCTTGTTTGTCACCGCCCAGCAAGTCGATCTTATCGATAATAGTTTTAAACAGCTTCTCTTCTTCATGCTGCTCAGACACATACCATTGTAAAAAATTAAATGTTGAATAATCTTGGCAGGTAAAAGCTTCATGGGCGAGAGCATTGATTTTTTGTGTAATCATTTGCTCGTGCTCAAGGGTGGCGTGAAATACCTGAGTTAATGATTCAAAATCATGTGGTGGAGCATCAATCGCACCCAGGATTGGTAATGCGCCTGTTTCACTAACATACGTGAATAAACGATGCATATGCTCCATTTCTTCTTTAGCGTGGCCTCGTAAAAATACCGCCGCACCTTCTAACCCCTTATCTTCACACCAGGCGCTCATTTGCAGGTAAAGATTTGAAGAATAAAACTCTAGGTTAATTTGCTCGTTTAATTTCTCGATCATATTAGGCTTTAACATTACAGCTCCTTTAATCGGCTTTTATGATTAGTTACATTTTCACATAGTTAGATGGACAAATACCACCCCACTTTAAATTGCCACCATAAAGTATGAAACTGTCTCAGTGGATCGTTCATTTCTTGACATATTTCACAACCCCATCTACGGACGACTGCTAGAATAGCTAAATTATCAATAGGAGTACTCATCATGGAACTATTATTCAAGGAATGGAAAATATTAAGCTTCATTATGCTACTATTTTTACTCTCTTTTATCTGATTGAAGATATCCCTTTTTAAGCTATGATGCGCACCACTTAAGAACCAACTGACAGTGGCGAACATTGATAACTCTGTACTTAATTCGCCACGGCGAAACCGATGCAAATAAACACGGTATTCTACAAGGCCAACAAAACACCCTACTCAATAGCAACGGCTTATCTCAGGCTAAAACCTTAGCGGGAGCATGCCAACATCTTACGATTAACACTATTCATAGTAGTGACTTAGCAAGAGCGAGCAGTACCGCAGCTCAAATTGCCCAGCCGCATCAACTCACTCCCAAGCTCACACCACTCTTACGCGAGATCGGTTTTGGCTCTTTAGAAGGCCAGCATCTCAAATTGATGCCCGCTGAAAAACAGTATCACTTACAGCGGCTATATACTCAGCAAATCAACCTGCCGTATGCTGACGCAGAGCCGTTAGCTAAACTTGAATCTAGGCTCTCGCAATTTATCAAGCACCTTAGCGCAGAATCATCAGGCAACCACGCGATTATCGGCCACGGCTACAGCTTAAACTATTTACTGCATCATTTATTGAACTGGCCAAAACAGAACATGCAGTTACTTGAGCTCGCCAACTGTAGCGTTACCGAAGTCATTTTTAATCGACAGCAGTGGCAACTCGTTCGCCTTAATCAGCAGGCTAACTCCCTTAGTTCTATACTGAAGTAATAGCATTATAGGAGGACAGCATATGGCTGCTTATCAACACATTTTAGTGGCACTTAGTTTGGATAAAGATAGTCGAACCTTACTAAACAAAGCCGTTGAACGTGCTCGTATCGAGCATGCAAAACTAACCCTACTACACGTAAACATGCAACTTAACCAGCTTTATACCGATATGATTGCGATGGACATAGAAGAGATAAAAAAACAACTCACTGAACAATCAATAGCTGAATTAGATACATTAATGGCTGAACTAGATTACCCATTGATAGAGCACAGAATTGTTTGTGGTGAGATGCCTGAAAGCATTTTAACCTCAGCGAAATCCTTAGAAGTTGACTTGATCATTGCCGGCCATCACCACGGACTGTGGAGCTATTTCCACACCACGGCAAAAAAATTGTTGCATCAAGCCCCCTGTGATCTGTTGATTGTGCCAATAACAAATCACTAACATTAAAGCGGAAAAGGCTTACAAAGCACCTTTTTTGTACTCGCCACACGGGCGCATTTACGGCACACGAATTGGGGCTGAATAACCAGCTCCCTCAAGCTAGTATGATGTTTTTCAATATCAGCCCGTTTCCAATCACACAAGGTCTGGTTTTTCTTCATTCATAAACTCAGTATAAAGTATTAATAGCTGTCATATATTTGTAACCGGTAGCCACTAGCATCCGCTTTATCACAACGGCTCTAGGCAACGCATCATGCGCATAAGCACCTTCTCTCTCCTATCATCACTATTACTAATGATATTAGCAAGCATACTCGGTTACTCGATGTGGCACAGCGGCGTTCAAATCCGAACGATGCAACAACAAGCGCAACAATACCAAGCGTTAAAACATCAGATCAGTGTCACTTTTCAACGTACCATCCAAGCTTATTTAAATAGCGGTGACGCAGGACAACTAAATCTCGCACAGCAACAGTTAGACACCTTATCACAACAACTTTCTGCCTTTCCCAATCGACAAGTAGCGCAAATAGATGACAAAGTAGCCGCGTTATCAGAAGGCCTTAATAATGATTATCGTGCAGCAGGTAAACTATCAGGCAACAGTCAACAACTGCTCATTTTCGCTGAGCAAGAAATGTTTGGCTCATTAAACAGCCTACAAAGCTACGCACTTGAGGGACTAAACGAGAATACAGCTTTGGCTACTGCTTATCTTACTCTTTGCCAAGAGCTAAACGAATCACTGATACAACTCAGCCAACAGCGAGCCAAGTACCTGCAGCAAATGCAACCAGAGCAACTCGAAGCAATACACTATTACCAGCAAAAAATGCGCGTAACTTTAGATCGACTAGTAACGAAAGCGCCGTTAAACATTTATTATATTGTCGAGCGAGATCCTGATGAACTTAGCTTTGATGACGATGAAGATCCGGTTGAAAAAGGCCAAGCGGCTATTGCTGAGCTGGCTAATTTAATTAAACGTTATCCGAAAGAGCTCGACAATACCGAGCATAATATCAATTCCACCATCAAAGCCAGCAATCAACTAAAACAAGAGGTAGATCATCTAGAAACGGCCATATTAGTGATAGAAGCAAAAATACAAGCTGAAACAGAGCAAAACTTGGCTGACATCCGCCTGGCTTTATTGCTATCACTCGCAACGCTCATTGTGTATGCCTTAATCGCATTTGTATTTCAGCAACAGCTTGTCGTCAAGCGCCTCAAGCAATTAAAGAATGCTTTCGCACAACTGGTAGAAACCGGTCTGCCACGTCCCCTCGCCTTAGCTAATTCAAAAGGCGAGTTAGGTGAAATAGCACAGTATTTCAATCAACTGATCACTCATATTCAATCAACACAAGCATATAAAGCCGAACAATTAGTCAAAGTATCCAACGCACTGAAGCTAATGGTTGACCAAGTACAAGTGATCGAGACAGATTCTAAAGCCAACAGCCAGGCCGCCAGTCAAAGCGCAGTAATGGTGCAGGAGCTTAATCAGCTAGCACAAGAGGTTGAACAAAGCTCTCACACTATCCTAGGACATGCTAAAAATAGTGAGGGCGCAATGCTCGACAGCCAAAAATACGCTAAGCAAGTACTTGCTGCGACAGACAACACCAGTCAGGCGGTGCAACGTTGTAATGACTCGCTCGCTTCCCTTAGCCTGTCTGTTGATGATGTTGAAAAAATTATCGATGTCATCAGTAATATTTCTGAACAAACGAATTTATTAGCCCTCAATGCTGCTATTGAGGCAGCTCGAGCTGGCGATCATGGTAGAGGGTTTGCCGTTGTCGCCACCGAAGTCCGACAGTTGTCACTTCGCACCCAAGAATCACTTAGCCAAATATCCACTATCTTAGAGCAATTACGCCAAGCGTCATCTGGGTTAAGAAAGGATATAGACGGTATATCAGTGGCTTCAATAAAACAGAAAGAAACGGCTGACACACTGTGGATTACTGCACAAGGCGTAAGAGAAACCGCGGTCAATTCAGCAGTCGTCGCCGAGCAAGGTAGCATTAATGCCAAGCTGCAATCCGATAAGCTGGTCGATTTTGCCTCGGCAATCGAGCAGGTCAAACAGCAATCTCAACAAGTCTCGAGCTTATCGCAACGAATTGCAGAACAAATAAAGCAAGAAGCCGACACCATTATTCATGCTCTGCACAATCAAACAGCAGAACAAGGGGCTTAAGTAAGCCCCTTGTTAACATAAACATCAAAGCGATTACTTTTGGTCGTAAACGCTAGTGTGGGTTTTTGCTGGGCCAACCAAGGTGCATAGTCAGGCCGTTTAACAACCACACGATATTGAGCGGCAGACATGGCGGGAGCCAGTAAAGCATCAGCATCTAAATCAGGCCCTACTAAGTGCTGAAACACACGCATTTCTTTTTTGACTAACGCACTTTTTTTCTTATGGGGAAACATAGGATCAAGGTAAACCACATCAGCTTGAGCATGAGCTAGCCAATCGATCCCTGAATCAAACTGTAATTGCATATTCGCTTGCATCCAAGCGCCTATTTCAGGATCGCGGTAAGCGCGCTGCAAACCATCTTCCAATAAGGCCGCCACTACTGGAGAGCGCTCAACTAAAGTCACCTGACAACCCAAA
The DNA here is from genome assembly GCF_021278025.1 of Motilimonas sp. E26. Lineage (GTDB taxonomy): Bacteria > Pseudomonadota > Gammaproteobacteria > Enterobacterales > CBDFNC01 > Motilimonas. The sequence goes on from NZ_JAIBHJ010000020.1 coordinate 5,344, forward strand.
GAGGCAAATACAAAAGCATCGCGGCCCAAACCTGCGGTAGCATCAATAACCGTTAAACCAGCCTTAGCCTTAATCCCTATCGCTTTAGCGATAGTTTGCCCTTTGCCGCCACCAAACTTGCGCCGATGGGCTGCCGCGCCAGTAACAAAATCAACAGCCACGGCACCGAGCTTAGGCTCATCTACTTTACGTAATTCAAGTTGGGTCGCCGTTAGCACCAACACCAATAAGTCATCAGGCGTTCGCTTGGCGCTAAAGCCCCATTTTTTTCGTAGCTTGTCAGCATCAGCATTAAGCTCAGGGAAATCAGCAAGAAGAGGGATCACAAGCACACTCAATAAGAAATTTTCCGCATCATAGCAGATTAATTCATCGCAATAAAAACCAACCCACTGAGTCACAGTCGGAGATTCAATCTTACTCCATAGCGAGGGAAACCAGCGCCATCATCTCAATCGGCATCGGTTTACCTAAATGGTAGCCTTGCGCAAAATCGACGCCAATTTCAGCTAAGCGCATCATGACTCGCTCATCTTCAACACATTCCGCGATGGTTTGTTTCCCCATCAACTGACTGACCTCGTTGATACTGCGCACCATGGCATAATCCATCTCATCATCAGCTATATCGCGTACAAACAAGCCATCAATCTTCAAGTAGTCTACCGGCAGACGCTTCAAGTAACCAAATGACGAAAGACCAGTACCAAAGTCATCCAGCGCCAATTTACAGCCTAGTTTTTTCAACTCTTTCAGCAAGAAGGAAGCATGACTAAAGTTGGCAATAGCAACGGTTTCGGTTACCTCAAAGCAAATTTTATATAGTGGCAATTCGGAGTCAACCAAAGCCTTAACCAAGTACTCAACGAATTCTTTGTTACCAATCGACTGTCCAGAAAGGTTAATTGAACACTGATCCAATTTCGCCACATGATCTGGATGGCCTTTTAACCAAGCTAAAGTCTTATCGATAATCAGCTTGTCTAACTTATCGGCCAGATTGTAGTTTTCAGCAGCAGGAATAAATAGTCCCGGCGGAGCCAATTTGCCATTATCATCTATCATTCGCGTCAGCACTTCGTAATGAAGATAACTTTTATCCTCGCCTTGAGTCCCTACTCGCTTGATTGGCTGGGCATAAAGACAGAATCGATGTTCTCGCAACGCCTGTTGCACCTTATTTACCCACTGCATTTCTCCGTGGCGTCGCTGCAACTCTTGATCATCTTGTTTAAACACATGAACCCGATTGCGACCTTCATCTTTTGCCGCATAACAAGCCGTATCGGCACAACTTAAAACATACTGGCGATTACCACTGCTCTCATTCATTTCCACTAAACCAATACTCACGCCTAGAGAAAAGGTTTTTTCTTCAGAAATAAAATGGTGTTCAGCAATCGCGGCTATAATGCCATGGGCGTAGGCTAGCGCATCATCAGGTAAACTATCTGCAATTATCACCCCAAATTCATCACCCCCTAAACGCGCCAGTAATGCGTGGGATGGCAAGCTATCAGTTAATAAAGTTGCAAGCTGTTTCAATACTTCATCACCGGCACTATGACCACAGGTATCATTGATAACCTTAAACTGATCCATATCCAAGTACATTAGAGCATGCACCCGGCCGGCATCAGCGGCAGAATCAATATGCTTTTGTAACTCCGATTCAAAAAAGCTGCGGTTACCCAACCCGGTTAAAAAATCATGTGAAGCTTGATATGACAACTGCTCAGACAAATGCTTAGTTTCGGTAATGTCCTCACACACTAAAAAGAACTGCTCTTTACCTGGCACCTTGCGAGTGGTTTCATTAAGCCACAAGGTTTGCCCTAAACGGGTCTGATATTGGATTTGACGACTCAGCAAACCATCAGGATTACTAGCACATTGATTTAAATACTTAACCTGAGTGCCAATATCATGTGCCACCGTGTGGAATAAAGTGATGTTTTTACCAACCAGCTCATCAACGGAATAACCAAGCAGTAACGCACCATAGCGATTACACGAAAGAACTAATCCCTGATTATTAATGGTTAGTAGCATAAACGGGTTTTCATCGTGCAGAACCCGATAACGCGCTTCACTTTCTCTTAATTCGACTTCTGCTCGCTTGATACTATTAATATCGCGACCTTCTAGTAGGATCATCTCAACACCCTGACCACCACGCACGGGTTTCAATGATAAATCCACAATGACCGTCTGCTTACTGCTATTCATTTGCTGACTTTCATAGCGCACAAAATCGCCTTTTTGCGCCATTTCAATCGCAGCAACAAGCTTTTGCTGCTCCTCTAAATCATGGCGCCACCAAGGAGACTCCCAAATATACTCGCCAATTACATCAACCTCATTCAGGCCCAGTAACTGCAACGCGGCCTTATTGGTTTGTAAAATCCGACCTTTATCATCAAGCAAGATAATAAATTGAAAAGCCTCATGAAACAGAGCACTAAAACGGGTGCGACTGGCGCGCAGCTCAAGCTCAACACGCTTTTGCTTTAATAAGTTAAATTGCAATAACGCAATAATGATGCAAAGGCTCAACACGATAGCCAACACGACAAAAAAATTGTCACGATAAATGTTGTATTGGTTCTCCGTTTGATTAACCACTAACGAATTTTTTGGTAGCTGATCAAAATCTAACTGCCAATGCTTCAGCAATTCAGCATCAAACACGTATTGGTTATTTGACTTAGTTTCTATGGGTAAAGCTTCAATAGGAACAGAATGAAGAATATCTAAGGCTTTGCGCGCGGCCCGCTCACCTTGACTAAAACCGCTGACCATTTTGCCACCAACAACGACACCATAGCCTAAGGTGTAGTCCCAAGAGCCAAAGATCGGCACCTTAGCCACCTCAAATAACGATTGCAGTAAACTTTCATGCTCTAAGTATTGGCCATCTCGATCACGAGAGAAGACAGTGAACAGAATAATCGCATCCCCGGTAATATTGGTGACCTTTTGCTTTAAGGTAAGAAATGTTTCTTCGTGTAAAACATGTACCTTAGGGTAAATCTGCCTACTTATCCTTTCTATATCGCGCTGTAATAACAGCCCAGTATTGGTATCTTCAACAATCACGTAGACATCTTTAGTGCGCGGTTTCAAACTTAAAGCTGCATTTAAGGTGTCTAACAAGTCAGGGCTCTCAACTACGCCGGTCACTTTCGCCATGCCATCAATTAAGGCGGGGGTAAAATTATTCACGCCAGCAAACACAATAGGTGTATTAGGGAAAAGACGTTGGCCATAAGTTTTTGCTAATGCGAGGGCATTATTGTCGGTAACAATAACGACATCAAAGTCACGATGAGAAAATTTTCGGGCGAAGGCTTCCGTCAGCAACGACATGTATTCATCGGTAAAAAACCGTTTACTGTCTAAATAAGAAACATAAAGAGAGACTTCTTGGTTTTTAAGAATTGACTCGATGCCCGCTTGTAAATCACGAGTCCACTTAAACCCTTGATGATAAGAATGAAGCACAAGTACTTCTTGTTGCTTGGCTTGAACGCCGACACTCAAAATCAACAGCGCTGCACCCAAAAAGAGGGAACAAAAAAAACGGCTTAGCCCTAATATCTGCATCGGGTCTCAGTTAATCTATGGTACAAAAAGATAATCCGAGGGTACTCTGCCCATCGCATTATCGTCAACTTGACCACCAAGAGTTTGTGATCAAGTTGAAAACAATCGCGTCAGCCTAGCTTAGCCTTCAGGGCTAATAGGCAGTTCAGGTTGAACTCCCTCGATATGTAATGTCTGTGTTGGGAAAGCAAATTCAGCATCATAAGACTCAATAATAGCCATCACTTTCAACAACACATCCTGTTTCACCTCATGAAAGTGAACCCAGTTTGTAGTCTTAGTGAAAGTATAAATGAAGAAATCCATAGAGGAGCTACCAAAACCATTAAAATTTACAATCATGGTTTGTGTCGTATCAATTTCATCATGGGCGGTTAGCATCCCTTTCACTTCTTCAACAATAGCAGCCATACTTTTACTATCAGCATAACGAATACCCAAGGTTTCATAAATCCGACGATGGCTCATGCGTGACGGGTTTTCTACCGCAATATTAGAAAACACAGCATTAGGAACATAAAGGGGACGTTTATCAAATGTGCGAATAATACTGACTCGCCAACCTATATGCTCAACGGTTCCTTCAATATTGCGGTCTGGCGAGCGGATCCAGTCGCCAACTTTAAAAGGGCGGTCTAAGTAAATAACGAACGCACCAAAAAAATTTGCTAATAAATCCTTCGCGGCCATACCGACCACTAAACCGCCCACACCACCAAAAGCGAGGACCCCTGAAATACTAAAACCTAAGGTTTGAAAGATTCCTAATGCGGTAATGACTAATACCGCCGCTTTCATCAACTTGCCCAGCGCATTAACCGTAGTTTCATCTTTACCTTGGTCAATAAACTTATGTTCAGCATGAGTAATAAAACGTAGAAATGCCCATGCTATCAACCCAGTTAGCACTAAAGTCAAAGCCAGTGGAATATACTCCAGCAGGGCACTATTTTGATCTTCAGCGTAAACGCTGGCGACCATTGCCAACCCCACGGTTAATACTATCCAATTAATTGGCTTCCAAATTGACGCCCAAATGGCATCATCCCAACCGGTTCTTGTCAGCGTGACAAGGCGCTCCATTTTTTTCGCAAAAATACGCCACAATACAAAAGCGACACTTGTGATAAGCAAAATCACACTTACATCGAACATCCAATTATTGGTTTTATAACTGGCGACCAGATTCGAAATCCACTCCATATACTACATTAACCCCACTGAATACTGTCGAAATTGCACCGCCAAAAAGTCCTTCAAATTATCAAATGACAACGGTTTACTTAATAAAAAACCTTGTGAAAAATCACAACCTTGCTGCTGGATATAATTCTGTTGAAGTTCAGTTTCCACTCCCTCAACAACTACCTTCATGCCCAAATTATGTACAATATTGATAATGCCATTAAACAACAAATTATCTTGTTGATTACAGGGGATATCAGCAATAAACGAACGGTCTATTTTAACCACATCAGCAGGTAGGCTGCGCAAATAGTTTAGTGATGAATAGCCGGTGCCAAAATCATCAATAGCAATATTGATCCCCACCGCTTTCAGCGCGGTGATCCGCTGCATATGCTGCGAATCACTGTTCATCAGTAAACTTTCTGTTATTTCTAAAGTCACAGAAGCAGCGGGTAAACCACTGTCTTTAATCACCTTAATCCATTCACTTGCCTGTAAATCAACATTCTGGAACTCTAAGGTTGAGCGATTGATGCACACCTCTAAATGTTCATAACCTAAGTCATGTAATTGCTTTACTTGCAAACAAGCTTGTTTCAATACTTGCTGGCCTAACTGCTGAATTAATCCAACCTCCTCAGCCAAGGGAACAAATACCATAGGGGAAATGAACCCTCGCAGTGGATGCTCCCAGCGCACTAACGCCTCTAACTTAGCCACCTTGCCAGAGAAATTATCTATAATGGGCTGATAATAAACCGTTAACTGGCCACTTTTAATCGCCTCTGTTAGCTCAACTAAGAGCGCTTGTTTGTCTAGTTCAGACTGGCGCATGGCTTGCTCATAAACAATACAAGTATTGCGTCCCTGATTTTTCGCTTCTGATAACGCAAGGCCTGCTTTTTGCATCAACTCATCGCGACTAAAGCCATGCTGCGGAAACAATACACAACCAATACTCGCAGTAATATAGAGTTGTTGGTCGGTGAGCTGAAAGCCTTGAGAAAAAGAGCCGAGTAATTGCTGAGCAAACACTTTCGCCTGCCCTTTTGACACCAAGTCAGGAACAATGATTACAAACTCATCGCCCCCTAAACGAGCGATAAAATCTTGCTGACGCAAGCGCCCCTTTAAGCGCTCAGCCACTAAAGTTAACAAAGCATCGCCCGTGGCAATTTTTTGGGTGTTGTTGATTGACTTAAATTTATCCAATCCTAATTGCAATAATGCAAAGTGTGCATTGGTTTTTATTTGTCGATCCAATGCAGACAGAAAACCTGCTCGACTGGGTAAAGAAGTTAGGCCATCGATGTGTTCCACCTGCAGCGGGTTATCGTTGATCGGCTCAACGATTGCCAAGAAGCACGCAACATCACCCAAATCATTACGCAAAGCAACAACCGAAGCATCGCCGTGAATTACTTGGCCTAACTTAGTGACATAACGCTTACGCACTTTAGCATGCTCTGTTTCACCACGAAATAACGAGCGATACAAGGAAGCTGACAAGGCCTTATCTTGAGGAAGAGTCAAGTCATCGATATGCTGTAGCTGTGCAGCATCAGGATAATAACCAAATAACTGTAATGCAGCCGCATTGATTCTATCAATAGAGCCATTCTTGCCTAGTTGCATCGCTGCCACTGGCAGGTGGCGAATCAAAGAGTCGAAATACTTTTCTAATAGAACATTACCCGTTAGCTTGCTCCGAGTAATATCTTGAGTGATCCCATCCAATCGCACTAAATTTTGCTGCGCATCTCGAATAGAGTTAACTTGGGCACGTAACCACCTCGATTCGTTTTTAGCGCTAACAATCCGATACTCAAAAACATGAGGCTCTGCGACGGTTCCTTCAATTACTTTCTCTAACTCAAGCATTACCATCGCGCGATCACCCTGCACAATGAAGCGCTCTAACTCAAATAAATTTAATGAACAAGAGAAGGGCTCTAAATCAAATAATTTAAACGTTGCTTCAGACCAAATAAGCTTGCGTGAAGGGAAATCAATGGACCAGGTGCCGATTAAACCTTTGTGCTGCATATTCTTAAGCTCGTGCTGAGAAGCGCTCAGGCCCATAGATAACCAATCAATAGGAAAGTCATTACCTAGCAAAGTCAGATCTTGTGCGATAAAGCCACTCAATAAACTCATCATATGGCTTCCATTATAGCCATCTGACAGCGGTTTTTGATACAAAGCTACGCACAGCCCAATCACATCATCAGCGTCATTAGATAATGCAACTGCAAGTAAGCCTTCAGCTTGGTATAGCTGCAATATATTAACATCAGGGAATTGTTGCGCGGCGCCACTCTCAATCATACAGGTTCGGTTTTTCAGCGCGTAAGTGAACGGTGAATCGCATAGCAACAATGTATCGCCATGTTGCTCAACGAAATCGCCCGAGCTAGCCTGCACATCAAGTAAAGATTGGGTTTTATTTAAAGTCGCCAACAGCACACAATCTGCAGCCAAATACTGGTGCAACTGCTGCACAAAAACATCACGCAATCTTTGACCAGAATACCCTGACACCGCATCTACAAGATCTGACACGGCGTGTAAAGTGTGCGGCATAATAACCACCTGAGAAAAGAAATATAAAAACAGTTGCTTATAGTAATAAAAAAACTGGCAAAGAAGATATGGTATGAAATAAAAAATTCAGATTCTGCCTTGTTGATACAAATAAATCTCACATTAGTGAGATTTATTTGATTATAAACAAGCATTAATTCCTTACTATAAGTAAAAGAATTATTGGTTAACTGACAATCCCACTATGGCGTAATAACGCATCAACTTGTGGCTCACGCCCTCTAAAAGCGGTAAACAAAGCCATCGGTGATTCTGAACCACCTTTTTCTAATATATGCTGCATAAAGTCACGGCCAACTTGCGCATTGAAAATGCCCTCTTCCTCAAAACGAGAAAACGCGTCAGCAGACAAAACTTCAGCCCACTTGTAGCTGTAATACCCTGCCGCATAGCCACCGGCGAAAATATGGCTAAAACCGTTCTGAAAACGATTGTATGCGGGCGGAGTAACGACTGCTACTTGGCTGCGCACCTCATCTAACTTAGCTTGTGCTTGATTAGCTTGGCCTGGAGTAAACTCTAAATGTAAACGGAAATCGAACAGAGAAAATTCCAACTGTCGCACCATCATCAATGCCGAATGATAGTTCTTTGCCGCCAGCATTTTATCTAGCATGTCCTGAGGCAAAGGCTCACCGGTTTGATAATGACCTGAAATAAAGGCCAGTGCTTCTGGCTCCCAGCACCAGTTTTCTAAAAACTGACTTGGTAGCTCAACCGCATCCCAAGGCACACCATTTATCCCCGATACGCCACTGGTTTCAACCTGCGTTAGCATATGATGGATACCATGGCCAAACTCATGGAATAGTGTGGTGACTTCATCATGGGTAAACAAGGCTGGCTTATCAGCACTTGGCTTGTTGAAGTTACAAGTCAAAAAGGCCACTGGTTTTTGCAAGCTACCATCTAAGCGACGACGACGTATTAAGCAATCGTTCATCCAAGCGCCACCACGTTTGTGCTCGCGCGCATAGAGGTCGAAATAAAAGCTACCGCGCAACTCGCCTTGTTGATCAAAAATATCGTAAAAGCGCACATCTGGGTGCCAAGTATCAACACCTTCACGCTCAGTAATCGTTAAACCAAATAAGCGCTTAACCACTTCAAACAAACCACTTACTACCTTAGCTTCAGGAAAGTAAGGGCGCAGTGCTTCAGCAGAAATGGCGTATTTATGCTGCTTGAGTTTTTCGCCGTAATAACTCAAATCCCAAGCTTGTAGCTCGGTATCGCCAGATTGTTGCTGCGCAAATTCCCGCAACTCTGCTATTTCAGCTTGAGCTTGAGGGCGAGATTTTTCCGCTAGATCGGTTAAAAAACCCAATACTTGCTCGGGCGTTTGTGCCATTTTCGTCGCTAAACTATCCTCTGCATAATTGGCAAAACCCAGTAACTGGGATAATTCATGGCGTAGCGCTAAGGTTTCATCAATAATGCCGCTATTGTCGCGTTGTCCCGCATGAGGTCCTTGATCAGAAGCGCGCGTAACAAACGCCTGATACATTTCTTCACGCAGTGAGCGGTTGTCGGCATAGGTAAGCACAGGTAAATAACTCGGAATATCTAAGGTAAATAAATAACCGTCTAAATCCTTACTTTTTGCCAACTCTTGCGCCGCTTGAATCGCTGACTCGGGCAACCCAGATAGCTCGTTAACGTCAGTAATCTGCTTTTGCCACGCCAAGGTTGCATCTAATACATTATTACTAAATTGCGAAGCCAACTCCGACAAACGTTTTTTAACTTCACCGTAACGGGCTTTTTTCTCCGCATCTAAACCAATACCCGACAAAGAAAAATCACGTAAAGTATCATCAATTAATTTCTGCTGCTCAGGTTGTAATCGCGCATATTCGTCGCCTTCACGAATCTCACGATAAGCTTGATAAAGGCCTTCATGCTGGCCCACAAAAGTAGCAAAATCCGATAACAATGGTAGACAACCATCATGAGCAGCGCGTAACTCATCATTACTAACCACCGCATTCATATGCGCAACCGCTTGCCATGCCTGCCCCAAAGCATCCGACACCTCATCAAGTGGCAACACAAAATTTTGCCAAGTATAAGGCCCACCAGAGGCCAGCACGCTCTCAATGGCGGCTTTATTATCAGCAATCAGCTGCGTGATATTAGCTTGAATATTTGCAGGATTAATGGTGCTAAATTGAGGTAAAGGCTGGTCAATTGTCATATTGTTTCTCTTTATAATAAGTTAATTAAGTCAGAGATGAGGCCCAATGCCCTAAATATCAAGGTCAAGGCTTCATTAAGCGATCAGCAAAAACACACACCTTAGGAGAAACTAGAACATCATAAAAAATAGATTAAAACGACATATCACTAAATAATTAGATGAATAGCGCGATCTAACTCGGGTTTTAGTTGGAATTAAGGGGCGATCGGCTCCCAAAAATAATGCAGCAGATGTATCCTGAATAAATAGCCGACTGCATCAAGCCAGTCTATGCTAAATATATTAATAACGACCCCTTAGTATCGTCTCGCTTAGGTTTAATTACATTGAGCTATACCAATAGACACATAGGGTTATCGATCGCATTATTTAGGCTGAGCTAAGCCCAGTGGATAGGTGTCACCCGAATGCCAAGCGTGGTTTCAAAACTTAAACGTTCTATGTCACAAAACAGTCTCTCGTTTAGACTGCTTTCTTATATTCTTCTTTGCAGTAGTGTGTTAGCTGTCGTGATCACCATAGTGCAGCTGTTATGGGACTACCGCAAAGATGTCGGCCAAATTGAAAACAGCATTACCCAAATCGAAGCCAGCTTTTTACAGCCCATCGCCGCGAGCTTGTGGAACCTTGATGAAGAGCAAGTGCAGGTACAAGTGGAAGGGATAATGAACCTTCCCAACATGCAGTACGTGCTAATAAAAGAAATATTGGGCAGCTCTGAAGTTCCTTTAATAGAAAAAGGAATGCTCAAACAAAAGTTTGATATCAGTCGTGAGTTCGACTTGGTTTATCAAGGTGAAGTGGTTGGACGGCTATTAGTAGCCGCCTCATTAGACGAGGTGTATCGGCGCTTAATCGAAAAATCCATGGTTATCTTAGTCAGCCAAACCATTAAAACCTTAGTGGTCTCTATCTGTATTTTGCTAATCATTTATTACCTAGTGATTCGTCATTTAAATCGAATTGCTGACTACACCCGTTCCCTTAAACTTGATTCTGTTTCTCCCCCTCTCAAACTAGAAGGCCGCGACCCACACCCAGCGAACCCTGATGAACTAGATGGCCTTGCTGCCACCTACAACCAAATGCGAGAAAAAATCTTCGCCGAATTGTCTGCCAAAGAAAAAGCTAACCAAGAGCTCGCTGGCGAACGTGACTTCTCCACTACTATCATCAACTCTTCCACCTCAGTCATTTGCTGCTTAGATCAGTCTCTTGATATAGACACGATCAACCCAGCTGGCGTGATTTTAACGGGCTACAGTCAACATGAAATGTCGGGACGTAGCTGGCTAGAGCTATTTGTAAATCCTGAGCAGCGAGAAGAAGTTTCCAAACAGCTAAAAAAATATCAAGACCAAAAAGATTTCGAAATCACCATGACCGATCAGTTAGGTGAAACCAATACGCTCATTTGGAGCTTTGTGCCTTTTTATGAAGGCGACCACTTTAAATACCTGATCGCTTTTGGTTACGACGTGTCTAGTCTAAAGCGGGTTGAAAAAGAGATTAAACGCCTAAATGACCAGCTTGAAGAGAAAGTCATCAAACGTACCGCCAGCCTAGAGCAAAGTAACAACCAACTGGTTATCGCCTTTGACGAACTTAAACGCGCGCAACAAACCTTAGTTGAGTCAGAAAAGATGGCCTCACTGGGTAGTTTAGTAGCCGGTGTTGCTCATGAAATAAATACCCCTATCGGCATCAGCGTCACAGCCTCGTCGTATCTACAAGATCAAACCAAGTCATTGCAACAACGGGTCGCAGAAGGTAAGTTGTCTCGCGCCTATATTGAAGAATTGACAGGCAATATGAATGAGTCGTGTAACTTATTAATGAGTAACTTACGCCGCGCTTCCGATCTGATAAGCAGCTTTAAGCAAGTCGCGGTCGACCAATCAAGTGAAGCTTGTTACACCTTTAATTTAGAAGAAAACCTCAACCAAGTTGTCACCTCTCTTAATCACAAGCTGAAAAAAGCACGTTGTGTCGTAGAGACCCATTGCGACGGTGATTTAAAAATGCACAGCTTTCCAGGCAGCTTCACACAAATATATTCTAACCTAATCATTAACAGTGTTAACCATGGCTTCGATGAATGGGATGGCGAGCGAAAAATTGTTATTGATGTGACTCGCCAAGATGACCGTCTGTTAATTGACTATCGCGACACTGGCCGCGGCATCGACAAAGAAATCGCACCACGTATATTCGATCCCTTTGTCACCTCTAAGCGCGGTCATGGTGGCAGTGGCTTAGGCACACATGTGATCTACAACTTAGTCGTGCAACTATTAAAAGGGAGCATAGAGCACGACACTAGCGTTGAGCAAGGCGTCTGTTTCCGTATCAACATCCCCTATCATAACGTTTAAGCTAAGCACATCATCCCTACACCGAGGCATCCGCCTCGGTTTTTACTTGCCTTTCCCTACTCACTCTCTAGAATCGTGTAAAACTCCAAGGGAAACATAACATGACTGAACATTTTGATTACATTTGTATTGGCGGTGGCAGCGGTGGTATCGCCTCAGCAAACCGTGCGGCGCGTTACGGCGCTAAAGTAGCCTTAATTGAAGCAAAAGCCCTTGGCGGCACTTGTGTCAATGTCGGCTGTGTACCAAAAAAAGTAATGTGGCACGGCGCGCAAATCGCTGAAGCCATCAAACTTTACAGCCCTGATTACGGCTTTGACGTAGAGCAAAAGGGCTTTGATTGGAGCAAGCTAGTCGCCAGTCGTGAAGCTTATATTGGCCGTATCCACCAGTCATATGATCGCGTACTAGGCAATAACAAGGTTAATGTCATCAAAGGTTTTGCAACCTTTGTTGATGCCAAAACAGTCGAAGTTGATGGCAAGCACTATAGCGCCGATCATATCTTGATCGCCGTAGGCGGTGCGCCAACCATTCCTAATATCTCTGGCGCAGAGTACGGCATTGACTCAAATGGCTTTTTTGAACTAACCGAGCAGCCTAAACGTGTTGCAGTAATAGGCGCAGGCTACATAGCAGTTGAAATTGCTGGCGTATTGAATGCGCTGGGCAGTGAAACCCACCTATTTGTGCGCAAACATGCGCCACTGCGCAGCTTTGATACTATGCTAACCGACACCTTAGTCGAAGTAATGGCCGCGGAAGGTCCGCAATTACACACTGAAAGCACGCCCAAAGCGGTGGAAAAGAACAGCGATGGCAGCCTTACTATCAGCTTTGAAAACGGCGAAAGCTATACCGTAGACTGCCTAATTTGGGCCATTGGTCGCCACCCTGCCACCAGCAGCATTAAAATTGAAAACGCGGGCGTTAAAACAAATGCCCAAGGCTACATTCCGGTAGATGAATACCAAACAACTAATGTTCCCGGCATCTACTGCGTAGGTGACATTATGGAAGGTGGCATCGAGCTCACCCCTGTGGCAGTGAAGGCAGGACGTCAATTATCCGAGCGCTTATTTAACGGTAAAACCAACGCCAAAATGGATTATAACTTAGTGCCAACCGTGGTATTTAGTCATCCACCTATTGGTACCATTGGTCTCACTGAAGCAGAAGCCAATGCGCAATTTGGTGAGGAACAAGTGAAGGTTTACACCTCAGGCTTTACCGCCATGTATACCGCAGTTACCCAGCATCGCCAGCCATGTAAAATGAAACTGGTATGTGTCGGTGAAGATGAAAAAGTTGTTGGCCTACACGGTATCGGTTTTGCGGTTGATGAAATGATCCAAGGCTTTGCCGTTGCAATGAAAATGGGCGCTACCAAAGCCGATTTTGACAGCGTGGTCGCAATCCATCCAACTGGCTCGGAAGAGTTTGTTACTATGACCTAACAACAAAAGCCCAAGTGAGAACTTGGGCTTTGATTAACATTCTCTAAATCTGTATGTTTACCCTATGGTAAATCCTAACCTCGACATCCAGCGATGAAATCCAATTCCGCCTGTTTAGCTTGGGTTTCCACGCCATAAAAACCTAATAAACTGTGAAATAAATTGTCATGGGAGAAAGTGCCCGTTTTAGCAGCTTGCGCTAAGCAATCACGGTTAATCCCTTGGGCAGAAGCGTACTCTTCAGGTAACCAAATCAACCATGGCACGTGAGTTTGTTCAGTTGGCGCAAAGGCATAAGGCGTGCCATGTAGGTACAGGCCATTTTCGCCAAGTGATTCTCCATGATCCGACAAATACATCAACGCCACGTTATATTGCTCACTGTAACCTTGTAACAATTTAATAGTTTGTGCCAACACATAATCGGTATAGACCAAGGTATTGTCATACACATTTACTATCTCTTCATCGCTGCAGTTTTCAATGTCACTGCGACGACAAGCGGGCTTAAACACTTCCATGTCTTTTGGGTAACGCTGATAATAAGTAGGGCCGTGGCTACCAATAATATGCAGCGCCACTAACTGATCACTGGGCTTGTCTTTCGCGTCAACTAATTGTGCTAACTGCTGCACTAACACTTCATCATAACAACTTAAACTTTGGCAACCATCCCAACCTTGGCTTAACGTCAGTTCATGTTTGGTGATATTTTTCGCCACATGTTTGTCACCGCCGTCATTTTCTAACCAAGTTACATCCACGCCAGCATGGGCCATAACATCGAGCACGTTATCTTGGCTATCCGCCCACTCACGCTTATAATTATCATGACTTAAGTTTGACATCATACAAGGTAAAGAATGGGCAGTCGCCGTGCCGCAAGAAGACACACTTTGCAATGCAATTAAGTTAAGCCCTTGGGTATAGGGATTAGTCTCCCTTTGATAGCCATTGTATTGCATGTTGTGGGCGCGTGCCGTTTCGCCAACCACTAACACCACTAAGTTTGGTTTACCGTTTTTGCTCGGCTTTACTGTCGCATCTTTACCGAGTTCGACATACTGCAAGGGAGTAGTAAAGAAAGTACGTTTGACATACTTAACCCCATAATAAACGTGCGCAGGCACAATCATCTTGGTGATATAGCGATTATTTCGTCCAACAGAAGCATAGTCTTTATAAAAAAACGCCGTTAACAAGGCGAGCATCAGGCACGCAGCAACAACTAGACCAGCGCGAAATAATCCTGCTTTTAACCAACTCTCTCGAGATAAAATATGCGTTCGGTATAACAACAATACTGGTAAACCGCCAAACACCAAGCAATACAGCACAGAGTAAATATTCACATATGACAACGCCTCACCCGAGTTAGTCGCTAATATGTTTTCGACCATGCCGTAGTCAAACACTATCTGGTATTTCCAAATGGCGTAAGTTGCCGCAGCAGAAGATAAGGTAATAAGCGTTAATAAAGGCTTAAACAGATACGGAATCGCCAATAAACTAAAAATAATGAGAAAGCAGCAAAACAACACCAAAGTGGGTGACAAAGCAAAAGCTAAATGCCCCTCTCCGGCAAGTTGATACAGCTTTTGAGTCACGGGGAAATTCAACACGATGGCAAAATATAACGCAAGCATCACTATCACTTGCTCATAACTTAGTGTCCAAGTCGTGGTAAATAATTTAGTAGGGATTATCGATTTCAAATCTAAGAGCCTAAATAATGAGACAGACTCTAAGTATGGTTATGAAACCTTAAGATAACCTTAAGAAGAAGGGAGAGGTAGACGTACTGATTTAGCTAAATGAACAGTTTCAATGTTTCGGCAATGCCAATGATACTAAAGTGGTCACCAATAAAAATATTGCCGAAGCCCACAAACAAGCCACAAAGCCCATGGTTTGAAATAGCCAACCCGACAAAATAGTGCCAATTAAGCGCCCCATCGCATTGGCCATATAATAAAAGCCCACATCCAGTGAAGCGCCATCTTCCTGAGCGTAACTGACAATCAGATAAGAATGTAACGACGAGTTAATCGCAAATACCGCGCCAAACACCAGTAAACCAAGCACGATGACGTATTCTGACTGCCATTCAATCTGCACACTAAGGGCAATCGCAGCCGTCACTAACGTGAGCAGCCCAGCCCAAAGCACCGCCGCCGAGCCACTGGGTACCACGCCGCGACGCTTACCCGTAAAATAAGGCGCAAAACCTTGCACCACGCCATAGCCAATAATCCATAGCGCCAAAAAGCCACCCACTTGGCTATGGCTCCAATCAAACACACTGGCTAAATAAACCGGCAGCGCGACTACAAACCAAATATCACGGGCGCCAAACAAACACATGCGCGCCAAGGATAAGATATTAATACTACGAGATTTTGCGAACAGCTCATTAAATTTAGGTTTGCTTTTTGCTTTACCTAAACTGGCATCCAAGCTCAGCACGCTGCCGATAAATACTAGCAACAGCACCGCTGCCATCGTTAATACAGCTAGCTGAAAGCCCAAGTAATGCAGTAGTAGTCCACCAACAAAAAAGCCCGCGCCTTTTAAAGCATTTTTAGAGCCCGTTAATAAAGCTACCCATTGATAAAGCTTTCCTTGTTGATCACTTGGTACTAAGGTTTTAATCGCGCTTTTGGCGCTCATTTTATTTAGATCTTTCGCTATGCCCGATAAGGCCTGCGCTAACATTACCCACGCCATCACTAACCAGTCAGGCGGCACGGTCAGCATTAACAGTGCCACCACTTGCAGCAACAAACCGATATTCATGGTGCGATTCAGGCCAATACGAGCACCTAACCAACCGCCCAATAGGTTAGTCACCACACCAAAAAATTCATAAAACAAAAATAACGAAGCGATTGCGAACGCGCCATAGCCCAAATCATAGAAGTACAACACCACCAGCATGCGCAACGCACCATCGGTAACGGTGAAGTTCCAGTAGTTAAACGTGACCAATAAATACTGGCGAACCGATTTTGGCAAACTTGAAAGCACGGAGGGTTCCTTTATAAAACAAAGAGTTAAATTTTTGCAATAAAGTTGGTAGAAGTAACATCTATAACGGCAGCATAATAAGCATGTTGCCGTTATAAGTCTGTTGTTTATGGCGTAACTAACTGATCCACATAGTCAATTTGTACCGCCTTAGTAAAGGCACCAGGACGCAACGCTTGCACGCGCTTTTTAATGGTGTCTAAATCCCAGCCTCGTTCTAATAAAATGTGCGCAGCAAGCAAACCGGTGCGGCCCGATCCCCCCATGCAATGCAGCGCCACGGCTTGATTGTTATCGAGCAATTGATGTAGCTCAGGGGACGCCTTTAGCCAATCTATTTTAAAATGGGCATCAGGCGCCTGATCATCTTCAATTGGGCAATGAAACCACTGCATGCCCAAGCTTTGCGTTAACTGACTTAACTCAGCCACTCCCGCCTTTTCCATTTCAGCCTCATTAAGGGCCGTCACTACCGCTTTTACGCCACGATCTTTTAATTGGCGCAATGAGGATTCTAAATCCGTGCCCTTAGTGCCAGGACAAGGCGTCAGTACTAGCTCTGTACCTTGGTTATTTAATGGCAGTTGCCAAGTCGGATGTGTCATCTATCTCTCCTGCGGGTTCACTATTATCTCTAACAGGTAACCCCTAATTTAAGGCCTTGATAACTAGGCCAAGCCAACAATGCGAACTAACTCTGCTGCTCGGTCATGGTTGCATAACCCATTTTGTTAATCGCTCCCTATAACTAGGCCAAGCCAACAATGCGTACTAACTCAGCTGAACTTAGCTGCTCGGTCATGGTTGCATAACCCATTTTGTTAATCGCTCTCTATAACTAGGCCAAGCCAACAATGCGAACTAACTCTGCTGCTCGGTCATGGTTGCATAACCCATTTTGTTAATCGCTCTCTATAACTAGGCCAAGCCAACAATGCGTACTAACTCAGCTGTGCGCGTGGCATACCCCATCTCGTTATCATACCAAGCATAAATTTTTACCATTTTACCGCCCACGACCATAGTCGATAACGCGTCAACAATCGTTGACCTTTGGTCGCCTTTATAATCAATCGAGACCAATGGCCGCGTTTCAAAGCCAAGAATGCCCTTTAACTCACCTTCCGCGGCTTGCTGTAATAAAGCATTTACCTGCTCAGGCGTTGTCTCTTGTTTAACTTGGAAAATAATATCTGTTAATGAAGCATTAGCTAATGGTACCCGCACCGCATGGCCATCAATTTTTCCTGCTAATTCAGGAAAAATTTCCACAATCGCTTTCGCGGATCCTGTCGTTGTTGGGATCAAGCTAACACCACATGCCCGAGCACGGCGTAAATCTTTATGGGGAGCATCCAATATGGTTTGCGTATTAGTCAGGTTATGTATGGTAGTAAAAGAAGCGTTTTCGATGCCTAGCTGCTCATGAATAACCTTAACTACGGGAGCAATACAGTTAGTAGTACAAGATGCTGCCGTCACAATGCGGTGCACATCTGGGTTAAATACTTGCTCGTTTACCCCCACCACAATATTGGCAACGGCATTGTCCTTCACCGGCGCAGACACCACCACACGTTTAACACCTTGCGCCAAGTATTGGTTTAAAAAACGAACATCACGATGAACCCCTGTGGCCTCAATCACCACATCACAACCAGACCAATCAACGGCTGTTATATCCTGCTGTTGCGTTGCTTTTATCGTCTGCCCATCTACCACTAAAGCATCTTCTTTAACGGTGACAGGGTGGTGCCATCGCCCTTGGATTGAATCAAACTCTAATAGATGTGCATGTGTCGCGGCATCTCCAGCGACATCATTTATTTGCACAAATTCTAATTCAGGCCAGTCGAAAGCAGCGCGAAGTGCCAAACGTCCAATACGGCCAAATCCATTAATTCCAACTTTAATCGCCATTGCTTAATTCCCTTTTAGTCACAGCACACATTCGCTGAGTTCAATTTTGTCGTATCAAGGTGATAGCTTTTTGACAGCGCATCACTCGTAATTAACTGTTGGAGTAAATCACAAAACCAAAGGGGTAAATCTATTGCTAGTTGGTAATAAACCCACTGCCCTTTACGCTCTGTGGTCAACACTCCACTTTGACGCAATAATGCCAAGTGACGTGAAATTTTCGGCTGACTTAATTGCAAAGCCTCGGTTAATTCACAAACGCACATTTTTTTCTGCTGAAAAATCAATAATGTGCAACTGAGTCGAGTTTCATCGGCAAGTAATTTTAAATATTCATGCTCTAACATACGAATATCCATATATAAAGATGAAAGAAAAATAACAAACAAAACCTATCACTGCAATCTCCACCATAAGACACAACGCAACCTTAATAAAAAATTCACAATAAGTTCGCCAACATATAAAAAATAAGTCAACAAACGGCGCTGTCCGTGCAAACTGTTACCGCTACTCTATGCTTAAAAAATCAGCCATCGATGGGTCAAGGGATCATGCATCTAAGTATTATTCAGCGAACTATTGCTGGCTTTATCCTAATGTTTATTCTCCTCGCCATTTTGGGCGGCATTAGTTATTTAAACACCAAGCAAATAAATTTAAGTTTGAAAACAGTCACCGAGGAAACCACTCCTTTACTAATTTCCAATGCCGATCTCAAAGGTGCACTGCTGAAAAATAATCGCAGCTTACTCGAATATCGTACTACCTACGAAACCGCCGATCTCAGCATTCATCAGGAGCAATTTAATAAAGAAAAGAACCAATTTGAGCAAATTAGCCAACAGCTCAGTAGCAGCAAAGCCTTAGATCCAAGTATTCAAAGTAGCTTTAACGAAGTGCAAACTGCCGCCAGTAACTATTTTGGTTTAGCTGAACAAATATTATCTGAACACAGAGATTTACTAGAAACACTTAACGCTTTATCTGCTTTGCGAGACGATTTTGTCAAACAGGAAGATAACTTTCAGCAAGCAACGTTATTGTTACTAGGTGAAACTGCCAGTAAACGCTCACAACGTAATAAAGCAGAACGTGTAACCAGCGGCATCGCTCGTGATTTAAAAGAAATACGTCGCGCGGGAATCAAAACAGACCTGACGGCACTACAAAAAGCCCTTTCTGCAGATATAGAGAAAGCCTTGTCTGGGGCGAAAAAAATAAAGGTGGATGAAGGTGTCATCATACGCTTTAACAGCGCAGTCAATAAACTTCGGGATATCAGTATTTCTGAACAAGGCTTACTACCCTTAATGCTGAAACAGCAAAAACTAGAAACAAACATAGTCAGACTCACCGAGCAAGCAAATCAACAAATGGCTCAAGTGGAGCAACTACTGACCAGTTTCACAGCACAAGCACAAACAGAGTCCGAAGCAGCAAAGAGCTCAGCAGACAAAGCAGTTAAAACTGCGGTCTTTTACATTGTTATCGTGACACTCATCTCAGCTGCGGTAGCCGCTATTATCGGCTTTACCATTGCGCGCAGCATTCACAAACCACTGTCATTGATTACCCCAGTACTAAAAGTGATGGCTGAGGGCAATATGACACAAAGGGTCGATTATCAATCCAGTGATGAGTTTGGCACCTTGTCTGAGTCCCTAAATACCCTAGTAGATAGTATGGCTGATGTACTCAGTAAAATTAACCAAGGCTCTGTGCAACTCGTTCAAGAGGCCAATAACGCTGCAGAAATAAGCGATCGCACGATGGCACGAGTTGCCGACCAAAAAAACCAGACTGATCAAGTTGCCACTGCCATATCAGAGATGGAAGTCAGTGTTGGTGAAGTATTCCGTTCAACCGAAAATACCTTATCAGAAGTCACCCTTGCTAACGAAGATACCGACACGGGTCGCGAGCTGGTCGCCAAAAATCGTCAGTTGACTGAACAGCTAGCCAATTCAATCAATGAGGCAGTAAGCATCACACAGAAACTAGAAGAGTTCAGCGCGAATATAGGCAGTATTCTCGATGTTATCCGTGGCATCGCCGAACAAACTAACCTACTTGCATTGAATGCTGCCATCGAAGCCGCTCGAGCCGGTGAGCAAGGCCGTGGCTTTGCGGTAGTTGCTGACGAAGTACGTACCCTCGCCACCCGTACGCAGCAATCAACTATTGAAATTCAAGCCATGATCGAAAACCTACAAAAAAGTTCTCGTCAAGTTGCTAATGTGATGCATCAAAGCCAAGATCAAACTAACCACTGTGTTGACCAAACGCGTCTCACCGATGAAGCCCTGCAAGCAGTCGCTACGCGAATGGAGGCCATCAAAGAAATGAGTGTTCATGTCGCCCAAGCCACTGAAGAACAAATAGCCGTCAGCCAAGACATAGCTAAAAATATTAACGGTATCACCGAAGTTGCGCTCGAAACCGAGCGAGAAGCCAGCGATTCAGCTCGGATCAGTGAAGTCTTAGCGCAATTGATTGAACAGCAACAAACCTTGATCCGACGCTTCAAAGTTTAATCTGCCCCTCATTCTATTCAGTAACCAGTAATGAGGATATGTTAATCAACCCAAAAAGGGGTTCGTAATGAAGTTAAAAACCTTGCCTTATGCTATTGGCGCATCCATTTTGTTATCGGCCTCCATTGCCCATGCCGGTAATATTTCAATAGAGAGCTGGCGTGAAGATGCAGCTATTTGGAACGATGTCATCATTCCAGCATTTAACGCTAAACACCCAGATATAAAAGTCACCTTCGTTCACACCAATGCCACTGACTACAATGACACCCTTAATAAAAAATTAGCCGATGGGAGTGCGGGAGACTTAATCACTTGTCGCCCATTCGACGATTCACTGAAACTATTCCAAGCCGGATATTTAACCGATATAACCGAGCTAGACGGTATGGGAAATTTTCCAAATTTTGCCAAAGCCGCATGGCAAACAGATAATGGTGCACAATCATTTTGCTTACCAATGGCATCGGTGATCCACGGTTTCTTTTACAATAAAACCATCTTTAAAGAACTAGGGCTAACGCCACCCAAAACCAATGCTGAATTTTATTCAGCATTGGATAAAGTAAAAGCCAGCGGTAAATACACACCGATAGCCATGGGCACCAATGATAAATGGGAAGCCGCCACCATGGGCTTTCAAAATATAGGCCCTAACTATTGGAAAGGTGAGGACGGCCGCCTAGCTGTTATCGACGGCGATGAAAAACTCAATGCACCGCAATACGTAAAAGTATTTGAACAACTTGCGAAGTGGGGTCCCTATATGGGTGAGGGCTATCAAACTCGTACCTATAATGACGCCATCGCGATGTTTGGTGATCAAAAGGCCGCTATTTACCCTGCAGGCTCATGGGATATAGCCGCTTTTAATACTAAGTTAGATCTTGGTGTATTTATGCCACCGGTAGAGAACACGGATGACGAATGTTACATCAGTGACCATACCGACATAGGTGTCGGTATTAACGCCAAAAGTGCCAATAAGAAGGACGCTGAAACCTTCTTAAAATGGATGACAACAGGAGAATTCGCCGCTATTTATACTAATGCGCTACCTGGCTTCTTCTCGTTATCAAATCATTTCATTGATGTTGACGACCCGACCGCAAAAGCCATGATAGCGTGGCGTGATACTTGTGATTCAACCATTCGTAACTCATACCAAATTTTAAATCGCGGTGAACCTAGCTTGGAGCTAGAAATTTGGGAAACCAGTGTTGGTGTAATCAATGGCACCATGACCCCAAAAGATGCAGCCGACCGGTTACAAAAAGGCATGGACACTTGGTATAAACCTGGCGAATAACCTTTACCGCTGCATATCTACTCTTTATTAAGTCAGGCTCTGCCTGGCTTTTTTGTTAGCCATACCTCACCATTTTATTTCACTAGCAATGCCCGTAAAATAGAAATTTTTGACTAAAAAAGATTCAATACCTAGTGATTTAACTACAGAGTTATATAATAATTAGTTATCTAAATCTGTTTATTAATTACTTTTTAGACTTATATATAACAAAAATAACCGAAACTAGACAAAGAGGCTGCAAATCATGACTACACGCTTTTCTCGCGCACTGGCTATTACCTTGGCCGCCCTAAGCTTTATCACCGCACCTGCTTTTGCCCAGGACACCATCAAAGTGGGCATGTCAGGCCGCTACTTCCCGTTTACCTTTGTGCAAAAGGATGTACTGCAAGGGTTTGAAGTTGATGTTTGGAATGAAATCGGTAAACGCGCTGATTTAAAAGTAGAATTTAAAACTGCTAACTTTTCAGGCCTATTTGGTATGTTAGAAGCTGGCCATATTGATACTATTTCAAATCAAATCACCATCACTGATGAACGTTTAGCTAAGTATGACTTTGCCCAAGCTTACGTGATTGATGGCGCACAAATAGTGGTGAAAAAAGGCCGTACGGATATTCAAGGCATTGACGATCTAAAAGGCAAAAAAGTCGCGGTAAATTTAGGCAGCAACTTCGAGCAACTTTTACGCAAAGCGGATCCAAACAAAGAAATTAACATCATCACTTATGATGCCGGCTTTGAACAAGATGTCGTTCTTGGTCGCACTGATGCATTTGTGATGGATCGGGTATCATCTGCTCAACTGATTAAAAAATCGGGCTTACCACTCGAGCTAGCTGGCGAACCATTTGAAACCATCAAAAATGCGATGCCTTTTATCAAATCAGATGAAAACAAGGCGCTAATTACACGTGTCAACACAGCATTAACTAGCATGCGAGAAGACGGAAGCCTAAGCCAAATTTCGCAAAAATGGTTTAATGCTGACATCACTAAATAAAGGGAACTGAGCAGTTGAACTTTGATTTTATTTACACACTAGAACTATTTCCAATACTGCTAAAGTACTTGGGCGTAACCATGCAGATGGCGTTACTTGGTTTCGTATTTGCGTTGATTATTGCCTTATGTGTAGCCGTTATCCGTGTTTTTTCTGTGCCTGTATTGAATCAAGCTTCAATTGTATTCATTTCTTTTTTTCGTGGCACACCACTACTAGTACAATTATTTTTGCTCTACTACGGTTTGCCACAATTGATGCCATGGCTCGTCGGCATGGACGCATTTACTGCTGCGGTGATTGGCTTATCGCTGCATTTTTCTGCTTACATGGCAGAGAGTATTCGCGCGGCTATCTTGGGTGTCGACCGCAGCCAAATGGAAGCCAGCTTAAGTATTGGAATGACCAAGCTACAGGCCATGCGTCGCATTATTTTGCCACAAGCGGCCCGTGTGGCGTCCCCATCGCTGATGAATTACTTTATCGACATGATCAAAAGTACTTCACTCGCGTTTACCCTCGGGGTGGCAGAAATAATGTCGAAAGCACAAATGGAAGCCTCTTCTAGCTTTAAATTTTTCGAAAGTTTTGTTGCCGTAGCCATTGTTTACTGGGTTGTCGTCGTGATCTTCACGCAACTACAACATCGCCTAGAAACGCATCTTAACCGGGCATATGTAAAATGATCAAAGTAACTAACCTGAGTAAAAAGTTTGGCGAACTAGCCGTACTAAAAGGCATTGATTTTGAGGTTAAGCAAGGTGAAATCGTGGTCATTATTGGGCCATCAGGCACAGGTAAATCAACCTTATTACGTTGTTTAAATTACCTTGAAACCCCGACTACTGGCATCATTAATATTGGGCCAGTTAAGGTTGATGTAGCGCACGCCAACAATAAAAGTATCACCCAATTGCGCCAACAAAGTAGCTTCGTATTTCAAAACTATGCACTTTTTGCTAACAAAACGGCATTAGAAAACGTCGCCGAAGGGCTGCTCACTGTTTGGAAAGAGCCAAAACAGCAAGCCTTTGCCACCAGTAAAAAAATTCTCGAACAAGTGGGCTTAGGCGATAAAATAAATCATTACCCTGTGCAGTTATCAGGCGGTCAACAACAACGAGTAGGCATTGCTCGAGCCATGGCAGCCAAAGGCGAGGTCATCTTATTTGACGAGCCCACTTCCGCCCTCGATCCAGAATGGGTAGATGAAGTCTTAGCAGTGATGAAACAACTGGCGCAAGGACAACAAACCATGATAGTGGTCACCCATGAAATGCAGTTTGCCCGTGAAATAGCCGATAAAATTATCTTTATGGAAGATGGCCATATCGTTGAACAAGGCAGCGCCGAGCAAATGTTTACGGCACCGAAAAGCGAACGCACTCGAGCTTTTTTAGCACGCGCCACCAAGTAAGCGTTAGGCAATAAAAAAGAGTCTGATATGCTAGGCAGTATGCGCCTTTCTCGACTGCACCAAACTCACTATCGCAACGGGCCTGATTATCGCAATCAGGCCGATGTTAGTTTTCAAGACATTCAGCATGCCTTTGCTTTTTCTACCATTAAAATCGGTCGCTGGGTCAGCAAAGAAGAGCAGCAAATTGCTGCCAACTTAATTTTTGATGCCCTATTCGATTTAGCCACTATTTTAAACCTACCCAGCCAAGCCCTAGGCCTTAAGGGTCAACTAAACTTGGCTTTTGGTACCGGCGGCCAAGCAGGCGTGCAAGCCCACTACGCCCCTTATAGTCGCACCTTAGCCTTAGCTAAAAATGCTGGCGCGGGCGCCCTTGCCCATGAGTTTTGGCATGCCTTTGACCACTACATCACAGACAAAGTCTTTACCCCTCCCCACTATAAGTTTGCTTCAGATACTTGGTTGAATAAAAATACATTAATTGCACATCCATTAAACCAAGCGCTAGCACAATGCTTTAAGATTGTGTTGCTGTCTGAATCAGGCCAAGCAGCATCAGCCTACACTCAGGCTGCCATAGCCTTAGACAAGCAACTTAACCAGCTCTACTACAGCCGTCCAACAGAGCTAATGGCGCGCGCGTTTGAAGCCTTTGTACAAGATCACAGTTCGATCACCAATCGTTATTTGGTTGCAGGCACACAACAGACCGAGCTAGCCAAGGCCGGAATCTATCCCCTTGCTCAACACCGGGAAGCGATTGCTCAGGAGTTTAAACTCTACTTTTATCAACTGGGATTTGCGCTTAAGAAATCGAGCCAGTAGGCAATAAGCAAAGAAGATGAAGCTGAACTCAAATAGATAAATCCCCTACCTAAGCTCAATAAAGCTCGATCAATTTGTTCTTTTCCGGAATAGCTGTTTTATAGGGTTGCACACGCCAAATAGCGCCATGAGGTTTATTGCCCTTATAGTCACTGCACTGCAGCGAAGGCTCGTGGTAATTTGCTTGCGGCAACAGCAACGGCCGCCCCTGCTCCTTCGCAGCTAACACCATCCACACTACGTCTCGACGAAAACGTAGCTGGCAAATTAAAAAGCCCTCAACACGACTTTGCACCGAGACCACTAAGCCTTCTTCCTCCCGTGTTTTTTTCAAATAAACCTGATCTTTCGAGTAAATGGCAGCTGCCACCGAGCAAGAAAACACAATAGGAAAAAGCAATAAATATCGCATCAAAGTTCACCCAATAATGAAGCAGACCTGAAGTAACCTCTATTAATATAATCAACCTCAGTCCGTTTTAAGGTAGTCGCAGCCAGATAAAGCATGTTTTACGGCAAAATTTCGTTTTCAGAGATGAAAATGTAAAGCTTATAAGGACATATTCACCGCGTTTTTGCAGGAAAATATACTATCTTCGCTTATCCAAGATTCGGGTTAGGTAATTAAAGCACAGTAATAAGCTTATTTTTTGCAGGGATGCCGTAACGATAAGGCTGCACTCGCCACATATTACCCGGCGCTTTTTTCCCTTGGTAAGGCTTACATGCAAAAGAGCCATCATAGTATTGGGCATTTGGCAAAAGCAAAGGCCGGCTTTGGCTTTGCGCGCCCAGCACCAACCAAACCTTATCCTGTAAGTATCGCACATGGCAAAGTAGTAAATAATCTGAACGACTTTGAATAGAAACAATGACGCCTCGGGGATCAAAGCTCTTAGTAAAAGATGCTTGATCACTACTGAACGTCATCGCCACACTCGTGTGCGTAAATAAAAACAGAATAAAAATATAACGCCACATTAACTAACCGCGCTCTGAGCAAAAATAAAAGGGCCTATTAATAGGCCCTTTTAAGTTTAGCTATCTGACTAGAAAAGTCGATTAATCATCAAGACTCATAACAGAAACGCCAGTCGCGGCTGCAGGATCATCAATCGCCACCAACGTCGTTAACGTACCTGCCGCTAATGGCAGCTCAGCGGGACCAATTGCAATGGTAGATGCATCACCCGCTGGCGTAATCATCACATAAGCAGTGCCTGGCATAACCGATAACACAGTGCTATCACCCTTGTAAGGGATGTTTTTCAAAATAACATCGTCATCACTTGGGCTAGCATCGGCACTAAGGTAAATATCAACATTGCCCGCCATCGTTGACGCATGAATGGCACGTAGCTGTGCTTCGGTAGCAACACGACGAGTTTTATCTGTCACCACAAACAACTCATCGTTGTCTGCATTGTCACCGAGATTACCAATTGCCATGGCGGTATAAGTCATGCCCGCGGCCAACGTTGCTCCCTTCAAGCCTAGCGCATCTACAACAGTAACGGGATCGCTACCATTTACGCTCACCGCAAAATCATAATCGCCAGCTGCAACAGGCATGTAATCAGTCTTGGCTTTGTAAGCCAAATTATAAAGCGGGCTACCCATTGCAGGAGCTGTGCCATTGACCCAAACATCCACCGCAGGCGCATCGGAGATGGTATGGACTACGCGAATGTCGGCGCCAGTGTTCACATCTTTAACCACCACAGGGCCAGTACCTGAATCGATTAATAGGTTGACAGGTGATTCACCCGCATCTGTATTTTTTACCGCTGCAACCACCCAGTCAGAGCCTGCAGCTAGGTTTACCGCACCCGAGTCAAAATAAACGACGTTTGGGTCGTCAAATTTAGCTAAGCGAACTTGGTAAGTGCCCGCCGGCACTTCAACAGCCTCAGTATTGGCTTTATAAGAAACATCATCGGCAAATGGAGTGGCCGCTGATAAGTCCGCATTTGGTGCAGTAATAAAAATATCAACTATTGGCGCATCGGGTGCAGCATGAATCGCCTGAACACGTGCGCCTTCAGGCGTCAAAGCAGCACGAGAAATAATGGCAGGCCCAAATTCTGCAGCATCCCCACTACCAATTAACGCGGCCTTACCTAATGCAACCACGTTATATTCCATGTCCTTGGCAAGATCGAGTGTTGTCTCAGGGATCACCGTCAAGGTTTTCCCATCAGGTAAAATAGCATCCACTCGTACGGTATGAGAGCCTGCGGCTACCTTTATTGCGCCTGATGTTTGTTGATAATCAACCCCTTCTAATGCTGGCTTACCATCTAACCAAACATTAACTTTTGGAGCATCCGCAGCTGCATGTAAAACGCGCAGATATGAGTTCTCAGCCATTACCACAGGATCATCATCGTCAATACAAGCGCTTAAACTAGCCGCAATCACTGATGTTAAAAGAATTTTGCTAAATTTTTTCATGCCACATTTCCTTAGCGTTTGTTTGTATTAATTTATTTAGCTGTGTTAACACATGGAAGTACCATTCATCCGTGAATGTTTCTGTTCTTCCTAAGCCTCTACGCCATCAATTCACAAACTGATCACAAATAAATACAAACACACAACAATTGCGGTTGAGCTCACGTGTAAAACTCAAGTAACAGCAATCCACCTTGTCAACATTGGAAAAAATGAGCCATGCTTAATACAAGCAAGGCCACGAGCATTGAGAATGAAGTATCTATTATGTGGGCTATGGCTGCTAAGCCAGACGCTTTGGGCTGTTACGATTGAAGTGGTGACAGAAGAATACCCGCCCTATAATTATTTAGAGCAGGGGCAAGTCAAAGGAATTAGCACCGCCATTGTAGCAGCCACCTTAGAGCGAGCCGAATATGACTATAAAATCACCATTTTACCTTGGTCTCGCGCCTATCACCAAACTCAAAAAAATCCAAACACCCTAATTTACAGTATCAGCAGGTCACAACAAAGAGAGCCTTACTTTCATTGGATCGGCGTGATTGCCGATATCCAGTATCACTTTTTTACCCTTTCTTCCCGCCAAGATATCCAACCCTTTAACCAGTTGAAAGAGGCTAAAAAATTTAATATTGGCAGTACCAGAGACGATCACGTCGAGCAGTTTTTGGTATTACAAGGCTTTAAAAAACTACAACGCAATAACAGCCATGAAGCAAACTTAGAGAAATTATTGATGGATCGTATCGACCTTTGGCCAGTAGCGAAAGAAACAGCTTCTTATTACTTACACAAAAGAGCCTTAGACTTAAGCAACGAACTTAAAATCGTATATACAATCAAAGATTTTAGTGATAACAAACTCTATATTGCGATGGGTTTGCAAACCGATATTGAAATTGTAAAAAAAATTCGTAAAGCGCTCAACGAGATCAAGCAAGATGGCACTTACGACAAGTTAATCAAAGAATATTAACATCAACATAAAAACCATAAAACACAACTAAAACAAATGCTTATCATAATCTTAATGAAGTATGCTAATTCCTTGCCTAGGTGCAAATTTATTCAGTCTGGTATAAATAAATCTACAATAAACCAAATAGAAAATGCTAAGTTAGCGACAAAATAACAGTGAGCGAAAAGGAGGCTGCATGCCATTATCAATAAAGCGGCTAAATGATGGCGGAGTCATCATCCAAGCCACAGGAGTGATCAATGTGAATGATATTAGAGAAATAAAAAGCACTCTTTACACTGATAACCACAGTATAAAAAATATCCACTATCAGATTCTGGATTACAGCCAAGCCCAAGATCTTGATCTTTCTCATGAAGACATATGGAAAATGGCGTTACGCGACAAAGAAGCATTACAAATTAACCCGCACATGTTGATAGCCGTAATATCAGAAAAAGACGTTATTTATGGCTTATCACGTATGTGGAATGCCTATACCGAAACCACCCCGCTCAACACTGGTGTATTTCGCGACTTAGCCAATGCCGAAGAGTGGGTAATGCAAAGACAAATCTCACAAGCACTTAGTATCCGTTAGTCAGGCCAGCAGCAAAAATCACACTATGAATTTACCTCATGATTAAAACAAAAATTGTGAGATTGATTCAACTTAGCTTATGTAAAATACTATAGCCATCTAGACCAATCGGAATTAAAGCCTCATTAGATAGGCGCAGTAGATTCTGATTGGCATAAACGTCTAAACATACAGGACTACATTATGGCTTTATTATCTAACCTCGGTTATCCAAGAATTGGCGATCAACGCCAACTAAAACATGCGCTAGAAAGTTACTGGTCAGGACAATCAAGCCAAGCTGAATTAACAAAAGTTGGTCAGCAAATCCGCTTGCACAACTGGCAAGAGCAAGCGGCCGCAGGTATCGAGCAAGTCCCTGTTGGTGACTTTGCTTGGTACGACCACGTACTTACCCTTTCCGCTACTTTTGGCGTGATCCCAGCACGTCATCGCAACGCCGATAACAGTATAACCCTAGACACCTTGTTTGCCATGGCACGTGGCACCGATAACAGCGGCCAAGAACATGATCATAGCTGCTGTAACGGTCAGTCCGCGGCATGTGAAATGACAAAATGGTTTGATACCAACTATCACTATCTAGTGCCTGAATTTGAACAAAACCAACAGTTTAATATAAGTTACACACAGATACTTGATGAAACTAAAGAAGCACTTGCGGCAGGCTTTACGCCCAAACCAGTATTACTGGGTCCAATTTCTTACCTATGGTTAGGCAAAGCCCAAGGTGGCTTCAATAAGCTAGATTTACTCTCTAATTTACTGCCCGCATATCAAGATTTATTAGCGCAATTTAAGGCCCTTGGCGTTAACTGGGTACAGCTTGACGAGCCCGCACTGGTACTTGATTTACCACAAGACTGGCAAGCCGCTTATCAAACAGCATACCAAGCGCTTGAGCAAAACCGCCCTAACATTTTACTCGCCAGCTATTTTGATAGTTTGGCCGACAACCAAGCCTTAGCGCTGTCACTACCAGTTAATGGCTTACATCTAGATTTAGTGCGTGCCCCCGAGCAACTCAAACCCGTTTTACAAAATTGGCCAGCAGATTGGGTACTGTCGGCCGGCATCATTAATGGCCGTAATATTTGGAAAACCGATCTGCGCAGCGCTTTTAACAAACTTAAACC
This sequence comes from Motilimonas sp. E26, assembly GCF_021278025.1. Taxonomy (GTDB): domain Bacteria; phylum Pseudomonadota; class Gammaproteobacteria; order Enterobacterales; family CBDFNC01; genus Motilimonas. The sequence goes on from NZ_JAIBHJ010000020.1 coordinate 35,970, forward strand.
CGTGGCAGATCTACTCGGCAACAAACTCTGGCTGGCACCTTCTTGTAGTTTACTGCATAGTCCAGTGGATCTTGATTCAGAGCAGAAGCTCAGCGACGAGATCAAACCTTGGTTAGCCTTTGCGAAACAGAAGCTCCAAGAGTTACAGCAGCTAAAACAAATCATCGACGATCCGCAAGAGCCTGTCAGCCTTAGCTCATTAAGCCACAGCGATGAGATCGTGCAATTACGAGCCACATCACCATTAATCCATCGCGAAGAGGTAAAGCAACGCGTTGCCAATCTAACCAGCGCCGCCAGCCAGCGTTACAGCGACTTTGCTACGCGGATCAAGCAACAACAAGCTCATTTAAACTTGCCAGCTTACCCCACCACTACCATAGGATCATTTCCACAAACGGCAGATATTCGCCAAACCCGCAGCGCGTTTAAGCAAGGTAAAATCAAACAAGATCAATACATTCAAGCCATGCAAGCCGAAATCCGCCAAGTGGTTGCCGCGCAAGAAGCCTTGGATCTTGATGTCTTAGTTCACGGCGAGCCAGAGCGTAACGACATGGTGGAATATTTTGGTGAGCTACTCGACGGTTTTGCCTTCACCCAATACGGCTGGGTGCAAAGTTATGGCTCGCGCTGTGTTAAACCACCGATCATTTACGGTGACGTGAAACGTAGCCGCGACCTATCCGTCAGCTGGAGCGCCTTTGCGCAATCGTTAACTAAAAAACCAATGAAAGGCATGCTCACCGGCCCCATCACCATTTTATGTTGGAGTTTTAACCGCGACGACATCAGCCGTGAAGCCTGCGCCAAGCAAATTGCCCTAGCCATACGTGATGAAGTAGTAGCACTTGAAGACGCGGGTATTAAAGTGATTCAAATTGACGAGCCCGCCCTACGTGAAGGGCTGCCATTAAAAGAAGCGGCAAAAGTGCCTTATCTTGATTGGGCAACCGAGGCCTTTAGAATTAGTGCCAGCGGCGTAAAAGATGAAACACAAATTCATACCCATATGTGTTATTGCGAATTCAACGACATATTGCCGTCAATTGCTGCGATGGATGCTGACGTGATCACCATCGAAACCTCGCGCTCTAACATGGAATTACTGGACGCTTTTGAAGCCTTCCAATACCCAAATGACATCGGCCCAGGTGTTTACGACATTCATTCACCTAATGTGCCTGAGCAGACTTGGATAATTGATTTATTAAAGTCGGCGGCCGAAAAAATCGACCCAGAGCGTCTGTGGGTGAACCCAGACTGTGGCTTAAAAACACGTAATTGGCCTGAAACTAACGCCGCGTTAAAAAACATGGTGGACGCCGCGAAAACCCTTCGCGCCACATGTTAATTTACTCGCGCATTCGCTGAATAAATTTATCTCCCACTATAACCTCAGTGGGAGATTTATATTGCGAATACAATCTAAGGCTTAGGCACAAACCGCGCTATTTTATTATTGATGACCAAATAACAATCCATGCCTGCTGCCTGTGCCGCGGCCAAACCTGTTTTAGTATCTTCAAACACCACACACTGTTCGGGCTTTAAACCTATTTTCTGCGCGGCTAATAAAAAGGTATCAGGCTCAGGTTTATGTCGCTCAACATCATTAGCATTCACCACCACATCCACTAACGGCAATAAATCTAAGGTATTGAGAATAAACTCCGTGGTGCGAGCATCAGCTCCGGTGCCAATGGCTAACTTTTTTTGCCCCTGCAACTGCTGCAATAAAGCAAATGTTTCAGGAATCAGCTCAACTTGATGACGAATTTGATCAAAAAATTCTCGCTTACTAGCAACTAACGCTGACGGATCAAGGTTACGCTGCTGTTTAGCATTAATCAGCTCGGCAATACCATAGGTTGGTGTGCCACCTTGGTTGTACAGCCATTCTTTATCATATTCAAAATCAAACTTCTCCGCCGTCAATTGCCATGCTTTTAAATGCAATGGCATTGAGTCAACTAAAGTGCCATCCATATCGAAAATAATCCCTTGATAAGCATTTAAATTTACTTGCATTACGATACCTCGCTCATGACAAAATCATAAATATACGCGAACCCGATCAAAACTCACCACTTCATTTTTTTCTTTATATTTTAATCCACGCTAAGATGAGGCTTTTGCCTGGTAACAAACAACAATGCGCGAACAACTCACAAAATACATGAGTGAAAAAGGTAAAAAAACCTTACCCGCTTTCAGCGCCGCTTCAGGCACGCTCGGCACTGTTGCCGATGTTATGGAGCCGATTTCACCGTTTGCGCAATATCTGTATTTTATTTCCCTTGGCGCGTTACTCATTCTCTTTACGGGTGCTCTACTGGTCATAAAATGGCGTGAACTACTGGCTGCGCCTATCTTGTTTTTCATTATCTCAGCTAGCATCAACGGCGGGATCTACTACCTGCAAAGTCCTGAACAGCCGCAAGGGATATTAGCCACTCACATTGACTTATTTGCCAAGCTACAAGGAAGCCTAGGCATCATGGAAAAATCGTTAGCGCAAATAGATAAAAACACTCAAGATATTGCCAGCAGTAGCAAAGACATTGCTAAGCACACCGAAAATACCGCCAAAGCAGTGGAAAAACTTAACGACAACTTAGACAAAATAATAAAAGGCCAAAGCAGTGGCGGCATTCTTGCCGAGCCAAAAACAGCACAAGATTATTACCACAACGCGCGTTTATTTGAACTCAGCGGCGACTATCGTGGCGCACGCCAAGCCTATCTCAATTATTTCCGCTTTCAAGAAGACTATATAGATACCCATTTACGCTACCAATCTTTCCTAAAGATTCAGGAAGGAAGCTCAGGTGCACGAGAAATTTACGCCGAACAGTTTGCTGGGCAAAATAGCATTAGCGTACAATTTGCCCGATTAATGTTATTACCAATGGCACAGCGTCGCGAACGTTTAACTTCCTTCGTGGTACAACACTCTGATTATACACCGGCATGGTATGAGCTATCTCGCTTGGCTTCAGAACGACTCTTAGGCCAACAAACCAGCGCAGACAAGCTAGAAGAAAAACGCGCCTTAGAGCAAGTGATTACCTTGCACCAACAAGGGCAATGGGTTAAACACTATCTCGATCATGAACTGCTTAACAGTCAACTGGAAGACGTGAATACACGCAGCCAAGCCCTTGCGGTGATTTCAGAGCAAGGCTTAAAACAGTCATTAAGCTTTACCCCTTCGGTTAGCAACTCAGGGTTGCAAATAAACCTGCAATATACCGACACGCCAAAAGAAATTTTCTACAAGACTGTCGAAATGACTGATTATAAAAGTACCGGACAAAGTAATTGGAAAGATCCTCAAACCGGCCATACCTTACCGAACACTTTTATTATGCTGCCCACAAATACCTCATCACCACAAATTATCCAAGCCAAATACATCGATCTCAAAGGCAATGAAGTTGGCCCTTTTAACTACGCATTTAATGCCGAGCAACACGTAGCAATGGCGCAACGAGAAATGCTCAATATGACCAAAAACGCTTGGTTAATGCTACGAGACTTCAACGATGAAACCTTAGTCTACTTCTCACAGCTCGCGACCAGCCGTTGCGCTATTCAGCGTGTTCAATACTCGCTCGACAGCGACAAGCTAGATAAAGAGTTGGTGCTGCCACCTTGTAATACGAAACAGCCATTCAATATACCAGAAAGCTTTGCTGGCTATATTCGCGCCGACAAGGCCATTCAAACCGTCACGGTACAAGTCACCTTTTTTGATCAAACCCAATCCAGCATAGAAACCTATAGCAAATAATTGGCCAGCAATAAGGGAACCGTATGCAAGCTCGTCCACCACTGCGACGAGCAGCTCCTTACTGTTTCTAACAGAAAAGGCATTTTTTGATTGATTGCTTTGAAACGAGAGGAAAGCTCCGTTTTGCAACGTATTAGCCAGTTACACATTGCATAAAAAGTCAAAAATAAATAACATGACTTATTTATATCAAGGATATGTCTAATCCGATGCAAACCTCAGACCTAAACATTTCCACCAGCTTCGCTAGTGTGCTTGAAAAAAGCAACCAAGCGATCACTGAAATACGAGAAAAACAAACATCTCCGATTACCACTAAAGCAAGAAATCTAGCTTTTGTAGGCCTCATGGTTGCCGGATTTTTGTTCCTTGGCTTATTTTTATTACAAATAATTCAAGGTGTTGTTGCGCTATTCATTGCCGTTGGTGCCACACTAGCGCTATTTTATGGCCTTCGTTTTTTGAAATCTCTTGATCCATTAGTTAAACAAAAAACACAAAATTTTGTACTACAAAAGATGATTGCAGAGGCAAGAGAAAACAATACGCTACAACTCGACAACTTAGTATTAAGCTCGGCACAGCGCTTAAATCAAGCAAGGCAGTCACGAGACAAAATGGGTGGCTATGTAAAAAAGTTGCAAAGTAAATTAGCTCAATCCACCCCCGCCACTGACAATAATTACAACGTTAAAGCTGACATGCTTGAGAAAGTAGAAAATGCCTATCGAATCATATGCGCTAACGTTGACCGCGCGGCAACATTAAACAAAGCATTCGAGAAAAAAGTAGCCTCGTACAAAGACATGGCCGAATTTACCGATATTGTTGGTGAAGCCATGAATTTTGCGGCTGCGACGTCCGGCAACAAATTGGAAGAAATGCTTGGCTTAGAAGCATTTGCCGCCATCGAAGGTGAATTTCATCAAGCGATGGTCAGTATTGAAAATTCAGTCTCTGACTATGAGATCGACCAACAATAAAGGAGTAACGCGTTGAAGTCCCCAGAAGTCCGTAAATCGACATTGATCATGCAAATTATAGTGGGAGTTATTTTTGCAATTGTCGTTGTTATTGGTGTAATTGCGGGTATCGCGGGCTCATCGAGTAGCGACACCGACACACCAGACATCTACAACAGCCAATACGAAACAGAAAGCCCATTTTAGGAAAATATTAATGAGAAAATTAAAGAGTACTGCGTTTATCGCAATCACACTATTAGCAAGCTTATCTGTCCATGCGCAGACTGATGAAATCAAACTAGGTAGTGGGGGCCCAAAAGGCAACTATTTCTCGATGGCTAACGATATCGCTAACTATTGTAATGACAATTTATCTGATGCGTCCCTATCCGTACTCAACTCCGGTGGCTCGGTAGACAACCTGATGGGTATGGGTAACAAAATTTATTCTGTCGGTATAGTGCAAGAGGACGTGCTCAACTATCATGCCAAGCGCTCACCAAGAAAAGTGAATAAAAACCGTTTAAAAGTCATTTCTGGATTACATGAAGAAGCCATTCATTTATTAATTCCTAAAGATTACCAACCAGAAAGTGCTAAAAAAGGCTGGATAGATTCACTGTTTGAAGATAAAAAAGCACCAAAGATAAGCCTAAGTATGCTTAAAGATCAGAAAGTAGGCTCTTGGGGTGGATCGATAGTGTCGTCCGAAGCACTAAGTTACTTTTTTAAGTTAAACCTCAAAGTAATCGACATACCTGAAGACAAACGCGCTCAAGTCAATTTACCGCTCATTTTAGTCGGTGGTCATCCTTACAAACCTGTTGAAGAATTACTCCAATCTGGCCGCTATCACCTCGTATCACTCAACTATCATGAGATATCAGAACAAGCAGGCTTCTATTCAAAACAAGTCGTTAATTACCAAATAAATGGCAAAGTAACGGGTGTACCAACTGTTGGTGTTCGCGCTTTGTTACTGGGTAAATCATTTCGAAAAGCCAGCCGAAATACGCACATGAGCGAATTGGCAACCTGTATCAGTGACAACATTGCCGACCTTGCGGATGATCCGGACACTAACCCACTTTGGGCGTCGGTTTATGATTTCATCGAGGATGAAGGTCAAGTTGATTGGAGCTACTTTCCATTATTAGAAGAGACAGCTGCCACGACAAAACCGCAACAGCCAGCATACCAGCAGTCAGAAGATGAGCTATCAGAATAAGATGTTTCTCTGCTATCAAAAATAATAAAACGGTGGCCTAGGCCACCGTTTTTTATCTGATGTAATTGAGTTGAAGAAACTCAAAGTACAAGCAGGCGCTAAACAGCTTACGCTTTCAACAACCTTTCAACTAGATCACTCATCAATAGCGCAACTTCATGATTGTTAAGATCGATAGAATGACTATGGAGCGAGTAGCCATCAAAGTATGGCAACACCAAGGCGGCGGCTTTCAACGCGTTTTCTTTTGGGTAGGCCGACCAAAAACAACATAGCTGTTCAATTGTTTGACGTTGGTATCTCACTAAAAGCGCCTCAAGCTCAGGGTCACGTAACGCATATGCCCAAATCTCACGAAAAAATCGACAAGCATCGGTATGATCATCAAAGTGATTCAAACAAAACAAGAAAAATTCATAATTATCATACTGTTTGGATTTTGTAGTGACGGTTTTAAATTCATCGATCAAATTGGAACACAACTCAAAATAGTGTTCAACAATCGCACATACTAATACCTGCTTGTTCTTAAAATGGTGCTGCACATTACTTAGGCTGCGACCTGTTTGACTGGCCACTTTCCTCATCGTTAGCCCCTCTAAGCCTGAGCTCACCAGCAATTCTAAGGCGCTTTGAATGATTTGTGTTTTTGTGGTTACAGACTGATTCATAGCTATTCTGTCAGTTCCAAATAAGCCGCTAATATATCACGCTTGACACGGCTAGGTCTATCGACCTAACATAACTAGGTCAACCGACCCAGATTGTAATTCAGAGGTAATCATGAAAAAGGTTCTTATCCTTAACGCAAACCCAAAGAGAGAAAGCTTGAATAAGGCGATGGGTGAAGCCTATAAGGCCAGTATCATAGGTAAGCATGAAGTAGTCAGCGTCAATATTGGTGAGCTGGATTTCCAAGCAGATTTAACTGAAGGCTACGATAAAGTACAACCACTAGAGCCCGATCTTGAGCAACTACAGCTACATATTAGCTGGGCAGATCACATAGTGATTATCTCACCAGTTTGGTGGGGAAGCATGCCTGCGAAGTTCAAAGGAGCCATCGATCGCACTTTTTTGTCTGGCTTTGCATTTTCATATGAGGAAGGAAAGTCTATCCCGAAAAAGTTACTTAAAGGTAAAACCTCAGAGCTTATTTTTACCTTAGATACCCCGGTCTTTTGGTACAAGCTGGTGCAAGGGAATGTAATCTATAAGCACCTGAAACGTACCATTTTAGACTTTGTTGGTATTAAGACTGTTGCCACTCAATACTTTGGACCAGTGATTAGCTCTAAGCCAGAAGCACGAAATGCATGGCAAAACATCATCGCTCGTCAAGCTGCAAAGCTTTAAGCTGAGCCATTCGACATGCACTCACTTACATCTTCACAACAATCAAAAACCTAAGAGATATTCATGGAAACTATCTTAATTATCGGTGCCTCCGGCAGGATTGCCAGTGAACTTACTGCCTCACTGGATCGTTTTGACAATGTGCATCTAAAGCTCACCACCAGTCGAACAGAGGCTGTTCCTGAATTGCAAGCTCGATACCCACAAGCACAGGTTATCCTAGCAGACTGGCATGATAGCAACAGTTTAATTACAGCCTTTCAGGGAGTCGACCGTGTTGTGATGATCCCGCCAGATTTTGTACTAGATGAACCACTAGCAGTTCAAAACATTGTCGCTGCTTATAAAGCAAACCCAAGCATCAAACAACTTGTGCGTCTTATTGCCATACCTGAGGGCGCAACAATTGCCGATATGGACCCTGACTACATGAAAGTACCAGCTGGCACTGCTCTTCATTTGGTTGGCAAAGCATTGCTCGAACGCACCGATATGCCACTCACTTACTTAAATATGGTTGCATGGTTTACATCTAATATCCCTTGGTTTTTTGCCGATGACATTAAACAACAACAAAAGCTTCGCCTACCTGGGTTAGATGTTGCGCGAGCTTACCTTACCGAAGCGGACATGACAGATGCATTGGTGAAAGTCCTGACTGATGATGCCTGTATGCACATTAATAAACAGTACAACCTCACGAGTGAGAAGCGTTTTAGTTTCAATGATATAGCCAAACAAATTAGCACATTAGTGGATAAACCAATTCAATATGAGAATTCCGATCAGGGCCTAATCGAAAATGATCAAGCCTTTATCAGTGAATATATTCAACACGAAAGTAAAATTTGGCAGCGGTTTCCTGAACTATCAAAAAACCACATAACAGACCTAATAGGCCGCTCACCTATGGAATTACCCGAGTGGCTTGCCCAAAACAAACACTATTTTAACTAAGACCTGCTTATCTTTCGCAGCTAATTTTTGATCGAACTAACTTGGAGCGCGGCAAATCGTATGCTGCCTAGTCGCTCTACGCCAATTCAAATAATCAACAAAGAGTAAGTTGATAACAATATATACCCAATCAACTTGAAGATGCATGTTTCAAGCATCTCTAGGTTGATCGGGTATAAGCCATCCCTATCTCACCGCTCGTAACAAGATAGGGGCGGTTCTGTGATGTTTTAACTTGTTGGCCAGTGCAGAGCTTTCACATCGATATTCCCAGTTTTTTATCCTCTCCAGCAAAACGCTAAAAATAAACTATTTTTAAAGAGCAACAACATATCAAATGCGTATCTCCTGTAGGTGAATAAATCATATGTCCATTGCTACTAAGTTATTGCTAACGTTAATCAGTGTATTTGCCTTGGTATTGGCGTCGTCCACCTTTTATCAATACCGCCAAGAGAGTGCTTTACTGCATACCGTATTAAGCGAGCAATTACAGGATAAAGCCAGTAATTACTTTGACAGCCTAAATATGATGATGTTGACCGGCACCATGGCACAAAAAGAGCAACTGCGACAAAAAGCGCTCACCCAAAATGGCATTGAGCAAGTACGAGTAATCCGTGGCGAGGCAGTTAACAAGCTTTACGGTGCTGGTACAACAGAGCAGCAGGCCCAAGATAGCATAGACCAGCGCGCACTTGCGGGAGAAACCATAGTTGAGCCCATAAACACCAGCTGGGGCAATGGATTAGTGATAGCTCTACCAATGAAAGCCAGTAGCGATTATCGAGGAACCAACTGTCTCGGTTGCCATCAGGCCAAAGAAGGTGAAGTACTAGGGGTCATACGTTTAGAATACAACCTTTCCCACATCAACAAATTAATGAGCCAAAGCGCACTCATTGCCGTTATCATTATGAGCGTTATCGCCATTATTGGTTTTATGGTTACCATAATGCTTATCCGCAAAATCATTATCAAACCGATTCGCCAGACGTCAAACTTCATGTCTCAGGTAAGCGAAAATAAAGAATTATCTAAACGACTCACACTGTCACAAAATGATGAAATTGGTCAGCTTGGCGTTGGCATAAACTCGCTATTAACAACCGTAGAACAAAGCTTACAACAAGTTAAAACTACGTCTAATCAACTGGTTGACTCCGCACGCCGCCTCACTCAAGTCTCTAGCACCACAGATAATGCGGCAAGTAATCAAATGCAAGAAACTCAGCATGTACAAAGTAATATTGCAGAAATGCAGCAACAACAGCAGCATGCAAGTGATGCCACGCAACAAGCCTCACAGCTCGTCACCGAAACCACCAATACAATAGCAACCAGTGCCCAACAAGCTCATAGTGTCAGTGGTGAAATCAATGGCTTGGTTACACACATTGATGATGTAAAGCAACGTATCAGTCAACTTAATCAACAAACAGAACAAGTGTCATCTATTTTAGCAACCATCAAAGGTATTGCTGAACAAACCAATTTACTGGCATTGAATGCTGCCATTGAATCCGCTCGCGCTGGCGAGCAAGGCCGTGGTTTTGCCGTGGTTGCCGATGAAGTGCGAGTATTGGCAAGCCGCACCAGTGAAGCCACTGGTAACATTGAAAATATTATTAATGAATTTCAACAAGGCAGCATAGCTTCATTACAAGCTGTCGATGATGTAAGTGATTCCGCACATCAACGTGCAACAGACATTGAAGCCCTTTCCCAAGCCATGAGTGGTGCCATGCAAGCAATGCAAGATATTCTAAATCATGCCGAGCAAATCAAGCAGCAAACGTTAACCACCTCTCAAGTAAGCGAACACGTTCAAAGCCAAATACTCATGATCACCGAACACGCCAATGACACGTCACAATCGGCCAGCGAAAGCCGTGATATTAGTTTAGAGTTAGAACAATTATCAGAGCAGCTAGAACGGCTGTTAGCACAGTTCTCTCTTTCAAAAACAGATACTTAAAATATATTTAGCATGATTTGTTCATTGCTAATCAGTGAAGGCCTATGCATTCTATGGGAGCGAAGCTGGCACCCACAGAATGCGCCATACATAAGCTACATTGCAGCAAAATATTCTCTCGGCCTATTTTCCCACCCCATTAATTAAACAAACGCCAACTAGTAACGCCACCACGCCCATGATTTTATAGCCATCTATCGTCGAAACTGGCAAACCAAACCAGCCAAAATGACTGATCACCATGGCAATAATAATCTGCCCTGCCAGTGCGTAAGCCATCATATTACCAACGCCCATTTTTGGGATCAGGTAATAAAATAACGCCACACCTAGCGCACTAAGCGTGCCACCAAACCAAAGTGGTAATGGAATATTACGTAACACCTCGCTTGTAGGCCAAACCTTGTTTGACCATAACAATACACAGCTAACCAATACACTACTCAGCAGAAAGGCAACCGCAGTTGCCATCAAAGAATTCTTTAACAGCATACCAAGTTGTGCATTCATGCCACCTTGGGTGGCAATAGCCGCCCCCGCAATAAAAGCTAATACCGGAAGATAAGCCATCTTAGCCCCCTATTTTCTAATCACAAACTCTGCCAATGAAGGACGCACTTTAGCTTGCTGAGCATTTTTATCATCAGCATGACGATAGCCGATCGGACAAATGGCTGTGGCTGTTAATCCGAGTTCGCCTAAACCCAGTACCTGATTAAAGCCTGCTACATCGAACCCCGTCATCGGACAGGCATCAATATTTAACAAGGCGGCGCTGGTGACTAAATTGCCCAATGCAATAAAAACTTGCTCTGCAGCCCACTGTTGTTTCTGCTGTGGCGATTTTGCCGCAAGGGCACTCGATAGGTGATCGCGATAGTTAGTCAATGCATTCGGATCGGCTTGTTGCCCATTGGCTTTAACATAATTCTCAAAATAGCGCGCAACCGTCGTCTCGCCAATATCTGTGTCGGCAGCTAGCACCAATAAGTGCGAGCAGTCAGCAACCTTATCTTGACCATAAGCATGGGCAACCAGCTGTTGTTGTAATGCTTGATTTTTTACCACTAATACACGATAGGGCTGTAAGCCGTAGGAAGACGGGCTTAATACTATCGCGTGCAGTAATTGTTCCAGTTGATCTTCTGTGACAACTTGATCAGAAAAACGTCTAACAGCGTAACGCCAATTTAAAGCGGTAAGTAAAGTCATCTATTTATTCCTTCTGTAAGGTTGATAAGATCATCTTAGCGAGAAGCAAGAGCGCGCTCATTTACATAGGTTGACGAAAACAAAATATTTAACTAAACCCGAAATCTGGATACATTTTCCCTAACAAGACATTCTTGTTGACGAAATGTTCAAGCTGAATGACTTTTGAATTAAAGGATTACGCAGATTTACACTTTACTCTGGGCAAGCTAATCTGCCGCTATTTGTTTACGGATCCGACTTAATTGCGTAGGCGTGACCCCCAAATGTGACGCTATTTGATATTGGGTTAAACGCGCCGCCAACTGACTATGTTCGGTCAGAAAGCGTTGATAACGCTGGCTAGCATCGGTCAACACCAATTCAATCTCACGGGCATCTTTTTCTAGTAGCCAGTTTTTTTCTAAATAGGCGATCTGAAGTAAAGCCAAGTCATGATGCCGCGCCAATAACTTGCGATAAGCAGCAAAGTCAATTTCAATGATCAGGCTCGGCTCAAGTGCAGCAATAGTGACCTGCGAAGGAGCCTTGGTTAACAACGCGCTCATCGAACCAGGGAACTCGCCCTCGATGAAAAATTTTTTATTGTATTCCACACCTTTCTCATCAAGAGCATAAGCACGCACTAATCCTTGGTAAACAAAAGCAAAAGTACTTGGTGTTACACCCGCCTCGTATAACACTTGCCCTTTGTTTAAACGGCTTAGCCGCACAATATTTTGCATGGCTTGCCAAGTTGTCTCTTCAAGTTTGTGATATTGATTAAGGGCTTGCTTTAATGCCGCTAGCGCCAATGTTTTATCATTTAAACTGATCATAATGGTATTACCTGATAAACGCAGCGCCTGGCCCCTTCGATAATATGTTCGGTGCGAGTCACGGCTGCTAAATCTTGAAAAAGAGACTGGAAAATACTGAGTTCAGAGCGACAAAATCCCATACAAGCAGTCGCCGCCGCACAGATTGGACAATGGTTTTCTAGCAACAAATATCCCTGCTCATTTTGCTCCACACTGGCCATATAACCTTCTTGCGATCTTAACTCAGCTAATTTGTCTAAACGGGCTTTAATCGTATTTAAGGGTAAGATACGCGCTTGATATAAAGCAATTGAATCCGCTTCTCGCTGCGCAATAAGTTTATCTAAGCCTTCCTCACCAAATACTTGTTTTACCGAAATAAGCAGCTGTACTGTCAGCTCTTCGTGGCGGTCTTCAAAGTGGCGCTGCGCGGCAGGTGTCAGTTGCCAAAAACGGGTTGGCCTACCACGCGGGGCTTTTTCATCATAACTGACTAATTCGCCTTCTTGCTCAAGTTGTTGCAAGTGCTGACGTACACCCATAGTGGTCATTTCCAGCTTCTCAGCCAACTGTTTCACTGTCATATCACCACACTCCTTCAGCAATTCAAGTATGGTACGACCGGCTTTTGCTAACTTACTCATGCGACTCCACTGCAACGGCTTGTCTATGCTAAGTATTATTTCGTGGCAATAAAATTAAGTAAAGTTTTTTGTTTACTTAATTTTTATTTGCCGTTAACTTAAATATTAAATAAACAATTTACTTTACTTAATAACAAATGAGAGGAAGCAACAATGGTAAGATTAGAGCATTTAAACTTAGTAATACGCGATATCCCGCGCGCCTTAACCTTCTATCAAGCAGCCTTTCCAGAGTGGAAAATTCGCGACAGTGGTCAGTCAGAGTGGAGTGGCAAGCCCAGAAATTGGGCACACTTTGGTTGTGATGATTTATACATCGCCTTTGCCGACAATGGTGATCAGGATGGACGTGATTTAGCTGGCCATCAAGTGGGATTGGCTCATTTTGCGTTTGAAACCAATGATATTAAAGGGGTAATAGCAAGGCTAACTGCTGCTGGGTTTGAAATTGCCAACCCAGGTGTCGTGCATCCCTATCGACAAAATGTGTACTTTATCGATCCTGATGGCCATGAAGTCGAGTTTGTACAGTATTTTAGTGACTTAGTGGCGCAGCGTAATTCAACGGTAGAATAATAGCCTCAGCTTTACCAAGCCTGTTGTTAACGAATAAAATCTATTTTGCTCATTACTGGATGATTAACCCAGTAATGAGCAAAGTCTGATCAGACTCGCTCATAAGCGTAATGATCGACACCAAAACTAAACACCACTTTGAGCATAAATAAAATACTAACCAACATCAGCCAACTCGGCAGTGCTAGCGCGACAATCAGAATCAAGCCGTAAGCAATTAAGTTAGCGGCAATAAATAACTGATAGCGATACTGTTGTAATAAGTTAACGATAATTGCTGCTGCAATCGTGTAGGCCCAAATGTAACCCATCGCCAGTATCGGCTCACCTAATAACCAAGCTACCGCAATGAGGTGAAAATGAATGGCGATAAACAGCCAGCGACCAGATGCGCGAGCACCATAAAACTGACTGGTACCCCGAGAAAAATTAGCAATGCAACCCGCCAAAATATCGGCTATCAATAACCAAGCAATCACACTTCGCCAAAGACTCAGCTCCGCTATAGGAGTATAAAGCAGCCCATAAATTAAGCTCGACCCCAACAATGCAAACAACACAACGCCAATCACTTCCAGCCAAGTTTGCCGCTCGCCAAAAACCTCATGTAATGATTTCGGAACAATAAATGTTTTCATGTTATCTACTCTGTGAAATGAGTCTACCGACAAAGCTGCATCTGTCTCATTAACCCTTCTCTCGGGCTACCATCAGCTGCAACAAGTTAGTCATATTGATAAAGCTCTAAGGGTAAGCCATCGGGATCTTGAAAGAAGGTGAACTGCCTACCTGTGTATTCATCGATCCGGATCGGCTCAACGACCACCTGCTGCGCCTGCAAATATTCCGCCACTGCAACAACATCATTTACCTTAAACGCCAAGTGCCTAAGCCCCTGCGCTTCTGGTCGGCTTGGTCGAACGGGTGGGTTGGGAAAAGAAAATAGCTCTAGCTGGCCACCATCAGGTAGCTGTAAATCCAATTTAAACGAGTCACGCTCTGCGCGATAGTGCTCAGCCAAAATAGGTAACTGCAACACTTTGTGATAAAAATGTTTGGAAACTTCATAGTCGGCACAAATAATCGCCACGTGATGAATACCAGCCAACATGCCTTACCCCCAATCAGGAAAATTCACACCATATCATTTAGTGCACTAGTCATCTATTGACGAATCGTCACAAACTATTATAAGGTTGATGATAACAGTTTACATTTGATTTAGATATTACAACTTAATTACTTCGCGTAAAACCAAGGCTAGGTCAATAAACAAAAATAGATTAATAAAAACAACAAATTAAACATAAGCAACACAATGGAATATCACTTTCCACTTGATAGTTATTTACAACAAATTAAATATAAAGGCACTTTATATGTTGAAATCGACCAGCCTAACTCAGCTCTTGAAGGTAACATTAGTGCCCTCAGTCGTTGGTATTCTATCAGCCTGTGGCGGTGGGGGTGGCGGCTCAGAACGAGAGCCTGTCACACCCGCTCCAGTCACACCCGCTCCAGTCACACCAACTGCAGCACCACTGCCCGCTCCATCAGCATTTAATTTTACTGATATCAGTGCCGTACCCGATCAAACAGGTCAATTTCTGCTTAGTTGGCAAACATCAGAATATGCCGAGCAGTACGATGTTTGCTTAAAACAAGACTCGGTAGATACCTGCCAAGTTGTGATAACCACACCAAAAAATCAAGTGAATCTAGCAGCTCATCAAACCAAAGCGATAACGACTCCCACCTACTTCATCCGTGCTAGCAATGCTACAGGCCACAGCGATTCAAATGAACTCAACATCGACCTCGCTCAGCTGATTCAGTCAAGTGTGAAAGTGCAAGCATCCAATGCCGAGCTAAAAGATACTTTTGGCCAGTACGTCAGCCTAAGTAAAGATGGCAATACATTAGCTGTTGGCTCACCAATGGAAGATGGTGAAAATGAATCTCTCAATAATAGCGGAGCGGTTTACGTTTACACTCGACAGCCCAATGGCACTTGGCAACAACAAGCGTACCTAAAAGCCAGTAATGCCGGAAACTGGGACTGGTTCGGTGCCAGCCTTAGTCTTAGTGATGATGGCAACACCTTGGCGATAGGCGCCATTGGCGAAGCTTCAACTAGCGCGGATAAGCCAGAAGAGAATCTCGCGGATGTTGCAGGTGCCGTCTATATTTTTGAGCGAAATAACAACAGCTGGCAACAAACCCAATACCTTAAGGCAAGCTCTAACATTGAGTTTAATGATAGCTTTGGTTACCGAGTTGAGCTAAGTGGTGATGGCAACACCCTAGCCATTGGCGCAATTGGCGACGATGCCGCCAATGCTACTGAACCAGCTGATAACAGCCTAGAAGACTCGGGCGCGGTATACATATTCCGCCGCCAAGCAGACAATGGGTGGCAAGTAGCACAATATCTAAAACCTAGCACACTAAGACGTTATGCCAATTTTGGTGCGAGTATTGCGTTAAGTAATAATGGTCAAGTTTTAGCTGTGGGTGCGCCTTATGACTCTATCCCTGAGCATAGATATACTGGACGGGTGTTTATCTATCATGCCGATAGCAATGATTCTTGGCAGCTTAAAAGTGCATTTGCTTCCGCTGCACCTGGGCCAAATCAGTCATTTGGTTTAGACCTCGATCTTAATAGTCAAGGCTCAACCTTAGTCATCGGTGCTGATGGCAATTATCAGTGGGCCGAAAGTGGTGCATATGTCTACGAATACGCTGGAACAAACAATTGGCAGCATAGCCAAACGCTAAAAATAGCGGATCTCAGCACACTGAATAAGTTCGGTAGCAGTATTAGCTTGAGTGATGATGGTCAGTTTCTCGTTGTTGGCAACAAATCAGACCATTCAGGGCAGATTGAAAACCCAAGCGACACCAGTGCAGAAAATTCAGGTGCAGCCTATTTGTTTAAGCGGCAAGGTAATGGCTGGGATGCCGGCACATTATTAAAATCAAAAGAAACGCAGGCTTCTGCTTTCTTTGGTAAAAGCTTAGCACTAAGTGGTGATGGCAGCACTCTCGCTGTAGGCGCAGACGGTACCGAGAAGTATAATGAAGACACAGCCAGTGCTATTGCTGACACAGCGGGTGCAGTATACGTTTATTAATTGTAAATAAATGAAATAGCCTAAGCTTGGATAAATAGCTACGAGCTAGATCCAAGCTTAGGTAAGCTAAATATTATTAAGCTTTTTGATAAACCATCACGATGCGATCTAAATACAGCTCGTCGGTTACCACGTTCACCGTACGTACTAAACGGTTATCAATGCATTCAAGCCATTCTGCAATAATGGTGTCGCCATCGTCATAGCGCAAAGCCACACCATAGTCATTTGCAGTTGGCTGCGCCCAGTTAGGTATTGCTTCAGCCACTAGAAAAGCTCCCTCTCCTTTTAGCACAACCGTACCATTAAAGGGCTCAACCTCTGATTCCAGCACGCCTTCTTGATCATACCAAGTAATACTAGGTTTGCCGGTTTTCACTTCCGTAAAAGCGCCATTATCAGCAATAGTTAAAGTTAAACCATTAACCGTTTTTATTTGCCCTACCAGCTCACCCGCACGACCATTTAACCAATTGCCAACCCCATTTGGGTCGGTATCCTCACCAATAAAAGCCACCTCACTATTGATCGCCACACTGCCGATTAACACCCAGCTGCCCACTAAACTTGTTAATTCCATCACTCACCTATTAATTCATCTAATGAATAAATTTCCTTAACAGCTAACGTATTTTCCAGCTGTTTGGGGTTAAACCATACACCCTTCATCCCAACCTCAAGAGCAGGTAACACATCACGGGTTAGATTATCACCGACCATGGTTATTTCGTTGGCCGCCACGCCTAGCATAGTGGCAATAGTGCGGTAATACTGTGTTGATGATTTAGCAAACCCCACATTATCGGGGCAAAAGTAGCCGGTGATATAAGAACTTAAACTGGTGCGCTTAAATGCAGCTTGCACCAATTCGGGACTAGTATTTTCAGCCCCCGTAGCAACATAAACTGCGGCCGTTTGCGAAATCGCAGCGAGCAACGACGCAGCCCCTGGAACTTCTGCAACTTCAGGCCAATCTTTCATGTGCCCTGGTTGACTCAGATCATCCACCATTAAGGTGTCGCCCCAATCAAATAAATAAACTTGTTTCATCACTACTTCCTGCCGTATATCCGAACCGGATAAAGGTGAAATATATATCATTGTTAAAATTTTTATTGTCAATTAATATAGACTCAAATTTTGATATTTACTTGACCTCTAAACTCATGGTCCGTTCATTAGTTGGTGAAAAAATATTTAACTAATTAATTTAACGGATTATTTTCCATATTACACCTCAGCTTTGCTGATTAGGATACTAAATGTCGTCTAATGCACGCAGTAAAAAAAAGTCATCTAGCACCATTAATGAAGTTATGGAACAGGCGGTTAACACGTCTAAACGCCGTTCGACTAGCGCAAAAACAGTCAACAAAGAACAACAGCAAGTGTCCAGCTCCAAGTTTGCTAATATTCAATCAAATACCTTTTATGGCATCATCTTAGATCCAAGCCTGACACCTACCGATAAGAAAAATGCGGTATCACAAGCACTTACATTTGCTAACAACAAAGACGATGCCAAAGAAAAGCTCGAAGAATTCAACCAGTTCAAAGAGTTTTTACAACACGAACGCAAACGTATGGCGCAGGAAATTATTGCCCTAACCGACACAGGTGCGTTTTCTGAACTTAAAACCGTATACGACGAGATCAATAACGCCCTGATCTCATTTGAAAGCAAAATCACCCCATTAACTGACATCGTTGATGCGGTTTACACCCTACGTATGAATGGCGTCACCTTTGATGTATTTAGAGAGATTGCTGAAGATAAAGAAGCCGAAGCCGAATTGGCAGTGCTGCGCGAGGCGCAAGAGCAAGAGTTAGCAAGTTTAACCAAAACCCTGCAAGAGAAAAAAAATCAAATCGCACTATTGAGCGAAGATAAATCTTGGTTTGGCTTTGGTAACATCACGCAGGCATCACGTGAGAAAATCGCATTATTGCAAGTTGAAGTGGAAAACCACAATAACGAGTTAGCCACACTAACCCAAGCCATGGCAACCACTCCAGAGCAACCACAAAAAGAATCTAAGCTAGTTGAATACGCAGAACAAAAAGCCAAGCTGCGTGAACTATTAGATATCTCGTCTACCGAACATAAAGACCGCCAAAAGGCGTTAGTAACCGCAGCACAAGACTTTATTCAAACTACAGAAGTACGTGTCGGCACCGTATCTGAGCACTTTGACATGATGAATGGTCAAATTGATAACCTTAATGAAGCTAACTTTAGTATGCGTGAAATGTACGCCATCATTAACGACGCCACCAAAGAAGCGGACAGTCAAAATGAGGCTTTACGTGACAGCTTACAGCCAGCCGATGCAGAAGAAGGTGATATTGAACGTATGACCCGAGAGCGTCATAAACGAGACCTAGAAAATCATATTAAAGCGTTAGGTAGCTCCGCAGTTGACACCACTACAGTGCTGGCAGAATTAACCAGCTCAGGTCATCGCATTAAGTCAATGCAAGATGCCAACGATCAACAAATTTCTAAAACTCGTCAACTGCATAGTTCCGGCGTTGCCGGCGTCGCCGACCAGTTAAGCACAGTGTTACAAGCTGTCTCGTCGGCAGCGCTCGGTGAGTCATCAGAAATGGCCCGTATGTCGCTTGAACGCATGCAGCAAACCACCACAGCATTAGGCCAAAAAGAAGTGATCCGCGTCGCGCTTGGCACGCAAGAGCAAAATAGTGAGTTAAGCAAGGCCTTGGAAGATCTAGAACAATACGGTCAAGTGATTGAAACAGCGACCAGTATTACTCGTGACGGCCTATTAGAAACTAAAGACTTATTAAGCCGCTTAGAAAACACCGCAAAAGACGTTCAGGCCAGCGTACAAGAGTCAATTTCAGTAGCCGCTGACGTTACTTCGGGAAAATATGACGACGAGCAACAAGCCGAGCAACCCCAGAAACAAGCTGAAACTAGCCCGTTCGGTTTTTAAGCCTCAATCGCCTAATCAGTAGCTCTAATCAGGGCTACTTTCTTCCCTATATCCAAGAGGTAACCTATGCCACAGAATAACCATTTAATTCGCGGGCGCGACAAACTAGCTCAACAGCCCGACTTTCAGCTTGTTGGTCGTGATAAAGAGCTCAAGCAACTGGCAGGTGTACTAATGCGCAAACAAGCCAACAGTGTACTCCTTGTTGGCACCGGTGGAGTGGGTTGCTCAGCCCTTTGCTTAGGTCTGCAAGCCAGTAAAAACGATAGCGAAGCTTCATTTGATATTATTAATAAACGCATTTATTGGCTAGACACAGATGGCTTGTTTGCATCTGGTGATCCAAGTGCTATGAATGAGCATTTTCAGAAGCTATTACGTACCCTGAGCCGCTCCAAAGAATCCATCTTGATCATAGAAGACGCACGTGACTTTATTGAAGCGGCACGCAACAACGGTTGCACTAACTTTATTAATGCCTTGGTTCGTGAAATTCGTATGAATAAGTTTCAAGTAATTTTTGAAACCCGTGATGATGACTTAGAAGTGGTATTAAAATGCCATTCCGACATGCGTGAATATTACACGATGCTCGATATCAAAGAGCCCGCTCATGAATCACTGACTGAAATTATCACAGTAACCAGTAAGCGCTTAGAGCAACACCATAAAATCACCATCAGCGAAGACGCGATAGCAACTGCGATTGATTTAACCAACAAATACCGCGTTCGTGAAATGAGCTTAAGCCGTGCCCAACCTGAGCGAAGTTTAAATCTACTTGATCGTGCGCTCACTACTTATCGCCAACGAGCCCACGCGGCACCAGCTGAATTAACTCAACTGAATCAACAATTAAGCTTAATTGAAGCGGCTATCGCTGGCGATGAAAGCAGTGAATTTTTGCATGTCCCTACTGAACAACTATTGAGTAAAAAATCAGAGCTACTACAGTTAATCAGCCAGCAACAAGAGCAATGGCAATCCATTCAACAGCAATTACGAAAATGCTATAAAAACCAAAGAGATGGTGAAGAAGGCTTAATTGAACTTGAAAATGCCCTGCTCAAACAACAGGAAGTTGAACAAGCCCAAGGTGACACCAAACCTGAACCAGAAACGCTTGATCAATTTCGTTCATTTTCTGCTTCATTAGCGGCAGGTTTTGAATCTGAAGCTATCAGCAAAATCCGCGCTGAAATTGCGCAAATGGAAGCTTACGTCAAAGAAAATAAACAAGCATTTGAGCAACTAACTCGTCAAGTTAATGCTAACTTGTGTCTCGATGTTGATAGCGTATTAGCAGAATTTAGCGCTATTTCTGGTATCGCAACTGACAAGCTCAATCAAGATGAGCGCAGCAAACTGCTGAAAATTCACTCCGTGCTTAACTCACGGGTTTATGGACAAGATCATGCTGTAGACCAGCTTGCCGATGCGGTGCGCGTCGCTCGTGTGGGGTTAAAAGATCCAGAAAAGCCACAGGCTTCTTTTATGTTCTTAGGCCCCTCAGGCACAGGTAAAACAGAGCTAGCTAAGGCCCTTGCCGCCGCGTTATTTGATGATGAACGCGCGTTGTTACGTTTCGACATGTCGGAATATATGGAAAAACATGGCGTGGCCAAGCTCATTGGCGCACCACCGGGTTATGAAGGTTACGAAGCTGGCGGTATTTTAACCAATTCAATGCGCAGCAACCCTAGAGTGATTGTATTGTTCGATGAAATGGAAAAAGCACATCCAGATGTTTTTAATGTGTTACTGCAAGTGCTTGATGATGGAAGATTAACTGATAACCGAGGGTTAACTGTATCCTTTGGTGAAGCCATTATTTTAATGACCACCAATATTGGCCAGCCAAACTTCCTCGATGAGAACTTAAGCTTTGATGAGGCCGTGAGCGAAACCATGAAAGAGCTCGATCAGGTGTATCGCCCCGAATTCCTTAATCGCTTTAATGGCCGTGAAAACATTGTTTGTTTTAACCGCTTAGATTTAGCTGTAGTTGAAAAAATTGCCCGTCGTGAAATCGATAAGCTTAATCGCCAAATTAAAGCCAGTGGCAAAAATATCAATATTAATATCAGCGACCAAACCTTAGCTGACATTTGTCAGGATATTTACGTGCCTGCTATTGGTGCTCGTGGCTTACCAGGTTATATCACAACTCGAATCAAACCTGCAGTTGCCAATACCTTACTGCAAACGCCTGATGCTGAAGGTGAAATGCTGATCAAATACGACATTACAACCAAGCAACTCAATATTTCGGCGCCGACCAAACAAGCGGTTCTTAATCCGGCTTAACTTTCTAATAACAAAGCAGTAGGAAACACCATGAAGCAAAATAATGAGCCCCCCATGGATCGTGATGCTCTGTTACGCCAGGCGCAGCAAGCGTTGGCTGACAGCGCAGCCACTGATGCTCCTATGGATACTAATCCATCATTACTAGTTAAAGCCATCGCTGCTATTTTTTGGCTACTGGCTAAGATCCGCTTCGTGGTGTTACGCCCTTTTGTTTGGCTAGGTTATGTATTTAGCGGCCGTAACCCCGTATTTCGATTCCTAAAAAAAGCAGGAGTTTGGCTCGCCTTTGAGCCGGATAAGCAAAAACCTGATGAAGTTAACTTTTCAGCACGCCGCTTAGGTATTAACGGCTCTTGGCTGAGCGCAGTTTTACTGGTCATCTATTTTTCAATCACTGCCGCTTACTTTTACGGCACTCAGTTTGAAGAGCTCGTCTACACCACAGGTAAGCAAGAAATTGAGGCTGGTGAGCAGTATCAATTTACCGGCTGCACCTCATTACCTTGCAGCACGCAAGCCGACAATGGCAAGTATTACAAAATTGAAGCCAGCCATTTTTTACCTGCCTTGTATTATCCCGAAGAAGACGTGTTTGCTAATATTCCGCAACAAGATGGCGCTTGCTTGGCTAAAGGTTACGGCTTTTACTTTCGTAACTTGCGTTCGCTGTATAAATATTTTCAGTGGTATCAAAAAGTTTACGATGTTTCTTGTCGGCCATATACCGAGGCAGAAAAACAATTAGCCATAGGTACAGGTCAAATAAGTGCAGTAAGCGAATAGATTTACACTTCAACCCTATCACCATGGCTAGGTGGGGGTTGAAGGCACTAAAAACGATATACTATCGAAAGTCCCCAGCAAAATATGCTGTAATTACCGCTCTCAAACTAATAATAAGCAGCCAATGATATGAATTCATTAAAAGACTACCAATTACTCACTCAACAAGCACTGGCATTAATTGAAGGCGAGCCAGACCTGATTGCCAATTTGTCTAACATCAGCGCCTTACTCAATATGAACTTAAGTAACATCAACTGGGTCGGCTTTTATCTACACAAAGGAGAGCAACTGGTATTGGGACCTTTTCAAGGCAAGGTAGCATGCGTGCGCATTGATTTAGACAAAGGTGTGTGTGGCAAAGCGTTTAGTAGCAACACGATCCAATGCATTGCCGATGTTCATGAATTTCCGGGCCATATTGCGTGTGATGCGGCTAGCCAGTCTGAAATAGTGCTACCGGTTAATGTAAACACCCAAACGGTGGCCGTGCTCGATATCGATAGCCCAATTCTTAATCGCTTTACTGAAATAGACCAACAAGGCTTGAGTGAGTTTGTCGAACATATTCAAGCTAAATTAGGGTTTTAGATCTTTATATAACGTTTTAACCCGCAGCCAATCCGCGACAACTAAGGCTTGGCTATAACGCCGCCACGGCCAACTCGTCAGGTGTTTTAACTTACCTCGAAGACTTTGCTGTCCAGCTAAATAATCGTTTATCGCATCTTGCAAGCTGACTGCTTCAAAACTTACCCACTCTCCAGCCACGCTTAATAAATTCCAATGCAATACAGGGTGCACCTGCGAGAATAATATTTGCTCAAGCTGTATTAAACTAAATTCAGTATCTTTCTAACCGCCGCGCTAGATGAGCACTAGCTTGCTCATCAAACTCATTATCTAAATACAGTTCAGACAACAACAACCAAACGGGGAAGTAACGCTGATAATCCAACGGTGGGGTTTGTTTCAATTTTTTTCTCCATTCATCGAGTCACCAACGATAACCAGGTCAATAACTGACCAAAAAATGACCAATATTTGTTACATAATATAAACCTTCTATTGCTTCAACCCGTTACATTTCAATTTAATGTTAAAAAAGTCACATTTTCTCGAAAATAAGAAAATATTCTGTCCTGTATGAGATCTAGCGAATAGCGCAAACGGCTTATTAAGCTATCATCAACATTCATCAGTAAGCGAGAAGGGTAACTAATGATCTACTTAGCCGCATGGATGTTGTTTGTTGGTATGACGGTAGCTTTTATTAAAGGCGCCAAATAATTCTGACACGAAAGGATGTTTATCCCCAAACAACAATAGCTTAGACACAGATTAAAGTTGTTTAGGGTTGTAAGGCGGCATTAGCCGCCTTAGTTGTTGACAAACCAAGGCCAAACCAGAGACTGCGTAATTATAAGGTCAACCCACAGGTCAATTACGGATGATTTTTCCCGGCATTTTTGGCAAGCAGAATACGGTCACCCGCAGCCTCCCCTCCCCGAGTGAGTAGTATTGTTCTTACAGAACCATCCCAATCAACTCAGCCCTGTGCAGTCTACCCTGAGCGAATTTTGACCCAGTAAAACAATTATTTTATTGAGTTTTTTCAGTTATGCTTTAAAAATAATATGCGACGCCAAGGAATCACCTAGCAAGGAGCCAACATGAGTCAACCTTTTATCGCCGATGACGGCTTACCACGTTGTGGTTGGTGTGCAGGTGCGCCTGAGTTTGTGCCTTATCACGACCATGAATGGGGCTTCCCGGTCGATAATGACCAACGCTTGTTTGAGAAAATTTGCCTTGAGAGTTTTCAGTCGGGTTTAAGCTGGCGCACCATATTAAATAAGCGTGACAACTTCCGCGCCGCCTTTGCTCAGTTTGATTTCAATAAAGTTGCCCAGTTTAATGACGCCGACATCGAACGTTTATTGCAAAACGCCGGCATAGTGCGCCATCGCGGTAAAATTGAAGCGGTAATCAACAACGCCAAATGTGCACAAGCATTAGTTAAAGAAGCAGGCTCTCTTGCCGCCTTTTTCTGGCAATTTGAAGCCAAACCCGATGCTGACCGTATTCCGCAAAGCCAAACCACGACAGCCGAATCAGTTGCCCTCGCCAAAGCGTTAAAAAAACGTGGTTGGAAGTTTGTTGGCCCCACCACCGCCTTCGCCTTTATTCAGGCAATGGGATTAATTAACGATCATACGCCTGAGTGTATTAGTCGCAGTAAAGCTGAACAAGCCAGAGCTGCGTTTACCCCGCCGGAAAATTAACCCTCTAAATCTGGCAGCAACTCACTCGATTCATTCTTCTCATGATGCTTTGAGCCTTGCTTTTGATGCATCAACTCTATTAGCTGCTGATCTAATCGCGCAAAGTAGATATCTTCTTCTGCTTTGCCTTTACGGCGCATGGTTTCTGTAAAATCAGTCATCCTCATTACCTCTGATAATTCTGATTCTACTGTAAGTTTAGTTCATGCTGGTCAATTGCCTGTTATTCACGCTGGGCTTGCACTTGAAGCTGCATCGCCCGGCTAAATTGGTATTGCACGAAATAGACCAACACCACCAATAGCGCAGCATGAAGTGGCCAACCAGACACAACTTTAACAGTTGCTAACGTAGCTTCTTCAATTGGATAAGCAAGCCAGAGTAATGCCGCTTTTAAACTGTAAGCAACAATCCAAATAGCGGATGCCTGTTGCCAGATTTGTTGGTAACGCGGAGTTTGGCTAAATTCCCATGCTTTAAGTTCAGGACTGCCTAGTTCGGCAAATAACCGAGGAATCGGTTTACCTAGTAGAGAAAAAATTAAAAAAACTAATGCCGATTTCACCGCGCCTGCAAGCACTTGAATAAACACGACATCAACCAGCCAGCCTGCTGGGGTAAAGGTCACTATCAGCAATTCAATTAAACCAAACAGGGCAAATACTAATGCGATTGGCCCTAAGGATTTCAGCGTAAGGCTTATAACAATGCCATAAATTCCTGACACTAATACCGCATAAAGTAAACCAGCATAGTGATACACGCCAAGGTATAACAGCGCGGGGAGAATCATCGACAAAAACGCGTCGCGACTGAGTAAGAGCCCTTTGAGAATCGCCAAAGGGTTTTGATTGTTAGTCATCAGTATTACCTATTTCGTCCGAGATTAAGGCTGTGGGCTTGTTATCCATCAAGCCCCTACACTTTACTCGAATGGCAAGGAACGCGCGTTAGCTTAGATCATGGCTCTCATCAAGAGTTTTGAGTGTGGCCAAATACCCAGTTAATATACTTGATTTATATTAAAAGCCTATTTGATACAGCCCTAACATAATAGCGGCTGCGGCCAGCATCATAGGTCCCCCCATAATCACCATCGAGTGCCCAGCAATAGGTGAGTCTTTTGGCTGCGGCCACCAAGAAAATTCCATTTTAAAATTGCGGTCAGCATCTTGCCCAGTAAAATAAGACGTGAACATGATGCCGCCCAGTAAGAAACCCACTAGCGCATAACAAAACAGTAACTCATTCAGAGGTGTACTATTTGCCCAATGCCAATGTAAGAAACTTAGGCCAAACATTAACGCCGCACTAACCATAAAACTGATCAACGACGCCTTAATCATAGGAATACTCAACGTTTCACTCCTTTTCGGATGTAATGGTAAAAAGTCTGTGCCGTCTGATCCTAGGCCAAGACTAATTGATGAACAACGCGCAAAATAATCGAATGAGATTACAGCTGTTTGGCCATCTTAAAATAAGCTTGATCAGCTTTATAAAAACGCTCGCCCGAGATAGCCATGCCAAAACGCTGGTAAAAACCAAGGGCTGATTCTCTGGCGTCACACCAAAATAATTTATAACCTTGTTCAATTAGCTGATGCAAAATATACTCGATTAAATAACTGCCTATGCCACGACCTTGAAATTCCTGCAAGGTGGCAAATTTACGCAACCTTGCCTCATGTTGATCTACAAATATCGAAGCAACGGATACCAACTTGCCATCAATTACCACGCCATAGTGCTTTGCATCCTCGTCACCGCTCACTTGAGAAAATGATTGCGGTTGATTAGGCCACAACACCGCTTGCCGTATAGCTAGCGTTTGCTGCCAATTTAATACAATGATCTCCATCGTCTCACTCTGCTAATTAATGATCTATTCCACACCTTACCAAAGAATAAACTGTCTGTTCGTGCAAAACATGACCCATCTTCTAATATATTGATCAATGCTCATTTAACCGCAGTTTGGAACAGCATGCCACGTTTAAAACTATCAGAGCTTATTAGTTCACTCAGTTATGCCCTTGATATTACCGAGGGCCAACCTGCTGGTCATTGCATTCGCTGCTGCTGGATTGGGATGAAATTGGGTGAAACAATAGGACTCAATAAACAAGATCTGTGGAATCTATACTATGTATTGCTGTTAAAAGATTTGGGCTGCTCTAGCAACGCATCGCGGATTTGTGAGCTGTATTTAACTGACGACCTATCATTCAAACGAGAGTTTAAGTGGGTCGACGGCAGTCTGCCGCAGGTTCTTAGGTTTGTGTTACGCCACACTGGCACTAAAGCAGGCATATTAAGTCGATTTCGGGCCATCTCAGACATTTTCGCCCATGGCGATGAAATAGCTCAAGAGTTGATTAAAACACGCTGTACCCGAGGTGCCGACATCGCCCGGCAATTACGTTTTTCCGAACAAGTTGCAGGCGGTATTCACGCCCTAGATGAACACTGGGATGGCTCGGGCAGACCGGATGCTTTGCAAGGAGAGCAAATTCCTATCTATGCTCGCATTGCATTATTTGCTCAAGTCGTCGATGTGATGCATCAAGCAGACGGTAACGAGGCGGCAATATCAGAAGCCAGCAAGCGAGCTGGTACTTGGTTTGATCCCGCCCTAAGTGCGGCATTTGCCCACATTGCAAGTGATGCTGAATTTTGGGCAATGCTAACATCCGACAAGTTAGATCAGCATATTCTATCCTTAGAGCCAGGCGGTTTTGAACAAGAGCTCGATGAAGATTTTTACGATGACATTGCTGAAGCATATGGCCAGGTAGTTGATGCCAAAAGCCCTTTTACTGCAGGCCATAGCGCTAGAGTGGGTTTATATTCAAGCCTATTGGCCGAGCAAATGGGTTTTACAGCAGAAAGGATCCGTTGGATCAAACGCGGTGCGCTGCTACATGATGTCGGTAAATTAGGCGTCAGTAATAGCATTTTAGATAAGCCGGGCAAGCTAACCGATGAAGAATATGACGCAATCAAGCTACATGCCGTGTACACCCAAGACATCTTGGGTCGAATTCCTGCTTTTGGCGAACTCGCCGCTATTAGTGCCGCTCATCACGAGCGCTTAGATGGCAAAGGTTACCCAAAAGGCCTTACAGGATCCGAGATTACCCTAGAAAGCCGTATTATCACCACCGCTGATATTTTTGATGCCATTACTGCCGATCGCCCCTACCGAGGAGCGATACCGATAAGTAAAACCTTGAGCATTATGAGTGAATCTGTCAACAGTGCGCTGGATCCGCGTTGCTTTGATGCCTTAGTTAACTTGATTAAATGCCATCCCGAGCTTTTTCCGAATGAAAGCCAATCCCTAAGTATCAGCGCGAAAACGTCTCAACCTCGCAGCAAACCTATACCCAGCATTAAACTAACAAATAAATAGAACTAAAACAGACACTTAATATGTTGCAACCACGCACAAATCAACCTCTTTATCACGCAATATGTGCGCCACGCCATCGCCACCAATAATATCGACGTGATGATGCTGACCCATGACTAACATCGCCACTGGGCTTGCTTTTAGTTGTTGCATTAACTGCTGATCGCGCTGACCAACCCGATAATGGATTTCGCTAACTGCCACTTGGCTACGCTTAATTAACGCCGCCATATGCTGTTTGGCATTTAAGATTGCCTCGTTCAACAATTGCGTTTGTTGCAATAATACTGCATCAGCAATATGGGCTTGCTGCAGCAAATCAACAATAAATACGACTTCCAATGGCAATGATAATTGTTGCGCAACTTGATGAGCATGCGCAAATACCTTGCCACTACGATGGTTTAAATCAAGAGCCACCAGCACACACTGCTGATTTGACCAAGGTTGCATTGATAGCACATATACATCGACTACGCTTTGCTGCAACATCCGTAGCAGCGCGCGATCACTTGCAAGACTGCTCCCCTGGTTAATTTGAGGGCTAACGACTAAGCAAGTGCAATGATGCTCAGCCAGATAATCATTTGTGATATCAAACCAATCACCACTGCGAGATGCACACTGCAAGGGAATATGCTGAGCCGCAACACATTGCCGTAAGTGCGAAAAAAACTGCTCTGCAGCAGCTTGCGCTGGCATGTTATTGGCTGAAAAAGTGGATAAGCAGTGTAGCGACTGACCACGACACAATCGCACCACTTTAGGCACAACACTCGCGGCCTTATTTGCCGCAGTGATAGTCCACAGCACACTCAGCGTATCCATAAAACCTCTACAGCCTTAACAATTAATAGCGACACTTTTCAGTCTAGTTGAAGCGCAAAATTTCGACCTCAAAAGCTATAAAGCACCCACTGAAGAAAGCAAAGAAACAGGCAAAAGCGCAGCGCTGATCAGCAGCCTTGCCACTCAACTTGCTTTATCTGGCCGCGTCAGGCTTAAACAGAGCTGAAGCTAGGTATATCGAAGCATACCGAGTTTGCCAGTTTAATTACGCTTGACTAACACTTTATTCAGCTGAATATTCTATAATTTCTCAGTATGAATACAGACAAAGTCTGGCTAGAATCAGGCCACCAATTAACTCTCTCACTATCAGGTATTTTTCGGCCCTATGAACCAAAACACTTACGATATTAAGCGTCGCTTTATCATTAAACTAGGCAAGGCATTACACCAGTTTGGTACGCCCGCTTATCGCCTAGAAGCGCACTTAAAAAGCGTAGCGGAAACCATGGGATTACAGGGTTCATTTCTTGTCACCCCTACCTCACTGACTTTTGTGTTATGGCAGCCAACTGACAACCAAGACGAACAACCTATTGAAAGTACACACATTGTTAGAGTTAAGCCAGGTGAAATTGACTTGGGCAGCCTTGCTCGTACCAACGATCTAGTACAGCAAGTACAAAGCACCGACATGAATTTAACTCAAGCCTTACTACGCTTGAAAGAAATTCAAAACAAACCCAACCCTTACCATCAAGTTTGGGTTGCGTTAGCCTACGCTGCCAGTGGTGGCGCTTTTGCTATGCTGATGTCAAGTAATTGGCCAACCACATTATGGGCCACCTTGTTAAGCCTAGTGGTGTATTTTTTGGTAGTGCGCGCCCAATACTCGCGTCGCGTCTCCGACTCTCTTGAGCCCTTGGTCGCACTATGCTCCGCGTTTATTGCCATGGGCATTGCCACCTTTGAAAGCCAGCTAAATGTGTCTGTGGCGGTGTTATCAGCCATTATTATATTTATTCCCGGATTATCCCTCACCATGGCGCTCAGTGAGTTGGCTTCGCGTGAATTAGTGTCTGGAACAGCGCGTCTGATGGATGCCATCATGGTGCTGTTTAAATTATATTTCGGCGCGGTATTGGGCATGGCATTAGGCGCACTATGTTGGGGACAAGCGATCCACCCGCTGCCCGAAATGATGCCATTTTGGGCAAAATGGCTGGGTGTACTGCTGCTCTCTATTGGCCTTGCGGTTATTTTTAAAGTCCGTAAAAAAGACATTATCTGGGGGGTTTTAGCCGGCATCATCGCTTATGTCACCAGCGTGCTAGGAAGTTTTTATTTAGGCGAGGCACTGGGCCCCTTTATTGGCGCTTTTGCCGTGGGTGTTTACGGCAACCTTTATGCGCGCTGGACCAAGTCTCCTGCATCAGTGGTGTTGCTACAAGGCATCGTATTGCTGGTGCCTGGCAGCAAAACTTACATCAGCTTAAACAGCTTAGTGTTGGGCGAATCCATCGTAAACGTGCCCAATCTCGGCTCACAAACCTTCTTGATCTTTATGTCTTTGGTGGCGGGGTTAGTATTCGCCAACGTGGCGATACCGCCCAAGAGTACGTTGTAGCTTAATTTAGCTTCAGTTTTGCTTAAGTCTATTACGAATTGATCAAGTATATTTTTACTGCAAAATTACGTTTTCAGGGATGAAAACGTAAAGCGTATAGGGAGATATTTCGCCATCCATGTATTCATGAGCAAATGAGTGGGTGTTCACTATTTTCCTATCGCAGATTCAATCCAATAGCAACTTGTCAAACTGCTCAGTCGAAAGAAAGATATCAATTTCTTCCTCACACTCACTAGCTATCTCAATCAACCACTTATTTGCAGCCTCGTCATTTCTCCCTAAGAGATGCTCGATAAAACCTTTCGCAATCATTTTTCCTTGGCGAGTCCGCGACAACTCTTGGACCAAGCCGCAAACGATTAGGCTACCCCTGACATACTCAAAATGACTGATACCCCATCCCTTTTCTCCACACTCTTCATCCCCCATGCTAACAACATCATAAGAAGAAGTTACGCTTTCAAACATAATTGCCAATAGTGAGCTAAAGCTGTTCATTAAGTTCAAGGACTCGATATCAGGAATGTTCTTTACGATAAAGCCGAGCCATTCCTCTAGCATCTCAGCATGATCGGCGGGTAAACCTGATAAATAATCAATTGAAGCGGGTAAGAAATACATCGCCTCAGTGTTCTTACCACAAGGTAAGTTGGTATTAAACAAAATCGAGTAGTCTACCCCTGAAATCTGCTGGTCGCTCTTCGCTAGAATTTTGCCTAAGCAATCTTCACCATATTCTTGACACGGATCAGATAGCATTGTTGGCCGAGAGAGTGAGCGCTCAAACTCACTCAAAGCTATTTCATTTTCTTCTCTCATGCAGTTCCCTTAAAAATCTGGGCACGATTTTGCAGCAATAGCAGCACAACGGTTCAGTGTACTTGCAGCTTCAGGGACTCACAGATATGCACAAAACCTCCCTTAAAACAAAGCCCATTTAGCTGTTTCGCGCATTATTACATTACTATCCATTTACCATTTTCTGCATGATGTCAGCGCATGAATCCAACTGACTATTACATTTACCAACCAGATGATTTGTTTTGACCAAACCTGCTAAATGTTATTAACTGACAAAGCTATGGCGATTCTTCCATAGCCTCAACAGACTCAGCTATCGCATCAATTATTTCTTTTTTATCGACGAGTCGAGGAGCAAAGAAACAAATTAAGGCCACAATAACAATAACAATAATAACACTCACTCTTCTCATATTTTTTACCCGACACAGTCACACTCTGGATCCTGAGCCATAGTTTACAAACCACTTAATGAGCAGGATGTGGCCATGACTTTATCTCGCAAGCAGCTGATTTTCCCTGAATCAACGACTTACTACCATGTCACCAGCCGCTGCGTGCGACGCGCTTTTTTATGCGGCATCGACCACTACACCCAAAAAAGTTACGAACATCGTAAACCTTGGCTGTTGGATAAAATCAAACAACTCGCCAGTATTTTTACCATAGATATCTGTGCTTACGCCATTATGAGCAGTCATTACCATCTAATATTGCACATTAATTTAGCCGATAACCGTGATTTATCAGATGTTGACGTCGTGGAGCGCTGGCAACAATTGTTTGCTATGCCCATGTTGGTGGGTGATTGGCTAGTAGGGAAAGAGCAAAACACTGCCCAGCCAGAAGTCGTTGCAGAGCTGATAGAAAAATGGCGAAAACGCCTTAAGGACATCAGCTGGTTTATGCGTTGTTTAAATGAAGATATTGCCCGCAGAGCCAACCAAGAAGATAAATGCAAGGGCCATTTTTGGAAAGGACGGTTTAAAAGCCAAGCCTTGCTGGATGAGAAAGCGCTGCTAACGTGCATGACTTATGTCGATTTAAATCCAATTCGAGCCAATATCGCCCAGCGCATCGAAGAGCAAGAATTCACCTCGATTTATGAGCGGATACAGCAATATAAAACAAAGCAAGATGCCAATCAGGTAACGAAATCCGAGCTGTTACCCTTTGAGCGTCAATTTGATTCACGTCAACCCCATGAAATTCCATTCTATTTTGAAGAGTACCTGCGGTTATTTAGATGGCTGTCCGGTATTTGTTGGTATTTGTTTGATCATACAGGTTTGAACCTGCAACAACCTGCAAATCACAACCGGAAAAGGTTGCAAACACAGCTGGCAGAAAGGCACGAAAAAGGCCCCGCACTTTTCAGTGTGAGGCCTGAGCGATCTATAGAATACAATAAAAGTGAGAATTGAATACCCGACTAGTCTGATACATCAAATAAGTCGCATGGTAAGTCGCCATAGTCGTTTTTCTTAATTAGTGCGCCATTTATAATAAGGAACTCGTATAGTGGTCTATTATCGGCCATAGCTGCATAATGTAGGGCGGTATTACCAATACCTCCAACGACATTTATATCAACACCAAACGCAAGCATTTGTTTCAGGTCTTCGATTTCTCCTGAGTAAGCTGCAACATGAAACGGAGTATCTTCATCAAATCTCCCCTGCTGATCAAAAGATTCTAAACCTACATCTTCAAACATCGCAAGGTTTGAGTACTTTTCAATAAGAGCTCTATATTTTTGCTCATGAGCACTCATCTGAGCACATTTCCTTGTATTTTTTCTTAAGTCGTTCAACGTCTTCTTTATCCATAGCGATTGGCTTTGCGTGTCTCCCATTAGGATACTTGTTGTGAGGGAAGTTTCTGTCAAAAGCTTCACGATATTGAATCATTTTTTCAATAAACTCAATTCGATTCTTTAGCTCTTTACATGGGTCATTATCTCTAGTGTAGCCTTGCTTTTGAAAGTCTTTATATTCTGCGTAAGCTTTCTTTCGTTCTGCTTTTTCACTGTTGTACCAAGTTGTCCAAGCCCAATCAAATGCCGTGGCACCAGTAAAAGCAGCTCCATACACAAACCACTTCGGCCATGCCAAATCAGTTGGATCTGGAACAGCTGTATCTGCAGCAACCCAAGTGCCAACAACAGCGGTTGCTGATTCACCATAAGGGTCTATATAACTTACTGGATTCCCATCTACATACGCGAAAGTATTCATCCCGCCATTCAGACCAATCGGGTCACTGGTGATGTAGCGCCCGGTCTTCGGGTCGTAATAACGATAGTAGTTATAATACAGCCCTGATTCCGCATCAAATAGTTGCCCCGGAAAACGCAGGTCAATTTGCGTCAGTTGCTGGTCGCCATCCACGTCTTCATGGGCGGCGCCATTGCCGTAAGCATCCGATGACCATTGCCAAACCACTTGTTGTTGCTCATTGGTGGCCTTGCGAGGCGTGTTTAAATGGTCTGCGTGCAGGTACACTATTTCACTGCCGGTGGCATTTTGTGTTACCTGTGCCAGTGGCAAGCTGCCCAGCCAGATAATTTGTTTTGACCAAACCTGCGTAGCGCCTTGATAGTATTGCGTCTCAAGTAGCTGGCCTGCGGTGCTGTAGTAGTAAAGATAAGTGTCTTGGCCTATCTCTTTGATGACCCGCTCACTCAATCCGTTGTACTGGTATTGGGTTACATACGTACCATTGTCTAGCCAAGCCAAGCGGCCCTCTGCATTGTAACGATATTGCTGACCTGTCAATGATGACGACAGCGTGTTACCTACCGCATCCAGTTCAACACGCATGCCGTTGTGGGTTTCTATTCGGTTGCTCTGCGTTTGATAAACATACGACGTCACTCCATTTGCAGACTCTTCTGTCAAACGGTTACCTACGCCGTCATATTCGTACGATTTGCGAGTAACGGGATGTGCGAGTAACGGGACCCCATCTCTTTTTGCGCTAACTCATGTCCTGAGCCATAGTTTACAAACCACTTAATGAGCAGGATGTGGCAATGACTTTATCTCGCAAGCAGCTGATTTGCCCTGAATCAACGCCTTACTACCATGTCACCAGCCGCTGCGTGCGTCGCACTTTTTTATGCGGCATCGACCACTACACCCAAAAAAGTTACGAACATCGCAAGCCTTGACTGGCTTGCTAGGCCTTACCAGTCAGAAGACTTACACCTCCAATCGATTTGGCTCGGCGCACTGGGTGTCCATTATTTTCCTGAAATATGTGACAACTACCATTCCCTCTATCCTCACCAAGTAATAGAAGGAAGCGCTGTGTTTCGAATTGCGTATATCTAACTCGTAGACCGGAGACTCTATTAATGGATGGAAGACACCGTCTTCATTCAAAGAAGAAGATACAAGCCCATAAAACTCATTTATATCTTCCATTATAGATTTCAGACAATACAGCTCCCGCTCACCACTTCCCTTGGTTTTAAATAGCGATTTTTTAAGCACCCCCTCAACCTTGTTCAATAGATCACGGCTACTTAATATTTTTTTTCCTTTGTAGAAGTATTCGCTATTTTTTCTTGAAGTTTCTCCCGCATTCCATTCAGAAACAATCTTCGTAATTGTACCATTTAGTTCAGAACAACTATTGGAAAACTTCTTTACTCCAAAACCATATGCTGGACCAGCTACCTGAGACAAAGCTCTCAGATAGCCATTTAACTCCGCAAGATAACAATCAGGCGTCACAGTTTTTATCCTTATCACAATTCGCCATAGCATTTTGAAGATTTACTAACGCTGCATCAATTTTACCATTTCGAGTCGCATGACCAGCATCAGCCCCCCCCCCCCCAAAAAAACGCCCATCGTTAAAACCCCGGCCTTGTTTTCGGTGAGTCAAAACTTCAATTGCCCAAGCAAGTAATTCACAAGACTCGTCTCCCCTTAAGTTTTCACCAAGATTGATAGCATCTCCTTCATCGTGACCAGTATAACCTCCATAAGGATCAGGCGTATAATCTTCTTCTCCCCAATCCCCCCAGTCACTATCTGAGTTCATAGCCCATGGGTTTGTATTTGCCCACCAAGAACCCGCAGCTACAATTCCTGTAGCAACTGCTGCCCCACAAGCTGGATTCGCGGCACATGCGCCTATGAATGCTGGAGAAGTAACGGGACACCCATCTCTTTTTGCGCTAATTCATGTCCTGAGCCATAGTTTACAAACCACTTAATGAGCAGGATGTGGCAATGACTTTATCTCGCAAGCAGCTGATTTGCCCTGAATCAACGCCTTTTACCATGTCACCAGCCGCTGCGTGCGTCGCGCTTTTTTATGCGGCATTGACCACTACACCCAAAAAGTTACGAACATCGCAAGCCTTGGCTGTTGGATAAAATCAGACAACTCGCCAGTATTTTTACCATAGATATCT
>NZ_JAIBHJ010000021.1 GCF_021278025.1 Motilimonas sp. E26
TTTTACTTTTGGCGAAGCAAATTATAACCCTTTACCATGCTGCTCAAAAATCCATCGCGAAAGATCAACACGCCCTAAGGTTTCAGTTAAAGAAAGAGCACTATTTATAATTAGCAAAATTTAGTCAAAAATATATATAATTCTTTTTTTTTTGGTAAGATTCTTTAATGTCCATTAGTTACCCTGGTCAGTTAACTTGCTAAACAGGCACCTTAAAGACATTTCAGTTAGACTAAGCCAATTATAAGAGTGAAGAATGAACTATCTAAGTAACAAATTTTTTCCTAAATCAATATTGCCCATTTTTGCGTGTTTTTTAATTTCTTGTACTAGTGAGTCCTCAGATAACCAACCTGTGCCACTAGATGTGAAAAATAAACTCTCAATTACTCAGGGGGTTTTTGGTGCGATAACTAGCCATGATGATATTGGTGATAACCATGTTGAATTTGCCTCAGGTTTCAACATTGATATTTTTTATGATCAACCTTCAATGGATCTAAATGAAGCCGTGACACCATTAGTGTCAATACAAAGTGACGAGAAAGGTTTTTATGAACATGAACTAGAGACGGGTGAGTACTGTATTTGCACTCGTTTTCGTCGATGCGCCCCTATTGTAATTCATGAAAATGAGATGTTGAGATTAGATTATGAACTCAGCACTGGACCAGGTTGGTCTTTGCCTAATGATCCTGAAAGAGCCCTTGAATTTTCATGTAAAAAGCCATGATTGCTAGCTAGAGGTTTCTCGCCTCCTGCACCACATTACCCTTGAAGCATTTTGATAAAAAGTGAAATGGGTAGTTTATTTTCCAAAATGATTTTTATCCAAAAGTCTTGTCCTTCAATGGTTATTTCAAGGCCCCTGCGCAATGATTACTCGTTGCTCAGGGGCAGTATTTTGGCTCGATCTTAGACAAGTCCCTTGTTTAAACTGCTTAGGAACCTGCGGTTATTTAATATAAACCAGCTCAAAGCGGTAATCCTCATCGGTGAGTATGTCGGTTTGCTTAAACCGTATTGGTTTGTATTGCGCGCCTTCGATTAAGGGGGCTTGATCAAAGTAGTGGGGTGAGTTTGGATTATTTGATTGACTATAAAGCAGCACACTTCGTCCATTTACACCTTGGTCGGTGAACTCCGCGAGAAAGATAAAGCTGTCGCCAACATTAATGCGATAGCCTTTTTCCGTTAGTGCATTAGCAGGGTTTTGCGACATGTTATCGGCAACAGTACTAAAGCTGCCTGTCACGTCACCATACCCTCCCGCAATAGGATACTCCGCTTCACCTTTGACGAGGGATTGAATGTTGCCTAAAGGGGCGTTTAAAGGAATATTGGCTTGGTTAAGCTGGATGACTGCTTTGGCTAATGCGACCAGATGAAGATCGGTAGTTGGATCTGATACCGCGGGCAAACCAGCCGGTGTATTAACCGGATCTTGTGGGTCAAATTGAGTTAGCCAACATTGGCCATTACAACTGGCCAAATCGCGAATTTTGTAAAACTGCAGGGCGTATTCTCTGAATATATGAGTGCCAACGCTGTCGATATTGGCTTTTTTGTCCCAGTTAGATAGTACTTGGCAAGCTTGTGTTATGTTGACAGTCTCGTCGTTCACTTGCACTTGATCATAGCTTTGGCAGCGTTGGATCAAGTCTTCAATGACCAACTCAGCTTGAAAGATGCGCTTGTCGGACATGGTATGTTGCAGATCCCCTAGGGTGACTTTTTTACCACTTGTTTTAAATTGCTCAAGCATTGCCACACTTAATCGAGTGCGTGGTGATTGCGGGTATTCACTGGGTCCATATAGGGGCGAATAGCCAACAATGGGGTTTTCGATATTAACCAGCCAAGGGGATTCATTGGCATTTTGTACATAATGTTCAGATTGGCGTTGTGGTACTTGGTTAAAAGGAACGGCTTGTTGCCACTCAAAGACGGGATTAGAGCCG
The DNA here is from genome assembly GCF_021278025.1 of Motilimonas sp. E26. Classification (GTDB taxonomy): domain Bacteria; phylum Pseudomonadota; class Gammaproteobacteria; order Enterobacterales; family CBDFNC01; genus Motilimonas. The sequence continues at coordinate 1,962 of NZ_JAIBHJ010000021.1, forward strand.
TCGAGTAATACACCGCCCCAAGCGCGTAATTCAGGTACTGCGTTGATGATTGACCACGCTGTTGCACTGAGATCAGGCACGGATGCCAAGTCAGCATAGAAGGTATTGCCTTGATCATCTGACATCACTATATTTTGTGAGCCAGTGCGATAGCCGAGTTCATTTAAAGCGATGGCGTCATCTACATTTTGACTTAGGGCTAATTTTAGCCAGTAATCAGTTTGATCACTGCGTTGGCTGGCTCCATCTTTCAAGCTGACAAATCCACCTTGTGCCGTAAATTCGATGATTGGCCCGTAGTGACTTGAATATAAGGTACGTGATAGCTCAGATAATGAGCCATTGGGTTGTTTAACACTAATCTGATAGTTGTTGGCTTGCAGTGGCTTAACTTGATTGCCATATTGGTACGCTAATGCTTGATCAGCGGCGGGAGTTAACGTGTAAACCGAGCCTGGCGTTGAGTTGGTCCAAGTGTGCGTCCAAGCGAAGCGCTCATTAAAGCCAAGAGCAGGAGTAACAAAACCGGGTAAAAAACTGCCATAGACATTCAGTTCGTCAGGGATAGTGAGCTGCGCTTCATACCAAGCAAATTTGCCGCCATGGGGCAGATGTGTATTTGACAGTAACATGCCTTTACCGCTGTCGGTCATTGCTTTACCTAATGCCCAACCGTTGCTGCCCTTCATTTTATCAAGGAACGAATCGGGCTTGTTTAATAGCCGCTTGTTCGCGCTGGGTGCCGTTGGTTGTGCTGAGCCAATCTCAGCCAAGAATACTTCAACAAATGCCCAGTAATTCAATGATTGGTTAAGTGCATACAGATCGTATTGATCTATCGGTTGCACGAGTGCTGCACACTCTTTTGCGTAATGTTTATTTTTCTGTACCGCATGATTAAATCCTTTAGTAAAGCCAGTCATCAACGCTTGGCTTCTAGGATCAAGTTGCTGAAAGTTTGTTTTTGCATTTTGGTAAGTGGCTAAGTGTAGATAAGCAAAGTCGGAGGTAATGTTGGCATTATTGATACCTGCTCCTAGGAACTTAGCGCGCTCGCCTTTTGCGGTAATAATACCGTCAAGGTAGTTACACGCGCGGTCTTGTGCCATCACGTAACCCAGCCCTTTGCCCAGTGCCGTGTAGTTATTGGCTTTAATGTGCGGCACCCCATAGCTGGTCCAGTGAATTTCAGCCGTGTTTGAATCACAGCCCGATATCACTGCGGCAAGGGTGAGTGTTAATGGAAAATAGCTAAGCTTTTTAACAATCGTTTGCATGGTCTCATTCCTTTTATTCACCCTGGAACCCGACGCAATTAACTTGGGTTGTAGGTGAGGGTTAATGTCATTTATAAAAGATTCAACTTCGCCATTAACACCTCCTTTTATTTGATGATTACTTTAGTGTAGCTTGATAAAAATAGATCCAAGTAGGGGAAAAGCACTAGGTGATTTAAACTGTTTTGTGTTGTTGATTCTGGCTGGGCGCTGTCTGTCAGAGTACTCTCTGAGTACTTATTCTCTCTGTACTAAGGGAGGTGTTTAAGGGAAAAGAGCAAGGAGTGAATGGCAGCTTATTGATGTGAGTATTTGCCAATATGCTCTTTTGATGAACCATTGCGGCTGCTATCAGCGCAATGGCCCATTAAATGGTTTGTTGGTTCTGGAGAGCGAGCATGTTAATCATGCTAAATTAAGGCTTCGGGGTTGAGCAACTTAGCTAAATAAGCCTCGTCTAAATCGGTCATCTCTTTTGCGACATCTAATATTGGGCGCTTTTCCGCGTAGGCACGCTTAGCTATCTCGGCTGCCTTGTTATAGCCAATTTCGTTATTCAGGGCGGTCGCTAAGATAGGGTTACGAGCTAAGCTTTGCTCTAACTGGCTAGCATTCACTGTAAAATCAGCAATGGTGGTCATTAAGGCGTCGCAGCTTCCGGTGAGTAGTTCAACACTTTGTAATAAGTTGAAAGCAATTACAGGTAACATTACATTTAATTGAAAATTGCCTGAGCCGCCAGCAATCGTAATCGTTGTGTCATTACCTATCACCTGTGCCGCTGCCATTGCCACGGCCTCAGGCAGTACGGGATTAATTTTGCCGGGCATGATACTGCTACCTGGTTGCAGCGGTTTAAGGGTTATTTCAGCAAGGCCGGTTAACGGGCCACTGTTCATCCAGCGCAGATCATTGGCTATTTTCATTAACGCGACTGCTAATGCCTTCAGCTGCCCTGATACCTCAACCGCGGTATCTTGACTACTCAGTGCACTAAATAGGTTATCGGCGCTGCTAAATGGTTGACCAGTTAAGGTTGATAATTGCTGGGCAAATAGTGCGGCGAAATCATCGGGGGCATTGACTCCTGTGCCAACGGCGGTTCCCCCTTGTGCTATTTGGCATAATCTTTTTTGACTATCAGTAATTCGATTTGCCGCTAGGGATAATTGCGCGCGCCAGCCGGAAAGCTCCTGCGCTAAGCTCAGAGGCATGGCATCCATTAGATGGGTACGGCCGGTTTTAAGCTGGCCAGCCACGTCTTGCTCTTTTGCTGCTAACGTAGCTTGTAGCTTAGTTAAAGCAGGGAGTAGTTGTTGTGAAATGGCCAATTGCGCACTGACGTGAATGGCCGTTGGAATGACATCATTACTACTCTGACTGCAATTTACCGCATCATTGGGGTGAATACTTTGTTTGAGTTGTTCGCTGGCAAGGGTGGCGATCACTTCATTGGCGTTCATATTGGTACTGGTGCCCGAGCCAGTTTGAAATACGTCGACGGGAAACTGTTCAATATGCTGACCTGCAGCTAAAGTCATTGCTGCGTGGTAGATGGCATCTGCAACGGTTGGCTCCAGTAAACCCAGTTGGCCATTCACTTTGGCAGCAGAGGCTTTAATCAGGCCGAGACTTTGAATAAATTGGGCGGGCATCAGCAGACTACTAATGTTGAAGTTATCTTTGGCGCGTTGAGTTTGTGCGCTAAACAAGGCGTTTGATGGCACTTTTACTTCACCTAAACTGTCTTTTTCTGTGCGGTATTGTAAATCCATTTTATTTCCTTCAATTCAAAGTAGGCAACCCAAAGAGGGGAACAGCAAGGTAATTGATGGGCCTGCCGGCCCATCAGGTTTACGTTTAGCCTTAACGCTCAGCGGCCATGCGATTAAGCACATAAGTCAGCACGCCGCCGGCGCGATAATATTCAACTTCTACCGCGGTATCGAGTCGCGACCGCAATTGAATGTTACGCTGCTCACCGGACGGATAATAGATCACCGCATTTAAGGTTTGATTGGCCTGCATTTTTTTGTCCAAACCTAAAATGTCGAACGACTCATTACCAGTTAACTGTAATGTCTTTCTGTCTTCACCCGGCATAAACTGTAATGGCAACACGCCCATACCAGCAAGGTTAGAGCGGTGAATGCGTTCAAAACTTTCTGCTATCACGGCTTTAACCCCGAGTAATAGCGTGCCTTTCGCGGCCCAGTCTCGGCTTGAGCCGGTGCCATACTCTTTACCGGCAATGACGACACTGGCACGTTTTTCTTGCTGGTATGCCATGGCCGCATCATAGATAAATAAGGGCGTAGACTGACCTTGGAGATGGGTATAGCTGCCTTCGCACTCGGGTGTCATTTCATTGCGGATGCGAATATTGGCGAAGGTGCCACGCATCATGACTTGATGGTTACCGCGTCGTGAGCCGTAAGAGTTGAAATCGGCCTCATTTACACCATTACTGCGTAAATAATCAGCTGCGGCGCTGTCTTTGGCTATCGCGCCAGCAGGTGAGATATGATCTGTGGTCACTGAATCTCCCAGCATCACGAGGATAGGAGCGTTAACAATGTTGCTGTTATTATCGCGATACTCCGGTTCAAAGAACGGCGGTAATTGGATATAAGTAGACTGCTCTGAAAAGGCATAATTAGCCTGTTTACCTGCTTCAATTGCTTGCCATATTTGGTCACCATCAAAAACAGCACTATAGCGCTGTTCAAACATTTGATGACTGACGCTGTTAAGGCACTCGGTAATTTCAGCATTACTGGGCCAGATGTCTTTTAGGTAGACTCTTTCGCCGTCAGCGCTAGTGGCAATAGGATCTTGAGTGAGATCGATACGCGTGGTGCCCGCTAATGCATACGCAACGACTAATGGCGGCGACGCTAACCATGACGCTTTGACCAGTGGATGGATTCGGCCTTCAAAGTTACGGTTACCCGATAATGCCGCGCAGACGATCAGATCGTTTTCTACTATGCATTCTTGCACCGCCACGGGCAGCGGGCCGGAATTACCAATGCAGGTTGTGCAACCGTAGCCAACCAAATTAAAACCTAATGTGTCTAACGATTGCTGTAAACCGGTGGCTTGTAAATAATCGGTGACCACTCGCGAGCCGGGGGCGAGGGAAGTTTTAACCCATGGTTTGGTGACAAGTCCCTTGTCGATGGCTTTTTTCGCGAGTAGCCCTGCCGCGAGCATCACTGCAGGGTTAGAAGTATTGGTACAGGATGTGATAGCAGCAATCACGAGATCGCCATGGCTCAGAGTCTGATTACTAAGCGTTTGTTCGCTACTTTTAAGTGGAAATGCAGTCGATTTTTGCGCCTCTTTACCTTTCAGCGCAATAAAATCATCGGTGGCTGTTTTAAGCTGGCGCATCGGTACGCGGTCTTGGGGACGACTGGGTCCCGCGAGGTTTGGCTCCACTGTACTGATGTCTAGGGATAGGGTTTCAGAGAAATCTGGCTTAACGGTGTTTTCATCGCGCCATAGCCCTTGTAATTTACAGTAGTGCTCCACCAGTGCGATTGTTTGTTGATCGCGGCCTGTTAGGGCTAAGTAATCAAGGGTTTGCTGATCGACCGGGAAAAACCCACAAGTGGCGCCATATTCCGGTGCCATATTGGCAATGGTGGCGCGATCTGCCAATGGTAAATGCGACAGGCCCGCGCCATAAAACTCGACAAATTTGCCGACCACGCCATGTCGCCTTAGTATTTGCACCACTTGGAGCACTAAGTCAGTTGCGGTGATCCCTTCTGCTAGTTTACCGGTTAGCTCAAAGCCAACCACATCGGGTATTTGCATAGAAATTGGCTGACCGAGCATCACAGCTTCAGCCTCAATGCCGCCTACGCCCCAGCCGAGTACGCCCAAACCATTAATCATAGTGGTATGGCTGTCGGTTCCAACCAGTGTATCGGGATAAACCACGCATTCGTTTTCGTTGGTTTCAGTCCATGCCACCTTAGCGAGATATTCAAGATTGACCTGATGACAAATACCGGTACCTGGCGGCACTACGCTAAAGTTATGAAAATTTTGCTGGCCCCATTTTAAAAAGGCATAACGCTCGTCGTTTCGTGCCATTTCAATGGCGACATTTTCTTCAAATGCTGATGAGTTAGCAAACTTATCGACGTTAACTGAGTGATCGATGACGAGATCAACTTTGGCTAGCGGATTTACTTTTTGCGGGTCTAGCCCTTGTTTAACTAATGCATCGCGCATAGCGGCAAGATCAACAATCGCAGGTACGCCGGTAAAGTCCTGCATTAACACGCGCGCAGGTTGATAGTTAATCTCTTGGCTGCTGGCGTGGCCGGCACTGCTGATCAGTGCGTCAATAGCTGCTTGGTTATCTGCTCCGTTATCATGATGACGTAACAAGTTTTCTAATAATATTTTGATTGAAACGGGTAAGCGAGCAATGTCATTTTGATTGGTTGTCTGCGCGCAGGATAGGGGGTAGTAATGGTAAGCTTGGCCGTTAATGTTGAAAGTATGTTTAGTATTGACTTGATTTCCAGGCATTCTTTATCTCCTTAATAAATCGTTAACTAAAAATCCTTATTAACACAATTAATGGTGGCGCTAATTAATTGGACTCGGAATAAGAAAACGCCGAGTTAAGGTTGCTTAATAAGCGATGAGCTAACTAACCTAACATCTTTCCCTTTGTTATTTCAAAAAAGGATCGCTATTTTATTAGCCATTAACTTAGTTTAGCCGTGTTCGTCAATGTTAGTGATACGCTACTTTATGGTTAGCTTAGGAGAGAAGGGCGAAGATTGGGTTGGTTAATGGGTATTTTGTTATTAATAAAGTGGGTTGTACAAGTAGCCATTTCTTATTCTTATTGGAATTACGGTTAAATTACCCCTCAAATGTGCTAGAAGGAAATGGCAATTTACACAAACGAAATCACTACTTGTGTTCAACATCAGCCATTTCAAAAAATTAATTGTATTGAATAAGTGCCTTTGTAGCTCGCTTGTTGAACGGTGAAAAAGCGAGCTGAGTAAGCCTTATGGGATTAAAGTATTTAGCCGACTGTAATGGGCTTTATCCTTTCAGCGCTTTAAGCTCGGTTGCTATATCACTGGTAGTAAAGTCGTGCTTATATTGATTAACAACGAGATGAACACTGCCTTCAACAACGCCTTTTACCGCACTGTCATATTCTTTGCTTAACTGGGCGAAGTCGACTTTAGCGTAATCGGCCACTTTAACGCGCACCCGTGTAATACAGTGGTCAATTTCAGTGATATTTTTGCTACCACCCAGTAATGCGATTGTTTCTGTTGCGAGTTGTTTTATCATAAAAATCCTTATTATGTTGTTGAAACCATGGTTATTCTAACAGCCAGTGATTACATTTTGTATGATGTTACTCATGGAAAACGATAGACTTACAGTCTCAATTAGTTTGATTCATACTTTATGCTGGGCAGTAGCAACCTTTCGCTTTATCGATGATTAGCTCAGGGTTGAAGCCTTTATTGTAGTTATTTATTGCTAACTCAATAAGACTATTCGAGCTTGAGCAAGCTAAGCCCTCTGAGTAAGGACCAAAATAGACTAATTTACCTTTATTACTCATAACCAGCGCGGCGGGGGTTGCGGGGACTAATTCACGCAAGGCCGCTGTCATTGTCAGGTTAATGACTTGATAACCGTCGCTTATTGCTTGCTGGTTTAGGCTTTGTTTGTGAGCTTGACTATAGGAATTACACACGCAGCCTGAAGCGGTAAAGTGGATAATGGTATTGCCCATATTGAGAGGGTCTAGCTGGATCTGTTTCAATAATGATAATGCAAAATCTTGGCTATCTTGTTGTCTCAGTTTACCAGTGGGATCGAAGTCAACTAATCGCGCGCCGATAAAATAGATAGCAGCAATTAACGTACTCATGATCCACAGTAACACTATGACCACATGGCGGCGCTTAACTTGTTGATTGGGATCTGGGTTATTTAAAGCTTTCAATATCATGTTGTAGGCTTTCGGTGGCTCGCTTAATGTTATCTGTCTCAATGGACAGTTGTGCAATTTGTGACAGATCATCTTGGCTGGTCAACTTCATGTTTTCGGTGCTGGCGGCAATACTGGCGGTAGCCTCAGATTGTTCATTGACGGCATTGGCCACCGAATTTGCTATTTCATTTGCAGAGCTGACCAATTGTGAGGTCTCTTTCATTTGTTGATTGGCAGACGTTGCCACAGCAATAACGTCGTCAACAATGCTGATACAAGACTGCATTGCTTGCGTTGAGCTTTTTGAATGCGTGTTAAGCTCACTAATTGTTTTGGCTATTTTAGTAGTACTGTCTTTAGTGCGATTTGCTAAAGCCCTCACTTCATCAGCAACGACGGCAAAGCCACGGCCTTGTTCCCCAGCTCGAGCCGCTTCGATGGCGGCATTTAGTGCCAGCAAGTTAGTTTGGTCAGCAATGCTGGTAATGTCCTCAAGCACCTTGGTAATAACGTCACTGGCTTGTGCTAGCTGATGTATTTGTTCACTGGTCCCATTTAATGCATCTAATAGATGCTGGTTTTTACTGTTAATGTCATTGACGTTGTTTTCGGTCAAATGGCTTAATGTGTTGGCTTGGGTCATTTGACTACTAAGTTGCCCAGCTTGATTGGCAATCATGTTTACGGTGTCAAGCATCTGCTCAACGGATAAGGCAATGCTATCCGTTTCTTGTCGCTTAACATTGGCCGAAGTATTCAGAGACTCTTTGAGTTCAGCCAAGGTTGTGGTGTTTACCACTAATTCTTTGGCTTGGGTTTTAACGTCGTGAATAAGGGTGTTAAGTAATGTTAACAGCTCGTTAAACCCACGTAGCGTTTTACTTTTTTTGCTTTCCACTCGCAACGTTAAATCAATCGACTGCTTGTTTTGGGTTAGTTGCTTAGTAATAGCAGCAAGCTCAGCGCCAACGTAACTATCGTCTCTTAAGGTTTTAGCAATAAAACCTGCCACGATTGACTCGACGATAGCATAAACAGCGTGAATAATTACCGTTGAGAACATTAAGCGGTCAGCGTCAAAGATGTAAACGCCAGCGTTGTTCAGTTGTAAAAAATAAAATGACATATGATGGACGGCTACAACCGTCACAGCAGTGATAAACACCTTCCAGTCACTAAAAATAATTAAGAATGCCATCAAAATGAATATCTCAAAGTGCACCTCAATCAAGCCATTCATTTGATGAATATGTAAACAAGCAAAAATCATTGCTGCTATGGCTGAAACGTGTCGGGTAAGCGGGCTCGTTGGCACTGACTTGATAAGATAAAGAGGAACGATAAGCGCAGGTAAACCAATAAAGATCACTTCAAGGTAGGTAGAATGGACAAACGACATGGCCACGGATTCAATGAAAAGAGCCACAAACAGGAGAGAAAACATTTTGCTTTGGGTTTTCATATTTTGTTATCCGCTTACAAAGGAAATAATTTTAATACATGATTGCATGTAAGTGTGGTTGATGAATAGTCGACTTGACAAATGAATCGGGTGATTTCGCTATATTTTATATGTTACTGACAGTGTCTTGACTAAAATATCAGTGAAAAATGTTGCCGTCGGAACTCTACGTTGGCTTGCTATGTTCGGATCGAAAAAAATGGCTTAGACAGAAAATTTGCCCAATACTTGAGTTTTTTACATGAAGCAGGAAATGTTGGTGTAATTGGGCTGGGTAAACAGGGGAAATAATGCTTATAATACAAGATGATGAGCCGAACGTACTATTAAAAAGGAGTCAACTTGTTTAAAACAATTAAAGACATGGTAGAGGATAACAATACTGCCATAGGTCGTCGCTTTGAGATTTTTACGCAGATCATGATAGTGTTATCACTAATCAGCTTTTCTGTTGAAACCTTACCGAATATCAGTGCAGAGTTAAGAGCTAACTTATTTTTGTTTGAAGCCGTAACTGTGTTTATTTTTACCTTTGAATATATTGCTCGGGTAGTGGTGGCTGATAGTAAACGTAAGTATATTTTTTCATTCTTTGGCATGGTTGATTTACTTGCTATTCTGCCGTTTTACCTCGCCATTGGATTAGATTTACGTACTGTGCGGGCCTTTAGAATGTTGCGGTTGATCCGTATTTTAAAGTTAGTACGTTACAGTGCTGCATCACGCCGCTTTTACCGCGCATTTATTATTGCAAAAGAAGAATTAACCTTATTCTTGTTCGCTTCACTGATCATCCTCTATTTAGCTGGGGTAGGAATTTACTACTTTGAACATTCAGTACAACCTGAGGCCTTTAGCTCAATATTTCATAGTTTATGGTGGGCTGTAGCTACGTTAACGACCGTGGGTTATGGCGATATTTACCCCATTACGGTTGGCGGCAAAATTTTCACCTTTTTTATCTTAATTATTGGACTAGGTGTCGTTTCTATTCCCGCGGGTATGGTGGCTTCAGCCTTGTCAAAAGCCCGAGAAATGGAAGATTAATGATTTATGATGCTTTGAGAAGGCCAGTGTTTTAGTTTGCGCTAAAATGCTCGCTAACTTACTCATTATCATCACTAAAGCTTGATTATCTTTTTGATAAGCATAGGATGAAGTATTCCTTTGATGAGAGGCAATAGACGATGAGCCATAAAATATCTGATTTTGAAGTGCAACTTGCTATCAACCCTGAGTTGTTTGAATTTCAAACTCAAATGAAAGAAAAGCTTTATGACTTTAACCATGCTCGGCCTTCTCAACACGCATTAAAAGCTACGCTACTGGGGGACATTCTTGGTAGCTATAATGGCGCCACTATTGTGCCACCATTCTATTGCGACATGGGTAAAAACATCCACTTTGCAGAAGGAGGGTTTCTCAACAGTGGCGTGACTATTTTAGACATTGCCCCAGTCTATTTTGGCCGTTATGTGCAAATCGGGCCAAATGTGGTCATCAGCACCGCAGGGCATCCACTTGATATAGCGGAGCGCGTATTACCTTTGGCATTAGGCAATCCTATCCACATAGGTGATAGTGTTTGGATTGGTGCAGGGGCTGTTGTTGTAGACGGCGTTACCATTGGTGCTCGCAGCGTGATTGGTGCTGGCAGTGTTGTTACCAAAGATATCCCTGAAGATTGTTTAGCCTTTGGCAACCCATGTAAAGTGATCCGTAAACTTGAGCACGGCGAAGTGCCTTCTGAAGAAGAGCTATATGAAATGTGGAAGCCGATGATAGAGCTTAAATCATCAAGCTGAGACACTAAAAACGCTGCTCGCTGTTTGGAAACGCTTTTTTACTAAATGATGTTCAGGACAATCCACGCAGTCAGGCCTTTGTGATGATATCGTTATCAGCTAAGGCGTGACACTGAGGCGCTTTCATCGTGAAGGTTGCTGGCTCCCATCCAGAAAGACAAACCGTTTCAGGCTAATGTTGACGTTGAAAAATTTGCGTGGAAAACAGGTCGCAAGCTGCAACCTTTAAGTAATTCTGTTATGCCATCATGCTATGTATTGATTAGTGCTTTTAGGTGAGCATTCATGTCAGTAACATTAATTGTCTGCTAATAAAGAGGCTGGTGAAGTGATTCGATGGGGCAGATGGTCATATATAGCGTTATAGAGAGTTAAAATTAAACATTTTGTGTAGCAGCGTGTTAACCATGTGCAAAAGTGACAAAGTTAAGCGGCTGCTTCCAGCCGCTTAATGTTGATGTATTTCTGCTAATTATCCATACAATTTGCGTAGTAAGTTACCGTTGCAGGCCAGTCAGAAAACACACCTATCACGCCGACTTGTTTTGCTAGTACGTCTAATACTTCAAAGGTATCGCCTTTGTTGTCAATTGCGTTTGCAATCGACTGGTGATACCAACCGCCATTGCCTTGGCTGAGTAGCCCAGAGCGCTCTAACGTCCAAGTAATGATTTTTAAATTAGCCGCTTTCGCCGCCTTGGCATACTCGGATGGGACAATGTTGTTGTCGGCATCTAAGGTTAACAATACCCATAGCGGTGGGGCGATGATTTTAACGCCATCATTTGCTAACTCAGTCATAGAGGGTGACCAAGTCGTCGCATTTTGTGGATCAAAATTAGCTAAGTCGTAACGGTCGTCCAGATAGACACCTTGCTGGCCAAACTCTGGTGTATTCGCTATCCAGTATTTTACATCTTCTAAATTAAATGATTGTGGATAAACGTCGGCCGGATCAACACCAGCAGCAGTATATTCATTAATCATTTTTTGCGCATAGTCTTGTTGAGTAAAGCCATCAAACGGCATCGTCACACTGGCAGACTTAAGCTCTGGTGTCATCTTAACCCCAGCTGCTTTAAATAACGCGATGCTTTCGGCATGAGTCATCAATGTTCCATTGCCAGAGTACAAGTCGGTTCGCCAAGTTGGGGTACCCGCCATAAATTCTTCAACTGTGGTTGCATTAGGGTTACTGCCATCCATTTTGCCTTTCAAGGTTTTAAACTCTGCTAGGCTAATGTCGCTGGTACAACAGGTTGCGGTGGCTTTTACACCGTTAGCGGGATCGGCTGGGCTAAATGGCACAGAACACTTTTTTGCCAATTCTGGCATTGCCAGAATGTTGGTAGTGGTGGCTAAATCACATTGCGAATGGCGACACACAAGCGCTTTATCTTTAGTAAAAGTGACGTCACATTCTACTATGCCTGCGCCAGTATCAATGGCTGCTTGGTAAGACTCTTTAGTGTGCTCCGGAAATTGTAGCGCTGCGCCGCGGTGGCCAATGGAAAAATCGCTGCGATAAAATGAGCCAGATGCACATTGTTCAAGCTTGGTTTTCAGTGGGCTTGATTGCATTTCAGACACCAGAAACAGTGGGCGAGGGCCAACAGTAACCGCGTTAGCGTCTGGTTTAACGACTTCGTTAATCACATTTTTTGCCGTTTTCTCAACACTGTCATTGTCATTGCAGGCACTGAGAAATAATACGCTGCTTAATGTACTTGCCATTCCCAGTTTACGTTTCCAACTTATCGACATGTTATGGCTCCATTGTATAGATATGATAGTTAACCCGAGCTCTGGATAAGCAAAGCAGTATTTTTCCTGCAAAAACGCGTAAATAGACCTAAAAAATAACGTTGGACTTTGCTTCTTGATATTGTTTGGGTATATCCCTATACGCTTTGCGCTTTCATCACTGAAAACGAACTTGGCAGTAAAATATACGGTATCCGCTCGTAATTGGCTTAGCAAAACTGAGGTTAGTTATAAAAACAATGGTTAGACTAAGTTGTTAATGTGACAAGTAAAATAAGTATGGATGACAGTTTAACTAGCATAAATGAGCTATTTAATTGTAACTGTCGTGCTGACTCCACGCTGGCAAGATAGCAAGCAGGGCGGTCAAGGTTACATGTCAATAATAACCTACAGCCCTGCTCTTTATCCCTAAAGAGCTGGTTATTGGTCAAACCCTTCTAATACCACCTTACCCACGGCTTGATGGGTTTCAATATAGGCATGAGCGCGTTTAAGGTTACTTGCATTGATTGCGCCATAGTGCTGCCCTAAGGTTGTTTTCAGTATCCCCGCGTCAACCAGTTGCGAAACTTGAGTTAAGAGATCATGCTGCTTTTGTATATCCCAAGTAGTAAACATGGCGCGTGTAAACATCAACTCCCAATGCAATGAGAGGGATTTTTGCTTAAGTTTTTTAATGTCGATATCTTGCTGTGGGTCGTCAATCAGCGCTAGTTTACCTTGCGGCGCGAGCACTTCTATTAATTGGCTGAAGTGTTGATCAGTATGGGTCAGGCTGATCACATGACTGACGTGTGAAATGCCTAATTTGTTGAGTTGAGGTAGCAATGGCTGATGGTGATCAATAACATGATCAGCACCTAACGCTTTAACCCAATCTTGGCTTTGTGGCCGCGATGCGGTGCCAATGACCGTAGCCTGAGTTAATGTTGCCGCCAACTGCGTTAAAATCGAGCCAACGCCGCCGGCCGCGCCCATGATTAAAATGATGGGTTTGGGTGCAGATGGTTTTGCTTGCTGTATGGCTACATTTGAATCTGATTGAGTAGGTAAATTCGGTGTAAAGTCGAGTCTATCGAACAATAATTCCCATGCGGTGATAGCTGTTAGTGGCATTGCCGCTGCTTCAACGTCTGATAATGAGGCAGGTTTAATTCCAACAATACGCTCGTCAACTAATTGATATTCAGCATTAGAGCCTGAGCGAGTGATATCGCCGGCATACCACACTTTGTCGCCAACCTTAAACAGGCTTACTTCGCTGCCGGTTGCAACCACTTCGCCAACGGCATCCCAACCCAGTATTTTATGTTCACCGGGCGTAGGTGATGCCGATTTACGTACCTTAGTATCGACGGGATTGACAGAAATGGCATGAACCTTAATAAGAAGATCGTGGCCTTGTGCTTGAGGTATATCTAGCTCAATATCAATCAAACTGTCTGTTTGTGTTATGTCTTGCGGTTGTAAATATCCGACTGCTTTCATAGCTGATCCTTGTAAAGGTGAGGTGTTACGCGATTAAAACGCGTGTTGTAAACTGTTGCCTGCGATATCATTCCGTTAGTTACGTTAATATGTTGCTGTAAGATGATCCAAGCTTAATCATTCACCACATAAACTCAGTTAATTTTAAGTGAATCAATCCCTTTTGCTTACGTCAAATTCGTAAATTTCTGCAATTACGCATTTTGGGTCAGACTTTTTTCCCTTCAGTATATAATCTAAGTCCATTGCTGTAAGCAAGTCTATATATATGATTTTTAAGTGCTATATACCCAATCATCTTGAAGGTGCATTGAAATTATGCATTTCTAGGTTGATTAGGTATATATCGTTCTTGCATGTGTAATAAAAAGGACTATTGAATGTTAAATCGCGCCACACGTTTTTATCTTGCGGCTTTTATTCTGGCGGCTTTATTGCTTAGTTGCATTAACAGCATCGCGTTGCAAACTCAGGTGCCTGAGTATTATAAAGATGCCCTCAACATCATGCTTGGCAGTCCAATGGGGATCCCCCTTATAGGCTTTATGATAGTGGCAGCTGGCGGATGTTTTTTTATTTTGTTTAACGCGGCTCATATTCGTCAAATTGTGATTGCTTATGCCATTGGCATGGTGCTTTTCTTTGGTGCATTCACCTTATTTATGAATTCGGTAGCAACCGAGCAAACAGAATTCTCAGCGTCTGTTGTGGCGAAACAAGAAAGGCCGACTTCCATTGAAAATGAGCAAGTCTTACCCCTTTGGACTGAGACCGAGCCTGAGCAACTTCAGCAACAGATTCGCCAATCTATTCACATTAGTCCGTGGGTGATTGCCGCTATTTTAGCCACACTGTTAGGGTTGATCGTCGCACCAATGTTACGAAAGCGGCGCTCGCGCAGGGACATAGGTGCGCCCGTTGCTCCTGTGCCAGTGCTGGCAAGCCTAGCAAAGGCCCAAGCAGAAACGATGCAAACTAACCAAGCGGCAGGTAAAGAACAAATTATTGAATGTTATCAACAATTATTAACGTTACTGGCTGAGCAATACCAACTAGTGCGGCAGCCAACGCAAACTGCACATGAGTTTTATCAGCTGTTATGTCAAGGGAACTTGCCTGCCAAGCCCCTTTATCAAATAACCTTGCTGTTTGAAAAAGCCTGTTACAGCCAAGCACCATTTGACCAACAAGACTTGTCGCTAGCTATTGGCTATTTAAATCAAATTGCGGAGGCGAAGGCATGAACAAAAGCAGCGCTTATAGCATTCGAAAAGTATTGATCTTTATTTTGATGTCATTGGTCACTCTACTAATACTGGCTAGCTATCCACCACTATGGCTGTTGACATTATTCACTTGGGCATTGGCGCTGCCAGCGGTGTTTGTTTGGGTGTCATTACTATTGATGCTGTTTTTTATCAGTATACAACGCATTAGAAAAGCGGACTTGGCTGCAGAAGTGTTGCTGATTAATTACCAAGGCACGCCAGCAACAGATGAGCATTTACTGCAAACATTAAGTGATTATTTTGAAGCGGGAAATGAGTCCCAATTACACAGCTATGTAAAAGGTTTGTATATGAACAGGTATTGTACGCAACATCAGCTGAGCAGCAGAGACGGACTAAAACAGTTGCAGCAAGACCCCGCCATTGCTACGGACTTAAAACAAGCGCTGGCGTTTGCGGTAAAGCCAAATTGGCAACAAACCTTGAGCTTTGGTTATTGGCCAGTGAATACGCAGCCTTACTTGCCACATACTCAAATTATCTTAACGGCTTTGTGTAGCCATCACTCTAATCAATCTTAAGGAATCAGCGATGAACGAACATAAAATAGGCTTACAACAAGTTCCTGATATTTGTCAGGCGGTATTGGCAGAGGTTGAAAAAGCAATTATCGGCAAAAGGCACGTATTAGAACAAGTGCTTGCAGCGTTATTGTCGCAAGGGCATGTGTTACTTGAAGATAATCCGGGGGTGGCTAAAACCCAAATAGCGAAAAGCTTTTCCAGGGTGTTAGGATTAGACTTTAAGCGCATTCAATTTACCCCTGATTTACTCCCTGGTGATATTTTAGGTGGCTTTATATTTGATCGCCAAAACAATCAGTTTCAGCTAAAAAAAGGCCCCATTTTTACCTCACTGCTATTAGCCGATGAAATTAACCGCGCATCACCTAAGGCGCAGTCGGCCTTGTTAGAAGCGATGGAAGAAAAGCAAGTGACCCTAGACGGTGAAACCTTAATGTTGCCACAGCCGTTTTTTGTCATGGCGACACAAAACCCGATTGAGTATGAGTCTACTTTTCCGTTGCCAGAGGCGCAGTTAGATCGGTTTTTACTCAAGCTCTCTGTCGGTTACCCCTCGCAAGAGCAAGAAATAGCCATTCTAGCCGCCAGGCAACACCGCCATACAGCGCAAGCTAGTTTAGAGGTGATCACCGAGTGCAGTGAACTTGTTGCGATGCAAAATGCCATCGAGCAAGTCACAGTGAGCGATGCACTGCAAAGCTACATAGTACAAATTGTTAGAGCTACCCGCAATTTGCCCAATGTAGTGGTTGGCGCCAGTCCGCGAGCCAGTCTCGCGTTGCTAAGTATTAGCCGAGCATGGGCTGCCATGCAGGGACGCGATTATGTATTGCCAGACGATATTAAAGCTATTGCCATACCGTGTTTAGCCCATCGATTAAGTTTATCGCCTGAGCTATGGGGGCAAGATCAAGCCGCTGAAAAAATCATTCAAGGCATTTTGAATAAACTTGCCGTGCCAATGGAGCAAGGTAATGGAGCAAACTAAATCCTTACAGCTGTTGTTTGTTATCTTTTTTGTAATGGGCTTGGTTACCACCAATGTCACGTTAGTCGCAATGAGCTTGTTCCCGCTGGCGTACTTATTAGCGGCTGCAGCAACTCAGCGGCCTGTTAAATTAAAAGTAAGTCGTGATGTGGCCACAAGCGAGAGCCACTTTACCCTGAGTTATCAGGTTGAAAATTTGGCAAGCAGTTTACAGTTGATATACCTCAAAGAGGCGATACCAGAGGCCCTAGCGCTTAATGAACAGGCATTGAACCAAGCTAACGGGACCAGTGTAACCATGGCTGCGCCGTTAACACAAAAGCGAGTTTTCAATCACCAACATGAATTAGTGGCAAAGAGAGGGCATTTTGAATTTAGTGATATGGAAATATCTGTAGCAGATTTTATTGGCCAAGTTTATCACCGTGAAAATGCACGTGATGTTCAAACTGTGAGTAAGGCTCCTGTGGCAAAACACATGGGCAGTATTCCACTTAAATCTAATAAAACCTTTGGCTTTAATGGTGTGGTAGCTGCGGGTAAGGCGGGCACGGGTGAGGCTTTTTTTGGCTTAACTCAGTATCAAGACCAGATGTCAAGTCGAGGGATCAATTGGCGTGCCAGTGCAAAACATGAAGAGTTGTTGCTGGCCAACGAGTTTGAACAAGACAGCAATATGAATGTTGGCTTGATTGTTGATGGTCGTCAACACGGCCATTTACATGGCAGCAGTGAGCTAGCTAAGGCGCTGGCAACCTGTTTAGACAACACTTTATCGCTTGGTTTAACCATGGCTAAGAGCTTACTGAACAGCGGTCACCGTCTAGGCTTGCTTACTCTCGGCCAGAAAATGGATTATGTGTATCCAAACTTTGGTCGTAGGCAATTGCTCAAAATAGAGCAAGCATTGACTAAAGTGGAGCCATCAACGGGAAGTGAAATTAACCTGTGGGCTCTTGAGCACAAACCGACAATGTACTTTCCAAATAAAGCGAATATCGTATTTATTAGTCAATTACAGCCCAGTGATTTGCCGCTGCTAAAAGGCCTTAAACGCGCCGGTTATTGTATAACGGTGATTGTACCCGATCCCTCTGGTTTAGTGACAGGCGAGCATCACGAGCAGATAAAAGCGTTGTATCATTTAGCGCGGCAAAACATCTTGGATAAATTTAGGCAACAAGGCTTTTATTTAATCAATTGGCAGATGGAGCAATCTTTTAACGCTTTTTACCACCAAAAGTTACTACCTGCTTTGCGGCTACAGAGGAAGATGAAATGATCTATGCATTTTTATTACAACTATTACCCGTGCTTGGTATTGGCGTTATGTATTATCCAACGGGGACGATGGTGTTAGTTATTGTGTGTTTATTTCCTTTTTATCGATTCCATAAAAATATCTCTGCGACCATTTTTTACCTTAGCAATGTGGCACTGTGTTTAATTGCCATAAATAGTGCGGGAGGGCAGGGAGACTTTTACTTTATTGTTACCGCTTTTGCTGCCGGGCTGGCAGGTTGGCAATTACGCCAGCAGCAGCTTGAACAAGATACACCCGCCTCATTAAAGCAAAAATTTAAACAATTAATGTTGTTAAGTACTGTGTTACTGCTTGTAACTAGCTTACTTAATTCATTACAACTTGGCTTAAACATGGTGTGGGCGGTGTTGTTGGTTTCAATGGTGTTTTGTTTATTTATTTTTGCAATTCAGTGCGTTAGAGATAAATAAGTAGCATGTGCGCTGTTCTTGCGCTGGCGCAATTTGAAGCTTTGCTCAGTTGCTTTATAATAGCCGCGAAAAATAAGGGCATGAAGTGGCCGAGATGGATGACTCGGCGAAGTATGCAAACGCAATAAATAATGGAAAACAAGCTGTAATGAAGTTATCAAAACGCCAAGCAAGAGCGAAAAGTAAAAAACAAAAATTTAACCAACAAAAAGCACATAAAGCGCAATCTGTTAATAAAGTCGCGCACAGAGCTGCCTCGGCATCAAAAAGCCAACCTGTTGCTAAAACAACAGCGACTAAAGTAACTAAGGCTGCAGCAAACAAATCTGAAGTCACTCATTCTGAAGCTGCCAAGCCCGTTGCAACAGCTAAGCCTGCTGAGCCAACCACTGCTTTTGACGTGAAGCACCCACTAGACGTGGTCAAGGCCGTTGACACAGCAATTAAATCTGACGATTTAACGCCAACCATCATGGGTAAACTGCTTAATGTGGGCGCGGCAAAAGTGAATAAACTTCTTGAAGATATTGCCTTTCAAGAAGCCAAACAAACAGGTAAAGCGCGCCAAGCAACGCCAGCGGGCGAAGTTTTTCTTTCAAAAAATAAAGCCAGTGGTTTAACTTGGAAGTTTGCTGCAGTTGAGCAAATAGCGTCACAGTTATCACTTGAATTAGACCAAGACTTGGTTAGCGAAGATTACCGCACCTTTGTGTTAAGTGCAGCATAACTCGCACATGCTAGCGCTGTTGATGTAGTAATCTGAACCACATCAAGCTTATGCCCAATCAACTTGAAGATGCATGTTTCAGAGCGTCACCGTGTTAACAACGATCTTAATTTTAAATTAGGGAAACACGGTGGCACTCCCAAAGGGCAAGTTTTACAGGCGTTTATGCCACGTGATTGGTTTTGATAAGGGAAAGCATTACCTGCTCAATGCCTTGCCTAAACGCCTGCAAACGCTTGCTGAAACCAAGCATCTCCAAATTGATTGAGTACTTACATGCCAGCTATCTTCCTACCTAGCCGTCATCGCCTCAAGGTGCACAAGCGCACGAACAATAACAGCTTAAAGATTTAAATCTTTCTCGATATAGGCCTTAAGGCCAGCTTTCTCAAAAAACATACCTGCATCATATTCGGTGACGAGTTTCAGTCGTTTAAGCTTACTGATGGCATTTTGCACTGAGCTTTTTTTAATGCTTTTCCCCATCTGCTCTGAGTAAAACAGCATGTCTTGTTGCGAATATTTGCTACGGGTGCCATGAAGGCGAAGATAAACCAACTTGTCAAGTTTACTGAGCCCAGCAGTAATGTAATCCAGCGCACCATCCACCTCTATTTTTCCCTTGATGGTCTTCATCGCCGAGCTAACATCTTGCATATTGGCGGTCATCTCAGTGAGTAACATACGCAACCAAAAAGGTGAGTAGTCTAGCTCTTTAAAGGCATCAGACAACTCGCGCTTAGCACAGTTAATACTAAATCGCTGCGCCAACACACCAAGAAAAAAATCAATACACTCAGGCTCAAGGTGAGGGAACTCAACCAAAGATGCGCTGTTATAAAAGGGCATTTCCCGCTTCGCAAATTTATCACCACTTAATACTTCAGCTTCCTTTTGATTGAACATGGCAGCAACACCGCCGCGCGAAGAGCCTGCGTATATAGCGCAAATTTCATCAAAGGTGTCAAAGTTGGTGCGCAAGCAGGCTTGCAGGGGCAAAAATTTTTCAGATGAATTTAAAATCTGCACCTCGTCTATGATAAACAGAGGGCGCTTGTTCATCTCATTCGCTAGTCTGATCACCTCTTTGATCTGTTCGCTTATTTGAGAAATTTCAGAAGGTGTCACCGTGGTGTGCACTGTTGATGTATCAACCGTTGCTTTGATCAAACCTAGGTTGATATCCAGTTTTTTTACCTCAGACGCAAGTAAGTCCTTTATCGATTGCTTAGCGCTCGATTTCATTGAACTGATAAAGCGATCAAGGGTCATAATGATATGTTCTTGCGGGCTTTCTTCATTCTCCCAAATATTGAGATAAATCGGCACAAAGCCAAGCTCAGATGCTTTTGGCGCAAGATCTTTCAGCAAAAATGCGGTCTTACCAATGCGCCGTACCCCTAACAGCGCAATCCGCGAAATAGGACTTAAGCCAACGGATTTTAGATACTGAGTGGCAAGCTCAGGTCGCTTATAATGCCAATCAACTTGTCTCATACCCATCCCAGTATTATAAAGTACAAAAATATTGTACTAGTCTATACCAAGCAAATGTAAGGTGCAAAGCGAATAGTAATTAAGCGTAGGTTTGTGTCAGTGACAATGAGCTGCATTCCTAACAGCGACGACAGTGCAACTATAGTGATACATTTTGTGCTGGAAACAACCATGAAAGTGGAATGAGCAACAACACTCAAACGACAAGCCACCAAGATCTTATCAGAGCTACACGCTTCTAAAGAGCAGTGTTGATCACCGAACATGCAGAGCAGAAGAGGCCAGCACATGCTGGCCTCTTTACGCCAAGTTAAGACAAGGGCTCTTTAACTTCTATTTCAAGTAACGTAAGTAGCTCAGCGAAGCTGTGTGGGTAATATAAAGGAGTGAACATATTCTCTGGGACGTCTGAATCATGTCCATATAAATAAGCTTCATTGGCAAATCGCTCTCTGCTAATGGGCTTAACGGAATGATGAGCCATATTTGTTATTTCAACTAGCCCCTTTTCCAGTAGTTTTTTATTGAAATTCTTAACCGTCATCTTTAAGTCAAACAGCTTTAGTAGGTTCGGTAGAGTCATTATGATTTTGTGACTTTTAATTCCTCTTAATTCGAGGACTTGGGCAACACGCTCACGAACAGTCCCCCAGTTAGTGTAGTGATAAGCTTTACATAAAGCCCAGGTAGGTAGGCAATTTAGATCTAAATGCTCAGAACTTGCTAGGTTATAAACGATAAACTCACGATCATGGCAAAGACGTAAAATCTGTTCATTATCTAACCTTTGATTACAGGCGATGTTTTTTCGTACTTGTATATCCTTGCTGTTGATTAACTGATTCACGTGAAGGGGATTCAGGTACTTATTACTAGCCAAACTCGGATAGTGTATATTTACATCCCCGCGCTGGGCGGCAAAGAAGGCTTTATCAAGAAACTCGCTGCAATTTGATTTCGCCAAGATAATTTTGTCCAGATCACTGGCACCGTTGATGAACTGAGAAGCTAATAGAATTCCATCATCGATGACTTTAGCCGCCTCGACGCGGAGGCGCTCAGCGCGGTTATCATCAACAAATATATCCTTGATTACTTGTTGCAAGCGTTCATTTTCAGACTTAGACAGTGTAAGTTCTTTCAAATTTTTAAGTGCATATAGAGTGATCAAATCATCTTTATCGGCTACGAGCAATAGGAGTAGCTCGGGTGAAACATTCTTGTTGTTGGTGACTTGTTCTCTTACATCTCGGGTTTTATCAGATGCAAGAATAGTCAGTAGTGCTAAATCTGACGTTTCCTTTGCAAGTTCTACCCGTTCTGGTTTGTTACCTAGGCTATTCTGGCGTGGGTGTTTCTTTACGGCAGTTGTCGTGTTGACATTAAGCTTGCGTTTTTTCGCAAGTTTTAATGCGTAAGTTTTCACTGAACTATCATTGTGTTCAAGTAATTCTTTCAACGAATCATTATCAATATATTCAGATTTGATCAGACTTTTAAGGGTTGTTGCATTGCCTATGGTTGCTAACATCCGATACTCATAGAATGAATACTTCCTAGCTGACGTGGCAACAAAGCGTCGTAGCGTTTGATCATCCGCTGAGATAGCCAAGTGGCGCACTTTATTTGGGTTTAACCTTGGTACTGATATACACCTGCGAATATCACGTTCATCGGTTAAGTTCTCAAGTACCCATTCGTATACAAAACTGTAGCCTTCACCTGTCATCAGCAAGTTTTCAATTTTTCCAGTGCTGTATTGTTCGGCTTGTGCACTTTCAGGATCTTCTTGTAGCTTAAGCACATATTTTGTATTGAGCTTAGTGTCTTGCGGAAAATACGCTGCAAGTCGAATAATGAAGTTGATTGGACAGCGAGCGTGGCGGGCCATCAATCGAGAAAACACAATGCCATGAGGGTTTGTTTTGCCTTGGATTTTAACAACATCTTTACTTGAGGTGTCAGGGTCGAGCAACATTTTTAGATGTTTTTGCCAAAGTACTTTTTTGCCACGCTGGTTGAGGATAATGTTAAGGACTTCATGGTTATCAATAAAGGAGTTGGCAATTCCACACCAAATGACTTCATCCTTACTTTTAACGATCAGCGTTTCTGCCTGAGCTGCGCTAAGGTTTGGGTTATCACTTAACGCAAACCAGAGATCTTTGTTGCCCGTTGCTATCAATGCATCGATTTGTGCAGCATCTTGCGTATGCAGTGCAATACCTATTTTGGCCCAGTTAGGCAAATCCTCTCGCTGCCAAACAGCGTTAAACACCTCTTGTGTTGCAGACTTGTGCAGAGTGGCTGCACAGCACCAGAGCGGCTCAGCGGTTGTGGCTATTTCTAATAATGCTTGTGTGGATACCGCTTCAATTCGCAGTAAATCAAGCAGTGCTTTGTCATCCAGCTTGTTATTAAGAGCTGTAGTGGTTAGAGCCTGATTCAGCTCACTCAGGCGTTCCTTAGAAAGCTTTTTTTTAGCCATCACAGCTATTTTGGCGTTTAAATCTTGTGCCAGTTGAAGCAACACCGTTTCATCAGCCCATTTGTTTTCTAACAATCGCTTTTTAATTTTTACAGAGCGATGAGATGCCAGAAAGTGTTGGATTTCAACGGTCAGGTCGTCTCTTTGTGCAACAAACTCAAGTTCGGTGACCTTCATTGCCGCTAATCTATTAGCGAGAGCTTGGATAGGTTGAAAAGCGGCAAGGGAGATTGGGGTTTTAGCCTCCTCGGCAAAGGCGTCGAAAATGAATGGAGGAGTTAATGCAAACAAATTACGCATCAGGCCCTGTCGGTATTCTTGATATCGATTACGGTTAGCGCAAAGCACTAGGATTTCATCAAAGTGGTCTTTGTCGTAAGTGTAGTGATTCAGAATATAGCGTCTTTCTTGTTGAAACAAACCAGAATAGATAAACATCGCTAGCTCTTTATGGGCGAGCGAACTTTTAGTCGTTTCCCATTCTTTTTTACCATCTGGATCTAACATGCCAAGCTGGATCAGCGCCATTGCAGGTGAGTCGACTATCCACTCAGGTTTAAACCGTTGCGCTATGGCGATCAATCTTGGTGGGCAATTAGGGTGCTGAAAAATAGACTGATATACCTTATCATCATTATCCACCCGGTGATGGAATACCCCATTTAAGAACCAGCCTTGGGTATTTTCTGACGCAACAAAGTTATCTATTTTCTCACGGCTGGCGGCGATTAACTCAGGGAGCCACTGGGTTTTAGGCGGGCATGTTTCAGCCTGGTATATCTCATTTAGTGTCATACGGATGTCTCCTTAAGTCTTACGATGATGCCAAATGGCACATTGCTATCATCACAACCATCTTCGGTAATTAGCCAGAGGACCGGGATTGAGGGGGCTTGAGCAGGGTAATCCCCAAAGCCGTCAGTGAAATAAATTACGGCTTGAGGTGCATCAGTAAATCGATTCTTCAGCTTTAACGCATTGAAGTAAGGTGCAAAGCTTGTTCCCCCACAGCCAATCGGCATCTGCAATTCAGACACCTTTTCAGGCATCTCGTAGGGGCCATATAATTCATCGTCTGCGTAATACACCTTAATATTTACCAGCGGGTGGCAGCGTTTTATGGCAATCATTTCGCTGACAAAACTTGATAGCTCACGTTTTGAGATTGAACCACTGGTATCAATGATCAGATCAATACTAAGAGATTCAGCCTGTAATGTTTCTGTGTAATACCCACAATAGATAAAGCGGTTATCAAACTCGGTATAGTCAGACAGAGTGGGGGTTGCATATTTCCAAAGCATTTGCCGCCAGTCGAGCTGTGTTTTGCAACTGAGCTCAACTTCTCGAGCCAAGCTATCGGAATGATTGCCGTAGTGAGGATCGGGATGCAATTGAGTGGCTTTAGTCGCCGCGCTGCGCCAATAGGTTTTCGCCAATTCGGTCTCTTCACTAGGAAGAGTGCTGAAATCAGCATGGACCTCATATAGCTTTATAAGCTGTTTAATAGCTTGCGTTTCGCCTATACCTTGAAGGTGTTCAGGTGCGTTGATCTTTTCAGTCGAGATGTCGTCTTTAGGCTTACCATCTGAGCTACTGTTTTGTGCATGATAACTTGACTGGACCGCCAAGGCATTTAAGTGAGCAGCTGTTTTGGCTACTTCTTTTTGCAGTGAAGCATATATTCGCTCAACTGAGTGTCCTTTAAAGCGGTGGTCCCAGGCAGTCATCGGGGCTATAGGCCAGTCTGTGGTATCGCTGATAATTTGATTCACTGATATATCGGCAGCGATATTCCACAATGGCTGGTAGCGTCCTTCACCTCGTTTAATGTGCTGCAAGGCAAGATGTAACACCTGATGTAGCATGTAACTAAACTGTTGTTGCTCGCTAAACTGTTGTAAAAACGCCGGCGATATGACCAGCTTTTTATGCTGTGTTTGAGCGTGAGTAATGTTGTCATTGAGCTCAAAGGTTGCGAACATCGCTAACGTTGAAAAAAAAGGGTTCTGCATTTTGAGCTTGAGCAAAAACTTACTCCATAGTTTCGCAGAGTCATTTGTTGCATTCATTTGCTAGGACACCAGTGAGACAAAGTCAGCAAGGAAGCGTTTGGCTGAGTTGTCCGTCACTATTTTGCGGGCAAACCCTTGATACTGTTCCAATGCTCGAAGGCGCGGGAAAAGGTCACTAGCGAAAAGATGAACCCATTCTTCATTGGCGTTAGTAATTAACCATTGAAATGCGGCTACGGCCTGTTCAGTATTTTGGAACCGTGACACCAATGCGGCAATGGTGGCATATCTTATGGACGGGTCGGGAGGGAAGGCCTCGGATGTTTTACCCTCAAGAATAGCGTCAATATTTGGTAGATGGTCACGAAGTTGTACAAAGGCACGGTATTCTTCAGCAGGGCCTTGACCCACAGCTGATTCAATAGATAGCCCAGCGCGAACCAGATTGGATGCCATTTCCCAGGTGCGAGGAGAAGGCCAAGCTGGGTCTGATGGGTGCATTTTGTGCAGCAGATCAGGACGGTATGTCAGAAAACCTATGATGGTTTCGCAAACATTATTAGCAAAAGCAAATTGTTTAAAATCGGTAAGTGAGGGGGCAACTTCTAAATGTAAAAAGCGGTTTGCCAGTGGCCCAGGCATCTCATATACCGCGGCGCGATCGGTGTTTCGGTTACCTGCTGCCCAAACTAGCCAGCCTTCAGGTAAGACATAATCGCCTACTTTTCTATCTAGGATAAGTTGTTGTGCCACGCCTTGCAGTGCAGGCGGAGCCATATTGAGCTCGTCCATAAACAATACACCGCGTCCCGCTGTCGGTAGAAATGCCGGAGGGTTCCAATGAGTCACCCCATTTACGGGTGAGGGTAAACCACGCAGGTCACTGGGCATCAACTGACTCAAGCGCACATCAACAAAGCCTATTTTGTTCGTTTTGCAAAGTTGAGAAACGATAGACGATTTGCCTACGCCCGGTGGGCCCCAAATCATCACGGCATGTTTTACGTCATTTTCAACAATGGATTCAAGGAAGGTAACTAGTTCAGATGGTGACATTAAATAACCTTTTTAAAAAGCTGACTGCTTATTTTGCTATATGTGCAATAAAGAGAGATCTAGAACTATAGACATTTAATCTTTTTGTCATAAGAGAGAAATGGCACCTCTGTGAGGTTTATCATTATATTTATTTGATGTAATGGAGTACCACAAAACTGAGTGGGTATTTTAGACTTGCCCAATTTTGCTTATTGAGGTGGTATTGAGTCTTGTATCATGTGTATTGATGTACACAAAAGAATTTTGTTGAATAAGAAGTCGTTTATTATCTGGTGCTTGGCAATTTTTTTATCTAGTGTTTCATATCCTTTTGCAAGGGCATTTTTGGTTGAGCTTTTTCCGACTGTTTATGAAATTGTGCTATCAATGATCTATTTTGATGTGATTCTATTATCTTTAGATCGTTTTAGGCCAAGATACAAAATTGAGTATGTTCTTTGAAAATCCTAGGGCCAAGTAAACTTGCCTTGATCCAAGCCGCCGTGTTGCCATTTTCATCGGTTTTTAAGTTGGCAAAGGCAAAACTGCCAAAGGCTTTTTCTCTGTTTACCACAATGGCGAGAGCTCCGTAATTTACAAAACAGCCTTCCGCTAGCTTATGAAGATTGGCAATATTAAGAGCGCATGTTGTTTATTTAAGTGGCTTGTTGTTGGTGTTTCGGAGCAGGGAACAATGTGCTTAGCAACGACACAGAATTAAGCAGGAATAGTCAAAGAATTGATGAGATAAAATAATGGTATTTCTTGGCATTAGAGCTATCGAAAAATAACGATTAGACTATAATTAAATTATGAATGAAGTAAGATGTTGAATTTTAGAATAATTTAGGTTGGGTGGTAACCCTAAAGCCACATCCCGGCACTTGAGTCATCCGCTGCGGTTGCTACCTTCCGGTCCTGGCCGAGTTCACGGAGTATCAATGCGAGAGGACCCTAGGGTCACCATTGATTCATTGCTTTCGCAACGGTGTGGATTATTACCTAACGGACTGGTCATTTCAATCTTTAATCTATCATTTTTGTTTGAATGCTGATTTTTAAAGCAATTTGATTTTTTGTTGCGCACTCGGTGTTTAGAGTTGCTGTTTTTTTGCCCATTAGAATAAGAGTTTTGTTTAACATTAGCTGAAGAACAAAAACTTAATGGCCACCAGCGATAAGATAGCTGCAAACAAGCGCTTCATTAGCAGTGGAGGCAGTTGGTGGGCAAGTTTTGCGCCTAATTTAGCAAATAGGGCACTGGTTAAAATAATGCCTAGCCATGCAGGTAGATAGATATAGCCAAGGCTGTATTCAGGTAATTGCGCGCTATCCCAACCTGAGTAAATATACCCTAAGGTCCCTGAAATGGCGATGGGCAGGCCGAGGGCTGAGGAGGTCGCCACGGCATTGGGCATGGCAACGCTACAATAAGATAAAAAAGGCACAGAAAGTGAGCCACCACCAATACCAAATAGAGACGATATGCTACCTATCACCGTGCCTGCAACACTTTGTCCCCATTTATTAGGCAGCTTACGCGCGGCGCTGGGTTTGAGGTTAAGTGCCATTTGCAATGCTACGCATAATGAAAATACGCCAATGAGTTTTTGTAATGCAGGGCCTGAAATATAATCAGCGGCAAATGCGCCGAGCCAAGTGCCAATAATGATGCCTATGCTCATTTGCTTAACCACTGGCCAAGAAATAGCTCTGCGTTTGTGATGAGCTAAGACAGAGCTACTTGAAGTGATGATGATGGTAGCAAGGGAAGTTCCTACGGCTAAATGTACCAAGACATCGGCTGGGAAGTTGAGCAGTCCAAAAGCAAAAATCAGCACAGGGACGATAATCACACCACCGCCAAGGCCAAATAAGCCAGCGATTAGCCCTGCACAGGCCCCCAAAATTAAGTATATTATAATGCTCATATTTGCCTGCTAATCTGGAAATTTGATTTATTTTGCAGCAGGTTACCATTGGGCGTTTGAGAACAACAGTGTTTATCTAGGCTGTTTTTGAGCTGTTGAGTGAATAAACAAAAAACTCAGCTTGGCGCGTTAAAGTCAAACCGAGTTTGTCATTATCCTGTCAGATGGCAATGTTGTTATAGGTTGATGGTGCCCGTTGCAATCATGTAACAGGCCGTTATGGCCATAAAAATAAGTAAAGCAGCAAAGGTTTTTTCTTTGTGGCTAGTTAAGAAGCTTTCATCGGCTTCTTTTTTGGCTTTGCGATATACCCAGATGCCAGGTGCATATAATAATGCGCAAAGTAGTAGTGCGTCTAAACCGGCGGCATAAACTAGCCAACAGCTGTAGAGAGTAGCGATAATGGCAATGATTAAGCTGCTCATTTTGTGTTCGCGCTTTTGTTGGCTAATAACCAATTTAACGGCGTAGGCGGCAGCTAATAAGTAAGGTAGCAGTACCGCTGACGTGGCGATGTAAACCAACGCTAAGTAAGTGCTTTCTTGTACCAGTGTCATGATCAAGAAAAACTGTACTAATAACGTGGATGCCCATAATGAAAACGAGGCTGAGCCATTTTTGTTTTCACGACGAAAACAACGAGGAAATAACCCCGATTTAGCGGCAACAAATGGCGCTTCAGCCGATACCACAGTCCAACTTAGTAATGCACCTGATACCGAAATAACCAAGCCTGCACTAACAAATTTAGCCCCCCATGGGCCTAAGATATGCGCTAAAATTTGCCCCATAGATGGGTTATGTAAAGCGGCTATTTCTGGTTGTGTCATAACACCAAAGGTAAACAGCGTTACCATGATATATAAGGTGAGGGCGCAGATCAGCGCAATGATCGTCGCTTTGCCAACGTCACTGCGGTTTTTGGCGCGACCAGAAACGATCACCGCGCCTTCAATACCAATAAATACCCATAAGGTCACCATCATTGAGGCTTTAACTTGATCCATAACGCTACCGAGCTCAGGTGTGGCAGTTCCCCAAAAATCGAAGCTAAATTTTTCATACTGAAAGGCTAAGATCACTGCCACTATAAATACGATAATTGGCAGTAATTTAGCTATCGTGGCCACGATGTTGACAGCTGCCGCCACTTGCACGCCCCGCAGTACCAAAAAGTGCATGGTCCAGACTAAAATAGAGGCGCCAATAATAGCGGCAACGGTATTTCCTTCACCGAACAGTACCCAATCAGTGGTGTCGGTGAAAATACTTAATGCACCGAAAAACACTACGGCATAAGACACATTGGCCAATAAGTTACAGATCCAATAACCCCAAGCGGAGTTAAAACCCATAAAATCGCCAAATCCTGCCTTGGCATAGTCAAAAATGCCACCTTGAAGCTCAGGTTTCACTTTGGCTAAAAAATGAAACACCAGCACCAAGGCTGACATGCCTACGCCGGTGATCAACCAAGCGATACTAACCGCACCCGCAGAAGCGCCGGCCGCAATGTTTTGTGGCAAGCTGAAAATACCAGCCCCAATCATAGTGCTAATGACTAAAGCGACTAATGATGCAATGCCTAGTTGTTTTTGCAAAGGAAACCTCGATTAGTGAATAATTTTATATAATTAATATTATTGAGCTCACCATTCTGCCATATATTAAATTAACAAATATAAGTAGGGTTGGTTAGCAGGTCGGGCACAATAAATGTAATGCGTTGAGAATTCAACTAGCAAGGTGTGTAAAACACAAAAATGAATAAAAATTCTCTTTTAATGTTGGTTTATGTCAAAAAATATTAGCCTAATAAGCTATTCTTCATCTGAATTAACGATGACTTCTAGTCGGTTTGTTAGTTCATTTGCGTGTAAATGAATATGAATAGGATGGCAACATTGACGGCAATCTTCGTAAAAATCTTGATCCCCATTACTGGCGTCGAGAGATACGTCAGTGTGATTACCACAAATAGGGCAAGTAATTGATGCTTCATAAAAGTTGATCATGCTACACCTCTTTCATGTGTTGACTACAGTAACATTATTCGTTTAACCAACATTTCAGTTTTGAATTGATGGTCGCTGCCATCTTGATTACACAAGGTTAATAGATAGTATAACTGATAGATCAGTTCGCGGTCGGTGTAGTCATGGGCCAGTGGCCACACATGTTCATAACCTTGATAAAAAGACTCGGGAAATACATTAAATAAACGGCTTCGTGCAATTTCAGCTTCGCGATCACCCCAATAGCTTGCTGTACCAAACACAACAGGCTCATCAAGATGGAAGCCAATGTTACCTAGCCATAAGTTGCCATGAAGTAGGCTAGGGGTCGGTTTATGATGGATTAATACCTGGTGGGCTTGGTCAACAATTGAGTTGATATTTCCAAATGCCATGCCATTTTCTAAGGCTAGCTCTAGTTGCCAGCCAATGCGCTGTTCTGAAAAAAAGGTAGACCAACGTTTGGCCCATCGATTCGGTTGTACCAAGGCGCTGATGTAGTTGTCTGTGTCCCAACCGAACATTTTTTGCTCACCGTATTGATGCATACGTGCTATTTGTTCGCCAGTAGCATACCAGCTTTGATCCTTTGCATAGGAAAAGTTAAAGTATTCAAGTACCAAGTAGCTAAACGCTCTGGTGGTGCCATAACAAATTACTTTTGGACATTGGATTGTTTGGCTTTGGCTGATTTTACTTAAGTTATCGGTCTGGCAAGCAAAAAGTTCGAGTTTATCGAGCTCATCAATTTTGACAAAAAACTGTTCATGAGCACTGCTTAATCGATAAGTATGGGATATGTTCCCATTTAATAGTGGCTTTTTCTCTATGGGTTGGAATTCTTGGTTGAGCGCGCTGCTGATGTTTTTACAGATGTCTGACCACATAGGAAGTATCCTTGTAGTTAAATAAAACAAGCGTTTAGTCAAAATCAAGTATAGTAGACTATCTACTAGATAGGATGTTTGTTATTGGCTTTTTTGTTGTTTGTTTTTTGCTAGCGCGACAATCACGTTATAAAAGGTTGAATGTATCGCCAGTGTTGTCTTGTTAAAAATAGGAATATTATGATTGCTGCATTAAAAAGTTTTTTTGCTGATTTACAGATAGAAGAAAAACCAGATCGAATTGAGATTGAGCTAGCGGTGGCGGTGCTTCTGACAGAAGTTGGACAAGCTGATAGTGAGATGTCAACGGCAGAACAAGACAAGATTGAGCACATGTTGGTGAAGGCTTTTGGTTTAAGTGATGAAGAGGCAAAAGCCTTGTTACTTAAAGCGCAACAACAGCAAGACAAGTCAGTTTCAATGCAAACGTTTACGTCGGTGCTAAAAGAGCAACTCAGTTACGAGCAGCGAGTTCGTTTCGTTAAAGGTATGTGGTTAGTAGCCTATGCTGACAATCAGCTAGACCCCTATGAAGATTACATCATTCGCAAAATTGCGGATTTACTCTATCTAAAACACAGTGATTTTATTCAGACTAAACTCAGCGCTGAATCACAGAGCAAGTAGCATTAAGGCTCAGCCAAACCTATTTATTTGGCTGAGGACTTTTCCTGAGTATCTATTATTATCCCCAGGCGCGAGTAGGCCCAGTGTCAATATGAATGAAATCGCGGTAGCGACCGACACCACCAGAGCGTAAAGACATCGCTGCTTGGTGAACATCTTTCATTGGCACACCTTCAATAAAAAAGTCGATTGCTTGACCTGTCATGTGAAAGCTTTTTTTGGCGACCTTGCTTGATTTGCTACGTAGCATTTTATTAGTAGCAGGTGAGCGATAACCACTGATAATTTTAATTGGCGCATCTTCAACCTTAAGTTTAAGGCGGATTGCGTTTAGCTTGTCGTACAACCTTGCGTCCATCATAGTGGCTTGATCTTGTCTAAAGTCACGGCAGATATGATTTAGCTCCAGTAATCCTTCGCGTACGTATTGTGAGCCATTGAAGTATTCACAACTAGCAGACTCGCCAGTATGAACACTTGAAAGGGTCAAAATGCGATTACTTGGTACAACGGTTTTAGTTGCATGAGCAAGGTTAGGTAATAGGGTTGAAGCTGCTGTCAGCCCGCCTAATGCTAAAAATTGTCTACGATTTATCGAAGCCATAAATACTACTCAACTGTTATGGAATGGGTAAAACGTGGAAAGCAATTATGTTGCCATTCATGTGCAACAAACTTTATTGTAGGATGATATCCGTATTAGAAAAGTATGAGCCGTTCCAAGCCCAGTCACCATAACGGTAGTACAAAAAAGGGTCAAACCTATGTTTGACCCTTTAGTGTGTTTTGTGAGAGATGCACCCTCAAATTATTATAATTTTGCCAGCGGTTTTGCACTATTACGAACAGTCTGGCGAATGTTTGTGTCAATAACTGGTTGATCGAAATCATAAATATCATTTCTGAAATTTAATTTGCCCTTATCATCGACCCACGCTGTTTGGTAGATGGTGTGTACCGGCAATTTTAAGCGTAATGAAATCGCTTTGGTTTTAATTTCGCCTTCATTTTTTTGCAGGTACTCAAAATCTTTTGGATTCTTCTTCGATAATGTAAGCAATTTTTCTGCAAACTTACTTGCGTGCTCAACCCTGACACAGCCGGAGCTAAGAGAACGGTTTTCTCTATTAAATAGCGATTTTCCTGGTGTGTCGTGCAAATAGATCGCCATGTCATTAGGGGTGTTGAACTTATAACGACCTAATGCATTGCTGTTACCTGGCGGTTGACGCATACGGTAAGGAAAACGTTTTGGGTTAATTGTCTGCCAGTCTATTTCCTCAGGAGCAATCACTGGAGCATTCGCTCTCCAACTTTGGATCACTTGGTAGCCTTTGCTCGGTAAGTAACTTTCATCACGCTTGGCCTTTGGGATAATATCCTCTTGCATTATCTTTACCGGGATATTCCAGCCTGGATTAAACACAATGGAGTCGAGTCGAGTGATAAATATCGGCGTTTGACGAGAAGGGCGGCCAACAATTACACGCGTTTCAAACACCCGTTGTTCGTCAACCCATACATCCATTTCAAACGCAGGTACGTTTACTACCACTATGCCTTTTTTGTCTTCAGGCCATAATGATAAACGTAACATGTTAAGGGCTAATAATTGCTGACGCTTTTCGATAGAAGCATTGAGCCATGCTAATGTTTTGGGGCCGATAATTCCGTCTGCATATAAGCCATGACGGCGTTGAAACACTCGGATATGCTCTTGCAGTTCAGCAGACAAATAAGTGAGATGTAAATCTTTTAGCTGTTGTGCCTGTTCGGCTGAAATATCACCGAGTAGGGCAAGAATATCAATCACTTGCTCAGCACTCTGTAGAGGGTCATTGTCTCTAACCACTCGCACTGGCTCGTTTACAACTGGCCAGCTTACATCTGCTAAGGTATTAAAATGCTCTTTAACTGCCGCCATTTGTTGGTATTGGCTAAAGTGAGACTGCTGCTCTTCGATAAAAGTTGATAATTGATTTAGCTTTAGAGCCTGATAAAGGGCATAGGCTTGAGTTCGCTCTCCTATCAATACAACCTTTTGCTTTTTCTTTGAGTTTGGCTGAAAGAACCAATCTACACCGACTTGTTGCATTGATTCTTTGTAGCGATAAACATAAAGCAAGGCATTAGCAAATAGCTGACGGTTTTCAGCGCTGGATAACGAAAAATTGACCTGTTGTAGTTGCTGCCAGTTATTGGTGAGTTGTTCATCAACACGAGACTCACCAGCCATCGTAATCTGTTGCTTGGCTGCTTCAAAATGACGGCTGTCTAGCCAAGTGTCATAATGCATCAACCGTTGGTAGTTCTCTCCTTGCAAGGAGACATTTGATACATCGGTTTGTACTTGCCATTCACTAGGAAAACTGTGCTGCGGGCTAGCACTTACCACAGGGGTCAGTAGTATCGACGCAAACGCGGCTAAGAAAGGTTTCACTGTATAACTCCAAAATATTCAAAGTTGGCTATAAGCCAAGAGGCTGGAGAGCTGAAAATATTATTATGTTTGTGCGGTTTTATAGCGTATTAGTAAACGCATTATTTTTATATTGCACAAGGTAGAAAGTAAGAGGCTGTTTGTCAATTATTAATAAAGATTAATCTTGATATAACGAAAAAACGCACCCGAAGGTGCGCTTTGAAATACGATTTAGGCGAAACTATGCCACTGGCATTTCAGCGAGTGCGGCACATACCATGTCACCGAATTTTTCGGTGCTGATTAATGTAGCTTCGCTGTCTTTTGACAGGTCAGGTGTTGAAAAGCCAGCGCCAAATACACTTTGCATTGCTGCCCACAGGTTTTTCGCTTCTTGCTCCATGCCAAAGCTCATTTCTAGCATTAATGCTACTGAGCCGATCATAGAGTAAGGGTTGGCAATGCCTTTGCCTGCGATGTCAGGTGCGCTGCCGTGAGAAGGCTCGTAGTAAGATTTCTCTGGGCCCTTACATGCTGAAGGCATTAGACCTAGAGAGCCAAGAATACCGCCACCTTGGTCACTTAGAATGTCACCAAACATGTTTTCCATTACCATCACGTCAAATTGTGCTGGGTTTAAACATAGGTAGGTAGCTGCCGCATCGACTAAGATGTTTTTCACTTCAACGTCAGGGAAGTCTACAGCTACTTCATCGACAATCTCGTTCCAAAGCACAGATGATTTAAGTACGTTTGATTTATGAATATTGTGCAGTACTTTCTTACGTTTTTGCGCAACTTCAAAACCAACTACAATGATTTGACGGATTTGGTCTTCATCGTATTCAAGCACTTCACGGACATAACGCTTGCCGTCTTCGTTAACGCCAACTTCTTTATGACCAAAGTAAAGACCACCCACTAGCTCGCGGATGATCATAATGTCGATACCTTCGCCAATCACTTCTTGCTTAAGAGGAGAGAAGTGAGATAGGGCTTTTGGTAAATAAACTGGACGGAAGTTCGCGTATGTGTTGTAACGACGACGCAGAGGTAATAACGCACCGCGCTCTGGCTGCTCGTCTACTGGGATCTTTTTCGACTCTTCATGGCTTAAGCCAATGGTGCCTTTTAAGATAGCATCAGCTTCATCACAAGCTTTAATTGTTTCTTCAGGGAATGATTTGCCGGTGGCAAAATAGGCTGCTGCACCAAATAGCACATCGTTAAGTTCAAAAGATACATCTTTGTTACGTTGTTCAACTAACTTTAGTACCTTTACCGCTTCCTTCATTACTTCTGGACCGATACCGTCACCTGCAAGTAATGCAATTTTATAGTTTTTCATTATTTTCCTTAGCTAGCGCTACTTCCTAATTTCTGCGCAGAATAATAAGGAAAAGGGGGCCTTAATGCAATCCGAGTGTGGTGCAATGTTAATAGTTATGCACAATGAGTAAGTAACTTTTCAAAAGTGATCATCGCCTACGTCATAATTTGTCATTATTGCACCCAGATTTGCCTCAGTTTAGCCGTCAAATAACCCTTTTTTATTGTTGTAATGTTTTCTATAGGCAGTTCAATGAAGGAAGGGAACAATGAAATATCAACTAGGAAAGACAATACTCAACAGCGTGCTCATTACTTTACTATTACTATTTCTAACGAATTTACTGCAACCGTTAAAGGCTGCCACTTGGTCGGAGCGAGAAGTTGCTGAGAGTTTGGAAGGGCAGTTAACTGAAGCGCTTTCTCATTCTGGTTGGGCGATGGCAAGTACAGTCGGAGCATCATTATTGGATAATTCTAAAGCGCACCTCGAAACTTCGGGGGCAAACAATGACCCAGATGCGGTTCTCAACATATTTAAAGCAGGTTTAGCGCTACCTGAGTCGGAAAAGAATCTTCATTTAATGGCTATTTTTACCTTAATTTTGTTGTTGAGCGGCGCGAGTCTGTTTATGCGACAGCAGTGTCAAAAAATGCAACTGTTAAAGGATGAGTAGCGACTTTAGCGCGTTATGGATCAGCAAATGGTACGTTTTATCCGCTTAAGTAACACTGAGGTTATTTACTCGGGCCTGTATAAAGACAACAATGTAGTTTTGTATTTTACTGTTTGGAGAAAAAATGAACTTCAGCCAATACTTAACCATGGATATTAATATGTTACTGAGCATTGTTAATATGAAGTTGCGTGATGAAGGGGAGCAGTTAGACGATTTTTGCCAGCGCTATGAATTGGATAAAACGCAGCTTGAGCTGCGTTTGAATAATCATGGCTGGTTCTATCAATCCAGTCGTAATCAGTTCTCTCAAACAGATCAAAGAACTTGATCTAGCCATTGGCTAAACTGGCCGGCGGGCAGAGCGCCTGCTAATTGCTGTACCACTTTGCCATCCTTAAACACCATTAAGCTTGGAATACTGCGAATACGGTATTGACTACCTAATTGTGTTTCTACTTCAGTATTTACTTTGGCAAAAATAGCACGGTTTTTATAGCCATTGGCCGTTTGTGAAAATACCGGGGCAAACTGTTGGCAGGGACCACACCAGCTTGCCCAAAAATCAACCACAATTGGGACACCACTATTAATAAGGTGCGTAAAATTATCGCTGGTCGCCTCGACGGGCATACCTGCGAATAAATTTGTTTTACATTTACCACATTGTGGTTGCTGCGCTAGCTTGTTGGTTGCGATACGGTTTTTAATACTGCAGTGGGGGCAGCGAATAATACAAGTGTCCATGATATTTCCAGTTTGTATGTTGATTGCGTATGAATGCTAATTTAATACATGCGTAAGCGTAGGTAAAACCCCCTGTTTTACATCAAAAAGTTGAGACTGATCCAATTTTTTCTAATGTAATTAGTGCCGCTTAGGTATTTTGATTTATGATGAAATGGCAATAAAGGAACTTATTGTAACAACTTCAGGATGAATACGATGAATATGAAACTATCGACCATCGCCTCTTTGGTGATTGGCGCTTGCGTTAGTTCGCAAGCGATGGCGGCTGAGCCAATTCAGTGGCAAGCCGGAAAAACACAAGTCAGTAACGGTGATTTAGTTATTTATAATAACAGCTGTTACGTTGCTAAAAATAATCCCGGCACTTGGGAAACCCCAACTGCCACTTCTTGGTTTTGGTCAGCGACAAGCTGTGGCACTTCTCCCACTGTTGAGCCAACAGTTGCCCCTACTGTTACTCCAACTGTAGAGCCTTCTGTTCCACCAACAACTGAGCCTACTATTGAGCCATCTCTACCACCGGTTGATATGATTGTTTGGGTACCAGGCAAAACCAGTGTGAGCAACGGCGACCAAGTCAGTTACAACAACCGCTGCTTTGAAGCGAAAAATAATCCAGGTCCTTGGGAAACGCCTGCGGCTGGCGGCAACTGGTTCTGGAATGAAATTAGTTGTGGTGGCACTGTGCCTACCCAGGAGCCGACTCAAGAGCCAACTCAAGAGCCTAGCCAAGAACCAACGCAAGAGCCGACCTTACCTCCGACTCAAGAGCCTACCCAAGAGCCAACATTAGAACCAACACAAGAGCCAACACCACCGCCATCTTCTGGCGTTTGTGATGAGCCTACTTATGTTGCTGGTACGCCTTATGCGGCTGGCGATGTTGTTCAAAATAATGAAAAAGGCTACGAGTGTCTCATTGGTGGTTGGTGTTCATCTGACCAAGGCTTCTATTATGAGCCTGGTGTGGGCAGTGCATGGCAAGATGCTTGGGCAGAAGTTAAAGCCTGTCCAGCAGTGGTTACAGACGTTACCTTTACCGCGCCCGTTAAAGGCAGCGCACATTTACAAGGCAGTTTGATAGATGTAGCCGTTAACGCTAAATCAACCGATGCTAACCGCACCATTACCAGTGTTGAGTTTTTTGCTAACAACGTCTCTATTGGCACAGACACTAACGCACCGTTTACCGTGTCTTATAAAGCAATGGACTTAGGTGATGTAGCCCTTAAAGCCGTGGCTACTGACAGTAAAAACCTAGTTGGTGTGGCATTAAGTAACATCAAAGTAAGCGATAAACCTGTTGTAGTTGAAATTACTGCACCAAGTAAAGGTAAAGTAAACACAGGTAAAGCGGTTGCAATCGAAGTATCAGCTGAGTCAATTCCTGCTGCTATTTCTAAAGTTGATTTCTATC
The DNA here is from genome assembly GCF_021278025.1 of Motilimonas sp. E26. Classification (GTDB taxonomy): domain Bacteria; phylum Pseudomonadota; class Gammaproteobacteria; order Enterobacterales; family CBDFNC01; genus Motilimonas. The sequence goes on from NZ_JAIBHJ010000021.1 coordinate 40,111, forward strand.
AAGATGGCGCGATGGTTGGCAGCGATACTAGCTACCCATACAGCTATAACATGACATTCACGACAGACGGTGATCACTTAGTTAAAGTAGTCGCTACCGACAGTAAAGGTAATGCTGCAGAAGATACTAAAACCGTTAAAGCGACGAGTATTCCACCTTTAGCTGATCGCGCTGTGATTGGTTACTGGCATAACTTTGAAAATGGCAGTGGCTTCCCGCTACTACCTGAAGTGTCGCCTGAATGGGATATTATCAATGTTTCTTTTGCTGAGCCGAAACGTGGCAGCGAATCAGACATGATTTTAGAAATTCAGACCAAGTTAGGTCACAGTGAAGCGCAAATGAAATCAGACATCGAGTTTGTTCAAGCGCGTGGCCAGAAAGTGTTGATTTCTATTGGCGGTGCCAATGCCCATGTGAAATTGAAAACAGATGCTGAGCGCGAAGAATTCACTGCCAGTATGATAGCGATGATTGAAAACTACGGCTTCGACGGTCTGGACATTGACCTTGAAGGTGGTTCAACGTTAGCTCTGAACAGCGATGATAAGGATTTCCGTAATCCAACCACGCCAACCACAGTGAACATGATCCGCGCGGTTAAAGACATTATTGCTCACTTTAACGGTGATTTAATCTTGTCTATGGCGCCGGAAACACTCTACGTGCAAAGTGGTTACCGTGCTTACGGCCCATTAGAAGGTGCTTACTTGCCGATTATCCACGCACTACGTGATGAGTTAACAGTTATCCATGTACAGCTGTACAACACGGGTAGCATTAACGCTCTAGATGGACAAGCATACGGTCAAGGTACACCTGACTTCATCGTGGCGATGACTGAAATGATGTTAACTGGCTTTAAAGTCGGCGATCACTTCTTCCCAGGCCTACGCCCTGATCAGGTGGCCATTGGTCTTCCGTCAATTCCAGCGGCAGCACCATCTGGCGGCTTTGTCAGTGTATCAGATACCCAAAAAGCAATGGATTACTTGATTTCAGGTAAGAGCTTTGGTGGTAAATATGTACTGCAAAACCCAGAAGGTTACAATAATCTACGAGGTGTAATGACTTGGTCAATTAACTGGGATCGTACCCAAGGTAGTAAATTTGTTAACGGTCACGCTAGCTACTTTGACAGTTTGCCACCAGTGACTAAATAGCACTTAGCTAATAAAATGAATGAGCCCTAGCAATGTTAGGGCTTTTTTTTATCTAAAAATTTCAATATGATAGGTGTAATTACTAATAATAAACAAGTCTTTGGTACTGTTATGACACCCGCCGTACGATTACTTAAAAAACAAAACATCCCCTACGAAATTCATGAATACCAGCATGACAAAGCCAATCATGACTTTGGTAAAGAAGCTGCTGAAAAGCTAGGCTTAGATCAAAACCTAGTCTTTAAAACTTTATTGGCCTGTGACGCAACAGATAAAAATAAACTGGTGGTCGCGATTGTTCCCGTGGCAGGTTTACTTGATTTAAAAGCATTAGCTAAAGCCGCCAAAATAAAAAAAATGGTGATGGCTGAACCGATGCATGCCGAGCGAGTAACGGGTTATATTGTTGGCGGCATTAGCCCCATTGCCCAGAAGAAACGCCTACCTACTTTTTTAGACAGCTCTGCGGCCGGGTTAGAAACTTTGTATATCAGTGGCGGGAAACGCGGGCTTGATCTTGCCTTAAGTTGCGAAGGTTTAATGAAAGCAACAGGGGCTGCGCTTGCTGATATTAGAGAAGAAAAGGGAAGAAGTTAACCAATTAAGCAACAAGCTTACAAGGCTTCGCTATGGCATGTCACCAGCCATAAAAAACCGGCCAATCGGCCGGTTTTAATATATTCAGTTGCAGCAAAAGAGCCTATAGAGCGATAAACAAACCTGCTAATGCCGCGCTCATTAAGTTAGCTAATGAAGCCGCGATGATTGCTTTAACGCCTAATTTAGCAATGTCATGACGACGTGTAGGTGCCATGGTACCTAAACCACCCAGTAGAATAGCCACTGATGACAGGTTAGCAAAACCACATAATGCGAAAGTAACGATAACTTGTGTGTTCATTGAAAGCGTTTCACGCATACCCACAAAGTCAATGTAAGCAACAAACTCGTTAAGTACTAGCTTTTGCCCGATGAAGCTACCAGCAGTAACCGCTTCAGCCCATGGCACACCAATAAGCCAAGCAACAGGTGCAAAAACATAACCTAAAATTAATTGAATTGTGAAGTTGTCATGGCCAAATACACCACCAACGTAGCCGACAAAACTATTCATTAGCGCAATAAGACCAATGAAAGCTAACAGCATTGCACCAACATTAAGAGCAAGTTGTAAGCCTGACGATGCACCTGATGCCGCAGCGTCAATCACGTTAGCTGGCTTATCTTCTTGCTCAGCCATCGCGTCATCCATGTTATCGATAACTTGTTGCGTTTCTGGCTTCATCATTTTAGCCATTAACAAACCGCCAGGGGCGGCCATGAAAGAAGCGGCAATTAGATACTTAAGCTCAACACCTAGACCTGCATAGCCTGCCAATACAGAACCAGCAACACTCGCTAAACCACCTACCATAATAGCGAATAGCTCAGATTGGGTCATTTTAGGAATGAATGGGCGCACAACTAATGGCGCTTCAGTTTGGCCAACAAAGATGTTTGCAGTTGCAGACATGGCTTCAGGACGACTAATGCGAAGTACTTTATGTAAACCACCACCGATTAGTTTGATGATCCATTGCATTACGCCAAGGTAGTAAAGTACCGCAATTAGTGAAGAGAAAAAGATAATAATAGGCAGCACGCGGAAAGCGAAGACAAAGCCGCCGCCACCGAATACTTCAAACATCTTATTGCTGACGAGACCGCCGAATAAGAAGTTGATACCGGCTTGGGCACTATCAATAACAGCTTGAACGCCACCTGAGATGCTTTCTAATACATCTTTACCAAATGGGACGTATAGTACAAAAGCACCTAAGCCAGCTTGAATGGCAAATGCCCCCAAAATGGTTCTAAAGTTAATTGCTTTTTTATTATCGCTTAAGAGATATGCAATTAAGAGCAATGCACCTATCCCTATTAAACTCATTAATGCTGCCATGGTAGTTCCTTTTATTATCTAGTTAATCATTGTGCTGTCGGTGACGGCTGGCTTACGCCTAATCTTGGTTAATCAGTTTTAGCAGGTTTATTCACTGAGTTTTTTCATTAATCTCGATGGATAATCCTGTCGTTGGGCATAGCACCACTTTGAGCGCTTGCCTGTAAATCACCCGTGCAATATGCCTGAAATACAAGCCTCGATTTTCACCATGCCTCACATTTTTAGGGTAGATATCACTCAAATTTTAAGATGCTTACCGTTTGTGTTGTTGGACATGATCAAGGGGATATTGTTTTAAGCGTTATTGCGTCTTTTAAGCCAGATACGCTGAAATAATCACCACGGATAAAAGTTAGCTTGTCATTAATAGTAGGTATTGATGCTGAGGTAGCCAGTAAAGGGCGAATTTAAGGCAAAAAAAAGCCAGTCAATGGACAGACTGGCAAAACGGGAAGTAACACAAAAACGGGTATAACAAATAATGGGGAAAAGGATAAATCGGCAAATTGGATTAAAGTAGGTTCACACCATAATCCATCTTTGTCAGACCAAAATAACTTGCTAAGGTTTGGCCAATGTCGGCAAAAGTCTCACTCTTTCCTAACTCGCCAGGCTTCACATTCTTACCGTAGATCAGTACTGGGATATGCTCACGGGTATGATCTGTACCAGGCCAAGTAGGATCGCAACCATGATCAGCCGTGATAATTAAAATATCGTCAGGCAGCATGGCATCGAGTACTTCAGGTAATCGTTGATCTAAATACTCAAGAGCTTGCGCATAACCCGCTACGTCTCGTCGGTGTCCATAAGCAGAGTCGAAATCAACTAAATTAGTAAACACAATACTATTAGCGGGCGCGGTGCTCATTTCAGCTAAAGTGGCATCTAACAGCGGGCCAATGCCAGTTGCTTTGGTCTTTTTGGTGATGCCACAGTGCGCATAAATATCTGCTATTTTGCCAACGGAAATCACGTCACCTTGGATCTCATTAACTAGCTTGTCCAGCACAGTAGGTGCAGGGGGCTCAAGAGAGTAATCACGACGGTTACCGGTGCGCGCAAATTCGCCTTTTGCTGGGCCGATAAATGGACGAGCGATAACACGACCAATGTTATAAGGCTCAAGCTCTTCACGAACGATTAAGCAAAGTTCAAGTAAACGATCTAGGCCAAAGGTTTCTTCATGGCAGGCTATTTGGAACACCGAGTCGGCCGAAGTGTAAAAAATAGGCTTACCGGTTGCCATATGCTCTTCGCCAAATTGATCTAACACGTGTGTGCCCGACGCGTGACAATTAGCGAGGTAGCCTGGTAAGTTGGCGCGCTCGACAATCTTGTCTAATAGTTCAACTGGAAAACTGTTTTCTTTTTCATGGAAATAGCCCCAATCAAACAATACTGGTACTCCGGCTATTTCCCAATGGCCAGAAGGAGTGTCTTTACCGGTGGAAAGCTCTGCGGCATAACCGTATGCACCAATAATCTCAGGGCTGCTTGAGCAACCAGCGGGAAGTTGGCCGGTTGAGCCTAATGCGGCTAAACCTAGACCTAGGCGCTCTAAGTTTGGCAGTTGTATTGAACCACTGCGGTGTTCGTTATCGCAATGGCCTGCCGCACATTGCTGAGCAATATGGCCAAAGGTATCGCTCCCTTGGTCACCAAACTTTACTGCATCATCTGCAGCGCCAATGCCAAAAGAATCAGCAACTAATATTATGGCTCTTTTCATTTTTATTACCTCAGTAAGTGCGGCTAGGGTAGTTAGTGACGAGCTTGAAGACGCTCGCGGATAACTACTTCCAATTTTTCTTGGTCAGCGGCAAATAAACGAATGCCTTCTGCCAGTTTCTCAACGGCCATTGGATCTTGGTTGTGCTGCCAATAAAAATCGGCTTCTGTTAACGGCGTTGGTTTTGGCTCTACTGGCACATCTGCAGATAGCTTTTCGCTGACGGTTTCATTGCTTTGCTCTAATTGCGCCAGTAAACCTGGGCCAATAGTCAACTTATCACAGCCGGCTAGCGCAATGATTTGTCCCACATTTCTAAAACTGGCTCCCATCACTACCGTGCTGTAGCCATATTGCTTGTAGAATTGGTAAATTTTAGTAACAGACGCTACGCCTGGATCATTGTCAGCGGTGTATTCAACACCGTTCTGCTTTTTATACCAATCGTAAATACGGCCAACAAAAGGAGACACTAAATAGACATTAGCTTGGGCGCAAGCTTGGGCTTGAGCGAATGAAAAAAGCAAGGTCAGGTTACAACGAATGCCCTCTAGCTCTAGTTGCTCAGCCGCTTTAATACCCTGCCAAGTAGATGCCAATTTAATTAACACGCGGCTTTTATCAATGCCTTTACTTTCATACAGGGCAATCAGTTGTTTTGCTTTAGCAATGCTGCCTTGGGTGTCATAAGACAAACGCGCATCAACTTCTGTTGAAATTAAGCCTGGCACTTGTTTCACAATTTCAGCGCCAATGCTAACGGCTAAAAAGTCGCTAGCGGCATTGACTTGATCAGTTTCTGAGCCGCCTTGTGCGATTGCAAAGTCAATCGCTTGGCTGAAAACGGCCTCATATTCCGGTAACTTGGAAGCGCCTAAAATCAAAGATGGGTTTGTGGTCGCGTCTTCAGGCTTAAATTGTACGATGGCATTAATGTCGCCTGTGTCTGCTACCACCGAAGTGAAACGGCTTAATTGTTCTAATTGATTTGACATATTACTTCCTATTAAAGCTCGATAGCTGTAGCAAGCGCGACTTGCATCATATCGTTAAACGACGTTTGTCTTAGCTCAGCTGATAATGATTCATGACGACGAATATGATCTGACACGGTTAAAATACACAGTGCGTTGGCACCTAATTCAGCGGCGACACCGTAAAGGGCTGCGGCTTCCATTTCTACTCCAAGAATGCCGTATTTTTCCATAACATCAAACATTTCTGGCTGTGGTGTGTAGAATAAATCGGCTGAGAAAACATTGCCAACACGCACTTTAACGTCTTGAGCGCGGGCATTGTTAACTGCTTTTTCTAGCATGTTGTAGTCAGCAATAGCGGCAAAGTCGTGATCTTTAAAGCGCATACGGTTGATTTTTGAATCTGTGCTTGCGCCCATGGCAACAATTACGTCCATTAACTTCACTTCTTCACTGATCGCGCCGCAACTGCCGATACGAATGATGTTTTTAACACCATATTCGCTAATTAACTCGTGGGTATAGATAGAGCAAGATGGAATGCCCATGCCGTGACCCATCACTGAAATGCGCTTACCTTTGTATTCACCGGTAAAGCCCAGCATATTACGCACGTCAGTTACTTGCGTTACGTTCTCTAGATAAGTTTCAGCAATGAACTTGGCACGAAGCGGATCGCCAGGCATTAAAATAGTTTCTGCGAAATCACCTGGGTTTGCGTTAATGTGTGGAGTTGCCATGGTAAAAATTCCTTTACTAATAACTTATGAAAAAAAACGTTCTATGATCATTGCGTAAGCTTTGCCGCCGAGATAAACACCGACGATACCCATTACACCACTCAAAACAGGCGGCGCTGGAATAGGTAGCTTCAAGGCGCTAAAAACAACACCTACGACAAACCCTGCCAATATTGCTATCACTATTTCGTTCATGCCTTACCTGTTCTGTTGTGTTTAATTGATGTAATCAGTCTAGGCGTCATGCTAGCTATCAAACGAGATCTAAATCACACTAAACATCCAAATATATTATTTAAATCTCAATATTAACCCTTTGAGTTGTTATTCGTGAAAATTAGGACTAGGTTTTTAGCATTAAAGAGCGACACTTCGTTCGCTATTTTGTTGAGGGTTGAATGGTGTTTCGTACCACTTTTAATTGTTGTAAAAGTTATCCGTGTCATAACTTAGGCGTTGAAAATAGCTCTGAATATCAAATGGAAAGTAATCATTTAGGCTATCCTGCCATTCACTGTCGTGCGTGTGGTAGTTACCCTCCACTGGTCGATGATGTCAGTGTTGCACTGTTGCTAGAAGAGAAAATTAATATTCATTTTGGCCAACCCTTAACCGGTTGTACCCACTGTGAGAATATTTTTTTTATTGCGTACTGTACAAACAAGCCAGCAGAAAACAGTGCGAAACGATATGGCCACACCAGTGCCGGTCAGCAGCGTCTCAAGTGTGGAAATTGCCAAAATGTTTACAGCCTTAAATCAATTAAGCAAGTAGATAAGTTAGAGGGGTTGCTACACCTGATTGCTGACAATAAATCGACCTCTGAAATCATCGAACAGTTAGCCTGTGCGCCTAAAATTTACTACCAGTTACTGGCTAAACTAGCTGACATTTTACGATCTTATGCAAGGCTGAATGAGCAAATTTTATTGCGAAGTAACTTTCTTGCCTTGCATACAGAAAGTGATTTATTGCGCTACGCTGGTGACAAAACATTGTGGTGTTTAGCGACGACAGAAGCACAATCAGGTTATTGTTTGTTATACAACCATAACCTGTTACTGACCACACCTGCCAATACCGTCTACGAAGGCAAGGCCAGTAGTATTTTACCTGAGCCTAAAGTGCCTTCCATTTTAGCCGCCTTAACGACTCGCTATCAAAGCACCATGAGAAGGCCACATTTTGAGTCCCTGCACTACGGAATTAATTCGCCTTTGCGTGGTGCTCATTACGTTAAACCCAGTACTTTATCGTATGCTCATTTTCAGTTATTGCGCTTGTATTGTCAGCCGGCCAAGCACTTCCATCACTACATCGAGCATGAAAGTGCCATACGCGGCGCAGCATTAATGGCCAGTAGTGAGGAAATTAAAGCCGAGCAAGCGGAAGTTTTTTTCGTCTATCGTCACTTTACTGGCGGTAAAGAATTGCCAAGTAATGGCAATAATATTGGGTGGTGGAGTGACCGTTGGTACGGAACCCATTATGGTGCCTATTGCCCGATTACTTATCGCAATAAATATCCGGTGCCATTTTCATTATTCGATGCTAACGGGCCAAAGAAAGTACATCAATGGATCCAAGATCATCAAGCAGCTAGCTTAAAAAGTGCAAAGTCACTGGATGCAATGATCGAGATCCAACGTAATATTTATAATTTTTGCCACTTGTTGAAAAGTGGTGATACGCCGGCAATGCGGCTGGGATTTACTAAGCAAGTGCTGAATTTATCTGATTTGCTCAGCAGAGCCATTAATGCAGTACAAGGTGGACAGGTCTAAATCAGGGGATTCACTGTTAACTGTTTATTAAACAAACAATTAACATAAAATATAACAATAAATTGGTGTTTTATATTTTATTCATTAATAAACACGTGTGGTTAATACTGTAAAAACTGATAGGAAAAAGCATTAAAAGTGTGATTTTGCGCTGCTTTATTTGATTGACTGTCTTTAAAATCGGCCACCAGATTAACGCAATGGTTAACACCTAAACATTGCAATCTAATTACCGTGAGCAAAAAGACAGGGATATTAAAATGAAAAAAATTGCCATTGCAGCAGCTATCACTTTGGGCCTAAGTGCACCTGCTAGCGCAGAATACTTATACGGTTTTGGTAACGTAAGCGTTAACGCACTTGATTGGTCAAACGGCAGTGAAGAGCGTGCGGCACACCACAAAGACTTCGTTTACCTTGAGCTAGAGGGTGGCGCAGGCTTCTCTTGGGGTGAACTATACGGTTTCTTCGATGTTGAAAACGTACAAGAAGATTCAAGTGACCTACGTACTGCTTACAAAGGTACTGCAGCTTACAAGCTTGGCGAATCAGGCTTTCGCGCTTATGCTCAGCACTATGCGACAGACTCAAGTGGCTTCTCTTCGAGTAACACAGTGCTAGGTGGTCAATACCGTTTTGAAGGTGAAGGCTGGTTTGTAGCGCCATTCATTGGTAGCCACTACACCATTACTAACCCATCTTGGACCTCTGGTTTCTCTGGCTTCAACGGTGGCATGGCCGGTTGGACTGCGGTTTACAACTTTACCGCATTTGATCAAAACTTCTGGGTATCTAACTGGCACGAGATGGAATTTAGCCGTAAAGATGCATATATTGCTTCTTCTGGTGAAGAAAAGGGCACATCAATGAACGGTGCACTTGGCTTCTGGTGGAATGCAACAGACAACATCACTGCAGGTATTCAATACCGTTACGCTGATAAAAAGCTAGGCAGTGCTGACAACCTAAACGCCGTGATCTACTCTATGCGTTACAACTTCTAATTAATGCTTGCCATTAATTAATGAAAGTCAGGCTTAGGCCTGACTTTTTTATAATCCACGATAACCCTAATCTGGACTGCAAAAAATGATTAATAAGCAATACCCACTCGTTGATTTACACCGTCACTTAGACGGTAATGTGCGTGTTAACACCATTTGGGAGCTGGCACAACAACACAATATTAAGTTACCTGCTGACTCACTAGCAACGCTCGCTCCTTATGTTCAAATTCAAGGAAAAGAAAGTAGCCTAGTGGCTTTTTTAGCTAAACTGGATTGGATGGTGGGAGTGCTTGCCGATTTAGACGCAGTGAAACGTATTGCTTATGAAAACGTTGCCGATGCGGCTATTTCAGGACTGGATTATACCGAATTACGTTTTAGCCCATATTACATGGCCATGGCTCATAAGTTACCACTACAAGGTGTGGTTGAAGCTGTGGTTGATGGTGTTCAAGCAGGTTTAAAAGATCACGCTATCAAAGTGAATTTAATAGGTATTATGTCGCGTACCTTTGGTCAACAAGCGTGTTTAGACGAATTAAACGCTTTATTGGCGTGTAAACAGCATTTAGTGGCGATGGATTTAGCCGGTGATGAGCTTGGCTTCCCAGGTGAATTATTTAATGAACACTTTGCTAAAGTGCGTGCAAGTGATTTAGCCATCACTGTACACGCGGGTGAAGCAGCTGGCAGCGAAAGTATTTGGCAGGCCATTAACGAGCTTGGCGCGACGCGAATTGGCCATGGCGTTAAAGCAATACATGATGAAAAATTACTCGCGTTTATGGCGGCCAATAGTATCGGTATTGAGTCTTGTCCAACCAGCAATATTCACACCTCAACGGTGGCAGATTATAAAACGCATCCGATTAAAACTTTCCTTAACGCTGGTGTGCCCGTGAGCCTTAACACCGATGATCCAGGTGTCAGTAACATTGATATCGCTCACGAGTATCAGATTGCCGCTAGCGAGATAGGCTTAAGCCAAAGCGAAATATTTACGTTGCAAAAGAATGGCTTAGCAATGGCATTTTTATCCGATAGTGAAAAACAAGCGCTGATCAGCCTTAAGCAGGGCTAAGTTTTCGTTTTACACTCTTGCCTAAGCCGCTATGACAGCGGCTTTTTTTGGCCATTTTTGTTTGATACTTTTTTAGACAGCCTCACTTAGTTCACTGATCCATTGCTCGGGATCCGAAATAATCAATTCGTAAACTTGTCCACTTGACAAGGTAATGCGTATCGCGTCTGTTGTGATAGGTAATATGCCACCGCCTTTACCTAAACACTTGGTCACTGAGGTGATTTCATTGCGCTTAAATTGGTAGGGGCCAAGTCCAAATTGCTGATTGTAAGGTTCAAAAATAACGACTGAATCTGTTAACAGCAGTTTGCCATCGGCTTTTGCTACGCCAACTTGAACGGTAGCCACAGAAGATTTAATTATGTTTGTAGACATATTGCCTCCTAAGTAGAGTATCTTACTCATTATTCATGTGGGTGCTCAATAAATTGTTTTGCCTTATCACCAATTACTAACCAACTTGGTTTCTCGGAAACAAACTCATGAAACTTAACTTCCAGATCGAGTTCACTGTCTATACAGTTGGCATTAATAGGGAAAAACTCCATATCTGACAGTATTTCGCCAAGTGAGGTACCGCAAACAGAACAAAAGCAACGATTATATTGGTAAGGAGGCACTGCTTTAAATGTTGTAATTTTGCTTTGGCCTGCCGTAATACAGAAGGTATCTGATTTGACGAATGCCAAGGCGCTAGCGCCTACTTTTCGACATCGGTTGCAATGACACATGCCTATCATGTTCGGTTTTTCGCTTATTTCAAATTGAACAGTTCCGCAACAGCAGCTTCCTTTTATCATAATATGCCTATTTATATATAAATATTTGATCAATGGAGAGGTTAAAGTACTGTGGATAAATACAGTTGTCAACAGGTGTGGATTAAATCAGCTGAGTATGGCGTTTTTGTGTTGAACATGGTTATCGAGACGAAAAAAAATATCGTTTAGGTATCATTGTTTGTTTGCTCTGTATATTCTTATCAACTAACTAATATTGACACCCAATCAAGGAGTTAACCTGTGAGCCAAGAGCCTGAACAGCAATGGATCAAACAATATATGAAAGAAAGTTTTAGCGAGCAGAAAAAATCGCGGCGCTGGGGCATTGTTTTTAAACTACTGACTTTTATCTACCTGTTTGTTGCCTTGTTTATGTTTTTAAACATAGGAGACTTGAAGCAGGGCGCATCTGCTGACAAAGAGCACACGGCACTGGTTAAAGTGACAGGCGTGATTGCGGCGGATCAAGATGCGAATGCTAATATTATTGTGACCGGACTGCGTGCGGCGTTTGAGAATGAGCACAGCAAAGCCGTTATGTTACACATCAACAGTCCCGGTGGCAGTCCGGTGCAAGCGGGTTATGTATATGATGAAATCAAGCGTTTACGCGGCATTTACCCAAACAAGAAACTTTATGCAGTTATTTCCGAGCTAGGTGCATCCGGTGGTTATTACATTGCTGCTGCCGCAGATGAAATTTATGCTGATAAGGCAAGTTTAGTGGGCTCGATTGGGGTTACCGCTTCAAGCTTTGGTTTTACCGACACCATGGAAAAACTGGGTGTGGAGCGCCGCCATTTTACGGCGGGGGAGCACAAGGCTTTCTTAGACCCATTTTCACCGTTAAAGCAAGAGGAAAAAGTGTTCTGGCAAGAGGTGTTAAACAAGACTCATCAGCAATTTATTAAAGTAGTTGAAGATGGGCGAGGCGATCGTTTAAAAGCCACTGAAGCGGATGGTTTGTACAGTGGCTTAATTTGGAATGGTGAACAAGCACTTGAGCTTGGCCTTATTGATGGTCTAGGCAGCCCAGGGCAAGTTGCTCGTAATGTGATTAAAGCTGAAGATATTATTAACTACACAGTGCAGCCGTCACCGATAGATGCATTTACTAAGAAATTAGGCATAGCCTTAGGGCAGGGGATCAGTAGCCAAGTGGTTAGCTCTAATATCATTATGCAATAACAATCCGCTGCTACTTAGAGAAATATGCTGTTAAGCCGTTTCCTTCTATACTTTACATAATGAAGTAGAAAGGAAGCGGCTATGATCCAAGCAAAACTGCAAGCCTTATTCGAGTTAAATCAAATTAGCTATTATATTGGTGAATTTGATCCCGCCTACACCTCCCAACACCGCGCGCAATCAGCACACATTTCAGGCTATGAACTAGCTAAGGCCGTGATTGTCAATTTAGATGCACAACTTGCGATGGTTGTCGTGCCAGCCCCCTATAAGCTGGATGTAGAAGAATTAGCGCCGGAGCTAAATGCTGAGCGAATATTAATCGCCTGTGAAGAAGAATTTATGCCCTATTTTAGTCAGTGTGAGTCGGGGGCTGTCCCTCCGTTAGGGCCGCTGTTTCACTTACCGGTATATATGGCCGCAGACTTTGAATTACAACCTTGGATATATTTTAATGGTGGTAATCACCAAGAAATGATCAAAATGAAAACCGTTGATTTTATTGGTTTAGTTTCACCCGTGATGATAGAAAACGGTTTTTACCTCGCCGGTGATGAGCATGCAAAATGGCGTGAGCAATTAAGGTTTCATCGTCACTCTAGTTTGCTGCATTAATAATGCATACTTTATGTTCTCAAAAAATTTAACTATCACTAAGTGATAAAAATGGCTTGCTCAGTTCAGGCTCTGTTCAGTGTTAGGAGGATAATATACATGAAACGATGAGGAGGCCACTTATGTATATTTCAAACACGACTACCCACACGAATATGCAACCTATGATAATGAAAAACGCATTATCTCATTCTGCCTCAGTTGCTGGGCCTGCTCAAACCTCGGTGAGCCCATATTCCGATACCGTTAATATTTCAGATGCGGCAAAGCAGCTGATGTTACAAGAGCAGCAAGGTAAACCCGTGCATCCTGTTGCGCCATTACCAGAAGGGTCAAAACCAAGCGATTTTAAAGACGATTATATTGCGCTGAAAAAAACTCAATATAAATATAACGCTGCATCGGATGCAATTAATTTAGCAACGGGTAACGGAGCAGGGCTATCGGCATCTTCAGCGTATTATTTGTCTACTCACGATGATGCCAGAGCTGAGACAATGGGAGTCTACGCAGCACAATCTCAAGCACAATTAGCCGAGTCTTTTATGGCGCAGAGCCATGAATCAGATGAACAAGAAACCAATAATAGTGTAGAGCCTTATCTTGTTTCATATGATGAAGCGCTAATGGCCGCGAGTGTGAGTTTATTGGCTGCGCAAAAACAACGCCGTGAAGTGACTGAAAATATGGCAAAAACCGCCGCTTAATCCAGTGCTCACCTAGCTAAGGTTAGGTGCTTTCATAATAGGCGGCGAACTTCATCAGTCACCGCCGATTGCTATCGTTTTTATTGAGCCGAAACTGAATTCACCGACAGCATACGTTTGAAGTCTTCATAGCCAAATTGGTTAAGTAGCTCAACTTCACCATTGCTGCGTTGGCAGTAAATCGCTGGCATTTTAATGCCGTTAAACCAGTTTAATTTTACCATGGTATAACCGCCGCTATCTGCGATGGTTAGGCGTTGGCCTATTTCAAGTGGCTCCGCAAACTTTGCTTCACAAAATTGATCGCCGGCAAGGCAAGAGCAAGAGCCGATCACATAAGCGTGCTCGCCGTCTTCAGTAGCCTCTGCGACACTAGCAGGTTCATTATAGATTAAGGTGTCTAAGCGATGCGCTTCAGTCGCACTGTCCACAATGGCAGTTAGCTTTTTGTTTTCTACTATATCCACTACGGTCACGACTAAGTCAGTGGTTTTCGTGACGACGGCTTCACCTGGCTCAAGATAAAGTTGCACGCCGTGTAGTTCACTAAATTCTTTTAGCTTTGCGGCGAGAGCTTCAAGATCATAACCGGGGTAGGTAAAGAACACGCCACCGCCTAAACTAACCCATTCAAGTTTGGCCAATAAATCAGAAAAGTTTTCAGTGATATGGTCAAGTAGGGCGCTAAATGAAGACACCGACTTGTTTTCACAGTTCATGTGAAACATCACACCTGAAATTTTCTCCGCGATGTTAGCTTCTAGAATCGACTTTCTCACTCCTAAACGGCAAAACGGACGAGCAGGATCGGCTAAGTCTTGTCCCGCTGCGCTGCGCTGTGGATTTAGTCGCAATCCCACTTTACATGAATCCGGCACAAGATGCGCAAAACGGTTAAGTTGTGATTGTGAGTTAAAAATGATTTTGTCGCTTTTGTTGGCAACATCAAGCACATCTTGCTCACTGTAACCGACACTGTAGGCATGGGTTTCTTTACCGAAGGTTTCATGGCCTAGCATCACTTCATAAGGGCCACTACTGGTGGTGCCGTCTAGATAAGGTTCAATAATGTTGAACACCCCCCAGGTTGAAAAACATTTTAATGCTAATACCAGTTTAACGCCGCTGAGCTCTTTTAGTTTTTTACATTTTTCAAGGTTGTCGATTAACTTGTCTTCATGGATCATGAAGTAGGGAGTTGCTAATTCAGTCATATTATTTCTCTTAAAATCTGCGAAAAAAAAGCCCCCAGTTGGGAGCTTTTCGATTAAGCGTTAGGTGTGAGCTCTTGCACATCCCAGCTTAAGCCGATTTTCGGCATTAACTCTAAAAAGTCATCTGGGTTTAGTTGCTCTACATTATACAGACCAGGCTCTGCCCATTTATTCTGGAAGTAAAGTAGCGCTGCTGTTATGGCTGGAACACCTGTGGTATATGAAATAGCTTGGTGTTCAACTTCGTTATAGGCTTCTTCATGGTCACAGATATTATAGATAAATACACTACGTGGTTGACCGTCTTTTTTACCTTGTAACCAAGTGCCGATACAGGTTTTTCCAGTGTAACCGGGTGCTAAAGAAGTTGGATCAGGCAATAGCGCTTTCAATACACGCAATGGCTGCAATTCGACACCATCAACGTTAATCGGATCAGGGCTTAATAGGCCAATATCACGCATCACATTAAAATAGTTTAGGTATTTGTCAGAAAAGCCCATCCAAAATTCAATGCGTTTTGCCGGAATAAACTCTGCCATAGAGCGCACTTCATCGTGAGCCATGGAATACACTTTTTGCTTACCTACTACTGGGAAGTCAAACTCTAACACGCGACTATGACAAGGCACTTGGTGCCACTCACCATTTTCAAAGTAGAAAGAATCCCCTTGAATTTCAAGCATGTTGGTTTCTGGATCGAAGTTAGTCGCAAACTTACGTCCATGATCGCCAGCGTTTACATCCATCACGTCGATGGAGTCAATTTCATCGAATAAGTGTTTGTGGCCATAAGCGGCAAATACACTGACAACACCAGGGTCAAAACCCGCACCTAAAATGCCGGTAATTCCCGCAGCTTTAAAGCGTTCACGGTATGCCCATTGCACATCATATGCCTCTGGTACTTGTTGGCCAGGGCTACATAAGTCAGCCGCAACAGAGGTATCTAAGTACGATGTTTTTGTGCGGTAACAAGCTTCCATAATGGTGACATTAACCCATGGAGGACCAGCATTAATCACGAGTTTAGGTTTAACGTCTTCAATTAACTCTATCAGCGCATCTAAATCGTCAGCATCGACTTTTGCCGCACTGATAGCGGCATTTTTGTCTTTTTGATTATCACGTAACGCGATTGATGCAATGATCTTTTCACACTTCTCAATATTTCGTGAGGCGATAGTAATATCGCCAAAAACATCATTATTTTGAGCGCATTTGTGCGCAATTACCCATCCGACTCCGCCGGCTCCTATTTGTAAAATAGACATACTTTTTCCTAAAAATTATTTAAGCGCTTTCGCAAATTTCACGATCTTTTCGAACAGCTCGTTAAAATTGTTCAGTGTTAAACAAGGGTTCAAGATAGTCAGCTTTAATGCTGCTTGGCCATCTACGGTTGTTTCCCCTAAAACCGCAATACCTGCTTTCAACAGTTGCACTCGTAACTGACGATTAAACTCGTCAACATTTGCACCCGTATTTTCACCAATGTATCTAAACAAAACAGTTGATAGTGGAGGTTGAGCTAATAACTCAAATTCATTGTGCTGCGTCACCATGGTTGCGACTTGCTGGGTTTGTGCTAACAAGTGATCCACCATTTGCCCCAGTGTTTCAGAGCCCACAGCACGTAATGTCATGAGTACTTTTAACGCATCAAAGCGACGTGTTGTTGAGATGGTTTTATCCACTAAATTTGGCAAATCATCGCTTTCACGGTTTAAGTAGTCTGCATGATGTAATAAGTACTTAAAATTCGTCTTATTTTTTAGCATCACCGCACTACAGCTAACCGGTTGGAACCATAATTTATGGAAATCGACCGTTACCGAGTCAGCTAGTTCGATGCCTGCTAAGCGCTGTTTAGATTGACTTAGGATCACCGCGCCGCCATAGGCTGCGTCAACATGGAACCAAATTTTGTGCTGCTCGGCAATGCTACTAATGGCCGTTAGATCATCAATGGCGCCATGATCAGTTGTGCCAGCGGTACCGACCACGACAAACGGAATTAATTCCGCTTGTTTTAATTGCGTTAACGTCTCTTCAAGTGCAGTTAAAATAAGTGTGCCGTCTTGGTGCGTTGGTACACACACGACAGCTTTTTCACCTAAGCCCATAATTGAAGCAGCTTTTTTAACGGTAAAGTGGCTCTTGGTTGAGCAAAGAATACGCAGTTTCGGTGCGTATTCAGGCAAGCCTTCTTTTTGAATATTATGACCGGACATCACATCAGCAACCCAGTCACGCGCCATTAATAGCGCCATAATATTACTTTGCGTCCCACCGCTGGTGAATACGCCATCACTGTGCTCATCAAAACCAAATTGCTTGCATAGCCAATCAGTTATGTATTGTTCAACATAAGTGGCTGAGGCCGATTGATCCCACGAGTCCATCGATTGGTTCTGCGCGGCAATGAAGTTCTCCGCAGTGATCCCAGCAATCAGTGGCGGCGTGTGCAAATGCGCAATGCAATCTGGATGTTGCACAATAATGGCGTTGCGCGCGACCAGTTCAGCGGTTTCGCTGATCACTTGGCTCAATGGTGACACGCTACCTTGGTCAAGACGCAAATCATAAATAGCACGTTGTAATGTTGTTGCATCCATGGCTGAGTAAGGCTTATCTGCAGACTCAAACACCTTAACAATTTCGTTAACGCTGTTAGACATTGCATTACGGTAGTTATCGCTACCGTTTTCACCAACTTGAATAAAATGTTGTTGCCAATTATTCACTTGCGCACTCCACAGACGCGTTGACTGCTTCGGCAAAAGCCCACGCAGCATAATCAATTTGCTCTTCATTGATGATCAATGGTGGCAAGAAACGTAGTACCGCACCGTGACGTCCGCCTTTTTCAATAATCAAGCCACGCTCTAGTGCTGCGCGCTGAATACGTGCCGCCATTTGTGGGTCGGCTAGTGGCTCACCCATTGCGTTAGTAGCGCCAGGCTCTACAATTTCAATGCCAATCATTAAGCCTTTACCGCGTACTTCAGCAATACAGGCTTGCTTACTTTGTAGATCAAGCAATTTTTCGGTTAAACGAGCGCCCATGTTTAGCGCGTTTTCAACTAAGTTGTCACGCTTAATAATTTGTAATGCCTTCGCGCCCGTTGCCATTGCTAACTGATTACCACGGAAAGTACCGGTATGTTCACCCGCATTCCAGCTATCAAATTTTTTCTTAAATACTAAGCATGACAAAGGCAAACCGCCGCCAATAGCTTTCGACATAATTAAGATATCAGGCTCAACGCCTGCGTATTCGAATGCGAAGTTACGACCTGAACGACCAACACCACATTGAATTTCATCAAAAATAAGTAGGATACCTTGCTCTTCGGTAATACGACGTAGCTGTTGTAACCAGTAAGCAGAAGCAGGGATGGCACCACCTTCACCTTGAATCGGCTCAACGATGATCGCGGCCGGTTTTACAATGCCACTTTCTTGGTCGTGCAATACTGACTCAATGTAACGAATCGATGCTTTGTCACCAGCTTCGCCGCCCAAACCAAACTTACAGCGTAAAGAATAAGGGAAGGGGAAGAAATGCACATCTGACATTAAACCAGTACGGCGCTCTTTTGCATTTAAGTTACCTGTTAAAGCCAGTGAGCCATTGGTCATACCATGGTAAGCACCATGGAAAGAAAAAATATTATTTTTTCCAGTGTACAGCTTAGCCAGCTTAATTGCTGCCTCTACTGCATCTGCGCCTGATGGGCCGCAAAATTGAATACATGATTCATTAGCAAACTTAGCCGGTAAAAAGTCCATCACTTCTTTGATGAAGGCATCTTTAGTAGGCGTAGTAATATCAAGTGTTTGGTAAGGTACACCTGAGTTGAGCTTGTTAATGATTTCTTGATTGATTTCTGGGTGGTTGTAACCCAGTGGCAACGCGCCAGCACCGGCTAAACAATCAAGAAAAGTTTGTCCCTTGGTATCTTGAACCAATACACCCTTTGCATGTTGGATCGCAATTGGAAAACGTCTTGGGTAAGAGCGCACTTCTGATTCATAGTGCTCTTGGCTTAACAACACATTATCAGGTGTTAAGTCGTACACTGTTTTGAATTCAGGAATCATTTGGTCGTGGATTAGCTCCTCAACCCCTAGGTTAACAACGTTATTCATACTGGTTATCCCAACAATAAATTTTTTGTATTAATTCAAGCGACAATAAATGCTTCGAATTAACGAATAAATAAAATAAACCCATGCGAAAGCGCATAAGGAGAAATTTAAATTGAGTAAGGGGCGATCAAGGCTCTGGCACCAGGCAAAATTGACTGGTGACCGGATGTAGGTTGGTCTGTTGAGAGATCATAATCATTTCGGGCTCCTAAAACTGTTAATGAAAGACAAAATGTCTTTACACTATCCCTACTATTACGGGGGCTGGTTACCCCATACCGATTATCTTGTCCGTATAGATTAAGGCCATACGGCAAGGGCTGCTCATTTTATCACCAACTTGAATGTTTTCAAGCTTAGCGATCTTCCTATCTCACACTTAATTAAATCGTCATTTGTGTTGTTTGACGGATATAAAAAAGCGGCGAAAAAATACCATATATCGGTAAATGTGCAAGCTTTTTTAAAATTGATCTCGTAAAAAAAAATGCTGCATTCAATTTAACCAATATAGAGAAAGTATTTTTCATTTATATGAAAGAGTTAGAAAAAAGTAGACGAGAAATAAAGCGAGCTAAAATGGAAAGTAAAGCTCGCTTTTTCGTCACTAGAACTTTAACAAAACTGTAATGAATAACAACGGTGCAAAAAGTGGGGTTTAGTTTCACTAATATTGTTGTCTAACAATATCGTTTAGTAAGGAGTGAAATTAAATTTTTGTCCTCCAATGGCCGCTTCGTACATTAGGCCTCCTTTTGCATAAGTGAATATGGCCATGCCTTCAACGTAAGTACCATGCTGATGCTTATGATCGGTACCAGCAGATGTCCCAGAGGTGCTAGCTTTCGCTTGCGCGCCTAACGTGATAACAACGGCTGAAACTTGCGCTGCTAACTCGAAATTCCCACTGGTAAACTTGTCATAAGCGCGTTTATCTTGGAAAAATACAATCTCGCTAAATGCTTGCCCACCGGCTTGAAAGCCAAAGGATAGTTGCACTAACGAAGTATCACCCATCCTTTGATTTCCTTTAAATACCACACCTTCGCCATATGAGCCGCCAATACCTAACCCTCCTTTACCTACGGTTGGGAATACAGCATAACCATAAGAGTTCTTGAAAAAGGGTTTAACTTGAGGGGCTTGCTTAAAATCATCAATTGTCACTTGCACTTCGTCAGCTAAAGTGGGCCCAGATATCAGTAGGCACAATATCAATAGAACTTTTTTCATTTCAAACTCCATAAAATCAAAGGACAGGTAATAGGCTAGACCATGAAGTAATGATAAGGATACTTTGTTACAAAATCAGTGACCCAGTATTGGTTAAATTATGGGTAAACAAAGTTTAACCAAACCTTAACCAACACTGTAAAAATGAAACTAAATACCAAGTTCGTCGAGTAGATCTTGGTCTATATCAACAGTCGGTGCTGGCGCAGGTTTATCGGATGCTTTTTGATTGTTCTGCGTATCACTGATGATTTGGTCAGGATCAACGTCAGCTTTAGGATCAAAATCGTGTAGCTTGATAAATTCAGTTTTATCCATTGCCAATTCAAGGTAGAAAATATTGTGCTTTTCGGTAGTAAAAGTTACCCGCCTTGCCTGTGGGCGATCCAAGTTTGTGTCGATCGACACCACCACTTGTTTATTAATCGTTAACATTTTTGGTTGGTTTTGGGTAATTGAAGTATGCAGCTCTTTACCGATAGCGCCGGTAAAATCGCCCACAATTTGGTTCATTAATTCACCCATTACATTGCCAACATCATCGGAGGTGTGCATGGTGGCGAGCTCTTCTTTTGGAATGCCCATGTTGACCATGTAATTGTGATAAATTTCTAACGCCGCTGCCGCTGAGAAATTGATCAAAACTAAACCCGAGAAGCCGCCATCAAACAACACGAAACAACCAATGTCTGGTTTTAAACATGTTTTATTAATTTTTTGTACCATTGCAGAATAATTGATGTCGCTAGCGGTCGCACTGGCCAGTACGCCGGTGACTGATTTACATAACACTAATAAAATGTCGTCGGTGGTGACTATTTCTGTTTTTCTCATTGATTTTCCCGTATCAGTCGGTTTTTTCATGGATGTTTACTCTATATATGTCATCTCTTAGGGTTTTAAAATGGCTAAATTGATAATCTGCTACCTTTGTCTCTAGTTATATTAGGAGAAGGAAGCAAAAATGCCTTCCTTTAAGGGACTAATTGATCACTTTGTGACATTTATGCTTAACGTGCTACTCAGAGATTTTTATCCAACTGTTGATAATCGTTGAATAAAAAACCTGCATGGGTATCCTTTAACGAGTTAGAACTTAAGGTGTATTCATGAATAATCAAGTGTTAGGTTGCCAAGTTAACTTGTTAGGCAATGTTGTTTCTAAGCAGAACACGGTGCGTTATTTTGCCGATGGCAAGGCTGTGCTGATGCTGGATCTTGTGGTTAAAAAGTCGTGGAAAACTGCTCAAGGCGAGCTTAAAAGCCATGATACTTTTGTTACCGTTCGAGTGTTGGATTCGCTAGCAGAGCAAATAGCTAAACAAGTACAAGCTGGCGATGCTTTATTTGTTCAAGGTCGCTTGGGCAAATACATCGAGGTGGCTCAGTTACAGTGGGCAGATAAAAACAAATTGTTTTGGAATCAAGTATATTGCAGCGGAGTAGTGAGCCAAATTGAGCGGCTAAAGAGTGTGAGTGATGCCGATTACCTTAAGTTGGTGTTGCAGCTTGAACAGACGACTTTAGAAGTCAATTTACGTGGTAAAACCGCCGAGCTGATGTTGGATAAGCTGACGGAGCAGCAAAGTCTGTTAGTTGAAGGGGCCTTAGGTTCAAAATCGGTTAAAACCGCTAGTGGGTATGAGCGTCAATACTGGATTGACGGTCATACCTGTGTCAATTTTGAGGTAAAATAGTGACGCTCTAAGCGGGATAAACTCGCTCTAACTCTTGATAGACCTCTTTAGCAAATTGCACCGACTGACTGTCTAAGCGGTGCAATATGTCCATTAAGTGCTCATTGTCTTCTCTGTTATCCCACACTTTAATGTATTCACCGCTTTGATAGCCTTTATTTTGGCGAAACATGTTTAAGGTATTTTTACCCACATACATGCGATACATTTGATCAAAACTTAAGCCTATTTGTTGCATGCAACCAGCGAAGGCCCTTGCATCAAACGATTTATTTGTTACGGCCGCACTTGCTAAGCGCTCTAACGTAGCGGGAAAGTCATCGCCTAAGCTTGGTTGTTCAAGCTCGCTTGCTAAGGTTTCAGAAATAACGTCAAATGACGTTTGGCCATCAATGCGAATACTTAAACCAAAGTGTAAAATATCAACCAGCTCAAGCATAACCTGCTCGGTATCAGGGTTTTGTTTTTTCCACCATTTCCAGCCAAAATGGTCTAGCATTTCAGCGCATTCCACCCAGATAGCACGATGCCAAGCAAAACCTTGATTGAACCATTGTGGGTGAACCTTAGTATTCATTTGATGCTGCATATCCAACATTTGTTGAATTTGACTAGCGGCTGAGCGCGGAGACATAAAATAATCCTTCGTATTCAAAGCGCCATTATACCCAAGCGACGGCATGTTCAGCGTTTGCTGCTTGGGTAAACACGATCTTAGTAATAAAAAGTGGTATTGTTACGGTTGCTAGTTTAATTAGCAAATAGTTTAAGCAAATGCAGTGCAAGGAGTACCTGTGTTAACTTGGTTGAAAAATTTAATGCGTCCAGCTGAACTGATTAGCGCTGAGCAGCAACAATGGCTAGAGCAGGGCATGGCGCAATTTAACCGTGTCATGGCTTTACATCAATTTAGTCCGCGACTGATAACCCCAACAATTAAAGACTTTCCGAGTAAGGCAGACTCGCCAGAAGGCATTGCGCTGGCAACCTTGCAACAGATAAAACAGTATATGGGTTTAGAGCAGCAGAGTTTTACCATTAAAGCACCCAATCAATTTGATGTTTCGCTCCCTGCTCACTTACTGCAGCCGATGGTGCTAAATCAAAAGCAAAATGCCCTTAGTCAACCGGTATATATTGATTATCATCCCGCGCACCTGAATAATCCAAACGCCTTGGTTTCTGTCATGGCCATCCAGTTAAGTCATTGGTTATTGCAACCGTCTGAGTTGGATGCCATTGGCGGCGAACAAATGCGACCACAAGCGGCAGAGTTACTGAGTATCGCACTAGGGGCAGGGATCATGGTCGCCAATAGTGCCTTTACTTTTCGCGGTGGCGGCTGTGGCAGTTGTCATAACACAAAATTAGGCCGCCAAGCGATGCTTTCTGAGGCGGAAACTTGCTATGCTATTGCACTGTTTTGCCAAAGCCATGATCTTGACTATAAAAAGGCATTGCCCCATTTAAAACCGCATTTACGTAGCATGGTAAAAATGGCAAACAAACAGCTAACAAAAAAAGCAGCGACTCATTTTAAGGCGATTACCCAATGAAAAAAAGATTCACGCTATTTGGTTTCACTACGGCTCTGTTGTTACTTAGCGGATGCAGCGATGACGTAGGCAAAGTTAGTCTTGGCTTGTTTACGACTAAAGATGTGATCATCGAAGCCATGACCGACCCTAAGCTACCCGGCGTGACTTGTCACCTAAGTCATATTAAAGCCAATCTTGATTTTGCCGATCCTTCCGATATGGCTATTTCTTGTCGCCAAACGGGTCCCATTAGCGCTGCTGAAATAGCAAAAATCGACAAAAGTAAGAGTGGTGAAGTGGTTTTTTCTGCCTCTAAAAGTATTTTGTTTAAAAGTTTGAAAGTGCGTAGGGTATTTGATGCTGAGCATCAAACGTTACTCTATCTCAGTTATTCAACCAAAGAGACTAACGGTAGTCATAAACACTCTTTGTCGACAGTGCCTCTTTATGGCAGTGAAGCTTGGCAAGCACGCTAGCGTCCCGACTGTAATATTAAGATTTATAAGGTATTTATGAGCGAAACTCATGCTGTGCAACGCTTATATCAAGCGCGAATGCAACGGGTGACAAGACCCTATTTAGCGCGCGGGGCAAATGTAGTTAGATGTAAATTGTGCATGATCAATGCCCATCTTTGCATTTGCGCCCATCGACCGAGTATTAAAAGCCAAGCTGCCTTTATGCTGGTCATGTATGATGATGAAGTGCTTAAACCCAGTAATACCGGGCGCTTAATAGCAGATGTAGCGAGTGATTGTCATGCTTATATATGGTCGCGCACTGAGCCTGAGCGGGCCATGCTCGACACCATTAATGATCCTAAATACCAAGCGTTTGTTGTTTTTCCCGGTGAGTATGCCGCGTCAGAGCGAGTGGTGAGCCAGCCAGAAGTTCCGCTAGGTAAAATTCCGCTATTTATTCTACTGGATGCAAGTTGGAGCCAAGCGCGAAAAATGTTCAAGAAGAGCCCTTGGCTTGCCCACTTGCCGGTGTTGTCTTTTGCACCTGATTTGGTATCGCGTTATTTAATTCGAAAAAGTGTTCAAGACCATCAACTCGCGACAGCTGAAGTGGCGGCGCTGGTTTACGACAGTATAAATGAGCCCAAAAATGGCGCGTTAATGAACGCTTGGTTTGACGTATTTAAAGAACATTACCTTACCGGCAAAATGCAACGCCAGCTACCCGAACAAGGGGCACTGCAACGTTTAGCGTTATTACAAGGTAATAACGCTGCTGATATTACTTAACTAAGTAATTGAAAGGGATAAACCACCTATTATAGACTCACATGATAGGCGGAGCTGAAAGTTAGAGATCTCCAGCTACCGATCAGGTTACAGAATAATCAATATATTACTCTTTGAAATAAAAAGGGGGGTGGACGGTTTAATTTGAATAAAGTTAGCTTGTCAAAAGACGACAACCTAGTTTAAATGACAAGGTTAAATCGTCATCAATTCACCCCCGCAAAAATGCGGGTTGGACTTGCTAGCGCTCGCCTTTTATCGCAACGTTAGCAATAATCGAGTAGGTATATGGAAATTAGCTTTAGAGTAGCAACCGTAAATGATGCTGAATTAATAGGTTCTTTAGTTATAGATCTTACTGCTGAAATATGTGAATTAACTAATGCAGCACATTTTGATATCGATTTATCAGGCACTATTGAACGTTGTGAAAAATTAATTAACGGTGGTCACTATGCCGCAATTATTGGACGTCATAACGAGACGCCAATTGCAGTCGCGACTATTTCAGAAACATATGCATTATATGCCGGTGGTAAAATTGGTGTCATACAAGAGTTTTACGTTCTACCTGATTTTAGAGCTTCAGGTGTAGGTTCAATGTTAATAGAACAGGTGAAAAAGTATGGCAATAAGCATGAATGGGCTTGTATTGAATTATGTACGCCACCTCTACCTGAATTTGAACGTACGTTAAACTTTTATCAAAAAAACGGTTTGAACCCTGTTGGTGGCCGTAAAATGAGACAAGCATTGTCGTAACTCATTTATGATTCTTTGTTCTACAAGGCGCTCGTGATACCACAGGCAACGGTGAGACGTTCACTGACACCTAGTTTGATTATTTGGCTGATGCCTATACAGGACTATTTCTGGTCACCCCAAACTCATTTTGGGGCATAAAATGTGCCAGCCCAGATCCGGCTAACTCGAAGCTGGACAAAAGCTTGTTACGATTTCTCGGAGTTGGCTAGCTTTCGGATAAGATTAGGTAGGGCAAAAGGAAAGGCCCGCTCCCACCTTTCTTGTTGACAGCTTCGGCACGTACGAGGCAATGTTAACTTTGAGTTACTGGCTTAGCGTTTACTGATCTCTGTGGTTGAGGTGGTTTCACGATTAAGCCAATACCAATCAGAAACAGTGTACAAGCTATTATTTGAGCTACGCTGAGCACTTCGTCATACATGAAGTAGCCTGATATCAGCGCAAACACAGGAACAAGTAAAGTCAGTGGGGCTGTCATGCTTAGTGGGTAGAGGATCAGCAGACGGTTCCATACCCAGTAACCAAATAGCGTGGTTGGGTAAGCTTGAAATCCAACGGCGATAGTTGTGCTAGTATCCCAAACGTCAAAGGCATGGGTTACGATGCTCGGGCCATGCATACTGACCGCAAACAGTACCAGCGGAACTGGCGCAAACAACATCCCCCAAACATTAAAGGCAAAAGCTTGAGTGGTTTTAGATGCTTTCACGATCATCCCCATGATCGTCCAACACGTTGCGGCAATCATAATAAGTGCCAGACCTTGAGGGGTAATGTTGCCATTGGTGGCGTATGCCAAAATCAGTAGAGCAACCAGAGCCGTAATTGCACCTGTGACCTTACGTTTTGATATCATCTCTTTATGGATAAAAACGCCTACCGCCATGCTGATTAAGGCATTCGATGAGAGTAAAACCGATGACATGCCTGAAGAAAGGCCAGCTGTAATTGACCAAGAAGCCATGCCCCAAATACCCACGCCAAATACGATGCCGTAGCTAATGAGGTAGCGCCAAGCCACATTTGGTCTGCGAATAAAAAAGAGCGCTGGTAAAACAGCGAATGAGAACCTTGCTGCCGTTGCTAATAGTGGGTGAACTTCGGTAATGCCCATTTTAATCATCGAGAAGTTGAACCCCCAGATCGCCATTACTAGCACCGCTAAAAATAAATCGTTACGCATCATAACTGTCCCCCTTATTGTTGAAAAACATTATTGCTTGAGTACAGTTATAGGTACAGACACAATTTTTTAATAAAAATAAGGTACAGTTTTTCACTTATGACTATGTACAGAATGATGGCGAGCCAGTTTGTTCGTGAAATTGAGTCAGGTAAATTGCCACAAGGTAGCCGTATGCCCTCACTTAGGCAGATTTCAAAACAGCAGTCGGTGAGCATGTCTACGGCAGTACGCTGTTACCAAGAACTGGAATCACAAGGGTGGATTCATGCTCGCCCTCAAGCGGGTTATTACGTGTCGGCTCGTAAAAGCCAACATCGAACGCCTCAAATCGTGCCATTCATCAGTAAGGTTTCGAGCGTTGACCAAAGCTTTGCGATTCATTCTGAATATAATGGGCCGCTTGGCGTCTCTAGCACGGACATTGATGAACAAGCGTTGAATGAATTAGAGCGCAGCTTTCGCCGAGCCAGTAAGCGTTTAGGTAATAGCAGGCTCAATCAGTACCCGAATAGTCAAGGTGAACCGTCTTTGCGAAATGCACTGAGTGCCCATTTTGCCAAGCGTGGACTGCATATTAACCCAGCTGAGTTGGTCATCACTTCTGGTTGCATGCCTGCGATTAAGTCTGCGTTAGAATCGTGTACCCAAGTGGGGGATGCGATAGCGATTAGCTCGCCGTGTTTTAGCGGTATTTTGGATTTACTGGGTCAAATGGGTCGCAAGATTGTTGAGATCCCATCACTGGAAGACGGCATCGACTTGGCTCAGCTTGAATTTCATCTCAAGCAAAGTAGTGTCAAAGCAGGCATTTTTTGTACCTCTCACATGAATCCACAAGGGATCACTATGTCAGCACAGCAAAAGCAAACGTTGGCTGAGCTTGCCAATCAGTACCAAGTGCCTATCATCGAAGATGACGTCTATCTAGAGCTCTCTTACGCCGAGCATACACCATTGCCAGCCAAGTATTATGACCAAGGTGGCTACATCTTGTGGTGTGGTTCAGTGTCGAAAAGTTTATCACCTAGCTACCGTTTAGGCTGGTGTCTACCTGGGTGCTATATAGAACGTTATCGTCAGCAACATAGCGCTTCAAGCTTTGGGGTGTCTCTACCAACTCAGCTTGGTATTGCAGACTTTATCGAATCAGGGCACTACGCCAAGCAGCTAAAACGTCGCCGCACTAAATTGCTTAATTTGAGGCAAGCTTACCTTGGTTTTCTTACCGAGCATTTGCCTGAGAAGGTCAACATCAGTAACCCTCAAGGGGGAATGGTGCTTTGGTTACAAGTACCCGATCTGGACTCGGAAAAGTTCGAATCCTTGATGGCAAAGAATCAAATTGATATTCGCTTGGGAAGACTGTTCAGCACGCTATCGCTTTATAATGATTGCTTAAGAATCAACATAGGCTTTGAGTTAACCAATGAGGTCAAAGCAGAGTTAGTGAAGTTGGTGGAGGCGATTAAGCAAGCGTGCTGACCCAGATCAAAGTGAATAGGGGCTAGTCTACTTTTTGCCCCAAAAAGCTAAGTACTCAAAAACCATAATTCTGTTATTTGCTATGATACTTTTTGAAAGTCATTTTGGGGCGAAGGTGTGTTACACATTCATGTCAGCACATTTCTGGACATAAACGATATTAGAGCAACCTGTCAGTTCTAGCCACATGGAGGAAATATAACCATAGGTTGTATTTAGACTACTTGGGTGAACTTCTAGAATTCAAAAGTAACTGCTTTGCACTGGATATTAAAAATTCATCTTGATAGAAACCTGCTGCCACTGACAGACCAACAGGAGCGTTATCTATATTTGCTATTGGTATCGATATTTCAGGCAGACGACCAACACCAGAAAACGAAGTGATCGACATAGTTCGGTCATAAAAATCTAGCGCTGTTTCCATATCCTCAAGCGAATTCTTTAATGGTGCAATCGTGGGTACAGTGGGAAATACAATCAAATCTCCCTTCTTAATAAACGAGAACATCTGACGAAAATATCGCTCACAAAGACAAAGAGAATCGCTAACCGACTTGCGTTCAAACTTTCGCACAGTTTCATATTTCATAGCAAAAAATGGGCTAAGTTCAGGCGATTCATGTTCAATCCAGTTACCTACAGTGTTCAAAAACTCAAAAGTTTGTAATGGTCTTAATGCATTAACATTAAGCATATCAAGTGTTACTTCTTCGCCAAGAATATCGCTCAGTGTAATAGAGACCACATTGGCATCAATATTAACCAATAAATTGTTGATACTCTCTTTTATAAGAGCTGATACCTCTGGATCAGAGATATTAAAGGCATCTTCAAGCAGGTAAATTGTCTCTATTTTTGGGGATGCGACGCTGTCAGTTTTTAAAAGCGTTTGCATAACATCACCCAATACATTTATATCATTGGCAAAAGCCCCAACCGTACTTGTGCTAGGGACAAAAGGTAAGACACCTGCCTCTGAAATTCGATGCATCGTTGGTCGCATAGCGTAAACGCCACATAAACTTGCAGGCACTCTGATTGAGCCTGCTGAATCAGTTCCAATGGCAAAATCCACTAAACCACACGCAACAGCAGAAGCCGAACCACTCGATGAGCCTCCCGGTATTCTATCTGGCACTTTTGGGTTGATAGGTGTTCCAAAAAAGAAATTTTCGCCATCTAAACTATATGTGAATTCATCTGATACCGTCTTCCCTAAACAGGTTGCCCCTGAGCCTAATAGCTGATCAACACACAAGGCGTTATAAATGGCCGCCTTATGTTTATTTTGCCAAGATGGGCTCCCATAGGAGGTTTTATACTGAGCAATATCAATATTATCTTTAACGGCAAATGTAAGCCCATTAAGTGACCCATTGCTATATGGCTCTATAGTGAAGGTTTCAACAAATGCGCCAGAGGATAAAAAGTTATACATGGTAGCTCCTATGTCTATGATTGTAAGGCTGAGAATATTATGAGCTTTATAAATTTGAGCGTTTAAAATCGCACATCAAAGCAGTTTGTCAGGAATAACAACCACCCCCAGTTGCTCCAAAAGCTGCTCTTGTTGCCATGAACAAATCTTCACGCCAGTTAAATCCACTTTACGAGGATCCAATCCATTTAACTCTGAATGAGTGAGATCACACCCCTGAATTTGGCATTGTTCCCAGAAGTCCTCTGAAAATGATCCTCTGCTTAAATCTGACTCTTTAAAAGAGGCCCATTGCAGGCTCGCTCCTATCCATTTATTTTCAAATAAATCGCACTTTTCTAGGGCGTGTTGATCTTTCGCGATGGATTTTTGAGCAGCATGGTAAAGGGTTATAATTTGCTTCGCCAAAAGTAAA
>NZ_JAIBHJ010000022.1:0-38324 GCF_021278025.1 Motilimonas sp. E26
CTCATCGAGGCTCCGGGCTTGTCCAACACTTGAATATAGGGTGTCGGCTTCGCGACACCTATTCTTATCTGTTATGTGTTTATCCATATTCATTTATAATTTCATCAGCATCTAGAAGATCCAGTGCTTTTGCCAGTTTGAAATTTTCATGTACTGAAGCGTGGATAGTATAGAACCCCTTTAACTGTTCTGGGCTTTCAGGAGTAGATTTCAATACTGTATTTAAAGCTTCAAAATACTCAGACCTTAATTCTAAAGGAATTTCAGGGTTACTCTCGTTTTGACGCGCAACTTCAATAGAAGCGACTAGATCAAGCTCACCTGCTTCAACTAATTTTGGTACAGCAGCGTACGAGGCCGTACCAATTTCTCCCTGATGATATAGATTCTCCCAAAGCTCGTTTAAAGCACTCTGCTTATCAGACTTTAATCTCTCTAAAGCAGTAAAAGGGTCATACTTGATTCTATAGCCAGATTCTAAATCCATAAAAATTACTCAGATGATCCTTACGAACACATAACGCCGCAATAAGCGGACTAAAATTGTGGGTTATACTGTGGATCGAAGCGAAACGTAACCCACTGTTTTAGTTCCGTTTAATTGCCTTGTTATGTACGTGCTCAAAGGGATGCTCCATCTATTTTAACGATTGGAATTTGACTGATATTTAATCCACTAAGACAACGAGCATTTACAGCCCAACCAGTAAATGGGATTTTGCCTGCCTCGATTTCAGCTTTGGTCAATTGGCTAGGTTTACGAAACGGCAGAATACCGCATTTAGGGCAAAAGTAGTCTTCTGCGGTCTCACTACCCCATTGGTATAAAACTGCATTTTCTAGGGAAGTTAGAACCGTCAAATTCTCTGCTGGCACTCTAAAATTTAGCGCACCTCTACGGATACAGATGGAACAATTACACTCTCGAAGATGGTCAATATCGGCTAAAACTTCGAATTTAATGAGACCACAGTGACATGAACCGGAATACGTTTTTGACATCCTGCCTCCTTAGTACATAACAGCTTATTATACGGAATTCCGTATAAATCCCGTACGCTACCGCACGGAAATCGTCATTCCGTATAAAATCAATTAATAATATTCAGTCAGTTAAATGCTCTTTTGCTTTTCGTAACAAGCAACATAGGGGAAAACAAAGCGAGAATTTATTTAGCGCGCCAAATTTGGCTTGCTAAATTTTACGACCAAATTTTTTTACTATTGTATATCAGGCAGTTAAAGATTTGTTGTGAACAAACCGAGAATTTTTTGAAAAATTTAACAAGCCCAAAATAGCCAAATCGCAAAAATGCCATTATACCTGTATAAATAAACAGCACATAAATCAGGCGGTAGGCCATGGCTAAATCACGATTCATCGAGTCGATCAGAGCGGATTTAAGAGCGCGACGTTACAGTATAAGAACAGAAAAAACGTATATTTTCTGGATCAGGCAATTCATCTATTTTCATCATAAGCGCCACCCTAATGAGATGGCCAACGCTGAAATTGAACAGTTTCTGTCTTACTTAGCCAATGTACGCAACGTAAGCAGTGCGACGCAGAATTTAGCCCTTTGCGCTTTGATGTATATGTATAAGAACATTCTTCACACTGAAATTATTGGCCTGTCTTATCAGTACACCAAAAAAGAAAAACGCATGCCAACGGTACTCAACCATGTAGAAGCGCAAACTATTTTAAGTCATTTACAAGGCAAGTATTGGCTAATTGCTGCCCTATTATACGGCTGTGGCCTGCGGATCAATGAGGCACTTCGATTAAGGGTTAAAGACCTGAACTTTTCTGATCACACCTTGTTTATTTTTAGTGGGAAAGGCAAAAAAGACCGTTATACCCTGCTGCCCAGAACCCTTGATATTCAACTCAAACAACAAGTCGAATATGCCAAGGGGATTCATCAGCAAGATTGTTCGCTTGGGTTTGGCCTGACCTCGTTACCACCAGCGCTGATTAGGAAATATAAAAGTGCAGCTGCTGATTTTGCATGGCAGTATTTATTTCCTTCTAGTTCACGCTGTGAACACCCGTATAATGGCTATATTTGCCGCCATCACCTCCACGAAACCGCATTTAGAAAAGCGCTGCGTAAGGCAGTGATCGCCAGTCAATTAACCAAGCGGGTTACGGCGCACACCTTTCGTCATTCCTTTGCTACCCAGTTACTGCTTAATGGAACAGATATACGAACGGTACAAGATTTACTGGGGCACGAGGATGTAAAAACTACTGAAATTTACACTCATGTGATGGGCTCGCGCTTTGCCAATACTCTGAGTCCAATGGACCGAACCTAAATAACTTCTGCTCTGTTTAAGTAGATCACCAATTAGATAGCGTATATACCCAATCAACCTGGAGATGCTTGATTTCAGCAAGATTTTACACGCGTTTAGGCAAGACATTGATTGCAGGTAATGGCTTCCCCTTATCAAAATCAATAACACAGCATAAACGCGTGTAAAACTTGCCCTTTGGGAGCGCCGCCGTGTTTCCACTACGTTGTTACGCTAATTTGAAAGGTGCCTACATTCCTGCATTAGCGTGCCTAGTATTGAAAACACGATGGCGCTCTGAAACATGCATCTTCAAGTTGATTGGGTATATACAGCAAGGCGCGCATGGTGTGGTGAGTCCTTTATCAAGGATCATCTAGCTGTTAACTCTTTTTACTTACCCCAAGTACGTTAATTCCTTTGATTAAGGCATAAGCTGATTCGCCCGCCTTAAACTGCATTTCTTGTTGCGCCCAAGCGGTGATCCGCGCTTTGATAAATTGCTCGCCCACGGCCATTAGCCACTCGATTTGCTGATCGGCTAGCTCGGTCATCCCCACTAAGGTAACGGGTAAGATATTACGCATGCTGGTTTGCTCTGGCTGAACACGGCTGATCGCAACATCCGCGGCGCGAATTTTTAGTCGCACGCCATGACCGGCTTGCAGTACCTGTCCTTTCCCTTTCTCGCGATGGCAGCTGCTCCACAAACACAATGGTTTTCCGCCCTCGTCAGCCTTGTTCGCTAACGCCAGGGGCAACATGCCGTGATCGTCGGTTACCTCGGCGACCTTAGCGGTTAATAATACACTTTGTTCGGTCACGCCAAGCCAAGGCTGCATCGCGGGGCTGTTCCACACTTGCTCAAGTGGGCCATGTTGCACAATCTTACCTGCATCCATGAGCACCAAATGGTCCACCAGCTGTAATACTTCATTTAAGCTGTGGCTAACCAAAATAATCGGCAGGTTAAACTCGCTAGAGAGCGCTTTTAGGTAAGGCATCAGCTCTTGCTTGCGCGGCTCATCTAGTGAGGCCAGTGGCTCATCCATTAATAGCAATTGTGGGCCTGATAATAGCGCACGGCCAATCGCCACCCGCTGCCGTTCACCGCCCGATAAACCATTAGGATGGCGCTCTAGCAGTGATTCGATACCCAATAACCCAACAATTCGTGCTAACTTTTCCGCCGTGTCGGCGCGGGTTTGATGGCCATAAAGTAAATTACCGCGCACGGTGTAATGGGGAAATAACCGCGCATCTTGAAACACATAACCAATACGCCGTTGCTCAGGCGCCAGCCAGCGTTTAAGCTGACAATCAACAAAGCATTGCTGCTGAAATGCAATTCGCCCCGCATCTGGTTTAATTAATCCCGCAATCAGGTTAATTAAGCTGGTTTTACCCGAGCCTGATAGGCCAAAAATGCCCACTACCCCTTGTAGCGGCAAGCTGATATTGAGGCTTAACTGGCAATCACCCAAGCGCTTGTCACAGGCTAATACCAAGTTGGCTAATTCACTCATCGCTCGCCCTCTCGCTTGGTTTGGTTTTTACGCGATAACCACTCCGATCCAAGCAGCGCCATTAACGCCAACACCACAGCAATCACGCACAAACGCGCGGCAGCAAACTCTTGTCCCGGCGTTTCAATAAAGCTAAACATCGCCAGTGGTAAGGTTTGGGTTTCATTGGGAATGTTGGCAACAAAGGTAATAGTGGCACCAAACTCCCCCAAACTGCGGGCAAAAGCCAACACTAAGCCTGCCAATAAGCCGGGATAAATTAATGGCAAACTAATGGTGAAAAACACACGAATAGGCCCCGCACCTAAAGTGCGTGCCGCTTGTTCTAGCTTGGGGTCAACGTTATCAAACGCCAAACGCAATGAGCGCACCAGTAATGGAAAAGCCACCACTGCAGCGGCCAAGGCGGCGCCGCGCCAACTAAAAGCAAAACTCAGCCCCAAATACTGCTCTAGCCAAGCCCCTAAGGCAGACTGCGGGCTCAATGACAGCAATAATAAGTAGCCAGTCACCACGGGCGGTAGCACTAATGGCAAATGCACTAAGCTGTCTAACACGCTCTTTCCCCAAAATTGGCAACGTGATAACACCCAGGCTACCCCGAGCCCAATCGGCAAGCTGCATAACACCGCGACACTGGATACCTTTAAGCTAAGTAGTAAAGCCTGTGATTCATAATCGGTTAACATGAATTTTATTGTGTCCATTTTTTTACTTAGTTTACGTTTTGTTTTAAGTTAACAAAACCAAATGCCTGCCAAATGCCTCTTCCCTGTTCAGACCAAAGATAATCATAAAATGCCCTAGCAGCACTTTGCTCAGACAACAGCCCTGCCGGGTAAACAATAGGAGAGTGCGAAGCGTCAGAAAATTTCGCCACTGTGATGACCTGTTCCGAGGTGAACGCATCACTGGCATACACCACCCCTAATGCAGCTGCGCCCCGTTCAACTAAAGCCAAGGTGGCTCGCACGTTGTGACTAAAGGCCATTTGTGCTTTTAATTCAGACCATAAGCCTAATGTTGCCATGGCTTGCTGCGCATACATTCCGGCTGGCACATGTTGCGGGTCAGCCACCGCCAGCCGTTGCCCAGCAAGGGCATTTTGCCAGCTTTGCAGCTGAGTTAAATTAAAACCTGGTTGTGCTTTTTTACTTACCAGCACCAGTTGGTTACTTAATAAAAGACGATTTTGGTGAATGACCACCCTAGACTGCTGCTGTAAATAGTCCATCCACTTTTGATTAGCAGAAACATATATATCCACCGGCGCGCCTTGCTCAATTTGCCTAGCCAGTGCTGATGAGGCGCCAGTAACCAAGGTGATGTTCACATCGCTATGGGTTGATTGATAAGCCTGCAGCAACTGTTGCATTGCAGGTTGCAACGAAGAAGCAACTAACACCCTCACCTCATTGGCCTGCGCGATATTTATGCTGCAGCAAGTAGCGAGCAGTGTAGCTAAAACTCGTTTTAACATCGTACTAGGTTATCCTTGGCTTTCTATTAGGCATATTTTGCTCTGGTACATAAAACCCTAACTATACCTCACTTTTATCGCCCATCAATTGCCTAATTTTCGCCCATTTTGTAAGCTAAGCACCTCTCTCGTATTAAAAAATAAAGAATTAGCATAATGTTTAAAAAGACTAAAGAAGAAGGCTTAACCTACATATCAGAAAACTGCGCTATTACTGGTGACCTTAATTTACAAGGTGAGGTGATTATTAATGGCACTGTAGAAGGCAACATTAATTGTGTTGGCAATGTCACCTTAGGCCGTAGCGGTATTCTCAAAGGCGTATTAAAAGCAAACGAGGTGTTTGTGTCGGGCACCATTGAAGGTGAAACCCATTGCGATATTTTGAATATAGAAAACAAAGGTATCGTGAATGGCGAGCTATTTAGTAGCGACATTCGCATTGATAAAGGCGGCCAGTTCTTTGGTGTGCGTAAACAAAAAAACGCTGAAGAAAAGAACATTGTCGATTTTGACAAAAAGCCAACCGCTAAAGAAGATAAAGACGATAAAAAAGTCGCCAAGGGTTAACTTCGCCTGATATTCTGCCCAATATTTAGTTAATGTTGGGTATTAATTTTGTCTGCTAATCAACAAACATTAGTAAAAAATCAAAAAACAGCCGTGCTATTTGCACTAGCAGCCGTTGCTATGTGGTCTACTGTTGCCACCGCTTTCAAGGTTACCCTAAGCTACTTCAGCCCAATCCAAATGATTTTAGTCGCCACTGTAACCAGCATAGTGTTACTTGGTGGCATTTGTTGCTGGCAAAAAAAGCTGTCTTTATTGCCTAGCTACCTCAAACAACAAGGCGGCTTGTTACTGCTGTTAGGCTTAATCAACCCACTCTTTTATTATCTATTACTGTTCCAAGCTTATGACTTATTGCCAGCACAGCAGGCTCAAGCCCTCAATTACACTTGGGCAATCAGTCTTACCTTGCTGGCGGTGCCGCTGTTAGGACAAAAGCTAACTAAGGCGGATGGCTTGGCTATTTTATTGGGTTATGGCGGCGTGTTGGTGATCGCCACCCAAGGCGACCTATTAGCGTTAGATTTTCAAAATCCCGTTGGTGTCGCCCTTGCCTTGGCCAGCACCTTGTTATGGGCCTTGTATTGGATTTTAAACACCCGCCAACAAGGGGATGCTATTGTTGCCTTGCTGGCTTGCTTTAGCTTGAGTTTGCCGTTTGTTTTGTTCGCAACTTGGTATATTGATGATTTTCAAATGGTTGCATGGCAAGGCTGGGTCGGCGGAATTTACATTGGCATATTTGAAATGGGCTTGGCGTTTGTTTGCTGGCTAAACGCAATGAAATACGCCGAGCACACAGCCAGTATTAGCAACTTAATTTTCGTATCACCTTTTGCTTCACTGTTTTTACTAAATTGGATTATTGGCGAGCCAATTTACGCCTCTACCTTAGCTGGCTTAGGCTTGATTATTGCCGCGCTACTGAGCCAGCAATGGTTAAATCGTAAACTAAGAAGAGCGATCGAATAGGCTCAAGTAAGCAGGTGGCTCACAATCTCTGGGTCAATCTGCTGCAATAACTGTTGCGTCTTGCTGGCTTTGATATCAAGG
This sequence comes from Motilimonas sp. E26, assembly GCF_021278025.1. Classification (GTDB taxonomy): domain Bacteria; phylum Pseudomonadota; class Gammaproteobacteria; order Enterobacterales; family CBDFNC01; genus Motilimonas. Next base: position 6,931 of record NZ_JAIBHJ010000022.1, read on the forward strand.
GGCACCCAGCCATCGGTGCCCATAACATCAATGGTTTCGACCTCTATTTGAACTGATTCAGGGTTAACTGGATCATGGCAACTATGGTACCCAGTGAGTCGAAAAATACCTTGCGAGGTATGTAATCTGCTAATGCTAAATTGAACCATCACTATCCATATTTATCAATGTAAAACCCCATGTTTGATTGTTTATTCTGCGACAACTCCTGCATTCTTTCGCCGTACACTTGATGTAGGAACAGCATTTATGCTGCGAAAACTCAAGCGCCATAACCAAAGCATTAAGCGTATCCCCCCCCCGGAGCAGCGCTTGCTCTGCGAAAATCACAAATTCCCTGAGCAAGCTCATGTCCTACAAAAAACACCAATCAACTAGCTCAATGGAGCTGTATTTATACAGCGAATTCAATCATCAAGCAGGCAAAATCACTGATGAGGCTCAGTCTTAAGAAAAGGCAAAAATGTGCAATAGCCCTTGACTAATTCCCAAGCAAAATAAAGCCAATAAACCGGTATTGGCGCAAGAAGCAACAAGCCAGCCCACCACCATTGTTTTTGCTGTACTGATCGCATGCCAAGGTAGCAATAATGTACAAAGGTGACCACTAATGAAACCAATAACAACTTTAAATAGTGTTCGCGTAGAAAAAAGTCCTGCGGCGAGAGCTTATTCACAATAATCGCGATGACTAGCAGCAAAACGCCTAACAAGCCCAAGTAGTTAAAGAATTTTTCAGTTTTCATCACCAACACTTAAAATCAAATAAAATACGTTCATACCCGATAGACAGCAAGGGCACAATCAATAATCACAACACTTAGTGAAATTGTGATTTACAACCAAACTGTTAAGCTGACTAACAACATAATAGATGGCATAACACATCTTTTTGCAAAGAGAGAACTTTTTATGATCAAGCAAGTGGGCAACACCGTTATCAATGAGAAGCATATGGCCAGTTGCCATTGCGGCGCGGTGCAATTGGAGCTGAGCTTACCTAATGGTATTGAAAAGCCCAGGCGTTGTGATTGCTCAATGTGCCGTCGCCGTGGCGCCATTGTTGCCTCGGTTGCACTTGATGGCGTTAATATCATTAAGGGACATCAGCAACTTAAGCTGTATCAATTTAATACTCATACCGCCAAACACTATTTCTGCTCTGAATGCGGCATTTATACTCATCACCAACGTCGCTCGTCCCCCAACGAATACGGCTATAATGTGGGGTGCTTAGAGGGCGTTAATCCCTTCGAGCTCGGTGAAGTCGTTACTAATGATGGTGTTAACCATCCTGCGGATAGGAAGTAATCCCTTATGAAGCAAGGCATCAGTGGCTATCACTTAGATGAAGAAAATCATTGGGTCGCCGAGCTTCGCTGCGGCCATTTTCAACATGTGCGCCACGATCCGCCTTGGCAAATGCGCCCTTGGGTGATCACTGAAGCAGGCAGAGAAGTCATGATAGGGCATCAGCTCAATTGCCTGAAATGCGATCAAGGGGCGGCCAAAGATCAGCTTGGTAGTGAGGGCGACAAATAAATACCTTATCCCCCATAACAACGAGTTAATAGCGAGAGGCGATTCAAAGTTTAGCTGTAACATAGGGAGTAACATCATGTCTTTATTGACTTTTACACCTTATGGATAAGCTATGTCAGCACCAGCCAAATCAGTACGAACCATTAGAAGACGCTATTGGGGGATACTCGCCCTCTTATTAGTCGTCATACTTAGTTATATGGCAATCACGATCCTTCAAGACCCGCTTGCAGATGATGAAAAAATGATCGCCATCCCATTCTTTGCCTTGGCGGCACTAGCACTTTTTCTGGGCAGCTATGGCTACAGTGACACCCTGATTGAATTTAGAACTAACACCCTTACCCACTCAACTGGCTTTTTTGGCCCAAGACGTTCGAAAAAAGTCACCATTAAACGTCCGCACCACGTTGAGGTTGCACTTAGGCAGGTTGATTCTGGTGAGGTTAATAGTAAGAAGTCTTACTATATAGTTTCCTTGGTCAATGATGAGCGTACCGATATCAACAAGTTTTATTCTGTCACTCCCGCCAGAGCGTTAGGCCGAGAATTGTCACAAGGTTTTAAAATTAGGTTACGCGATTACACTGTTAAAACTTACAAGAAGAAATAGCAGCTTAGTTAGCTCTCCGGCGGCACATACTGCGCAATGTAGTGGGGTAACGATTTTTCTGGGCCGATAGTGAAATACTCAGGCAAGATTGATAGATGCTGAATCCTATCAATACGAAAGTGGCGATAAGCGTTCCTGAGCTCGCACCAAGCGATCATGGTCCATACTTTGCCCCAAAATATTTGCCCTAATGGCTGCAATACACGTGATGTTACCGCCCCATTTTCAGCAACGTAATCAATGCAAATTTTCTGCATCGCATCGGTGGCATGGCGCAGTAGCTGGCTGTGCTCCGCGGTCTTTGATTGGATGTGGTAGTCGGGAACTAAAATAGGAAAGCTTTCTAGTTGGCGCTTTAAGTGGTCTGGCAATACCGACAGTATCTTTTGTGACGCAGTATTACTGGCACTGGCTAATTCAGGATCGGACCATGCCCGCACCATGCGCATCCCCAACTCAAGGGCAACCATTTCTTGTTCATTAAACATTAATGGCGGTAAATGAGAGCCTGCCTGTAGCACATACCCCACCCCCGCTTCGCCTGCAATCGGCACCCCAGATAAGATCAGTGATTGAATATCACGATAAATGGTCCGTTCACTCACCATCATGACTTCAGCAAGCTGCGCCGCCGTTACAGCATAACGCTTGCTACGTAATAAAGTTAATAAGGCAAACAGCCGCTCTGATTTACTCACTTTATTCCTTAATTCAATTAGGCTTTTGTGCAATACACAAAAGCCCAGTTAGAATATTTATTCGCTTTACTCTGCGCTATCACATGATGAGAAGTGGACCTCTTGATGTTGCATCACCACCGAATCTTTATCAGTCAATGCGATTAAAGCCTGGCAATCTACGCTGCTCATAAAGGCCTCATCAGCCGCTTTCGCTGCCGCCATTGACTGCCAATAATATATGTCTGTCCAGCGTTGTTGCTCTGCATTATAGCTAAGTGAACGGTATTGAAAACCGGCTAACTGAGCAATCGCTGTCTGGCTACGCGCCACTGCGGCCATAAAATCTTGCTCGGTTACACCTGCTGCCAATTTAAAACTAACCATTTCAATTACTGAGTTCATGTTCTTTCCTTTGGGTTATTGTTATCAACGGGATAACAATAATCCGAGGCGTTGACAGGAACTGTCAGTAGGGTGAAGGGTTTGTATTAGGCTGCCACAGCTTACTTGCTGCGATCCCCCTGTGGGAGATGTATGGGCTTCTCCCACAGGCAATGCAAAACCTTACTCAGCTAACGGCTCCGGCGCGGGTTTTGCCGCAGGTTTTTTACCCCGTATGCGTTGCACAACTCGCTGAATATCATCAATCATCAAATACAAAGATGGGATCAAAAACAGCGTAACCACTGTTGAAAATAACACACCATAGGCCAACGACACCGCCATCGGGATCACCATTTGTGCCTGCATACTCGTTTCCATCATAATTGGCATTAAGCCAATAAAGGTCGTTAACGAAGTGAGTAAAATCGCGCGAAAACGGCGGCATCCTGAATGCAATACCACTTGGTGCAGCGGCTTGCCTTGGTCGCGGGTTTTGTTGATATGATCAACCAATACCAAGGAATCATTCACCACCACCCCTGCAGCAGCAATAATGCCGAACAAGGATAGCGAGCTAAGATCAATGCCCATTAACTGGTGGCCCGCCACTGAACCAATAATACCAAACGGGATCACCGACATAATAATCAACGGCTGGGCATAAGACTTCAGCGGGACCGCCAACAAGCTGTAAACCAACAACATTGACAGCGCAAAATTTCGTAGCTGTTCATTGGCACTGCCTATTTCAAGCTGTACTTTGCCGCCCATTTCACTGCTCACTCTAGGGTATTGCAGCAACAGCTTAGGAATAAAGTTATCACGGACATCCTGAGCCAACTTGAAGGGCTCCACTTGAGAAGCATCAATTGACGCCCAAACACTGACGGTTTGACTGCCATTTTCACGGCGAATTTGACTCATACCATCAACAAAATTAACTTGCGCCACTTCCGACAGGGGTACTTGCACGCCCGTCTCGGTTTGGATCAATACCTTATCGACCTGACTGATACTATTACGCTGAAACTCAGGGTAGCGCAGCATCACTTTAACTTCATCGCCACCACGAATAATCCGCTGCACCTCTAAACCATAAAAGCTTTGGTTCACCTGCGCAGCAATATCAGCCAAGCTTAAACCTAGGCTATGGGCTTGTGGCTTGAGAGAAAATTGCACTTCTTGACTGTGACTTTGGCTGCTGTCGTTAACATTACCCACCCCAGCTAAGCTATTAAGGTGCTGCTTTAACGCAGCAACTACGGCATCAAGCTGCTGTTGATCTGAGCCTTGCAGGCGGAAGCTAATATCACCGTCATCACGATCATTACCAAACAAGTTGTCTTGAATGGTCAGGGTTTTCATTCCCGGCAAGGGGGGGATCGCTTTATGCCAGCGCTGCGCAACGGCAAAAGTATCCATTGGCCTTAACTCTGGCAGCACTAAACGCACTAAAACTTCCGCTTCGGTACGGCTGCGTAAATCCACCTGCATGTCTGAAATCATGCCTTGACCAAATTCAGCTTCTAGTTCGCGGTCAACCTGATACAGCGCTTGCTCAATTTTTAACGCCATGTCTAAGGTCGCTTGCTCTGACGCATTCACATTCATGGTCAAGCTAATGGTCGGAAAGTCATGGGGAATTTTTGGCTGACCGACAAAGCGAACTAGACCACCTTGATACAAGCCCGCACACACCAAAATCAAGCTAATGAATAGCATAATCAAAGTATAACGATGGCTTAAGGCACGCGCTAAGCAGGGCCGATAAAGCCGCTGAATAAACCAAGTTAAGCCGCTGTCCACCTTAGCTTGTAAATAATTAACCCCTAAGCGAAGCCAGTCGAGTGGATTTTTTGAACCCGATTTGACCACTGTTGGTGACTTCATTGCGGCTAGATGGGCAGGCAAAATAAGCTTTGATTCCACCAACGAAAACAGTAGACACAGTATCACCACAAAACCAATGGCCTGACCAAAAGCCGCCGACGGACCATCATCCAACACTAAAGGTAAAAACGCCGCAATGGTGGTTAACACCCCAAACGTAGCTGGCATGGCAACACGCTTAACCCCGCTGATCACACTGTCGATGTTTTGCCCATATTTGCTCGACTCACTGTGGGCACTCTCACCCATCACGATGGCGTCGTCCACCACCACACCGAGCACTAAAATAAAGGCAAATAAACTCACCACATTAATAGTTACATCGATCATGCTCATGGGCATAAAGAGCAAGGTACCAAGAAAACACACAGGTAAGCCCATCATGACCCAAAAAGCTAAACGCACGCGTAAGAACAGTGCCAGCATCAAAAAGACTAACACCGCGCCGCTTTGCATACTGTCGAGCATTAAGGCTAAACGGCCTTCTAGGTAGTAGGTCATGTCGATCCAAGGCTCAAGATATAGCCCTTGAGGCAAACTTGCTTGCTTGGTTTTTAAGTAGTTTTTTACGGTGTCAGCAACCGCGGTTAAGCTTTGATCTGCCGCAGCGCCAACATAAAAAGTCACCGAATTTTTACCGTTAAAACGCGAATAATGCATGCCTTCTTCTAAGCCATCATTAATTTGCGCCACGTCACCTAGGGTAAGTAACGAGCCATCTTGATGGGTCAGTAACGGCACCGCCGCAAAGTCGGCCTCGCCATAGGCTTGGTTAGCTACCCGCAGGTTAATGTAACCATTTTCCGAGCGGATCCCACCTGCTGACATATTGCCAGAATGACGCTGCACAGCGCGGGCAACGTGGTTAAAGGTTAAGCCGTATTCACGCAGCTTATCTTTGCTAACGGTAATTGAAATTTCATCATCTAAACCACCGTAAAATTCGGTGATGCTGACACCAGGAAGCTGGCGAATTTCATCATAAATTAGCTTACCGGTTTGCTTTAACTCACGTGGCGCCAAATCGCCATATAAGCTGATATACATTACATCTTGGCGCATCTTAATGCGCTCAATTTGCTTACTTTCCATTTCAGCAGGAAAATTCGATACACTGTCGATGGCGGCTTTCACTTCGTCAAGCACTAAAGTTGCATCGTATTCTTCGTTAACTTCAATGTAAGACGTGGCATAGCCGCGATCAGCGTAAGCAATAACTCGCTCTAGGCCTTGCACTTGCTCAAGGGCATCTTCAAATTTAATCAGAATACCTTCTTCCACCTCTTGCGGTGCCGCGCCCGGTAGCACTGCATTAAATTTGATCCAATTCACTTCCACTTGCGGGAAGAATTGTTTTCTGATCGACCCAGCGGTTAGCAAACCTCCGACAATTATCATGATCATTAATAAATTTGCCGCCACACTATTGCGGGCAAACCAAGCAATGATGCCTTTGTTGGTATCCAGCATGATTACCCCTCCTTCGCCGCGTTCTCGGTAGCGCTTTCACGCGCGAGGGCATCATCATTAGCTGGAGCGACTAAACCTTCATGCTCTATTACTGGTTTTTCAGGGTCGTCGACCCAATCCAACTTCATACCCGGCATGGCATAGTCGAGTGCAGAGTTAATCACCTTGTCACCTTGTTCTAAGCCTGAGCTGATAACCGCTTCACCAGCGTTATAACGCAGCACTTCCACCTGGCGGTATGCCAAGGTGCGCTCTGGAGTAAGCACAGCTACTTGACCATCTGTAACAAGATGGCGAGGCAACACACTTACCTCACCCGCGTGAATACCCTCAATTTCAGCACTCACATAGCTACCAAAGGGTAAGATTGAGTTCGCCGATTGTTGTGCATAAGGGTCTTTTATTTCTGCAACTAAATAAGCCATTCGGCTATTGTTATCAATTACGCTCTCGTTACGGACAATTTTGCCTTGAAACAAGCTATTCCCTGAGGTCAGTATGACATCGGCACCAATGCCCTGGTTAACTAAGTACTTAAATTCTTGTTGCGCCAGCGGCAAACGCACCTCACCTTGCTCTGTGCTTAATAAGTTGCCAAGCACCTCACCAGGAGCCGCATACCCCCCCGGACCAATACTACGGCTGGCAATGAGCGCATCATAAGGAGCGCGAATAACAGTTCGATCAAGATTTCGTTGCGCTTGTTTTAAACTCGCCTCAGCCGATTTTAACTTGGCCTGCTCTTGTGCCAACTGTGGTTTGCGCAAGCTGAGCTCGGTTGGTAGCTTACTTTTAATGTCAGACCATTGCTCTTTAGCCACTTTGCCGTAGGCCACTTCTTGTACCAACGCAGCCTTCGCAGCCGCTAGATTTGCTTGGGCTTGAATTAAATCGACTTCATAGTCACTGGGATCAATTTTAGCCAGTACGTCGCCTTTTTTAACGAAGCCACCACGAATGAACTGCGGCGACAAAAAGGTGATTTCGCCACCTACTTGGGCCACAAGTTCGGTTTCATATTTAGCGCTAACAATGCCGTAAGAGGAAACGGTTAAGGTCATGGGTTGAAAATGGTTTTCCAGTACACTAACTTGTACTAGCTTAGTTTCCGGTGGTTTCTGCTGTGGTGGTTGTTCTAAGGACGCTAGACCAAAATACCCCCCAACGCCCAATCCAAGTACCAACATAGGTAACAATATTTTTAGCTTATTCAAAATCCCATCCTTAACCATCTTTCCCATTGACTTAAACGCTTGCTAAGCATGCAAATGTTAACTTCGTTATTCTAAAGTGAGTTGGTTCGCACTCAACCAAGATAGTTAACTATTTTTTGTAAAGTCGCTTTTACAACCTAGTCAGGCCCATATCATGAGCCCATTTTAACCCCAGTGATGAGGCGATCCATCATCGAGTCGCTTCAAACTAGTTGTTTCTTTTACAACGATATTCTTGGCCTGCGGCACTACTTTTCAACACCATAGTTGAATTCGAAATCGCCAAAATCTGCAATGACTCACTCACATTCACAGGGAACAATTCCTTCGGGTTAACAATATTGTCAAATTCGGGGTCAGTTAAATTGACAACACTGACATCGGTCAGAGTACTTATCAAATAGCCCTGTTCTACCTTCCAATTCGACGTGCTATTAACGGCATACTCAATTTCAGGTAAATCAGGTGCAAATTTGGCTTTTAATAATCCTTTGCTAACCAACTTTCCACCACGGATAAACAGGTCATCAGATTCAATCGACACTTGGGCACCACTTTCCTTTACCGCAAATGAACAATGCCAATCACCCAAAACCTTTTCGGTTAGCCGCTCGGAAGAAGAGGGTTCGGTACTAGCCTGAACTGACAGAATACCAGTACAGAGCAAAATGCAAATAAGACGTAGGGTAAAATCCATCTTTCTACCTTAATAATTTCAGACTAATCGTCAAGCTTAACTGTCAGCTGGCATAACCTGTTTACTTGATTGGATCTGGCAGTGGTAATTGTTCGAGCCAACTGAGTAACGTCGGTATTGCAGTGCTCGCCATCGCATCTTCTCCTAACCAAACCAATTTTAACAAGTCTTTGATACCGTAGCTTTGGCCACTGAAATGCTTAGCGTCCAGTAAACCATGGTTGGCATCGTCCAATAGAGCAGTCGTAACAAAAGGGTTTGGCTGCTGTTGCCAATAGGCAAATTCCGTTTTAGCATCAACATTCAAATCATCCTTGCCCCACAAGAGTAAGGTAGGAATGTTAATCTTTGTGTATGCAGAGCTGGCATCAGAGTTTATATTTTTAATAACAAATAAAAACCGCTGACGCGACATGTCACTGTTACGCCGGTAATCGGAGCGCAATGCCGATTTGAAGAAACGCACTTCATCATTGTATTGAGCTATAGCCACCTGAGTATCGGCCTTACTACTGCCTAATAATTGATGCTTCACGCGCGTATAATAACGACCCTGATCGATCCAATTTCTTGCAAAACCAACACCAACGGCAAAACCCACTTTATAGTCATTGTTTGATAATTCAGGAACCACCCAACCTGCTTGGCTAAAACCAATCAAGCCAGTATTACTAGTGGTAAAGCCATAGGTTTGTTGTACCCATTCAACCGCAGCCATCACCTCCTGTTGGCGATCGCTCATTGTTTGATTAAGCCAGTTACCCGACGAATCCCCCACTCCGGGCTTATCCCAACTTAGCACAGCATAACCTTTGGCTCTAAGAGGCTCCCAGATCAATTCATAATAACCATCGGCATCATACGTTTGCGCACCATCGCCATGAACAAATACCAGCACAGCTTTCGCTGGCTGGTTTTGTAGTGGCGTTAGATACACGCCTGACAATTTATTTTCACCATCATAAAAAGTCACAGGCTGCGCATTCGCGTTCACCGCCGAAATAAACAGAAACAAAATAAAAGAAGAGATAGTCAACCACAATGTCATCAACCACTTCCACTGGCTAATATTAATATCCATCGTGTGCCTCCTAACAGTCTATTTTATGATTCAGGTAGTAAGCTGCGTAGCCCCATTTGATCCACCACCACTAAATAGGAACGCCCTAAGTCTGCGTTACACAAGTCGATCTTTTTCCCGCCCACTTCTAACCCAGAGGCACAATTAGTAACAGCTAAAGCCCGCGTTGCCTTGCCTTGCTCTGTCGTTAACGTAACCTGCTCTGAGCCATTAAGGCTCACTGGCATCGCACTGTGAGTAAATAGGCGAACTTTATAAACCCCATCTTGGTCAGATGACTCTTTACCAAAGTATGTCAGCTTAAATTGCGAGCCCATCATCCAAGCAACGACCCATAATTTAGGCGTTTTTTTATATTCAAAGTCGAGATTAACGCTCGTTTTAGCTTGTTTTATCAAAGTGTTACTATCGCTAACACCTAAATGCACGCCAGTCTGATGTGCTCTGTACGTATGGGAGTATGTTTGCGACTCATTCACCCCAATATTACTCAACACTTGATGGCCGCCATTAAACAGTTCATCTTGCTCGTCATCCTCTAATACATCATCACGCATTAAATAAAAATTCGCCGCTTTATCTGTGGTATTGATATAGGTGAAATGTGCCTTAGTTTCGATTAGTTTTTTTAAGTCACTCGAACCACAGCCACTCAATACAAGCCCGCTAAGCGCCAAACAACCCAATAATGAGCATTTCTTTATTATGTCAAACGTTGTCAACTGCATTTTCTCATTCCTTCCATATGAATAACCAAAGCAAATATATTGCTCAGTTAAGATAAGGGTTTTTAATGGCGTTTAGTGTTAGCAATTGTAAGATTTAACGGCGATTTTGTTAGTGTACAACGCCAAATTAGAGTGTTGGATTTAATCAATACTAAATGCCACCATTTTTTGTCAGGACATGCTGTTGATTGACGTCGTCCAATCATCAATCTTTTCAATCACATACTCCTCAATAGTGGTTTCAATTTCCCAATATTCTTGCGGACCCGTTCCCTTTTTCGCCGTTTGGAATAAGTGATTTAAGTGGTCAAAAGTGTGCACTTCTGATTGCGGATGACGCAGCAAATGACGAGTTGGTGCTTCATTAATAGCAGCTGAGACCAGTAGGTCTTTTGCACCAAATAACGCCAATACGGGGCCGCGGTATTTCTTAATTAAAGGTTTTATATCCCGATGTGCTTCAGTGAACCACCAATTAGATCCAAATTGGTCTACTACATTTTGAATATGATCCACATCTGTAATCCCCGCATTACGGGTATATTCTCGTAATAATGATTGGGCTTGCTCTTTAGTGCTTGAGATCCGTAGAATTTCAAAAATATCTGTTAATTCTTTAACTTGCAAATCAGATAAAGATTGCGGAATACCATTAGCGCGATTGATTTCTTGATTCTGACGTACCACAGCCTGAGCGGTGGTTTCGACACTAATACCTGCCAAACTAATAATAGAATCAGGGGGCTCTATTTCTGCGGCAAGCAAGGCTTTAATACCTCCTTGAGAGTGCCCCAAAAAACCAGATGAGGTCAGCCGAATGTTTGAACTCTCACGCAACCATTTTAGGGCAGCGGCCGCATCAGCAGAGAACTCATTATCAGAAGCAGTCATATAATCTCCCGTACTATCGCCAACGCCTCGGTTGTCGTAACGAAGTACCGCATAACCGCGCTGAGTTAATAGATGGGAAATAACTAAAAAATATTGATGCCCTGCTATTTCATCATTCCGACTCGCAGGAGGGGCCCCGCTTTCATGGCCTGAAATTAACACCACCGCAGGAAAACTCTCTCCTTCTGTTGGATAAGTTAACTCGCCAGCTAACAAGGTGCCATCAGTAGGGTTAACGAATTCCACTTGCCTAATATTATATTGCCGCTCTTGCGGCTCTTGTGGATGAGGCACAAGATTAAACAGAATATTATCTAGGGCATTACTGCATGCTGAAAGTAAACGTACCAACGGCAGTAATGCCATTTTTAAGAAACGATTCATAAATCCTCACAAAAATGCTTTTGAAGCCAAATAAGGTTCATTGCAAAGATAATGGTTTTTGATTCGTTTTAGTGTTAACAATTGTAAGGCTGAGCAAAAATTTATTCCGCAAGTCATTACAGAAATCTACCCAACAAACACACCACCGCACAGACTAGATAACTAATAGGTATTTTTTCGGCAAATTTCCTTTCAGGGGGAAAACAAAGCGTATCGGGATAAATTCACTGCACTTTGCAGGGAAAAATACTCTGTCACAGCGCCATCACATCAGGTTTCCTAAACATTCACCTTATAAGTCAGGTCGGTCACTTCATCGCCAGTCATACCGCGAAAACCCCATTGATAAGGCGCTTGCTCTTTAATGATCACTTCGATATCCACTGGTTTGATGCCAAGCTGTTGTTCAATGTCGACAAACAGCGTTTTAATTAGTCGCTTTTGTGTTTCGATTTCACGCCCCGCCATCAGGTTAATTTCAATCACGGTATAGGCATCGCTGCGTCCGCCGGGCGCATAAAAATCACTTTTATCCATAGGTATAAAACGATGAGCCCGTTTATCTTCAGGCATGCCAAGCACGCTTTGCATCGCGCCGTGAATCACATTTGAAAGCTTAGCTTTAATGGGGTTAAGTTGTTCAGCAATACCATAAATAACTATCATATTTTGCATCCTTGTAAATATATTTAGTGCCTACTTAAGCACAAATGTCGTGATAAAGTTGATCAGCCAAAGCTTGGAGTGTTTCAGCATTAGGATGGGTATGAGCAAAGGTGCGTAGGCCATAAATACCCATTGCTAAATAACGCGCTAAGTGCTCACAATCTCGCCCTGATGTTAGCTCACCCTGCGATTTAGCCCTTTCAAATACTTGAGTTAACGCTTGTTGCCATGCAGCTAGGTTATTCGCAATAATTTGCTGCACCTCAGCATCTTGCTCTGCCATTTCGTTTAACGCTTTGGTTAATAGGCACGCTTGACTACTATCGCAACTGAGGCATTGTTGCACCAGATCGTCGATATAGGCTTTTAATTGCATTAAAGCGGGTCGCTCATCAGCAAAAAAAGCGGCAAATTCAATACTGCGATCCAGTCGATATTGCTCTAATGCCGCCAACAACAAACCCCGTTTATTCTCAAAGGCACAATAAATCGATCCTGGATGTAAACCCGTCGCCGCTTTAAGATCTTGCATGCTGGTTTTACCGTATCCCTTGTCCATAAAGGCGGTCATGGCGCAGCGCAGCACTTTTTCTCGGTCAAATTCGGCGTTTCTCATTAACATACTCGGGCAATATCGGATATGGCCATTGTACTTAATTTTGAATGCTTGTTCAAAATAATACTTGAACAAACATTCAAATAAGAATATCTTGAACGAACATTCAAAATACAACAGTAACCACCGAGGCCATATGACGGACAATCTTTTTCAACCTTTCGCCCTTAATGAAACGATTACCCTAAACAACCGCATTCTCATGGCGCCGCTCACTCGCTGTATGGCAGATGACGATTTAGTGCCGACTCAAGCCATGGCTGAGTATTACGGTCGCCGCGCCGAGGCGGGTTTAATCATTTCAGAAGCGGTCATTATTCGCCCTGATGGCCAGGGCTATCCCAATACACCGGGCTTATTTACTGCAGCACAAGTAGAAGGCTGGAAAAAAGTGACTCAAGCCGTGCATGACAACGGTGGTAAAATTTTTGCGCAGCTATGGCACACTGGCCGCGTAGCACACCCACACTTTTTTAGCGCCGCAACCGGTAGCAAGGCCGTGATGGCACCTTCAGCAATCGCAGTTGAAGGCACTGTGCCGCGTATGCGTGAATTAGAGTATCAAACACCTACCCCTGCAACTCATGAAGATATTGAGCAATTAGTAGAAGACTATGCTCAAGCTGCCGCTAATGCGATGATTGCTGGATTTGACGGCGTGGAAATCCATGGTGCAAATGGCTACTTAATCGATCAATTCTTACATTACGGCAGCAACCAACGCAGCGACGAATTTGGTGAAACACCAGAAAACATGGCGCGTTTTCCACTCGCCGTGGTGGATGCCGTGATTGCCGAAATTGGCCAAGATCGCACAGCCATTCGCTTATCGCCCGGGGCCTATTTTAATATGCCTGCCGATCCTCGCGATCGTGCCGTGTTTGATTACCTACTGGCGCAATTAGAAAACCGAAACTTAGCCTTTGTTCATGTTGGTATTTTTGATGACGCATTAGAGTTTGATTATTTAGGTGGCCGCGCATCCAGTTACATTCGCGCCAATTACAGTAAGACATTAGTGGGTGTGGGCAGCCTCACCGCCGAGATGGGCAGTGCCGCCATCGCCGAGAATCAGTATGATTTATTAGCGATTGGCCGTCCGTTTATCGCCAACCCCGACTACGTAGCCCGCGTCCGTGAAGGCAAAGACTTGGTTGAATACTCTGAAGAAATGTTGATGAGTTTGGTTTAACCGTCATTTAATCGCAGCGTTTATCGGTGATTTATCGCAGCATCACTGCTGCACCTTGCCTGTTAAACGGGTTGATTTGTGTTTTTTGTGGGACCTGAGCTTGCTCACGGAATGTATGATGTTCGCTGAGCAAGCTCATCTCCACGGATACATACAACCTCTCGTAGGCGCCCCAGTGATGGGGCGAAAATACGATAAAGAACTAAGCCACACCATGCCCTTTTGATGCAGCCCAAATGCGATACCATTGTTCACGCGTCATGGTTAGCTCAAGAGCATTGAGCGCGGTTTGCACTCGCGCAATTTTGCCGCTGCCAATAATTGGTACAGGGTTGGCGGGTAGCTTCATCACCCAAGCATACGCTACTTCATCAATGCAGCTTGCGCCAATTTCATCCGCCACTTGCTGTAAGGTGTGTTGCACGCGTTTGGCCTGAGCTGATTCACCATTAAACAACTGCCCGCCTGCTAAGCAAGACCATGCCATTGGTCGCACCTTTAGTTGCTGCATTTGTGCCAAGGTGCCATCTTCGGTGGCTTGCATATTGATTGGGTTGATTTCAATTTGGTTGGTCACTAGCGGCACATCTAAGCGCGATTGTAACAAGTTAAATTCAGCCACACTGAAGTTAGACACGCCAAAATGCTCAACCTTTCCCGCTGCTTTTAACTGCGCGAAAGCTTCTGCCATTTCATCCACTTGCATTAATAAATCAGGGCGATGAATTAACAGCACATCCAGTTTTTCAACTTGCAAATTGGTTAACGAACGCTCCACCGAGGTAATAATCTCGGCCTGACCGCTGTCGTAATGAGCCACTTGTTCGCCTTGGCCAGGAATGATGCCGCACTTAGAAATCACTTGTAGTTGCGCGCGTAAACTTGGCTCCAGTGCTAGCGCCTCACCAAACAGAGCTTCACTTTGATACACCGGCGCGTGATCGACACTGGTTACGCCTAGCTCAACGTGTTGCTTAATAAACGTCAGGCGTTGCTGCGGCGTCATGTTCCAATGGGCCATGCGCCAATAGCCTTGCACTAACGGGGAAAATAGCGATGAAGGTAATGCATTCATAATAAAGCTCCTAGCCAAGTAGAAAATATCATTTACTGATCCCATCCTATGCCGCCAACGGGTCAGATTAAAGGCCAAAACAAAAACTAACTATTCTATATAACGAACAATAGAATGCATTTTTGCTGATGATTAACCACAATGAGTCGTATTGTGAGATATAGAGAGATTAGCGCCATGCAAAAAGCCCATAAACGTTTTGAACGTTACCACTTATTTAGTGAAGTGGCGGAAACTTTAAACTTTGCCAAAGCCGCTGAAAATCTCGGTATCTCGCGCAGCTATTTATCCACGCAAATTAGCACCTTAGAAAAAGAGCTGGCAGTAAGCTTACTGATCCGCACCACCCGCCATGTCAAACTCACCGCCGCGGGGCATCAAGTGCTGCAAAAAATGCGGCAAATAAACGCATCTGTTGCCAATTTAGAAAAAGGCTTAAACCAGGTCACCACTGATGTTACAGGGCAAATTAGTATTACCGCGCCAATGCTATTTAGCCAACGTTATTTACTGCCTTTATGTGCTCGCTTTCAGCAGCAATATCCAGGCATCACCTTTGACCTAAACATTGGCTATCAAAATGAAAATCTTGCCAGCAGCCGGTTTGATTTTGCCATTCGTGCCACCAACACGCCGCCAGAAAATATGGTGGCGAAAAAGCTATTGAGTTATCAACATATTTGCTGCGCATCGCCGGAATACTTAGCAAAAAATGGCCGCCCAGTCACACCGTTAGATTTGACCCATCATAGCTGCTTGTCCGACCCCAACTTAACACTCTGGCACTTTGAGCAACAAAACGATCAATACGATGTCGACACCCACGGCACACTGCAAATCAACGACAACATGCTACTGATTCAAGCCGCCTTGCAAGGCCAAGGCATTATCAAGCTACCTGATTTTTTACTTAATCCACTGATTAGCCAAGATCAATTAATCCAAGTGTTGCCGGAGTTCACTACTTTAAGTCGTGATATCTATTTACTGTTCCCACATCAAGCCAACCGCTCGGCCAAACTACGGGCGTTTATTGAACACGTCAGCCAGTTTTGGCAAGGCGGTCAAGAGTAGATTTACTCAGCATTAAAACGCTTAACCAAATTCACGGTTTTAGTCAGCTCTTGCTCCATTTCACGGTGCGCATGATGAGCATTAGTCGCCACTTGTTGGCCTGATTGCGCCTGTAAAACTAACTCTTCTAAACGCTGATGTAGCTCTGCACTTGCTTGATTTTGATTAAGAGCGAGTGATTTTATTTCTTGGTTGATACCCATCACGTCAACTATTTCAACAAATATTTGACCAAATTGACTGCTCACTTGCTCAATCGCCGCCACATTAGTGTGTAAAGTAGTTTGGCTAGCATTCATACTATCCACAGCATGTTGTGCCCCTTGCTGTAGCGTGGAAATCATCGTGTTAATTTTTTCTGTCGATTGACTGGTTTTACCCGCTAAAGAGCGCACTTCATCAGCAACCACGGCAAAACCTCGGCCTTGCTCACCCGCACGAGCGGCCTCAATGGCAGCATTAAGGGCCAATAAATTTGTTTGGTCGGCAATACTTTTAATGACATCCAGTACGCCAGTGATGGATTGCGTGTTCTCTGATAGGCTTTTTATCGATGCTGCCGTTAGGGTCATTTCTTGTTCAAATGCTTTAATCCCAGATAATGACTCTTCAATTGTACCGTTAGTTCGAGTTGCATCTTGATTGACATTTTCAACCTTAGAATTGGAGGTGGTCGATGAGCTAATGATGCTCTCACTCATTTGGTTGACTTGATCGATTTGCTGCTGGGCAAGGTGTACATCGTCAGCTTGCTTACTAATCAATTCAATCAATTGCTGAGAGTACTGATGGCTATTATCTTTCAAATCCGTTAACCGCGACGTTTGCTCACTAAGATGGGTAAAGGACTGAGACAACGCTTCAAGTAACTGGTTAAAATACTGCGCAATATTTTTTAGTTCAGGCGCACCTTTCTCTTCAATTCGGGCACTTAAATTAGCGTCGCCTTGGCTAAGTCGCCTAATACTTAAGGCAAAATGCTGTAATGGTTTACTCAGCAACCAGTGGATAGAGAAGTAAACCACGCAAGTGACCAACAGCATCTGACCAATAAAAAAACCAATTAATGTACGGCTATTAGCATTAATTTCGTCGGCAATCACTTGATAATTATAGGCCACGGCTAGATGACCAACGACATCGTCTTTTTTGCCATATTTAATCTCTTGCCAGACTTCTAAGTAGTCCGTGTTATCAACCGTTTGATACTGACTATTTCGATTAGCGTTGAGCTCTATTTTACCTGTGTATTGCGAGAGGTCATCAGCGCTGTAAATCAATTTCCCATTACTATCGAGCACTTGTAAAAACAGTATGCTATTCGGGTTTTGCTGATTCACAACTTGAATATCCTCAGCAATGTTTTCGACCTTATTGAAACGTGCCGCCCCTGCAATTTTTAATGAGATAGCAGAGCTCATTAATAAACTTTGCTGCTGAAACTGATGCTTTGCTAACGTCTGCACATGGTAACGGTTTAGCGCAAATGACAAAGCAGAACCAACCACAAGCAAGACAATAATGATGCAAGACAACGTAACCTTGATTGACCAATTTTGCATGAAATTATTCTCCAAAAAGCCAGACTCAAAAGCGAAGGAAGCAAGCGTAAAAAATAGACTATGCTGTAACTGTAGTTGACATATAAATCATTATAAAGTGAGGTAAAGATGAAAAAACTTGTTTTATGCGCGCTTCTATTAGCAGCTAGCAGCGTTCAAGCCAATGATTTTTCGCCAAAAATGAAAGAACATTTTGCAACTAAAGTAAGCACTTGGCTAAGTGACCCTATAGTTATCAAAGCGATTAAAGCACAAAATCAACAAAACGCTTCGCTAACTGACAGCGACATAAATAAACTCGATCAGCAATGGCGCACAGGTGTCGATGGCGGAGATACCACCTTAATAGATAAAACACTTAATAATGAGCTTTCAACTTACTTAAAGCAGGTTGAAACAGACGCGGCAGGCCTTTACACAGAAATATTCATCATGGATAACAAAGGCCTTAATGTTGGTCAAAGCTCCATGACCAGTGACTACTGGCAAGGGGATGAAGATAAATTTAAACAGACTTACTCCATGGGGGCGGGTGCTATTTTTGTTGATGAAGTAGAAGAAGATGAATCTACCCAAATGTTTCAGTCACAAATGAGCGCTACCATAGTCGATGAGAATGGTGCTCCAATTGGCGCAATCACCATCGGCATTAACGTAGACGAATTGTAATCTGGTTAAGCGAACTCAACGATGCTGAGTTCGCTTAAATTCACCACCCAATCAATCCAACCGCTTTGAAAAACGTAAACTCGCCACCAACAAACCGATAGCAGTAAATCCTAGTAACCACAGTGCATCTAGGCTTAGATCCATCACCTCTGCATCACGCAGCACAATGGCGCGGGACATTCGCATAAAATGAGTAGCGGGCAGCGCTTCGGCAATCCATTGCGCTGCCATAGGCATCGCCTCGTAAGGGAACATAAAGCCCGACAGCAAAATGGAAGGTAACAAAATAAAAATAGTCAGTTGCATCGACTGCAGCTGAGTTTTCGCGATGGTCGAGATCACTAAACCTAAGGTCAAACTGGCACAAATAAACAACAGTGATGCTAGCGCCATTGAGTCGATACCACCACGAAATGGCACGTCAAATAGCACATGTCCTGCGCCTAGCACTATGGTCACTTGTATTAGTCCCACCAACACATAAGGCATTATTTTACCGACCATTAATTCCATTGGCCGTACTGGTGTGGTGATTAAAAACTCCATATTGCCTTGCTCACGCTCGCGCACAATCGCCGCCGAGGTAAACATCACCATGGTCATGGTTAAAATAACCCCCAGCAAACCAGGCACTATGTTTACTACCGAACGCTGCTCGGGATTGAAATATTGCACCACTTCAAAACTGGGCACCGTATCAATGGGCGGTAAATCCATCACATCATAGAGCGGCATTTGTCTAAGTGTTTTGATGGTTGCCGCCACCACAGTATCCGAGCCATCCACCAACCATTGACCGACAGGTTGCGCCAAATATTGTCCGCCACTAGCCGAGGGATGACGCACTAAGCGCTCAGCTAAATCGGGCGGTAAATACAACACCGACTTTACCTCACCTTTGGTAATCGCCGCCTCAGCCTCTTTAAGGCTGGCGTAGTTAAATTTAAAATCAACCACTTGGCTGGCCTGCATGGCCGCCACTATCCGCGGTGCATAGGCACTGTCACTTAAATTCACTACCCCCGCAGGAAGGTGACGTGCATCGGTATTGATGGCATAGCCAAATAACATCAGCTGCACCAGCGGGATCATCACTATCATGCCAAAGGTCATGCGGTCGCGCGAAAGCTGGCGCAACTCTTTTACTACAACGGCCCAGATCCTAAGCAACATATGTCATGCTCCATATATCAGCCTTGGTACTGACGCTAACCTGCGCTTTGCTTAAACCTGTCGCGGTCGAGTAGAGTCTACTGTTACGGCAAAATTTCGTTTTCAGGGATGAAAACGCAAAGCGTACAGGGGCATATTCACCGATTTTTTGCAGGAAAAATATACTCTTTCGTTTATCCAGCATTCGGGTTGCAGTAATTGTTCGAGCGCAATCAACGATAGCCTTTAAAACCCTAAGCAACATGTCGATCCCCTCCCGTACAAGTGACAAATACATCCTCTAAGCTAGGCGGCACTGAAATTAAGCTGCGCTGGGCCACTTGCGGCGTCAGCCAACGCTTTGGATCGGCTATTTTGCGATCCACCAGCACCCGCAACCGACTGCCAATTTGCGCGGCAGAAAGTACTTCAGGGAGTTTAACTAAGGCTTGTTTTAGCGAGCGAAGATCTTCTCCCGCTACTTCAATCACTTGTGCATTCATCGCATCCATCAATTGTTGCGGCGAGCCGTCGGCACGTTTAATACCGCGCTCTAAAATTGCCAAACCATGGCAACGTTCGGCTTCATCCATATAATGGGTTGAGACTAAAATGGTGGTGCCTTGATCGCATAAATCAAATAATCGTTCCCAAAATTCGCGGCGATTTTCGGGATCAACCGCCGAAGTGGGCTCGTCTAAAAATAGCAGTTCAGGGCGATGTAATGTCGCAGCAGCTAAGGCTAAGCGCTGCTTTTGCCCTCCGCTCATTGAGCCAGCCAATTGTTTTTCACGCCCTGCTAATTCATACAAGCTTAACAACTCAGCTAAACGGCTGCGGCGTTCGCTGCGCTTTAGGCCATAAATTCGCGCAACAAATTCCAGATTTTCCAACACCGATAAGTTGTCGTATAAGGAGAATTTTTGCGTCATATAACCAATGCGGCGGCGTATTCTTTCCTCGGCACCAAATAAGTTTTCACCGAGAACTTTAATCTCACCAGCACTGGGCGTTAATAATCCAGTCAGCATCCTAATAGAGGTAGATTTGCCGCAGCCATTCGGCCCTAAAAAGCCGTAAATACTGCCCGTAGTGATGGCTAAATCGACTTGGTCGACCGCTGTCACACCGGAAAACTCACGGCTCATGCCATGAGTTTCAATGGCCAAGTCAGCACTCATGGCAATAGCTCCACTTCAAGGGCCATGCCCGTGGGCAATTGTTGACCAGCGGCGTCTAAATCAATATCGGTTAGGTACATTAAGCGCGCTCGATCGCGCTCGTTTAATGCATAGAATGGCGTGTAAGCAGGCTCACTGCGCACCTTGCGCACAGTGCCGGTTAAACTTTGCTCACGGCTATCCACTAAAATATTAACCTGCGCCCCCACTGATACCCGATCGAGCCAAGTGGCAGGAATATAAGCCCTTACATAAGGTCGTTCAGTAGCAAGTAGCCCCACCAGCTGTGACCCCTTGGCCACACGGTCGCCTACTTGCCACGGCATAACATCCACAATGCCAGCCTGTGCAGTAATTAAGGTTAAATCTGCCAAGTTTTTTTGCGCAATGGCCACGCCTGCTTGGGCACCATTGACCATGGCACGAGCTTGATCTATTTGCTCACTGCGCGTACCGTTTTGTAACTCGTTCAAACTTTGTTGGGCTTGGGCTTGCTTAGCATCTGCCGTGTCTAAGTTAGCTTTGGCTTGGTCTAAATCTGCTTTGGTCAACACCCGGGTTTTATACAAGCGCTGAGTACGTACATAGTCTTGCTGCGCTTCGGTAACATTGGCTTTCGCTTCCGCTACGCTGGCTTTAGCACGGGCAATTTCTTCGCCTCTCGCGCCAGCTACCAGCTCTGCTAACTTGGCTTGGATTTGCGCCAGCTCGGCTTGTTTTTGTGCCAGTTGTGCTTGGGCAACCGTATCATCCAAACGCAGTAAGGCGTCACCCGCACTCACTTGCTGCCCTTCTTCAACCAAAATTTGCTTGATCACTTCATTAACAGGCGCGGTTAATGTCATCCGATCCCGCTCAACCTGACCAAAAGCCCTTGGCTCTGGCTCGGTGCATCCCGTGATGATCATTAACACAGCAAGTAAAGTTAAGTACTTCATTATGCGTCCTCCGAGTCAGACGACTTCAGCAAGCCATGCTGTAAGACACTGATATTATGCGCCACTAATTGCGCTAACTCATTAGGCTGACCACTAAAACCAAATTGTTGCATCAATACTGGTGGGGCAATTAATGGAAAGACCATTAAGCTAACTAAGCTTAAACGCGCTAATTCGGGGTTCACTTCATCACGTAAGCTGCCAGAGTTAATCAACGCACGAGCCAACCATTGGCGAGATAGCTCCATTACATCAGCAAAAACATTTAATAAAATCCGCTGCGGCTCGCTGTGCTCTGGCTCTTGTAAAACTCGCACTATTAATCGCGGCAAAGCAGGGTTAGGAGCCATGGCCTGGTAGTAAGTTTGCATTAAGCTGGCAAGATCGCTGGGCGCAGCCGAGGCCGACATGTCACGTAGATTAGCTAAAACCGGTGCCAACGTTTCACGCACCATGCTTTCAAACAAGCCGGTTTTAGAGCCAAAGTAATAACGGATCATTGCAGCATCCACTTCAGCTTGTCGCGCTAATTCTCGCGTTGAAACCGTCGCAAAGCTGCGACTACCGAATAGCTGCAACGCCGCGCGAATTAACCTGCTTCGCGCATCAGAATCCCCTTTCGGTCGCCCCGCAACCCGCTCACTCAGCGTTGCCATACTCGCTCCTCAACAATAATTCACCTACTGATGAATATTAGTGAAGAACAAGGTTAAAGGGCAGTGTTTAAATTCCTCAATGTGGCCTAAGTTGAGGAATTAGTTTGCTTAATCGCGGGGGGGAATAATCTATTTGCCAACAATTTTGCCAGCCAGCGGGCAATAAATATTAAAGGAATAAACGCAATCATAACAATCACACCTTGCCCCATTTGATGGTTTATTTCGTAACTCACAGGCGTTAATTGCTGGTCTTTACTGACCCGATAAATAGAGGTTGAGCTGTAACTGTTAACATAATTAAAGCGGATCAGCTGGCTATCCCGATCCGATTGCAACACACGGATGTGGTGAATATCGCCGACATTTAACGCTACTTCTTCTTGGTCAAGCCAAAACTGATAATCAGACGGGTTAGCCAAGGCATGCACTAGCTTTATTTTTTGGTATCCTTTGCTTGTTCTCGCCAAAACAAAAAAGTTAGGCGCTTTTTCCGCAAAATTAGCTTCTACCAGCGGCGGCGCAGTAAACGTAAAGATTGCCATCAAGCCCGCCGCTATCAACGCCAAGGTCGTCATAACATTAAACAGCAGCCTCATTGCTTAACCCAGCGCCACGTAATAAGGTTGCTGCGCAATGCGCTGGCACCAAGCTTGTATATGCGGATAGCGGTTTAAATCAAAACCACCTTGCCCAGCCACATGGGTGTAAGCATATAGTGCAATGTCTGCAATAGTTAAACTGTCACCCACTAAAAAAGGGGTTTTCGTGAGCTGTTGTTCCATGATCGATAAAGCTTTATTACCACCGGCTTGTAGCGATTCATACTCAGCCTGGCGCGCCGCTGGCAGGCCTAAATAATGCTGAATAAAACGGGCTACTGCGACAAAAGGCTCATGGCTGTATTGCTCAAAGAACAACCATTCATACACTTTAGCTTGTTGGAATTTATCACTTGGCATTAGCGCCGTATCGGCAGCAAAGTAACCCAAAATCGCATTCGATTCGGCTAACAAACGGCCATCATCTAGCTCCACTAACGGAATTTTGCCATTGGCATTTTTAGCCAAAAATTCAGGTGTTTTGGTATCACCCGCTAAAATATCTACCGCCTGCCACTGATGCTCAATTTGCAGCAGCGCCATCAACAGTTTTACCTTGTAGCAGTTACCTGATTGCACATCGCCGTATACGCGCATGTTGATATTCCCTTAATCATGTTGTTATCTAAAGCACTCTAACCTAAGGTTTTATTTATTACCAGAAGCAAGAAAAGGGCTGGAAACCAAGTTATGAGGTATTAGTTATGCGTCATCCTTCAACTGCGCCAACTCTCGGGACGTAAGTATCGATGGCACCACTCGCGGCGAGCCTGATGCATTAAACAGCGGCGAATTTTTGTAGCTGCCACTGATGCGCATCGTGACAAGAAGCCAGATAAAACGTGTTATAACGCCTATAAGACCACGCTGCTTGGGCTTTATCTCACCCAGAGCGGCATCTGTATTTAAGATCGCAATATTTGTTCCGAAGTTTTTATCCATCTGGGCATGATCGAGAGAGGAATGAATTAATCCAATAAATGAAATTTTTGGGTTGGCCATCGTGTTGCCGATAGGAGTGTTACAGCACGACGCATACCAACGAACCATGCCCTTCTCACTCAGGCGTACTGCAGAAAGTCGATCTTCTCCATGCAAAAAGCGAAGACGCGGTTGCGCAACTTGCACAATCTCAGTCCCGCCTTGCGGGTCTAATACCTCAGCCGCTTTGCCAAGAAACTTTGCGAACGCTTGGCAATCGGTACAGTGGCAGATGAGTCGATTGTGGACTCCACTGCCTTCTAGTTGGCCGCGGACGCTACCACACTGGCATTGAATTGAATGCATCTTGGTTACCACTCCCAGTGTCATTCAAGTTAGTTTACCCAATGACGTTTTCAATAAACTATTGTCATAATCCAATAACATCACGATAGCGTTATTAGCGCCTAAATCAGGTGCGCCGCAAACCTAATCTATACCTATCTACTATAAGATTTTATAAATTATTGTCCGCGTAATGAACAATTGCATCGCCCAAATAATCAACCATGTCTGGATGATACGAATTGTGAAATTTTTTCATGTCTTCATTTTCTTTATAAAATATCCCCATACCTATGTATGCTTCTTTAGAAGGGGTATAAAATCTACATGCTATTTCATAATGTTCTTTCATGAGTGCCTGAACATTTACGTTATCAACAGCTGTTTCATCTGCGTATTTTGCTAATTTTTTATACAGAACATCCCAATCTTGGTGGACAAGCTCCCTATTCACATGCGCCCAGTTATTGGTAGTTGACAAGCTATGAGCTTGCTCTGCATCTAGCGCTTTCTTACATTCAGTTAAATAATCATTACTCAATTTATTCATTTGTATTCCATTAAGTTACATTTGTTCGTGCCAAACTTGCCAAATCACATAGGTGAACCTAGCGCTCACTTATTTTTAACATTTTATTGACGCACCAAACCATAGCCGAGTTCCTATTTGGATTCAATCGCTTAGTCTTTTTCTACTGGATGAGGATTATGCTGATTTAGCAGTTTGTTGGGGATTTAGTGCTACTTTTTGGAGGAGAGCCTTTGACCATCGGGCTCACCCTTTTAACGTATCGGCTTTTGCAGCTTTTTTATATCTTGAACAAGGCGCTTACAGTGAAAAAAGGCGTAGCTGGTACTAGTGCAATGAGATAGCCAAACATGAAATGACCCTAGTTTAGGGTCACCGTTGATTATTTTTTTAGCTAGGTCACTATAACCGAAGGTCGTTTATACACAATCTAACCGCTGCAAATATGACCTAACCAGCACCTTAGCGTTAGGATTTAGTGTTTTGTTTCTGCTGGCGCAATGTGGTTACTGAGTCATAACCAACTCCCCAGTTATCGGTATTCACTTCTTCGATTAGTACAAAGGTAGTGGCGGGATCTTTATTTAACACCTTTACCAGCAGCTCGGTGGTACCCGCAATTAGCTGCTGCTTTTGCGCCGTACTTACACCTTCGTTGGTAATCTTGATATTCACATATGGCATAACCTTTCCTTATTGTTTTAATTGTAAAAATGGGTTGTTGGCATACTGTTTGGAAACAATAGTCCACTGCCCTTGCTCATGTAAAAAACCTAAAAAATCTATGTATTGTTCACCGAGCAATGGGCAGCTTAACTTAGCGAATGCCTGCTCACCGCAAAGCTCAATTGACAAGATTTGATAGCGATATGGATGACCAAGGGCCTGCGGCACTGGACGATTAGCGACCAACTCGAGCCACTGCGCCTTAGTGCGGCGGATCCCAGGGGCATACAGGCTAACGCTGTCATCAAACAAGCTGTCTAACAACTTGGTATCGGCGCTATGTAACCCTTTAAAATAACTACCAATCATAGATTCAATAATGGCTAGATCCGACGCAGCTTCAGCCATGATTAAGCCACCTGTTGCTCAGCGGCAACTGCAGCAACATAGCTGTCACGTTGACGAATTTGCTGCAGCAAGGCTTGAGTTTTTGGCCCTAGTTGAATATCAACATTAAAAAATTGGCCCCAAGTTTCGTACACACTCAATAGTATGTCCGCAGGCGTCAGGCGCTCACCAGCAAGATAAGGCTGCTGTTGCAAAATGTGCTCAATATGAACCCATAGCTTATTAATCCCCACCGCTGCGGCCTGTAGTGCAGTGGTTTGTGACTCGCCCTCAGGTAGTGCCGATGCAATAAAAAACAACTTGCTATAAGCAGGATGTACTGTTGCGTTGGCAAATAATAGCTGCTGAATGGCTACTTCTTTTTCAACTGCACTTTGTGGTAACAAGTCATTCGGATGGTTTTGCAGCAAATGTAAAATAATCGCCGCACCCTCGGTGATCACCTGGTCGCGATGGCCTAGAGCAGGCACCGCGCCAACGGGGTTAATAGCCTGAAAATCCTCTACATTGTTGCGATTAACCAAGGTGAAAGGCAGATTTAGTTCGCGTAAAATAACTTGAGTAGCCAACGAACAAGCGCCAGGTGAGAAATATAGTGTGTACATGTTTAACCTCTGTTTGTGGTGTGGTTGATTTGAGTACACTATAAACCCCGCTATTGAACTGATATATAGTCACAATTAGCAAAGTCTTTTTCCCTTATGGAAACAATAACAATGGACAAGTTAAAAGCAATGCAGCTTTATGTTCGCGTGGTTGAGCTAGGTAGCTTTTCCCGCGTGGCCGAGCAGCTTGGTACAAGTAAATCAATGATAAGCAAACAAATCAGCCAGTTAGAAGACAATTTAGGGGTTCGTTTATTACAAAGATCAACCCGTCGCCTGCAAATGACGGAGTTGGGAGAAGACTATCTAGTCAGCTGCCGCGAAATTTTAAAACGCCTTGAAGACACCGAAGTACAGCTACAGGCGTCACAGCACTCGGCGAAGGGACGATTGCGTATTAACGTGCCGATGGCGCTAGGCTCAACCGTGCTCGCACCCGCACTGGCGGCATTTATGAAACAATATCCACAAATTGAGCTAGACGTTGAGCTGAGCGATATGGCACAAGATTTACTTGAGCATAACTTTGACCTTGGCCTTAGGGTCGCTAGTCGTGAGTTTGACTCAGCCTATGTCGGCAAAAAAATCACCAAATTTAGCTATAGTATTTGTGCCTCACCTGAATATTTAGCCACTCACCCTACCATCCAAACACCGCAAGATTTACAGCAACATCACTGTTTTGAATACAGTTATTTTCGTCATAAAAACCTTTGGCCAGTTGGCGTAGACCCCGTGCCCATAGCGGGTCCGCTCAAAGCCAATAGCTCAGTGTTCTTACTGGAAATGATCAAGCAAGGGCTAGGAATAGGCTATATTCCTCGGTTTATCTGTCACCACGCCCTACAAGCAGGAGAAGTGGTAGAAATACTAGGCGATGCAACTAAACCCATTATGACCTTATTTGCCCTCTACCCTGTGCGTCAGTACACACCGCCTAAGGTTAAGTATTTCATTGAGTTTTTAGAGGCTTGGTTTGAAGGGCATCCGTATCAGGATGAGGACATTTGAGCGGCAGGTAAATAGTGACCGTTCCGTTTTACACTCTCTAGCTTTGGTAGCTGCTTCAAACTTGTGTTTGGGGCAAAATATACTCAAACATAGCCACACTACTTTCATCAGGCATTTGTTCAACAAAACCTAACTTCTTAAGGAGCTTAGCGGATGCAATATTGGTTTGGTCAACGCCCGCTACTAGCTTTTGCCAAGGTTGTGTATTGCCAACATCAGCCATGAACCCATACAACAGCTCAGTTGCTAACCCCTTACCCCAATAAGCTTGCGCCAATAAATAACCGATATGGGCAAAGTTTCCCTGTGTGACATAAACAAATAAGAAGCCAATAACATCATTACTGGCGGATTTTACTAGCAGCAAGCGGCTTTGCGATAACATACTATCCAACCAAACTTCGGCCGCAGCGGGTGTATTCACATCATGAAAATCAGCCGGTAACGCAGCGACCACCGCAGGCGTCAGGACCATTGGTACGCAAGCAAGTAATTGCGAGCGATCCGACAAGGAAATGCCGACTTCCACTTCAACCACGCTTAGCCTGGAAGTCACAAATGATATGGTCATGTTTTGCTCAATCTTTACTTACCAAGCCATCATCAATCGGTTGCATTATCTTTGCTCTCTGATACCCATGCCCATCAGTTTGCTACTTTCGGCAAAGCCATGACGTTGATAGAGGCCGTGCGCGTCATCGGTGGCTAACATCAGTAGCTTACCTTGCCAACGCGGACTACGAACAGAGCAACGACCAGTACTAAGGCAAGCGCGACCTTAAGCACCAGCAATGTCGCTTTGATAACATATACATTTAGCTTTTCTAACAAGCCTTTGGCCCTAGCTGAAACCATCACTCGCGGTTCCTTGATGATATTGCAATTGCCACTGGTTACCTACTAGCACCCAAATAGACGATCGCTTCGCAAAGTGGCTTTTATTTCCTAACTCATCCACCCAAGCCGATTGATATAGCAGTAGCTGCACAGAAGGTGCCAACTCAATACATTGATAATCCTGAGAATGAACATAGCCATCCGACGGCTGCTCTGCTGCCATCATGTCAATAATACTACGGTAATCGTAACTCGTGCCCGATTCCCCCACTTCCTTAAAATCAGGGTGGAGCAAACGATCAATTCCAGCTTTACTCGTTGTTATCTAAAGCACTCTAACCTAGGGTTTTATTTTATATAAGAACCAAAAAAGGCCTGAAAATTCAGGCCTTTGATAAGATACTACCTATAAATTCAGTAAATAGGCATGCTCACCGCTTCGCGGTTATCGTATCGCATAACGCCAACCGTTGAACGGCTAGACTTTACAATACCGCGGTTGTTCATGTGGTTAAGTTTGGTGGTTTCTGGCGACCATACATCCTTATTCAGATTGAACTCTTGGTGCTGTACCTTACAAGTTTCAAATTGACCCATGGGCACAGTCACCGTTTCTTTACCTAAATAAATCATACTGTCAGCATACTCTACCACCTCACCATCACTATGATTGGTATTAGTCGGATAAGTAATACTAGGTACTCCAAAGATAACCGAACTGTTTGGGGTCACCTCTCCTAGAGAAGTACGAACAAAACCCCAATCTGGGGCAGTCCCAGCAGCAACTTTCTCAGGGGCGGTGACTTGTGTAGCCCAATCATAACCCCAACCATCAAGACCATAAAATTGTGTCGCCGTTGAATAGTGATCTTCAATGGCAACCTCAGAGCCAAAGTCTAAAGTGTAGCGAGTCTTAGTTAAGTCAGTGTAAAGACCAAAGCTTGCGCCGCTCTCTAAAACCTCTGCATGATAAACGGCCGTTTGAGGTGTCATCGCCCATACAGGTTGACGCTCTACATTATGTTCAATGACATCGCCAACCGCTATCTGATAATTCGCATCATCCAGGCTGGCTAAACACTGTGCATAGGTCAGCGGCTGCTCCGCTTCTTGATAAAGCGACTCTCCATAGGCTTGGTTGTCTTTAACCATAGCGACTAATTCACGCACTTCGTTGCTGTAGCCCCAATTCGGTTCCGCAGCCCCGTCATAATATTCTGCATAATCGACTTCTAGGCGGTAGCTGACATATTGCGCACCGTAGAAATTCTTTCTGTCCATGACCATACGCAATGACGTCGTAATCGAATCACTAGGTGTATCTATGCGCGTGATCTCATCGTCCATAGTGTTGGTAACAACACAAGTGGCTTGGTAACCTTGCGCAGTTTTAATAATTTCTTTGCCTAAGTAGCTATAAGTTTCGGAAAGCTCATTCGCATTCGTCCATTTATTCTTACGCGTATATTTAACTTCTATTGGCTTATTCAACTCAATCTCATAAGAGAATAACGCGCCACCAATATTGTAACCACTATAGCCCCATGTTCCTCCTTCAAAGCCGAAGTAATGATTGATATCAGACGCAATACCGGAATAATTGAACTCGCTAGTTTTGTCCCCACCGATGTCCGTTATCACTTGCTGACGCGAGACAATGATGTCGTTATTGATATCAGCATCATCGTACATACCAATATCTGCTGGCAAGAATTTACCTTCCCCGCGTTCAACGATTAGCATGTTATATTCTTGCGCTACATCTGCACCGATCATGGTCCGCGACACTTTGTAACGCGTTGCATCAGGTTGCTCTTCTACCACTCGGACACGAGTCAGAACAGGTAGTGAAGCCACACAAGTTTTCAGATCTAACGGTTGGTCAAGTGCAAATAGGGGTTCATTATCTTGATCATTGGCGTAGCCATCACCATCGATATCAGGATCGCTATTATCGCCAATTTTATCGCCATCGGTATCTACCGATTCACTAGCATCACTTGGAAAGACATCTTTGTTATCACCAACACCGTCGCCATCAGTATCTGCTGATTCAGTCGCATCAGCTGGGAAAGCATCTTTATTATCACCAACGCCGTCGCCATCGGTATCTGCTGATTCAGTCGCATCAGCTGGGAAAGCATCTTTATTATCACCAACGCCGTCGCCATCAGTATCTGCTGATTCAGTCGCATCAGCTGGGAAAGCATCTTTATTATCACCAACGCCATCGCCATCGGTATCTACCGACTCACTAGCATCACTTGAAAAGACATCTTTGTTATCACCAACACCGTCGCCGTCTGTATCGGCCCACTCTTTTGCATCCTCAGGAAACTGATCCCAGCCGATGAAGGTTGAACTAGCATCAGGCATGGTTTGTACGCTCTGTAACACGCCGTCAATAATTAAATCAGCAAAGCCGTCTTTGTCTTTATCGGTGCGTTTAGCTGCTTGCTTAGGCTCACCTGATTCATCAAACTCAACAACAATCAGGCCATCGTGATCGCCAGACTTGGTTGCATCTTTAATCGCTTGTGCCATTTTTTGTAACGCCAACAATGTAGTAGGAGTTAACGTTTGCAAGGATTCCTCTGCTTGCGCTTCATTTTCAGGTAATAAACCTGAAGCAACAATACTACGTGCGGCCAAATGTGCATCTTGGTCTGCAGTATCTAAAGTATAATCACCGAGGAGCTTCTCTACATCTAAGCCAATAGCTGCCGACACTTTAGCTAAGGCTTGCTCTTGAGTAGTCCCTTGTTCCATTTCTTGTAGCACTAGTGTAGACAAAGGTGTTATTTCTTGAACACCGGCTGGCGCAGCCATGATGTAATCACGGTTAATTACTTGGTTTGTGTCTTCATCAATGGTCACACCCTTAATCGCTTTCACCATCAACGGATAATCAGTCGCTTTGCCACTGATACCTGATATATCTAGCAACACCTTACCACCATCACCAGAAGTAGCATTAGGCTCATCGGCATCAAGCGTAAAGTTACGATTTAAATCTAGCCATACGATTGCGCCCTTTAAATAGCCATCGATCGCTGTGGCGCTATATTGAGTTTCAGGAGTTGGTGCTATAGAAGGGACGCTAGTTGGTGCTATA
>NZ_JAIBHJ010000022.1:38424-64920 GCF_021278025.1 Motilimonas sp. E26
GAAGGGACGCTAGTTGGTGCTACAGAAGGGACGCTAGTTGGTGCTACAGAAGGGACGCTAGTTGGTGCTACAGAAGGGACGCTAGTTGGTGCTACAGAAGGAGCCACACTTGGCTTGATTGAGCCTTCTGCACTAGAAGCAGGAGAACTACCAGAACCACCACAAGCACTCAGAACCAGAACGCTCGAAAGCGCTAACGCGATAGGATGTAGCTTAGCCATTTAATCATTTCCTTGATAGATTTAAAACTGAGATTTGAGCCAAACAACCGGTACCGATCTAAACATGTACATAAATAATCCACTTAGTCGAGAAGCGAGAAGCCATAGTCAAATTTGCATGAATTTAATACCAGTAAATAGTCGGTACTGCAAACAATTAGCTATTACAATAAACGTTAATTTCCAAAAAACAGACATAACCAGAACAAATACCCAAAAAGGCATGAAAACAACTTTTATAACTAAGTTATCACTAAAAATTAACTGGTTGCATATTTAGAGTGGTTAGTTATCGATGTATCATTGACAACACCAGAAAAGCATCAAGCAGCTTCTGTTGCATTTACCAATAAAACATCATTGATTCAACATTATATTTGCCCTCTAATTCCCATGCCCATCAGTTTGCTACTTTCGGCAAAGCCATGACGTTGATAGAGGCCGTGCGCGTCATCGGTGGCTAACATCAGTAGCTTTCCTTGCCAACGCGGATCGCTGACCACGGTTTCGACTAACCATTTACCCAGCCCTTGGCCGCGATATTCAGGGTCAATGATGACATCGGCTAAGTACGCAAACGACACATAATCGGTGACAATTCGGGCAAAACCGATTTGATATTGCTGATCATAAAGGGAAAAACATTGCGAGTGTTGTACTGACGTGGCGATGTCTTCTAAGCTTCGCTGCGCCGCCCAATAGGATAAACCGAGTAAGGCTTTTACTCTCACTAAATCAACCTTATCCACTTGATTGTAAATATTAAAACGTCCGTTTACTGCAATCATTACCTTAATCCCTTGGGTTAATCTGCGATTACCATCTTAGCTTCGGTCACAACATCATTCACCACAGTGATCGCACATTCGTAGCGAAAATAATGCGCCCGATGATTCAATATGCCCACCCTGTCGTATTTGTCACGCATATCCAAAATAAAAAACGAGTGCCCTTCAGCCAGCGTTATCACATCACTAACAGGCTTATTTAACTCAACTTCCGAGCAAAACTGTTGCAAGGGCGTGCGATAATGATGATTAAGCCCGAAAGCCAAGCTGGCGAAAAGCACTATCACCAAGGCTATAGCTAGTAACGCTTTAGCTAGTTGAGTTATCAGCTTAATCAGAAATAATTTGAGCTTAAGCAAAATATTCCTGATTTTATTTTTTAAAAGGCGCTTTGATCAGCTCATACACGCCAATCATTGACTGGGTTAAAGCGCCATAGCTATCCAGCGCTTCTAATTGTGGCTGGGCAGCTAGTGTCAAGGCTTCTTCAGCAGTGGCAGCTTGAATATAATGATTATTAGCCACTTCAAAGCCTTGCTCAAGTAGCTGCGATTTTTCATCCGCAAAGGTCGCTGAATCAACATCTAGATAAGTTAATGAGCCGCTGTCATGGCGCTTAAAAAATTGGAAAGAAGGCATAAATAGTCCTTTATCAGCCCCAATTGGCATCAAGGTAAGTTCAAATAATCATAAAAATAAAACATAAGGATGCAATAATCCACACCTAATGATGCGTTAAAGTATGTTATAAAAATCCACCAAATAATTCCCCTTACCCGAACCGAGCCGTTATGACCCGAAAAGTATTGTTATCCCTGTTGCTGTGCGCCAATAGCGCGCATGCCGTTGTTGAGCCTTTATTTGATACACCAGCAGACATGGAGCCAACGTGGATTGACAATACATTATCGGTATTTGGTGCTGACGGAGGGTTTGACGACAGTAAAACCATCGATATGAGTTATTTGCCCACCGCTTATTACACGCCAGAGAAAAAATTTGGTGTCGGATTATTGGTGGTTGGTTTGTATAAAACTGGCGATGCGACCAAGCAAAAGCAGCCTTCTTCTTTAGTCATTAACTCTTTTGCTTCTGCTAATAAATCTTACGGCGTTGAAGTAGAAAGCATGACCTTTTTAAATCAGGGCAGGCAGCGGCTGTTGCTGGAATTAGAGCTGCATAATGAAGCCGCCGTCTATTATGGACGCGGCATCCTTAATGGCGATATTGATACCAACAAGCATGAGTTTGATGAACAGCTGTTGCGCTTTAAGCCACGTTGGATGACTGAGTTTGCTGATAATTACTTTCTTGGCGTCGGGGCTGACTTGCTTTACGCCAGCGCAGACAAGTTAGAGTTTGTCGAAACAGGCACTAAGGTAGATGCCGATGGCGTATTACCTAGCAATGTTAGTGCGGGCGCGGTGCTCAGCAGTATTTACGATTCAAGAGATTACCGCTTAAACGCCAGCAAAGGTTGGCTATTTCAGATTGACGCTGGGCTTTATCACAATGATGAACATGCTTCGTTTTCAACTTATGACGTTGAATTAGCGAACTATATTGACCTGCCATCAGCACCGGGCTTGATCGCTTGGCAACTACAAGGGCATTTTACCGATGGCGATGTGCCATGGAATTTATTGCCGGATTTAGGCGGTTCAAATGCCATGCGTGGCTATATCAAGGGGCGCTATCGTGATGAACAAATGATGATGGGACAGGTTGAATACCGCTTACCCATTTACCAACGCTTTGGCATGGTATTTTGGGGCGCGGCGGGCAGTGTTGCCTCTCACGTTAGCAAACTCAATGATGACGTACTCACCTCCTATGGCACTGGCTTGCGTTTTAATCTTAAAGACCAGATCAATTTACGCTTTGACGTAGGTGTTGGCAAAAATGACACTAACTTCTATCTCAATGTTAATGAAGTATTTTAAAAACTGTACCGAGATGCGCTGGATGCATCACGCCATGTTATTGCTAGCGTGCCTAATGGCGAGCTATCCCGTGTCAGCCAGTAATAATTCCAAACAATGCAGTCGCGCAGCTAGCTATTCTGTTTACCTTGGCGATTTACATACTGGAACCATGACCAGAACGGAAGCTTGGCAGGGTCAGTCAGCGGTGATCACCTCAAACAGTCACGCCGCTATTTTAGGGATTGCCACTCAGTATCAACAGCGCGCCGAACTGACTTGGTCTAACACTGAACAAGCATGGCTCACCACGCAATTTCAGCAACAAGTGTCGGGGTTTAGATCCCGTGACATGCATGCCTCGTTTAGCAATAACGGCTTCGATTCTCAAGTTAAACTGGATGGCAAAACAACAAGCTACCACTCAACGCATATTCCACTGCGCGATGTTGACACCTTAGCCATTCAAATCCGCGAGCTGATGCTACAGGGGCAACAGCAGTTTAGCTTAATTCGCCAAGCTTCCGATGGTATC
Source organism: Motilimonas sp. E26 (assembly GCF_021278025.1). GTDB lineage: Bacteria > Pseudomonadota > Gammaproteobacteria > Enterobacterales > CBDFNC01 > Motilimonas. Next base: position 41,891 of record NZ_JAIBHJ010000022.1, read on the forward strand.
GAGCCTTATCAATACCAAGTTAAGGCCCCTATCACCACTCAGCTTGCGCCTTGGGGTGAGTTACAACTTATTCCGGTAGAGCAAACAGGTGCTGAAGACATAACTTACTATTTTGCGCCGAGCCTTGATCATCAACTTGCTCAAGCTCGTTACCACGGCTTTATTTTACAAGGCTTGATCCAACTGGAGAGTTATCACAGTACCTGCAAGCCCGTGAGCACATTTTTGGGTTAACGAAAAAAGCACCAAGCTGAACCTGATGCTTTTACACTTTGATAAAGGGTACTCTTCCTTAGGACTCGGACTAAAGACCAAAACCACCATCAATGTCGATATACGCATTGCGTAAGCCAATACTCGCATCAGAAATTAAATAGTTAATAGCAGGCACTAAATCCTCTGGCGTTAACACTCTGCCCACGGGCGTGCTACTCAACGATTCAAAAAATCCACTAATAGCGTCTTGATCCATGCCTGCTTTAGCTTGGATTTCCGTTGCCGTTACGCCTGGGCGAATCGAATTAATACGAATACCACGTTCAGCAAGCTCTAAATTAAGTACCCTTGCCAAGCCTTCAAAGGCGGCTTTGCTGGCACTATAAACGCCCGCAGTAGCAAAGGCTTTAAGCACCGCCACACTGGAAATAAAGACCACGCTAGATGGGTTATTCAAACAAGGTAACAACGCCTGCAAGGTTAACGTTGGGCCATTAAAGTTAACCGCTATGGTGGTGTTTAAGTTATCTAAGCTCATTTGCTCAAAAGCCACCGGATAGAAAACGCCGGCGTTTAAAATTAGCCCATCAAGCTTGATGTTATCGCGCTGTAACTGAGTTGCCATTTGTTGGATTTGCGCAACATTAGCACTGTCGCACAATACGGGTATCACCCTCTCGCCAAGGGCTTTGACCGCTTGATTTAAACGTTCTTGATTGCGACCTGTGATCACTAATCGCGCACCTTGTTGCAGCAATGATTGCGCCGTTGCAAAACCAATGCCTGCGGTTGCGCCAGTGATTAATATGGTTTTTCCTTGTAGTGTGGATGACATAACTGATCTCCTGAATATATGAGTTGACGAAGAACAGCATACCTTGGAGAATTATTTCCAATAAGACACGATATAAGAAACATATTGTTTCTATATGGGAACCAAAATGAATATTGATACCACGACTTTGCACTTGCAACTGCCTAATCTGTACCTATTTCGTCGTGTTACTCAATTAGGCAGTTTTCAAGCCACAGCTGACGCGCTGCAATTGCCGCGCTCCTCAGTCAGTAAGAAAATTGCCCAGCTTGAAAAGCAATTGGGTTTGAGGTTATTGCAACGCAGCACTCGGCAGTTAAACCTCACTGATGCCGGCAAAGAATTACTCGTCATCACTGATTCACTAACCGACCTACTTAACAATACCGCCAAGCTAACCGAACAAGCCCAAGCCAAACCCAGCGGGCGGGTGAAAATCAGCAGTTCCACTATTATCGGCCAACGTTACCTATTGCCTTTGTTGCCACATTTAAAGCAACTATTTCCCGACATAGTGGTAGAAATTAACCTTGATGATCGCGTCGTTGACCTGATTGAACTAGGCATAGACATCGCACTAAGGGTGGGTCAATTACCTGATTCGTCATTAGTTGCTCGTCATATTGGCACTAAATCATGGGCTTGCTTTGCTAGTGCTAACTACCTTAAACACGCGCCTAAGCTTGATAAGCCTGACGATCTGGCTGCTCACCAGTGCTTAATCTTCCGTCATCAAAAGCTGACAATGGATCACTGGCACTTTTGCAGCCCAAGTGGCGAAATACAAACCTTACGTATTACTCCATCCACCGCATCTGACGATGGCCGCACCTTAGTAGAACTCGCTTGTATGGACATGGGGATTATTCGAGTTGATCCCATATTAATTCAGCCCGAGCTAAAAAAAGGCCAGCTGGTTCCTGTACTAAGCCAATGGCATCACCCTGATGCGGCTCCTATTCATTTGGTTTGTTTAGAAAAAAATGCGCGCAGCCGGGCAGTCAACGAAGTTTGGCACTACCTCAGCGAGCATCTAGCTGAAGCATTAAAAGAGGCGAGTAAACCTTGCTGATTACTTAGTGTCTGTTGATCTTTCGTGATTGTTTTTGCAGCGAATTGTTGGGTATTTATACAAGGCAGCGCTTTTGTGGTGTAGCTAGCTACACGAAAAGGCGATAACGCAGTAGAAATACCCAACAAACGCTGTCCTACGGATTCGGCTAAAAGCGTTTTGCCCATCGTTGAGCAGTATTTACTTAGAATGCTAAGCTACACACTGCTCGCCTTGCTCAAAACGCTTTTATCTCGAACAAAAATTAACCAGCAAAGATCAACAGACCCTAGGAAACCCCAAAAAACACTGACTAGCCAAGGCTGCATCATACCAAGACGCACGCTCTGCCCAAAAAATCTGATCATCCACGGCGATATTCGGCTCACCATCTAAACAACCCGCCGGTACCACCAAAGCCTTACCCGTGCCAGACAGGTACGGCATGGCACAGCCACAGTGTCGGCAAAAGGCGCTTGAAATAGCACGACCGGGCACATCGAAGCGCTTGATCTGATCTTGCCCCTTGAGCCAGTTAATATTACTCGGCTCTGTAAACAAATTGGCTGCATGGGCCGAGCCCGATGTTTTTTGGCATTGCTGGCAATGACAAAAATGAAATTGGCTAAAGCGATTGTCGCAGCTAAACACCACCCGTCCACATAAACAGCTACCTTGAATATCAGTCATTACTTACGCCTTTGTTAATTCCAAATGAGACTGTCAGCCAAAATAGCAATAACACCTCACTCACACACTATCGTTGCCAAAAATATTTACGAATTTCTTCTTGCTGCTGAGCAGGATCAATACCAATGTCTTTCAGCTGATGCGCCGACAACTGTGCTAATTGTTGACGAGTGCGTCGGCGCCGCTGCATTTCATTGTAAGTACAGCTTATTACAAGGCAAATATTTTTAAGTTTCGCCCACCCTTTATCAACACTCACCAATCTAGTCACTAATTGCATACACCCTCACTATCCATCTAGGTTTGATAAATAATTTAGGCTTGACCTGACTAATAAACAAACGATAGATTCTTATCTTTACATAAGTAAAACTTATCTATATGAATACTCACCTGCCACCCATCATGTCGCTGCGCTGCTTTGAAAGTGCGGCCAAACATTTAAGTTTTACCTTAGCGGCACAAGATTTATTTATTACCCAAGCCGCCGTTAGTCAGCACATTCGCAACCTTGAACAACAAGTGGGGGCCCCCTTATTTGTACGTCACAGCCGTCGTTTAAGCTTGACCGAACAAGGCCTTGCGTTTTTGCCTTATGTCAGCCAATCCCTAACTTTACTCGCCGACGGCATGCAAAAAGTATCCCTTTCTAGCACCACTGGAGCATTAAATATCTCGGCGTTACCGTCATTTTGTTCCCGTTGGTTGGTGCCAAGGTTATGGCATTTTCTGGATCAATATCCCGAGATTGAAGTGCGTTTAACGCCAAGCTTACAAGTAGTCGATTTAGCACAATCGGATTTTGATTTAGCGATTCGTTTTGGCTTAGGTGAATACCCGAACTGCGACAGTGAAGCCTTGATGAGTGACAACTTATTTCCGGTCTGTTCGCCTAAATTATTGGAGAGCATGAAGCTTGCTAACAAGTCATTAGCGAGCGCACCTGATCTTACTCAAGTCACTATTATTAATGATTTTCTGACCACCAATACCAGCTGGAATACTTGGCTTCGCGCCGCAGGTTATCCGGCCTTGAAGTTAAAAGACAACTTAAGCATTAGTGATGCTAGCCTCGCAATCACAGCAGCAGTATCAGGACAAGGGGTAACATTAGCACGCCAAAGCTTAGTGGGAGAAGAGCTGGCCAATGGCCAACTGGTCAGGTTATTTGAAACCAGTATCGCCTCTGACTACGGCTATTTTTTGGTTACCGCGAAAAACCGCCCGGTCAGTGAAAAAGCACAAATTTTTCGCCGTTGGTTACAACAGCAAATAGCAAAGGACGGCAATCTATGCCCGCCCTTGCAACGTGAGTTAGCCAACTCGAAAATTGAAACAGATAATTGAGATGATGAGTCGGCTAGCCTCTTTTAGTGGCCGTTTCTCTCAACTTTTAAATGTCCGCGCCAATAATCACTGACAAAGATCTGTTCCGGATCCAGCTCAGCGCGCAAGGCAAGAAAATCGGCTAATTTTGGATATTGCTGGCGCACATAATCCATCCATTCATGGCTACCCGGTTGACCAAGGTTGGGTAACATTTTGCCCCAATGTAAACGATACGGGATGCCTTTATCTTTAAACAATTGCCAAAACTGAGGATAGAAAGCTAAGGCTGGATCTTCATCAAAATCAACAAACCACAGTGGTTCAAATCGAACGGCACCCTCTTTCCATTCATCCATTTGATCGGAATAACCCATGCCCATCCAAGCCTGACAAGCCTTAGCCATGTACACCTCGATGGTAAATAAACCGGTGCGGGTTAACTTCTCTTGATCATTTGCGGCACTATCAAAGTAATCGCGCAGTACTTGCATCACCTCATTGGTGCGGCCCACTGGGAACCACAGTTCAGAAAACTCAATATCAAGTAATTCGTCTGAAGCTTCATTATCCATAGGTAGACCCAAAGGAGCATGATCTTGAAATACCTGCGGCGTACCTTTGAGCTTACCCAATTTATTGCTGTCTAACGACTGAAAAATATTGATAACTTGCTGCAAAATAACCGGCAGATTCTGCTTAATCCAGCCTCTTTCCTTTTCAATTAAGGCCACAAATGCTAACGGCGAAACGTCCTTAAGTGCTTCGATAATTTTTTCAAACAGCGGCGCAAATATGCCAAATTGGCTGTAATCAGTAATACTATTAATCACTTTCTCTAGCGCGATGATACCCGTCTGCACCTTTTCGTAAAGGCGTATTGGCGAGTCTAAGTTGCCCAAAATGGCATAAATAATACTAATAACTGGCTCTGCCGCTTCAGGATAACTGGTGAATTCCTCATAAGGACGCGGGCTAAATCCAACCACTTGCTGCTGCCTTTGAGCTTGCCATGGCAATAAACGGTTTACCCCAGGTTGCGGCCACCAATTAACCCGCCCGTAATCCACGCTATTAAAAAAATCTAATAATGAAGGCTTATCCTTTGACTCACCAAACATGTCAAACTGACACTCATCATAAGACACGGTGGCTTCTTGGCCGCATATGTTAAAGGCTGGCTCGCACTGTAAATCAACCGCCACTATCACGCCCAATAACCCCATCGACACCATTGCTGCATAAAACAAATCAATATTCTTATAACGACTTGCATACTGTAAGCGACCATGACCGTCTACAAAGTGAATGCCAACTATGTTGTCTTGAAAAGAATATTTTAACGAACCGCCAGCCGAGCCAGTAGAAATGAAGCCACCCAGGGTTTGATGGGTAATGCCACCTAGCTCAGAAACTGTTAACTTATAGTTATGCCACAATTGATATAGCAGGCTATTTTGCTCACTCGATTGACCTGTGATGTCGCTAGGATCATAACCTAAGTGCACACCAGCCTGCGCCCGTACGATATTCAGTGAGGGATTAATTAATTCAACCTGCATCATCTGATCTAAAATAATATTTATTTCATTGCTATTTACTTCAGGTGGCGACTGATTGGTTACATTTGGCTGTAACATCGCAGCATCAGTATATATCGCCCAACTTTGACTATGGGCAGCGCCGCAAGTGCGCACGCTTTTTTTGTGTTCTCGGGCAAAATTAACTAATGCGATAACGTCATCATTACTGGCTGGGTGATAAAGACCAAATTGGTCAGGCTTGAGTGGCATAGAGATCCTTTTTATATTTGCTATTGTTATAAACAGGATATATTGCCATTATCAATATATAATTCTAACGTTGTTATCACAAAGTAAAACACAAATAAAAACACTAACAAAAATACAACATTTATATCTTTCTCATTTCAGCAAAATTGAAGCCAAATGAAACCTAAACGTTTGTTACAAAAACTTTTTTATTTGACTCTATACTTGCTGAGTTCGCTTGCTATTGCCAGTGTTCAACCCCCTATTGATTTATCAACAGAGACTTCAACCGATCGCAACTATTACACCCTTAATGATGTAAATGATAGTTTTAGTATTGACCAATTTCTTTACCATACTGGCTCGACCTTTGACTGGCAACAACACAGCGGCGATGTAACACAAGGCGTACTAACGCACCCGGTCTGGATGCGCTTTCAGATCACCAATAGCGATACCAAGCAACAACAATACCTATTAGAGTATACCGACCCTGGGCCATATAGAATTGATATGTATATGGTCACCCATCGTGACGAGATAGAAAGCCAATATCACTACCATCGCGAAAAACCCATTGCAGAAAAGCCTTACCCCAATCCCGGCGCAGTATTTCCTATTACCTTGCATCCAGGTGAGGAGCGGACTGTTTATGCTCGCATTGAACATAAAATGGGCGGATTGTTTTCACAATTTTCAATTTGGCGACCCCATCACTTTATCAAGCATGAAACCATAGAAACCGCGCTTTATGGTGGCGTTTACACCTCCTTTTTTATTTTTTCGTTTATTGCCTTGGTGATATTTTTCGCCACTCGAGACCGCGTTTTTTTATTATATTCAGGGCTCACTTTTACCTCTGCCATTAGCCTAATGAATCTTGATAACCATTGGGGGATATTTTTTCAGCCTAGCGGTGTGTCGATCAATAATGCCGTCATTTGGACGGGCGCTTATCTGTTTATGGCCCTCGCTTTCGCTCGTGAATACCTCAAACTCAGCACCTTGTTACCTTGGGCGTCCAAGTTAACATTAACCGCGATGTGGATTGGCCCCCTCATCATCTCTTTAGGTTTGCTTGGATACACCGAAATCGCAGGCATGCTGATGATGTCAAGTATGGGCGTGATCTTACTCGTGCCTTTTATCGCACTCTATTTATGGCTAGCAAAAAAACAAAATGTTCGGCTATTTACCTTAGCTTGGTTTATCTACGGCACCGCTATCTGCATTCAATTTGCGCTGCGCCAGGTGGGGTTAGTACCTCATCTTCCCATCACCATTTACAGTGGTGCGATTGGTGCAATGATTGAAATGTGCCTGTTAACGGCATCCATGGGTTATCGAGTACTGGATTTAAAACGCGAGCGCGACCATGCTCTTAAATCTCATGTTCATCAGTTAGAGCAATTTTCAGCCGAACTGGAAAATCAGGTTATTAAAAAAACTAAAGAGCTAGAACAGGCCAAGGAACAAGCTGAGTACGAAGCAAGAACCGACCCGCTGACTAAACTCAGTAATCGCCGCGCATTTAATGAACAAGCGCCCAAGCTAATCAAATCTACCCTGCGCAACAAGGCAACCTTGTGTGCTATTGCTATTGATATCGACCACTTTAAAAAAGTAAACGACACTCATGGCCATGATATTGGTGACAAAGTACTGATAGAAGTCGCGAATGCATTAAGCAATATGACTAGAGACAATGACATTCTCGCGCGTATTGGTGGCGAAGAGTTTATTGTATTAGCCACTACCAATGATCAATACGGCGCGGTTGACCTTGGTGAACGCATTCGATTAGCGATAGAACAGCTGAATATTGATATTGACCAAGCCACTCCACTAAAAACCACCATCAGTATTGGCCTTTACACCATTAATCAACCAGAAAAAGTAGCCACTATTTTACGCAAAGCCGATGCCGCGTTGTATCAATCAAAAATGAACGGCAGAAACCAAGTCACAGCTTGGGAGATGAATCAAAAGGTAGGCTAACACCACTAATACAACCCTGTGATGAACCTTGCCTGATTCTCAATAAGCGAAATGGTATGCTCCCCCTGTTATTTCTCCGCAAGCTGTTGTGCTAATAACCGACTTACATGCTCTGGCGAGTGAGTATGACGCGCCATCAGTTGGTACATAGACGGGATCACGAATAAGGTGACTAAGGTCGCCAGTGCCATCCCTGAGAAGATCACTGTGCCCACCGCGATGCGACTTTCCGCGCCCGCTCCCGTTGACATAATCAAAGGAATAGCACCTATTAAGGTGGTAAATGCGGTCATTAAAATCGGGCGTAAGCGTCTTGATGCCGCCGCTAACACAGCCTCTTCAAAAGCAATGCCTTTGTCGCGTAATTGGTTGGCAAACTCAACAATCAAAATACCATTTTTGGTTACCATACCAATTAGCATGATCATGCCAATTTGGCTGTAAATGTTTAAGCTGCCCTGCGTTAACCACAAGCCAAGCAAGCCACCAACAATGCCCATGGGCACCGTAAACATCACCACCAGCGGGTTAATAAAGCTTTCAAACTGCGCGGCTAACACCAAATAAGCCACCAGCAGAGCCAGCGTAAACACGATGAGAATATCACTTTGGTTATCTTTAAAGTCTTTCGACTCACCGCTGTAATCCATACTAATATCAGGGGGTAACATGGTTTGGGCTTGTTGCTCTAAGTAGGCAAGTCCCTCGCCTAAAGTCACGCCATCGGCTAAGCTGGCACTTAAGGTTATCGACTTTTGCTTTTGCAAATGACTCAGGCGCCGCGCCGACGCCACTTCTTCAATATCGGTGACGGTGTCGAGGGTGATTAACTCACCGGTTTGCGTGCGCAGGTATATTTGGCTTAAATCACTGGCGTTATTAAACCTGTTTTCATCGCCGCGCAAATACACATCGTATTCTTCACCGCGATCGATAAAGGTCGTTTCTGTCTGCCCACCTAGCATCACTTCTAACGTGTCGGCAATTTCTTGTACGCTCACCCCCAATTGCGCAGCGCGAGCGCGATCAATATGCACGACTAGTTCAGGTGTGGTTTCGGCGTAATCTAAATCGGGCCCAGTAAACAGGCCACTCTGTTGCACCCTTTCCTTTAACTGACTGGCATACTCAAACAGCTCTTTGTAATCACCGCCACGCAATACAAACTGCACCGGATCACTTGAGCCGCCGCGAAAACCTGGCAGCATTGGCCAAACACGTACATCAGGTATGCCCACTAAGGCGTCTTTCACCAGCTTAAGGGAGTCAGACGCACTAATACTACGTTGCTCCCAATCCTCTAACTGCATGATCACAAAGGCTGTGTTATCACCGGCACGGCCGCCAAAAGCAGGCGCTTGCACACTCATCGAGCGGATCGTTCCCTGACCAACAAGGGGCAATAGTTGTCGCTCAACTTGTTCCACATTTTTGATCATGCGGTTATAACTGGTGCCCTCTGCGCCTTTCACAAAAGCAAAAATCACCCCGCGATCTTCCTGCGGCGCTAACTGATTGGGTACCTCTTGCACTAAATAATAACAGCCTAGCAAACAAGCCAAAATCACAGCAGGTGATAGCCAAGGATAAATCACGACTTTACTTAATAAGCTACGGTAGCCTTGCTCTATGCGGCTAAAGCCTGCATCCATTTTTAGTGCGATCGGTCCTTTTTTTAATTCACCTTTAAACAACTTACTCGCCAGCACTGGCGATAAGGTCAGCGCGACAAAAGATGAAAAGCTCACTGCAATCGCAAGCAGCACCGCAAACTCGGTAAACAAGCGGCCAATCATACCCTCCATAAAGGCGATGGGAATAAACACCATCACTAACACTAACGTGGTGGCAACCACTGCAAATCCCACCTCACGACAGCCTTTAAACGCGGCCACCAAGGGCGACTCCCCTTGCTCTAAATGGTGCAAAATATTTTCTATCACCACTATGGTGTCATCTACGACTAAACCGATGGCCAGAATTAACGCCATCAATGTCAATAGATTGATTGAAAAACCAAAGAAATACGCCACAATAAATGCCGAAATCAGCGACACTGGAACGGTAATAGCAGGAATGAACGTGGCGCGAGCTTGGCCAATAAATAGATACAGCACCAAGATCACTAAGCCACCGGTAATCATTAAGGTGTTGTAGACTTCTTGGATAGAACGTTCAATAAAGAGCGTGGCATCGTAATCTACAAACAGCTGAGTACCCGCAGGCAATACACTTTGTAGTTTATCCACCTCAGCGCGTACTTGCTTCGCTACCGTTAGAGGGTTGGCGTCAGACTGGGGAATAATACCTAAACTTAAATTCTGTACCCCATTGCTTTTAAAGGTTGAACTTTCATTTTGCGCGCCAATCCATACCTTAGCGATATCTTTTAAATAGGTTGGCGGGGCATTAGGGTTTTGCTTTACTGCAAGGTACTCAAAGTCTTCAGGCTGTAAATAAAGACGACTAGTACGCACTGGCATGGTGGTCACATCATTACGCACCTCACCACCTGGTGTTTCCATGTTCTCTTTTTTTAATGCATTCAGCACATCACTAGAGGTAACGCCACGACCCGCCATTAACTCAGGGTCTAGCTGTACATACATCACCTTATACAAGGCGCCGCTGATACCAATGTCACTCACACCAGAAATAAAGCTAAAGCGATCAGCCAACACCCGTTCGGCATAGTCAGTTAGCTGGGTACGATCCATTTCTGAAGATTCTAAATTAATGTAAACCGAGGGCTCCCCTGAGCCATTATCTTTCGATACCACTGGATCATCAGCTTCATCTGGCAGACGCCCTTGCGCTCTAGCCACTGCATCACGAACATCACTAACGCCTTCGGTAATATTCCAATCCAGCAAAAAATTGATAGTAATGCGCGACATACCATTGCGACTGACCGAGGTAATATTGTCAATGCCGCTAATACCACTGAGCTGGTCTTCTAAGGTTTTGGTGACTTGGCTTTCCATGATCGATGCCGAAGCCCCCGTGTAGGTGGTGTTAATGGTAACAACCGGGTTCTCGACCTCAGGCATTTCCCGCACTGACATCTTAGTAAACGAAACAAGCCCAAAAATAACTAACAGTAAGCTTAATACAATACCGAAAACAGGGCGCTTGATAGCAACATCAGAAAGTAACATCTAACTCGGTTCCCCGTTGGCTGCCTGTAAATCTTTTACTTTGATGCCATCACGCATATTCACCAAGCCTTGCACTACAATTTGGTCGCCTACCGCTAAGCCTGATTCAATTAACACATCATTATTTACCCTAGCGCCCAACACCACCTCGGTACGCGCTACAGTGCCATCAGCTTGCAACAGATAAACAAACCGTTTCGTGCCTGAATATTCTAATGCCTGTACTGGAATAACCGGTGCCGTTTGCTCAGGAAATGTCATGGTTGCCGACATAAACATGCCCGGCTTAAGCCGCTTGTCGGGATTATCAAAGTTCACCCGCACCCGTACATTTAAGGTGTCTTGATTAACACGTGAGTCAATGGCGACCACTTGACCAACAAAGTTATGCTCAGGCCAAGCTCGCGCCTTGGCGATAATGCTCATACCCGTAGAAATTTGTGAAAGATAACGCTCAGGTACCGATAAATCTAGCCGCATAGTATTGAGGTTATCTAGGTTCATCACCGCCTCGCCAACGGTTTTCATATCACCTAAATTGACATCAATTAACCCCAGCGTGCCAGCAAATGGTGCTCGTAATTGGTGATCATCAAGCGCTGCCTGCGCTGCCGCTAACCGTGCGCTGGCGACATCAACACTGGCGCGCTGCGCGTCTAGCTCGGTCTGAGTAATTGCACCGCGACTGACAATTCGTTGAAATTCTTTAAGTTTGCGTTGCTCTTCAGTTAATACTGATTGCGCTTCAACAAAGGCTGCGCGAGCTTTACTGTCATCTAACTGCACCAACACTTGATTGGGAACAACTTCAGCATTGGCTTTAACTAAAATATCAGCCACTGGCGCAAATATTTGAAAAGCCAAGTCGACAGACTGCTGCGCCGTTAAACTGCCCACTAGGCTTAATCGTTGCGCTACGCCATAAGCTTGCACTTCACCCGTCACCACTTCAACCTGACGCGTTGTTTTTACACTAGGCTTAACTGCTTCACTTGAGCCAATCCAACCGTAATACAAAACTGCCGCTAAACCACTAACTAACAGTAACATCGACCACTTTGTCTTGGTCATCACAAATTCCCACCTAACTATGCTGCCAATAAACCAGACATACGATTAAAACACAAAGAAAGCGCAATATAACAAGAATCGCTTTAAAGGGATTGCTAACTTGAGTAAAGAAGCGTAAAGGCTGGGTGAGTCATGCACAATTAAGGCTGATACCAATAGACATGTCGTGATATTTCGCGAATAAAGTTATACTACGCACAATCAACCCAAGGATAATACTGGACCCGACAATGAATAAAGGCGTAGCCGAGTTTTTACCGGAAAACCAATTACTGCTTGATGCTGTGGGTGAAGGTATTTATGGCTTTGATTTAAATGGCCATGCGGTATTTATTAATAAAGCCGCCGAGCAAATGACCCAATGGCGTGCTGATGAGTTAATTGGCCAATCCATTCATCAGTTTCATCATCACAGCCACAGTGATGGCAGCCATTATCCGATGGAAGAATGCCATATTTACGCCACTTTACACGACGGCAAACCCAGACATATCGATAACGAAGTGTTCTGGCGCAAAGACGGTAGCTGCTTTGCTGTTGAATACACTTCTACCCCTATTTACAAAGACGAGCGCATGATCGGCGTGGTGGCGATATTTCGCGATATATCACTACAACGGCAAACCGAGCAAGCGTTGCGCAATGCATTAAAACAAGTGCAAGCCTTATCGCAGCAGCTGCAAGATGAAAACCTCTATCTAAAAACTGAAATCGACAACGAGCATAATATTCATGGCATGGTGGGTAACACCCCAATATTTAATGCCATGATGGCGCAAATTAAGCTAGTAGCAAGCACCGACAGTACGGTGTTAATACGCGGCGAAAACGGCACCGGTAAAGAGCTGGTCGCGCGCAGCCTACATAGTTTAAGCCAACGCCAAAATCGGCCACTGGTGAAAGTAAACTGCGCAGCAATTTCACCTAATTTGTTGGAAAGTGAGCTGTTTGGCCATGAAAAAGGCGCTTTCACCGGTGCATTCGAGCGTCGTAAAGGCCGTTTTGAATTGGCCGACAAAGGCACCTTATTTTTAGATGAAATAGGTGAGCTAAGCCCTGCGGCGCAATCAAAGTTATTACGCGTGTTACAAGAGCAGGAATTAGAGCGGGTGGGTGGCAGTAAAACCATCAAGGTGGATATTCGCATTATTGCCGCAACCAATCGCGATTTGAGTAAAATGGTTGAAGCCGGCAGCTTTCGGATGGACTTGTTTTATCGCTTAAATGTATTTCCTATTGAAGTACCTAGCCTTACCCAACGCATAGCAGATGTACCCTTATTAGTCTCGAGCATCCTGTCACAACTAAACAAAAAACTTGGTAAATCAATCACTCATGCTACCAGCCAAACCCTAAATGAGTTAATGGCTTATTCTTGGCCGGGCAACATTCGCGAACTACAAAATGTATTAGAGCGTGAAGCCATTATTTGCCAAGACAACTACCTGACTCTAACCACGCCACTTAATGCTGACCGAGGCAAACAGAAAAACCACAACAAAAGCCTCAAGCAAATGGAGACAGAGTATATACGAGCACTCATCAAACAAACTCAAGGTCGGATTAGTGGCCCCCATGGCGCCGCGCAAATTGCTGGCGTACCAGAAAGCACTTTGCGTTCAAAAATGAAAAAGCTCGGTATTCATAAGCGTAAATAAACGCAGTATGACAAGATAAAACCCTAACTAATCAACGGCTAATTCGCTAAATATAGCGAATTAGCGATATATCACGAAAAACAACCTAGGCCAAAACAAAATAAACCCATAAAATCAGAAGCTTAACGTTAATTAATTTCGGCACACTTCTTGCCCTAGTCCAACCACTAAAATAAAAAACAATGTGGTAACGAAATGGAAGCAAAACCGATCCCCGTTAAAGTGATTGATGCAACAAGCAGCCCTGACGGAAAAATCTATATCCGTGAAACTCAGGGCAAGTTTCAACGTGTTCGCCAGTATTTCAGTGGCTTTTTATTCTTATTGTTTCTCATCTTGCCTTGGCTGGAGTGGCAAGATCGCCAAGCAATTTTACTCTCAATTAGCGAGCAAAAATTCTACTTCTTCAACATCACCATTTGGCCACAAGATTTTACCTTACTGGCTGGTGGACTGATTTTTTCCGCCTTTATGCTGTTTTTGGTCACCAACTTATACGGTCGAGTGTGGTGTGGCTTTACCTGCCCACAAACCGTTTGGACACTGATCTTTGTGTGGTTTGAAAACAAAATTGAAGGCAGCGCTAACCAACGTAAAAAACTCGACCAAGCGCCTTGGAGCCTCAAAAAAGCCGGCCTCAGATTGGCAAAACACAGCTCTTGGTTGCTGATAGCCTTTGTTAGTGGCGTCACTTTTATTGGCTACTTTTTACCCATTCATACACTATTGGCTGAAGTGGTTAGCTTTGAAGTGTCATTCTGGCAGGGTTTTTGGGTCTGGTTTTTTGTTGCCTGTACTTATGTAAACGCTGGCTTAATGCGAGAAAAAATGTGTCTACATTGCTGTCCATATTCACGCTTTCAGTCGGCCATGTTTGATGCCAACACCAAAACTATCACCTATGATACCGTACGCGGCGAAGGGCGCGGCCCACGCAAACGCAACAAAACCCAAGCCGAACTGAAACAAGCAGGCTTAGGCGACTGTATTGATTGTAATTTATGTGTACAAGTGTGCCCAACGGGGATCGATATTCGTGACGGCCTGCAATATGAATGCATTAACTGCGGCCTGTGCGCCGATGCTTGTAATCAAACCATGGCTAACTTTGGTTATGAACAAGGCCTAATTCGTTTTGCCAGTGAGGCCAGCTTGAAAGGACAAGCCGCTAAACCCAGTCGGCTTAGGGTATGGGGTTATGGCATAGTCGCCACGTTAATTGCCAGTGCCACTATTATACAAAGCATTAACTTAAAACCACTTGAGCTCAACGTATTACGCGACCGCAGTGAGTTATTTAGGTATAACAATGAGGGTTGGGTGGAAAACACCTACACCGTAAAAATGCTTAATAAAACCCAATATACTCAGCAATATCGCTTAGTGATTAATAGCGATCAGCCCCTTACCTTACTTAACTCACCTGATGTCACCCTCGCCCCTGGTGAAATGTTATCACTCCCACTAACACTTCAAGCCGATCCTTATGAGCTGGCTTCATCGCGGGTAACCTTTACTTTAACCGCCAATGAAGTGGCGATAAAGCCTAACGCTTCGGTAGAGAGAGTGGAGGCGGATGAGTTAAATCAACAGCAGAGTCAGCCACTGGTGTTCTTTTCGCAGGGTTAACTTCTGACCAAATCTGCCACCTTGTGGGTGGCAGAGCCAACCTAACGACTAGTTAACCTCTGTTCTGTTTAAGCTTAACGCAACTAAATAAAGTATGTTTTACGGCAAAATTTCGTTTTCAGGGATGAAAACGCAAAGCTTATAAGGACATATTCACAGCGTTTTTGCAGGAAAATATACTATGTTCGCTTATCCAAGATTCGGGTTAGTTAATTTCGATAGAGACCGTATGGCGAAGCCTTTACTCTTGTCACTCCGCCGATAACTAGAAACAAAAAAGGGATGCAATGCATCCCTTTTGGTTACTTTTTAAATCAAGCTATTATGGGCAAGTTACTGCAGTCCAGAACCAAGAACCCGCTTTTGGTGGCTCCCATGTACCTGGGTTATTTTTCGCAGCAAAACACTCACCTTGGTAAGAAATAATGTCACCATTATTTACCTTAGTTTGACCTAATACGAACTCAATCACACCTTGTGGCGGCTGAGTCGGCTCAACTGTTGGTGCAATAGTTGGCGCAATGGTTGGAGCGACAGTAGGCTCAACCGTAGGTTCCATTGTCGGCTCTACTGTTGGCTCGATGGTTGGTTCAACAGTTGGTGTTGTTGCACAAGCAGTAACACTCCAGAACCACGAACCTGCTTTTGGTGTTTCCCAAACGCCTGGGGTGTTTTTAGCTTTAAAACATTGCCCTGCATAGCTGTAAATTTGACCATTTACTGGCTTGGTTTTACCCGCCACAAACGGGGTAATGCCGGTGTCTGGAATAACAACATCTTCATCAATGGCTTTCGCGCTAACGTTGGCCGTGTATGTTAAATCACTTTGATCCACTTTAAAGTTCAAGGCAACCTTAGCCACACCAGCCTGACTCGCGCCAAACTCAACGCCCACTTCACAGCTTTGATTAGCAGCCAGTGTTGCGCTGTTACAGGTATCGCTGGTTGTCACGGGCGAAGTCGCCACGCCACTGGCGCTCAAGTTTAAAGAGTTAATACTAACATCGCTGTCACCACTATTACGGATACGGAAAGTATGGTTAACCACAGCGCCTAAAGCAAAATCATTAAGCTGCTGATTAGCAAGATAAGACAGTGAAAGCGGTTTTTCACCCGCTTTAATACCGTCAATCCAATCTCTTAGGGCGGCAACATCGGCATAAACACCGTATTTACCCGGTCTAGCACAACCTACACCCCAGCTTACAATACCCAGTTGTACACGCTGACCGCCGGTATCGACAACAATAGGGCCACCGCTGTCACCGCTACAAGAGTCTTTTTGACCTTGCGGATAACCCGCACAGAAAGCCACATCACCAACATTGGCATAAGAGCCACCGGATTGATTACATACCGCATCAGAAACCAATGGCACGTCTACTTCTTCTAGTTGCCCAGCGCGACCACCGTTTTCACTTAAACGACCTAAGCCCGCGACAGTAATTAAGTCACCCGTACGAACGTATTGCTCAACACTGCCTTGCGCCAAGCTAACTGGCTGGCCAACCGTGGGCTCACGCTCTAGCTTCAATAAGGCCACATCGTGGTTCAAGGTACTGGTGTTAAACAGAGGATGAACAAATTTTTCGGCAACTTGAATGCGATCGCCAACGCCACCGTTAAGGGTAAACCCAGCAACCTCTACGTGCAAAAAGATCGCGGGTTTGTTTTTAACACAGTGTGCCGCGGTCAAAACATAACCATCACCAATATAGCTACCACCACAAAAAGCGGTTGTCGTATTAGAATTTAAAATTTGCGTATAAAATTGCCACTCACTGGTGTTAGCAAGACCTCCACCGACAATTTTTGGTTGAATTAGGTCGGTTGGCTCCACCGCTTGAACACTTTGCATCATCACTGGGCCGCAAATAGCCGCCGAGATCAGTACTGTTGACATTTTCTTGTTAAAGAATTTGATTGCTTCCACGTAAACACTCCTTGTTATTTATCAGAAGCATAAAGATAGAAACATCAATTAAATAACACAATTAACAAATCTGTAATACATAGGGTTCACGCAGCTGCAAAATTAAAAGCTCGCCTAGTGAGACCATGAGTATTAAAAAAATAGCGAAAGGGCAACATCACTTTAGACCTAGCCCTTGTGTATGTTTTTAGCTAACAGCAAATACACTCAGCTATGCTGATAAGTAAGACAATATTTCAATTACTTGAGCGGGTGTTGTTGCCCAAGCCTGCGCCGACCCATCAACTTCTTTTAATGCGTGAACTAAATCTTCATCATGTAACGTGATATAAGGTTTGCCCAAGGCTGCACAATAGCCGGCATCAAACGCAGCATTCCATTGTTTATACTTAGCACCAAAGCGTATTACCGCTAAATCACAGTTTTTTATCGCTGTTTGGGTGCGGATGGCATTTACCTTAGCCGATTTATGATCACGCCAAAAAGAAGATGTTTCCACTCCTAAACCATCGCCTGCGGCATCACTGGACTCATGATCAGTGATAGCAGAGGTAAATTGGATATTAAGCCCTTTGCACGCGCAGCCTTGGATAATTTGCTCGCGCCAATCGCTATGAATCTCACCTGATAGATAAACTACATACTTCATCTAAACCGCCTATTCTTCTTGAGTAACAAATGAATTTATATGAGTCACTATCTTGAGCATGGTAGCAAACCTAATCAAGCTCCAATGTGTCAGGCTAACCTAAAGCCACTGTAAACGCTCAAAAAAGAACTTAGCAGCCTTTCATTTTCTTAAAACGCCTTACCTTAGTGCGTATATTTTTCATTGGTGATGAGGTATTGAATTGGATCATCCGACCCAATGTCCATTGGTTATACCAAGGTTTTTCATAAAGCTCGGCATTACTTAAGCTTGAAATCAAGTCAACGACATCAGCCACAGTGGATTCAAGCTCATTGAGTAAATCTTCGTACTGCCAATCGCGGTATTCTTGATGAAAATGATCTGCCAATAAGCCAAGCTGGTTCCATTTATAACCCGTTTCCGGAAAATCAACGGGTAGCCCTTGCGACTTTAAACGCTGCCATTTCAACACTAACTTACCCCAACCGATTAGGTAAGCCACTGTGTCGCAAACACTGATTTGCGTGCCTTTAATATTGCCTTCCAATCCATTATCGCGTGAAATACCCGCTGAAATAACACGATAATCGGCCATTAATTTGGTAAAAATACCATTGATGGCAAGCAGTAGTTCGTCTTTAGATTGGGGAATGGATGACATAACGTACTCTGATCAATTTTAGGGCAACTAAGCTTACTGACGCTGAAAGATAGGCGATATTTCATTCTCTACTATTAGTTCCTGTAACGCTTTCTCCATTTTATATAACAGCGCTTTATTGCCTTTCTGTACCACCATAGACACAGGCGTCC
Source organism: Motilimonas sp. E26 (assembly GCF_021278025.1). GTDB lineage: Bacteria > Pseudomonadota > Gammaproteobacteria > Enterobacterales > CBDFNC01 > Motilimonas. The sequence continues at coordinate 60,651 of NZ_JAIBHJ010000022.1, forward strand.
CCGCAGGGCTAAGACTTAGCACTTTCAGCTCAACATGATATTTGTCTGCAAGGTAATAGCCGACTTGTAGTGGTGCAATCATGGCTTTATATTGTTTTTGCTGTAATAACATGAACGATTGCTCTTTTGAATGTGTGTGCTTATTGCGCACTTCGATTTGCTGCTCCTTGAGGTAGCGTTCAAAATATGAGTGTCGGTCACCCACCACTAACTGCTTGTCCAGATCATGCAAATCGTTAATTTTACTATCATGTTTCAATACAAATATGGCGCTTCGCCGCATGTAATAAGGTGTTGTAAAATCAAAATATTTGTCACGCGTTTGGTTCCATTCCATGCCAATCGCACAGTCTAATTGACCAAATCTAAGCTTGGCTACCACATCATCCCAATCACCCAGCCAAATTTGCACAGGTACGTTCATTTTAGCGGCCATCTTTTGAAAAAGCTGATAGTCCAACCCTTTAGGCTCGCCATTCTCACTAAACTGATAAGGATGAAACCCTTGAGCCATGCCACACACGTACACTTCTTTGGCGACAGAGCTAAAGCAGCTAAAAAGAGTCAGTAAAATGACAAACAGGGCACATCTGGTCATGAACATCCTCAAAAGCATTTCATTAAACTTAGGTGAACTCGTTAAATTATTTACAACAGTGTATGCGAGAGCATCTCAACTGATAAGAAACTAACCTACTGAATAAATTTAACTTAGCCACCCACAATAACACCAAGTTTAGCAGGGTGACTGACATGACCAATACTTAACTATGTTTATTTTTCATCTTGCTTAGTCGACCCCACAATATTCAGTGCTCATTTTTACAGCTCCTCAGCAATGGCTACTATTAAATTTCGCAGCCAAATATGCGCAGGATTATCGTGCTGCCTGCCATGCCAGATAATTGATGGAGTAAAAGAGTCAATGTTGAGAGGGTGCGCCAGCACTGCAACAGGGAGCATACTGGCAATTTGCTGCGCGAATCTACTTGGCAGTGTTAACACCATATCCGTTTCAGCCACTAACATGGGCGCTGCTAAAAAGTGCGGCAACCGCACCGCTACTCTTCGTTTCAGGCCTTGCTTAGCTAAGGCTTCATCGACTGCACTATTGCCCATCCCCGTGATACTCACTGAGATATGTGACAATGAAGCAAATTGCGCCAAGGTAAAAGGCTTAGCCAGTACCGGATGATCGCGGCGAACAAGGCAGACAAAGTCTTCATTGAACAGCCTGCGTTGATAAAATCTTGCCGGTAAATCATCATAAACGCCAATCGCAAAATCTGCGCCGCCCTCTGCGACCAAATGAATGTTGTTACCCGCTCTAGCCGGGATCACTAAATCCACACCCGGCGCATGCTTGGCCAATTTAGACAGTAACTTAGGCATCAACAGCGCGGCTAAATGATCCGCCGTAGCAATTGTAAACCGACACTGCGCCGTGCTCGGCTCAAACGTAGCTGGCGCGACAATGGCTTTTGCATCTTCGAGCAGCCTCGCGACTGACCCCGACAAAGCTTCGGCGCGCGGCGTTAACTGCCAACCTTGAGCAGTGCGCACAAATAATTGGTCATTAAATAGCTGACGTAACCGCGCCAACCCTCGACTTGCCGCCGGCTGGCTCAAGCCCACCATTTGCCCTGCCACTGTGACATTACGCGCGGTTAAAAGTGCGCTTAATAATTTGAGTAGGTTAAGGTCAACCTTATTTAAATCCACTTTAAGTATACCCAGCATTACAAACATGCATTTTTATTATGTTTTTGCAGTCTATAAGATCAGCGTTATTGATTCTATAACGGCGTCAAATAACCGGAGAAAATAATGACTAAAGCAGAGCTATATGCAGTAACAGGGGTGAGCGGTCGTACAGGAGCCGCCACCGCTCAAGCCTTAATAACAGCAGGCAAACAGGTGCGCGTGGTGGTACGCGATGCAACGAAAGGGGCATATTGGCAACAACAAGGGGCAGAAGTAGCCGTTGCCGATTTAAGCAATGCAGCGATGCTGACTAATGCACTGTCGGGTGTAACCGCTGCCTATATCGTCAGCCCACCGCAATACTCACAGCCTGATTTATTTGCACAAGCCGAGGTGATGGCGAACGTGATTGCCGACGCAGCAGTGGCGGCAAAACTACCTAAGCTAGTGGCGTTATCGTCGGTCGGTGCCGAGCAAGCATCAGACACAGGTTGGATTGGGATGAATAGAACTTTAGAGCAACGTTTAAGCCAAACAGATCTAAACCTCGCTTTTTTACGTGCGGCTTATTTTATGGAAAATTGGCAGCCATTAATCGCATCAGCCAGAGCGCAAGGCGAGTTAGCCAGCTTTCTTGCGCCTCTTGAACGTAAAATTCCGATGATCGCAACCCAAGACATCGGCGAAATTGCCGCCCAAGTACTTTGCGAGAATTGGCAGGGAACAAGGGCGATCAATTTGATCGGCCCCGCCGATTATTCACCCCATGCTGTTGCGCATCACTTGGCCGCACAGCTTGATAAACCAATAGCTGCGGTCGCCATCCCTGAAAGTCATTGGCAACAAGCCATGTCAGGGCAAGGGTTTTCACCTGCGGCACTGGCTGGCTTTATCGAAATGACCAAGGGGCTGAACTCTGGCCATATCGCCTTTAATAAAAACGATATCATCGAGCACCGAGCAGGAAGTATTACCCTTGAAACCCTGCTCAAGCAGGTGACAGAATAGACCGAATTAGGGAAAACAAAGATGCTAGGCAAAAAGACCTGCCTAGCTCTTTTAACGAGCAGCGAACAAGATTGATTTATTTTAATGGCAAGTGGTACTACAACAAGTGAGCCGGATTAAAGCGGCTTTTTGCACTTGAAAAAACGATGCGAAATTTAACATTAGTAACCAGCCAGTGCGTTAAAATAACGTACCACTAAGCATGTTTAAATCCTAAATCGAGTTTGAAACCGCACGCATGAGCATAGTTCACCAAGGCTTTAAAACTAGGATTGCCACGAGCGACCTCGATCTCTTTTTTCTGCAAAGCTCTTAACACATACACATGCTGGCCTTTTAGATAAAAAAGCAAGCCTCGACCTATAAGCTCTAAGAGTTTAATCATTCAAGCTTGGATTTTTGGTGGCATTGACAAAATTTCATCCTCTACACCATCATAAAAATCCACTTTCCAAGTCATTCGTTTACCACTCATCGTGATCATATATGATAATCCAGATAAATATTTTAACCACTAAGCTCAAAACAATAACGCGTAAAAAACAGAAAATATACGCATAATAGCGGCACAGCCACCCTGTCAATTGCTCGCTTAGAAAAAGATGTCTCATTTATTCGACCATATGGTCACTAGTTCTGGTAAATTACTCCGCGATACTGTACCAGCAAGGCATAGGAAACGTATTTTATCTTCCCTCGCCTTGCTTAAATCAGTTAATTTTTCATATTATTTAGGAGAATGTATTAATGAAAGTTTTTGCAGTTTTAGCTTTCACTTTGTTATTAGGAGCCTGTAGTTCTACGGAAAAAACAGTGGAGCATGAAGCCAGTGAAAAGACACACGACGAAACGTTTAGAACGGCAATGCAAATGGGCTGCGAGATTAAGTACCCTAACGCCAAAGAAATTTGTGCTTGTAAAACTGACGTAATTGTAGAGGCAACGCCATTAGAGCTACAAAAAACGATTACATCAGACCCTCAGGCGAAAAATAAGATAGCCCGTATTATGATTAATAACATGGACAAAATAGAAGCTTGTGAAAGAAATTAAACCCCGAAAAGCTTACTCTGTAATGTTAAATTACCCTGCTATATAAATGTAGCTATAGCTAATAAATAAAATTAGGTGAAGTAGCATCACAACCTAAGCCTATTTAGAAAATTGGGGTAAAAGATGATTGGGCAGGAACCATTAAAGTAATTAAAAAAAACAAATGGTTACTATGTTTAATACTATCAATATCGCCGAATGACTTCGGCTCCAACCCTTAACGCATGGACTAAAGAACGAAAGAGCGGGACAGTCTCTTAATTGCTCGGTTAGCAAAGATGCCTATCCCACGCACCTTTTAATGACTTTCGCGGTTTTTAGTTTCTTTGAAAAGCGCTTTTCATTGATAAACCAAGTTATCAACCCAAACACTTGGCCAATGAATAACCAAAAATCTAAGTGAATGGCGGCGCTGGCGTAGGTAAACCGTAAGCGCTCAATACTCCGCAGGCTTGATTGTTAGGCGATCACTTGTTCTTGCGGATATTCCACGGTAGCAGTGCTT
>NZ_JAIBHJ010000023.1 GCF_021278025.1 Motilimonas sp. E26
AGAATGCTAAGCTACACACTGCTCGCCTTGCTCAAAACGCTTTTAGACAAGGTGTCCCCTCTCGAACAAAAATCAACAAGCAAAGATCAACAGACCCTAGTGTGGCAGAGTGCCACATTGACAGGCTTTGAAACTGTTCAATTACGCTATCGTTGTCAATCTGGGGTAAAATCTTTTTTCGACTAAGTGATAAGAAAGTGAGCCGAAAATAATGGTAAACAGCAAGCAAACAAAACCCGCATAGTAGTTACTATCGGAGTTAAAAAGGCCCTTGTCTGTCATTATTCGCATCAAGGGTAAGTGAAAAAGATAGATCCCGAAACTAATTTTACCTAAGTAAAGTAACCCTGAATAATGCATCGTTTGGGTCAGGAACTTAATTTTCGAGCAGCCAATAAACGCAATGATCAACAAGGAGAAAGTAAACGCTAGCATCGATCGGAATAAAACCGTGTGCTTTGCACTGTCCCAATAGTTCGGAGACCTGCCAAAGTTTTGATATAGATAGAGTAAAATAAGGGAACCAATCAATAAAGCCAGTGCTGGATTCGGCTGGAACAGTTTGCTTGAAACTCGCTCAATAGTCGTTAATTTGGCAACCATTACACCAAATGCAAAAGCATCTAAGGTGCCGATAAGTTGCGTTGATAAAATAAATTTGTAAATAGGGATGGCTTCTATCTCGGTAGCGATGATGTAACGCCATGTCCAAGATATGATGATCCAAAGTGCTAACGTCGGCCATATTTTTCGGCTGTCCCTTAAAAAAACGGCCGATAATGCCATTAAAACATAGAAAGAAGCTTCGACACCTAAGCTCCAATAAACGCCGTTAATGCTGCCATGAGTTTGGTAACTATAGGTGTGAATAAATGTTAAATGCGTGAATATATCCAGATAACCAGTTCTATTGAATAGCAACTCTGGCATTAGCAACAAAACAATTATTAATATGGAAAAATAATAGGCAGGAGCCAGACGTAAAAACCTTTTTCTGGCGAAATTTTTCCAGCACCATTCTTGGCTTCGAATGACAGACATGCCGATACAAAAACCGCTGAGAACAAAGAAAAGGTCAACTCCAATTCCCCCCATGTTAAAAAAGTTATGGAAGGGGTTTCCTGCAACTTCTGCAATATGGTAAAAAAAAACAGACAAGGCTGCTAAAGCCCTCAAAGCATCGAGGTTATCAATTCTATTCATTCGTTGTTTAGCGCCTTGTGATTAAGTGTGACGGCAAATTAAAATATAACTAAGCCATCACCTATTCACTCACCACCGGCTCCCAACCTGAAATAGCTTTGAATTGATTGGTATAAAAGTCAGCATCTTCTCGGTTATAAAGAATATGAGGTGTAATTAGCATTACCATTTCACTCATCTTTTGGCCTTCTGTCATATTTTGAAATAGTAAGCCAATACCCGGGATATCACCTAAAAGTGGTACCTTTTTGGTCTCTTTTATTTCAGATTTTCTGATTAACCCGCCCATATAAATAGTTTGTCCGCTCTCCACTGCCACTTTGGTTTGAATCGAGTTTCGGTTTATTGAGGGATTGGGACCAACAGCTGCGCCTTGCTCACTTACTTCTTGGGCTATATCTAGCTCAACAACACCGGATTCATTGATGGATGGTGTTATTTCTAGGGTCACCCCAACATCAATATAAGTATAAGACTTAGATACGCTGTCACCACCATTGGAGCTATCAACTTCACCGGTCTGAACTGATATTTGTGTACCAGCGTTGATCTTAGCGCTTTCTTGATCCATCGCTATCAGCCTTGGGTTAGATATTACTTTGCTATTACCTTTGGCTAATTTTGCGGTTAGGCTCGCATCCACATTGTTAAATACGCCAGCCAATCTCAGTTCATCACCATTAAATTGAATAGAGCGGTCGCCCCGTGTGATGTTAGTGCCCACTTTAAAGCTGGTACCAAATTCGAAATCGTCAGTTACCTCTACCGAAAGGATTAATGCTTCAAGTAACACCTGACGGGGACGGCGGTCAATCACTTCAAGCAGGTCTAATACGCGTTTGTAATCTTGGTATTTACCAACAAAAATAAGTGAGTTACGCGTATCATCTACCACAATGCGATAATTTTCACTAACAATGGCACCAGTGGCTGATTTGCCTTTGCTTGGCTCTTTGTAATCTGCGTTAATGCTCGATATGCTAAGACTAGCCTCACGTGCTGCGCCTGTTGCAGAGCGCTGACCGGTGGGAGCTTGCTCACTAGTATCGTTAGAAGATGAGCTGTTGTTGTCGCCAAATACTTGAGAAATAACGGGATATACATCCCCCGCACTAGTGTTTTTCATAAAGTAAGTGTAAATACCGTCGCTGCCACTTTGAGTTGGCAAGGGCTTGTCTAACTGGCGAACCCAAGATTGGGCATAGTTGAGCCATGGCTTGGTTGCCGAGGCGATGATAAAAGAGTTGTTACTCAACGGATATAAAATGACACCACGATTACCTTCATTAATGGTAACAGGAATACTGGCCGCTTTAAGTGCTTGAACTAAATCTGGAATAATATCTTCCACCGGAACATATGCCGGGCGAATGGTGGTTAAAAAAGCGCCTGAGGCCGCAGGCATATCTAACCGATCGAGCATTTCATATAACTTCTCAATCTCACTGCGTTTGGCTATTACCACTAATGAGTTGAGGTTTAGTTGCATCAAAACGGTACCCCCGCTGGGCGCTAATAGTTTTTGCGCAACCTGACTGGCCTCCGTTAGGGCTAAATAGTAGACCGGGACTATTTCCACAACTTTACCATAACGGAGTTTAGGGGCGAGGGTGTCATTAACAAATTCAGCGGCTCTACTTTCCGATTTTGAATTAGGAACCACATTAATAAAACCGTTGTTATCAAGTAGCGATACGCCATTCAGCTGCAAAACTTCTTCTACAAGTCCTAATAAACGGTCTGACGCAACAGGCTCATTCACCCGCAATGTCACTTTTGCCTTGCTTTCGGAAACGTCTGGGTCAACACCGTAGTTAAGGTTTAATACTTCCCCTAATGCCAAATTAACAAATGCAGGTAAAGACATTTGCTCGGCATTGATTGTTAATTCACCAGTGGGTAAAACTAAGCTGGCGGTATTCGACAACTGTTGCGAAGCCCGCAGTAAAGGCGCTGGCTTAATGATCTTACTTTGAGTGGCTGGGCTTGTTGTTGCTTGTTGTGCAGCAGCTTCCTGAGCTTCAAGTACCGTACTTTCAGTTGAAATATCGCGTTCCAATTCAATCGTTTTATTGATTGTTGGTGTTGTCGTCACGCAACCCCATAGTAGAGTCATGGGTAATAGAATATTACACGTTGTTTTAAACTTCATTTATTCAGGCACTTATTTCTACTTAATTGGGAATAGTCGAGTGAGTGTTGGCTCATCCGACCCGGTTTCTGTAACTGTTATCGAATTTTTATCGATGGTTTTTATTTGCATATCATTAGGCAGCTTATCCCCCTCACCATAGCCTTGGTGAAGTGGGGTGAGTCCAGGCCGTTCAATCCAAGCCATGTATCTACCTTGCTGCAACACTATGGCCCTTAAAAACCATTCACCAGCATTTTTTTGCTCAACTGGCTCAGTAATATTGTTGTTCTGAAGGTCTTCTCTTTGACCACTTTGGCGCCATTCTCGGTTACTTACAAATAAGTTAGCGGTTGGCTTAGTGTACTGACTGTTAGTGTATTTGGGCGGTAAATCATACTGCCTTGAGTTTGCTTGGTTGGTGTTGCTCAAGGTCTGGTAATCACTATAAACGACAAACAAAATCAGTGTAATACCGACTGAGTAAAGAATGCTGGAAATTAATTTACTGCTCACTGTAAAGCCTCTAGCCTGTTACTTTCACTTAGCAGGTTTTTTTCTGACATAGCTTTAAAAGCGTAGATATTAACAGATAATTCAAACTGTTCACTAGTCACTCGTCTAAATTCAGCTTGATCTATCACTAATAACTCGGGGCTGTGTCCAGCGACTTGATGCATAAAATCGATCAGGTTATCCGCATTGCCTTTTAGGACCCAGCGTGTTTCTATTTTTTCGCCAACCCAAGGTATCACCTTTGCGGGAACAAACCGGCGAGATGAGAAGGTTATTGCAAGAGGTTTGAATTTTTTTTCTAAAATCACCACTAAATTAGAGGTGGCTGAACCCTCTGAACGCCCTTGTAAGTAAGCTTTATCGCTCAAGGTAAGCCAGTTTTTATATTCGCCTAAGGACTTTTGCAGTTGCAACTGAGAATTAAGGAGACTTTTTTCTTTTGAACGTTGCAATTGCGCCTGAGATATTTCGTCTATGCTAGCTGAACGCCAATCCAATATGGGTTGAAAAAATAAAGCCCATAGGACAATGCAAAGTGATAAGAACAGCCCCCATTGTACAATAGGTTTGTCTAATTCGGCTTGTAGTTCATTGGTCGCGAGCGTTTGTTTTAGCGCTTCAAATGCCATGGGATCCTCGCTTCAAAATAAGCTCAAGAGAAAAGCGTTGTTTGTCTTCTTTTGTTTTGACGATATCGCTGATAAATTTTGCCGAGCTAACACTGTCCATCTTTTCGAGTGCTTCAAGCAAACCGTTGGTGCTTTGCGCTACGCCATCTAGCTCCATTTTATTATCTTTAAAAGCGATGCGAGATAATACCACGTTTTGTGGTAACTCTTTTGATAGTGAATCGAGAACATGGGTTAACTTTTGTTGTGAAGAAAACTCGGTAATGAGTGCGTCAACGCGCTTTTGGTAGATGGCTAGTTCACTGCGCTGGCGTTGTAGCTGTTGCAATTGTAAAGCATCGGATTCAACTCCTTGGTCTAAACTGGTTGTCTGCCAAAAAATTAAACCGAATGTTGCCAGTATCCATACCATCATTAAGGTAGCTAATCCTGACCACAAGGTGCGGAGCCCCCAAGGAGAGGATATATCAATGGCATTTTCTTTTTGGGCCGCTTTTAACCAATTGAAATCGGGTGTTGTTTTCTTGGAATCAGACAGCGGAAGATCAATGTAGTCAAGGGCTGAAATTTCATCATAATAAACACTATCTATCCCATTGCTTTGGCTTAGCCAGCTTAAAAAGCGGCGCTGTTGATGATGTTGGCTTAGATTCCATATATTCGCCGCTGGGCCATCATTTTGGCGCAGGGCGGCAAACAAGGTCTCGCCATCTTTCCAACACAATAGTGTGCCCGGTTTTAGGCACCCTAACTTGAAGGCCATTTCAGGAATCATGTGGGTAGCCGATTCAAGCTCAAAATGAGACCAAATCCAAACCTTAACAGACCATTTTTGCTCCCCTTTGTGGGTTAAGAAATACTTCCCGTAAACAGGCCAAGGCGAAACTTGCCGTAAATCATTATCAACACATTCTTCAAGTTCAGCTTTTGATACATACTCTCTATCGTATGACAGCTCTCTATAGAGCGCTTTAGACTGAGGAATGAGCACTATTACACGATCTAATGGTTTTAATAGTGTCGGGAGGTTGTCTATTTGCCCATGCTCCCCTAGGCGACATATGTATGTAGATTGAAGTGAAAATTTCATTAGTTAAAATCTATCCTGCTTAGGGAAATTCCAGATTCGTTTTTCATATAAATAATGGCTTGCAGAGAGCATTTTATAGCTGCCTTTGGCGCGATAGCCCTTATAGCTGAAATTGACAATAAAATTTGGACTAGGTGAAAATTCTAACCCTTCACCGTACATGCCGTAACCCCTAAAAATAGGTTTTAGCTCGTCCCATTTATTACGTGCCCTTAGTTCTTTTATACGATCCAATTCATTTAAATTTAAACTTAAGGTTGCGGTCAGTACCTGTTCAGGCATGGCTGCATAGTTCATCCAGCCGGGGCCGGATACTAGTAAGTAATCTTTGATTGGCAGAGTGCCATCTTGTTTACCATTAAAATAATCTGGTTTCATACTGGGCAACTCTAATAACTCGTCTTCGCTACGAAATGGTAGATTTCTAGCAGACAGAGGTAATTGCACTGGTATGGTTCGCAGCGGAGACTGCCATGCAAAGGCTTCGTTTGTAATATCAGTAGCTTGCTCACTATAACCTAGGTTATTAAGTAAGCGCACCACGGTTTTAGATGATGCGTGTAAAATATTAATTAGTCCTGCTTCATCTTGTACTTTAACTTCAACATCATTACTTAACACATAGGGTTCGCTATAAATAGGAAGGTTAGTATTACCTAACGTTATTGAACCCGGCGAAAAATGGCCTGATATTAACGTTAATAGTACCCGTTGTTCTGCATTATGGATTTGTATTTCTGCTTGCCATTGTTTTTTATATTCAATAGCTTGGTCTAGATATCCATTTGATTTTTGAGTTAGCGTTAGCGCCATTATGGTTAAAATAGCTAAAATAACTAAGGTTAGAGGTAACACCGCGCCTGACATCTTATTCATGACGAAGTCCCTGGAATGTAAGCTGGTTCCAATACATTCGAGTGATGGTTTAGTGTGAAAACCCATTCAAAAATCTGACTGTTTTGGTCAATGAATCGTATTTTTACCCGCCGAGGTATACTTTCTTCGTATTCACTTTCAAATTTGCTCAACCAAGCAGGCTGATCACGGTAATAGGCTTGTTTGCCTTGAGGAATGCTCGATATTGAGTCATTAAATGGGGCGTGAATATCGCCTTCGTAGCTGAACTCAATGGATTTCAAATTAGTGAGTAAAGGAAACCAGTCTACCTCTGCCATGTAAAGCCCCCGCTGTGGATCTGCGCCAAGCTTTTCACGGTATCTGAGCTGCCATTGTTCATCAACTCGCTTAATCTGTAGCTCTATTGCGGCGACTTTTCCTGGACCTTGAAAAATCGGAGCCGAGGATAAAAAACGCATGTTTTCGTTGTCGCCATAGAAAAAGGGTGATGATTGTGAAGAGCCCGAGCGAAACCGAGCCGCGACAGACTGTTCAAACGCAAGTCTTAGCCACTGTTCTCGATAAAGTACCCTTGATTCAGATTCGCCACTATGCAAGCTTCGCGTCCAGTTTAACCTGCCTTGCTCAAAGGCGAGTAATGCTAGTCCCATCACGGCAGAAAAGATAGATAAAGCAACGAGCATTTCAATTAAGGTAAAACCTTTATGCTGCTTCATACTTCCCACCCGAGTAATTCAAACTGAAAAGACCAAGCTGCAACTTTAGTATCATTAGGGCTAATCTCTACACTGATATTGTACAGTCGGACGGGGCGGTTACGATCAAGTGCAAGCATGTCTAGTCGAGTAGGAATTTCTGGCGTGATGGCTTGAGCACGCCAACTATAAGTGACATCGCCTAACTCACCATTGCCTTGTTGGGTGGAATATGGATTAACAAACTTAAGGCTGTTGTAAATGTTTCTTTCAATCGATACTCGCTGATTACTCTGGATGGCCCGGTTGGTGGCTAAATCTGATTGATTAAACAAGGGCAACAATGCTGACAAAAGTGCAACCAGTACTACGCTTGCAACGAGTACCTCGATTAATGTAAAACCCTTCTGCTTCATAATTTGGAAAGTTCTATCTGGCCATCAAGACGAGAAATTGAAAGTTGCCAATGCGTTTTTTGGTCAATTTTAAAAATAATATTCCCCCCCGTTGTCACATGGTGAGGACGATACACTATGTCTGTAGGAACACTTACTTGCCAGTTAGTTTGATTGACCTCTTTAAGCTGAGCAGTCATAAATGCCTCATTCACCGCAATTGCATGGCCATCTTTCAGCTCTTTTTTTACCGCTTTAAAACTATTTAGCCACACTTTTTCTATCGCTTGACGCTGTTGCATTTGTTCAAGCTGGTTCCATAATCTCGGCACGGCGATACTGGCAATAAGGCCAAGTAATGCCATGACCACTAGCAGCTCTATTAAGGTGAAGCCTCGCTTACAGCTTTGCTTGGATTGAAGCTTAATAGTGCTACTAGGCATCATATCTATTTAAAACAGCCCTACGTCTTGGTCTTCGCCTTCGCCACCTTTCGTGCCATCACGACCGAGTGAATAAAGAGCGAAATCACCATTTGTTTTAAGCTCATAAATATAGGGCTTATTCCAAGGGTCTACTGGTACTTCTTTAGTAAGGTAAGGACCGTTCCAACCGCGAGTACCGTTTGGGGATACCATCAATGCAGCCAAGCCTTGCTCGGTTGTTGGTGCTTCACCGACATCAAGGCGGTAAGTATTCAAAGCTGAGGTCAGTAGTTCTACTTGCGCTACCGCTACTTTTGTTTTTGAGCCACCTACTTGTTGAAATAAGCGCGGCCCAACTAAGCCAGCCAGTAAAGAGATCAAAACTAAAACCACTAACATTTCGATCAGGGTAAAACCTTTTGTATTGCGTTTCATATATTACTTAACCTTTAAAAAGAAATTTCATTAACAGAAATAATACCGGAAATAATAACCACCATAATGGAGCCAATTAAACCACCCATTATCACGATAACCGCAGGCTCTAATAAGGTAATCACACGGTGTAAGCCTAATTTCAGGCGGCGCTCGTAAAGGGTATTTATTTCACCGAAACTTTGACCTAAATTAGCGCCAGATTCACCTGTGTTGATCATCTGTAGCACCATGTCTGGAAATACTTTTAATTGTGCCATTGCCGTTGACAATGAACTACCTTGTTTCACCATTACCACGGCATCATCTAAGCGTTTTTTTAACGAAGCACTGGCGAGGCTTTCGGCCGAAAGCTCAACCCCGCGAACTAGCTCAACGCCAGAATCAAGCAACCTTTGCATACTACTGGAAAATTGCACAATATCCCATGCTAGTAGTAAACGTTTGGTGATGGGCAATACGGCTAACAACGAAAATAGTTTGGCTTGCAATGCCCCTCGATGGTGTGCGTACCAAAGTAGTGCAATACTAATAAATAAAGACAGAATTATAAAATCGAAATTGTTGTTAACCCAATCAGAAACTGCAATTAAACTGGCCAAAGCGGTATCGCCACCGCCACCTTCAACCATGCTTTTAAAATTAGGGAGTACATAAGAAAAAAGGAACAACATAATAGCAAAGCTGATAAAAAGTAAAAAAGCGGGATAAGTTAATGCGCTGCGCATTTCACTTAATAAATTTTCTTCTCGCTCAACGCGCTCAGCAACGCTATACAAGGCGTTGGGTAAATCACCATTGGCCTCACCTAATCGCAGCATTGGCGGGACATACTGCGGAAATACATGAGGTAAGGTTTCCATTGCATCCGATAGTGAAAGGCCATTTTCTAAACTGGCAAGTACCATTGTCCATGCTTTCCTTAGTACTTTGCTTTCGGCAACTTTTGATAGTGAAGATACTGCTTTGTCTAAAGGCATGCCGCTGGATCTTAAACTTGCTAACTCGCGTAATGCGGTCAGCAATGCTTCACGTGATACCGTTAGTGGGATGCGCGAGAGGCCACGTTTGATAACTAAAACATTGAGGCCTCTATCATCAAGCACCTGCTGTGCATGCGCTTTTGATTTAGCTTGCACCCAGCCATCAATTAAGCTGGTGTCCTTTTGTCTCGCCACATATTCAAAGTACATTTAGCCCACCACTCGCATAATCTCATCAAGGCTGGTTTCACCCAGTGCGGCTCGTAATAATGCATCTTGTCGTAGGGTTCGCATATTTTGCTGCTTAGCGTATGCAGTTAAGCTGCTACTTTCAATCTCAAAATCGCCGTGGCGACTATCAATAACTAAAAGCTCAAAAATAGCTAATCGGCCTTGATATCCAGTATGATTACAATGATCGCAGCCTACGGCTCGTTTGAATAAATCTTGTTCGGCGCACAATTGTGGCCATTGCGACTTAACGCTCTGCCAGCCAATATCATTCGCTCTTTGGGTTTCAGCTTCACAGCTTTCACTACAATGTGAGCACAACCGACGCACTAAGCGTTGCGCCATTATCCCAACCACAGTGGACTTAATTAAATAGTCTGGAATGCCCATGTCTTTTAGGCGAATAAAGCTGCTCGGCGCGTTATTGGTGTGTAAGGTAGACAATACAAAATGACCAGTAAGAGCTGATTGCACTGCTATTTGTGCGGTTTCTTTATCGCGCATTTCACCAATTAAAATAATGTCAGGATCTTGACGCAAAGCCGAACGCAGTACCGTTGAAAAATGTAGACCAATATCACTATTTACTTGAATCTGGGTTAAACCAGGCATTTGATATTCGACCGGATCTTCCACCGTAATGATCTTAGTGTCTATATCGTTTAGTTTACTCAGCAAAGTGTAAAGAGAAGTGGTTTTACCACTGCCCGTTGGACCAGTGACCAGAAAAATACCTTCTTTTTTCTCGGTTAACTTGTACATGGCAGTCATGTGATCAGGAAACATTGCTAACTCTTTGTGCTGATTAGCACTTTGCTGCTCGTTTACTAACAAACGCATTACCACGTTTTCACCATAAACCGTGGGGGTCGTAGCGACACGTATATCAATATTTTTACCGGAAAGTTTAACCCTAATACGGCCATCTAGTGGTAGGCGTTTTTCTGAAATATCTAAACCAGCCATTAGCTTCACCCGTGAAATGACAGCGGCATGTAATGCTAAACTAGGTCTGTCTACTTCCTGTAACACACCATCGATCCTGATGCGAACTCGAAAGACACCACGAAAAACCTCAAAGTGAATATCGGACGCTTTTGCATCAACGGCTTGTTGAATAACGCTATTGACTAGTTTAATGATGGGGGCTGAGCTGGATTCTTCACCCGAACTTATATCCTGCTTTTCATGGTCGGGGTTTTCTAAGGTTTGTGCTAGTTTGCGGAATTCATAATGGGAAGTCAGCACTACTTGATACTCAAAGCCAAGTTCTTGGCGTACCGATTCCGCAACAAACTCATCAAACAGGTTTTCTTTTGCAACAAATAGGGTGTTCTTTTTTAGGAATAAAGGAAAAGCTTCGTTTTTTAACCACCAAGTAAAAGGTAGGTCAGTGCTAACAGGCCTAACCAAGTCAATATCATCTTCACCCATCTGTGCAAGTACGGTATCTAGCAGAGGTAAAGTGAGTTGCTGAGATAAAGCTTGCAATACTTCAGCCTCAGAGCAAATACCTGACGCAATTAAAATTTCACCCGTTAACCTTTTAAAACCTTCATTTTTTTGAGTCTGCAATGTGTCGTCGAGCTCAGCTTCTGTGATCACATTCAACTGAATCAGAATCTCACCAATATACTTCATGCTGCCCATTAAAGAATCCTTATTTGAACGCGCATCTTAACAGAAAACCACTCCAGTAGGAGTGGTTTGATAGAGTTTAGATAGGTAAATTAGCTACAAAACATCGGAAAATAGAGGCTTAAGCCGTTTGAATACGTAGTAACCAAATATCATAAATAGTAGCGATACGACAGAATAAATAGTCCAACTGCCCCAGCTGTCAAAAAGACCAAAAATTGCAGCGTTGCGCAACGCTTCAACCGGAATTGTTAACGGGTTAAATTGCAATATTGGTTGTATGAGAGCGGGGGCGTTATCGAGTGAAAAAAAGATCGTACTAGTGAAGAGTAATACTGTTATGAAAGAAATCATAAATTGCTCTATGTCACGAATAAATACGCCAAGCGCTGCAGTTAGCCAAGAGGCTCCAAGTAAAAAGAATGCCAATGGTAGTAATAACAAAGGTACCAATAGCAACTGCCATTGCATTGCAATATTGTGGTAGAGCATAAACGTAAACAATACGACAAAACCGATTGCCAGCTGGATACCCGATGCAACCAAGGTTACCCAAGGTAAAATCTCCAAAGGAAACTTTACCTTTTTAACCAAATTAACATTATTCATAATAAGAGAAACAGAGCGAGAAAACACTTCCGCTAGCCAGCCGTGTAACAGTAGGCCAGCAAATAGTAAGGTGGCAAAGTCTACTTCTACCGCACCTTCTGGCACGCCCCATTTAGATTTAAAAATATACTTAAAGACAAAAGTGTATATCGCTAACATTAATAGAGGGTTTAAAAAGCTCCAAAACACGCCCAAAATTGAGCCTTTATATTTTGTGGCGATTTCTCTTTTTGCCATTGCCCAAATTAAGGTTCGGTGTTTAATTGGTGCGGCTACAATATTGAGCATTTATTTACCCCATTGCTGATAACTACCATCTTGCACTGCCCGCCACCAAGGTTCATTATTTAAATACCAGTCAATGGTTTTTTCAATTCCCGTGGCAAAGGTTTCAACGGGTTGATAGCCTAGCTCGGCGTTTATTTTATCTGTTGCTACGGCATAGCGGCGGTCGTGGCCTGCGCGATCGGTCACATAGGTAATTAATGACTTACTTGAGCGGCCATTAGCTGCAGGAGCAAGTGGGAATTGTTGTTTTAGAGCAGAGTTTTGTGCAAAACGCTGGTCAACCAATTCACATAATAAATTGACAATATCAATATTTGCCCACTCATTGACTCCGCCGATGTTATAGGTTTCACCGACCTTGCCCTGCTTGATAACTAAATCAATGCCACGGCAATGGTCTTCAACATATAGCCAGTCGCGGATTTGTTGTCCGTCGCCGTAAATGGGTAAGGCTTTGTTATCTAATATATTGGTTAAACATAATGGGATCAGCTTTTCAGGGAAGTGATAGAAACCGTAGTTATTCGAGCAATTACTCGTGCTCACTTGCAAACCGTAGGTTTCGTAATAAGCACGCACAAAGTGATCCGATGCCGCCTTACTAGCTGAATAAGGTGAGTTAGGTGCATAGGGTGTTGTTTCCGTAAATGGTGGATCGTTCGGCGCTAAGGTACCATAGACTTCATCGGTACTTACGTGATGAAAGCGGTGAGGCAGTGGGTTTGCAGGGTCAGCAAGCCAAACATTTTTCGCCGCCTTGAGTAGCGCGTGGGTGCCATTGATGTTGGTTTCTAAGAAAGCGTCCGGTCCGCTGATTGATCTGTCAACATGGGATTCAGCGGCAAAGTGTACTAGCGTATCAATGTTCTCCTCACGCAATAGATACTCGACCAATTCTTGACTGTTGATGCTGCCTTTAACAAAGCGAAACCTTGGATTATTGTTCAGTGAACTCAGGTTTTGTGGGTTGCCTGCATAAGTGAGAGAGTCTAGTACTACAACATAATCTTTGTCATATTTAGAAAGCCAATAATGGGCGAAGTTGGCGCCAATAAAACCGGCTCCACCTGTAATTAAAATTCGGTTCATTGTTTACTCACTGCATTTATATAATTGGTATTACGCTGGGATGCTAAGCACACCCCATCAACGAATTGACTATTAATTAAACTTTGGTGCGTCAGAGAATAAAAGACCAGCTTTATCTTTAGGAGACAACTCAGGCTCAGCCCCTGATAGTAGTGGCCAATCAATCGCAATGGTTGGATCATTCCAAAGTAGCGACACTTCACTTTCTGGATGATAATAATCAGTGCATTTATATACAAATTCGGCGCTATCAGACAGCACATAAAAACCATGGGCAAAACCTACGGGTAGCCAAAGTTGATGTTTGTTTTCGGCCGACAAAATCACACCTACCGAAGCGCCAAAGGTGGCAGAGTCTTGACGCATATCCACCGCCACGTCGAACACCTGTCCAGCTACTACGCGCACTAACTTGCCTTGGGTGTGTTTGGTTTGGTAATGCAAGCCACGTAAAATGCCTTGTTTGGACTTACTATGATTGTCTTGCACGAAGTTGACTGGTGCTACTTCTCTCTGAAATCGCTCTAATTGAAATGTTTCCATAAAAAAACCGCGTTCATCGCCGTAAACTGTAGGCGCCAGAATTTTTACATCATTAATTGCGGTATTAATAATCTGCATCGCGAAAACCTTGCCCTTCTATTATTGAAAGTAAATATTGGCCATAACCACTTTTAATGAGCGGTTGCGCTAATTCGGTTAGCTGGGCTGCATTAATATAGCCCATGCGGTAGGCTGCTTCTTCAGGGCAGGCTACCTTGAGCCCTTGGCGCTTTTCAATTACGCGAATAAAATTGGCGGCATCGAGTAGCGAGTCATGGGTGCCAGTGTCAAGCCAAGCGGTACCGCGGCCGAGTTGTTCGACATTTAAAGTCCCCGCTTGTAAATAAAGGTTGTTTATATCGGTAATTTCTAACTCACCACGATGTGATGGTGTGATTTGTTTAGCATACTCAACAACTTTATTGTCATAAAAGTATAACCCGGTGACAGCATACTTAGATTTAGGCTGGGCGGGCTTTTCTTCTATACTTAGGGCTTTGCCATTAGCGTCAAAATCAACCACTCCGTAGCGTTCAGGGTCTTGCACATAATAGCCAAAGACAGTTGCACCTTGCTCACGTTTAGCGGCTCGCTGTAAGGTGTCTGCCAGTCCATGACCATAGAAAATATTATCTCCTAACACTAAACAAACGCTGTCATCACCAATAAATTGTTCACCAATGATAAAAGCCTGAGCTAAGCCATCTGGGCTGGGTTGCTCAGCAAATGATAGATTTAGTCCCCACTGTTTCCCCGTGCCAAATAATGCCTGATATAACGGGCGATCATGAGGTGTAGAAATAATCAACACATCCCTAATTCCAGATAGCATTAGGGTAGTGAGTGGATAATAAATCATGGGTTTGTCGTAAACGGGGAGCAGCTGCTTGTTCGATGCAAGGGTGACGGGGTGAAGGCGTGTGCCACTGCCGCCAGCTAAGATAATACCTTTCATAGTTACCTACTACATAGTTACAAAATAAGTGGCTAAAAAATTAGACACCCAAATAAACACCCAAAGCAGTCACTAAGCGAATGTAAATAGTGTGCTAAATTTGTCCAGAGAGGAGCGAGTTAAATTAAGAGGGGCGATTTTAGCGTGTCATTACTGTGATTAAAAGGGCAGGCGTTGTTTATCATCATTTACTTGGCACAACTGAGCTTCATTATTATCATCAGGTCGCTGTATTAGCCCACACTCTGGACAGTGATATGGCTTGTTTTTAAGTGCATAGCTCTAATTGTAATCGATTGAATCACTTAGTGTTACTGACCTCGTGCCAAGTAAATAAAAACTTATTTGTCAAATGAAGGGCATTGCACTTGTGTAACTATTTGACAAATTAATTAACTTATTATGATCATGTTTGCTTTTGCTGTTTATTTACGGCTTATTTTAAGTTTTTGTTTTTATATGGTTTTTGTAAAGTTGTCAGATGGGGGCTCTGATGCTCCTTGAAAACCAGAAAGTGACTAGCTGCTTGAAAAATAATCTATTTATGAGTAAGTTGTCGATAAATTAAGCCTTGACACCGAGATTTAAGCGATCTGCGTTGTGTTTTATTGAAGTTTAACCGAATTTTTGTATTCTTCGTTTGACAGTCAGGCTATTTAGCATAAAAATAACGTGGCGCGCTTTGGTGCGAATTCAGTTTGATGATATTTTTTTATCATTAGCTAGATTTTGATGCAATTTGCATCAAGGTAAAATAAAGCAATTAGAGCAATGCTTTATTGCTAGGATCCAAAAAAAAATTTTTTTTTAAAAGGAAATAAACAATGTTTCAAAAGAAACTGATTGCTGCAGCAATCCTTGCAGGCTTTAGCGCTGCACCAGCAATGGCTGACGTTAGCGTTGAATCTATGACACCAGCTACATCTACTTTACTTGCGACAGTAACTAAAGCTCCAGTACTAGCATTGACAACTGCACAACAACTTCTTGTTGTTGGTATCCCTGCCAATGAACTACTACTAGACGGCGCTTTAACTGTTGAAATTAAAGGTGAAGCAACGTTTAACGATGGTGACGTGCGTAAATTCCTTACTCTAAACGGTGGTAGCTATGCTGTTGGTCTTGGTGCAGTTGGTGCACTAAGCTACGCTCAAGCTGATGTTGAAGCACAATTTGACACAGACACAGATGGTACTGCTACTTGGTTAAAATACACAATTGACCAAGATGGTAAGCGTTTACGTCTATATTCTAAACAAGATAACACTGCTGTAAGCTTTGGTTTCAAGTTTGCTGAAGCTAACCAAATCTTCAACGTTGCATATGGCTTCTCAAGCGATATTAAACTGATGGTTGGTGCACTTAAGAATGCTTCTTACACATCTGACCCAGTAACAACTTCTGCTATCTTTAGCCCTGTTAAATTGTTCAAGCTAACAAAAGCTTCTACTCCAGAAGATATTGCACAAGTTGCAGAAGGCTTCTTAAAGCTTAAAAATGATGCTGACAACAAGATCACTTACGATGCACTAAAAGTTGAAAACTTAACTACTAACCAGCTTATTCAAAAGAATAAAGTTAAGGTTACTATTGAAGGTGACTTTACTGGCGCTAAAGTAAGTGCAACTGGTGAGCTACAAGATAACACTGGTGCTGGTCTAGGCTGGCAGCTAGCGAACGGTAAGGCAACTAAGGTTCTTGATACTTCAGGTACTCTAGAAGGTCAAGCTGGTATCCCTACTGCAGACGTAACTGGCTTCATGCTAGCGTTTAACGGTACTGATGCAATTGAAGCGTCTAAGTACAAAGCGACTGCAACAATTCTAGGTAGCGACAACGCAACGTTTGAAGATTTTACTGCTGAATTAGCTGATATCTTCATCGTTAACCGTGACGGTATGCGTTTTGACACTATCACTACTGGTACAACATCTTCTAACCTAATCTACATCCGTGACATCTCTAAGAAGTTACCAGCTGTAGGTGGTAAGATTTTCGTAACAGTAACTGAATACGCTCCACACGACGTAAACGGTAAAGGCGAAGGTACTGACTTAGTAGTACGTAAAGCGCTATCTACTATGCTACCAAGCGGTGGTGCAGTAACACTTGATCCTAAACTAATCCAAGAAGACCTAGGTGTAACAGTTACCGCTGGTCGTCAAGCTCGCTTCCTATTCGAAGTTGAGACTAATCAAGGTGAAGTTGCGATTAAGAAACAAGTATCTGGCGTGGGTGTTGACATCCAAAACGGTACTAAAGGTGTTGCTGGTGTAGTTGTAGATTTCACTCTTTAATTAAGAGCGAAACATACTGCATTAGAAAGAGGCGCTTAGCGCCTCTTTTTTTTTTCTTGGCTTTTGTCATAATACCCGCCCTGTTTGTTAGTTTGGAATCATCGTGGTTATTCGCGTTCGTCATATTTCTAAATCTTTTTTAATGTTTGATAATCCGGTTCAAGTAATTAAAGATAAGTTGTTTGGTCAAGAAAAAGTTGCGCGTTTTCATGCCTTAAAGAACATTAGCTTTAGTGCTAATCAAGGTGAAACCCTAGGCATTGTTGGACATAATGGCTCAGGTAAATCAACCCTATTACAAATTATTACTGGGGTAATGCGCGCTGATGAAGGGCTCGTTGAGGTGCAAGGACGTGTTGCTGCCTTACTGGAATTAGGTTCAGGCTTTAACCCTGAGTTTACCGGTCGTGAAAATGTATTTTTCAGTGCTTCGCTATTAGGTTTAACTGAAGCTGAAATTAACGCTAAGCTTGATGATATATTAGCTTTTTCAGCTATCGGTGAATTTATTGATCGACCCGTTAAGACCTATTCCAGCGGTATGATGTTACGCTTGGCCTTTTCGGTGGTAATTAATACTGATCCGGATGTGTTGATAGTTGATGAGGCATTAGCGGTTGGTGATGATGCCTTTCAGCGTAAATGTCACGCTCGTATTAAACAACTGCAGTCACAAGGTGTTACCTTACTTTTTGTTTCTCACTCCGCAGGTCAAGTCATTGATTTATGTGATAGGGCGATCCTGCTCGACAAAGGCGAAATGTTGATGGAGGGGAGCCCTAAATCTGTGGTGCACAATTATCACAAGCTACTGCATATGCAAGGCGCAGAAAGAGATGAATTTCGTCAGCAGATTTTAACCGGAAATATCAGTAATGAGCCCGTTGCTATTATCAATGATGAGCAAGATAACAGTGGTCAACTAGACGATAATTTAGTGCCAACATCAACAGTGTGGTACCAGCCAAATGGCGCGTTTATTTCACAACCTTTATTGCGTAATACGGCTGGGCAACAGGTAAACTTGCTACAATCCGGCCATCAGTATGATTATTGCTTTCACGTTGAGTTCACTGATGACGCCTTTGAAGTTGGCTTTGGCATGCTGATTAAGACGGTTGCTGGTGCAGAGCTTACAGGGGCTACTACCACGCGAAATCATGAAAAGAGATTACCATTTGTAGCGAAAGGGCAAGTGATTGAAGTGCGATTTCGGTTCCCCTGTTTGTTACGTAATGGTACCTATTTTTTAAATTGTGGCTGTTCTGCCTTAGTGCAAGGTGAGAGGCGGTTTTTACATCGCGGCGTGGATGCTGCGATGTTTGCGGTGGTAGAGGAAAACCCTGACGCTACCGGGGTGATTGATTTTGGCATTGAATTACATGCAGAGGTAATAAATGAAGCCTAATCTTTTTATTGTCGGTGGGCAAAAATGTGGTACCACTGCGTTAGCTAGTTTTCTACAGCAACACCCTGATATTTGCTTAGTTGAGGGCAAAGAAGCCCATGTTTTTGACTCCCCGCGACTGCAAAATGTTGAAAAAAATATCATTAATGAGGCTTATCAGGCAAAGCTTCAGCATTATTCACAGCAACGTTATGTCTGCGATGCGACGCCAATATATTGTTATTTACCAGGCATTATGTCGCGTTTAGCCAGTTACTCTAACAATGCAAAAGTTATTATGTTACTGAGAGACCCCGTTGATCGTGCCGTGTCACATTATAAAATGGAGTCTCGCAGAGGTTTAGAGCACCGCTCTATGTTGAGGGCTTTTTTAATTGAATCTGCACGTTTAAAGAAATGCGAGGATAAGTTAGCCGATCATTCCCCTTGGCGAATTCACTCTTATTTAGACAGGGGACGCTATACGCAGCAATTATATTCTATTTATCAAAGCTTTGATTCTGAACAAGTGCTGATTCTGCATAACGATGATCTACGCCACCATCACCAAGCAACACTGCAGCGGGTATTTGAATTTTTAGACATTGCTGAGCATGATATTGCTCATCAAGAAATTTTTGCCGGGCAAGATAAAAAAATGGGGTTCACAGATAAATTAGCGCTGTTGTTGGCTCGATTTATACTGCGAAAGGATATTCAGATAAGCAATAAATATAGATTTTCTACTTCTTAAGGGGTCCAATGGCAAATCAAATAGCGATTTTGATTCTCGGTATGCATCGTAGTGGTACCAGTGCTTTAACAGGAATGCTCGGAAAAGCGGGGATCCCTTTAGGAACGGAGTTTATTGATGACGTTGCCGATGTTAATAAAAAAGGGTTCTGGGAACACAAGCGTTTAGTTGAAATTAATGAAGCGATTCTTGCTCATCTAGGCAAAAGTTGGTTTTCGTTAGATGTCGCAGCTGAGTTAAGCAATGTCGGTCTCTTTGAGTTAGCTAAGTTCAAACAGCAAGCCATAACGTTCATTGAAACAGAGTTCTCTGGTGCGCCTATTTTTGCTTTGAAAGATCCTCGAATGTGCGTGTTGGCAGAATTTTGGTTGGATGTATTTCAGTCCCTTGAAATTGAAACTAAGGTTATCATTTTGAACCGTATGCCTGACGAGGTGGCAGCTTCTTTATATAAAAGAGATAAGCTCCCAATGTTGATTGCTCAGCAACTCTGGCTGGAGCATACCCTTGGCTGTTTACAGGTATGTCAGCTGCAGTTTGATGTTGTGACGATCATTTCGTTTGAAGACTTTCTTAATGATCCCAGTCGTTTTCTAACTAAAGTATTGCAACAGTTTTCTCTTGCGATACCTATTAATATTGACGCTGCATCTGGCTTTGTTGAGCCGAACTTACGCCGGCAACATTGCCATGAACAACAGAAAAATTTAGCTAATGACTTATATAATGCTTTGAACACTGCCGATTTTGACTTGGATCGAGTGTTACAAGAGTATCAACAGAAATGCCAACAACATAGCCATCAAAACATGCCTTATCTTGTTGCACTGACTGAGGCTTTTATTGCTATGAATAGAGAAATAATTGCTCATCAGCATAGTGAAGCAAAGCTTACTCGACTTGGACAGTCTCATTCCCTTGCGTTAGCGACGATCGATGAACGAGACAAACAGCTTGATGAGTTTAATTTATGTTTGAATAAACAACGTGAAGAGCTCTCTTATGCAGTAACTGTGGTTGAAGAACGCGATCAGCAGTTAAATGATTTAGCAAAAGAGTTAGCTCATGCGGTTGCTGTGGTAAAAGAGCGAGATCAACAGTTAGCAAATTTATACTCCCAGCTTGAGCAAGAAGGGGCTGCTCATGGCCATGCAATCAGTGTGATAGAAGAAAGGGATGCACAATTAACAAAAGTTATACAGGAGTTGGCTGCCCTACAACAGAAATATGATGATTTAGATAGTTTAAGCGCTGTCGATTTTACTTGGCGAAAAATGAAACGTAAATTGGATGCATAATGAAAACAAAAATTGATGTAATTATCCCGGTATACCGAGGTTTAGAAGAAACGTCAGAGTGTATTATTTCAGCGCTAGCTACCTTAGATATGAATCTGGCAAATTTAATAGTTATTAATGATTGTTCTCCAGAGCCTGCATTAACCGAGTATTTAAGAAATCTCAGTGCTGAAGGTAAAATACAGCTTTTAGAGAATGATGTTAATTTAGGTTTTGTTGCCACCGTAAATCGGGGCATGAAGTTAAATACTAATCATGACGTGTTGTTACTTAACAGTGATGTTGAAGTTGCAAATGATTGGTTGGAACGGATTCAAGCCGTAGCTTATCAAGCTGAAAATATAGGCTCAGTTACGCCCTTCTCAAATAATGCAACGATTTGCAGTTTCCCAAATTTTTGTGAAGACAACACTTTATTTGCCGACTTGTCGGTAGTGGAAATCGATAATTTATTTTCTCAAACTCTGAATAATACAGATTTCGTGGATGTTCCAACAGGCGTTGGTTTTTGTATGTATATACGCCGAGACTGCTTAGATAAAGTGGGGTATTTTGATGAAGAGACCTTCGGTAAGGGTTATGGAGAGGAAAACGATTGGTGTCAACGCGCGATTAAATCGGGTTGGCGTAATGTACATGCTCTTAACGTATTTGCTTACCACAAAGGTGGTGTGAGCTTTGCAGATGAGCAAGATCCTCGTAAAGAAAAAGCACTTGAGATTTTGAATGAGTTACACCCAAATTATCAGCCAGATGTGATGGATTTTATTGCTCAAGATCCAGCCAAAAGAGCACGATTAGCAGTCACGATGAAGCTTTTAGCACTTTCTAGCACCGCCAATATTCTCGCTGTTTCCCACGGATTGGGAGGCGGAGTGCTTGACCATATTCATCAATTAGCGAGTTTTACAAGAGGTAAAGCAAACTATGTGTTGTTGCAACCGACATCAGGCTCTGATGTAAAATTATCTTTTTTCATCTCAGGTGCACTATTACAAGATAATATTTTTATTGATGTGGATTTAGATTATGCCAGCTTGATAAAGCTATTACAGTATTTGAACATCAGTCGCGTGCACTTTCATCACACAATGGGGCTACCTACGCGCATTTGGGGGATAGCTTCCGATTTAGGTATTAAACATGATGTAACGATTCATGATTATTACCATATTAATGGCAACCCGAGCTTAACCGATATTAACGGTCGCTATTGTGGTGATAAAGACAATATGGATGAGCTGTGTCATCAGCATTATCCGATCCCAGTTAGCAGCGAAATCTGGCGAGAGAATGCTAAAGTACTTTTGGCTCCTGCTGAACGCATTATCTTTCCTTCATTTGATGTGCAGCAGCGTTTTAATAACTACTTTAGTTTGCCCCAAGGTCGGGTTGTTTATCATTCGGATAATGAAGCTAATCTATTTATTGATGATATTAAACCAGTACCGCGAAAAGATTCTAAGTTAAAAGTACTAGTCCTTGGTGCGTTAAGTCGTGAAAAAGGGGCTGAGGTATTAGAGCAAGCGGCAATGGCATTGGCTAATAGACCAATTGAGTTCCACCTTTTGGGCTACGCATTTAAGCCTTTAAAGTCGGTTACTACTTACGGTCAGTATAATAGTGAAAAATTAGATGAACTGATACGAGAGTTACAACCTGATGTAATTTGGTTCCCAGCCTTATGGCCTGAAACGTATAGTTATACTTTGAGTGCGGCACTGCGTAGTCATGCAGTGATCATCGCTTCTGATTTGGGGGCGTTTAAAGAACGGCTAGCTAAACGTTCATCTTCAATTATTTTGCCTTGGGACTACAGCGAGCAACAATGGTCTAATTTTTGGGAAGCTTACCTCGAGGGAAGTTATACTCCTGATAGTGAAGTTATGCAGTTTTCTAACCTTTCGAGTCCAAACTTTTACAGCCAAGAGTATTTGAGCTTCCCATTAAGAGAAAGAGACTCAATAATTGATATGTCGTTTGACATTAATATTTTTATTGAAAATCAAAAAATACCAGAGATAACAAAAGAAGCGAAAATACTTCATCGTTTAGCTAGGCTAAAAGCATCGAAAAAATTGGCCTGGTTAGCTCGTAGGATCCCTCTATCGGTTCAACGTAAAGTGAAAGAAAGAATACTAAAAAAGACTAAATCATAACGACTACTTGACAATAAAGGCGTCGGTAAAAGTTTTAATTATTTTTATTAGTCTGATAGACACCACAATTAAGCCATTAATAGTTTTGAATGTTTATTTCTCGGCTTTTAATGGTTTAAACATTACGAACGTTTGACCTTTGTCCGCTTGTTTTTTTAACTATGTTGAATATATGTTATATAAATAGTGGATAAATATTTTATTGTGGGTGATAAATATGAAGATTGTTATTTCTGGTGTCAACTTGGTTGAAGGTGGTACATTAACAGTATTTAAAGATGTTATTTCGGCTTTTTCTATAGACAAAAAAATTGAAGTTATCTGCTTGGTTAATGACAAATCTTTGTTCTCTAATATTAAAGGTGTACATTTCATCTCTTTTCCTGGCATTAAAAATAGCTGGGTGAAAAGGTGCTGGTTTGAGTATGTTAGTTGTAAAAAAATTGCGGAAAGTATAAAGCCTGACTTATGGTTGGCTATGCATGATATGACTCCAAATGTAGGGACGTGCCCTCAGTATGTTTATTGCCATAACCCATCACCATTCCTTCCTGTTTCATTTAAGCTATTTTGGTATGAGCCGAAGGTTTTTTTATTTTCTATTTTTTATAAGTGGCTTTATCGAATTAATATAAAAAAAAATATTGCAGTAATTGCACAACAAGAATGGTTTGGCCATTATCTAACTGATGTTTTAGGAGCGAAGCAAGCGATTATTGCTAGGCCTGTTTCTTTTTCTCCGCGGAGCATTAAAAAGTTGGACTCTAGTCCTCTAAGAGAAACCATCGTACTATTTTACCCAGCCCTTGCTAGAACGTTCAAAAATTTTGAATTACTGCTAAATTGTTTTGCATACTTAAAAAAAGAGTACCGAAATGTTTATAATTCTTTTGAATTACAGTTAACTATTGATGAAAATGAAAATAAGTTTGCTAGTACACTGGTAAATCGTTATCGAGAGTTAGAGAATGTAAAATTTTTAGGTAGACTTAACTTTGAAGAAGTGAAGCAGAGGTATGAAAATTGTGACATAGTAGTGTTTCCATCAAAGTTAGAAACGTGGGGGTTGCCAATTTCGGAAGCTAAACTCGCTGCAAAACCAATAATTTTATCTGATCTGCCTTATGCACATGAAACTTTGGGAGATTATCATTCTGCGTTATTTGTCGACCCTGATGATTATATTACCTTGGCAAATGCAATCGTTGACTTATTTCACGAGAAGAATATATTCCATAGCGTTAAGTTTCAATCTAGTCTTGATGTGATCGATTCATGGCCGTCGTTAGTCTCAGCTATGGTAAAATGACATCCAATACTAAATAATAATTTAGTTTTACATATTGAGAGCATTACAATGGCTAAAATATATATATCTATCGTGTCTCACGCTAATGATGATGATCTGATTTTTAATGCTGATTTACGAGAGATATCAAAACTAAATGATGTAATAGTGATTGTTAGAGATAATGTTGATAGTTCAAAACTCCGAGACTATTGTTTAGATAATGGTTTTATTTATTCAGCCTCGGCGGAAAGACTCGGTTTTGGTGCTAATAATAATATAAATTATGAGCAGGCATGTGAGGCTGGTATGTTGTCGTCAGATTGGTTTCTGCTGCTGAACCCTGATATCACTGTTTCTGTAGCGATGTTTCGTAGTCTTATAAAGAAAATTGAATCTAAATCTTCTGGTATTTATTCCGCAAACCTATACTCAGATGAAAAACTTTCTATGGAAGAAAGATCTTTAAGAAAATTTCCTAATATATTTTCTTTTTTTAATTTGTTTTTCGGGAAAAGCTTAACCACTCCTTACATTAAGTCTGAACTAGTTGATGGTGCAGAGGTCGATTGGGCAGCGGGATCGTTCTTGATTATTCATGCTGACTTATATCGCCAATTAGGAGGGTTTGATGAGCGATACTTTATGTATTTCGAGGATGTAGATCTTTGCTTCCGAGCACAAAAAAAATTCAATGAAAAAGTTGTCTATATGAAAGACATTAAGGTTGTACACCGAGGGGGCTATCAAAACAGGAATTTTTTCTCTCCGCATTTTCGTTGGTATTTGTCGAGCATGATTCGTTTTATGTTAAGAAGTTTTATCGGGAGACGAAATGCAAGTACTATTAACGGGTAGTTCTGGTTTTGTTGGTAGTCATCTCAAGCAAACCCTTATGGAGCTAGATGTGAAGTTGACCGTACTCAACCGTTGTTTAACTGACACGCAATGTGTTGATGCCATATATGTTCCAACTTTTGATGGCAATACTCTGTTTCAATTAGATAAATTTCAATTTGATGTGGTCATTCACTGTGCCGCGATTAATCATGATGTTGAAGAGGAAAAGTTAGACCTTCTTAGACAGGTCAATGTCGAAGGAACGTTGAATTTAGCCACCCAAGCGGCCAAGGCGGGTATCAAGCGGTTTATTTTTATCAGTACGGCTAAGGTTAACGGTGAAACCACCGAGAATAGGGAAGCTTTTTGTGAGACTGATAAACCAAACCCTCAAGGTAGTTACGCGAAAAGTAAATATGATGCTGAAGAAGGCTTAAAAGTAATATCCGCCCAAACCGGTATGGAATATGTCATTGTAAGGCCTCCTTTGGTTTATGGCCCTAGAGGAAGAGGCAATTTTTCTTCCATCTTGAACTGTGTTTATAAAAGGGTGCCTTTACCATTCTATAGTCTTGATGGTAATAGACGAAGTTTTATTTCAGTCGGCAACCTTGTGAGCTTTATATCGCTTTGCGCAAACCACCCGCAGGCGGGAAACCAAGTCTTTCTAGTCTCTGATGATGATGATGTCTCTACAAAAAGATTGTTCGATGTAATTGCAAGTTGCTTTAAAGTGTACTCGCTTAACTTCCCTGTCCCTAAGCGTGTTATTTTATCTATATCAAAAATACTGAAAAAAGAACATGTAGTTACACGAGTTACCGATTCGTTTCAAGTTAATATAAATAAAGCAAAGAAGCGTTTGGGCTGGTTACCTCCTGGCTCTTTTGAATCGGGCGTACAGCATACTGTTGACGACTTTATCTTGAAACGTGTGGCTAATAAAATAAAGAAATTTTAATGCGAAATAATATAATTACCTTTTTTGACTGTTTTATTGCTATTACTACTTTAGTAATGCTTTCTCCGATACTTTTTTGTATTTATATCATTATTTTTTTCGATCATGGCTCGCCCATTTTCATTCAGGTTAGAATGGGGAAAAATAAAAAACCATTTTCTTTAATAAAATTTAGAACGATGAAACCAGATACGGAGTCTGTCGCAAGCCACCTCGTTGCAACCTCATCCATTACACCCGTTGGGCGGGTATTACGAAAGACTAAGTTAGATGAATTGCCTCAGTTGATTAATGTATTGAAACGAGATATGAGTTTGGTCGGACCAAGACCTAATTTATTTAATCAGATCGACGTAATTAAAGCCCGCGAAGAATACGAAATTTATTCAGTTTTACCTGGTATTACAGGTTTGGCTCAGGTCAATAATATTGATATGTCCACTCCAATACACCTTGCGGAAATGGATAAGAAAATGTTAGCGGGTTTTTCTATTAGACAGTATTTCAAATATATTTTTATGACTATTTTTGGCGCTGGAAGAGGTGATGCCGCTAGGCCTTAATAGAATTATTTTATATTAGCTTATTTTAATCGTGCCTTTATATCGCTTAATTAGGATGCCAGTGAATGGGATGGTGTTTGGCTTGGTTCACTTTTGGTATTGTATCCGGTTGGTGCGCGGAATAATATTTCATAAATACTGGCTTCATCATAGTCCGAGCAGGCGATATCCAATGGTTCAATGATTTTCAGTAAATCGTGCCAGTGAAGAAACTCCTCGTCAGCTTTCATAATTGAAGGGTGTTCTGTTGGATGTGAGTCTTCACCCACTAACAGCTCTTCATATAGCTTTTCTCCTGGGCGAAGTCCGGTTATCTTGATTTCAATATCACCAAACGGGTCGTCTTCTGTTCTTAACGTTAGCCCACTAAGCTTAATCATTCGTGTAGCTAGGTCAATAATGCGAACCGGCATGCCCATGTTTAACACAAATACTTCTCCCCCCTTGGCCATCGCACCAGCTTGTATCACTAATTGTGCCGCTTCAGGAATGGTCATAAAGTAACGTATAATATCTGGGTGGGTAACAGTAACCGGTCCGCCTTGTTTAATTTGCTCTCTAAATAAAGGTACCACGGAACCTGACGATCCTAGTACATTACCAAATCTGACCATACAAAAAAAAGTGCTAGGGCTACGCGGCGCCATCGCTTGAAGAACCAACTCTGCCATACGTTTCGAGGCGCCCATTACATTAGTTGGCCTCACTGCTTTGTCAGTTGAGATGAGCACAAAATTTTTAACCCCTGCGCTGACTGCTGCTTCGGCACAACGCCAAGTTCCAAATACATTGTTTCTGACACCCTCTACCACGTTATCTTCTACCAGAGGAACATGCTTATAGGCCGCAGCATGATAGACCGTGTCGATATGATATTTTTGCATGACTATCATTAATCTTTTTTGCCGTTGGACTGAACCTAAGACTGCGTGTAGTTTTGTATCTAGCCCATTAACAGATATGTATTTCGAAATCTCTTGCTCTATTTTGTAAAGGCTAAATTCGTTGAGCTCAAATAATATAAGTTTAGATGGGCGCTGGGTAATAATTTGACGGCACAACTCTGATCCAATGGATCCCCCTGCGCCTGTGACCATTACATTCTTATTACTAATGCAGCGACCAAGTAGGTCATCACTTGGTGGTACGGGAGTTCTACCCAGCAAGTCCTCTATTTCTATACTTTGAATATCATTAATATTGGCTTTGCCGTTGGTGATATCTTCTACACTAGGCATAGATAAAACTTCGGCGGAACATGATTCAAGAGTTTGTATGAGTTTGGCTCTTTCAGCGCGAGGGGTTTTCCCCAAAGCTAGTAACACTTTGACAGCGCAGTGTGTGGCAATTAAGTTTTCTAACTGGCTGTAAGGAAACACCCTTAAACCGTGTATTGTAATGCCGTGTTTTTTTACATCGTCATCTATAAATGCAGCTGGTCGGTAGTCTGTGCCGCGAAATAAGGCGTGAGCAAGTTGGTAGCCGGCATTGCCTGCACCGTAAATGATTATGGCAGGCTTGTAGCGTTGCAAGCGCTGGTGAACAAGGCTTCTCAAAATTAGCCTTGGACTGCCAAGGATGATCAGTGCCACAAGTGCATAAATGACAGGCACGGAGCGCGGTATAAAGCTATGAAAGTAATAACTGCTGGCTGCTAGGACGATGGCAGATGTTGTAATTCCAGCTACCAGTGTGGTGATAGCATTGATGGTCATATAGCGCAAAATTGCGCGGTATAGCCCGAGTCTAATGAAGCAAAAGATTGAGACAGTTACGGTTACAAGAGTGGATGCTAGCTCTGGTAAGCCTGGTGAAAAAGTGAGTTCTGCGGAATCTAAGCGTAGAAACAATGCAAATAGAATGGATGCAATGATCCCTAATGCATCATAAATAATAGTGGCTAAGCGTTTGAATTTTCTTGATATATTTAGCTTGTGAAAAGGCATCGATAATTCCGCTTTTATTTCAGTGGGGGATTGTACCACACGTTATTAAAAGATGAGTAGTTGGAAAAAATACCGATTTCAGTATTTAAGCAAGCAAAGTATCACTAGTTAGAAATAAATGAACCCTAGTGACAAGGTATCGCTACTAGGGGCACTGTAATAGCGCAACATTGATAGGTCCGAGAGTTGGGTAAACGCATATAGTATATCTTACTCCTATAGACACATAGCAGGTGTCTCTAAACGCTTGCGCCTGTTGTATTTTGCAAACAATAGCTTAGATAAAAGGAGAAGTTAATAACGTTGTCTATTTTGCTATTTTTTGTAAAAAATTGTAAATAAACGTTGTTAGGCTTTTTTGTATTGACTAATATTATCCTAGGTCACAAAACTATAAAAGTTGGTTGGGTAGATTCATCACGTCCAATTTCACCTAATTTACTGCTTCTTTAGGACTGTCATGTTGACTCTGAGCATAAAACTTATCTTAGTTTTTCTATTTACCTTACTGGCCATACAATTCTTTAAACCAATTGCAGAGCGTGTTGGGTTAGTGGATAACCCTTGTACCCGTAAACAGCATACTGGTTTTGTTCCATTGATTGGTGGTATTAGTGTTTTCACTGGTATTATTTTTGCCTCAGTTGTGTTTGGCTGGATAAGTTCGTCAGTCACACCATTAATGACTTATATCTTCTGTATCTCGATACTCGTTGTTCTAGGTGCAGTTGATGATGCTAAAGACCTATCTGTAAAAATCCGTCTAGCGGTACAAACACTCATTACATTTATCATGATTATGGGAAGTGACTTATTCATCCATAACCTTGGCGAGATGCCTTTTATTGGTGAACTGAATATAGGTTGGCTTGGCTATTTCTTAACTGTTTTTGCGGTTATCGGCGCGATTAACGCTTTTAATATGGTTGATGGTATTGATGGGCTATGTGGTTGTTTATCCATTATGACGTTACTGCCAATGGCGATAGCTTTCAGTTGGAGTAGTCAAACCGTTCCAATGTTAATTTGTTTGGTTATTTGCGCGGCCATTCTTCCCTTTTTGGTAGTTAACCTAAAACTTTTCTTTGTTAAGCAAAAGATATTTATGGGGGACGCAGGTAGTATGATGATAGGTTTCAGTGTCGTTTTCTTACTGCTTTCAGGATCCCAAGTCGACGCTCAAAACACTTCTTTCAGTGCTGCTGCTGCGCTATGGTTTATTGCTATTCCATTAATGGACATGGCTTCAATTATGATCAGACGTATACGCAAGGGGCAATCGCCCTTCCAAGCGGATAGAAACCACTTACACCATATCTTTTTACACTCGGGCTTTACATCAAGGCTATCGTTGCTGATCATTACCATCGTTCAGGCTGGTTTGAGTGTCGTTGGTTTATTAGGGATCCATTTCAGTATTCCAAGTTATATCTTAATGATAGGTTTTGTTACTATTTTTTTTTGTTATTCTTACGCTGTTCAGCATGTTTGGCGAATCACCAAATATCTAAGAGCAAGAAGAATTAATAAAGTAAGATTACTCAAAGAAAATCATGCGTAGGTATAACGGTTTTCTTTATGAGTAGGAATGTCCCCTCAAAGTGGTACTTGTTATATTGCAAACCTAAAAAAGAAGCTAAAGCGAGCTTGCATTTGGCTAACCAGGGTATCGAAAGCTTCTACCCAACGCTCAGTATTGAGAAGTGTGTTCGAGGTAAAAAGAAGCTCATTGTTGAAACCCTGTTCCCCTCTTACTTATTCGTTAAAATAGATCCCCTACGAGCTAATTTCAATGCGATACGCTCCACTCGGGGAGTCAATGACTTTGTTAAGTTTGGCGGTAACTACGCTAGCGTCTCTGCTGACTTTGTCGAGCACTTGTCTACCTCAATAGAGCAAGACCAGCACGCGCAACGCGTGCTTTGCCAGTTACCAAAGTCAGGAGATAAGGTAAGAGTAGAATCAGGTCCATTTGCTGGATTTGAAGCTATTTATCAATCTGATGATGGTTTGGAGCGCAGCATGCTACTGATAAAGTTAATTAACCAGTGGCAAAAGATAAGCCTGCCCAATGTGCAATGTACGGTTGCTGCCTAGCAAGATGAATGTAAAATACTTACCATCGCAGTTGTCACAAAAATGCCATTGTTATTTGTTTTAATGACTTTGGTGTGACAATCTGCCGATAACATTGTGACAGCTAACAATTACTATATGACTACAGCACTGAGGGAGCTGAAACCCTGGGGCGGTAGCGTGTTTAAAATTTATTTTTTAGTACTTTTAAGTTGTACTATTACAGGATGTTTCTAGATTTATGTCGAGACTCTTTGTCTTCATTAAAAAGCTGTGTCTTTCGTTATTGCTTGTTGCTTCTCCTGCCTTATACGCCTCTCCTTGGGTTGAAGCCGACGATGCTTACTTGCGTGCTGATCTGCAATTATTAGCGGATGCTGGTCTTATATCTACACCTTTACAGACCTTTCCTTTGCCTTGGCATACGGTTGCGCGCGACTTAAAAAAAGCCTCTTTAGATAATTTACCTAATAATGTGCTAAATGCTTACCGGCATGTTCAATATGCGTTAGAAACAGCCCAGCTTGAGCGTGGTAACAAACAAGTTAAATTAACCGCGGCTAATTTTGAGTCGCCCAGTAGTTATGGTCAATACAACGGCCAAGAGTGGCAAGTAGAAGGCGCTTATAGCACCACCCATAAGCGAACGGCGGCTAGGTTGAACATCAACTATGGCCAGCCACACGGCGAAGACGCTGACATCAATTTTGATGGCTCTTTCGCCGCGTATACCACAGGTAATGTTGATATAACGGTTGGGTCTTTACATAAGTGGTGGGGGGCAAGTTGGCAATCGAATCTAGCGCAGCCATTCGCATCCCGTCCAGCCCCTCTCGCATATATCGCCTATGCGGGTAACGACTTGTCAGAGCTCGATGCTGTTTACCTTGAAGGTGGGGTTAGTTATGTTAACGACCTTTCGCCATACCAACAGAAATGGGCGGGTCGAATTAACGTAACCGTAGCCAAACCACTAAGTTTAGGTGCTAGCTACATTCGCTATCAAGGCAAAACAGATAAAAAGTCACAACAATGGCTGTGGTATGACGTGCTCGGTTTAACAGCAGAGAATAACAATCAATTTATTGTTGAAGGTCGACTGAGCTTACCCACTTTTAATGGTTGGAATGGTGGTGTTTACTCTCAACAGTTGATCAGTGATGGTGTTGGCCAGCAGGGCGCAAATATCACAGGTATTGATTTACAAAATCAAGTGATGGGCGCCCAACTTAGGCTTGTTCTTGAAAACCGCTACAATCCACTGGCTGATAACAATCAGTTAAATAGCCACTTAAATGGATTAAAAAAAATAGAGTCAGGTCAATTTTATCAACTACACTCGTTATCCAACCAGCTCTCTGTTGGCGGGTACGTTCAGTTAAGTAATAACCAGCAATTTAACCTTTTTTATCATTTTGAAAGTTATCACAAACAACATAATCGACTTAGTGGTGAATATCAGTTACCACTGCTAAGCAGCTTATTTAGCATACGGCTCTCGATGAGTGATGCAGACTGGCAAAAAGATAACCTGCAACTAGCAACAAGCTGGGATTACAGGTTTTAATCGACCATGCGGAAATGGAAATACATGGCTAATACGAAAAAATCTAAACTAATCGCATTATTTGTTTCAAGTGTTGCCTTTGCAACAACAGCAATGGCCGCGTCGCCAACGCCTTCACAAATAGCCCAATTTCAAGCTTTGCCAAAATCGCAACAAGAGGCGCTTGCAAGTCAGTATGGAATTGACGTTTCAACCTTGCAAAGCCAAGGCACGACGGAACAAGAAACGAAAATAGAGCCAACCATAGGCAAGCGCCAGGCCACAACTAAAGTTGCAAGTGAGCTTGAGTTGTTTGGCTATGATTTATTTGCCGGAGAGCCCAGTAGTATGGCGCCCATAGGCGATATTCCTGCCCCCGCTGACTATATGATGGGCTCTGGCGATGAGCTCAATATTGAAATATTCGGTAAAGACAACAATAGCTATAGCTTCATTGTGAAGCGCGATGGCACTATCGATTTACCGCGCTTAGGTCCAGTGATGATTGCTGGGCAAACGTATTCTCAAGTGCAAGAGAGCTTAACGGCCTTCATCAAAAGTAAAATTATCGGTGTTGAAGTTACCGTTAGTTTAGGCAAATTTCGTTCGATGCAAGTATTTGTTTTAGGAGATGCTTATAAGCCTGGTACTTATGTGCTTAGTTCACTGGCCACCGTGACACAAGCATTGCGTGCAGCGGGCGGTATCGATACTTTAGGCTCGCTACGTAAAATTCAAATAAAGCGAGACGGTGAGTTGTTACGTCAAATTGACTTATATGACTTGCTATTAAACGGTAATACCAGTGATGACATCAGGTTACGTGATGGTGACACAATTTTTATACCACCTCGCGGTGCAACTATAGTGGTAGACGGTGAAGTGCGTCGCCGCGCAATTTATGAATTAAAAGGCAAAACGCCGATCATGAATGTGATCCGAGCAGCGGGTGGTTTTACCGAGCGCGCATTTAGTCAGCACATTAGTGTAGCCAGAGTGACAGACTCAGGTACTGACGTATTCAACATTGATGTTACCACACAGGCTGGGCGTAACTTTAAAGTGGGCGGCGGTGATAGTATCAAAGTTACCCGTGTGCCAGGCGAATTCAATAACGCCATCGGCTTACTGGGGGCGGTAGAGCGTCCTGGCGCGTACAACTGGAAAAATGGCTTACGTTTAAGTGATTTAGTGGGCAATAGTAAGCAAGATCTAACTCCAGCTACGGATTATAACTACGGTTTAATTGTTCGAGAGATTAACACTCAAGGTGAAATCCAAGTGCTACAGTTTAACCTAGCTAATGCAATAACAGCACCGGGTACAACAACCGACCCAATACTGCAAAAACGCGACCAAGTCATCATTCTCAATAAAGATTTGGGACGCAGTTTAGAGCTGTCTACACAAACAGTAGGCGAAACGGAAAGTCGTTTGGAAGCAATGCGCCGCCAAACGGTGACCCAACGCGAAAGTTTAGTGACTAGGAATGAACAAACAGAAGATGAAGCAGAAAATAAGCGTTTTCACAATGTTGCAAACACCTCTCTAGGTGGCATTAGTGATGCAGACATGGCCAATGATGAGCAATCAGGCAAGCTTGAAATTGATAGCCTAAATAATAAAACCCGTCTTGAGCGCAGTGCACAAGATATACGTAACATGTTGCTAGAGCCAGTGATTGCACAGCTTAAAGCACAGGCTGGAATTAGCAAACCGGTGCAGATAGTAGAAATTCGCGGCGCGGTTAAATTTCCCGGCGTTTACCCTCTGGCGAGAGGACAAAGCCTAAAAGATTTAATCAACGCAGCTGGCGGTTTAAAAGAATCAGCTCACCTAGCACGAGCAGAAATGAGTCGAATTATTGAACAGGACGGACGCAGTAATATAGTGCACCGTGATATAGACCTGAATAAAGTATTTAATGGCTCATCATCGCAGCAAATCAAGCTAATTAGTAAAGACCGCATTAATATTTTTGCTAAACCAGAATGGCGCGAAGACTTAAGTATTGAATTGGGTGGTGAAGTACTATTTCCCGGTCGATATACTTTCAAACGTGGTGAAACACTACTTGAGCTGATTGAGCGTGCTGGCGGCTTAACTGAGTATGCTTACCCACAAGGAGCGGTATTCTCGCGCGAAAGTTTACGTGAGCAAGAAGCGCAAAAACTACGATACTTACATGAACAATTACGTCAAGAAGTATCAACCCTAGCATTTCGCCGTCAATCTTCAAGTAATCCGCTGCAGCAAGCCTCGCCAGTAAGCGATGCTATGGGCGTAGTTGACAAACTTGCCATTGCAAGCCCGGTAGGCCGTATGGTGATTAACTTAGATCAAGTGATTGAAGGCAATAAACAACAAAACATCTTGCTAGAAAACGGTGACAAAATACATGTGCCGCCATTGCGTAATATTGTTACCGTGATGGGACACATACAAATGCCAACATCGTTGATTTTTGACAGCAATATGTCCGTTCAAGATTACATCAACGCCACCGGTGGTCCGAAAAAACAAGCGGATACCGATCGTATCTATGTTATTCGCGCTAATGGCTCGGTCATGCTGCCCGATAGCAGCTACTGGTTTAAGCGTGGTGAG
Source organism: Motilimonas sp. E26 (assembly GCF_021278025.1). Classification (GTDB taxonomy): domain Bacteria; phylum Pseudomonadota; class Gammaproteobacteria; order Enterobacterales; family CBDFNC01; genus Motilimonas. The sequence continues at coordinate 34,436 of NZ_JAIBHJ010000023.1, forward strand.
GATAAGTTAATGCCGGGTGACACCATTGTCGTACCTATGGATACAGATTATGTCGACGGCTTGAGCGTGCTCACCTCTGCCACGCAAATTTTGTACCAAGTTGGCGTTGCTTGGGCTGCTATTAAGTAAAAACACTAGCTTATTCGTTACTAATTGGCTTAGCAGTTTTGTATAGCTGTTAAGCCCAAATTTATATTTAAGAATTATGACTCAAGAAATCAAACAGCAACCTATATACATTAGCCCGGAATATTTTCAGCAACAAAATAGTGAGTCAGATGATGAAATAGATCTACGAGAGCTATTTGGCGCCTTATGGAAAGGCAAATGGTTAATCATATTATGCACTGTCATTTTTGCTGCTGGTGCCGTCATCTTTGCAATCAATCAACCAAATTATTACAAAGCGCAGGCATTGTTAGCGCCAAGTTCGGGAGAAGGTAGTGCCGGTGGCTTGGGGCAGTTAGGTGGCCTTGCCGCTTTAGCGGGTGTAAACATAGGCGGTGGTAAAAGTGATAAAACGCAATTGGCAATGGCGGTGTTAAAATCTCGAGAATTCCAAACCCGTTTTATTAATAAATACGATGTGAAGATTCCTTTATTCGCTGGTATGAAATGGAATAAAGATAGTGACGAACTCATTCTAGATCCAGAGGTGTATGACTCGGTTAAAGGTGAATGGACTCGTGAGGTGAAACCTGGGGAATCTATCACCCCAACCGATTGGGAATCTTATAAACTCTTTCAACCAGTCATTGCTGTATCACAAGATAAAGAAAATGGTTTAGTTACTTTGTCAGTTGAATTTCTATCCCCGAATCTTGCGCAGAAGTGGGTGACATTATTAATTAAAGACTTAAACCAAGTGATGAAAGAAAAAGAGTTATTAGAAAGTGAAAAAAATATTAACTATTTGCAAGAGCAATTAAATCAAACCACTATTGCAGATATGCAAAGCGTATTTTATCAATTAATTGAAGACCAGATTAAAAACAGAATGTTAGCCAAAGTTCAAGATGAGTTTGTATTTAAGGTCGTAGACCCAGCAGTTGTACCTGAAGAAAAAAGCAAGCCCAAACGCGCTTTAATTTGTGTGTTAGGAACGTTGCTAGGTGGCATGTTGGGTTGTGTAATTGTACTGATTCGGTTCACTTTTAGAAAAGAAGAACAAATTTAGTATCTACTTTTTTGTAAAACTATTTGGGCGGTTTGTTAGAAACCAGTAATCTCAGTTTCAACAAAGATTAAACGAGAAACCACACTATCAATACAAAATAAATGTGTCTCAGATTGGCTTTAAGGACTGAGACGTAATACTGCTAGAATTGAATTAGGAACTTAAGTGTATGAGCAATATTTTGCCTCTAATCGGACGCGACAAAGCGTTGTTTGTATCTGACATTACTGCTCATGATGAAGAGTTAAAGCGCATCGTATCTAGCTCAAGGTTTCTTGTTTTAGGCGGAGCTGGTTCAATCGGTCAAGCTGTAACAAAAGAGATTTTCAAACGTAATCCAAAGAAATTACATGTCGTTGATATTAGTGAAAACAACATGGTTGAGTTAGTTCGAGATATCCGTAGTTCATTTGGTTACATTGATGGCGATTTTCAAACGTTTGCATTAGACATTGGCTCAATCGAGTATGATGCGTTTATTAAATCGGATGGGAAATATGATTATGTACTAAACCTATCGGCTTTAAAGCATGTCCGTAGCGAGAAAGACCCCTTTACGTTAATGCGCATGATCGAAGTAAACATATTTAATACCGATAAAACCATCCAGCAGTCGATAGATGCAGGTGTAAAAAAATATTTTTGCGTGTCTACTGATAAAGCCGCTAATCCAGTTAACATGATGGGAGCTTCTAAGCGCATTATGGAAATGTTTCTAATGCGTAAAAGTGAGCAGATTTCTATTTCTACTGCTCGCTTTGCAAATGTTGCTTTTTCTGATGGCTCGTTACTTCATGGGTTTAACCAGCGCTTACAAAAGAATCAGCCAATTGTTGCTCCCAATGACATTAAACGTTATTTCGTCACCCCTCAAGAATCAGGCGAGTTGTGCTTAATGTCATGCATTTTTGGTGAAAATCGCGATATCTTTTTCCCTAAATTAAGCGAAGCTCTCCACCTCATAACATTTGCAGATATAGCTGTGAAATATTTAGAACAAAGAGGTTTAAAGCCTTACTTGTGTCAAACAGAAGATCAGGCGCGAGAATTATCTAATACTTTACCGGCTCAAGGTAAGTGGCCTTGTTTATTCACCTCAAGTGATACAACAGGTGAGAAAGATTTCGAGGAGTTTTTTACAAATAAAGAAACACTGGATATGGATCGCTTTAGCAATTTAGGCATTATTAAAAACGAGCCACTTTATGACCAATCACTTCTTAAGCTATTCGAAACCACAATAGATAAAATGAAGTCAGATTGCGGATGGAGTAAAGATGAAATAGTGAAGCTCTTTTTTACTATGATCCCTGATTTTGGTCATAAAGAAACGGGTAAATATCTTGATAGTAAGATGTAACCAAATTTACTACACGTGTATTTAGTCTAGTTGATCCATTTCAGTTTAGAATGAGAGTCAAGTAATGAGCCATACTTCAATCGTTGAATTTGTTCGTGAATTGTATCAAACCAATGAGTTTATCCCGCTTCATGCACCAAGGTTTGATGGCAATGAGCAGAATTATGTTTTAGAAACAATACAGAGCACGTTTGTTTCTAGCGTTGGCAAATTTGTCGATGAATTTGAAAAAAAGATTGAAAATTACACCGGAAGCGCTAAAGCGGTTGCTACTGTAAATGGGACCGCTGCCTTACATGCTTCGCTATATATGGCTGGTGTTCAAAGTGGTGATTTTGTTATTACTCAAGCTTTAACCTTTGTTGCAACATGCAATGCCTTATATCACATGGGGGCAGAGCCTATTTTTGTGGACGTATCCCCTGTAAGTTTGGGGTTATGTCCAAAGGCAGTTGACGAGTTTCTGACACAACATGCGACTTTGACAGATATGGGGTGCGTACATAAGCAAACCAAGCGGCCTATTCGGGCTGTTGTTCCTATGCATACATTTGGCCATCCTGTTGAACTAGATGAGTTAATTGCAGTTTGTCATAAATGGAATCTAACTCTTGTTGAAGACGCCGCGGAAAGTTTAGGTTCATTTTACAAAGGCAGGCACACTGGTACTCTTGGTGATTTTGGAGCAGTTAGTTTTAACGGTAACAAAATCATTACCACAGGTGGCGGTGGTATGGTTTTATGTAAAACGGTAGAACTAGGTGCGCATACTAAACATGTCACCACAACAGCAAAAGTGCCTCACCCGTATGAGTTTTATCACGATGAAGCAGGCTTTAATTACCGTATGCCAAACTTAAATGCAGCGCTCGGTTGTGCTCAAATGGAAGTATTAGAGCAATATCTGATCCAAAAGCGAGAGTTGGCTAACCGTTACCAAGATTTTTTTGCAAAGGGCGATTTTAAATTTGTCGTAGAGCCTGAGTATGCCAAATCAAATTACTGGCTAAATGCGGTAATTTGCCCATCAGCACAAGCAAGAGATGCACTACTAAAAGAAACAAATGAATCAGGAGTTATGACGCGTCCTATTTGGCAATTAATGCATCGATTGCCCATGTTCAAAAATGCACCTCGTGGTGAGTTAACGCAATCAGAACACATTGAAATGCATTTGATTAACTTACCTAGTAGTCCAATTTAAATTTAATTAAGTTGATAGAATTAGGAATAGCAAGTTTAGTATTATGACTAGAAAAATTGCGGTTTTCACTGGTACACGGGCAGAGTACGGACTTCTATTTTGGCTGCTAAAAGACGTTCAAAATGATCCAGAGCTTTGTTTGCAGCTTCTTGTATCTGGAATGCATTTATCGCCTGAATTTGGTGAGACCTATAAGCAAATAGAGCAAGATGGTTTCAATATTGACGAGAAGATAGAAATTTTATTGTCGTCTGATTCCGCTGTGGGTACAGCTAAAAGCATGGGATTAGGAGTGTTAGGTTTTTCTGATGCACTCGCACGATTGCAACCCGATGTACTGGTCATTTTAGGCGACCGTTTTGAAGCGTTAGCAGCGGCTCAAACGGCAATGATCATGCGCATTCCCATTCTTCATTTGCATGGTGGGGAGATCACAGAAGGGGCTTATGATGACGCTATTCGGCATGCAATAACCAAGTTGAGTTACCTCCATGGCACATCAACAGAAGAGTATCGTCAGCGGGTAATACAGCTTGGTGAATCACCAGATAGGGTGAAAAATGTAGGCGCAATAGGTTTAGACCACCTAAAACGTGCAACTTTCATGACAGTTGTTGAATTATCTGAATCCCTTAATTTTAAAATAGATAAGCCATACTTCCTTGTTACCTACCATCCCGTCACTCTTGGTGGTGAAGAGCCTATTGCGAGCTTTCAAGCACTGCTTGATGCCCTAGATGAGTATCCCAACTACCAAGTGATCCTTACCTACCCTAATGCGGATGATGGTGGGCGTCGAATTATTCCTATTTTGGAAGAATACGCGCGGAATAATTCTACACGTGTTTTTGCTATACCCTCTTTAGGTCAGGTTCGCTACCTCAGCGCTGTTGCCAATGCTGTAGCTGTAATTGGCAATTCATCAAGCGGTATTATTGAAGTGCCAGCCTTTGATGTGCCAACCGTAAACATTGGATCAAGACAAAAAGGACGCTTAGCTGCAAAAAGCGTGTTGAATGCAGAGCCTAATAAAAGGGCTATTTCGGCTGCAATCAGCGTCGCAATATCTCGTACTTATAAGCATGACAATGAGAAAGTACCTAATCCATATGGCCAAGGTGACACAAGCAGCCAAGTGATTGAGATGATCAAGTCGCTTGAGTTCAAACCAAGTAAAACCTTTTACGATATAAACTTTAACGACGTTAAGTGAGAGAACAATGACTCTAATTATTGCTGAAGCTGGTGTTAATCATAATGGCAATGAAAAATTAGCTTTTGAACTAGTTGATGCCGCATATAAAGCTGGCGCAGATATCGTTAAGTTTCAAACTTTCAAAGCAAAAAATTTGGTCACTGAAGATGCGAAGCAAGCAGAATATCAAGTAACAAACACCCAAAAACAAGAATCACAACTGGCTATGTTGAGCCGTTTAGAGCTTTCATACGACGCGCATCACCAACTAGTAAATCACTGCGAATCTCTGGGCATTGAATTTTTATCTACTGCATTTGATTCAGAAAGTTTAGATTTTCTAGTCAACGATTTAGGCTTAACTCGCCTCAAAATACCTTCTGGCGAAATAACAAATGCTCCTCTAGTGCTTGAACATGCAAGAACAGGCTGTGATTTGATAGTGTCTACTGGTATGGCAACCTTATCAGAAATTGAAGCTGTATTAGGGGTGATAGCATTTGGCTATATTGCAGATAAAACAGCCACACCGAGTGAATTTGCATTTCAACAAGCTTATGCATCGGAAGCGGGACAACAAGCGCTTAAACAAAAAGTAACGATTTTACATTGTACAACTGAATATCCTGCGCCGATGGCTGAGATAAATCTAAAAGCAATGGATACACTTGGGCGTGCGTTTGAGCTTCCTGCTGGTTATTCAGATCATAGTGAAGGAATTACCATTCCTATCGCAGCTGTTGCGCGAGGTGCGGTGCTGATTGAAAAGCATTTCACTCTTGATAAAAATATGGAAGGCCCAGATCATAAAGCCTCGCTCGAACCGCAAGAGCTTGCAGCAATGGTGAAAGCTATTCGCCAAGTAGAAATTGCTTTGGGAGTGGGAGTTAAAAGCCCTACTGTGTCAGAGGTAAAAAATAAGGCTGTTGCACGTAAGAGCTTAGTCGCAGCAAAAGACATTAAAGCTGGTGAAATATGGTCGCAGGCTAATTTGACCATTAAACGTCCTGGTTCAGGCGTGTCTCCTTATCGCTATTGGGAGCTTTTGGGCAAAGAAGCTTCCCATACTTATCAAGCTGGAGATTTAATTGTTGAGTAGTAACAGTTTAAAACCGCTCATTATCATCGGTGCCGGTGGTCATGCGAGTGTGTTGGTTGATATTTTACGTACGCAAAATCGTGAAATATTAGCGGTTGTTTCTCCTGATCAAATCATTAATCGAAAGGTTTTTGCAGGTATTAAACACTTAAAAAATGATGATGGCATTTTGGCTTACTCGCCTGAAGATGTATTACTTGTTAATGGCATCGGGATGATGCCGAAAACAAACATTAAGCGTAGAGTGAGTGAACGTTTTTTGTCACTTGGCTACCACTTTGAAAAAGTCATCTCCGATAGTGCAAATGTTTCTAGTTATGCAAGCGTAGGAGAAGGCGTGCAGATTCTTCAAGGTTCACTCATTCAAGCGGGTGCGATTATTGGCAGTCATTCAATCATTAATAGTGGCGTGATCATCGAACATGATACAAGCATTGGTCGATATAATCACATTGCACCAAGAGCCGTAGTGTGTGGTCAGAGTTTAACAAAAGAGGATGTCTTTGTGGGAGCAGGGGCGACGATTATTCAAAATATCGTTATAGAAGAGCAAGCCATAGTCGGTGCAGGGGTTATTGTTACATCGAACATACCTGTTAATAGTGTTTGTTATCCGTCAAGAACAAAAATCATTAAGGCTAATTCATGAGTCAGAGCTGGAAAAATGTATTGATAAGTCCGGACAGTACAATCATTCAGGCGTTAAAGATTATCGATACTGAAGCGCTCAGAGTGGCTATTGTGGTTGGTGACGATCAGCGTTTAATTGGTGTTGTAACAGATGGCGATATTCGTCGTGGTATTCTAAATGGATTAACACTTGATACCGAAGTTTCAAAAGTAATGAATACATCGCCGGTAACAGCTTGTGCCAATACAGCGAAGAAAGAGTTGATTAAATTGATGGAAGAGAAAGACATACTTTCAATTCCACTAATTGAAAATGGGTGCATAGTTGGCTTAGAAACACTTAATCATTTATTCGAAAAGCCTGTTTATCAAAACCCCGTTTTTATCATGGCAGGTGGGTTTGGAACAAGATTGAAGCCTCTAACAGATAATTGCCCTAAACCAATGTTGAAAGTAGGCGGTAAACCCATTTTAGAAACACTCATTCGTAGTTTTATAAGCGCTGGTTTTGTTAATTTCTATATTTCAACGCACTACATGCCGGAACTCATTAAAAATTACTTTGGTGATGGTTCACAACTAGGGGGGTCTATTACATATGTACATGAATCATCTCCTTTAGGTACAGGCGGGGCTTTAGGATTGCTACCGAGTAGTTTACCTCAAAGCTTACCACTTATTATGATTAATGGTGATGTTCTTACTAAAGTTGATTTTCAAAGGCTTCTTGTATTTCATAATGAGAATCAGGCGGATGCAACTATGTGCGTTCGTGAATATGATTATCAAATTCCATATGGTGTAATCAATGGTGAAGGGAGTAAAATCAAAAGTATGGTTGAAAAGCCGATCCAAAGGTTTTTCGTCAATGCAGGAATTTACGTGGTGTCTCCGAAAGTTGTACAGTCGGTCCCTGAGAATCACAAGATAGATATGCCAACTCTTCTTGAGCAGCATATGCGAGACAACGACAATATTTTAATGTTTCCTATTCACGAATACTGGTTAGATATTGGTCGAATGGATGACTTTAACCGAGCACAAGCTGATATCCACACCTTGGGTTTGGACTAATGGAAAGAGCTGCTGTTGTTGGGTTGGGAAATATCGCTACTCGCCATCGTCGAAACTTAAAACAATTGTTTCCGAATCTGCAATTATATGCTATGTCGGCAAGCGGGCGTATTCCTCAAGAAATCGTTAATGATGCAGATCATTTAGTGCCTTCAATTGATGCGTTGATAGAACAGCGTGTTCAACTCGTAATCGTTGCATCGCCTGCGCCGTTCCATGCCGCGCACGCTATCCCTCTGATTGAAGCTGGCATTCCAGTTTTAATAGAGAAACCGGTGACAGCAACCCTCGATGAATTAAAGATGCTGCAGGGTGTTGCCTCACAATATCAAACACCTATTGCAATTGGTTATTGCCTACGTTATCTATCTTCTGCGCTGGAAATAAAGAGCCTACTCGCGTCAGATAAAGTCGGGTATTTATATCATGCTCATATCGAGATTGGGCAGTATTTGCCGGACTGGCGTCCTAGTAAGGACTATCGTAAGAGTGTTTCAGCTAAAGCAAGTTTAGGTGGTGGTGCTTTGTTAGAACTTAGCCATGAGTTTGACTACACCCAATGGCTATTGGGGGAGTTGATCTTAGAGCACGCTATATTGCGTCAAACTGAAGAGCTTAGCCTGGAAGTTGAAGATAGCGCAGACATGCTTTTGAGCACCACAAAGCAAGCCATTGTGCATATGCACTTCGATTTTTTGCAGCGAAATGCGTATCGCCAGTGCCGTTTTGTGGGCAGTAAAGGAGCATTGGAGTGGGACTTAATCGGCAATGAAATTCGATTCGTATCACCTCAAGGTGCTCAAGTACTTTACAGTGAACCAACGTGGGATAAAAACCAAATGTATACGGCAATGATTACTGATTTTGCCGCGCTTATCCAAAAACAGCCAAATCAATGTGTTTCACTTGCAGAGGCGGCGAAAAGTGTTGAACTGATAGAACATATCAAACAGCGTTTTCCAATGAGATCTGTATCGGGTGAATGAGAAGGTTAATGATCGAATGAAAAATTTTGCTTTTATTTTTGCAAGAGGTGGCTCTAAGGGGCTGCCACGGAAAAATATCAAACTTTTAGCTGGCAAACCGTTGTTGCAATATTCGGTTGATACGGCTTTGGCCACACCTTTGATTGAGCATGTGTTTGTTTCAACCGATGACTCAGAGATTGCTGAAGTCGCAATTGCCGCTGGTGCAATTGTTATCGACCGACCAGCAGAGCTAGCCAGCGATACTAGCCCTGAATGGCTTTCTTGGCGCCATGCTATCGAATGGGTCCGAACGAGCTATGGTGAATTTGATGGTTTTGTTAGCTTACCTGCTACAAGTCCATTAAGGAGTGTTGGCGATGTTGAAGGGGCAATATCTAAGCTGAACACTACAGAAGCGGATGTATGTATCTCTGTAACACCAGCTAGTCGTAGTCCCTTTTTCAATATGGTTAAGCTGGCCGAGTCCGGAATGGTTGAACTTGTCAATAAGCCACACGCAGAGGTTTCGCGTCGCCAAGATGCACCGTCGGTATTTGATATCACCACGGTAGTGTATGCCACGACCCCCAACTTTGTTTTGAACCACTATGGGATTTTTTCTGGTAAAGTCACCAGTATTGAAGTGCCAAAAGAGCGAGCAGTTGATATCGACGATATTTATGATTTCAAGTTGGCAGAAGCGATAATTGAGGGACACTAATGGAAAAGCTACTTGAAAACAAAGCTATCTTTGTAGCGGGCGCTGGAGGTCTTTTGGGGACTAGGCTAGTTTCCGCTTTGCTTAAACAAGATGCAAGGGTTATTGCTGCAGATATAAGTTTGGAGGGAATGCAAGCTCGTCTTTCTTCTTTGGGTATTAATATCAATGATGAAAGGTTGTCTTGCCGCGAGTTGGATGTAACTAATGAAGTTGATGTAACGAAGTTTTTTAAGCAACATGATTTACAGCTCGATGGAGCTGTAAATGCGACTTATCCAAGAAATAAAACTTACGGTAAGCATCTTTTTGATGTGAGCTTAGAGAGTTTTAATGAAAACTTATCCTTACATTTGGGGAGTGCTTTTCTCTTCACCCAACAATGCGCCTCATTTTTTAAGTCGAGGCAAAATTCATTTTCGCTGGTGAATATTTCCTCAATTTATGGGGTGGTTGCACCGAAATTCGAGATCTATAACAACACACCAATGACGATGCCAGTTGAATACGCTGCAATCAAATCAGCTATCCTGCATCTTAACAAATACGTGGTGTCCTACGTAAATGACAGCCGTTTTCGAATCAACTGTGTAAGTCCGGGTGGTATTTTTGATAACCAACCAGATGCTTTTTTGCAAGCTTATAAGGATAAAACGCATGGTGCAGGGATGTTGGATGTTGAAGAAATTGTAGGCTCTGTGCTGTTTTTGCTCTCTGAGCAATCACGCTATGTCACAGGGCAAAATTTAGTTGTAGATGATGGTTTCAGTTTGTAAAAATTAAAAGGTCAGTTATGAAAAAAATATTTTGGTGTAAAACTTGTTTGAATATGTCAACCCGGCCACGTATATCATTTGATGAAAATGGTAGTTGTAATGCTTGCCAATGGAAAGAAGAAAAGAAAGATTTAAATTGGTCTAACAGACAAGAAGAGTTAGACGCGCTATTAAATAAGTATCGCTCTTCAAATAGCAAAGGATTTGATTGTATTGTACCAGTTAGCGGTGGTAAAGATGGTTCATATGTTGCGTATACTCTCAAGCATAAGTATGGAATGAATCCTTTAGCTGTCACCATTAGACCAGCATTAAGCCTTGAGCTTGGTGATGAAAACTTATCGAACTTTATAGCTTCAGGCTTCAATCATATTCATATATCTCCTGATGCAAATGTAATGCAAAAGCTAAATAAGTTAGGATTTGTCGAAAAAGGATTCCCTTACTACGGCTGGTTAATAGCGATAAAAACGGCAGTAATCCAAACAGCGATGAATTTTGGTATACCGTTAATATTTTACGGGGAAGATGGTGAAGTAGAATATGGTGGTTCAACAGAGAGTAAAAATAAAGCACTTTATGATATAGAATATATGAAGCGGGTTTACTTTGAAGGTGGCTATGAAAAAGTATTTAATGAAGTACTTAAGCAACCTGATGTCAATGAAGGTGACTTAGCTTTCTGGAAATTTCCTACTGATGAGCAAGTTTCTGAGTCCGAACTAGCATTTACACACTGGTCATATTTTGAAGCGTGGGATTCTTATCGAAACTATGTTGTGGCTAAAGAGCACTGTGGACTCAAAGAAAAAGAAGAGGGCACAGCTGGAACATTTACGAATTTTGCACAGAATGATCAGGCTCTGTATTCTCTTCACGCTTATCTCATGTACCTAAAATTTGGCTTTGGTCGAGCAACTCAAGATGCGGGTATAGAAATAAGAAGGGGGGCAATGACGCGTGAACAAGCTCTTAACTTGGTGGCCGCATACGACAATCAGTATCCACATGAATTTATAGATCTATATTTAGATTATTATAAGATGACAAAAGATGAGTTTGATGTGGTTCTAGATAAATATGCTAATAAGGACCTATTTGAGAAAGTTAATGGTATTTGGGAACCTAAGTTTACTGTAGGCGAAGATTTCGAAGTATGAAAATAGTTGTTGTTGATTATGGTATGGGGAATGTGAAGTCTGTTATAAGTGCTATACGGTATCTTGGGTTTGAAGATGTAATATTGTCTAATGATTCATCCATATTAGCGTCAGCAGATAAACTTATTTTGCCTGGCGTAGGGAACTACGCTATGGCAGTGAAAAAAATTCATGAATTAGACTTGCATTCAATAATCCGGGAATTAGTTCTGTGTAAAAAAATTCCGATCCTAGGTATATGTTTAGGTATGCAACTAATTGGCCGCTCTAGTACTGAAGATGGGTTTCATGAAGGTCTTGCGCTTATTGATGCAAAGGTTGAAGCTTTTAATTCGAAAGGAATTAAAATTCCTCATGTTGGATATAATCAGGTTGAGCCTGTTTTAAATAGTCGGTTGTATTCGGGGATTAATACAGAACTTGATTATTACTTTACCCATAGCTTCAGAATGCAATCAGAAGCTGATATCTGTGCGTCTAGGTGTGTTTACGGTGAAAACTTTATTGCATCATTTGAAAAAAATCATATTGCAGGAGTCCAGTTTCATCCGGAGCTAAGCCAACACAATGGGCTTAAGCTGATTCGCAACTTTATTGAGAAATTTTAATGCTACGTAACAGGTTGATTTTTGGGCTTATTTACAATGAAGGCTGCTTTATGCAAAGCCGTAATTTTAGATTGCAGCGTGTTGGAGATATAAACTGGCTAGAGAAAAACTATAAATTTCAAAAAATCTCTTTTTCTATGGATGAGTTACTTGTTGTTGATGCAACTAGAAAAGAAAAAAATATTGACAAGTTTTCTGAAACAATCAGCCGTCTAGTTGAAGATGTATTTATTCCAGTAACTGCAGGTGGTGGCATTAGAAGTATAGATGATGCAGAAAAACTGTTCAATTCTGGGGCAGATAAGGTATTACTCAATACACCATTATATGAAAATGAAATGTTGGCTAAGCAAATAATTGCTCGATACGGGGCACAAAGTCTTATTGCTTCTGTTGATTATAAAATCATTGAACATGAACCGATTGTATATATTAAGGATGGAACGGTTTCAGTACCAGTGGCAATGGAAGATTATCTGAAACGACTAGAAAGGCTAGGAGTTGGTGAAATCTTATTTAATTCTATTGAGAAAGACGGGACTGGTTTTGGTTATGACATACCAAATATAACCAAGTACGCTAATTCAGTTAATGTTCCTTTCATTATCTTAGGTGGTGCTGGTAATGGAGCGCATTTAAATGATGGGCTAAATGTTGAAGGCGTATCAGGTGTTGCAACAGCTAACTTGTTTAATTTCATAGGCAATGGTTTACCTAAAGCACGTGAATTTATGCTAAATGAGGGAGCCAATTTAGCTAGGTGGGATAATGCTGATTTTTGAGATAGTAAAAAAAATAAAGTTTTGCATTGATACTGATCGGATAGGACCTGATATTCCGTTTACTCACTGGATGCTACATTACAAAAGTAAAATGAGAAAACTGTGTAGTAAAAAGTTTAAGTACTTTGCTATTACCGCTGACTTTCGATCAGGAGCTTATGCAATAAGTTGCTCAAATATTTGTATTGGGGAAAATGTTGTAATAAGACCATTAACTATGTTATTCGCAGATGAATTTGCGCAGATCGTCATTGAAAATAATGTAATGATTGGCGCAGGTGTACACTTTTATGTCAACAATCATCGCTTTGACCGAAGGGATATACCGCTAATTGAGCAAGGCTATTATCCTTCTAAAGATGTGATAGTCAAGGAGGGGGCATGGATCGGCGCCAATAGTATTATACTTCCTGGCGTAACAGTGGGAAAAAACAGTGTAATAGGTGCGGGGGCTGTCGTAACGAAGTCGATTCCTGACTTTTGTGTAGCAGTTGGCAATCCAGCGAAGATAATAAAAGAATTAAAGTGAGCTAATAAATGAAGGTTTTTGTAGCTGATGGTGCTGGTTTCATTAGAACAACTGTGACTAGCCATATCAAAACAAATACCAGTCAAGTTGTAGCTCGATAAATTAACTAACTTACCAAGGCTGTTTAAAAATCCTTGAAGTAGTCTCTAATTTAAAAGATATACCTTGGAAAGTAAATGTTTGTGATTCTGTGGAATTATAACAGTTCTTTAATGAACATCTGCGCAAATCGTAATGTGCTTGATCACAGAGCGTCGCTCACTAAACTTCCCTAGATAGTTCATTATGAGGAACATCTCGGGCTTATTTTCACCAAGCAGTCCTTACTTAAATAAGAGGTAAAACTACACAAAAAGGGTTATTCCGGCTACTGTTAATCAATTTCAGTGAGAAAAACAATATATTAGCTATTTGTTTTAGCGCCTGACACATACCAGTGTAATTGCGTTTTAGTTACAGATCTGTCCATCTAATTCCTATAAATAACAGTAATGAAAAACTAAATGTATAAAAATAACGATAGCCTAAAAAAGAGGTACGTATTTAAGCTTTTATCCAGCGTTATATCTGGGATAATAAATGCAATCTTGGTAGCAATAGCACCAAAAGCACTAGGCCCAATTGCCTACGGCCAATTCAATTACCTTCAACAACTATTCAATCAATTGTTTTCCTTTTTGGATTCGAATACATCCACGGCATTTTTTACAAAATTATCGGCTAATAATGAGAGAAAGGAATTGTTGGGTTTCTATTTCTTTTTTTCACTAATTATTTTTTTCTGCGCGATAACTTTTGTTTATTCAGTTGAATGCTTTGGGTTTTCAGTTGATATATTCTCGGAAGTCGATAGGGTTTATATTTATTATGCATTAATGTTTGGTTTTATCACTTGGCTTACGCAGGTTTTAGTGAAAATATCAGACTCATATGCTCTTACCGTTTCAATAGAAATTATAAAAGTAATACATCGGCTAATTTCTTTAGGTATTATTTTTAGTGCATTTTATTTCTTGAGTTTAGATCTGGAGCTTTATTTTATACTGCAAATTGGTTTGTCATTTTTTTTTGCGTTGGTAGTTTCTTTGGTTTTTATAAAACTTAACGTTATCTCTGTTAAAATTTTATTTTTTATATCTGGTTGGAGAAGTATTTTAAAAGAGTTTTATAAATTTTGTTCGCCTCTAATTATATTTAATATTGTAGCTGTGTTAGGTAGTTTTTTTGATATTTGGTTGTTGCAAAGAGTGTCTGGTGCCGAAGAGGTTGGATATTATGGGTTGGCATACTCAATATCAGCTATGTGCCTGATTTTTACAAGTGCTATGACACCAATAATTATGAGGGAGTTCTCAAAGTCAATACATAGCGGTAAATTGAAAGAGGTCAGAAGCATATTTTTATCCTATTCTCCTAGACTATATTTAGTTTCCGCCTTTTTTTGTGTGTTTATTATGATGAACGCTACAGATCTACTCTTGGTCTTTTCTGATGATAGATATTTTGATGCGCATGTGTCATTGATGATAATGGCTTTTTATCCATTACACCAAACATATGGACAAATAAGCTCCTCTTTATTTTTTGCGTCTGAAAAGGTTAGATTGTATAGGAATATTGGCTTATTTTATACATTGATAGGGGTGGCAATTAGTTTTTTAACTTTGAGCTTCTTTGAGTTAGGGGCCATGGGGTTAGCGATTAAAATGATTCTGATTCAGTTTTTTGGTGTGAATACGCAACTATATTTCAATTCCAAATATTTAGAAATTAACTTTTTCAAATTGCTATTGCAACAGTTTTGGGTGCTTCCTCCTCTTTTCTTATTTTGCTATATATCAAAAATATCATACTTTAATTCTGCCATTTTAAATGTAGCAGCTTCAGGACTGGTATATGCAATATTGGGGGGGGCTTTTGCTATACTGATAAAGAAAAAATGGACGAATATATTCTAATTAGGTGAGCATGATGAAAGTTTGGTTTTTTAGTGTGAATAGAGTTAGTGATCGTGATTATTACAGGTATGGGCTATACGAATTATCTCTTCTAGGTGTGAAAGTCATCGTTGTTGATGTATCAACTTTAATTTGGTGTGAAAGTGATGAACTAATAAAGAATCAAGTACCAATAGATATCATATACTGTAATACAATAACTGACTTTGAATCTTTGAGGTTTAGTATCTCAAAAAGTGATTTTATCATTTGTGGAGGAGTACTTCCCCCAACCTTTCACAAGAAAATATTTGATTTTACTAAAAATATAGGGCTGCAAACGTTAGGCGCAATGCCATTAATTACAAATACAGAATCAAATTTTTTCTCTTCAAAACTATTACCTGTCTTGAAAAGGAAAAAGATAGTAAAAAAAATAATTAGTAAAATCTATGGGCGATATCTCTATAAGAAGCTACCGTATTATTTTGTTATGCGATCTGGCGTGCTATCAGATAAAGCTTATCCTGGGATTGATGAAAAAACAAAAGTTATTGAATGTCAATCTTATGATATTTATCTGTATTTACTTATGAATTCTGAGAGGCTTTCTACTGAAACCTCGGGTGATAATAAAGAAAAATATATATTATGGATCGACCAGGCAATCCCGTACCATACAGATACACTTAAATGCAATGGTGATATCAGTAATAATGATGAAAAATATTTTGAAAGAATAAAGTCACTGTTGATAAAAGCTAGTATTAGTTACAATTGCAAGGTTAAAATTTCCATGCACCCGAGGATGATTGGGTACAAAAAGTATCAAAATGTTTGGGAGGGGTGGGAAGTGTTTTTAGGAGAGACGATTGATGCCATTCGGGGAGCTTTAATATGCATGACACATAACAGTACCGCAATACATGCTGTTGCCCATTTCAAAACGCCACTAATTTTAGTGGAAGACCCACTATTAACCGATAACGGTTATGATAACGGGCTTACAAAAACTTTTAGTGAAGAGTTGGGGTGTCCCTGTATCTCAACAAGCACGCCTTTCACATTTTCTCAGTCAGATTTTGAAATAAACCCAAAGAAATATAATGCATATATAGATAATTATGTTACTCATATGCCCTCACTAAAACCATTAAATGCCATTAATATGATTGAGTTTATGAAAAATGGAGGCAGAGAGTGAGAGTTATTTTTTGTGAAAATTACAGAAAAGGTGGTTTAGATACCTTTCTAAATAATTTATTGAATGAGTGGAGGGACGACTGTTGCTTGGTTATTAATGAGAGCCATGAAGGAGCAGAAGATCTAAAAAATCAGTTCGGTAACAGTGTAAAATTGGTGAATTTCTTTTCTAGACATAATTTTATCAAACCTGGGAGCGGAATTTTATCACGCTTTTCTTGGCTAGAAAATATTATTAAAGGTATTTTGTTGCTTGTTTCATATCCAATTTTGCTTGTTCAATTGTTGGATTTTTTCAAAAAAAATATGCATTTTAGCGAGTTAATGATTGTTAATGGTGGCTTCCCTGGTGGAGAAAGCTGTAATTTGGCGGCCATCGCTTGGTTTTTAATAAATCGAAAGAGGTGTATCTATAATTTCCATAATAATGCTAGGCCATATCGGAAGTTTATAGGTTTCTTTCAATACTCTTGTGATCGGCTGTTGTGTCGCTCAATAAAGTCTTTCGTAACAGTTTCAAGAAGCTGTGCACAATCAGTTCAAGTCAGGTCTGGACTTAAAAATATTCCTGTTGAGGTTGTTTACAATGGAATATCAAAACCTATTATCGATGCTCATAATGTTTTTAACTTAGTTGATAATATAACCGAAACGGCTAGGAAAAAAACTATTGTCATGCTTGGTACTTTCGAAGAAAGGAAAGGCCATGAATTTCTCTTTTCTGCGATGAAAAAATTACCGCAGTACCAATTGATTGTCTGTGGCACGGGAACGCAGCATGAGAAAAAAAGAATCGTTGAACTAGCTAGTGGGGTTGAAAATATTACTCTACTTGGCTTTAGGAAAGACGCTCAATCAATTATTGCTACCTCTGATTTGCTCGTCGTACCTTCAAAAGAAAATGAATCATTTGGGTTGACGATTATTGAAGCGATGTCTTTGGGCACAGCAGTAATAGCTACTAGAGTTGGTGGAATGGTTGAGGTGATTGAGCATGAAATAGATGGTATTCTTGTTAACTATGGTGATGTCAATTCTCTTTGTACATATATAACCAATATTCTGGAAGATAAAAGTTACAACCAGCTCTTAATAGATGCTGCAAGAGATAGTTTTAAGAAAAAATATAGTTCGACAATAATGGCACAAAATTACGATAAATTATTTTAGGGTGATCTTATTATGAAAGTTTTATTACTGGCAGGCGGTTTCGGTACTCGCCTTAGTGAAGAAACCGGTCTGCGTCCAAAGCCAATGGTGGAGGTTGGTGGAAAGCCAATATTATGGCACATAATGAAAATGTACTCACAACATGGGTTCAATGACTTCATAATACTCCTTGGCTACAAGGGGTACTATATTAAAGAATATTTTGCCAATTATTTTCTGCATCAGAGTGACGTTACAATCAATCTTTCTACAAATGAAATGAAAATTCATAAAAATACCTCTGAGCCTTGGACCGTCACCTTACTTGATACTGGTTTAAATACAATGACCGGAGGTAGGGTAAAACGTGCTCAACAGATAATTAATAATGAAAGGTTTATGCTAACATATGGCGACGGTGTATCTGACGTAAATATTTCGAAGCTAGTTCAGTTTCATGAGTCACATGGAAAAAGTATTACGATGACATCAGTACAACCTGATGGCCGATTTGGTGCATTAGAGTTAGACAATGATAATGTGACAAATTTTCTTGAGAAACCCAAAGGAGACGGCTCTTGGATCAATGGTGGTTTCTTTGTTTGTGAACCGAACGTATTTGATTACATCAAAGAAGGCGACTCGACTGTCTTTGAGCAAAGGCCGTTACAAGATTTGGCTTTAGATGGTGAATTAATGGCCTTTAAACACCATGGCTTTTGGAAATGTATGGATTCATTGAATGATAAACAGAAATTAAATGAGATGATTGAAAATGGAAAAGCTCTCTGGAAGACCTGGTAAAACAATGTTTAATAATGTTTACAAAGATAGAAAGGTACTTATCACCGGTCACACTGGTTTTAAAGGAACTTGGCTTACTACTTGGTTGCTTGATTTAGGGGCAAATATATGTGGTATATCAAAAGATATACCTACAAAGCCATCTATGTTCGAAGAGCTGGCTTTACAGGAAAAAATAGAGCACCATTTTTGTGATGTTAGAGATTTAGAGAAGTTATCATCTATAGTAAATGATTTTAAACCTGATTTTTTATTCCACTTAGCCGCTCAACCTATTGTCTCCCTTTCATATAAAGATCCAATTGATACAATATCATCTAATGTTATCGGGACAGCTAATGTGCTTGAAATACTTAGGAAGTATGATCAAGAGTGTTATGCTGTAATAATTACTAGTGATAAATGCTATGAAAATGTTGAGTGGGTATGGGGCTATAAAGAGACTGATCATTTAGGTGGGAAAGATATTTATAGCGGGTCAAAAGGTGCTGCCGAGGTTATTTTCCACGCTTACCAACAGTCATTTTTCAAAGACCCAAGCAGTAAAGTACGCGTAGCAACAGGGCGCGCTGGTAACGTGATAGGTGGTGGAGATTGGGCTGCGGATAGAATCGTAGCTGATTGTATGAGAGCGTGGAGTCAAGGTGAGCAAGTTGAAATTCGATGCCCTGAAGCAACGAGACCTTGGCAACATGTGTTAGAGCCTTTAAGTGGATATCTAGCCCTTGGCCAAGGACTTGTAGAAGACAATCGTAATCATGGGGAGCAGTATAACTTTGGACCTAGAGCTGAGCAAAATCACACGGTTAAAGAACTGCTTTACGATTTAAGTAGTTTTTGGAATTTTGAGCGTACTAGTGATGCTTATTTAGTTACCGATAATATACCTTTTCATGAGGCTGGTCTGTTAAAGCTTAATTGCGATAAGGCTTTGTTTAACCTTAAATGGGAAGCAAACTTAAACTATCAACAATGTATTAAATTTGTAAGCGAGTGGTACTATAAATTTTATAATGAAGATTGTGATATGTTGAGCTTTACCATAGAGCAAATTCGAATCTATCAGAAGGAAGCCACGGCGAAAAATATTCAGTGGTGTAAAGATAATGATTGATGGTTTAATACTTACTAAGCTTAAAAAAATTCCCCACGAGAAAGGTGATATTTTTCATGCTATGAAAAGTTCCGATAGTGGATATGCGGGTTTTGGTGAAGCGTATTTCTCAGAAGTCAATTTTCGAGAAATTAAAGGCTGGAAGAAGCACTCTGAGATGGTGTTAAACCTGGTAGTTCCGTTAGGAAGGATCAAGTTTGTCGCTTACGATGACCGGCCTTTGTCGAGTACATATGGGGAATTCTATCAAACAGAGCTGTCGGCAGATAACTACTGTCGTCTTACTGTACCACATGGTATTTGGTTGTCTTTTCAAGGTATAGGTGAGTCACGGAATTTATTGCTTAATCTGGCGAGTATTCCTCACGATCCAAACGAGAGTGAGGTTAAATCGCTCAATGACATCCGGTTTGAGTGGTAAGCCATGAATATTCTTATAACTGGAGGATTAGGTAATCTTGGTTCTTGGCTAATGCGAGAGTGCCTCGATAATCACTCTGTGACGGTCTTGGCACGAAAAGAACGTCATGTTGTCAATCATCCCAATTATCGATTTGTTCAGGCAGATATCACTCAGCAAGAACAACTTAATTTCGCAATAGACTGCTACTACGATGTGTGTATTCATACGGCGAGTTACAACGAGCATTTTCAAGCTAATTATACAAAAGATGCTTTAATGATTAACTCGTTAGGAACAGAGTTGTTATGTCAGGCTCTTGCGAGGCATGGAGTTGGTCAGCTTGTGTATTTCAGTACTTTCCATGTCTATGGCAAAACGAGTGGGGTTGTTGAAGAGTCTACTTCGATTACTCCTTTTAATGATTATGGGCTGACGCATTATTTTGCTGAAAAATATATCGAAAAGCACCATCGGCAGAGCGGACTAAACTACGTAATTCTTCGACTTTCCAATAGTTATGGTTGCCCGACGTTTAAAGATTCAGACAAATGGTACTTAGTGCTCAACGATATCTGTAATCAAGCTTTTTCTCAGCAAAAAATTCAGCTAAAAAGTAATGGACTTGCGATCAGAGACTTCATTTGGATGGGTGATGTCGTTGACGTTGTAATTAAGTTGCTTTATCTGTCACAGCCATTGAACGATACTTTCAACCTTTCCGCTGGGATATCCTACTCGCTAAATCAGATGGTCGACAGAGTTCAATTAGCTTATCGACAAGAGTTTGGTGGAGAAGTGGCTATAATTGCTAACAAACAAGATAAAACTGAACCTGCCGAATTACTGGTGTCGAATAAGAAGCTTTGTGCCGTAATTACTCATCAGTATCGAGACGGTATAGTGCAAGAAGCGAAAAAAATATTTCAACTATTGGCTAGATAAATGAATGAATCTTCTCCTTTGGTCAGTATTGTTATCCCGTTATACAATGCGGAAAACTATATTGAAGAAACTTTACAATCTGTTTTAAACCAAACATATAATAACTATGAGGTCATTGTTGTTGATAATGCATCGACAGATTCGAGTATGGTGATAGTTAATAGATTTGCATTTGAGTTTAAAAATCTAAAAGTATTTTGCTGTGAGGTAAATTCAGGTGGTCCAGCTAAACCAAGGAATATTGGGATTGAAAATGCACAAGGAGAATATATTGCATTTCTAGATTCAGATGATATTTGGCACCCAGATAAGCTAGAAAAACAACTTTGCTTGTTAAAGGGGGGGGGATGGGATTTCGTGTCTTCATCGATACATCGTATTGATGAGCATGGTAATACTTTAATAAAGGGTAAAGGAGTTTTTGGAGGGTTGAGTTTCAGGAGAACTGCCGAATGTGATTTAAAGGGGTTGATGTATAGAAATAATGTAATAACTTCCTCGGTTATCTTGAAAAAAACTAACATTAAAGGAGTTCGATTTAATGAAAATGACTTTTTTAAGTGTGTAGAGGACTATTTGTTTTGGTTAGAAGTTCTATCAAATAACTCGGGTTTTTACTTGGTGTGTTCAGATGAATTTGTTAGCTATAGAGTGATTGAATCTTCATTAAGCAGTAAAGATGGTAAATATTTGATGCTTGTAAAGAGTGTGTTAGTTAATTGTTATTCCCATGTTAAGTTTAAAGCTCCATATAACTTTCTAGGGGCAACAATTTTTAATTTTTTTCGTGCTTTTAGGTTGATGTTATTAAAGTGAAAAACAGACTTTTCTATTTCAGCTTCTTTTCGGCTTTTTTACCGATTGTAAATGCGATTGGTTATTTATCTGTTTTTAAAAATATTAAGTTTACCGATAACCTTCTTTTTTATTTTTTTATTATTTATTTGTCGGTGGTTTTTTTAGTCAATGTTTTATTTTTTGAACCACTCATGGCTATTAGTTCTGTTAGGTTTTATTTTGGCTTCTTGATTTTTTATATTGTTTTTAAATATAGTTCTTACCGCTTTTGTAGTAGTCATTTTTTATTTTTGTGTTTTTTAGTTGTTCTTGAGTCGGTGGTTATAAATACAGTTATTTCTCCTCAGTTGATGCCTAATTTTCCCGATGCGTCTGCACCAAGTCACTTTAATATTGGGGGGTATCAACGACCATATTCATTCGCTGGAAATGCATCGGTAGCAAGCCTTATTCTTGTTGTTTTATTTACAATGCTTCGTTTTAAGTTATTAAATTTTCTGATGCTTTCTCTTTCAGTACTTGTTCTTTCATCTGGAGTTGGTT
Organism: Motilimonas sp. E26; assembly: GCF_021278025.1. GTDB lineage: Bacteria > Pseudomonadota > Gammaproteobacteria > Enterobacterales > CBDFNC01 > Motilimonas. Next base: position 56,609 of record NZ_JAIBHJ010000023.1, read on the forward strand.
ATTTAAGTTTTATATTTATGATTTATTGTTTTATTTTTGTTAGAGTGCCTCTTCTTACTGTGTTTATTTCACTTTTATTAATTTTTTTAGGTGGGATATTTATCAATAATTTCGATTTGGCGTTCTTTTCAAGTAAGGTCTCAAATGCTTATATTAACTTTCTTGTTGAATTTAAGCTGGGGCAGATTAAAGATGTTTTTGCGTCCTTTACCTATATTGATTTTATCTTTGGAGACGTTTCGAATTACAGTAACATTGGTTTGGGTGGGGATTTCGGTTGGGTGTATTTTTTCTCAGGGTTCGGACTTGTAGGTTCCTGTCTTATAGTCGCTTTTTTGATAAATAAGTCTAATAAAGTTAATTTCATGCCTTTGTTGATTATTTTTTTATTTACTTGGCACTATCCTGCTATGTTTTTCCTTTCGGGTCAGGTAGTACTTGGATACGTATTAAATTGTCGAAAGCGTGGCCCATGAGCTCAATTAGTTTGGTAAGAGTAAGTTATGAAGCCCTTATCTTATAGTGTTACGCTTTCTGATTACCATCGATTAAGTAACCTAGCAGGCATCGGCGCTGTTTGAATACTTGAAACAACACATATCAAACAGGCGTTTACGGCATTGTTCATCCGTGCCATATTGTATGATAAATCAATGTGTTGAAATACCTTTCTGAAGTTGAACTTTGTTTTTAGCCATGATAGCCACCTCATGCTTGAACTCAACATAATCATAGCTTAGACGTACGGACTTTCAGTGGTAATCAGGTAGCCTTAAAACTGAGGCTCTGAGACATCACGAGCCAACACAACAATGGGAATGGGTTTGGACTTCAAAGAAGGTGTATAACAATATCTATGGGGACTTAACGCAGAACATGTTTACTGCTGTTATCTTCTGTAGTATCTATTTAGAAAATTACCCAGCAAATAACTTGATATAAGAAGAATAAATAAAGTAACGTGAGATAAAAATTCAGGCCGGAGCTATTTCAGGGCAATCAAATTAGTCTTTTTTAGAGACATTTTTTGATCCGAGAACATCTGCCTAATAATACGAGTCTACCTTTTTATATCGTTAAAATTGGAAGGCTATCGCAGAGTTTAGTCGTTTAGCAGAAATAGTAAATAAAACTAAGCGTTAACGTATTAAGAGGTTTACAACGAGTAAAAGGAGTTGCTTACTAATAAAGTAGACGATAAAGTTGTTATACATCAATTCGATATATAAAAATGCTGCTGTAACTTTGATTATGAGGGTGATACGAATGCTAAAAAGGTGCCAATATCTTGTATATTAGGTTTTTCTAATGTATTTGTTGCACCCTTACTGTGGATTGACCTATATAATATCAAATTTTTATTGTACGGTATTAGGGGCAGGGATAGATGAAAGTACTTTACTTAGCCAATTTCTGTATGGAAAAAGAAAACTATTGATAGAATCAATTTAATGAAAAATTTTGTAATTGTCCAAAACTCAATTAAGACTACTTACATATTTCGCCGGCATTATATTGTTGAGCTATTGAAATATGGTAACGTGTACGTGATAGCTCCGATAGATGATCTTAAAATGAAAGCCAAACTTGAGGCTTTAGGTGTATTTGTTTACAAACTACCTGACTTATCCAGTCTCACTAAAAAGCTTTTTTGTATTTTTTTGATGAATATTTTTGTTTTGAAGGAGCGACTTAAAGGCTCAGTTTTTATTTCCCATTTCTTAGTTACTGCTCTAATTGTATATCCCACTTTAGTTCCTTTTAATCATAGACTCGTTATTTATACTGAGGGCTTAGGGTCTTTTTTTTCTCGTCGACCATTTTTTCAGAAAATTTTACAGTTTTTGCTATCAAGAAATAGTGCTACGCGTTTATTTTGTAATAATTCGGAGAGGCAGCTCGTTGGTTTAGCAACTGATACAGTCACTGGTGGTATAGGTATAGAATTAAATTCTTACCCTAGAAAGTCCAAGCTCGATGAGATTAAACATTATGAGCTTTTATATATTGGGAGGCTAATTAAAGATAAAGGTGTTCATGATGCTATTGCTGTTCTTAGACTTTTACGAGAAAAAAATTATAATGTCAGGCTTAGTTTAGTCGGGGATATATATCCAAACAACCCTTCATCTTTAACTCGTAGAGATATTGACCATCTAACGGCTGAATTTGGTAGTTATATCGATTTCGTTGGCTTTACAAACGATGTTTATGAATGGTACAAAAAATCGCACATTTTGCTTTTACCTTCAGAAAGGGAAGGTTTCCCTGTTTGTGTTATGGAGGCCTCTTCAGTGGGGTTGCCATGTCTTGGGTATAACGTAGTTGGTGTGAATGATGCGATAAAAAATGGGGTGAATGGCTTTTTGGTTGAGCCTTCCAATATAACTGAATTAGCTAAAGCGGCAGAGTTATTACTTGATCTTGAAAAGTTGGAATTTTTTAGGATTTCTTCTAGTAAGTATGCTGCAGATAATTTTAATATCATTCCTAAAACTAGAAATCTGGTAAATATTTTAGTAGAAAAGTGAATTTTCCCAAGGGTGATTGATGGTAACATCTAGTAATCCGCTGTTAAAAGTAGTATGTAACCGACATTCTGCAACCAATTTAGTAATAAATGATTTATACAGCTGGCTAAGTGGCATTAGTGGTCACTTACATTACTCGATGGTTTTAAAGGTTATCCGCAAACTGATGGTTATTCGGAGCAGCATTAAATAACTTAAATCATTTTTTGATGGCAGTGTCGGCATTAACCGGAACAACTCTAGTACTGCTTCGAAGGCTGCTAATTATGTTGTCTCTGAGGGCTGAAAGCTAAAATGAAGCAGTTGTAGTAGCGTACCATTCTAAGATAGTTTCAAGTTAATCAAGAAAATATTATTTAAACTCAGCGTTATGCTGACTATACTGATTTTTTGACGTCGTCCACCTTATCTATCTCAAAGGAAATTTCATGTTTAAAAGCAAGTTAGCTTACGCGTTGCCGCTTAGTTTTTTTTGTGTTAGTGCATCGCTTGCTGATGATGTGAAAAGTGCATTTGCTCAAACAGGATTTTCGGGCTTGTTAAGAACACCTCATGCACAAGTGCTTACCTATGGTGATATCAGTTTTAATTACCACATAGAACAGCGTATTGATCATTCGACTTCGTATCATGATGGCTCCCATAAGACTTTGTTGCTTGGCTTGGGGATTTTTCCCTACACCGAATTTACTGTACAAAATACCTTTAAGCGCTTTAATGGTGAAACAGGATGGAATGAAGAGCACTCGAGCGATCTTTCCTTCTCTGCTAAGTATGATTTTGGACATTTTATACCGGAGGAATGGTTTAGTCTGGCGCTAGGGTTTCAAGATTACGGCGGTGCAGCAACGCATCATAAAAATGCATACGCTGTTGCATCTAAATCATTATTCGGTTTTCGAGTTTCTGCTGGCTGGGGGCAGGGCTCTGATAGAAACCAAATGGGTATTGATTATTTAGATGGCCCTTTTGGCGGTATAGAGTATCAAGCATTTGATTGGTTGCAGTTGGTTTCTGACTATGATGGCACCGGGGTTAATGCTGGTGTTAAGTTATTTACGCCTAATGATTTACTGCCTTATGGTTGGCAGGCCAACTTAACCTGGCAGGCTTATTCTAATTCTGATACTGCTAATCGTGATAACCAATGGGTTGGCCTTGGTTTGCGCATGCCGTTGTCAGGCAGTAATAAAGCAGAAAGATACAGTGATAATACTGTTCAAGCTTGGGCTGATGAACGTTCAGTGGCTGAGCTACAGGCTAATCATAAAACCAGCACTTCAAAAGAGCAATCGCAGCAATGGCAAGGCGATGTTTCAAATCGTGATGTGGCCGCGCTGTTGTCTGCTGAGTTGGTTGAGCAAGGCTTTGAAAATATCAGTGTCGCCCTTGAAGGTGACTCACTAAACTTGGCCTTTGAAAACAATGTATTCAACTGGAATGAGCTAGATGGGTTAGGTGTGGCTTTAGGCATATTGTCTAAGCTGCATAATGGCCGTTTTGATGTTTACTTACTAAACAACAAGATTCCGGTATTGCGGGCGAGTGGTCATGCTGAAACGTATCGGGCATTTCTGAACAGCAAGGGAAAGCATCCGAGCAAAGAGCATGGTTTAACTTTTTCTACAGCGAACTTAGCTAATGCGATGTCTACCGTGGCTTGGCAGCACCCGCAGTATAATAACGGTGCGTATCGCGCTAGGCTAATTTTAGCGCCTAGTTTTTATTCTACTGTTGGCACCGAAATGGGGGTAATGGATTATTCTTTGGCGTTGTCGACCAATCTTCAAATGCAACTTTGGCAAGGCGGGGTGTTAGATGTTCGTCATCTGTTGCCATTGATGCACTCTGATGACTATGCCGATGGTGAATATTTCGCAAACTCGCGTCATAAAAGCGAGATAGATCGCGCCTTAGTGCATCAAGCTTTTGGCTTGCCTAGTAATGTGCTTACTCAGTTTAGTGCAGGCTTGGTACGTCGTCACTTTGTGGGAGCAATGAATGAAACGCGTTGGCAGTCAGCCAAAGGTAACCACCGTTTTTCAGCTGAATTTGGTTACCTAGATCACAATGAAAAAAATCTCACAGCAACACCGATGCTAATCAACTATCGTTATTATGTTGAAAAATTAGATTGGGCGTTAGAAGCGGGTGGCGGCGAGTATTGGTATGGCGATAAAGGTTTTACCTTAGCCTCAAAACATTGGTTTGGTGACACGTCAGTGACGATTAAATATCAAGATACAGATGAAAAATTTGCTGGTTTGTCATTTTCTGTACCCATCACCCTTACTAAAGATATGAACCCTTCATACGTACAGGTGCGAGGCATTGATGAATGGTCGTTGAGTTACCGAACGATGGTGGGCAATGATGCCTGTAACTGTTTAAACGGTTCAATGGCTACCACTACTGGTTTGCAACATAACTTGGCTAGGGTTTATGACAACCGTGATAGGCTTTCGGATGCCTACTTGAGAACGAATATAATGCGATTGAAGGCTGCTTATTGGCTGTACGCTCATTAAGTTGTTTAAATTTGTAGCATGTTCATGTGATAACCGGCTGCGAAGTTATGAGCTAGTTATAATTTTGAAAATAAAATGGTTTATTTATATTTTTTTTGGTCATTTTTTTGTCACTATGGTGGCGTTTAATCTAAGCTGTCTAAAGCAGCTTACAACTCCCTGCTATATCTATTTATTAACTAACAACTTGTTAGAGGAAACTATGAAATTAACAAAAATTGCTCTGTTTGTCGGTGCGGCAACTTTAGCCCTTGTAGGCTGTGGTGGCGGTGGCAGCGATCCTGTTAACGAAGATAAAGAATACATTGCTATTGATAACTACTTGAATCGTGCACAAGTCACTTTGACTTGTACTGATGATACAAATAGTCCATACACTGCAATTACTGGTGCTAATGGTAAAGCATCATTCCCAGCTACTGTCGTTCCTGAGAATTGTACTACTGTTGTGATGGGCATTGATGGCACTGTAGATATTGATGAGCCTAACACCCCATGGGTTGGTACGCTAAAAGCACCTAAAGGCAAAACAGTAGCTAATGCTTTCACGACTGCTTATGTTCTTTACCAAGAAGCAGGTGTGCCTGAAAACGAAATTGTTGATGCAATTATTGCAGCTCTTGACCCTACTGGCGATATTGGTTTGACAGCTGATACCTTATTTGCTGATTTTGGTAGCAATGCAGGCAATCAAAAAAACAAAAAGTTGTTAAAACTAGCTAATGCAACTTACCACGCAATGGCTTCAGTTTTAGCGCAAAACCCTAGCGATTCGCTTACAGCGCTTAAAAATGCTGCAGTAAAAGTTGGTGCAATTGTATCTGACGAGATTAAAAAAGCTGAAGCTGCAGGAATTGATCTTGATACAGTTAAAGTTGTGGTAACTGTCAAAGTTAATGCCGATGGCAGTGTTGATGCTGAGGGCAAAACTGAAGATTTAGGTACTCAGCCAACAGTTGCACCAACAGTTGAACCAACAGTTACGCCAACAGTTGAGCCAACAGTTGAGCCAACAGTTGAGCCAACAGTTACGCCAACAGTTACGCCAACAGTTGAGCCAACAGTTACGCCAACAGTTACGCCAACAGTTACGCCAACAGTTGCGCCAACTCCAACACCTGCTCCAGGCACTGGTACAGGTACTGGTACTGACGGTGGCGGCGGTACTGGCGCTTAATTTAAACTAGCTATCTAGTTTTGGTAATGATGGCCCCTTGCGGGCCATTTTTTATGCGTATTGGAAATTAGTTTGTTGTTTTGTGTGAGATTCGCGCTGGTTTGGTAAAAAAAACTGGACTCATTTATCGCAAATACGTAGACTTCGCAGCGCTAACATTTGCACCCGTAGCTCAGCTGGATAGAGCGTTGCCCTCCGGAGGCAAAGGTCACAGGTTCGACTCCTGTCGGGTGCGCCACGTTAGCAAATAGTCATATTGCATTTTCATGCAGCAGCGGCGGATGTAGCTCAGTTGTAAGCGCTCAATTCTCCGCATTGTTCCTAATTTAATCTGGGCCTTGATAATGACTCCGTCATTACTTATCGAGGT
>NZ_JAIBHJ010000024.1:0-24194 GCF_021278025.1 Motilimonas sp. E26
ATGGTGCCCAGACGCGGAATTGAACCACGGACACGGGGATTTTCAATCCCCTGCTCTACCGACTGAGCTATCTGGGCGACGGAGCCGTATTAAATAGATTTTGCTTCCAACCGTCAACTGTTTTTTTCATTTTTAATACTAAGTTGAACTGTTTGCACAAGCTTTCACCAGTTCGATTCAAAAAGCAGCAGCTTTTGTCATTTAACTCAATAAACATAGTTAACGGTAATTAACTTCTACCTGAATAAAATGCTTTTTGCGCTTTATTTACTTTGTACAAATAGCGTCTAGACTCGGCTGATGGGTGGTCATTGGTCAAAGATTGATAAACTTGTGCACTTGAACGGCTATTAATTACATTCGGTGCTTGTTTTCGGTCAGAGTGAAACGTTTTTAACACATTCCCCGCACCGCCGTTGTACGCAGAGATAATAGCAAAGCGTAACGATTCTGGATCTGTGATCTCTTTTAAGTAACGTGTCTTTAAAATATGTAAATACGCGGTGCCAATATCTATGTTATTTTCCGGATCAAATAAATACTGCCTTGAAGGTTCGCCGTCACGCAATTTTATCTTCTCAAATACATCACGCCCCGCCGTTGATGGTACCACTTGCATCAAGCCATAAGCGTTAGCATGGGATACCGCATAAGGATTAAAGCTACTTTCGGTTTTCATTACCGCATAAATTAAGCTCTCATCAATGTCGTACTTCTGACTGTATTTTTTCACTAACTGCGCGTATTTATATTCACGAAGTGCTTGGTGATCTCGAACTAAATCAAAGCTGACCGACCACACCTCTCCCACTTGTCGATATTCGCGCACCACTTGAGTCGATAACAAATAATCGGCAAAACGATTAGCACGCCAACCCCATTGAATCGGTTGCCCTTCATGATCTTCAACTTGGCCATACAAAAATGGCTTACCGCCAACTGCATCGACTTCTTTGGCGGAAAAAATATCGACCGAAGCGGGATCATCAGGTGTAAGTAAAGTAGCCACTATCGCTTGGTGCAAATGCTCATTAGGCTGGTCTTTGGCAATGGTTTCTATGGTGATAACACCATTGTCGAAATCTATTTGCGCGCGACTTTGGTAGTTATCCGTGTACTTTACATAATGCTTGCTGCTGGCAAATATACTGTCACTTTGCCCCCAAGTAACATAAACGCGATCAGCAAAGTGATTAACTAGGCTCTCAAAGCCCTCTACGTCTTTGTCAGCGCTTTGTGGATTCTTCTGGTAATAATCCTGGCGCTGCGCCAAAAACTGCTCTAAATCGCTTTGCTCAGATTTTTGTTGATTGCTCGCACACGCTGCTAACAGCAGCGCGGGAACGAATAGAAGGGTTTTATTCAATGCTTTGGCCTATGGAGCAGGTGGCGTATAACCTTCAATGTCAACTTCTTGGCCTTCAAATAGGTATTTCACCATTTCCGCTTCAAGAAATTTACGATCTTCTAAATTCATTAAACTCAGTTTTTTCTCGTTGATCAGCATGGTTTGTTTCTTTTGCCATTCTGACCACGCTTCCTTGGAAATATTATCAAACACACGTTTGCCTACTTCACCGGGGATTAATTGAAAATCTAAGCCGGGTAATTCTTTTTTTAAACGGGCACATAAAACGGTTCTAGCCATGGTTATCCTCTGACATCTGAGACAAGTTGTAACGGCGTACTATCAAGCAACTTTTGCGTTGCCGCAGCCAAGCCAATAGTTTGGGGTTGGTTCAAGTTATACCAGAGAGCGCCATCAGCTTCCATCACCTGACGCGTATTCCATAAGGAAACATCCACCAGCACCGGCTGAATATCAAAATGGTAATGGCTAAAGGTATGACGAAACTCAGGCAGTAGCTGAGTTTCGTATTGCTCGGCCCCTAGTCTCGTCAAAATATCTTGCTGCTGCTGCTCGTCTTCAGCTTGCGGAAAACACCAAAGCGAGCCCCAAATTCCCGTTGGCGGGCGCTGCTCCAGCCATACTTGATTGCCGTCGCGGACAATAATCAGTCGCGCGCGCTTTATCGGCTGAGTTTTCTTTGGCTTAGAGTGAGGAAACGCAGTGGGTTGACCAAGAGCGAGCGCCTTACAATCACTGGCAACAGGGCAAACATCACACTTTGGCTTACTGCGGGTGCAAATGGTTGCGCCCATGTCCATCATGGCTTGATTAAACTGAGCCACTCCCTCTCTTGGGGTGCAAAGCTCACTTAGCTGCCATAAAATCGCTTCGACCGGCTTTTTTCCAGGCCAGCCCTCAATGGCTTGATGGCGCGCTAACGTGCGTTTCACATTACCATCTAAAATAGGATGGTATTGGTCAAGGGAAAGAGATAACACCGCACCTGCGGTGGAGCGACCTATGCCCGGCAAGGCGAGTACATCATCAAAATCACGCGGAAATTCACCACCAAACTGATCGCGAATTTGCTGCGCCGCTTTATGTAAATTACGTGCACGAGCGTAATAACCTAAACCACTCCAATGATGCAGCACTTCATCTTGCGGCGCATTAGCAAGGGCAACCACATCGGGGAAGGATTGCATAAATTTCTGATAATACGGGATCACAGTGGCGACTTGAGTTTGCTGCAACATAATTTCGGAAATCCAAACCGAATACGGCGTTTTAGCTAGCTGCCAAGGTAGGGTTTTACGTCCGTGTTGGTCATACCAAGTTAATATACGGTTGGCAAAGGCGACATTATCCACAAAACTGCTCTCTATTTTTCATTTGTGGGTAGCATAAACAAGCTGGTAAAGAGACTCCAGCAGTAATACTTGCCAAGCTTGCTAAACGAAGAGAAGTTTGGATAATGCGTGCAATTAAACCAAATCCCCCTTGCGTGCGTTAAGCTAATTTAACGAATGTGGACTATTTAAAGGTATTTGCCATGAGCGATAACGATAACAAACCTGAAGAACAACCTAAGCAAATGCGTCGAATTCGCAGTTTTGTTAAACGTGAAGGTCGTATGACCCAGCGCCAAAGCAATGCCAAAGAGCAATACTTGCCCACTATGGGCCTAACCTATGAAAAGAAGCTACTTGATTTAGACGCAGTGTTTGACCGCCAAGCACCGCGCGTACTGGAAGTCGGCTTTGGCATGGGTAAGTCATTAGTAGAAATGGCAAAAAACAACCCAGAATACGATTACATTGGCATTGAAGTGCACGGTCCGGGGGTTGGTGCTTGTTTAGCCGATGCTGCGGAAGCAGGTATTAACAACTTACGGGTATTTGAACACGACGCGGTTGAAGTGTTAGCGGATATGATCCCAGATAACTCATTGTCCACCTTTCAGCTTTATTTCCCTGATCCCTGGCACAAAGCACGCCATCATAAACGCCGCATTGTGCAGCCAGAATTTTTAGCCTGCATCCATCAAAAATTAGTGGCGGGTGGTATCATTCATATGGCAACCGATTGGGAAAACTATGCCGAGCACATGCTACTTGAGCTAACAGAAGCGCCGGGTTTTGAAAATACGTCTGACACCAACGATTACGTGCCACGCCCAGATTGGCGTCCACTGACTAAATTTGAAAGCCGCGGCCACCGTTTAGGTCATGGTGTGTGGGACTTGATCTTTAAGAAAGTGACGCTCTAGTCAAGCACCTCTTGCTGAATAAAGCATTACTCAGCAGAGCACTCAGGCCATCCTTGATTGCTTTGCAAAAAGCATCTTTGCCTGTAACAGCTAGGATGACGCTATTACAAAATATAAGAAGTTGAAATAAAATGAGACAATATTTGGAGTTATGCCAGCGTATCGTTGATGACGGCGTCTGGGTTGATAACAAACGCACGGGTAAGCGTTGTTTAACCGTGATCAATGCCGATTTAACTTATGATGTCGCAACAGGCGAGTTTCCACTGGTCACCACTCGCAAGAGTTTTTGGAAATCAGCCATTGCCGAATTACTCGGTTATATTCGAGGCTACGATAACGCAGCTGATTTTAGAAAAATTGGCACCAAAACGTGGGATGCCAATGCCAACGATAATCCTGATTGGCTGGCGAATCCCCATCGCAAAGGCCCCGACGATTGTGGCTTTATCTACGGAAAAGTGGCTCGCAATTTCCCTAAACCCGATGGTGGTAGCGTCGATTTACTACGTCAAATAGTAGATGATCTGAGCAATGGTATCGACAATCGCGGCGAGATATTCACCTTCTATCACCCCGGTGTATTTGATATGGGCTGTTTGCGCCCCTGCATGTACAGCCACCACTTTTCACTTCTAGGTGACACCTTGTACCTAAATAGCACACAACGCTCTTGTGATGTGCCGCTGGGGCTAAATTTCAACATGGTGCAAGTGTATTTCTTCTTAGCAATCATGGCGCAAATTACCGGTAAAAAAGCCGGACAGGCCTACCACAAAATTGTAAACGCCCATATTTATGAAGATCAGCTTGAATTAATGCGTGATGTACAACTTAAACGCGAGCCATTGCCCGCGCCTAAGTTAATCATTAACCCTAAAATAAAAACGTTAGAAGATCTTGAAACTTGGGTTACCCTTGATGACTTTGCGGTAGAAGATTACCAACATCACGAAGCAATTAAGTACCCGTTCTCGGTATAAGCTAGCCACAAAAAAGGGAGTATCGCCATACTCCCTTTTATTACCTCAAATATCTCAATACTTCACATCAATAAAGTAATTAACTTGTTTTCAATTCAGGTTTAGTCGGCTGCTTATAAGCCCAAATCATAAATATAAGCCCAGCTATCATCATGGGTAGCGATAACAACTGCCCCATACTTAAACCTGCGGTTAACAAGCCTAAGTGCGCGTCTGGCTCACGGGCAAATTCAATAATAAAACGGAACGTGCCATAGCCAAGTAAAAACAAGCCAGAAATAGCGCCAAGAGGGCGCGGTTTACGCGAGTAGAAGTACAAAATAAAAAATAACACCACGCCTTCTAAAGCAAACTCATAAAGCTGCGACGGATGTCGTGGCAACGCACCTGCACCTGGAAATACCATGCCCCAAGGACTATCTGTGACACGCCCCCATAATTCACCATTAATAAAATTACCAAAACGGCCGGCACCAAGTCCAACAGGGATCAGCGGCGCAATAAAATCAGCAATGGTAAAAAATTTGCGATTAGTTTTTTTCGCAAACCAAAACATCGCCACAATAACGCCTAATAAACCACCATGGAAAGACATCCCGCCCTCCCAAATTTTGAAGAGATAAAGCGGATTATCAAGAAATAGGCTAGTTTGATAAAACAGCACATAGCCCATACGGCCGCCTAAAATCACGCCTAGAAAGCCGTAAAATAAAACGTCACTGACCTCATCTTTAGTCCAGCCCGATCCTGGTTTCATGGCGCGACGGTTAGCCATCCACATAGCAAAAGCAAAACCAACCAGATACATCACCCCATACCAGCGTACAGCCAGCGGGCCAACACTAAATATGATAGGGTCTATTTGCGGGAAAGACCAAAACGTTTCAGACATAAGAGCGCGAACCTTGAATAATAAAAACAGCATTTTGCTATCAAATAGCTGTAATAACAAGGGAAGAGCGCCATTGTCATAACAAAATCACACGGCTAGCGCAGGAAAAAAATTTAACGCCCTGCTCGCACTAAGCCTCCAAGACCTTGGGCTTCGAGATATTGGGCAAACAAAGCCCGCACCTCTTTACCGGAATCCAGCTCATATGCCTGTCCTAACAAAGCTTGCAACTCTTTAACTGAAACATGGCGAATCACAAATTTAATCCGTGCAATATTGTAAGTATTCATACTGAGCTTGGTGTATCCCATCGCCATTAAAATCACTGCGCCTAACGGATCGCCAGCCAACTCACCACATAAACTCACTGGCACCTTATGTTGTTTAGCTTGGGCAATAATATGCTGCAAAGCTTGTAGTACTGCCGGGTGAAAACTATCAAAAATATTTGCGACACGAGGATTATTTCGATCAACAGCCAGTAGGTATTGGGTTAAATCGTTACTGCCTATCGACCAGAAATCGACTCGTTTCGCCAGTTGCGGCAAGATGTACAAGGCAGAGGGTACTTCTAACATCACGCCTAGTTTTGGTTTTCTTAAAATCTCACCTTGCGCCTCAGCTCGTTCTTTAATTTCATTCCATGCTTGATTAATTAAGCGGATCGAATCGTCAACTTCGCTAACCCCACTGATCATGGGCAGCATAATTTGTAAATTATTTAAGCCAATACTGGCACGAAGCATGGCCTTTATCTGCACCAAAAATATTTCCGGATGATCGAGAGTTAGACGAATTCCACGCCAACCTAGAAAAGGGTTTTCTTCAATAATAGGAAAATAAGGTAACTGCTTATCACCGCCCACATCCAGCGTGCGCATGGTGACTGGTTTTGCGGCATAAGTGTGTAAAATGCCACGGTAGCGCTCGGTTTGCTCTTGCTCGGTGGGAAAGCTCTCAGTGAGCATAAAAGGCACTTCAGTGCGATACAACCCCACACCATCAGCAAATTCATTTATGGCTATTTCGGTGTCAGCACTTAAACCCGCGTTTAACAACATCTCAATTTTAATGCCATCTCGAGTCACTGCTGGTGCTTCAAGACAATCTAGCATAATACTATCAAGCTGCTTTTCTTCCGCTAGCAACCCTTCGTATTCATTTTGTACCGCTTGCTCAGGCGAGACATATAATTCGCCACTGTAGCCATCAAGAATAAGCAGATTGTGGCTAAGCTTTTCAATCGGCACTGACATCCCCATTAAGGCCGGGATCCCCAAAGCGCGCGCTAAAATAGCAGCATGTGAGTTAGCAGAGCCTTTGACCGAAACGATGCCCTTTAGCTTTTCTTTCGGGACATTCGCCAACATAGTTGCGGTGACCTCTTCAGCCACTAAAATCAACTCATCGGCTATCAAAGCGGCAGGCTCAAGGCCAATCAAATGATTAATTAAACGTTGACAGACATCCTTAGTATCCGTCGCTCGCTCTCTTAAATAGGGGTCTGACATTGCCTTAAACTGTTGAATGTATCTAACAGCTACCTGCTTAACCGCCGCGGTGGCTTTTAGGCCAGTGCGAATTTCGCCTTTGATTTCGCCAGACAAACTCACTTCAGCGAGCATATGCTGGTAAATATCAAAAATGGCTAAGGCTTCTTTAGGTAATTGTCCCTTAAGGCGAAATGCGATGCCCTTGATTTCTTCGATACTCTGCTGCACCGCAGAGGTAAAGCGAACTAACTCACCATCAATATCTTGAGATGGTTCAATCTCTATCATATCAAGGGTAACTTGAGGCGTGATGACTTGGGCTTTCGCTATTGCTATACCAGGACTACCAGCAATACCTTTAATTGAGCGAATCGTTTTTCTCTGGGGATTGGGGGAGGAAAACATGCCTTTAGCTTGGGAGTGAGCAATCACATTGGCCAACTGTGCCGCGAGCGTAACAATAAACGACTCTTCATTTATGTCATATTCACGCGCGCATCTTTGTTGTACAACTAAAACGCCCAGCACTTTGCGCTGGTGAATAATAGGCGCGCCTAAAAAGGCGCGAAAATCGTCTTCTTGCACTTCAGGTAAGTATTTAAAACGAGGGTGAATTTGTACATCGGCTAAATTGAGCGGCTCTTCTTTTTGCCCCACCAACCCCACCACCCCTTCACTAAAATCAATGTGAGTATTACCTACCGCACTTGCGGCTAACCCATCTGTTGCGGCAAGAGTGAAGTGACTTAAAGAATCGTGAGCTAGATATACTGAGCAACAATCAACCTGCATCACCTGACGGATCTCGCTGACCAAAACCCCCATAGCATCCTCTAGAGAGTCAGCTAAATTAACATGCTCTACTATCTCTCTAAGTTGCGTTAACACATCACCTCCTACGGGGTATTAGTCATCGATTACTTGGCTGATTTTCGATATTTTTTAGTAAAACGTTTGCGTTTTTCTTTGCGTTTTTTGGGCTCAGCTTCAGGACGGTTAAAAGGCAATGCTGTCGGGCAAAACTCTTTCATCACTCGGCGATACACGTCCCGTTTAAATGACACAACTTGACGAACCGGATACCAATAACTAACCCAGCGCCAATCATCAAATTCAGGGTGCCCACAAGCACTTAAATTAACTTTGGATTCCTTTGCTTGTAGCGTCAATAAAAACCATTTTTGTTTTTGTCCGATACATACAGGTTTAGAATCCCATCTCACTAAACGTTTTGGTAACTTATATCTTAGCCAACTTCGACTTACAGCTAAGATTTTTACTTCATGTTTTTCCAGCCCTACCTCTTCGTAAAGCTCACGAAACATAGCTTGTTCGGCACTTTCACCTTCATTGACTCCACCTTGCGGAAACTGCCAAGAATGCTGTCCAAAACGCTTAGCCCACATTACCTGACCACTAGGGTTACAGATAATAATGCCTACATTTGGACGATAACCATCGGCATCAATCACTTATGCACCTATTGGGCTTGATCTCTAATACTTTAGATTCTTTCATATTCCCGCGATTGCAGCAAACAAGATACACGTTGACCCGTGCCAAACGTATAGCGGCTCACACTTTATGGATAACTTCAATACATAGCTTCACTTATACACACCAATCCGTCAACACACCACAAATTCATTTCAACTTCTTCACTAATTCTGTGCATAAGTCTGTTAAGAATTCGGTATTTTGTCACGCACTATGTTTATTTAGTTTATCTTGGTTTGTATTAGCTGCTGACAAATAAAAAATAAAGAATTAAAAAACAAACAGATAAAAAAACAAAAAACGTAAAAATCTAGAAAACTGGTTTTATAAACAGTGTCATAATAAATCCCTTCTATGTGTATAAAAACCAATGGACACATTTCGACCACCGACTAAGTTATTCACAAAATTTTGAAATAAATAGTCGATAATGTGCCATTTTTTCGTCCAACATCTCATTCAACAAGGCAGCAACAGTCAAATTGTGAATAAAATAGTCGTGGTTTTATAAGTTATCCAGAGTTTCTGTGGATAAACTTGTGTACGCAAACTTATATTTACAGTAAAACGCCAAAAAATAGTTTACTTGCTATAAGTCAAGCAAATAAAAAACATAAAAAAACATAAAAATCATAGAGATAGAAAATAGTCACCACATAAAAACTTAGCAAGCAAGATCGAACAAAAAAACAGCAAATGCAGCTCGGCTCGCAAAAAGGTATAATACTTTTATTTGTCGACTTTATTATGGCGTCTTCTCCTCAATCTATTGAGCAACTCATGCAACGAGCCCAACAAATAGCAGGGCTCAATTTAGCGCAATTAGCAGCCAGCGCAGGTTGGCCACTACCAAAAGATTTACGCCGCGATAAAGGCTGGGTTGGCCAATTAATTGAGCATCACTTAGGTGCATTGGCTGGCTCGAAGCCTGAGCAAGACTTCCCTGAACTAGGGGTTGAGCTCAAAACAATTCCTATTAACGAGCATGGGCAGCCACTTGAAACTACATTTGTTTGCGTTGCTCCCCTTTTGAATATTGCAGGCTTGAGTTGGGCCAATAGCAATGTGAAAAATAAGCTTAGCTGTGTCCTTTGGATGCCAGTGGAAGGACGTAGAGAAATACCACTTGGCCAGCGCCGCGTCGGCTCCCCCTTGCTTTGGCAGCCCAGTCAACAAGAAGAGATGTTATTGCAACAAGATTGGGAAGAATTAATGGATCGCATTGCTCTTGGTGATATAGAGCAGATCACCGCTCGCCATGGCCAAGTATTACAACTACGACCTAAAGCCGCCAATGGTAAAGCACTTACGTCAGCAATAGGAAACAATGGGCAACGGATCCAAACACGACCACGTGGATTCTATTTAAAGAAGGAGTTCACGTCACAAATTTTACAAAGTTACTTTTTAGTTTAATATTTACTTAACTAATGCCGTTAATAATCGTTATGATAAGATATTGTTATTTTTGTTATTAGTGATTGTTATACCTGAGGAGGTATCCATGCCCGTGAAGAAGCGCTTTCTAAAATCTAAGCCTCAAGTCAAAGTGACATTTGAAATAGAAAAAGAAACGGCAGCAGCAGCCGAACAAGTGTTTTTACTCGCTGAGTTCAATCAATGGCAACCCCTTGAATTGCAGAAGTTCAAAAATGGTAAGTTTAAGGCAACCATAGATATCCCTACTGACAATCAGGCTGAATTTGAATACAAATACAGATTCGTCAATTCTGATGGCTCTGAAGTGTTTGAGAATGATGTACAAGCGGATGGTTATAAAAGAAATGAATTCGGCACGGACAATTCAGTGATTAGTGTACAAGTGTGACAGCAATAAATCCATTGAAGCGCAACTTGATAAAGCAAAGATTACCAATTAACAAATGAAAAAAAGGCTCGCAATGCGAGCCTTTTTTAGTCTTACTTTTTACCAAGCTTCTCTTTGATACGAGCTGCTTTACCAGTACGACCGCGCATGTAGTAAAGCTTAGCTTGACGTACATCACCACGACGTTTAACTGTAATGCTATCTACAATTGGGCTATGAGTTTGGAATACACGCTCAACGCCTTCACCGTTAGAAATTTTACGAACAGTGAAAGAAGAGTGTAAGCCGCGGTTACGCTTAGCTAATACGAAACCTTCAAAAGCCTGAAGACGCTCTTTGTCGCCTTCTTTAACTTTAACTTGAACTACTACAGTGTCACCAGGTGCGAATGTAGGTAGATCTTTTTTTAACTGCTCGTCTTCGAGCTGTTTAATGATGTTGCTCATTTTAAAAACCTCTGCCTAGATAAACTGATACGATTGCTGTTACTCAGAGTCACTGATGTATTCAGCTAACAAGCGTGCTTGTTCGTCAGTCAGAGCTAGGTTGTTAATAAGTTCTGGTCTTCGTTCCCAGGTACGGCCTAATGACTGCGTTAGCCGCCATTGTCGGATCTTTTCGTGATTACCACTCAGTAATACCGGTGGCACCGCTAAATCTCCTAGCATCTCAGGACGGGTGTAATGTGGGCAATCCAATAATCCATCGGAAAATGAATCTTGCTCAGCTGATGCAGCATGACCTAAAACACCCGGTACAAAACGTACCACAGCATCAATTAAGGTCATGGCAGGCAATTCGCCGCCCGTTAACACATAATCACCTATCGACCACTCTTCATCGATTTCGGTTTGGATTATACGCTCATCTATCCCTTCGTAGCGACCTGCCACTAAAATCAAACCTTGATTTTGTGCCAACTCTTTAACGCCACTTTGTTCTAGTTTTCGTCCTTGAGGTGAAAGGTAAATTACCTTCGCCTCGATCCCTGCTTGCTCCGCTGCGGCTTTTGCTGCATGAATGGCTTGGCGCAAAGGCTCAACCATCATCAACATACCAGGGCCACCACCATAAGGTCTGTCATCGACAGTTTTATGTTTATCTGTGGTGAAATCCCTTGGATTCCAACATTGGAATTCAAGCAGTTGCTGCTTCACAGCCCTACCTGTTACTCCGTGTTCTGTTATGGCCCGAAACATGTCCGGGAAGAGGCTAATGACCCCTAACCACATAGAATGACTCCTCGGAGTAACCTAGAATCCTGGATCCCAGTCTACTTCAATAAATTTGTTGGCAATATCCACTTGGATAATTACCTGCTGTTCAAGATACGGAATTAACCGTTCTTTTTTGCCAAAGGCATCTGTCGGGTTGGATTTAACAACAAGCACATCATTTGAGCCTGTTTCCATCATGTCAGCCACTACACCTAGGTCGTAACCTTGGGTCGTTTTTACCTGACATCCCATCAAATCACGCCAATAAACCCCATCATCAAGATCAGGAAGTTGGTCATCGCTAACCAAGATCTCTAATCCAACAAGGGCTTGAGCGTCTTCTCTAACGTCAAAACCTGCAACTTTTGCAATCCAAGTTTTACTATGGCGACGGTATTCAGTTACTTGAACTTCTTTTTGTCGCCCTTGGTATTCAACATGCCAAGGCTTGTAGTCAAAGACACCTTCGGGGTCGTCAGTATAGGAATGTATTTTTAGCCAGCCCTTAATACCGTATACGGCACCAAACTTACCAACAACAATCTGGTCTGCTTGTTCACTCACTAAATTTCCCCTATACCTAATTGATTAAGCAGCTTTTTGGCTGTCTTTAACCAGCTTAGCAACACGTGCGCTAAGCGTTGCGCCTTGAGACACCCAGTGCTCAATACGCTCGTTGTTTAAACGAAGCGGCTCTTCGCTACCGCGAGCAGTAGGGTTAAAGAAACCTACTTTCTCAATGTAACGACCAGTTGCTGCATTACGGCTGTCAGCTACTACAACCTGATAAAATGGACGCTTTTTTGCGCCGCCACGAGCTAAACGAATGGTAACCATATCGTCCTCATATATTTTGAAAAACTACTGAGCCTGAAAAAATTTCAGACCCCCCACTTTGTAGAAAGCCGCAAAATTGTACTCTTATTCTCTATAAAAGCAACTGATTCCTTACCTGTTGAATGGCTATTTAACAGGTAAGGTCAAGCGGCAGACACAAAAAAAGGGAACTCGGTTCCCTTTTTTTGTGTCATGGCAACAGCCGTTCATAGCGCTAAGGGATTAAAATGGACCTTTGCCTTTCATCATGCCCGGCGGCATCATACCTTGCATGCGCCCCATCATTTTACGCATACCGCCCTTACCAGACATTTTTTTCATCATTTTTTGCATCTGCGTAAACTGTTTTAGCAACTTGTTTACTTCTTGAATAGATGTACCCGAGCCTGCAGCAATACGACGTTTACGCGAACCTTTGATGATTTCAGGGCGAGCACGCTCTCCCGGTGTCATGGAATTAATGATGGCTTCCATTTGCACCGTTAGCTTATCGTTCACTTGGTCTTTTACCGCGTCAGGAAGCTGCCCCATTCCCGGCAGTTTATCCATCATGCCCATCATGCCGCCCATGCTTTTCATTTGCACTAGCTGCTCGCGGAAGTCTTCTAAATCAAAACCTTTGCCTTTTTGTACTTTCTTAGCCAGTTTCGCCGCTTTGTCTTTATCAACTTTTTGCTCGATCTCTTCGATTAAAGACAGTACGTCGCCCATGCCTAAGATTCGAGAGGCAATACGATCGGGGTAGAAGGGCTCTAACGCATCAATTTTCTCGCCCATACCCATAAACTTAATCGGCTTACCGGTAATTTGACGAATAGAAAGTGCCGCACCACCACGGGCATCACCATCGGCCTTAGTCAAAATCACACCAGTTAATGGCAATGATTCATTAAAAGCTCGGGCAGTGTTCGCGGCATCTTGACCCGTCATAGCATCGACTACGAAGAGCGTTTCGACAGGATCAATCGCTTTATGCAGATCGATGATCTCGGTCATCATGCTTTCATCAACGTGTAAACGACCCGCTGTATCCACAATAACCACATCAATAAACTGCTTTTTCGCATGAGTAATTGCCGCGTTAGCAATATCAATCGGCTTTTGCGAAATATCACTTGGGAAAAACTCAACTTGCACTTCGCTTGCTAAGGTTTCCAACTGTTTGATTGCTGCTGGGCGGTATACGTCAGCACTAACCACCAGTACCGATTTTTTTTCACGCTCTTTTAAGAATTTAGCTAATTTAGCCACCGAAGTGGTTTTACCAGCACCTTGTAAACCCGCCATCAGTAAAATGGCCGGGGGCTGAGCAGCTAAATCTAGTTTTTCATTGGCGTCACCCATCGCAGCTTCAAGCTCAGACTGCACGATTTTAATAAATACTTGTCCAGGGCTTAAGCTTTTAGTGACTTCTTGACCTACCGCTCTTTCTTTAACCTTAGCGACAAATTCACGCACAACGGGCAGTGCCACGTCGGCTTCAAGTAGGGCCATTCTTACTTCACGTAAGGTATCTTTAATATTGTCTTCAGTTAATCGGCCACGACCACTGATATTTTTCAGTGAGCGCGACAGTCTGTCAGTCAGATTCTCAAACATGGTTTTCTCAACAAACTTATCTAATAAATTAGAAGGATTATACCCTTAAGTAACTTAATACAACACAGTATCAAGTGCCTTAGTTTTAACCAATCACCCCTTTTGCCTCACAAATGTTAGCCACAATAGGCGTTAAGTAACTGGATTATCCTTTGATTTGTTGGCTCAAGCTGAGCCCACAGGTTATACTGGCAGCTTAAATTAAAGGGTAAATTACGTTAATGGAAGTGATGTCTATTTTTGCTTTAGCACTTTACGCAATCGCGACTATCGCGTGCTTAAGTCGGTTATTGCACCATCAAGGCCCCAACAAGTTCTTAGTTCTCGGCTGTGCTTATAGCGCCATCGCGCTGCAAGGAGCTTGGCTATACCAAGATATTTTTATTGCGTCAGGGCAAAACTTATCCTTAATCAACGTTGCCGCACTGGTCAGCTTGATCGTTTGCTTAGTGTTATCCAGCGCCGCACTTCGTATCCGAGTTTGGGTGATACTGCCTGTTGCTTACGGTTTTGCCATGGTCAATTTAGGCGCGGCTACTTTACTGCCCTCTAATTATATTACTCACCTTGAGAGCCGACCAGAGATAGTTGTGCATATAAGCATTGCCTTATTAGCTTATTCGACCTTGATGATCGCTGGTTTATTTGCGACTCAACTCGGTTATTTGGATTACCAGTTAAAACAAAAACGTAAACCCTTGTTTCATCCAGCCCTGCCGCCACTGATGACAGTAGAAAAGCAGCTTTTTCAATTAATATTGATTGGCACCATCTTGCTAAGCTTATCTCTCGCGACTGGTTTTATTTTTTTAGATGATATGTTTGCCCAAGGAAAGGCTCATAAGGCGATACTTTCTATTATTGCGTGGTTTTTATATGTGACTTTACTATGGGGTCATTATATTAAAGGCTGGCGCGGAAAACCTGTCATTTATGCCACGGTTATAGGTGCCTTTGTGCTTACCTTAGCCTATTTTGGCAGCCGTTTTGTCAAAGAAATAATCTTAACTTAAGCTGCTACTCAATTTTTAACCCATTTATTGACTACCAAGAGGATCCACATTGGATACCATATCGACCGAAGTACTGTTTGCCATTTTAGGTCTGTTGATCTTAATGTCAGCGTATTTTTCCAGTTCTGAAACCGGCATGATGGCGATAAATCGCTACCGACTGCGCCACCTTGTTAAACAGAATAATAAAAGTGCAATACGGGTCGAAAAGTTACTACAACGCCCTGACAAGTTAATCGGCTTAATTCTCATTGGTAACAATTTAGTTAATATTTTAGCTTCTGCTATTGCCACCATCATAGGCCAACGACTATTTGGTGATGCAGGTATCGCCATCGCCACTGGCGCTTTGACCTTAGCCTTATTGATTTTTGCAGAAGTAACCCCCAAAACATTGGCGGCGTTATACCCCGAAAAAATAGCGTTTCCAAGCTCATTATTACTGCGCCCACTGCAGAAGATTTTCACCCCTGTGGTGTGGTTTGTTAACTTTTTATCTAATGGTTTACTCAAGCTGCTGCGCATAGACAGCGCCAATGGCGGTGATGATCATTTATCCCCAGATGAGCTACGCACTATCGTTCATGAAGCTGGCGCGATGATCCCTAAGCGCCACCAAGAGATGTTGCTAAGTATCTTAGATTTAGAGCAAGTTGCGGTAGAGGATATCATGATACCACGCAGCGACATTGCCGGTATCGATATCAATGATGATTGGGAGCTGATTTTACGCCAGCTAACGCAGTCACCTCACACGCGAATTTTATTGTACCGTGACAATATCGATGATGCCGTTGGCTTTAT
Organism: Motilimonas sp. E26; assembly: GCF_021278025.1. Taxonomy (GTDB): domain Bacteria; phylum Pseudomonadota; class Gammaproteobacteria; order Enterobacterales; family CBDFNC01; genus Motilimonas. Next base: position 15,784 of record NZ_JAIBHJ010000024.1, read on the forward strand.
TCATGCCAAAGATACCTTGCGTATGATGCTTAAAGAACAGCTCGATAAAACCACCCTACTGCGCAGTGTAAAAGAGCTGTACTTCATTCCAGAAGGCACCCCATTGAACACTCAGTTACTCAAGTTTCAGCGCAGAAAACAGCGTATTGGCTTAGTAATAGACGAATATGGTGATATTCAAGGCTTAGTCACACTAGAGGATTTGCTCGAAGAAATAGTGGGAGATTTTACCACCAGCATCACGCCTGAAGTGTCAGAAGAAATTCATCAACAAGAAGATGGCAGCTTCTTGGTTGAGGGAGGTATCAGTATTCGTGATATAAACAAGGAAATGAACTGGCAATTCCCAACCGATGGGCCAAAAACCTTAAATGGTTTAATTCTGGAATACCTAGAAGACATTCCTGCTCCCAATATCAGTGTACGTTTATTTGGTTATCCCATTGAAGTGGTCGAAGTTGAAAATAATATGGTCAAGTTGGTACGGATCATTCCTCACTTATACCAAGAGAATGAATAAAAAAATGGGCTAATATCCAATAGAATATTAGCCCGTTTTTAATAACTGGATTTACTTATTACAGCTTTTCAAGCAATTCTTTCGGCAGCGCCAATTCATCATTTTGGTTCACGCCAATACCACGCTCGATAATTGTTTTAGCAATCGCTTTTGCTTCATCTAGAGAGTGCATCACAAACGTGCCACATTGATATTCATTAAGCTCAGGGATTTCATCTTGGTTTTGTACAAGCAGCACATCTTGCATTGCTGCCAACCAGCTGTCGGCAACAGTTTGCTCAGATGGCGCGCCAATGAGGCTCATGTAGAAGCCAGTACGACATCCCATAGGAGAGACATCAATAATCTCTACCGTATCGCTGTTTAGATGCTGACGGATAAAACCGGCAAATAAGTGCTCTAAGGTGTGGATACCTTTCTCTGATAGTAGTTCTTCATTTGGTACACAAAAACGCAGGTCGAATACGGTAATCGTATCTTGCCCTGGTGTTTTCATGGTTTTAGCCACACGCACTGCGGGCGCATTCATTTTGGTATGGTCCACAGTGAAGCTATCTAATAATGGCATCTTGTTTCTCCTTCATAGTTATCGCGCTACTCTAACCAAAGCCGCCACTAGGATCTAGTTGATTATTGGGTTTTAGCTAAAGAAAGTACGCCAAAACCAGCCGGAATTTAGGTCATCTTGACACTGCTTTAACTGCTGGGCATAGCGCTTCGCGCGTTGGTCCACTTTCTTTGACACCTTAATTAACCACGGTTTTTTGTTATAACTGCCTTTTTTATAGCCACCCCATCCCTCATGATAGTTAAGGTATTGGCGGTAAGCATCCCACTTAGACACGCCATTAATTTTATGGGTCTTGGTGGTAAACCACCCCATAAAATCAATGGCATCAGCAAAATCATCCCGACTAGCCCAACTATTGCCCGTTTCACGAGTATAATCCTGCCAAGTTAAGGTTTTAGCCTGGCTGTAGCCATAAGCACTACTGGCTCTTCCAATGGGGATAAACAGAAAGTATTCCATTGGTGGCGCAGCATCGTGTTTAAAACTACTTTCTTGATACATCATGGCCATTGGCACATGAATAGGCGTGCCCCATTTATCTTCCATGTCTTTCGCAGCCGTGTACCAATTACGCTTTTCTTGGAATATTTCACATAAATTTTCGGGATTACGTGGTGGGGACGAGCTACATGCAACCAATAAAGACACACAAACAAGCAGAAAAAAATATTTTGTATTTTTTAGTATTCCCATTGAACTCTTTGCCCCTATTGTTGCCTTACTAGTGCAAGAATTGTTTTTTTCATTGTTTTCAGGAGCCGTAAGGCTCCTGTTTTTTTATCTGCTGCTTTTAAGCCTTAGCGAAATATTGCTCAAGGAACTCATCAAACCCGACTTTGTCTGCTGACTCTATTGCTTGCTGCTTAGCCGTAGACTCCACTCTAAACTGGGTAAAGTCATCTTCATTCCAATATTGATAAGAGCCTGAGGCTAGCTCTTGTTTGTATTGATTCGATAATTTGATGGCAAATTCACCATTATCTATTTCTAATGATTTTAGTTCTTTCAATAGCTGCCCAGACAAGGTGAGTTCAGGGTCAGCAAAGCTTGGCGCTAACTCGGTTAAAGCGGCGCTAAATGATTGAGTGTTGTTATCGCGATCAAGCATTGCCGCCACTTCACGCCATTCAAGCATCAGTTTTTCACCCCACTGAGGTATGGTTAATTCTTCACGGCTAATTTCAAGAGCAATGCCTGGTTTTCGGCCCTCAAGAACCACCTTTGTAAAGTTACCTTTATATTCATTACAACGCGATGGATCAAATTCAGCCGACGGCTTAAGGGCGCACCAAGTGAGAAAAACATCTAAGAAATAAGACTGCAAAGGAGTGATACCCACTGCAGAGAAGGGATTAACATCCAGTGACCGCACTTCAATGTATTCTATACCACGCGCCGCCAGTGCATGACGCGGCTTTTCATTGGCAAACGTGACACGCTTAGGACGGATCGGCGCGTAAAGTTCATTCTCGATTTGCAGCATATTAGCGTTTAACTGCTTATATTGACCGTTTTCTTTCACGCCAATTTTTTCAAAAGCTAACGAATGTGCATTGACGGCTTTTTCGACCGAATGAAGATAAGAGTCAAGCGCATTATAACTCACACACAAATCAGCTTGACTGCTATTGGTATAGCCCAAATCACTCAAACGTAAAGACGTCGCATAAGGTAGATAAACCGTTCCTTTGCCAAGAGCTTCAAATGGTAAGCTGCTCTTTTTACCTTGTAAAAATGAACTACAAAGGGCTGGTGAAGCACCAAACAAATAAGGAATAACCCAGCCAAAACGGTAAAAATTACGCACTAAAGCCATATAGCCAGCTGAGGCTTTATCTTGCTCACTCATTCCTGGCGCTTGCTTTAATTGCCAAAACTGCTGCGGCAAAGAGAAGTTGTAATGCACACCGGAAATAATCTGCATCATACTACCGTAACGATTTTTTAAGCCTTCGCGGTAAGTGGTTTTCATTTTGCCGATATTAGAGGTACCGTATTGCGCGAGCTCTATTTGGTCTTCACCTGCGCAGTAACAAGGCATGCTCATTGGCCAGAGTTGCTCTTGGCCCAAGTTTTTCACCGTGTAATGATGTATGTCTTGTAATTGTTCAAATAAGACCGAGGTTGAAGTAGATACTGGCGTAATAAATTCTAGTAAGCTCTCAGCAAAATCAGTGGTGATGGTCGAATGAGTTAATGCTTTACCTAATGACTCAGGGTGAGGTGTTTGCGCCAACTGCCCATTACTGGAAACGCGTAAGCTTTCCCGCTCTATGCCTCGATTGATCCCAGTCAATGCACCAGGAGTAGCCTTTAACAGCTCAAGTTGTTCATTAAATTTTGAATTCAAGATAAAGCCTTAGTTTATGTCACACCAGTCTTATTCATAAGAGTAATAGTCGCTGGCGCCTAAACAAATAGAAGAGTCACATCATGTCACTCTGATTCACTTACAGCAAGCTGCAGAAAACACTTACCTAAACCGCTAACAGGTAAATGCGCATAATAATATATTTGCTACCGTATATTGGGGCAGTCGCTTCATATTACAAGTTTTCGGCCATACTTTGGCTCAGATAAAACCTTGAGCAATCAAAGCAATAAATGAGTAACGCAACAGCTTACCAAGCAATAGTAATAAACCTGACCAGTAGCGATTTAATTTCAACCAGCCAGCCGCAAAACAAAAAATATCACCGAAAATAGGTAACCAGCTAAATAATAAACAATAAATACCATAACGTTGCATATAAATGATGACTTTCTGTTGCTTAATTTCTAAGTTCTTTTGATAACAGCGCGCTAACCAACCAAAATAGTAAGTGAGAAATCCACCCAATGTATTACCTATAGTTGCCACTGCGATCAAACTGTACACTGAATATTGTTCAGCCAAGATCATAGCAGTGAGTAATACTTCAGAGCCTGCAGGTAATAAGGTCGCAGCGATAAAGCTCAGACTAAACAAACCCCATAGTGACATTGTGTGCGTTAACACAGTTTCGAACATTTTAATCAACCAAAAGAACAAGTGGCGCCAGTTTATCAAATTTGTTCGTTAATCTAAGCTTAAGCGAGGCGAAGGAATCGATTTTTAACGTAAAGTCCGATTAAAGGTTGCCAACTCAGACGATGCTATCACCCCTAATGCAATGTTTTTTGATATAAATAGAGCAGATGTGGCAACTCAAACGTAAGCTAAACAACGACAAATTATGCACCCAAGGAGCGCTACAATGGCGAGAATGTTTTTAATCCCCCTGGTTATCTCATTACTTTGGCTGGGTTTTCTGCATTACCATGGTTTATCAATTAAGCAAGGTGCGAAAGGTTTTTACTGGATAGCTGGCCTGTCTGTCTTTTTAATAGGCTTTTTTACTTTAATGCTTCATTTAACACGAACATAAAAATAAGCTAAAAACCGGCCTTAACCAACGAGAACTAAGCGGGGGGCAATAAAAAAGGTGGCCAAGCCACCTTTTATTAAATGCTTATCTGATTAAACAAAGATTAACCAACCAAAGCCAGTAACACACCAGCGGCGACAGCACTACCGAGTACGCCAGCCACGTTAGGGCCCATAGCATGCATCAGTAAGAAGTTTTGTGGGTTAGCTTCTAGGCCCACTTTATTCACCACTCGCGCCGCCATTGGCACCGCTGATACACCCGCAGCTCCTAATAATGGGTTAATCTTACCGCCCGACATTCGGCTCATTAGTTTCGCCATCAATACACCCGAAGCAGTACCAATTGCAAACGCCACCGCGCCAAGCACCAAAATGCCTAATGTTTCTAGGGTTAAGAAATATTTGGCTGATAACTTAGATCCAACAGCCAAGCCTAAGAAAATAGTTACCGCATTAATAATTTCATTTTGCGCCGCATTGCTTAAACGATCTACAACGCCAGATTCACGCATCAGATTACCTAAACAGAACATGCCCACAAGCGGCGTTGCTGCTGGTAATAACAAGATACAAGCAAACAGCACCAATAGCGGAAATAGAATTTTCTCACGCTTGCTTACTGGGCGTAACTGCTCCATCTGAATAGCACGCTCTTTCTCAGAGGTTAAAGCACGCATGATAGGCGGTTGAATCAAAGGGACTAGCGCCATGTAAGAATATGCCGCTACCGCAATCGCACCTAACAAGTGAGGGGCAAGCTTGGACGCGAGGAATATCGCCGTTGGGCCATCCGCACCACCAATAATGGCGATAGCGGAAGCGTCTTGCATAGAGAACTCAAAACCAGGGATAGCGTTCAGTAAAATCGCACCAAACAGGGTAGCAAAAATACCAAATTGCGCTGCCGCACCCAAAAATAACATTTTAGGGTTAGCGATTAGCGCACCAAAGTCTGTCATCGCGCCCACACCCATAAAGATAAGTAACGGGAATACACCCGTTTCAATACCAATATGGTAGATGTAGTAAAGTATGCCACCTTCATCGGTAAAACCGGCATTGGGAATATTGGCTAAAATAGCGCCAAAGCCAATCGGCAATAATAACAATGGTTCAAACTTACGCACTATCGCTAAGTAAAGTAATAAAGCACCCACCGCCATCATTACGAGCTGTTTCCACTCGAAATGGTAGATACCGGTATCGTGCCAAAGGGTTAATAAACCTTCCACTGGAACTCCTTATGCCAGCGCTAGCAGGGCATCGCCAACTGCAACTGAATCGCCTTCACGAACATGAATCGCTTGTACCGTACCTGATCGAACCGCTCTGATTTCAGTTTCCATCTTCATCGCTTCCATAATCAACAGTACGTCACCTTCACTCACTTGCTCACCTTGTTGCACTAACACTTTAAAAATAGTGCCTGATAATGGCGAGGTAATATCTTCTGCTGGACCATTTGCAGCAACAGGCGCGGCAGCAGCTGAATCAACAGCAACTGGTGCCCCACCCACTGGCGTGATGGTTTCAATACTACCCGCAGGGCCCACTTCAACATTAAATACCTGACCATCCACTTTAACCGCGTAGGTTTCAGCTTCAGTACGCGGCGCAGCCGCAGGCTTCATATCATCGGCACTTGGCACTGGCTCAAATGCGTCAGGATTATTACGATTCTCTAAAAACTTAAGGCCTACTTGTGGGAATAACGCGTAAATAAGCGCATCATCCACTTCGTTTTCAGCAACCTTAATACCTTTCTCTTTTGCTTTGCCTAAGAACTCAGCAGTTAATGCTGCTAACTCTGGCTCAAGTAAATCAGCAGGGCGACAAGTAATGACTTCCTCGCCTTCTAATACACGCTGTTGTAGTTCGGTATTAACTGCAGCAGGCGTAGCGCCGTACTCACCCTTAAGTACACCCGCGGTTTCCTTAGTGATGTTTTTGTAGCGTTCACCCATTAGTACGTTAATCACAGCTTGGGTGCCAACAATTTGCGATGTAGGAGTAACAAGGGGAATAAAGCCAAGATCTTCACGTACACGTGGAATTTCTTTTAATACTTCATCTAAACGATCGCCCGCGCCTTGCTCTTTAAGCTGACTTTCCATATTTGTTAGCATGCCACCCGGCACTTGAGCTATCAAAATACGTGAATCAACACCTTTCAGAGCACCTTCAAACTTCACGTATTTTTTGCGTACTTCACGGAAGTAAGAAGCAATATCTTCGAGAGCATGTAGGTCTAAGCCAGTATCTCGCTCGGTACCTTCTACAATAGAGACAATGGTTTCCGTTGGTGAATGACCGTAAGTCATACTCATTGAAGAAATAGCCGTATCAAGAATATCAATACCACTATCAATGGCTTTTTGCTGAGTCGCAATACTTAAACCGGTCGTAGCATGACAGTGTAAGGCTAACGGTAGATCGACAGTTTCTTTAATGCGAGTAACCAACTCCTCGGCAACATAAGGCTTAAGCAGGCCCGCCATATCTTTAATACAGATAGAGTGAGCGCCCATGTCTTGTAAGCGTTTCGCCATATCTACCCAAGTATCCACTGTGTGTACTGGGCTAGTTGTGTAAGAAATCGTACCTTGTGCATGGGCACCAACATTAACAGCAGCTTTTACTGCAGTTTGGAAGTTGCGCACATCATTCATCGCATCAAAGATACGAAACACATCAACACCATTGGTATGAGCTCGCTCAACGAATTTTTCTACAACATCATCAGCATAGTGGCGGTAACCTAACAGGTTTTGCCCACGTAACAGCATCTGATGCTTAGTGTTAGGCATCGCTTGTTTTAGCTTACGAATGCGCTCCCAAGGATCTTCACCCAAATAACGGATACAGGCGTCAAATGTTGCGCCGCCCCAAGTCTCTAGAGACCAAAAGCCCATTTTATCGAGTTTCTCTGCAATCGGTAGCATATCTTCGATCCGCATACGCGTCGCAAACAGCGACTGGTGTGCGTCGCGCAATACCACTTCAGTTATAGCGAGAGGCTTAGACATGACGTTGTGCTCCTTTAAAAAGTTTTCTTAGAACCAAGTTACTTATTTTCACGGTACTGTTGTACCGCACTTGTGATGGCTGCTATTAATTTTGGATTCAATGTTGCTGGCTGAGGTTGTGCCGTTGGCTTTTTTGCTGCTACAGGCGCGGATTCAACGGGACAAAGTTTAGCCATTTGTTGAACAACAATAACTAATAGGCCAAGAAACAAAAACACTGAAATCATGCCGACCAGCATCAAGTTCCCTGCTTCTAATAACAGTTCAGTAATATCCATAATTTATTACGTCCATTCGGGCCTAAATAATAATTCGTAAGCATTATTACCTAGACCTTAAAAAAGTCAAACTCACAATGAATAAATATTCACTAATAAGTCGTTTTTATATTTTTATTATATTGAGTTAGCCATCAAATTCCTTAGCGGAGACATTCTTTGACGAGCTATCTTTGAGACATTGATAACTAATGAGGTTGAGCTATCTGTAAAAAAACAACATTTGTTGGTGAAAAAGCCAACAAGTACGATTTTTCAAAAGCCACTAAGTCTACTTATTTTACTTAATTATAAAACCCCTGTGAGATCTAAATATCTCAAATTAGGCAAGTACAACTAAAAATCACAACCAATTAAAAATATAACACTAATAAAAAACTAAAAAACAGTTTAATAAGTTGAATGCGCAAACATTTCAGGATGTTCACATTCGATCATTTTTGGTCGACCGTTACACCAGCATTTATAAATATTTTCAAAATGAATAAAAATGAATAAATACCACAAAAATTCAACATTCAGGCAAATAGATTGCAACAAAAAATTAACAGAACATAAAGCTTATTTGGGAACGGAAATGTATAGTGGAGAAGTCTAAGAGGAAAGT
>NZ_JAIBHJ010000024.1:24294-29352 GCF_021278025.1 Motilimonas sp. E26
GGCGCGCATGGAAGGAGTCGAACCTCCGACCGCCTGGTTCGTAGCCAGGTACTCTATCCAGCTGAGCTACATGCGCGCGGTAAACTTTTTGTCTGGTTTAGCAGATTTCTTATTTACTGCATCAATCGAATTGCTGCAATAAAATGAAAGTGGCGCGCATGGAAGGAGTCGAACCTCCGACCGCCTGGTTCGTAGCCAGGTACTCTATCCAGCTGAGCTACATGCGCGTCATACCAAAACATAAATGGCGGTGAAGGAGGGATTTGAACCCTCGATGGGGCTACAAACCCCATACTCCCTTAGCAGGGGAGCGCCTTCGGCCACTCGGCCACCTCACCGTTCTGGTGGCGCACATATTACCCGCAGCCGAAAATATGTCAAACAGTTTTTCAGAAAAAGGCTCTGTTCGAACAGTTCTTAAACAGACTGTCGAAGTTATGAGGTTTTAACGAGATAAAAGTGAGGTAAATCACATAAAAAGGTCGCATTCCTCTTTTGCAAACCCTCTTATCACAAGGTGCCATTCAGAAATTGAATAACGGAGTCCTCTGCTATATAGCGATATACACCTAACGACCAAAAGAGCGCTCAGCAAACGAGTCATCTCGCTAGCTTGGTTAGATTAACTTATCGATGTCGTTTTTCAGGTACAAAAAAAGGAGCCTAAGCTCCTTTTTTACAATTTGTTAGCATTAAAACTGGTCAGGGCCTTTCTCCGCCTGAATGCGCATATAAATCTCTTCACGATGAACAGAGACTTCTTTTGGTGCATTCACACCGATGCGCACTTGGTTTCCTTTAACTCCTAGAACAGTCACTGTCACTTCGTCACCGATCATCAGAGTTTCACCTACACGACGAGTCAAAATTAGCATTTACAGCTCCTTGTTTCCATTATTCTGCTTTATTGGATCCCATTATCCATATATTAATCAAAAAGGTAATACCCAATATCCTCTAAAGCATAAGGGTTTTCGCCTATTTGCCTTCTTCTGGCTCAGCGTCCAGGCCAAATGCAGTGTGTAGCGAGCGTACCGCAAGCTCTAAGTACTTCTCATCAATTAATACTGACACCTTGATTTCTGATGTTGAAATCTGGTGCATGTTAATATTTTCACGTCCCAATACTTCAAACATGGTTTTAGCCACGCCAGGATGATTCCACATCCCTACACCAACTATAGACACCTTGGCGATATGTTCATCACCTTGTACACCTTTTGCGCCAACTTCTTTTGCGACAGCAGTTAAAAGTTCAGTCGCACGACGGTAGTCATCACGGTGTACAGTGAAGGTGAAATCCGCTTTACCATCACCTAACGTGTTTTGCACTATCATATCGATATCAATGCCGGCATCACCAATCGGTGATAATACGCGAGCGGCCATTGAAGGTTCGTCTGGCACACCGCAAATAGTTAAACGCGCTTCGTCACGATTAAACGCAATACCTGATACAACAGGAGATTCCATGTTTACTTCCTCATAACTAATTAAGGTGCCAGAGCCTTCTTTAAAACTTGATAGTACGCGTAGGGGTACACTGTATTTCCCGGCGAATTCAACCGAGCGAATTTGCAGAACTTTTGCCCCTAAACTCGCCATTTCAAGCATTTCTTCAAACGTAATAGTATCTAAGCGACGAGCCTGAGGCACCATACGTGGGTCAGTAGTGTAAACACCATCAACATCGGTGTAGATTTGGCATTCGTCAGCTTTTAATGCAGCTGCCACCGCTACAGCGGAGGTATCTGAACCACCACGACCTAAAGTAGTAATGTTGTTTAACTCATCACGACCTTGGAAACCCGCAACGACAACAACCTTACCCTCAGCGATGTGCTGTTTTAGGTTATCAGTTTCAACATCTAAAATGCGCGCTTTACTATGGCTTGAGTCAGTTTTCATCCGCATCTGATCGCCAGTCATCGACACCGCATCAACACCTACTTTATGCAAAGCGATAGTCAGTAGTGCGATAGTGACTTGCTCACCCGTTGACACCAATACATCCATTTCACGGCGGCTGGCATCTAAGTCTAGTTCTTTTGCCATACCAATCAAGCGATTAGTTTCACCAGACATAGCAGACACTACCACAACAACATCATGGCCCTGCTCTTTGGTCCGCTTTACCCTCTCGGCGACTGCTTCGATTCGCTCAAGAGTACCTACTGAGGTACCACCGTATTTTTGAACTATTACACCCACGTGCGTATTCCTTTTACAGACGTTGTTCTAACCAAGGTTGAACAGATTTCAATGCGTCAGGCAATGCTGCCGCGTCAGTACCACCTGCTTGGGCCATATCAGGACGACCACCGCCCTTCCCGCCTACTTGCATAGCGACCATATTTACTAATTCTCCCGCTTTTACTTTAGCGGTTAAATCTTTGGTAACACCAGCGATCAAACTTACCTTGCCTTCGCTTACAGTCGCTAAAAACACGATGCCAGATTGCAATTTGTTTTTCAGCTCATCAACCGATGAACGCAGCGCTTTAGGCTCGATACCATCTAAGTGTGCCACCACCACTCTGGTGCCACCCAGTTCTATCGCCTGACCAATTAAATCAGCACCCGCTTGACTCGCCATTTTGGCTTTTAACTGCTCAAGCTCTTTTTCTAGGGCTTTTGAGCGATCAATAACTTGACGTACTTTAGCGCCAATGGTGAATTGATCACCCTTTACCAGATCAAGAGTTTGCTGGATTTGCTCACCTAAGTTATGAATGAAGTCGATAGCGGCTGGGCCTGAAACCGCCTCGATACGACGAATACCCGCAGCAATACCGCCTTCAGAGATAATTTTGAAAAAACCTATATCACCTGTGCGCTTGGCATGCGTACCACCACAAAGCTCGGTAGAAAAGTCGCCCATTTGTACCACGCGAACCATTTCATCGTATTTTTCGCCGAATAGTGCCATAGCACCCGACGCTTTTGCTTCTTCAATGTTCATCACCTTAGTGATCACTTCGAAGTTGTCGCGAATGGCTTTATTCACCAGAAACTCAACCTGACGAATCGATTCCATGGTCATCGGTTCAAAATGAGAAAAGTCGAAACGTAGTTTCTCGCTATCCACTAATGAGCCTTTTTGACCGATGTGATCGCCTAAAGTATGACGTAATGCCGAATGCAGTAAGTGAGTCACCGAGTGGTTTAAGGCAATGGCTTTGCGTTTTTGCTCATCAACTACCGCAATGATCTCTTCACCAACGGATAATTTAGCGCCACACATATAACCGTGATGTAAAAATGCATTACCGGACTTTTGTGTATCCGTCACGACAAAAGCGCCACCTGGAAATTGAATCTCACCGGTATCACCCACTTGGCCACCTGACTCAGCATAGAAAGGTGTTTCACCTAAGATAACAATCCCTTCTTCGCCTTGAGCTAGGCTAGCTACCGACTCACCTTGTTTAAACATCTCAACGATCTTCGCTTTACTGTCGGTTACGTTGTAACCTAAAAAGCGAGTTTGATGCTCAACCTTAATAGCGTCGTTATAATCTGTACCAAAGCTATTCGCTTTTTGTGCTCGCTCACGTTGAGCTTGCATTGCCGCTTCAAAGCCATCTTGGTCAATTACTAACTCACGTTCACGAGCGATATCAGCCGTTAAATCGGCAGGGAAGCCATAGGTATCATACAGTTTAAATACCAATTCACCTGGGATAGTCGTGCCCTTAAGTTGCATCAACGCATCATCAAGAATAGCCAAACCACGATCGAGCGTTTTTGCAAATTGCTCTTCTTCGAGTCTAAGCATTTTTTCAACAATGGCTTGTTGTTTAGTTAACTCTGGATACGCCTCACCCATTTGCTTAACAAGCTCAGCAACCAACTTATAAAAGAAGGTGTCGGTAGCACCTAACTTATGTCCATGACGCACCGCACGACGGATAATACGGCGCAGTACATAACCGCGACCTTCATTTGAAGGCATTACGCCATCAGCAATCAAAAAGCTACAAGAGCGTATATGGTCAGCCACCACCCGCAACGATTTATCTTCTAAATCTTTTGCACCAGTAATTTCAGCCGTTTTTTTGATCAGCGCTTGAAAAATGTCGATTTCGTAGTTTGAATGCACACCTTGCAAAATAGCTGCAATACGCTCAAGCCCCATACCGGTGTCCACCGAAGGCTTAGGTAAAGGCTCCATCGTGCCATCGGCATGACGGTTAAATTGCATGAATACTAGGTTCCATATTTCGATGTAGCGATCACCGTCTTCTTCAGGTGTTCCTGGAGGACCGCCCCAAATATGTTCACCATGATCATAAAAAATTTCAGTACATGGCCCGCAAGGTCCAGTATCACCCATTGACCAGAAGTTATCTTTGGCACCAATGCGAGATAAGCGATCAGCTGGTACACCCATTTCTTTTAGCCAAATGTCCGCAGCTTCATCATCTTCTTCGAAAACCGTGACCCAGAGTTTTTCTTTTGGCAATTTAACAACTTCAGTTAAAAACTCCCAAGCAAAGCTAATCGCCTCACGTTTGAAATAATCACCGAAGCTAAAGTTACCTAGCATTTCAAAAAAAGTATGGTGACGTGCGGTATAACCGACATTTTCTAAATCGTTATGCTTACCACCAGCACGAACACAGCGCTGGCTTGATGTAGCACGAGTATATGGGCGCTGATCCATGCCCAAAAACACGTCTTTAAATTGAACCATACCAGCGTTGGTGAACAGCAACGTGGGATCATTACCAGGAACAAGTGGACTACTAGCGACACTTTGGTGTCCCTTACTTTCAAAGTATCCAAGAAACGCGTTACGGATCTCAGCTGTGGATTGGCTCATGAATTAGGTTCCAAATAAACTGAATATAACCATTTACGGTAAGCCTCATTGCTTAACCGTAAAATAGACAAAATTAAATGCGCACAATATATCACGGTGAAACACGAGGGAAAAGTAAACCGAGCGATTTCAAAATCGGATAATAAACATTTATTAGCCCATGGCTGACTAAGCTGAGCAACCGCTCCCCACTGACAAAATTAAATGCGCACACTCAACATGAATATCACGGT
>NZ_JAIBHJ010000024.1:29452-40157 GCF_021278025.1 Motilimonas sp. E26
GCTGACTAAGCTGAGCAACCGCTCCCCACTGACAAAATTAAATGCGCACACTCAACATGAATATCACGGTGAAACACCAAGGAAAAGTAGTCAGCTCCTGTCTGAACGAATATTCGTCAGCGCAGCCTGATACAGCTAATCGCTAGTTGCATAACGAACTTGCTCACTATCAAAGCCACGATAATAGAGATATCGCTGCCTTTTTTGCCTACTTTTATAGTCATCTGGCTGTGGAGTGGGATATTTACGTTGATACAAACTTTTTGCTAATTCAAACCAATCAAGATCTAACTCATCTAAAGCCAAGCTAATTAAGTCGTTATCAATTCCTTTTTGTTTCAATTCCATTTTAATTCTGTTTAGACCTAAACCTTTGCCCGCTTTAATACGGATAAAGCTTTGCGTGAAACGTTGGTCATTAACATAATCACTGTCGCAACAGTAAGTTATCACTTGATTGATATGAGCAGAGGGGAAATTACGTTGTTGCAGTTTTTGTTGCAGCTCTAGACGAGAGTGCTCTCGCCTAGAGACCAAGTTTATCGCGGATTGATAAACTTGGTTATAGCTAGCAGTTTGATTATCAATCAAGCTCTGCTTCATCTTCTTCTTGAGCTGTCACGGAGGCTGCTTTCAAGTCATCTTTAGGCTTAGGTAACAAAGCATCGCGCAATAAGCCTTCAATTTCTTGTGCGATATGTGGGTTTTCAGTTAAGTAGCGACAAGCATTCGCCTTACCTTGACCGATTTTATCACCTTTATAAGAGAACCAAGCACCGGCTTTTTCGATTAACTTTTCTTTCACACCTAAATCAATCACTTCAGCTAGCATGTTAATACCCGCGCCATATAGGATTTGGAATTCAGCTTGCTTGAATGGAGGTGAAACTTTGTTTTTAACCACTTTTACGCGCGTTTCATTACCAACCACTTCATCGCCTTCTTTTACCGCACCGATCCGGCGGATATCTAGACGTACAGAAGCATAAAATTTCAGAGCGTTACCACCTGTAGTGGTTTCTGGTGAGCCGAACATCACCCCGATTTTCATCCGAATTTGGTTAATGAAAATACATAAACAGTTAGTTTGCTTGATATTACCTGTTAGTTTACGTAATGCTTGCGACATCAGGCGCGCTTGTAAACCAACGTGCGAGTCACCCATGTCACCTTCAATTTCGGCTTTTGGGGTTAATGCTGCAACGGAGTCAATCACTACCACATTGACGGCACCAGAGCGCACCAACATGTCACAAATTTCTAACGCTTGCTCACCGGTATCAGGCTGAGAAATAAGCAGTTCATCTACATTTACACCTAACTTACGCGCATAAATAGGATCTAAAGCATGCTCTGCGTCAATAAAGGCACATGTTTTGCCCTGTTTTTGTGCTTCTGCAATTACTTGCAGTGTTAGGGTTGTTTTACCAGAGCTTTCTGGGCCATAAATTTCAACCACGCGGCCATAAGGCAAACCACCTATACCCAACGCGACATCCAAGCCTAAAGAGCCTGTTGAAACAGATTCTATGTCCAGCATCGCAGCAGCGCCATCACCAAGGCGCATAATTGAACCTTTACCAAATTGCTTTTCTATTTGGCCTAATGCTGCTGCTAACGCTTTTTCTTTATTTGAATCCATTTGCGACTCCACTCAGGGTAAAAATTAGAAGTAATTGGCTTTAGTATACTGTGGTTTCGTACAGTATCAAGAGGAATTTTAACTGTATATAAATTCAGGCTTCTGCTGAAACTATATTTTAAATACCTATAACCATCAGCCAACCTTAACAAATCACTAGTCGATAAATCTATTTCTCTTTCACTGTATCTTTGCGAACGAGTTTGATTCCAGTATCCTTAGCGCCTTGCCCTACGTAACACAGCAGAGAACGGCCAAACTATGACAAATAAAACAACCCCACAACACACGCCAATGATGCAGCAATATTTAGCATTAAAAGCAGAAGCGCCTGAAATTTTGCTGTTTTATCGTATGGGTGATTTCTACGAACTGTTTTTCGATGATGCGAAAAAAGCCTCTCGCTTACTTGGCATATCATTAACCAAACGCGGCCAGACAGCAGGACAGCCGATCCCTATGGCAGGCGTGCCTCATCATGCTGTTGAAGGTTACTTGGTAAAACTGGTACAAATGGGCGAATCAGCAGCTATTTGTGAGCAAGTTGGCGATCCCGCCACCAGCAAAGGCCCCGTAGAGCGAAAAATTGTTCGTATCATCACTCCCGGAACCGTAAGTGATGAAGCGCTATTAGAAGATAATCGCGATAACCTGATTAGCTGTGTTTACCAATCGCAACAAACTTTTGGCCTCGCTACTTTAGATATCACTAGTGGCCGTTTCATTGTCAACCAATTTGAAAAAGAAGAGACCCTACAAGCAGAGCTACAACGTCTCGATCCGGCTGAATTGCTTTACCCAGAAGACTTCCAATATATTCAATTGTTCGAACAAAGACGTGGGATCCGTCGTCGACCAGAATGGGAGTTTGAACTACAAACAGCTAAGCGACTATTGACGCAACAATTTGAAACGCGAGACCTAGTGGGCTTTGGTGTTGAAGATGCCCATGTTGCACTCTGTGCTGCAGGTTGTTTATTGCAATACATAAAAGATACCCAGCGCACCGCATTACCTCATATCAATTCGATTTCGTTAGAGCAGAATCAAGATGTAGTCGTTTTAGATGCTGCCACACGTCGTAACTTAGAGCTGACACAAAACCTAGCAGGCGGCTTTGATAATACTCTCGCACAAGTGCTCGATAATACCGCGACCGCGATGGGTAGCCGTTTACTTAAACGTTGGATCCACCAACCAAGCCGCAATCTAAACACTTTAGCGCACAGGCAAGATGTTATTACAGAGCTATTAGATTTATCCCTTTATAGCGAAACCGCCGACCTTCTAAAAAACATCGGCGACATTGAGCGGGTTCTCGCACGCCTAGCATTAAAAAGTGCGCGGCCTCGCGATCTGGTTAAATTAAAAACAGCGTTTGCCACTTTACCCGATTTGAACCAGCTATTAGCTGATTCTGATAGCCCATTGCTACTCGCGCACAGTCAACGCATTGGTAACTACCCTGAGTTAGCAGACTTATTGCAGCGTGCCATTATTGATAACCCACCGGTACTGATTCGAGATGGCGGTGTGATAGCGCCCGGCTACCATGAAGAGCTGGATGAATGGCGCAGCTTATCTAAAGGGGCAACCGATTACTTAGCCGAGCTTGAAGAGCGTGAAAAACAGCAAACAGGCATCGCTACGTTAAAAGTAAGCTATAACCGCGTTCATGGCTATTATATTGAGGTAAGTCGTAGCCAAAGTGAGCAAGTT
The DNA here is from genome assembly GCF_021278025.1 of Motilimonas sp. E26. Taxonomy (GTDB): domain Bacteria; phylum Pseudomonadota; class Gammaproteobacteria; order Enterobacterales; family CBDFNC01; genus Motilimonas. The sequence goes on from NZ_JAIBHJ010000024.1 coordinate 32,814, forward strand.
CCACCTCATTACGTACGTCGTCAAACGTTAAAGAATACCGAACGCTATATCATTCCAGAGCTAAAAACCTACGAAGACAAAGTACTCATGAGCCAAGGTAAGGCACTAGCACTTGAGAAAAAGCTCTATGACGAATTACTCGATTTGCTGCTACCTTTTTTAAGCGCGTTACAAAAAACAGCCATCGCTCTATCTGAACTGGACGTATTTGCCAATTTTGCCGAGCGAGCGGAAACATTACACTATGTAAAGCCGACGCTAAGCCATGACTCAGGGATACGGATCAGCGCAGGCCGCCACCCCGTGGTCGAACAAGTGACCAATGAACCTTTTATCGCTAATCCTGTTGAACTGAGTAAAGATCGCCGCATGTTGATTGTTACCGGTCCCAACATGGGCGGTAAATCAACCTATATGCGGCAAATAGCCTTAATTGTATTAATGGCCCATATCGGCTGTTACGTACCGGCAGACAGCGCGGTTATTGGCAATGTAGATAGAATTTTTACGCGCATAGGTGCCAGTGATGACTTAGCTAGTGGCCGCTCGACCTTCATGGTAGAAATGACTGAAACCGCTAACATTCTGCATAATGCTACTAGTAGCAGCTTGGTATTAATGGATGAGATCGGTCGCGGCACCAGCACATATGACGGTATGTCCCTCGCTTGGGCATGTGCCGAACACTTAGCGCAAACTACGAAGGCCTTTACCTTATTTGCTACCCACTATTTTGAGCTCACTCAGCTGCCAGAACTGATGCAGGGACTCGCAAATGTGCATTTAGATGCGGTTGAACACCAAGACAGCATCGCATTTATGCATTCAGTACAAGAAGGAGCCGCCAGTAAGAGCTATGGCTTACAGGTTGCCGCTCTTGCGGGAGTGCCGCAAAAAGTGATCAAGCAAGCAAAACAAAAACTGCATCAGCTCGAAACACAGGCGGATCAACCAAAGTCACCCACGACATCTGCGCCTAGCCAACCGAGCCTGCCATTTGCGGTAGAAACTGAGCACCCAGCGGTCACTCAGCTTGCTCAGATAAACCCAGATGAACTTTCGCCTAGGCAAGCCCTAGACCTTATCTACCTACTTAAAAAAGCGTTATAACGCGCGAGGTTTGAAATAGCCTTAATATTGTTGACGTCGAAAGCATTCGACTTGACAGATTCAAGGTTCGAGTTCATAGCAACAAAAAAGCCACAACATTCCGTTGTGGCTTTTTCATTTAACTAAAACGTCAATGAGAAAACGAGTTAGAGTTACTCACGAAACAAGGCTTCAATATTCAAGCCTTGTTGTGTCAGTACGTCTCTTAAACGACGCAATGCTTCTACTTGAATTTGTCTTACTCGTTCACGAGTGAGCCCTATTTCACGACCAACATCTTCAAGTGTTGAGGCTTCGTAACCTAACAAACCAAAACGACGAGCCAATACTTCACGCTGTTTCGCATTTAACTCTTCTAGCCAATGCACTAGGCTAGAGCTAATGTCATCGTCCTGCGTACATCCTTCTGGACCACCCGCTTTTTCATCAGCAATCACATCGAGTAGTGCTTTGTCTGAATCGCCACCTATGGGTGTATCAACAGAGCTAATCCGCTCATTCAAACGCAGCATTTTATTGACATCTTCAACAGGACGATCAAGTTTTTCTGCAATCTCTTCGGCTGTGGGTTCATGATCGAGACTATGGGCAAGCTCACGTGCAGTACGAAGGTAAACATTAAGCTCTTTCACCACGTGAATAGGGAGTCTGATAGTACGCGTTTGGTTCATGATGGCACGTTCAATGGTTTGTCGTATCCACCAAGTAGCATAAGTTGAAAAACGGAAACCGCGCTCAGGGTCAAATTTTTCTACAGCACGAATTAAACCTAAATTGCCCTCTTCGATTAAGTCTAATAGGGCTAGACCGCGATTGTTGTAACGCCTGGCTATTTTCACAACTAAGCGCAGGTTACTTTCAATCATACGTTTGCGGGCAACTTCATCACCGCGCAGGGCTCGTCGCGCGTAATAAACTTCTTCTTCCGCTGTGAGCAAAGGCGAGAAGCCTATTTCACCAAGGTAAAGTTGGGTGGCATCAAGATTTTTAACTTCTGAAGCGACCATTAATTCTTCGTCGATTTCTTCTTCAACATCAAGAGCTATTAACTCTTCATCATCAACTAGGTCTAAGTTATCAGTCTTTGCTTTTACTTTTTGTGTAGTGAGATTCATACTGTGTTCTCCCTAACAGTTGCAGTACAAAGTGTACTGCTACGGTTATTTTTTTGGTAAAAACCGTAGTGGATCTACGGACTTACCGCGGTACCTAATTTCGAAATGAAGCCGGACATCTGTTGTGCCTGTACTTCCCATTTCAGCTATGAGCTGGCCCACTTTAACCGTTTGCTGCTCTTTAACGAGCAACTTATCATTATGAGCATAAGCGCTAAGATAATCGTCATTATGTTTGATGATAATTAACTTACCGTATCCCCTTAAGGCGCTTCCGGCATAAACAACTTTGCCATCAGCAGATGCTTTAACAGACTGATTACGCTTGCCGGCAATATCTATGCCTTTGTTTCCTAATTCCGCAGTGGAAAAGCCTTGAAGAATTTTCCCTTGGGTTGGCCATTGCCAATTAGAAATCTTATTACTTGCTACGTCAGTTGTTGCATTTTTGTTCTTATTTTTTTCAGCGTATTCTTTTCTTTTTTGCTGTTCAAGTTTTTTTTGTTGATTTTTTTCATTTATGCTTTGAGCGGTTTTTGTTTCGGGTTTGGCGTGAACTTTGCTAACCAACTGGTTTTTATTGCTGCTGGAACCGGTTCCAGTAGTTTTATATTTTGCCGGTGGAATTTTCAGCTTTTGTCCGACGAAGATAGTATAAGGGGGCTTGATTCGGTTGTATGCGGCGATATCTTTGTAATCTTTACCTGCTCGCCAAGCAATACCAAACAGTGTATCTCCCGCCTTAACCTTATATATAGGTTGTGACATTTGACCATAATTTTTCTGCTGGTATTTGCCCGCATTTTTAACAGGAGCAGGTGAATGATTGGAACTACAAGCTGAAATGAATAATACCCAGCCACACACAAGGACTATGTGTAAATGACGCACTAAGCAAACAGAAAATAATCTCAAGCTAACTCACCATTAATTAAAGGAACAAATCTCACCATTTCGATGGTTCGGCTAACAAACCCAGTTTCATCACGAGTGATGACCTTCAACATTTGCTCTGTATCTCCAACCGGGATCACTAAACGCCCTCCCTCTTTCAATTGCCCTAATAATGCTTCAGGTACCGAGCTTGCAGCTGCGGTAACAATAATGGCATCAAAGGGCCCTTTGCTTTGCCAACCTTGCCAACCATCACCGTGTTTACATGACACATTATGGCAATCTAGTCGGTTTAACTTACGCCGAGCTTGAAATTTTAAATTTTTAATCCGCTCAATGGTGCAAACTGAGTCAACCAGCTGAGATAGGACGGTTGTTTGATAGCCCGAGCCAGTCCCCACCTCTAAAATATGCTGGGGAGCAGACTCTAATAACAGCTCTGTCATCTTGGCGACAATATAAGGCTGTGAAATCGTTTGCCCTTGTCCAATGGGCAACGCAGTATTCTCCCAAGCTTGGTGGGAAAAAGCCTCATCAACAAACCAATGACGAGGTGTCTTTGCCATGGCATCCAAAACCGATTGATTGGTTATTCCCATTATCTGTAACGTTTTGGCTAACGCTAAGCCTGCTGGGGTAACTTCTAGCATCTACTCTCACCCCATTGTTGCTTCATTCTCACTAATGCAGACTGATGTGTTAGATCAATGGTTAAAGGCGTCACAGACACAAAGCCACTATTAATGGCATGAAAGTCTGTTCCCTCACCGGCATCTTGCGTTTTACCTGGTGGACCAATCCAAAATATATCTTTTCCGCGTGGGTCTTGTTGTTTCAGCACCGCCTCTGCGCGATGGCGACTACCTAAACGTGTTAGCTTAATACCTTTAACCTCATTTATCGGTATATCGGGTACATTTATGTTGATCACTTGAGCTTCTTTCAAACCAAACTGCTGCAGCTTAGCAAGGATTATTTTGCAAAAATGAGCCGCGGTTTCGTAATGCTTATCACCCACAAGTGACACTGCCAAGGCAGGTAATCCAAGAAATCGACCTTCTGTCGCAGCAGCAACCGTGCCAGAGTAGATAACATCGTCACCCAAATTGGCCCCTTCATTAATACCTGCAATCACAATATCAGGCTCTTGTTCAAATAATTCATTGATAGCTAAATGCACACTGTCTGTTGGCGTGCCATTAACGCTATAAAAACCATTACTCAATAATCGTAATCTCAATGGCGATTCTAGGGTCAATGAATTACTGGCCCCACTATGATTACGCTCGGGCGCAACGGTTGTCACTTGGGCGATATCATTTAACGCAGCAGACAAACAGGCGATACCGGGTGCAAACACACCATCATCATTACTCACTAAAATTCGCATGGTTTTCCTGCACTTCCACTAGTTCACGGATCACACTGGTTGCATAACAACCCGACTCAAGATAAAAACTCACAACCATATCATTGCCTTCAGCATGGTAGGTCAAAGCTTCTGGCAAAATAAACAGAGCACGTCGTTCTTGTTTTAGGCCGTTCGCTTCTAGTCCCTGCTTTAGCTCTTCTTCACCCGCCAAAGCCGCGAGTTCAAACACTTGCGCATCAAGGTTAGCAGCCAACTCCCCTTTGCCCCAAAGTGGGCCAGTTAATTTTATATTTTGCTGTGCTAAGCGCTCTGCTAAGGTGGAATCTTCAGCATCCGTGGTAAAGTACGACCGACTTCCCACCAGACCACAGCAATCACCCGGTAAAACCGTAAACGCTAAGCCTTGCTTAATGCGTTGTGACACAACTTTATTAAATAAATAGCTGCGCGCAGCTGATAAATACATGCCTTTTTTAAAGCGATCTTTTACCTTGCGGCCATTAAACATTGCCTTTGCGGCGGTAATGTTACCACCGTTAAAACCAAATCTTTGTTCACCAAAGTAATTCGGAACCCCTTGCTTAACTTGCTCCAAGCGCTCTGTTAAGGCAGCTATATCTGAAACATCGCGCAGGCGGATAGTAAAAGCATTACCTGCTAGGGCGCCGGTTTTCAGCTTTCGGTTGTGGCGAGTAATAGACAGGATCTGCACTAAATCACTATTTAATTCACTAAAGTCCGGCGTTACTAAGCCAGGAATATGTACAGAAAAGGTCTGTTCGGTAACACCACGACGATCTTTTAAACCAGCGTAAGTCACCATTTTGGCAGGCAGACCGGCTATTTTGGCGATTTGCTTGGCAACAAATTGGGTGTTTTCATTGCGCTTTTGCAACCGAATAAATACATGTTCACCGTCCCCTGTCGCCGCAAAGCCAAGGTTTTCTGTAACCACAAAATCTTCAACTTCGGCCTTAAATTGTGCATTAATTTCCGGCTTGCCGTAGAGATAGCTCCAGTTCATTTCAACGCTCATAAGACTTTCACCAATAGCACCACACAATGGCAAGCAATGCCTTCTTTTCGCCCTGTAAAACCTAACTTTTCTGATGTTGTCGCTTTCACATTAACTTGTGATAACTCAGCTTCTAAATCCTGTGCTAGACAAACACGCATGCTATCGATATGAGGGGCCATTTTAGGGGCTTGAGCAATAATAGTGACATCAAGATTGCCAATCTGATACCCCATTTGTTTTACTTTATTAAACACATCACGCAACAAAATTCGGCTATCAATACCCTTAAATTCAGCATCCGTATCAGGAAAGTGACGACCAATATCGCCAAGGGCGAGCGCGCCAAGTAAAGCATCGGTTACCGCATGCAAAGCCACATCACCATCCGAGTGAGCGACTAACCCTTGCTCGTAAGGTACTGCTACACCACCAATAATTACGGGGCCATCGCCACCAAATTTATGTACATCAAAACCATGTCCAATTCGTACCATGGAAAGCCCTTATAGAGAGAGAGATTGAGTTAAAAAAAGTTCTGCCATTGCCATATCTTCAGGACGCGTCACTTTTAAATTATCCGCGCGCCCGGGCAAAATGGAGCAGGCTGCACCGCTGAGCTCAATGGCAGAAGCCTCATCTGTAATATTAACGCCTTGCAGCAAAGCTGATTCTAAAGCAAGGCGCAATTGCTGTACGGAAAACGCTTGCGGCGTTAACGCATGCCATAAATGCTCTCGATCAACGGTGCCTATAATATTGCCATTAGCATCACTACGCTTCATGGTGTCACGCACTTGAGTGCCTAAAATAGCGCCCTGATGATACGTTTCAATATGCTCTATTAATAAATCTATATCCGAGTGGGTCAAACAAGGTCGAGCAGCATCATGAACGAGTACCCATTCTGCTTTTTTTATCGCATGCAAACCACTTAACACTGAGTCACAGCGCTCTGCCCCACCTGGCGCTAAGGTTATTTTAGGATGCTTAGCCACTTCCAGCTGCCTAAACCAACAGTCATTTTCGGCTAATACCACCACAACCTCACTTATCGCCGAGTGCTGAATTAAGTGAGATAAACTATGTTCAATAACTGTTTTACCAGCTAACGGTAAGTATTGCTTAGGCAACACCGACTGCATTCTACTGCCTATGCCTGCGGCGGGTAAAATTGCCGCATAAGTTTGCTTAATCATTTATTTGCTTTTCTTTTGGTAAAATACGAAAGAACATTTCGCCTTCTTTAATAAGGCCTAATTCATTTCGAGCGCGCTCTTCAACTGACTCGGTCCCTTGTTTCAAATCGGCAATATCTGCAAACATACGCTTATTTCGTTTACGCAGAATGTCGTTATCTATCTCTTGTTGCGCAACTTCAGCTGAAAGCCGAGTGTAATCAGCCAAACCATTTTTGCCACGCCAAAGGTGGTATTGCAATAATGCTAATGAGATGCATAAAAGGAGTGTGAAAAATCGCATAAATATTTTGTTAAAACCCGCTATTAGGTACATATTTATTTTAAGGCAGTTAGTTTCCCACATAAAAGCCTTTAAATCAGCTATTGCGCACGTAATTTCTGAAGTCGACAACTATTCCACAGGCAAAAAAAATCCCCACCGAAGTGAGGATTTCTAATCTTAAGGTTTAAAGCTCAGTGATGCTGGTAAAACACCTAACAAAATTACTGACCTTTAACTTCTTTAAGACTGAAGCTAAAGAGGTGCTTATTAAAAGCACCTCACAGAATTACTGACCTATAACTTCTTTAAGACTGAAGCTAAGGAGGTGCTTATTAAAAGCACCTCACAGAATTACTGACCTTTAACTTCTTTAA
>NZ_JAIBHJ010000024.1:40257-63173 GCF_021278025.1 Motilimonas sp. E26
GGCTGAAGCTAAAGAGGTGCTTATTAAAAGCACCTCACAGAATTACTGACCTTTAACTTCTTTAAGACTGAAGCTAAAGAGGTGCTTATTAAAAGCACCTAACAGAATTACTGACCTTTAACTTCTTTAAGACCGTTGTACGGTGCTTTTTCGCCTAGCGCTTCTTCAATACGTAGAAGTTGGTTGTACTTAGCTACGCGATCAGAACGGCTTAGAGAGCCAGTTTTGATTTGGCCAGCAGCTGTACCAACCGCTAGATCAGCGATTGTTGCATCTTCAGTTTCACCTGAGCGGTGAGAGATAACAGCAGTAAAGCCTGCATCTTTAGCCATTTTGATTGCAGCTAACGTTTCAGTTAGTGAACCAATTTGGTTGAATTTGATTAAAATCGAGTTAGCGATACCGTTGTCGATACCACGCTTAAGGATTTTAGTGTTTGTTACGAATAGATCGTCACCCACTAATTGGATTTTATCGCCAAGAAGTTTAGTCTGATGTGCGAAACCTTCCCAATCAGATTCGTCAAGACCGTCTTCGATAGATACGATTGGGTATTGCTCAGTAAGATCTTTAAGGAAGTAGTTGAACTCTTCAGAAGTGAATTTCTTACCTTCACCTTTAAGGTCGTAGATGTTTGCTTCTTTGTCGTAGAACTCAGATGCAGCACAGTCCATCGCTAGTGTGATATCTTTACCTAGCTCGTAACCTGCGTTAGCAACAGCTACTTTGATTGCAGCTAGAGCTGCTTCGTTTGAAGCTAGGTTAGGCGCGAAACCACCTTCATCACCAACTGCTGTTGAATGACCATCAGCTTTAAGTACTTTAGCTAAGCTATGGAAAACTTCAGCGCCCATGCGTAGACCTTCACGGAAAGTCTTAGCACCCACTGGCTGGATCATGAATTCTTGGATGTCTACAGAGTTATCTGCGTGCTCACCACCGTTGATGATGTTCATCATTGGAAGTGGCATAGAGTAAACACCAGAAGTACCGTTTAGGTCAGCAATGTGAGCGTATAGTGGTACTTTCTTAGAAGCAGCAGCAGCTTTAGCTGCAGCTAGCGATACAGCTAGGATAGCGTTTGCGCCAAATTTAGCTTTGTTTTCAGTACCGTCTAAGTCGATCATGATTTGGTCTAGTTCAGCTTGAGCTAGTGCATCTTTACCTACTAGCGCTTCTGCGATCGGACCATTTACCGCTTCAACTGCTTTAAGAACACCTTTACCTAAGTAACGTGCTTTGTCGCCATCACGAAGTTCTAGCGCTTCACGAGAACCAGTAGAAGCACCAGAAGGCGCAGCAGCCATACCGAAAGAACCATCTTCAAGATGAACTTCAGCTTCTACAGTTGGGTTACCACGTGAATCCATGATTTCACGGCCTAGTACTTTAACGATCTTAGACATTAAGATTTCCTCTATATTGATGTAATTTTACAACATTTAAATTATGAATTTTTTAACAAATCTTCGCTATCGGGTCAATGAGAAACTACTTATCTTCCCGATTTTGGTACTCGCGAGCCGCTTTAATAAAGCCTTCAAACAACGGATGGCCATCGCGAGGAGTCGACGTAAACTCAGGGTGGAACTGCGCCGCAACAAACCAAGGGTGGTTAGGATTTTCGATAATTTCCACCAATTTCTTGTCTGCTGATAAACCTGTTACTTTCAAACCCGCTTTTTCGATTTGCGGTAAAAGGTTGTTGTTTACTTCATAACGGTGACGGTGGCGCTCATAAATAGTATCGCTGCCGTACATATCGTGTACTTTTGAGCCTTTTACTAAGTGACATAATTGAGAGCCGACGCGCATGGTGCCGCCAAGATCAGACTCTTCGGTGCGGGTTTCAACATTGCCGCTTTCATCAATCCACTCAGTAATTAAACCAACCACAGGGTTCGGTGTGTTTTCGTTAAACTCTGTTGAATGTGCCGCTTCCATTTCCGCGACATTTCGTGCGTACTCTATCAGCGCGACTTGCATGCCTAAACAAATACCTAGGTAAGGTACGTTATTTTCACGCGCATATTGTGCTGTAAGAATTTTACCTTCCACACCGCGCTCACCAAACCCACCAGGCACTAAAATCGCATCCACGCCTTTTAGAATATCGGTACCTTTGGCTTCTACATCTTGTGAATCGATGTATTTAATAGTGACGCTCGCTTGGTTTTTTAAGCCGCCGTGTTTTAACGCTTCGTTCACTGATTTATAGGCGTCAGGCAATTCAACATATTTACCAACCATCGCAATAGTTAGTTCAGCGGTGGTGTTCGCTTCTTCATAAATAACACGTTCCCACTCACTTAAGTCTGCTTCTGGGCAAGTTAGGCCAAAGCGACGTACGCAGAATTCATCTAAGCTTTGTGCTTTAAGTAATGCTGGGATCTTATAAATGCTATCAACATCTTTTAATGAGATAACCGCTTTTTCTTCAACATTACAGAATAAAGAAATTTTCGCGCGTTCATTCGCAGGGATAGTGCGGTCACTACGGCAAACTAAGATATCAGGCTGAATACCAATACTGCGTAACTCTTTGACCGAGTGCTGTGTCGGTTTTGTTTTTACTTCACCGGCTGCCCCCAAGAAAGGCACTAAGGTTAAGTGCATAAAGATGGCATGATCACGGCCAACTTCGGTACCTAACTGACGGATAGCTTCTAAGAAAGGTTGTGATTCAATATCACCAACGGTGCCGCCAATCTCAACAATTGCAACATCGACGCCTTCTCCACCGGCAATAACACGCTCTTTAATGCCATTAGTGATATGTGGGATCACCTGAATGGTCGCGCCTAAATAATCACCACGACGTTCTTTAGCAAGTACATCGGAATAGACTCGACCAGTGGTGAAGTTATTACGTTTAGTCATCTTAGTGCGAATAAAACGCTCATAGTGACCTAAATCGAGATCAGTTTCCGCGCCGTCGTCGGTGACAAACACCTCGCCGTGCTGAATAGGACTCATCGTGCCTGGATCCACATTAATGTAAGGGTCCAGCTTCATAATCGTGACTTTTAGCCCACGAGCTTCAAGGATAGCGGCCAATGATGCAGCGGCAATGCCTTTACCTAGGGATGAAACCACCCCACCTGTTACGAATATATACTTTGTAGTCATGCTGATCCTGAGAAGTTAGGAGTGTTACGATGGTTTTGAGACGTTCAAGACGGGAAAAAATTATAACAAAACCACCCCTAGCTCACAACGAAAGATAGTGTAACGAGGCAATATATTTTCATCTTGTTTTAAATCAACTTTCGTAAGTTTCTTTCACTTTTTGCCAAATTTGTTCCATTTCGTCCAACGAACATTGATCCAGCGCTTTGTTTTGACTTAAAAAGTGCTTTTCTAACAAGCGAAACCGGCGTTCAAATTTATCGTTAGCTCGGCGCAACGCTTGCTCAGGGTCTTTTTTCAAATGACGCACTAAGTTCACCGTAGCGAATAATAAATCGCCCACTTCATCCTCGATGCGGTCTTGGTCTTGTTCAATTTGATGCACTTCATCAAGCACCTCATCAATTTCTTCTTTAATTTTATCAACCACTGGGCCTAAGGTTTTCCAGTCAAACCCGACGTTAGCACAGCGTTTTTGTATTTTATTTGCGCGCGTTAATGCCGGCATATTAGCAGGGATATTATCCAACACACTGACATTTTCGACTTGCTCCCCCGCCTTGGCAGCGCGCTCTTGGGCTTTTTCGGCTTCCCAATTGGCTTTTACTGCTTGCTCATCAGCAAAATCAGCGCCACCAAACACATGAGGATGACGACGAGTCAACTTTTCGGATACAGTTTCGACCACATCATTAAAATCAAACAACTGCTGCTCTTTGGCTAATTGCGCGTAAAATACCACTTGGAACAGTAAGTCGCCTAGCTCACCTTTTAACTCGATATAATCTTGTTGCTCAATCGCATCCGCTACTTCATAAGCTTCTTCAATGGTATGAGGCACAATGGAGCGAAAAGTTTGCTTTTGGTCCCACGGGCACCCTGACTCAGGATCACGTAATTTTTCCATAATCTCTAGTAGGCCGTTTATATCACCGAGTTTACTGCTCATGTTTCATCCTATCCTGTTAAATACGTTTTGTTTCCGACACACCTTTAAGGGAATTTACTTTTGACAGCACTTTACTCAGTGAGTCCACATTATTAATTTCTAATTCCATATCAATAATGGCTGTTTGGCTGCGTGTGTCTGAATGACTTTTTACCCCCAAGACATTCACTTTCTCATTAGATAGCAAGGTGGTAATGTCTTTTAGTAAACCACTGCGATCCATGGCTGTTACGCGTACGGTTAATGAATAACCCGAGGAGTCTGATCGGCCCCATTGCGCCTCAATAATCCGCTCTGGGTGTACTTCCTCTAAATCCTTCAGTTGTTCACACTCGGTGCGATGGACTGAAATACCACGGCCTTGAGTAATATAACCACAAATGTCATCACCCGGCACTGGCTGACAACAACGGGCGATAGAGGTCATCAGGTTGCCTACCCCATCAACCACAACATGATCTTGGCTACGCTTTTTCTTGGTCGCTGCTGCAGAACGCTTTTCTACTTCTTCCAATGCTTTACGATCGGCCTCTTCTGCCGTTGGCTTGTGATGTAGACCTTGGATAATATTAATCAATTGATTAATTCGCACATCACCACTGCCAATACCGGCAAACAAATCATCCATACTGGAAAGGTTTATTTTTTTCAGGGCCGGCTCTGCCGCATTTAGCTTCAGTTGATGCTTAGCCAATTCAGACTCAAGCATTTCTTTGCCCGCTATAACATGTTTTTCTTTGTCTAACTGACGAAACCAAGTGGCAATTTTTGCTCGAGCGCGTGACGAGTTCACATAACCGGTGTGGGCATTAAGCCAATCGCGACTTGGGTTAGGCTCTTTTTGCGTAATAATTTCAACTTGATCACCTGTTTGTAGATGATAAGTAAAAGGCACAATTTTACCGCCCACTTTACTGCCAATACAACGATGCCCGACTTGGCTATGGATATAATAAGCAAAATCAAGCGGAGTTGAGCCTGCAGGCAGGTCCACCACTTCACCTTTAGGAGTGAATACGTACACCCGCTCTTCGAACACTTGGCTGCGAACCTCGTCCACTAAGTTACCTGACTCAGCCATATCATCTTGCCAAGCTATTAACTTACGTAGCCAGGCGATGCGATCTTCATAGCCATTGTCACGACCAACACTGCCCTCTTTATATTTCCAATGTGCCGCCACCCCTAGCTCTGCATTTTCATGCATTTCGCGGGTACGAATTTGAATTTCCACTGGCCGACCAGAAGGCCCTAGCACTACTGTATGAATTGATTGGTAGCCGTTGGGTTTGGGGTTAGCAACATAATCATCAAACTCACTTGGAATATGATTAAATAAAGTGTGGACTACGCCTAGCGCGGCGTAACAGTCTTGTATGCGTTCACAGATAATGCGCACCGCGCGCACATCAAACAGCTCATCAAATGCTAACGATTTTTTCTGCATCTTTTTCCAGATGCTATAGATGTGTTTTGGTCGACCATACACGTCAGCTTTGATTTCGTGATCTTTCATACCTTGGCGTAAACTACTTACAAAGGCGCCAATGTAAGTTTCACGATCAATGCGTTTTTCATCAAGTTGCTTGGCGATTTTTTTGTAGGTGTCAGGGTGAAGATAACGAAATGACAAGTCTTCGAGCTCCCATTTCAACTGACCAATACCTAATCGGTTAGCTAACGGGGCGTAAATATCAGCAATTTCTCTCGCGGTCAGCACGCGCGTTTCTTCAGCAGCATTTTTAATTAAGCGTAAATAACAAATCCGTTCCGCCAGCTTGATAACCACCGCGCGAACGTCTTCCACCATAGCAAGTAACATGCGGCGTAAATTATCTATTTGTAAATCAGAGGTCGCTAAACCTTTATTTTGCAGGGTGCGGATTGCTTCCATATCCGCAACCCCTTGCACTAGCTTGCAAGTATTTTTGCCAAATTGCTCAGTAATCCAGTTACTATCTTTCAATTTGCGATCAAAAGCAGGAAAGAGAAGCGCCGCTTTAAGGGTATTAACATCCATATTCATGGTGATCAATATCTCCACCATTTCTACCCCTATTTCAAGCACATCACTACGCTGCGACGCTTCGCTAATGGCATGTACGGCTAGATATACCTGCTCAACTTTTTGCTGATCCTTTTCGTTTAGTCCTAATGAGGCCGCCCAGGCTTTTGGATCGCGTTCTTGTTGATTTAAAAAGTGGGTATCTCTCACTGAAACCATAATGCTGACTCTCCACAATACTATTTAGCTCATGCTATTTTACATAAGCAATATAAAACGAACGTCTAACTTAACCACCACAAATACGACTCGAAATAAATCGCTATGTTCTCTTCTTGCGCTGAAACAGAGCCATCGATTCCATATGAGCTGTGTTAGGAAACATATCCACTAAACCAAGTTTAGTAAGCTGATAACCACGCTCGATCAACACCTGTGCATCCCGCGCCATGGTCGCAGGATGGCAAGAAACATAAACAATTCGCTCACAATTTAGCTTAGCTAGATGCTCTGTAACAAACAATGCGCCATCGCGGGCGGGATCGAGTAGTGCTTTATTAAACGCCTCTTTAGCCCATGGTTGTTGACTAAAGTCGTTACTTAAATCAGCTTGGTAAAAATTTAGGTTAGCCAACCCTGCTTGTTCAGCATTACGGTTCGCTTGCTCAACCATGGTATCAATGCCCTCAACGCCAACTACTTGCTTGGCAAGGGTTGCGAGGGGGAGGCTAAAATTACCTAAGCCAGCAAATAAATCAATTACCCGATCTTCAGGTTGTACGTCTAACCATTCAAGGGCTTGAGCTATCATTTTTTGATTAACCTGATCGTTTACTTGAATAAAGTTATTAGGTGCAAAATCAATCTTTAACTGCCACTGGGGCAAGGCATAATTCAAGCAAATTTGATGATGCAGAGCTTGGATTTGGTTGTCATAGCCTTGTAAAAACCACAACACGTGATGCTGCTGCGCAAAAGTTACCAAGCGCTGTTCGTCGGCTTTAGTCAAGGGTTTTAAATGACGAAGCAGTAATGCAGGCCCTTGTTCAGCCAGATAAAAAGCAATATGGCCCAACTTTTCCACTATTGATAATTGCTGCAATAGCTGATGAACAGGCTCAATGAGAGTGTCGAGTTGAGGCGCTAACACTGGGCAACAAGTTTGCTTGAACAATTGATTACTACTTTTACGACGAAAGCTCATTTCAAGGCGGCGCTGCTTTTTATTAAACTGTAAACCAAAACGCGCACTACGGCGATAGCCTAAGGGATCACCAAATAAGGTCGGGGATAACTGAATATCACGCACCCGTGCAAACTTAGCCACCAGCGCCAGTAAACTCTGAGCCTTATATTGCTGCTGATGATGACCCTCTAAATGCTGTAAATCACAGCCACCACATATTTGATAATGTGGGCAAACAGGCACTTGACGCTGGGACGAAGCTGACACCACTTTAATGACTTGCCCTTTGGCATATTCTTTTTTTTCTTGCTCGATACTGGCAACCACGGTTTCACCTGGTAAGGCGCCGGCAACAAATAAGGTTTTACCTTTTACCTTGGCCATGCCTCGGCCTTGGTGGTCAAAGCGATCAATCTGAACAGTAACAGGACTGGTTAACGCGGCGTGACTGGCCGCTTTGGGCTTAAAAAACTGGGCCATAGAGCTCAACATAAACAAGGTAAACAATCGGCTATTGTCACATATATGTCGAAAATCGAAAACCTTGTTGGCAATTAATCAAAAAAGTCAGCGCCAGCGCAAACTTGTTAGTCTATTCCAGCGATACACATCATGCTAACATGCTGATTAATTTACATAGCCTTAATTACCATTTGATATGACCAAGTACGGCCTAAGAGCCCGGGTAATTGCCTTAACGATTATTCCAACCATTGTCATCGGCACCTTGCTAGCGGGTTACTTTACATTTAATCGCTATCAACAATTGGAAGACTTGGTTATCGAGCAAGCGCGCAACATCGCTGATCCTCTGGCAATTGCTGCAGAAATAGGCATGCGTCAGCAAGACCCAAAGTTTCTTAAGGACCTGATTGGCATTACTCATCGTCGCCACAGCCCTGCGATCATCACGATAGGTATCTATAAGCCTGATAACACCTTGTATGTAAATAGTAACTACCACCGTAATATTGGTCGATTAAAGCTAGAAAAGGGCAAGCCAATGCCCGACTCAACCGAAGTGGAAGTATTTGAAGATTACATCATTTTACGCACACCTATTATTGATGAGAACAACTTAACCAACTATCCATTGCCCCTACCGCTCGATGAAGAGTCAGCCAAACTGGGCTACATCGCGATGTTGGTCAGCACTGACAAAGCGCTACTACTGCAATTTCGTGATACCACTTCCGCCTTCTTTATCGTGTTGCTGGGCATAGTCATCAGTATTGTCTTTTCATTCCGACAAGTTAAGCAGGTGACAGAACCGATTTCGCGAATGGTAAAAGCTGTCGATAAGATTCGTGAAGGCCGCCTCGATACCCGAGTGATGGGGAATTTCACAGGTGAGTTAGGCATGCTCAAAAATGGTATTAACGCCATGGCTAAATCCATGAGCGAATACCATGAAGAAATGCAACAAAGTATCGATCAAGCCACCTCAGACTTGCGCGAAACCTTAGAGCAAATTGAAATTCAAAACGTTGAGCTCGACATGGCGAAAAAACGAGCCCAAGAAGCGGCGCGGGTTAAGTCGGAGTTCTTGGCGAATATGTCCCATGAGCTACGTACTCCGCTTAATGGCGTGATCGGTTTTGCGCGCCAATTACTCAAAACATCCCTTAGTCCTAGTCAAACCGATTACTTGCAAACCATTGAGAAATCAGCGCACAACCTACTTAACATCATTAACGACATTCTCGACTTCTCTAAACTTGAAGCCGGTAAGCTGGTACTAGAAAGCATTCCATTTGCACTACGTGATACAGTGGATGAGGTGGTCACCTTACTGGCGCCAAGTGCTCATGATAAAGGATTAGAAATCTCACTGATGGTTGACCATGATGTACCATCAGGCGCCATTGGCGATCCACTGCGCTTTCAACAAGTATTGACTAACTTAGTCGGCAATGCGATTAAGTTTACCGAAATGGGTAACGTTGAAATTCAAATCAGTATGATGGGTGAGCAAGACGGCAAACTGATCCTAAAAACCATGGTATCGGATACCGGTATCGGTATTTCTGAAAAACAGCAAGCCCAACTATTTGAAGCCTTTGGTCAAGCCGATACCAGTATCACCCGCCGCTATGGTGGTACAGGCTTAGGTCTCGTGATAACGCAAAAACTAGTGCAACAAATGGGCGGCGAAATTGAGCTAGTATCCTCACTGAATCATGGCTCAACATTCTGGTTTACTATCGCCTTGGACGCCTCACCAATGTCGATGTCTGAGCCATTACCAGTCGCTAGCTTAAAGTCACAGCCAGTATTAGTATTTGAAGCGGATGAATTCTCCGCGCGCTCTTTCTCGCAGCAGCTACAACTTTGGCGGATGCAGGTATTCTTAGCGCAAACCAATGAACGTTGGCACGAGCTATTAGCCGACAAGTACCAAAGTATCATTATTGGCCACAGTGATAACTTGCATATCACACCGCTGTTAAAACGTATTACGGAAGCAAAAGACTATTGTGAAAATATCGTGGTTTATATCAACACTGCCAGCCCCGAGATAAAAGAAGAAATCTTGGCTCAGGGCGCCAGTCATGTCTTAACTAAGCCGGTGAATCACCGTAAGTTTGCTGCCGCGCTAACCGATATTCAAGTCGAATTTGAAGTATCCCCTGTGATCAAACTAAAGCCTAGTCGCCACCAAACAGCCCTTAAGGTAATGGCGGTGGATGATAACCCAGCCAACTTAAAATTAATTTCAGCTATGCTGGATGACTTAGTATCTGAAGTGGTCACCGCAACCAATGGTAAAGAGGCGGTGAAAAAGTCAGAAATGGCCACCTACGATCTGATTTTTATGGATATTCAGATGCCTATTTTAGATGGCATTAGCGCCTGTCAGCAGATCCGTAAGGGCGATACTAACCAAGAAACGCCTATTATTGCCGTTACCGCCCACGCGATTGCTGGCGAGCGTGAGAAATTGCTTGAGCAAGGCATGGATGACTACTTATCTAAGCCTATTGATGAAAATATGCTAGTACAGATCATTGATAAATGGGCTGTACAACGTCACCAACAACCGACTGGCCCGGTTCATTTAGACTGGGAGCTCGCGTTAAGACAAAGTGCTGGTAAACCGGATCTCGCTAAAGAAATGCTCACTATGCTAGTTGAAAGCTTCAGCGAAGTTGAGCGCAGTATTGACCAAGCCATTAATCAAGAAATAACCGATCTTGAATTAGATGCAGTGATCCACAAATTCCATGGCGGCTGTAGCTATAGCGGAGTGCCGGACTTACAAAAACTCGCCTCATTGATAGAAATAGAATTGAAAAAAGGCCAAAGCACTTTAGAGCTAGAGCCCGAGCTACTTGAATTAATCGATGAGATGAAAAAAGTAAAAGAAGCAGCCAGAGTATATTTGCCAAATTAAACACAGCGCCAGATATCTTTTAATTGAGTTGCTACATACTTGCTGGAGGTGTTTGCAATGGCCTAAAGCAAAAGAGCTTCCGGCGAAGTAAAATCAATCTGTATAACCATATTTTTTGCCATCCTAGCGTTAGGAGGTTAACTTACGACTCAAAAATTACCGTCACAACTGCATAATGCTTTTCATCGGAAATACTAATATGAATATGTGAAACACCTTGCTGCACCGACAATTCAAGCGCCTTACCTGATAAGGTTAACAACGGTTTACCAGCCTCATTATTGCTGACAATAAAGTCTGTAAAAGTGACCCCCTGCGCAATCCCTGTACCTAACGCTTTCGCGCCAGCTTCTTTTGCCGCAAAGCGCTTCGCTAAAAAACGGGCTTGTTGCTTATGTTGTTGAAACTGCAACCATTCATTGGGTGCAAGAATGCGCCGAGCAAAAGCTTCACCAGTGCGGGCGAGTACTTTTTCTAAACGGCGAATATCGACAATATCAGTGCCCATTCCAATGATAGCCATATACTTTCCTAACTCCTTACCTTATACCTTACGCTTTTGCTGTATAAATAATTGTCTGCTGATCAGCGGTTTATTGCCTAAACGTTCATTGATTAGGAGTCGACAAAAACGTTTAGCCGTTTGCGCTTGCGCCGGCGTTGAAAAATCTCGTTGCGCTAACGCTTGAATGTGGCCGCCCCAAAAAGCGTCTTTATCACCTTGCTCAGTCAGCACAAAGCCTTGTTCTGCCACCAGCCGATAAAAACATTCCTGTGCTATCGGTTGCTGTGACTGAGCATCAAATTCAAAATCAATGGCGTAGCCTAAAGCTGTTAGCAGCTCAAGCTCAAACACGCGTAATATCGGCTCATAAGCTTGGCCCTTAGCAAGGGCAAGTAAGGTATCTTGATAAAATTGAAACAGTTCAGGATATGGTGTGAGGTGCTCTAACAGGCGATAGAGTAATTCATTCAAATATAGCCCAAGGTAGAGCTTATCTCCCGGTAAAGGCAATGCATGGGTTTGCGCTTCAACGCTGCGTAGAAATTTAAGCTGACCTTTTCCGCCCCAAGCAATATTAAGCAAGGTAAAGGGCTGAAGGATCCCTTTAAGGTTGGAGCGTTTACTGCGACTACCACGAACTAAAATGGACACTCGCCCTTCTTGGCGCGAGTAAATTTCAACTAGCTGGCTGGATTCGCGATAAGGGCGAATATGCAAAACAAAAGCATCTTGCATCTTAGTTCACCCTTAGCCAAGCATTACTCTTCAGAGTAACCTAAACTGCGCAAGGCGCGCTCATCATCAGCCCAGCCGGATTTAACCTTGACCCATAATTCAAGGAACACCTTACTTTCAAATAGGTTTTCCATATCAATACGAGCTTCACGGCCAATGACTTTTAACTTCTCACCTTTTTTGCCGATCACCATGCGTTTTTGCGTCGTGCGTTCAACTAAGATCAAGGCATTGATTTGTAAGGTGCCGTTTTCTTGCTGCTTGAACTGCTCGATTTCTACAGTTGTCGAATAAGGTAGTTCGTCACCGGTGAAACGCATGAGCTTTTCACGCACGATTTCAGAGGCCATAAAGCGACTTGAACGATCGGTGATGTAGTCATCAGGGAAAAAATGTACGTTTTCAGGCAGTGCATCTCGCGCAAACTGAGCAATCTGTTCAACATTTTTGTTCAACTTAGCCGACATAGGTAAAATGGCTTTAAAGTCACGTAAGGTAGATACGTGTTTTAAGTGTTCCATTAACTCTTCTTTGTCTTTTACATTATCCACTTTGTTGACGGCTAAAATCACTGGTGCCTTAGTGCTTTCTAATTTAGATAACACCATTTCATCATCAGCGGTCCAATGGGTGCCTTCGACAACAAAAATGACCAATTCAACATCTGCTAACGAGCTTGACGCCGCCTTGTTCATTAAACGGTTAATGGCACGCTTTTCTTCGATATGCAGGCCAGGCGTATCCACGTAAACCGTTTGGTAAATACCATGAGTATCAATACCAAGAATTCGGTGGCGAGTGGTTTGTGGCTTACGTGAAGTGATACTGACCTTCTGCCCGAGCAGGCTGTTCAGTATGGTGGATTTACCCACATTTGGACGACCAACAATCGCCACTAAACCACAACGGGTATCTAATTTTGGTTCTTCACTCATGCCAGTAACTCCAGTGCGCTTTTTGCCGCCGCTTGTTCTGCTTTTCGACGGCTGGTGCCTTTACCATAGGCTGGCTCAGACAATCCTGCAATGATGCATTCCACGGTGAATTCTTGATTGTGTGCTTCGCCTTTAATATTAATCACTTTATATTCAGGTAAATCACGTTTGTGAGCTTGCAAGTATTCTTGCAAGTTGGTTTTAGCATCTTTTTGCCCTGCGCCAGGTTTAATATTATCAAGGCGAGATTGATACCAACTTAATACCAAGCGATTAACGGTCTCGATATTCGAATCAAGGTAAATCGCCCCAATTAATGCTTCAATCGTGTCGGCCAGAATAGAATCACGGCGAAAACCGCCACTTTTCAGCTCTCCAGGGCCCAGAATCAAGCAATCTTTAAGCTCAAACTCACGGCCAAATTCCGCTAAGGTATTACCCTTTACTAAAGTGGCGCGCATGCGACTCATGTCACCTTCGTTAATATCAGGAAAGCGAGTATATAGTTCAGTCGAAATGACATAACTTAAGATGGAGTCACCCAAAAATTCCAGACGCTCATTGTGTTTACCACTCGCGCTGCGATGAGTCAGCGCCTGTAAAAACAGCTTAGTATCATTAAACTCATAACCAAGACGTCTTGCCAGGCGTTGTCTATCTAAATTCATTCAATCCCACCTATTCGGTTAAAGCGAACATTTGTCGGCACCCAAGTAGGTAGCATGCCACTGCTATCACGACCAAATTCAAAACTAATCCAAATGGCAACGGCTTTACCAACTAAGTTTGCCTCAGGCACAAAGCCCCAGAAGCGGCTGTCTCTACTATCATCACGGTTATCGCCCATAGCAAAGTATTGCCCTTCAGGCACGATCCACTCAACGGGTTGAGTGCCCGGTTGTTGGTAGTAAGAGCCTACTCGCTCAGGCCGACGCGGGTTAATTAATACATGATGTGTCAGCTCATCCGTTAGCGCTTCACTGTATTCTTTAATCGCAACTGGGCCATCCATGAACTCACCTTCACTTTGGTATTCCATGGCAATTTTAGTTAATGCACCACACGGACCATCAGCACAAGCAGCTTGAACATAAAGCTGTTTATTTTGATACACAATGCGATCGCCCGGTAAGCCAATAATGCGCTTAATATAATCAATGCTTGGGTTTTGCGGGTATTTAAAAACGGCAACATCACCGCGCTGAGGTTGGCCTGTTTCAATTATCTTAGAGCGAAAAACCGGGTCTTTGATACCGTATGAGAATTTCTCAACTAGAATGAAATCTCCCACCAGCAAAGTCGGCATCATTGAGCCCGATGGAATTTGAAAAGGCTCATAAATAAACGAGCGCAGTACCATCACTAAAGCTATCACTGGAAACACTGAAACCACTTGCTCAACCCAGACCGGCTGAGGTGCAATGCTAGCAATCACTTCATCATCTAAATGCACATTAGATTTGGCTTTCACCGCTTCAACTTCTGCAGCACGTTTCGGCGCCCAAAGAAACTTATCCAAGCACCAGATAATACCGGTGACGATGGTGGCAATAACCAGAATTAAAGAGAACGTATTCGCCATTACTTATCCTTTCCTATATGAAGAACGGCAAGGAAAGCTTCTTGTGGCACTTCAACATTACCCACTTGCTTCATACGCTTCTTACCTTCTTTTTGCTTTTTAAGCAGTTTTTTCTTACGACTAACATCACCGCCATAACATTTCGCAATTACGTTTTTACGCATTTGTTTCACGGTTGAACGAGCAATAATATGCGAGCCGATAGCAGCTTGGATAGCAATGTTAAACATCTGACGCGGGATCAGATCTTTCATCGCTTCAACTAACTGTCGGCCGCGGGTTTCTGAATGCTCTTTGTGAGTAATCAGCGCCAGTGCATCCACTTTATCACCGTTGATCAAGACATCAACTCGGACCATATTTGACGCTTCAAAGCGGACAAAATTGTAATCTAGCGAAGCGTAACCACGGCTGGTGGACTTCAATTTATCAAAGAAATCCAACACCACTTCTGCCATTGGAATGTCGTACACTAACGCAACTTGCTTACCATGATAAGTCATGTCGATTTGAGTGCCACGCTTTTCAATGCACAAAGTAATGACGTTGCCTAGGTACTCTTGTGGCACCAGAATATTACAACGAGCAATGGGCTCACGAATCTCTTTAATATCATTGGTCGCAGGCAGTTTAGCTGGGCTATCAACATAAATAACACTATTGTCATTCATTACCACTTCGTACACAACTGTGGGTGCCGTTGTGATCAGATCAAGATCATATTCGCGCTCAAGTCGCTCTTGGATAATTTCCATGTGCAACATGCCAAGGAAACCACAACGAAAGCCAAAGCCTAATGCGGTTGAATTTTCTGGCTCGTAAAACAAAGAGGCGTCGTTAAGGCTTAGCTTACCCAACGCATCACGAAATGATTCGTAGTCGTCAGAGCTCACTGGGAATAGACCAGCATAAACCTGAGGCTTCACTTTCTTAAAGCCAGGCAAGGCTTTTTCCGCGCCATATTTAGCCGTTGTTAACGTATCACCTACTGGTGCACCTAAGATATCTTTAATACCACAAACCACCCAGCCTACTTCACCTGCACTTAAGGCTTGGTTATCAATGCGCTTAGGCGTAAAAATACCGATACGGTCAACGCCCCATTCTTGGCCGGTGCTCATGACACGAATTTTATCATTCTTTCTCAGCACGCCATTTTTAATACGCACCAACGACACCACACCTAAGTAGTTATCAAACCAGGAGTCAATAATTAGTGCCTGTAAAGGAGCTTCAGGATCGCCTTCTGGTGCTGGAATTGACTTAACAATATTTTCCAGCACTAAGTCAACACCCACACCGGTTTTAGCCGAGCAGCGTGTTGCCTCGGTCGCATCTATGCCAACAATATCTTCAATTTCTTCTGCAACACGCTCAGGATCCGCAGCAGGTAAGTCGATTTTATTTAAAATCGGCACGACTTCTAGATCCATTTCAATGGCTGTGTAACAGTTTGCTAACGTTTGTGCTTCAACGCCTTGGCCTGCATCCACAACCAATAATGCGCCTTCACAAGCGGCAAGTGAACGCGATACTTCATAAGAGAAATCTACGTGTCCCGGTGTATCGATGAAGTTCAGCTGATAAGTTTCGCCATCTTGCGCCTTATAATCTAAGGTTACGCTTTGGGCTTTAATGGTAATACCACGTTCTTTTTCTAGATCCATTGAGTCTAGAACTTGCGCCTGCATTTCGCGTGCAGTTAGGCCACCACACACTTGGATCAAGCGATCAGACAAGGTGGATTTACCGTGGTCAATATGTGCAATGATTGAAAAATTTCGAATGTGCTTCATGAATACTCGGCGTTAATACTAAGGGACAAAGAAATAAGGAGCGAATTCTAACCAATTTGCGACCAAGTCGCTATCTTTTGCATAAAGGTAACGCAAACTATCGCATTTTTTAATGCGTGCAGTTAACGACGTAAAATTTCACTAAGGAGGCGTCCACTTTGGAAAGTAATCGTTAACTGGGAGAATTTCTCGCGGTTTAATCGCTTGGCGGTTTATTTGTGGTTAATTTGAATATCATCTAATGGATGATATTGGTTTTTTTGATGGCCGCGCTTTGCAAAAACTAAACCTAAGCTTAGCCCTAGCAAGCCGCCACCGATAGAGCTCAGCTCTTGGTATGATATTGGAGCAAGCAAGGGGGCAATAGCTGCGCCTAGCATTAAACCAAGCAAGGGTAACAAATAAACTTGAAACGCAGCCGTAAGTAACGCTTTGTCAGCAACAGTAAGTGCTACGGTTTGACCGACCTGAAACGGCTCTGACGTTTTAATCACTAATTCTTGGGTTCGCACCGGAAAAGCCTTAGCGAGCACACTGGTACCACAACTTGATTTAGCGCTGCAGCTAGTACAGGCACTCTGGGTTTGACATTTTACCCACACACGATCTGACTCGACCGCAATAATTTCACCTTGCTCAATGGCCATTAGGGTTCTCTTTAGTCTGGAGAGTTAATTCAGGAGCAACCGAACGGGCAATTCGTAGCCCTGTTTCAGCAGGAATATCACCGACGACTGTGATCCGCTTTCCGGCGTGATTAATCGTTATTAGATTAGTGGCCCCCTTTCTTGCTACTGGCTCGGGGCTTTTAGGGTTGCTCACATCAGGCTCTATATACACTGAGATAACTGACATTCCATCTGACAGCATAAAGTAATCTACCGTATCACCTGTTAGTGGCAAGCTATGGCGATCATTTGAAATCAGCTCGAATCCTTTTGGCGTCCAGTCTAAACGCCACTGATTCGCTCGCTTACTTGTAGTTGGATTGATCTTAACAACAGCAGGTAAATCAACAACCGCAAGTTCAGCAATCCATGGCGTTGCTTCGCTATATAAGCGCAATGAAATTGTCATCATTTGTTCAACGAGCTGGCCGTGTTGATCTAGCGTATCAATCCGTAGTGGTAAACTAGTGTGTCTATCTAACCAAAGTAAGTAGCCATATCGATCTGCGTCTTTTGGAGACATCCGAATAACTTGCGCAGGGCGACCTGCGACACGACTTTTTCCAGCTTGAACAAAATCATAACTTTTCTGCAGTTTGGTTAGCTCTTGGTTAACAATTTGAAATACAGTGCCTTGTAGTAATTTAGTTTCCAAGGTGTAGGGCTCAATATCGGGCTCGAAGAAACTAACATTCTTTCCTCGCTGTACATACTCTGTTGGAGGCCCATTCAAATAACTCAGATATGAAATTTCCACTCCATCGAGTACCCCGTGGCTTAAACGCTTGGGTTCAATAATACCTTCATATACCTGAATAAATGAGAGATCATAATTTAGCGTTGAATAAGATTGACGCATTTGCTTGAGGAAATAGTCAGTCGACTGTCGATCGACTTCGTTTTCATTTGTAGCGGCGTTAACTTGAAAGGATAGAAAAAGGAGAACACTAACCAAAAATTTGGTTAGTGTTAGAGAGATAAAACTACTGCTGTTGCAACATGCGCTGTTGCAATCTGTGGTCCTGTAGAAATGCATTTATTTTACGACGCTGCTCGAGATCTTGTTGTTCGGAAAGTTTATCAGAGTTCACTGGCTGCGCTTGAAGGCTAACAGGCTCCGCCACTCCAACAAAAGGAACAGTATCTAATACCGGCGCTGGCGTCAAACTATCTTGCTGCGCGGTGTTCACTTGCACGCCAATAACTACCGATGCGGCAACGGAAGCGGCAATCGCGTATTGACCTACTTTCTTAAACAGAGGAACGACGTTATTGACAGAAGAACGCTTAACTTCCGCCTTATCTTTAACTATCGGCGCCATAATAGTAGGTTCATCATCTAATGCTGACATCACCGCGGATGAAATATCGATATTCATACCCGCAGGCGCATCTCCGCGCATCACGTCACCAATTAAGTGGTATCGTGAAAACTGATCGACCATCTGCTCACTTTCTACTAATTCAGACAAGAAGCTTTCTTCTGCTAACTCGCTATCAATAAAAGCAGACAGTTTTTCATTATTCGGCATTCTATTTCCCCATTATCGCTGTAATAGCGGTTGGATCTTTTTATCGATAGCTTCACGAGCCCTGAAAATCCTTGAACGAACGGTCCCTACTGGGCAGTCCATTATGTCAGCAATTTCTTCGTAGCTCATGCCTTCTAACTCACGCAATGTTATTGCGGTGCGTAAATCTTCAGGTAAATTTTCTATCGTACTAAATACAACACTTTTAATTTCATTACTTAGTGTGACAGCTTCTGGTGAAGAAGATTCCCTTAAAGCTTCATTACCATCGAAAACTTCGGCATCCATCACATCTAGGTCGGTTGCAGGTGGTCGTCGACCTTGTGCAACCAAATAATTCTTCGCTGTATTTACAGCTATTCGATATAACCAAGTGTAAAATGCACTTTCTCCTCGAAAGGTAGCAAGTGATTTATACGCTTTTATGAAAGCGTCTTGCGTTACATCCGGTACATCACCAGGGTTGTTCACATACCGAGAAACCAAATTAGCTACTTTATTTTGATATTTAATCACCAAAAAATTGTAGGCATTTTTGTCACCCTGTTGAACACGTTCAACCAATTGTTGATCTGTTTCTTGCGCGCCCATTCGAGACGTCGGCCTCCAAAATTAAACAAAAATCGACTTGCTCGAATGTTATTGCATAGAAGTAGACTCGCTAAATTAAGGAAAGTTCATAAAACTTAAAAAATAATTTATTCTGCCTAGCTGTCAAAAATGCATATTAACGAAAGAACGAGTAACATACGGTATAGTCTTTACTTTTAATGGCAATAGTACCCTATGAAACATAACGTTGAATACCTTTCTGATGTATTGATCATTGGCAGCGGAGCCGCTGGCTTATCATTAGCTCTGAAATTAGCTCAGCATGCCGATGTGAGAGTATTAAGCAAGGGCCCGCTTTCTGAAGGCTCAACCATGTACGCTCAAGGCGGCATCGCGGCGGTATTCGATGAATCAGACAGTATTGAATCTCACGTAGCTGATACCTTAGTAGCAGGAGCAGGTATTTGTGATGAGGAAACTGTTCGTTTTACCGCTAGCACGGCAAAAGACTGCATGGAATGGCTCATTCATGAAGGGGTGCCATTTGATCGTGAAGAAACAATCAATAACGATGACGAAGTCAAGTATCACCTAACCCGTGAGGGGGGCCATAGCCACCGACGTATCCTACATACTGCCGATGCAACGGGTAAAGCCGTACAAACGACTTTAATCGAAGCCGTCAAGCAGCACCCTCGAATCACCATCATGGAGCGGTTTAACGCGGTTGATTTAATTACTACTCGTAAACTTGGCCTTGCAGGCAATCATATCGTTGGCGCTTATGTGTGGAACCGCGATATCGAACAAGTCGAAGTGATAAAAGCAAATTTTGTTGCGTTAGCAACGGGTGGTGCCAGTAAGGTTTATCAATATACTAGTAACCCAGATGTATCAAGTGGCGACGGTATTGCGATGGCTTGGCGCGCGGGTTGTCGCGTAGCTAATATGGAATTCAATCAATTCCACCCAACGTGTTTATACCACCCTGAAGCGAGAAACTTCCTATTAACTGAGGCGCTACGTGGTGAAGGCGCATATTTGCGTAGACCCGATGGGAGTCGGTTTATGTTAGAGCGTGATGAGCGTGCCGAGCTAGCACCGCGGGATATTGTCGCACGCGCCATTGACCATGAAATGAAACGTTTAGGGGCTGATTGTATGTATCTCGATATTAGCCACAAGCCAAAAGACTTCATCATGAAGCACTTTCCTACTATTTATGAGAAATGCTTTCAATTAGGTATTGATATGGCCACACAGCCAATCCCTATCGTTCCTGCTGCTCACTATACTTGTGGAGGGGTAATGACAGATATGCATGGTCAAACGGACCTTGCTGGCCTTTATGCTATCGGTGAAGTGTCATACACAGGCTTACATGGCGCAAACCGCATGGCGTCTAATTCATTACTAGAATGCATTGTTTTTGCTCATGCAGCAGCAAAAGATATGATCAATAAACTGCCCCATAAACGAAAAATCCCTCAAGTTCCCGCTTGGGATGAGAGTAAAGTATCAAATTCAGATGAAGAAGTGGTGATCCAACATAACTGGCATGAACTGCGTTTATTCATGTGGGATTACGTGGGAATTGTCCGTACTAACAAACGCCTTGAGCGTGCACTACGAAGAGTGCAACTACTACAACAAGAAATTGATGAGTATTATTCTAACTTTAGGGTAAGTAACAACTTATTAGAGCTTCGTAATTTAGTTCAAGTAGCAGAGCTTATTATCCGCTGTGCAATGGAGCGAAAGGAAAGTCGAGGTTTACACTTTAATTTAGATTACCCCAAACAGTTAGATAATTCAGGCCCAACGATTTTAACTCCTAAACCCTAATACTAATTTGGGGCTGAACTATCCAGCCCCTAAGTTGCAAATTGATTAAGTAATAGAACTCTAGCTAATCGGCGAAAACCGCTGTCACTAATTGAATCGGAGTAGATCCAAAACCTTGTTGTCCCGCCAGCGCTAAGTTGGGTTTTAATGATGATTAAAAACGGCCAAACCTGACTTCCTTTAACCATTACTCCTTCACTGACTTTGTTCTTGCTCTCAATAATAACCTGACCATTGTCGTCAAAAAACAATCTAAAACTTGATTGAGAAGGGGTAAAGAAGGAGATGGCTCCACCTAAGATACACAGGCCTGCAATAATGAAATTAGTTGTAACCAAGCCACTTAACAAACACACAGCAGCCATGGCAAGAAACGGTAGTAGCGTTAAATATCTGGCAATGTTAGAAACACTAATTGCTTCGTTATACTTTAACGCGGTTAAGGACAACACGAACTATCTCTGCTAATTGCGGGTCATTACAGGCTTGATGACCCATAAACCAAGCAAACAGATCGGGATCATCACAAGTAAGCAGGCGCTTAAAATTTACTTTTTTTTCGTCATCTAAATCATCGTAGGCTTCTTCGACAAAAGGCCTGAGTAAAACATCTAGCTCTAACATACCACGACGACAGGCCCACAATAGCCTAGATTTTTCTTTTGTTGAATTCATTTAATGCCTCAGTTGGAAGTAATGGGACTCACTAGAAGATATATCCCATGTTAAAGGGTTAAAATCATCATGACAACTACTGACAAAGCCCCTTGTGAACTATAACATGAAGCTAGAAATTAAAACGCCTGAAAGGAAAAGCCATGCGTGATTTAAACAGTCTTGAAAATATTTCTCTATTACCTGAGCTGGCATTATGTAAATTAGACAGCTGGGATTTAATTTCAATTAAAGGTGAAGACAGAGTCAACTTCTTACAAGGGCAGCTCACTTGTGACGTTAGTAAATTAGAGCCAGGCCAACAAACCATGGCTGCTCAATGCAACGCCCAGGGCAAAACCATCAGTGTATTTCGGCTAATAGTGCTTGAAGATAGGATTTTACTCACTCAGCCTAAATCTGTATCTGCCATTCAGTTGCCTTCACTTAAGAAATTCGCAGTGTTTTCCAAGGTTGAAATAGAAATTGAATCTGAGTATCAAATGCTCGGCTTATTAGGTTCAAAGTCTGGCCAATATATAGCACAGCATATAGATGCCGCAGCAGCACATGATAAAAGCCGACTTCTACCAGATGGGGCTCTTATCAAGCAACCTTATCCTTCATTGCGCTATTTAGTTATTTTAAAAAATGAAGTCGCTGAAACAGTGCTTGATGAATTAACAGAGCGCGCAGAATTATTTACTGATGGTATTTGGAATGCGTTAAATATTGCTTCTGGTGTTGGTTTTATCGAAGAAAAAACCAGTGGAGAGTTCATCCCGCAAGCACTAAATTTAGATGAATTAGATGGGATTTGTTTCACTAAAGGCTGCTATATTGGTCAGGAAACTATTGCACGGGCCAAATATCGAGGTGCGAACAAACGAGCGATGTTCATCTTAACTGGGCGAGCAAACGATAAACCTAACACGGGTGATACTATAGAATTAAAGTTGGGCGACAATTGGAAACGAGTAGGCCAAGTCATTTCAGGATGCCAATATGGCGATCTTCATATTGAACTATTGGCCGTGTTACCAAAAGATAGCGATGTCAATAACAGCCAATTCCGTATAAAAGAGCAGCCGGAGTCAACACTCTACATAGCACCATTACCTTATACGACAAGCAGTGAAGACTAAAACCCAGCGCTAGAACGAGAAAAGGCTGCCCACGGGCAGCCTTTTTTATTGGTGTCTGGTGATGTCCTACTCTCACATGGGGAAACCCCACACTACCATCGGCGCTGCTGCGTTTCACTTCTGAGTTCGGCATGGAATCAGGTGGGACCACAGCGCTATTGTCACCAGACAAAAACGGTTTATTCGTCTTCAGACGAAAAAAGCCATCCTTCAGGATGGCTTTTAAATTGGCGCTTGGCGGTGTCCTACTCTCACATGGGGAAACCCCACACTACCATCGGCGCTGCTGCGTTTCACTTCTGAG
>NZ_JAIBHJ010000025.1 GCF_021278025.1 Motilimonas sp. E26
ACCAAAGTGGCGCAAGTGACCATCCCTGCGGGTGAGACCAGCGTTAAGTTTGATATTACGACACTGGACGATGTGCTCGCCGAAGGCAGTGAAGACTTCACTATTACCTTAGGCAACATCAATGATGGCGGCGTATTTGAAGCCATTGCAGCGGATAGCAATAACAACCAAGTGATCACAAGCATTGTGGATAACGACTTACCTACGTTTACGTTAACTGCAATCGATGGTTCAGCTAGCAATGCCGTTAATGAAGGAGAGGTCGCGGGATATCAAATTCGTATTGGAAATAAAGGCGTTGCAGATGGGATTGATGTGACTCTCGAGTTAAAAGTGACTGAGGGTACGGCACTAAACCCTGAAGACTTTACTGGCCTACAAGGGATCACATTCGATGCTGCTAAGGGCGTATATGTTGTGACCTTAACAGGTCCATTAGCGCCAAATTCAGTGGTTGCTAATCTAAGCGCTAATACAGTTGAAGATACAGTGTATGAATCAAATGAGAATTTCAACGTTTCCCTTGAATCCACTTCTTTAGGCTCGGTTAGCGGTAGCGTTGAAACAACGATTTTAAATGATGATGCCGCTGTATTAAATCCAATTGATGTGGTGGTAAATGAAGCTGGATTGGTGGATGGCAGTAACCCTGGCATTGGCCACATTGTGACAGGCAACTTATTGGGTAGTGATGCGAGCTTATCCATCAGCAATATTGCAGGCGGTGTATTAGATGCAAATACGGGCATTATTACAGTAACCACAGCGCAAGGTGTGTTAACGGTTGAGACCACGGGGGCTAATGCAGGTCAGTACCAATACCAGTTAAATGATACCTTTGCTCATCAAGCTGGCAATGGCACCAACACGGCTGATAACGCTAATTCATTTGATATCACTGTTTCAGGTCATAATGGTGTGGCTACTAACCTGAAACTTAATGTGGATATTGTTGACGATATCCCAACGGCGAATATTGTATCGCCAGATCCTATCGACTTTACCCAACAAACCACAAACCTCATATTTGTTCTTGATGTTTCCGGATCTATGGGTTGGGATATGGAAGGTGACAGGTCTGGCGATGCCAATTGGGGTGGCACAAGTCGTCTTGAAATTGCAAAACAAAGCTTGTCTAAGCTTATCGATGCTTATAGCAACCTCGGTGATGTCAATATTAAGATAGTGTCTTTCCAATCATCAGTAGACAAAGAATCGGGTTGGTTAACCCTTGCTGAGGCAAAATCATTTCTCGCCCAATTAAATGCGAGTGGTGGAACAGATTACGATGATGCTCTTAGGGCACTTGTAGACGGCTTTAATCCGCCAACTAAGGCTGATGGAAGCGCTGCTGATTTAACTAAGGTTTACTTTTTATCTGATGGGGAGCCCGGCTCTAATACTGATAGGAGTGAAATCACTAGCTACCAGCCAACTTGGGAAGCTTTTGTTAATGAGCAAGGCATTGAAGCTGAGGCAGTTGGTATCGGATCTAATGTACCATCACAATATCTTGATATAGTTTCGCATCCCTCTAAACCTGACGGTAGTGAGCCAACCCAAATTGTGACCACGGCAAATGGCTTGATGACAGTATTATTAGATTCGGTTAAAGCTGTCGTCAATGGAGATGTCGATACTAAGGTTTTAGGTAACATATCAACGGGTATTAATTATGGCGCTGATGGTGGCTTTATTGAGTCAATAGAGGTTGATGGTAAAGTTGTCAATAGACCGAGTGGCACTGATCTTAAAGTTAAAATTGATACGCAAAATGGCGGGGAGTTAGTATTTGACTTTGCGACAGGTGAGTACTCTTATGTAGTGACTATGGGTGACAAACCTGCCAATTCAGACACTTTTGCTGACAGCATCATCGTTAATATTGTCGATAATGATGGTGATAAAGTGAGTTCTGATTTTGATATCAGTGTTAAATTCCCAGTGATTGATACTACTCCTGTAGCTAATGTTGATGCTGATCAGGTCAATGAGGCGGTTAGCCAACCTGATAATGACCCTAGTGCAATGATTAACGGCAACGTGTTAGTTAATGATATGTTCGGTAAAGATGTTACAAACCCCGTTATCGGTGTTGTTGCGGGGACGCAAAACGGCAATGTTAGCGGTGGAACAAGTCAAACAATTGCCGGCAGCTTTGGTAGCCTAGTACTGAATACGGATGGTAGCTATGTATACATCTTGAATAATAAAAACGCACAAGTCCAAGCGTTGAATGAAGGTAAAACATTATTAGATAGCTTTACTTATACCATCACCGACGATAATGGTGATCTATCTTCTGCGGTTCTTAACATCACTATCAATGGTGTAACCGACCCAATGCTTGATGCCATCGATGATTCTGCTAGTACCTTTGTTGGTCAGCCTGTGTACATTGATATTTTAAATAATGATGTCAATCCTGCTGATTCAAATCCTAATGATGCCAACACCGAAATAACCATTACAGGTATTAAAGTCATTAGTGGTAGCGGCGAGGCTTATATTGTTAATGGTGAATTAGTTTATGTGCCAGGCAAAGATCAAGAAACCGCGCAAATAGAATATTATGTCACCAACAGTCGTGGTGAAGTTGATACTGCTGTGGTCACGGTGAACGTTACTCAGAGAGATTTTACTGGTTCAACCTTGACTGGCGAAAGTGGTAATGATCAGATCACCACTGTGACAGGGACTGATAGTGGTTCAAAAGAGTTCCAGCTCCAATTAGGTGGCTATAATGGTTATAAAACCGAAAATGGTCAGCGAGTTTGGGTAAACATTGGTGCGCGTGACGAACGATTAATTGCGACGCAAGAGGAACAGTTGATAGATTCATCTGGTGGTAATGATTACGTTAAGGGATCGATTGGTTCAGATACCATCTATTTGGGCGATGGATTCCGAGAGCTTGATGCTGCTTCAACTAAGGCTTTCCTTGATCAAGAAGCGTTAAAAGATCAAGCTGAGTTAGATGCATATCATACTAGTTCTGTTTCTAGTTCTATTGTGGATATAGCTGATGGCGGTGCAGGTGATGATGTTATCTACGGTGGTAGTCAAGGCGTTGATGATCCAAGCGTGACACAAGATGCACTTGAGCGTCCTATTTCTCATTACGACTATATTTATGGTAATGACGGTAACGATATGATCGATGGTGGTTTGGGTTACGATGTGCTTCGTGGTGGCTCAGGCAATGATCTTATCAAAGGCGGTGAGGGTGATGATGATATTGCCGGTAACTCAGGTAATGATATCTTAATTGGCGGGGAAGGAAGTGATACTTTCCGTTTCTTTGCTGAAGACATCGTAAAAGAAGCAGACAATACTAAGCAAGATACTGGGGTTAAAGACACGATTATCGACTTTGATATTAATAGCGATAAACTTCACTTAAGCGATTTACTACAAGGTGAATTACCAAGCACCATAGATGATTACTTAACGGTATATGAAAACGCTAACGGTGGAATTGATATTGTTGTTGATGCAGATGGAAAAGGCGCTTCAACAGATACCATGACCATTACTCTTGAGGGCGTAAGTTACAGTGATGCTGGAGCAGGTATTGATACCGGCAGTGAATTTATTCAAAAATTAATTCAAGATGGTAAGTTAATCATCGATTAATTGTTTGCTATTTTCTTCACTGAATTAGCCATCATGCTTTGTTAAAAAGGCATGGTGGTTTTGTTTACCAAGCAAAGGATGCAAAAACTACGTGCCAAACCAAGGTGATAAACCAGTCAATGATCCACTTGTTGATCCATTATTAGAATGTTTGGTTTTTCTAACCAAGCATTATGGTGAGCCGCATTCTGGGGATGTGCTAACCGCAGGTCTTCCTATGATAGATGGTAAATTGTCACTGCGTTTAGTGAGTCGGGCTGCTGAAAAAGGAGGCTTGAACTCGCGGATCAGCGCGATGGCATTGAAAGATATTTCAGCGTTATTACTTCCCTGTATTTTAGTGTTGGATGAGAACCAAGCTTGTGTGTTGTTGTCGCTCGATAAAGAGAACAGCACTGCTAAAGTGATTTTCCCACTCGCCGGGGAAGGTGAAACCGAGATTGAATTAGCTGAACTTAAAGCCCTATATCAAAACCAAGTTATTTTTGTAAAACCACAACATCGTTTTGATAAGCGAACGCCTAAGCTAATTGAAACCGGTCATGGTCACTGGTTTTGGAGTACCATTCGAGGATCTTTACCTATTTATCGAGATGTATTAATCGCTTCTTTGCTGATTAATATTTTTGCTGTGGTCAGCCCCTTATTCGTAATGAACGTTTACGATCGCATTGTGCCTAACTTGGCATTTGACTCTTTGTGGGTGTTAGCTATCGGTGTGTCGATTGTGTTTGTGTTTGATTTTATCATGCGGCAAATGCGCAGTTATTTTATCGATGTTGCTGGGAAAAAATCAGATATTTTATTGTCTTCTAAGATTTTTTCCAAGGTAATGGGGATGCGCTTAGAGGCCCGACCCGCTTCCACAGGGGCTTTTGCTCGTCACTTACAAGAGTTTGAATCGGTACGCGATTTTTTTACCAGTGCTACGGTTGCTGCGCTAGTTGATGTGCCTTTTGCGTTATTAACATTAACAGTGATCTGGTTAGTTGCTGGCCCGATGGTATTCATTCCTGCAGCCTGCTTGTTCATTTTGCTCGCCTATAGTTTTGCTATTCAGTTGCCGTTGCGACGTAGCATTGACGAAGGCTCTCGCTTGGCCGCGCAGAAATATGCCAACTTAGTCGAAGGCCTTAATGGCATTGAAGGGATTAAGGTGACGGGAGCAGAAGGGTTATACCAACACCGCTGGGAAGAAGCAGTTGCTCATATGTCGAACTGGAGCATCAAAACTCGTAAATTAAGTAATTCTGTTTCCAGTCTCTCCTCTTTTTTACAACAAATGCTCAGTGTGTGTTTGATTGTATACGGGGTGTACCTGATTAAAGATGGTGAGCTTAGCATGGGTGGAATGATCGCAGCAGTCATGCTGAGTGGTCGTGCTTTGGGGCCTTTAAGTCAGCTGTCTTTATTGCTCACCCGCTATACCCAAACAAAGTCAGGGTTAGCTATTTTAGAAAATATTATGGCGATGCCAGATGAAACGGAAGAGGGCAAACGCTATATCCATCGTGCTCGAATGAATGGAGACATCGAGTTTCAAGGGGTAAGCTTTAAGTATCCAGATCAAGAAAACAATGTGCTCTCAGATATTAACTTGAGTATTCGAGCTGGTGAAAAGGTCGCTATTATTGGCCGAATAGGTTCGGGTAAAACCACGTTACAAAAATTGTTAATGGGTTTGTACCGTCCCACTGCAGGCGGCATCCATATTGATGGCATTGAGCAAAATCAAATCCATCCGGCAGACTTACGCCGCACCATAGGCTGTGTGTTACAAGATGCTCCTCTCTATTTTGGCTCGATTAGAGAAAATATATGTTTAGGAGTGCCATTTACGTCTGACGACTTAATTTTAAAAGCCGCTCGTCGCGCGGGTGTGACGGGATTTACTGACCGTGACCCTAATGGTTTAGATCGTCAGGTAGGTGAGTGTGGTCGTTTTTTATCCGGTGGACAGCGTCAATCTGTGGTTATTGCACGCTCTTTATTACTTAACCCCAATGTTTTGGTCATGGATGAGCCTACCAGCGCGATGGACAATCGTTCAGAGCTGCATATAAAACAACAGCTAGCCAGTTTAGATAAGCATCAAACGCTCATTTTGATCACTCATAAAACCAGCATGTTAGACATTGTTGATCGTCTAATCGTAATGGACAGCGGCAAAATAGTTGCGGATGGGCCAAAAGAAGCTGTGCTTAACGCGCTTAAAGAAGGGCGTGTCACCATTGCAGGCCGTACCATGCGGGAGGCAAGTAATGGATAATTTACACAATCAAAATAAATTGCCAAATAAACATGATGTTGAGTTTGTTGATGAAACCAGCTCCGCCAGTTTATTAAATACCGCATTCAGAGCCCGTTTGTTACTTTGGGTGATGTTTTTATTTTTTGTTTCTGCGTTGGTTTGGGCTTACTTTGCTGAATTAGATGAAGTGACGGTTGGGACGGGAAAAATTATACCATCTTCGCAAGTACAGGTAGTGCAAAACCTAGAAGGCGGTATTTTACGTGAAATTTATATTAAAGAAGGCGACGTCGTAGAGAAAGGCCAAGCTTTAATGCGTATTGACGATACTAAATTCCGAAGTGACTATCGTGAACAAGAACAAAATGTTTTCACTCTAAGCAGTGATATTATTCGTCTTAAGGCAGAGCAAGCAAGTGTAAAGGTATCAAAAGACAATAATGTTCCTTGGCAGGAGCAAGTAAGCATTGATATGGTCGAACTTGAATATAGTGATGAGTTTGAACAACAGCACCCGATGCAAATTTCGGCAGAAACGGCGCGTTACAAACAAGGCATTGCGGGGTTGAATAATCAGTTGCTGATCATGGCGCAACAAATTCAGCAAAAAGAGCAAGAGTTAGTCGAAGTCAATTCAAAGATTAAACACCTACAACGCGCATATGGTTTGGTACGTAAAGAAATAAACCTAACACGGCCATTAGCAAAAGAGGGCGTGGTATCTGAAGTTGAGATTATTCAATTAGAGCGTGACCTTAACAGTACAGCATCAGAATTAGACAGCGCTAAGCTGAGTATTCCAAAAATAAAGTCATCAATAAAAGAAACGATCAGTAAACGACGCGAAATGGCGTTAGAATATCGCCGTAAAGTCTTAGAGCAATTAGATGAAGCTGAAGGTAAAATGGCTTCCCTTAGTGAAGTGCAAGTTGGATTGAAGGATCGGGTTTCACGAACCAATGTTATCTCACCCGTTAAAGGTAAGGTTAAAACGATTAATATCAATACGCTGGGCGGTGTTATTAAGCCTGGTATGGATTTAGTTGAGATCGTTCCATTAGAAGATAACTTGTTAGTAGAAGCTAAAATATTACCCAAAGACATTGCATTTTTAAGGCCTGGTCTTCACGCCGTGGTGAAGTTAACGGCTTATGATTTTGCTATTTATGGTGGCTTGTCTGGAACGTTAGAGCATATTAGTGCAGATACGATCATGGACGAAGAAGGTAATAGTTTTTATTTAATTCGCGTGAGAACTGAACAAGGAAAGATAGGGGTTGGCGACAGTAAATTACCTATTATTCCAGGGATGCTCGCGAGTGTTGATGTGATGACAGGTAAGAAAAGTGTGCTTGATTATTTACTCAAGCCTATTTTAAGAGCAAAGCAATCAGCCTTAAGAGAAAGATAATTATAATCATAATTAAATGGGATATTTATTAAGATGAAAAAAATGTTTTTCAGTACAGTATTGGCTACGGGAGTCTTTATTTCAGCGTCCGGTTATGCTGAGACTCTCGAAAGTAGTGTGGCAAAAACCTTAGTATCAAACCCTGAAATCAATCGAGTGCTTAGTCGTGTTGGCGCGTTTCAAAAAGCTAATGATGGTGCTTTTGCTGGTTATTTGCCAACTATTGATATTAATGCTGGCATTGGTCGTGAGCGAACAGACCGGGATAATTTTGATACCACTACTTACACGCGTAAAGAGTTGGGCTTCAGTCTGAGACAAATTCTGTTTAATGGCTTTGCAACAGGGGCCGAATATGACCGAACCGCTTTTGAAGCTAACGCTGAGCAGTATGCGTTATTGGCGGATGCGGAAGATATTTCTCTCAAAACCATTACAGCCTATTTGAATGTATTGAAATACAGTGAAACTTTATCACTGGCTGAGCAAAACTTAGAAATCCATGAAAAGATATACAAAAATATTAAGAAACGTACTGACTCTGGTATTGGCTCGACATCTGATCTATCGCAAATTGAAGCTCGCTTAGCACGCTCCCATGCTAACAAAGTGAACGCGGAAAATAATCTGTCAGATGCGGAAACACAATATTTACGTTTGGTTAATGAATATCCAGAGAATTTAGAGGTTCCCCAGCCAGATTTTTCAGGTGTGCCGGAATCATTTGCCAATATCGTGCAACGGGCGATGGATAATCATCCGCGCTTAAAATCTTCTCGCCAAGATATTTACGCAGCCAATGCACAACACGAAGTGGCCAAGTCTAAGTACTACCCAGAAATAGCGATTGAAGTTGAGAACAACTTTCTAGAAGACGCCGATGGCACGTTGGGCCGTAATGATGAACTAGTAGGCATGGTACGTATGCGCTATAACTTGTTTAATGGCGGTAAAGATCAAGCCTATGTGGATGAGACGGCATATCAGGTAAACGAAGCAAAACATATCAGTGAAGGAACACTGCGCGATCTTCATCAAGGAGCACGTTTATCTTGGGATGCAAAGCGTTTCTTAGAGCAACAGCAGCGCTTTTTAGAAAAGCATGTGGTTGCTAGTGAACAAACTCGTAATGCTTACGGCAAGCAGTTTAATTTGGGTAAACGCACATTACTAGATGTTCTCAACACAGAAACAGAGCTATTTGAAGCCAAGAAAGATTTGGTTGCCACGCGTTATGAAGTAATGGAAGCTAACTATAGAATCCTTAATTCAATGGGCAGTTTACTCGCTTCATTGCGTATTGCTCCACCAGAAGATTGGCGTCAACAGTTACGCGATATTCAGTAATTTAGTCACAGTATGGATTGGCTTAAAGGCGTATTTACCTCTAGATTTGTAGGGGGAAATACGCCTTTTTTATACGCTTCGTTGTTGATCTCTTCAATGGTTTTTTCTGCTCTTGCCAGTTCACAGATTAACGAAGCGGCATTACTTAAAAAAGTGTTTTCGGTTTACCAAAGTGAGAGAGCGGTAAAGCGTGTAAAAGCTTGGCGAACGCTGGTAGATGAACAGCAAAGTAGTAGCGAACAGCAAAAGTTAGCGGAGGTGAACGCATTTTTTAATCAGTTGCACTTTGTTGACGATATAAAACTGTGGGGGAAAGCGGACTATTGGGCGACGCCTGTCGAATTTTTGGGGGTTGCTGGAGGGGATTGTGAAGACTTTAGTATCGCTAAGTATTTTACTTTAACAGAGCTTGGGGTTGCAGAAGAAAAGCTGCGTTTGGTCTATGTTAAAGCACTCAGTTTGAATCAGTTTCATATGGTGGTGGCCTATTATCCTGAGCCTGCTGCCATGCCATTAATTCTGGATAATTTAGACGCAGATATTAAACCCGCTAATCAAAGAAAAGATTTGGCACCCGTATATAGCTTCAATGGTAAAAATTTGTGGCTAATGAAGGAAAAGGGCCGAGGCCAGTTAGCGGGCAAGGCTTCGAGATTAAAAAGTTGGAATGAATTGCGCGGTGGTTTGAAAAATAATCGTATGAATTTACCCTTAGTTAGCTTTGATTAAAGGATCATCATGACTCTGTATAAACAATTAAGTCTTGCTGTGTTTTTTATTTTTACTTTGGTACTTTGCGTCGCTTTTTACTATGGGTGTTTGGCCATTAAAGGAGAGACCCTAGGGAATGAGTCGCGCCAGTTTGTACAACTTTCGGAGCAAATAAGTAATGATCTACAGCCTGCTTTATTCGAGTCTCAGTTACAAGGTGCTAAATATATCTTAAATGAGCAGTTGCTGCAGCAAGGGATTGCGCGAGCTAAACTGATTGATAATCAAGGTAAAGCTGTATTAATTATTGATAACACTAACATAGTGGACAGTGCGCCATCTTGGTTTAAAGCGCTGTTTCATGTTCCCGTTTTGTCGCAATCTTTACCTGTTTCAGACTCTGCCATTGGTGAGTTAGAGCTCACCTTTGAGTCATCGCCGTTACCTGTTTATGGCTTATTGTGGCAACAAGTTAAGGAATTAATTATTTGGCTGCTACTTATTTATATCTTTTCTGTATTACTGGCGTGTACATTAATAAAGCGCTTACTCAAGCCATTAGACGATCTTAGCCATGGCGCTGAAGACTTACAGCATCATCACTCAGTGGAGCCGATTTCAGTTCCCCATGTGCAAGAGTTGGAAGGGGTTGCCAAAGCATTAAACGAGATGAGCTCTACGATTAACTTACAGTTTCAACAGCAAGCGGAGGTAGCTGAAACGATCCGTGACAAAATTTTTCGTGATGAGGTTTCAGGATTAGGTAATCGAGCTTACTTTATGGGGCAAGCCAAAGCGTGGATAGACGAATCAGGTAGCGGCGGTTTGGCTTTATTATCGATAGATGTACTTGATGATGTTTACGTAGAGCAAGGAGAAGATGGCAGAAACCAACTTGTTAGTCTATGTGCTGGCGCACTAGTTGAGGCTTTAAGCAGTGATGACAGCTTTGTAGTGGCTCGATTGTCGGTGAATGAATTTGCTTGTTTGTTACCGGGACAGGAAAAGGATCAGTTGCTGGCTATCGCACAGCGTATGCAGTGGGCGGTGTCAGAGTTGGTTGTGAGCCCGATGGATGCCGCGCCATCTATCTCTTATATTGGTTTAGTTCAGCGAACCGAGAATGAATCTGTGACGGAGTTACTCAGTCGAGCCGACAATGCCTTGCAAATTGCTCGTTCGCAACGAGGTGCGCCTATTCATCTAATTGAGTGCACCGAACAGTATAATTTAGGTCGAGTGGGTTGGAAGCATTTAGTACAAGAAGCTATCCATCAAGATTTGTTTTGCTTTAAGGCACAGCCGGTATTGAGCAAGGTCGATCAGCAGGTATTACATGCAGAACTATTTACTTACATTGTAAAAGAAGATCATACTTATTTTGCTGGTCAGTTTATGCCTGCGATAGAGCACTTTAAACTAGGGTGTTTGTTTGACCAATATGTACTGAAAAAACTGCCTCAGCAGCTAAACTTTTCTTCCTATGAGTCGATAGCGGTAAACTTAACGCTTACTTCATGTGTAGATAGTGATTTTCACGATTGGCTAGGACGCTTCTTGGAGCAAAATAAGGCTTTGAAGCATAAAGTTATTTTAGAGTTACCAGAAACAGTTTTTGTTGCTCATGCCGAAGACGTGGCCCCTTTGATAGACATAATAAAAGGGGCTGGTTTCTGTTTTGGGATTGACCAATATGGGCGTCATTTTCAGTCTCTAAATTACTTGGAACAGTTGCGACCTAGTTACGTTAAGGTTGACCACAGCTATACCAATCAAGTGAATGAAATTAAAGGAGATAGCGAGTTTTTAGAAGCGGTTTGTCAGGCTGCAACTAAGCTAAATATCCTCACTATAGCCACGCGAGTTGAAAATCAAATTAAATTAGATCTATTGTCAGGTTTGCATATCGATGCTTACCAAGGTTTTATCTCACCGCCAATGAAACTAGAAAAAATTGATATTGAAAGCTAACCCCTTTTTCTTAAAAATGGGTTAACAAAACGGTATATTAATTTTTGGAGTATCAAACATGCGCGCGATCATTATTTCACTTTGTTTATTCAGTTCCTCATTATTTGCAGGGCAACTGCCCGATGGGCCACATGTTATCACTACAGGTT
The DNA here is from genome assembly GCF_021278025.1 of Motilimonas sp. E26. Taxonomy (GTDB): domain Bacteria; phylum Pseudomonadota; class Gammaproteobacteria; order Enterobacterales; family CBDFNC01; genus Motilimonas. The sequence goes on from NZ_JAIBHJ010000025.1 coordinate 11,477, forward strand.
TTGCTGAAGTCAAAGCGAGTCCTGATATGGCGATTATTGAAGTGAGTGCGGAGGTGATCCATTCTGATGGGTTGCAGGCAAAACAAGAATTAGACAAACGTGTTGAACAGTTTATTGGTTTGGCTGCGAAGCAACTTGGTTTAAGTGAACAGCAAATTGTGGCGCAAACACTTTATACTCACCCTGAATATCAGTATCCAGAGCAAGGTAAAGGCAAACCTGTTTTAGTGGGTTATAAAGCGTCGCGTAATTTAACGGTATCACTGACTGAGCTAGACAAATTAAGTCAATTACTTGATCTGATTTTAAGCCAAGAATTGCAGCAAGTTAATAATATACGATTTGTGATGCAAGATAACACCGCCCTTGCTATGCAAGCTCGCCAATTAGCGATTGAAAGAGCTAAAGAAAAAGCGGCAATGCTAGCTAAGTCGTTTGATGCCACGTTAGGGCCTATCTACCAAATAAATTACCAGCAGCGTAACAATGTGCCAGTTGTGCGAGCTAAATCGGCGATGTTAATGGAGAGCGCGCCATCAGGCGGTTATCTCCATGACGAATTAACAGTAAGAGATGAAATACAGGTTGTTTTTACCCTCAATGTGAAAAATAAAAAGTAAAACTGTGACCTATAATTATTATAGATAAGGCACTTTTACTAAGGAGTGTGTATTATTTTACAGCGATATTACACGCCTCTTAATGTGTGACTAACGGACTGAATGAGCGACATGGATATGTTGCATGCTATTTACTAATAATCTTTCTAGGTCTGTTATGTTAAAAAAGAGTCATGGGTTTACCTTAGTTGAAGTGCTTACCGTCATCGCAATCGCAGGCATTATGCTAATGATTGCTGCCCCTAATTTTGCTTCCTTGTCTGCCGATTCTCGTGCTTTTAGCGCTGTTAATGGTATTGCTCGAGATTTAATGTATGCACGAAACCAAGCCGTTAATAATATGACCACCGTTGCAGTTTGTCCGCTAGCTGGTGGCTCTGCGTGTACCAGTGATTGGAGCAAGGGGGTTGATGTATTTATCGACACGAATGAAAACGACAAGCTCGATACGGGTGAAACCTTACTTAAGTCGGGTAGTGCTTTTCATGAAAGTGACCAAGTGAGTTTTGAGCAAAAAAGTGTACGCTTTGGCGCCGATGGCTTAACCCGAAATGTTTCAGGATCTGCTATTTTCTATTATTGTGATGACAAGGAAAGCGTTAAAAAAGGTGTCGTTATTAGTAGTTCAGGCAGAGCTAAAGTGGCTGAACAGGGCTCTATTTCAAAGTGTCATAGTTAACGTCAATTATATAATCTATCTCAGTATAAGTAACCTCATTTGTAATGACTTTGCATTTCGGTTTCTCCCGTCGTCATTTAAGGTTGACGTTTATCAATGCAAGACCAATAAGATAGCTTTAATTGCCGGCCAAATAGTTGCCTGTCCTTTGAATTATTGATCAAAGGTTTGCTCTATATTTTGAGCCGCTTTTGTTTGAAAGCTATTTGTCTTTGCGACACATTCAACCCATTTAGTGATGCCGATGGGGGTTTTCCCATCAGTGTCGTATACCGTTGTTATGTTAGATTTTTTTATATCCTGTTGCATTTTATCGTCTGAGGGATAATTGGAAAAGTAAGAAAAGTGGCCTAAATAGGGTTCGCCATTCTCTAGTTGCAAGGCACACTTATACTCTTGCTTGATTATCGATTCTTGCCCATAAGTGAAATGAGGGACAATTAACAAAAAGCCCCCCACAAGCGAGACTAAGGGGCGACTATTGCCAGCAGTCATCATGAGTGGCTCCTTTTATTTGTTGGTGATTTAGAGTGAAACTCGCGCAATGGCTGTCTCCCGCTTGGCGGTTGATGGGGGTGGCGGTAACGGTAAAGTCTATCAGCCGATCTGTATTGCTTAGCTTCACCTTGTAGCTGCCTCCTTGTGTTTCTATGCTCGCACTAGGATAACCAAGCAAACTCAGATCGTCAGCATACTGATTGTGGTCAAGGTAGTATTGCTCTTGTAAGTTAGCAATCTCTGTCAGCTCCACCGTCGCTTGGCTACGATTACTGGTTAGTATGTATTGCATGTAGCTAGGGTAGGCAATAGCGGCAAGAATACCAACGATAGCGACCGTTATCATAACCTCTATTAGTGTAAAACCTTGGTTAGGCTGTTTGCTGCTCAAGTTATTGCTCCTCAAAGAAACTGTAAATGCGTTTGGGATTCATGGTTGCATTGGTTGTTTGTGAACCACTGTTGACGGTTTCAGTTTCAGCATTCTCTTCTGGATTATCACCAACGACTACATTCACCTGCTCACCTTGTCCGACACCGAGTAAGCGTAGTTCTGATTTGCCCTCTTGGTTGGTGCCAGAGTGAACTACTAATGTGTCGGGCACGCGGTTACCTATTTCTTTGTCGCGCCACGAATGTTGACTGGTCCCATCAAATAAACTGACAGCATAGAGCTTGCCTAATCCAAGGTCATCTATTCCGCAATCTAGGTTTGCCGTCGCATTGGGTGAAAAAGAGGTAAAATAAACCGTCCCTGATATAACGAGCGCACCGCCGAGTGATTTCTCCCCTAGATTGCCAAAGTCATAGCGCCAGCCGGCATGGCTGCTTAGGTTAGCGCGGGATAACATTAAATCGGTACTGGTTGCGATTGGGTTATCGGTTATATTAAACAGACCGGTGAATGAGACTGGGGCCGGTTTTGTTACCTTGCCACTGCCAAATAGGGTAGGGAGGATGTAGCTATCTTTGACCATGACAAAGGTATCTTGATTGCTTAAATCTGAGGCGGGTTTTGCTCTGTTCCCCGTGCCAACTAGCACCATATCAATAGCCTGATCGAATACTTGATAATTGTCATCAACAGCCACGACTTTTTGAATTAAGGTTCGCGCGACGGTCGGCGCGTTAAATATTCTTCGGTCGCCTTTAGCGCCGGCGTCACTCAAGCTCGCCAGTTTCAAATGGGTCCAGTTACTGGGCTCTCCAACCATATCAATACGCCAAATGTTTCCACCCGTATCGCCGCTGTAAATGCGGTCTAAATAGCCATCATCATCACTGTCAAAAGCCGTTACTTCAGCTGGCATGCTGTGTTGCATACAGTGCGGGTCACTGCTGTCACAGCTAATATTGGCTGACCAGATTTTTTTACCTGTTTGTGCGTTTACTACAAATACCCCGCGGCCTTGGCTATCGCTGCAATCGTTGGCAGAGCTTTTACTACAAGTATCTTGGTTAGTGTCATAACCGGCGCCAAAAACAAACACGGGTGTTACTTTGCCATCGATAGGAAGGAAACCAGATTGTGGTTTTGACCAAGTTTGCCCGAGCTCTTCAAAGCCAGCGGAACTATTTGAAACTTTCCACAACAGGCGAGGAGAGGTGGGGGTGGTGAGATCAAATGTGTAATAGCTTCTTCCTCCCCTGCGCATACCGATGATAGCGATTATTTGTTTTTCAGCACCATTGGTTATCTCCATCACAGCCGCGCTGCCATCCATGCCGTAGGGGTGCTCAGGGGCATCAATATTTTTAATTAGGGATAAACCATGGTCAAGTAACTCGTCTGGGATAAACGCCCACTCTTCGGTGACAGTATCGCCTTTGTCATAGAAGAAATGAACAAAACCCGCATTGGTTCCTACTAATAATCGAGTATTGCTGTTATCACCCGATGGATAAGTTATAGCGGTCGGTTTTGAGTGAAGTGGATCCGCAAAAATATCGTTGCGATAGTCACTGGTATCACCATCGTCATCAATATCATCAACGTCTAAACCCATCAGCCAGTTTATTTGTCGAGTTAAACCTATTTCGTCGGTGCCAAGTTCAGTGGCTAAGGCTAGATTGGTGCTCGCTTCAAAGTGGCTTTTTATACTATCAAGTGACAGGGTAATTAAGCTGTTGCCACTATTGGTATAAAGTGTTCGAGAGCTTTGTGCGGCGATGGCATCTGCAACCCCCCCTTGAGTCACTGAGTTACCATCATTAACTCCGCCCCAAGCGGTTGATGCGCCTTCTCGAATATTGCCGTTGTCGTCTATGGCTGCTGCATTACTAGCATCACGTAGCACGCCTTTATTGTCTATGGTGAGTTTTTTAATGTTGCCGCGCCAGCGCTGCTTTTTACTGGGCATAAACATCGAGTAATAAATAGTGTTTTGATGTTGCGTGCGGTCAAAGCTGGTGGCTGATACCGCGGGGGCATTAAAGCTTGAAGATTGATCGAGTATTTTAATGATGGTTTCTTGAAAAGCTTGCTGTAAGTCGGCAGCATCCGTTGCTGGGAAGTATTCACCGCCACCTTGTTTGGCCGTTTCAAGTAATAACCCACCTGCGCCTGAGGTGGCGCCATCGCCAAAACCTATGGTATAGGTAGAGATGATTTGCTTACCTGTTTTATTGAGATTAATGTCGTTGTTATTCATGTATTTTGCCAGTGCAGGCATATAGCTTGAATATGACGAGTTCCCCTTGGTTAGGCTATAGATAAGCGAATCCGCTTTACCGTCCTGAGTGGGTTCTCCATCTGTCATTAAAATGACGTAGGCCTTATCCTGACAGGTTTTATAGGGGGAGGCATAGGTGCCTTCGGGGCTTTCAGCTTTCAGATCTCTTGGCGGTTTATTTGCTAAGTAAGAGCCGTAATCATAGTCATCATCGCCAAAGTAAACACCTAACCCTGCAAAGTAGCGATAAACTTCATATAAAGACTCACATAATGGTGTATTTCCCATCGCTTGTTGAGCATTAATAGTATTACTAAAGCTGGCTCTGTCTAGCTCAGTCATATTACTAAGAGCTCGTACAATCCGGCCTCCATTACGAGTGCCATCTGACGCGTTGTAATTAAAAACAGTGAGGCCAAAATTAACCGAAGGCGTGGATTTCACCAGCTCAGAGATGGCATCCTGCGCTATCGCTAAGCGGCTTTTTTTAATGGTATTATTTTGATAGTGCCAATACAGGTATTTTTCAGTGTAAAGGGTCACGCCATCGTTACCGCGAAATATATCGGTGCTGGTATTGCTACTATAAGGGTTATTTGAACCATTTCTTGGATAACCTTCAACACCACTGGCTGGGTTGCTGGTGATTTTGTAGTCGACATCTTCACGGCAGTCGAACCAAGTGCCTTTATCTGAAGAAAGGGTCCGCCAAGTTCGTTTTTTAGCAAACCAACGGCGCATATTACCGGTGTACTTACCTGCTGAACTTAGGGGGGCGATAGATGATTGACAGTTATTTTTTGTTACTAAGAAGTAGTTATCATCACTTTTACTAGGAACCCCATCACCGGCTTTAGCCCAGTATATTTTACCGCTGTTAGGCTCGCCATAACTGGCCGTTGGATCAAAAGGCTCTTTGGTCAATAGTTCGGTGTTACGCATACTGCCGGAATTATCAAAGATAATCATTACTTGCGGTCTTAACCCATTTTGCGCGGAAACATCTGCAATATAGAGCTCAGTATCATCCGCAAGAATAGCCATGCTCACTCCGGTGAGGGCTGCGGCGATTAAAATTTGCTTTACCATGGGTCATCCTATTCTAGATACATACTGCTGTGTGCCTATGATCCATAACGGCGCGTAAACAGTGTGTTTATCCATGCTTATTCATCCAGAATAAGTATGTTCTATTTTTTCAGTAACTTTTGTTCTACGCCCAGTCCTGCAGCGTTTTCACCTTGATGACCACCGCCTGTTTTGGCGCGGCCATATTGTTTCGATAGCCGGGTGTCTAAATAGCGACAAGAGAATAAGCCGACCGAGCTTGGCTCCTTACTACGTGCGCAGCTAGGCTGTTCGTTTATGGCAATAATAGCGGTGCTAATGTTCTTAATGTGTTTTACTTCAAATTTAGTATCGAGTGCGGCCGTAGCAAATTGTTGACTAGCATTGGCATTCGTTAATATTTCGCTGATTGCGCCTTCTAATTGTTGGTCGGCATCTATCCGTTGCGCACTGGCCCCCGCCATTTTGAGATCTAGACTGGCATTAGACATTAGCAGTGTCGTTAATCCTGATAATAGGAGCAGTAAAATGATACTGATAAATAGTGCAATGCCTTGCTGAAATTTCATTTCTGCCTCCATCAGATTGCCTTATCTAGCCACATTGGATTACTAAAGCTAATAACACTGGATACCAATAAGCGTCTAAAATTATCGTTCACTGTGATTGTTTTGTCCGCTAGGGTATAGGTATTTTGGTTTAAGTAACTTTTACTCTCTTCTAAAGCTCTAACTAAAATAAAAACTTCAACGCCAATCACTTTGTCATTTGATAATGCCGAGGTCTGGTAATTAGTATTGCCATTGGCTTCTTCAACGATATAGAGTAATTGCATGTCTTCAACGCCAGATAATAAAATTGGCTCCAAAGCCATGCCGCTGTTATTAAGGCTCATTCGGCGAAGTCGAGGAGTATTGGTACTGAGAGAACGATCTAAAAAGTACACATGATGTAAGTATTGCCAAGCATGACTACTAGTGAAAGATGGGTCACTTGGCGGGGTTGAGCCGGATGCAAAAATAGCGGCTTTACTGTGGCTACCCATTAATAGAAAAGGACTGTCTGCAGTAACAGTACCTGCTGCTGGTATTGGCTCTCTTTTGCCCATTAAGCGTTTTAGCGTGATAACATCCGAACCGCGTTTAAGTTGTGAGTCTGGGTCGTCATCAATAATACAGCGCATATAGCTCAGGCTCGACAACTGAGGGATTTCAAATGACCAAAATTGCCGAAATTGAACGCTGCCTTTGGGGAAGGAGCCTCCGCCTAAATCGTCAGTGCAATCACTACTACTGCTAAGCGTTGGTGTGGTAATTTCTTTGTTAACGGTCGCATTCAGCCTTGTCATTAAGTGTGAGGTGGCCACTCCCCAAAATCCGACTTGCCTAAGGTCTTGGCTGATTAATTGCAGTGCAATTCGTCCTGTTTCCTGTAGTTCACCCATTTGATTGGTGTTTTGTGAGCCAGCACGAGATTGAACAAATACCGCGGTGATCCCGCCAATTAGAAATAGCCCGATAGTCATTCCTATCATCCATTCGATGATGCCGAATCCTCGTTGCTTTAGCCTTGTTCTACGCATTTCTGACCAACGTTGTAATAGTGATTTGCCGGCGCTCTTTATTTTCTGCGCCACAGTTTTTGGCTAGCGTCACTGAGGTATCTGCACCATCTTCAAGTTGTTGTCGGCTTTGCCAGCTAATAATGATAGTGACCAAGCCTGATGTGGTTTCGTAACCGATACAGGCATCGGCCTTAGTAAGGCCACCAATTGCGCGTGCGTTGTCACTAACTTGCGTTCCTTTAAGCAGATTTTGCCAATGGATCAGATCAATAGTACGGCGCTCGCTGGCTGAGCAGCTGGAGCATTTGGGTTGCGTTAACGTCTTAGCGGTTTCAATAACACTGCTAACAGCATAAAGATCGGGGGCGTTGATAAATTCGCTGCTATTTAGGTGAATGCGCTCGGCTATGTCCATGGCGATAAAGCTAGCAAGGGTTCGCTGTTGCGACTCAAAAGCTGATTTTTTAGCGATTCCTTGGGATGCTGCCACACCTAATAATCCGGTGGTTAATATAAACAGCGTGATCATTGCTTCAATTAAACTAAAGCCGCGCAAAAACGTAGTTTTCATTTGGGGTCTTTGAAGCCAGTCTGTTGTTACCATTACCAGCCTCCTTTTGGTTAGAAAACAAATAAGCTAATCCGTCTATTACTTAAGTATATCTGCGTTTTTTTTTCTTGCTGTCAGGATCCTTTACAACTATGACCTTTAATGTGATCATTTTTGCAAGGTGTTTGATTATGCTTGTTTTTATTTTTTGATTTTTGTTGCGAGCAATAATTACGACGGGAAAATTATTCGAGATAAAAAATCCCCTCATCACGAGGGGAGAGCATTAATAACCTTGTTCTGTTTCTATGTGGTTTAGTAATGACTTCAGGTACATGACTAAATCACAAACAGAGTTCTGTGTTACTGACTAGAAAATTTTAGTAATCAAAATTTTCTTCTACTGCCTTTGCTGCGTCAGAGGTAAAGCTCTGGCCTGAGTGTGCGCATTCAAGTACTTTTTTCACTGCGATTAAAGTTGTCCCGTCTGCTTGAAATACTGATTCTCCGGCTTTTTCTATGGTGCTTTTTTGCATTTTATCCATTGATTTATATTCTGATTGATATTGGTAGCGACCTATATAGGGTTCATTATCAGCCAAGATCATAGCGCAGCGGTATTCTTGTAATGGCTTTTGCACTTGCGCTTGCGCTTGGCTCAGCAGTAGGCTTGATACTAAGAGCACTCCAATGCGATGACGGTAGTGTTTAGGGTTATTTTTTCCAGCAATCATTCGATGTCGCCCCTTTTTGTTGCTGATAATTAAGCGTGAACGTTAAACACGCCGTATCTTTTAATTGCTGGCCGATGGCTTTTGCCGTTACAGTAAAATCAATTTCGCGGTTTGTTGAACTTACCTTGATGTTAAATCGGCCATTTTCGGTCGAGATGCTACTACTGGAGTAGCCTAGCTGATCTAAACTGGCTGCATAACGATTATGATCGAGATAGTATTGTTCCTGTAAATTGGCTATTTCAGTCAACTCTGTAGTTGCTTGAGATCGGCTGCTAGTGAGTACATACTGCATATAACTTGGGTAGGCTATAGCAGCCAATATGCCGACTATTGCTATTGTGATCATAATTTCAATAAGGGTAAAAGCTTGCTGGTTTTTCACGTATTCGCCCCTCATTATAATTCCTCAAAGTAGCTGTAGATCCGGTTTGGTTTCATGTTGGCATCGGTTGATTGGGTGCCAGTGTTCACTTCTTGCTCTTCAGTGCCGTTGTTGGGATCTTCTGGGATCACTACTGATATTTGTTCGCCCTGGCCGACGCCAAGAAGACGAATGACTGATTGCCCCTGCTCATCTTCACCAGAATGCGCCACAATGGTATCAGGAACCTGGTTACCAATTTCTTTTTCACGCCAAGTTTGAGTATTGGTGCCATCAAATAGATTAACGGCATAGAGCTTGCCTAGACCAAGATCACCAATACCACATTGTAAGTTTGCAGTGGCATTAGGGGAAAAAGAGGTAAAGTATACTGTGCCAGCGAGTACTAAGGGGCCCCCCAGCGACTTTTCACCTTTGCCTTTGAATTGATAGCGCCAGCCGGAATTGCTGCTTAAAGTGGCGCGAGACAGCATTAAGTCAGTACTACTTTCAATCGGGTTATTAGTGATATCGAACAGATCGCCAAATTTAATGGGGGTTGGCTTTTCCACGCCGTTACTGCCAAAAGTAGTGGGTAAAATATGAGTATCTTTAATCATCACGAACGTATCTTGATTACTGATGTCAGAGGCGGGTTTGGCGCGATTGCCTGTGCCAACCAGCACCATATCAACGGCTTGATCGTAAACTTGATAGCTTTCATCTACTTTAATCACTTTTTGGATCAAGCTACGAGCAATGGTGGGTGGGGTGAAAATACGGCGATCACCTGTGCTTGTGGCATCACTGAGTTTTGCTAGCTTGATGGTACTCCAAGCCGACGGTGAGTCGCCTTTTAAGTCGATACGCCAAAGGTTGCCACCAGTATCACCTGCATACAGGCGATCAATAATGCCATCGCTATTGCTGTCTAGAGTTGCTATTTCACTCGGAATACTGTGCTGCATACAGTGCGCATCAGTGGCGCTGCAAGTCGTATTATTCGACCAGATCAACTCTCCTGTTTTAGCATTGACAATAAAAATGCCGCGCCCTTCAGTATCTAAGCAGTTGTCGCCTCCACTACAATTATCTTTATTGACGTCGTAACCGGCGCCAAAAATAAATACAGGGATTGTATCACCAGAAACATTAAGCCAACCGGATTTTGGTTTTGACCAAGTTTGTCCCAGTTCACTAAATGAGCTATCTGATTTGCTTTTTTCCCAAAGTAGTTTTGGTGAGGTTGGCGTCGTAATATCAAAGGCATAGTAGCTTTTACCACCACGGCGCATGCCCATTACAGCAATCAATTGCTTTGTGGAGCCTTGGGTCACGTCAAATACTGTTGCTGTGCCATCCATGCCATAAGGGTGGCTCGCTGCATCTTTGTCATTGATTAATCCTAAGCCATGACTGAGTAATTCAGCAGGAATAAAGGCCCAGTCTTCTGTGACAGTTTGGCCTTCATCATGGAAAAAATGGACAAAGCCAGCATTGGTGCCAACCATTAATCGAGTGGAGTCGTTACCACTTGGGTAAACAATGGCGGTGGGTTTTGAGTGCAGTGGATCGGCAAAGATATCGGTGCGGTAGTCGGCAATGTTATTATTACCATTGGCGTCATTGATATCGTAGCCTAATAGCCAATTTAAGTGTTCATCAAGATTGGTGACATCTATCCCTAGCTCAACAGCTAGGTCACTATCTGTGGCGACATTAAAATATGTTTTAATGTTTTGCTTGTTTAGCGTAACCAAGGCACCTTGAATATTGGTGAAAATTTTACGGCTAGTTTGTTTAGCTATTGCTGCGGCTACACCTCCTTGGCTGACAGAGTTACCATCATTTACGCCGCCCCAACCAGTTGATGCATTTTCACTGATGTAACCATTGGCCGAAATAGCGGGTAAATTGTTGGCGTCGCGTAAAATTCCTTTTTTATCAATAGTGAGTTTTTTAATGTTGCCACGCCAGCGCTGTTTTTTACTTGGCATAAACATTGAGTAATACACGTTGTTTTGATGTTGGGTGCGATCAAAGCTAGTGGCTGAAACAGCAGGTGCGTTAAAACTAGAGGATTGGTCGAGAATTTTAATGATCGTTTCTTGAAAAGCTTGTTGTAGCGCTTTTGCATCGGTGGCGGGGTAGTACTCGCCGCCACCTTGAGTGGCGGTTTCTAACAATAAAACACCGGCTTTTGTTGTTGCGGCTTCACCAAAGCCAATAGTGAAAGTGGACACTGTTTGGGTGCCAGCTTTATCGCTATTAATGTCTTTTGTGTTGAGATGTTTTGCTAGTGTTGGCAAGTAGCTCGAGTACCAATCTTTAGCACCGGTTAAACTAGCAATTAAACTGTCGGCCATTTTATCTTGAGTCGGCTGACCGTCGGTCATCAGGATTACGTAAGCCTTATCTTGACAGGTTTTGTAAGGCGATTTATAAGTGCCTTCTGGCGCTTCTGCATTGGTATCTCTGGGCGGCTTATTAGCCAAATAATATCCACCGTAGTCAGCATCATCATCACCAAAGTAAACACCTGTTCCAGAAAAATAGCGATAGACTTCATAGAGTGATTCACATAACGGCGTGTTACCTTTGGCTTCTTGGTTATTAATGACGCTACTAAAATCCAGTCGATCTTGAGTGCTCATATCTTTAATGGCGCGAACCACACGGCCACCGTTGCGGGTACCATCACTGTCATTGTAGTTAAATACCGTTAAACCAAAGTTAACCGAAGGTGTTGATTTGACCAAATCGGAAATCGCATCTTGAGCAATACTTAAGCGACTTTTCTTAACTGTATCGGGTTGATGATACCAAGCGAGGTATTTCTCGGTATAAAGGGTAATACCATCTGAACCGATAAATACACTACTCCCTTTTGTTGCTTGGTAGCCCGTTTTCGTGCCATTTATAGGGTATCCGTCAACTTGAGAGCCTGGATTTTGTAGTAAATCCTTGTCTGCATCTTCGCGACAATCAAAATATACCCCTCTACTTTTTTTGAGAGTCAGCCAAGTTTGGCTTTTACTACTCCATCTCCTCAAGTTGCCTGTATATTTACCATTATCTATCAATGGGTTAATTGATGATTGGCAGTTGTTTTCACTCATGTTGAATTGATTGCTACTGGTTACGTCAGGTACCGGTTGTCCGGCCGCGCCCCAATAGATTTTTTGTTGTCCCGATTCGCCATAATCTTTATTGGGATCAAATGCTTCTTTAGTGAGCATTTCTGAGTCACGCATGCTACCCGAGTTATCGAAGATGATCATAACTTGCGGGCGAAGGCCTTTTTGCGCAGAAATATCGGCAATATATAACTCTGTATCATCTGCGAGCGCATTAGTGCAGAGCAAAGCAGTAAAGGGTAGTAAGAATTTGAATCTGTACATTAGTATCCTTTCCATGTTTTTTGGAAATTGAATTAATACGTCCTATGCGTGCCGCGGTAGTATCCGCATCACTTTCCCATCCTAGGAAGGCGTGTTTAGTTTTTAAGTGTTTTTTGTTCTATGCCTAAGCCAGCACTGTTATTTCCTAAGCGACCACTGCCCGTTTTAGCGCGGCCATAATCACGGTTTAATTTTGTGTGCAGATAGCGGCAAGCAAAAATGCCGTCAGAGCTTGGTCTACGGCTGCGTGCACAACTTGGTTGGTCTTGCACTTGTGCGACAGCTGAGCTAACGCCGCTAATGTGGGTTAAGGTGAATTGACTGCCTTTGATGGCGCTAGCAAATTGCAGTGCGCTATCATTTTTGGCTAGTAACTCTTCAATTGCGCCTTCTAGCTGCTGATCCGCATCAATTTTTAATGCCGCGGCGCCTGCCATTTTTAAATCTAAGCTGGCATTTGCCATCAGTAAGGTTGTTAAAGCAGATAGTAAGGCCAGCATTAACATGCTAATAAAGAGTGAAATTCCTCGTTGAGTATGGGGGGTTCTCATAGCTTAAATTCCTTGGCTTAACCATACTGGATTATTAAATGTTACTGAAGTTGAAACTAATAGACGGCGATAATTGTCATTTACCTGAACGGTTTTATCTCCCAGTTGGTAGCTGTTGTTATTTTTATAACCGTGGCTTTGGTCGAGCGCTCTAACCAATACAAACACTTGGGCGCCAATCACCTTATCATTAGGTTGTGCATTGGTTTGAAAGCTGGTCTTACCGGTTGCATTCTCAACGATGTATTGAATCTGCATGTTTTCTATGCCTGATAATAAGACGGGCTCCAATGTCATGCCTGATGTATTTAAAGTTAGCCTGCGTAAATTAGGTGTATTGGTTGAAAGTTGACGATCTAGGTAATAAACATGATGTAGAAATTGCCAGGTTTCACTGTCGTTTAAGGTTGGCACTGAGGGGATGGCAGCATTGCCTTTGAAAATCATAGCTTTAGTATTATTTGCTTGGAAGAAAAAGGGGGCTGTTGCGGTTGTTAAGCCGGCACTAGGTACAGATATTGATTGGCCTAGTAAGCGTTTGATGCTTATTACATCGGTTTCCTTAGTCAGCTGTGTATTGGCGTCATTGTCAATGAGACAATGCATATAGCTTAAACTGCTATTAGCTGGCAGCTCGAATGACCAAAACTGACGATACTGCACACTACTTTTCGGAAAGGAACCATTACCTAAATCATCAAGGCAATCTTTGCTACTTGCTAAATTGGGCACGATTACTTCGTTGCTTTTTACCGCATTGTAACGTGTTACAAGGTTAGCTGTGGCCAATCCCCAAAAGCCAACTTGGCGTAGATCTTGGGTTAATAATTGCAGTGCTACTCTGCCGGTTTCTTGTAGCTCACCCATTTGGTTGGTACTTTGAGCGCCGACTCTTGAGTTTATGAATACTGCAGAGAGGCCTGCGATCAGAAATAGTCCAATAGTGATAGCTATCATCCATTCAATTAAACCGTAACCAGCTTGATGTTTTTGAGTCGGGGAGTTATGCATCTTTTACTAGTGTCCGTAGTATTAGTTGACGACGCTCATTACTGGATGTGCCACATTTTTTCTCAAAGTTGTTGCTGTCAGTGGCGCCATCAATAAGCGATTGTCTACCAGTCCAACTGATCACAATAAGTACTTTGCCGTTGTTGGTGTCGTAATCAATACAGGCGTCTGCTTGTTTGAGGCCACCAATGGCACGAGTGTCTTGAACGACTTGTTGCCCTTGTAGTAATGCAGCCCAGTGTAAGAGATCTTTCTCTCGCTGCTGAGCTTGCCCACAAGCGGAACATCTTGGGGTTACGATTGATAGAGCTGAGGTTACCACGCTATCAACAGCGTATTGCTCTGGGGAAGAAATTAACTCTTGGCGATTAAGGCGTAGGCGCTCTGCGATATCCATGGCGATGAAGCTAGCGAGTGTTCGTTGATTGGATTCATAGGCAGATTTTTTGGCTATGCCTTGAGAGGCCGCCACGCCAAGCAAACCAGTGGTGAGCACGAATAAAGTGATCATGGTTTCGATTAAGCTAAACCCCTTTTGGGACTTAGTTTGATGTCGGCAGAGGATCATATGGCTCATGTTGAGTTACCTACGACTAAAAATTTAACAAATGAATGAGCGTTCCGCTGCTCGACAAAATCGTCAATTCTTAGCAATCCTTGCTGCGATGTTTTATATCAATAAAAAATTAATAGTTAAAGGAGTATTTTTAAAGTGAGTAAACCAACTAACTAATCTGCTTTTTTGGTTTTTTTTAGCATTTTAATCTGCCTAATGCGTTATTATTAGAAAGCGGTTTTTTTAATCCGTTTAGGCGGGAAAGGCTTGATTGATAGCGCTATCACTAAATGAAAGGGCTATTTTAAATAGCGTATTAGGTAGTCCTTATTTTACAAGATTGTTACATAAATTCATGCTATTCAGTATTTTATGCTGTTTCAATTGGAGAGATATAATTGAGAAGAACGTCTTTTTAATGACTGTTTTGTGAATATTGTGATCTTACTCATCATCACTTTCATCTTGTTTTCGTTTCTGTTTAGAGCAATTAAAAATAATGATAGTTAAAAAACAGAAGGGTAGGATTGATACCGTTAAATTTAGGCCATAAAAAAGGTGGCTAAAGCCACCTTTTCTGAGTCAAAACGCTCGTTGTCAAACTTAGTGTAATACGCGAGCACGTAGTGTGCCTTTAATATTTTTAAGTTTATCAAGCGCGCCTTCACGATCATCACTCGCAACATCGATGACTACGTAACCAATGTTCTCGTTAGTTTGTAGATATTGACCAACGATATTAATACCTTCATCAGAGAAAGCTTGGTTAATTTGGATCATGATGCCAGGAATGTTCTCATGGATATGCAGTAAACGGCTAGTTTTAACGTGCTCTGGTAGCGAAACTTCAGGGAAGTTAACTGCAGACAGTGTTGAGCCGTTATCGGAGTATTTCACTAATTTACCAGCAACTTCGTAACCTATGTTCTCTTGTGCTTCCTGTGTACTACCACCAATGTGCGGGGTTAGGATCACGTTGTCAAAACCGCGAAGAGGCGATACAAACTCGTCGTTATTTGATTTAGGCTCAACTGGGAACACGTCGATCGCAGCACCGAATAGCTTATCTGTTTTCAACGTTTCAACTAGTGCGTCAATATCAACTACGGTACCACGAGATGCATTGATTAAGATTGAGCCTTGCTTCATTTGTGACAGCTCGGTCGCGCCGAACATGAGTTTCGTCGATGCCGTTTCTGGTACATGCAAGCTAACAATATCAGACATAGCTAGCAGCTCTGGTAGGCTGGCAACTTGGGTTGCATTACCGAGCGATAGTTTATTTTCGATGTCGTAGTAGAAAACGTTAAAGCCAAGGTTTTCAGCTAGAATACTTAGCTGTGTACCTATGTGACCGTAACCAATAATGCCCAGTTTTTTGCCACGCGCTTCGTACGAATTATCAGCAGACTTTAGCCATTCGCCTCGATGTGCTTTGGCATTTTTCTCTGGAATACCACGAAGTAGCATTAAAATTTGGCCTAACACCATTTCAGCTACGCTGCGTGTATTTGAAAATGGCGCGTTAAAAACAGGAATACCTTTGATTTGCGCGGCTTTTAAGTCAACTTGGTTAGTTCCAATACAGAAACAACCGATAGCAACAAGCTTTTCAGCTGCGTTGATCACGTCTTCTGTTAAGTTTGAACGAGAACGAATGCCAACGAAATGAACGTCTTTGATCTTTTCTTTCAGATCTTCTTCGCTTAAGGAGGTTTTTAACGCTTCAATGTTAGTGTAACCCGCCGCTCTAAATGTTTCTTCAGCGCTGCTATGTAGTCCTTCTAACAGAAGAATTTTGATTTTTTCCTTGCCTAATGAAAAGGTGGTCATGCTACTTCCCTCGAACCCAAATGTGTCAATTGCTCAAATTTTGTCAATCTTGACAAGATACAATTATTTTAGAAAATTTACTACAAAAAACCCATATGTGGCGCGTTAACACCACTTTTTTTGATCTAATTATAACGTTTTAACGCCATCAGGGCTGCCAACCAGCACTACATCTGCACCTCGTTGGGCAAACAGGCCATTGGTCACAACGCCAACAATGTTGTTAATTTGTTGTTCTAGCTTGATCGGGTCTAGAATTTTTACATTATGCAGGTCAATGATAACGTTACCGTTATCGGTGATTACGCCTTCTCGGTATACGGGATCGCCGCCCAGCTTAACCAATTCGCGTGCTACATAACTGCGCGCCATTGGAATCACTTCCACTGGCAATGGAAAATCACCTAATACATCAACGTGTTTAGTGTTATCTACAATGCAAATAAACTTGTCAGCTACCGCTGCCACGATTTTTTCACGGGTTAATGCCGCACCGCCGCCTTTAATCATGTAGTTGTGGGCATTTATTTCATCGGCACCATCTACATAGATGCTCAGGTCGCTCACGTTATTTAGGTCAAATACTTCAATACCTAATGCTTTTAAGCGTTCAGTTGAGGCTTCAGAGCTGGATACTGCGCCTTTTATGTCATGTTTTATCGTACCTAGGGCATCGATAAAATGATTCACGGTAGAGCCTGTACCAACACCAACAATAGAGCCTTCCTCGACGTATTTTAGTGCAGCCCAACCAGCGGCTTTTTTCATTTCATCTTGTGTCATGCTTATGCTCCGAGAGTACGCTAAAAGAAGCGCGGATTATAGCGTATCATCAGGTTTAAAAACACTCCCCCAAGACCAGATTTTACTGGGGGTGATGACTTCCGGTAGAGGAATGTCCCATGCTTCAATTGGGAGTTTAGGTAAGCATTGTAGGTCGTGTGCCAAGCCGATGGTGTAAGGTGATGTGCCGATATTGTTTAAGCTTGCTAAGGTACGGTCGTAAAAACCGCCGCCCATACCAAGTCGATTACCAAAATGGTCAAACGCCACAAGGGGGGTGAAGATAACATCAAGCTGCTCAATGCTAGTTTTCTGGTTAGAATGAAGGCAAGGCTCAGCAATACCAAACTTGTTAGTTTGCATTGGGCTATTAGCGTGGTAGTGCAAAAACAACAGGTGGCCTTCATTGATTGGATCAAGTACCGGCAAATATGTTTTGATGCCTTGTTGCCAGCACCATTCTATTAATGGCTGTGGACAAAGTTCACCGTCGTTAGCCAGATAAAGGGCGACCTTTTTGGCTTGGTTTAGTTTGGGGTGCTGAGTTAATTGTTGCTTGAGCTGATGACTGTAATCATGTTGTTGCTGGTGGCTAAGTTGACGCCTAAGTTGGCGAACATCTTGTCTAATTTGATGACGGGTTTTCTGCATGACGAAAAGTCCGTATGGCCTGTTGCATAAGCCCATTGTATGTATGGGTCTATAAGTGGAGTACCCAGGGTGCCGTTACACGGTATAAGCCCTTGAACCCGACGGCTCAAGGTGGTGATTTTGTTATTACCGTAGGCTTCTCAGTACATGCTGAGCCTGCGCAATAGTAGCAAGCAAAATCCCCGGTGTTGTAATTATCGGCTCAGGGACGTCACCGTATTGACAAACACCCCAGGAATTAAAATTGTATTGTTGTGCGAGACTTACTTCTCGTTAGAGCTGACGCCTTTTTCGATCAACGCATTTTCAATGGTACTTTGTAACATTTGAATACGCTGAGCCATGGTATCAGCATACTCATTGTTTTTCGCTTGTTCTAATTTTAGTTCATGGCAAAAGTTTAATGCGGCCATGACTGCAAGTTGTTCACTTTTAGCTATTTTAGTGCGCTGTTTTAGGTCAGCAATTTTCTCATTCAATATTTCTGCTGCGCCAAGCAACGCATCTTCTTGTCCTTGGGGACAAGCCATTTTATAACATTTGCCTAAAATATTGATCTCGACAGCCGATTGGCTCATCACTGAACTCCGAACACAAGAATTAACCGAACATCTGTTTCAGATGTCTAACTGCTGCGACTATAAAGGCCAACGGGTGAACTTTCAAGTCCTAGCTAGCGCCAACAGTAAGGCAATGTTAGGATTTAAGGTAATATATTAATTTTAATTGTGAGTTTAGGTTAACCATGGATAAAAACACATTGCCGGATTTTGATGAAGTTACCCGTATCTTCGAATCTGCGTCATTAATGGTAGGCGCGGCGGAAGTTCATGGTGTATTAGCGGGACTTGTTTGCGCAGGTGTAAAGCTTGATGCGACCAGTTGGGAAGCCCCATTTAATGATTTAATCAATGAAGGATTGGGTTTACCTGCTGAACCTAAGAAAGTGGCTACGCAGCTTTATTCTGCTATTTGTGAGCAACTTACAGACGGTAACATGGCGTTTACCTTATTGCTTCCAGATGATGAGCAACCCCTTGATGAGCGAGCGGAAGCAATGGCGCAGTGGGCGCAAAGTTTTCTCGTGGGCTTTGGCATTATGCAATCTAAATTAAATAAAGCGCCTGAAAATATTCAAGAGTTGATTACCGATATTCGTGACATTTCACAAGTCTCCCTCGATTTTGAACAAGAAGATGAAGAAAGTGAGCTGGCCTTCAATGAAGTTGTTGAGTATTTACGTATTGCTGCTCTTCTGTGTTTTAACGAATTTGCGCAGCCCCTCACTACGACGAATGATAAGCCTACGCTGCACTAAGCTTATGCTTATTGATTATCTTTAAGCTCACGCTTATTGATTGTCTTTAAGCTCGCGCTTATTGATTATCTTTAAGCTCACGCTTATTGATTGTCTTTAAGCTCGCGCTTATTGATTGTCTTTAAGCTCGCGCTTATTGATTGTCTTTAAGCTCGCGCTTATTGATCGTCTTTAAGCTCACGCTTATTGATTAACGCTAAGTAAGCCTTAACCATTAATTTTTTTTAACATAGGTTATTTAAATGCAATCTGAATTTCATCTACGCCAGTCAGCATTCGGCGAGTTGATGCTAGACAACAGTGCTGCGATTTTTGTCGCAGCAAACGAGCAAACACGTAGTCGTGATACGGAGTACCGTTTTCGCCAAGACAGTGATTTTTATTATTTAACGGGCTTTAACGAACCCGATGCTTGGTTAGTATTGGTAAAAAAAGATAATCAATTAACGCGTACCTTGTTCTGCCGCCCAAAAGATACTTTGGCTGAAATTTGGCACGGTCGACGTTTAGGTGCAGAAGCAGCTATTAATACGTTGGCGATTGATCAAGCATTTGAATTAACCTCGTTGGATGAACAATTAATCGAGTTGTTGAATCAGCGTGATAGTTTATATTTTGTGCTTAACCAGTATCCTGCCGCTGAGGCCACGGTACAACAAACCCTAACACGTCTGCGCCAAGGGGGGCGTCAAGGTTGGCGTGAACCGCGCCAAATTATTGATTGGCGTCCGCAACTACATGAAATGCGCTTGTTTAAATCAGCTGCTGAGATTGAACTAATGCGTAAAGCGGCAGATATTTCTGTTGCGGGTCATATTCGAGCGATGAAAGAATGCCGTGTTGGCGCTTGGGAATACCAGCTTGAAGCCGGTATTTTACACGAGTTTGCGATGCACGGTGCGCGCGACGCTGCCTATAGCACTATTGTTGGTGGTGGCGAAAATGCCTGTATTTTACATTACACCGAAAATGAATCGCAGCTGGTGGACGGTGAGTTAGTTCTCATTGATGCTGGCGCTGAGTATGCGGGGTACGCGGGTGACATTACACGTACGTTTCCTGTTAATGGCAAGTTCAGCTCAGAACAAAAAGCGATTTATCAATTAGTGCTTGACGCACAAGAAGCTGCGCTGGCGGCATTAGGTCCAGGTAAATCTATTAAGCAAGCTAATGATATTGTTTTAAATATCATGGTTTCTGGTTTGCTTGAGTTAGGTATAATGCAGGGTGAAGTCGAGCAGTTAATAGAAGAACAAGCATATAAAGCTTTTTATATGCACGGACTCTCCCACTGGTTAGGGTTAGATGTACATGACGTGGGCGATTATCAATCTGTTGACCGTTCACGTTTACTCGCGCCTGGCATGGTGATTACCGTTGAGCCCGGTTTGTATATTTCATCGTCTGCGGATGTCGATCCTAAGTGGCACGGTATCGGCGTTCGTATCGAAGACGATATTGTTATCACGCAGCAAGGCATTGATAACTTAACAGCTGCGGCGCCTAAGTCCATTGCCGATATCGAGGCGTTAATGGCGCAATCTAACTAATAAGAAGTGAAGAGGGACATGGTTGAGACCAATGCGACGCTAGATGTTGATTTAATCATAGTAGGAGGGGGCATGGTGGGGGCCTCCTTTGCTTGTGCGGTGGCTTATTTAGCGCCGCATCTTAATATTGCATTAGTGGATGCGGTCGCTGCAAACCAAAATACGCACCCTGGCTTTGATAGTCGAGCCATTGCGTTGTCGTATGGTTCGGCACAACTACTACAACAAATAGGTCTTTGGTCTGAGTTTTCATTGCAAACCACACCTATCACTCATATTCATGTTTCAGATCGCGGCCATTCAGGCTTAGTTCACTTAAGTGCGAAACAAGAGCAGCTTGACGCGTTGGGCTATGTTATTGAGCTTATCAATGCGGGTGATATTCTCAATAAGCGTTTATCCAATTTGCCAAACTTAACTTGGATCCGTCCTGATAGCGTTGTCGACATTGTGCAATATCAGCAATGTGTCACTGCTACCTTAGCTTCGGGGCTGCAATTACAAGCTCAGTTATTGGTGGGGGCCGATGGCGGTCACAGCCGTTGTCGCCAATTACTTAAATTGCAGCAACAAACGGATGATTACGGTACTAGCGCTATTATTGCCAATGTACTGACCAGTGAGTTGCATCAAGGTCGTGCCTTTGAGCGATTTACTGATGCAGGACCTTTGGCGTTATTGCCTATGTCTGATAACCGTAGCGCATTGGTTTGGTCGGTGCATAATCATCAGTTTGAGCCGTTAATGGCTTTATCTGATACTGATTTTAGCGCCGCTTTACAGCAACAATTTGGTTTCCGTTTAGGTGTTTTTACGCGAGTAGGCTCTCGTACCGCTTATCCGTTATCTCTCACTCAGTCCCCCATGCCGGTCAGTCACCGTTGCGTGTTAATTGGTAATGCCGCTCATACTTTACACCCTGTTGCAGGACAAGGTTATAACCTCGGCCTGCGTGATTTGTTCGTTCTCGCTAAGACCATAGCCCAAACTTCTGATATTGGAGCGTTTACAACACTTGATCACTATTGGCAGCAACGGGAAGCAGATCATCAACGAACCATTTTTATGACCGATTTATTAGCTCGTACATTTGCAAATAACTATTGGCCTTTAGCCAAGGCTCGAAATAGTGCGTTACATTTAATGGATACCTTTGACACTTTAAAGCAACCCTTAAGCTACCAAGCCTTGGGCCATTTTGAACTTTTTCAGGCGAAACCTTTATGATCCAGTCTTTTGATCTTGTTATTGTTGGTGGCGGTATGGTCGGGTTGACATTGGCCCGAGCACTACATGATGTACCCATTAAAATTGCGGTAATAGAGGGGCGTGAGCTCGAGCTAGAATTTAGTGAGATAGCAGACAACCGTGTTAGTGCGATTAATGCCGCCAGCCAAACCGTGTTAGAAAAACTGGGAGTTTGGTCAAACTTAAACCTTTCACGAAGCCAGGCATATGAACAAATGCAGGTTTGGGATCAAGATAGCTTTGGGCAATTACAGTTTTCAGCCCAACAAAATCGGACTGCAAATCTAGGTCATATCATTGAAAACCGTAATTTACAGCTGGCATTACTTCATACCTTAGAAAGGCAAGAAAATGTGCAAATATTTTGTCCTCAGCGTATTGCCCAGTTAGCTTTGGGAGAAGGTGAAGCTTGGATCACCCTAGATAATGGCCATGCTTTGACCAGTAAATTGGTGGTTGGTGCTGATGGGGCAGAATCTTGGGTACGTAAGCAAGCGGCTATTCCGCTGACCTTTCGTGATTATCAACATCATGCGTTAGTGGCGACGATAGCGACTACCGAATGGCATCAAAATACAGCTTGGCAAATTTTTAAACCTGAGGGGCCGCTGGCTTTTTTACCGCTGTTTAATCCACATCATTGTTCGATAGTTTGGTCAACTAGCCCAGAGCAAGCATCAAAGTTGATAGCATTACCTGATGACGAATTTAATAAGCAGCTTGCGATGGCATTTGATAACCGATTGGGTTTATGTCGGGTACAAGGTGAGCGCCATAGTGTGCCGCTACGAATGCGTTATGCGCGAGACTTTGCCAAACATCGCGTGGCCTTAATTGGTGATGCCGCGCACACCATTCATCCCCTTGCAGGACAAGGCGTTAACTTAGGTTTAATGGACGCGGCGGCATTGGCACAGGAAATTAAGAAAAACGTAACCCTCGGTTTAGATATTGGCCAGTTGCCACAGTTACGGGGTTATGAGCGCTGGCGTAAAAGTCAGGCAATGGAAATGATTGTTGCAATGGAAGGGTTAAAGCAAGGCTTTAGTGGTAATCATCCGTTGAAAAAATTAATCCGAGATGTCGGTTTGAGCCTATTGAATAATGCTCCTTTAGTGAAAAAGACCTTACTTAAGCAAGCCATGGGGTTAGCGGGTGAACTGCCAGATTTAGCCCGTCAGTAGTGTACTAAGTTTGATCGTTATTTTTTTATTTAAACTTTAAAAATCAATACGAAATCACCTTGCAGTTAAGTGTTATTTGGCTACGCTGTGTAAGTGATAACGCATTCGTTAATGACCTGTTTTTTATCAAGGCCTATTTTATTGGGAGAGTAAAAATGAGCCAATTGCCAAGTGATTTAAGATATACCGATACTCACCTTTGGGTTAGAAATGAAGGTGATGGTATTTATACCATAGGCATTACTGATCATGGCCAAAGCCAATTAGGAAATATATACAATATAGAACAACCCAATGTTGGTGATGAGTTAGATGCCGGCGATGAATGTTTTGTCATCGATGCTGAAAAAACGACGGTTGAAATATACTCCCCGTTGAGTGGTGAAATTGCTGAGCTGAATGAAGAACTTGCTGATTCACCTAGTTTAGTAAATGCCGATCCTTATGATGATGGTTGGGTGCTACAAGTTAGAGCGTCTGATGATACGGAATTTGAAAGTTTGTTAGATGCTGATGACTACCTTGAAGGAATCTTGGAAGAAGAGGAATAAATTATTTTTCAGTGTGTTAGTAGCTGTCTTGCGTTAGCGCACTGAACGGGAAATCATTTTTTCCAATTGAGTTAACCGTGTTGGTGTGGTTTAGCACTGCTTTATAAAGCTTATTATCTTAACTAATTGCCTGCTACTTATTTGACTACCTTAGATTAGCTTATTGAAATAGCTCTCAGTTTTTTATTTCTGTTTTTGTATAGTTAAAATTGTCAATTATATGTTGTTTAATTTATTTGACCCTTGTCTAGTGTAACTGAGATGATGAGTTGGGCACTTTTGCCAAATAAGATTAATCATTTAAGTTAACTTTTTATTGGGTAGCTTATTAACTATGGAGCGTGCTATGCAGTCAAGGTCTTTAAGTACAGGCTTATTGTTTTTGGTACTCTTTTCAGTGGTTTTGCTGTTTGCCTATCAACATAGTTTTAATACTAGCTTGGTGATTAATTCAGAATCTGACTATGGGTTCAAAGCGATTACTGATGAATCCCAAGGTGGTAAAACAACCGCAACTTTAACCCGAACACCGCAAGGAATAGTACTTGAGTGTAACATCGTAAAGGCTTATGCATGGCCTTTTTGTGAACTAGCGATTAAGCTTTCCGAAATATCAGAAGGTATTGATATCTCTAAGTATAATACTGTTTCTCTTGATGTTCGCTATGAAGGCGAAGGCTCGCAACGTATCCGCTTCTATATTCGTAACTTTCACCCTACTTACAGTGATATTCATAACGATACGACTATGAAGGTGAATGAGATCGAATATGAGCCTAATTTATATGCGTCAGAAGTGAAAATACCCCTTAAAAACTTTCAGGTTGCATCATGGTGGATTTCAGAACATAGCATTCCACTAGAGCATTTTGCACCTGATTTTACTAATGTTGCGGTGTTAGAGGTAGCAACGGGTAGCCTTATTTCTGAAGGTCCGGTTAAGATTGTCGTGGAAGAAATAAGATTTGACGGTAAGTTAATCCCTGAAACTGTCTTCTTAACCGGGATTATCGGAATATGGATTGCATTTGCGCTTATTTATCTCCTCTCTGATTTAAGGCGTCTTAAAGGAGATCTGTCTAGTACGAGACAGAAGGCCGTTGAACTGGAATCTCTCACTGAAGCGTTAAAGCTAGAAAGTAAAAAATTTGAAACCATGGCTAAGCGAGATCCCTTAACAGGTGCTAGAAATAGAGCAGGCATTCGAGATTCACTGTTTGAGCAAGTTCAATTGGTATATCTGCAGCGAACACCATTATCAATAGTGTTTATGGATATTGACCATTTCAAGCAAATTAATGATGTACATGGCCATGATATCGGTGACGAAGTACTGAAAGCATTTGCTGGCTTAGTCACAGGACAAACTCGCCAAGGCGATAGCTTGGTTCGCTGGGGAGGAGAAGAGTTTCTATTGGTTTGTCCTAATACTGAGCTTAATCATGCGGCTCAACTTGCTGAAAATATTAGGTCCTTATTAGAAGTGTCAGAATGGCCTGATGGGGTTAAAGTCACTTGTAGTTTTGGTGTTACCCAGATGGGACAGGAAAGTACGGGGGAATTTATCGCGCGTGCCGATGAAGCTTTATACAAGGCTAAATCCAAAGGCCGAAACAGAGTGGTTAGCTTTCACCCCCCTAAAGAATAGTGTTCATTAAGGCTTGGGCTTTTTCGCTCAAGCCTTACTTTTAATCGAGCTTGTTACTTGAAACTCTCTTTCTAGCATTAAAGTAAGTTCCTCTACATACTCAACTAATGCATCATTACTGATCAGTTTACTGAGCTCATTTCCTACTTGGGTAAACTTATAGTAATACAGCTTTAGACGTTTACCGTTAGGCACTAAACTAATAGGTAAGTCATGATAATTAATATTAAGAGGCTGGCCTGGACTCATTTCTCCTGATTCTAATTCACTTTGATAAATTAAGCCTAAGTCAGCCATTAACATGAGGTTAGAATAGGGGAAGCGGAATTTACCTAACGATAGCTTTTGACTATGAAGTGGCGTAAAAAGTTGGAATGAGCTAGGTAAGCGAACATAGCCGGTGATTATTTTACGCGCTGGGTCGCCTGAAAATGTTGAGCTGAGCTGACACAGCTTTTGAAAAATAATGGCTTCTCGGTTAGTCATTTGCTTGAGTGTTTCGAGAGCCCGCACTGAGTAGCTCGCTGGACTGGTAATTTCTTGAGCTAATATTTTTCCCCATAATGTTTGCATATTTTTGCTGCTAATGGTTTCAGCTAGCCGCAAATAAGCTGTCATCCAATCGGGGTCAACCTCTCTCGCAGCATCATCTTCACCACACTCTGAATGAGTCGCTAACATGATTTGTTCGAGGTTGTGCTGCTTTTGTGACAGCTCTAAGGCCATGCGTTTTTTGGCTCTCGCTAGTACTGTTGTGTCTGCAACATTTGTGAGACTGCCTTCAATCCCGTATTGTCGAGCCAATGCTAAGGTTTTATGTTTACTATTAAAGAGCTGCTTCTCCGATTTTTCACTTAGTTTATCAAGGGAGCTTTTTGCGTCAGCCATACCCTTTCCTCGTTTGTTATCATTATGTTAAACAATAGCGGTTGCGCATTGTTGCTAAAATGTTAAAATTATTAACAGGTAAAGCTAGCGTTTGTTATCCAATGTAGATAGACAGGCTCTAAAGGAGAATGGCATGATTATTTTGAAAAAGAAAGTATGGAATATTCTGTTAGGTGTCGGCTATTTAGTGGGGCTGGTCGCGTTGGCCGCTTATATCTATTAATTTTATTGTCATTCTGCTCGTTATTCTGATTGGCGATAGCGTTTATTTAGCTATCACCAATCAGTAAGTGTTATTCTTCGTAAACCTCAACTTTAATGCCTTCCATAGTGTATCCAACCGTAGCTAGATCATTACTCATGGTTTCAGCTTTAATGGTTCCTTCAACCCAAACGGCTCCCCAAACATCATCAACAGGGGCTCCTTTTGGATATTTTACGTAGATGATTTGGTTTGGTGGTGGGGGTGGCACGTGAATACAAGCGCCAAAATAAGGCACTAAAAAGAATTCCGTGATGTTATTCTCATCGCCCTCTAAGGGCACCACGAAGCCGGGAAGGCGGATTGTTTTGCTGTTAAGATCACTGCGAACATTCACTTCCTGACTCTGAGGTTGATTAGCTACGCTACCGTCATGGTTGAGCTCAGCAGCTTTGGCTTGTGCAATACGCTCCGCTTCGGGCAGTAACTCTTCCCATTCCATAGTGACAACTTCAGCATGAACAAGCATGGGTAAAGTAACTATCGTGCTTAAGAGTATGCGTTTTAAGTATTTCATTTTTTATATCCTAATAGTCATGCCATCAGCAAGAGACATGCGGTACGCGCGCCATGCAGGTATTAAACCTATTACAAAACCTGATATTACCACGATAGATAATAAAATAAGTTCATAATGGGTTAAAGCCGATAACCTTACATATATACCAAACATATCCATAGCAATAGGTCTTATCAGCAAAATTAATGCATACAATAAGCCGACACCGGTTAAGGCTCCAGCCAATGCGAGCACGCCCGCTTCTGAAATAAGCAAGCTAAATATATGACCAGGTCTTGCGCCGACCGAGCGTAAGATAGCCATTTCGCGACGACGTTCATTTAAGCTAGTGAGTAGGGTGGTTAGCATGCCTAATAAACCAGATACCACGACAAAACCGGATACCACTAACAAGGCATTTTCGGCCATATTCATCGTGCTCCATAATTCTTGCAGCGCAACACCTGGAAGTACGGCCATGATGGCTTCTTGTTGGTATTCATTAATTTTCCGTTGTAATGCAAAGGTATGCATTTTGGACTTTAAACCAACGATAAATGCCGTTATGACCTCTGGCTCAAGTGTTACTTGATCTAATTGCTCTGCTTGTAATTTGCCACCTCTTGGTGCGCCATTTTGCCAGCCAAAATGAATCGCTTCAATGCCTGCTAAAGAAACATGTACCGTACGGTCAACGGGGGTCCCTGTGGGGTCAAGAATCCCCACAACTTTAAAGGGCAAGTTGTCGTGTTTAGTAAAAGACACATCACTGCTGCCGTGAGCAATAACTATTTTTTGACCAAGTTGGTAGTTAAGCTTTTTAGCCACTTCGGCACCAAGCACAGCTTCAATGGGGCCGTCAAAAGACTGGCCTTGATTAAAGCTTAAATTTTGTTTCTGACCAAATCGGTAATGTTTAAAGTAGTCGGGGGTGGTACCTAGAACACGAAAGCCTCGATGTGAATCACCTAGGGAAAAAGGGACGCTCCATTTTACGGCTTTATCATTGGCAATTTCTTGATAGGTTTGCCAAGAAATATTATTGGTGGCATTGCCAATTCTGAATACAGAATAGAGTAACAGTTGTACTTGTCCGGTACGTGCGCCAACTATTAAATCGGTGCCTGATAACGTGTTAGCAAAGTTTTCTTTGGTCTGTGTTCTAACTCGCTCGACTCCGAGTAGCAAGGTGACACTAAGCGCAATTGCAAACACCGTTAAAATGGCTGTGCCACGGCGATTGTATAAACTTTTGAGCGCTAATTTAGCAATGGCCATATTATGCTCCTGTTTGAGTGGCTTTGTTTAGTGTTGGCAAGTCTATTTGATGGTCAAACAAGCCTTGTAGGCTGGCATCGTGACTGACAAAAATTAAACTAATATCCGTTTCAACACATTCGTTAAACAATAACTTGATGAAAGATTCTCTGGCGTCGGTATCAAGAGATGAGGTGGGCTCATCTGCAATAATAAATTCCGGCTTACCAATTAATGCTCTCGCTGCTGCCACCCGTTGTTGCTGGCCGATACTGAGTTCAGTTACTTGGCGATGAATTAACTTGTTTGGTATTTCAAGATGACTCAGTAAGCGTTTTGCCTCTTGCTCTAATGAGCCGGAGCTGGCCAATGCTTTGTCCTTTCGTGCTTTGGAAAAGAAACATGGTAGCGTTACATTTTCAATCACACTCAAGTAAGGCAGTAGATTAAACTGCTGAAAAATATAACCTAAATGATCAGCTCTAAAGTGATCTTTTTGGCTCCCTTTCAGCGCTGTCAGCTCTTTATCCAACATCGAGATGGTTCCGCTATAGGGTTGGTTAATCCCTGTCATTAGGCCTAGTAGTGTGGATTTTCCACAACCACTGGGGCCTTTCAAAAATACTTTATCACCTTTGTTAATACTAAGGTGATCTATCTCAATAGTGAGCGGTTGGCTTTTCAGCCAACCGAACTTGAGATCCTGAATAGTTAAAATAGGTAATTTATTCATGGATACTGAGCTGATGCTCCCTTACCAAGTTAATGAGTGATCTTTCGGCGTCAGAGTTTTAGCCATTTGTTGACTGTTGATGATACCTTGGATTTGCACTTTTTCGGTTAATGAGAAATGGTCAAATAAACTAAAAGAAAGAGATGATATTTCGTCAGGGTTAGCACATTCAAAGTGATAGCTTACAGTGACGTCAGAGTGAGCATCCTGATGCTCGTCTTCATGATGCTTATCGTCGTGATGCTCGCCGTCATGATGTTCGCCGTCGTGATGCTCGCCGTCATGATGCTCGCTGTCGTGATGTTCGTCGTCATGATGCTCGCCGTCATGATGTTCGTCGTCATGATGCTTGTCGTTATGCTTCTCTGGGCTTAGGTTCATCGTGAAAAGTTCACTGTCGATATTGTGCTCTGTCACTTTACAACCTGCCGCGTCGGGTAAGACTAAAATATGCTTTGGTTGTGCGAGTAGAGATGCCACTTCAGCCAGTTTCTGCTTTTGCTCGTCATTTTTCGCCTGATGTTCAAAACCGAGTAAATTGGCCGCGGGCGACATCCAGTCAAAAGCGAGCTCATTACCTTCGAGCACTAAATCAATGTTAGCTGCGCCATGCTCGTGACTGCCGTGGGCGCGGTGTTCATGATCGTCCGCCAATACGTGACTACTGATGCAGGCTAATGCGACAAAACTTAATGAACCGATTTTTTTTAAACGAAATTGCATGTTAAACACCTTAATAAATGGTTTTCATAGTATGTAATAGATAAAAGCATTGATGATATTACGTTTAATAAGGTGGTGCGCGTGGGCCTGCTGCATAAAAGGGGCTAGAAGACGCGGTGGCAGGTATTCGAGTGATATACAATAACAGGGTGATGGCCACGAGTGAAATGGCTATCGGTAAATTAGCTGAAGTATATTGTTTTGCATGAATGCAAAGTGCACAAGAAGCATCATTTAATGTGTTGATTTCACTTAAATGGTCGTGTTGCCAGTGCAACGCAAGTACCCCTTGGCCAAGCAGCCAAAGGGTTAAACAAAGCATAGATAACACACGCTGAGACGACGGCAAAAAAGTCCCTACAAAGCTAAATAACAAACGAGTGTTATGTTATATCAACCTGTCTGAAGTTTTTACTATTTATTCGACCTTTTTATCCAACCACTAGGGTCTGTTGATCTTTGATGGTTAATTTTTGTTCGAGAGGGGAGACCTTGTCTAAAAGCGTTTTGAGCAAGGTAAGCAGTGTGTAGCTTAGCATTCTAAGTAAATACTGCTCAACGATGGTCAAAACGCTTTTAGCCGAATCAGTGGGACAGCGTTTGTTGGTCATTTCTACCGCGTTAGCGCCTGTTCGCGTAGATTACTATGCCACAAGGTGCTGGCCACAACGAACGTTTTGTATGAATTACCAGCAAATCGCTGTAAAAACCAGCACAAAAGTTCAACAGACCCTAGTAAACTGCGGATTATCAATTTGGGCCTGTATTACAGAGCGCTAATACAACGGTTCACTGACCATGGGAGTTTGTGTGGTCATCATTTCTTTTAATAGTGCAGGTGAGCCAGTTAATAAGGTGTGTTCATTATTATCTATCACTACTGGTGTGCCACTTGCACCACTACGGGCTTCAATGGTCAACCAAGCGGGTGAAGCACTGCCATTGCTGTTAGCGGGATAAACCAGAAACATACGGTAATCTGGCGCAATCTGGCTAA
Organism: Motilimonas sp. E26; assembly: GCF_021278025.1. Taxonomy (GTDB): domain Bacteria; phylum Pseudomonadota; class Gammaproteobacteria; order Enterobacterales; family CBDFNC01; genus Motilimonas. Next base: position 41,870 of record NZ_JAIBHJ010000025.1, read on the forward strand.
TCAAGGTTGCCAATAGTAACGCGCGTTCATCGCTGTCAGCCACGTTTTCTAATAACACGGTGAGCGGAGGGGAAAAGCGGTCATGGTGCTCCTCAGCATTAGGAATATTGAGTAACCAACTCTGCGCATTTTGAATTGAGATCGATGCGCCTTCATGGGATCTTAACTGCTCGGCTAAGCCGCTAAATGACTGGCGATAGCTGTAAAATATCTGTGAGTAATTTGGCCTAATGCAAGGGCCATCTACCTCATTTTGCGTCAAGCAAGGGCTAACTCTTAAAAAATTAAAGGCGTCATCTTGGTATTGATAGTAAGCTTGCCAAAACAGAGTTGATTCTGGGCTGGTATCCTTGACAGAAAAAGCATGTTCGATGCTAACAAATTTTGTCGCATGTTCGGGCGATACTGAATTTATGCTATCTAGTACATGCATCAGCCGTGGACCAATATAACCATGTAAGGCTCGGATAGGGGCGTTGAGGGTAAAATTAATTTTTTGTTGGTCCTGCACTCCTTGTTTCACCTGATTGCGGGTAAATAAGGCTTGCACTACTTGTTGTTTCCCAGATTCATTCTGCCAAAACCAATCCAGTTTTAACGTCGCTCCGTCATTTTCTTGGGGAAGGACAGCATATGCCTGAGTGGATATTAGCAGTGTTAGCAAAGTTAAAAGTTGTTTCATCATATCCACCTTATAAAACTTACCCTGCTTTAACAAATAGGACAAAAACTCGATCTAGATCAAATTTTTTATTGTATTTTTTTCTAAGTAAATGGAATAAATTTTGCTTCGTAAAATGGCTTCTAGCACGAATAAAGTTACTAACAAAAGAGTTGGGCTAATGAAATATAAACAATGGGGCTGCTTGCTTTGCTGCCTGCAAATATTTTTTCCGGTGTTAGCTGGAACGGTGACAGTGCAAAAAAGCACCGAACAAAAAACCGACCCATGGACGCTTAAGCAGCAAATTTTGGCTGATCATCAATGGCGTGAACAGCTTAAAAACCAACAAGGGCTCAACTGGTTATATCAGTTACCTGTGGGTTGTGTGCGCTGGCCTAAACCGCAGCTGTTCTACCAATGTAACGACCTATTTTATCGCCCTTATCATGGCGCAGGGGCGTCGATGTTTATTCAAATCGATCCGCCGGAAAGTATGGTTCCTGTTGATCCTATTAAGCCTCCTAGACAGGGGAAAACCGAAAAAGGGCAATTAAAGCCCTAGGCCAATGCTGTTTTGACTGTGCGTTAACTCGGTTTAAGTTATGGGTGTTCTAGCCTTAGTTTTGTGGTTACGTTAACATGCTTTCAATGGAGCCTAAGTCGTTACTGGGCTCAATAAATTAGACAGAGAGAGCAGTATGCACATTCATATTCTAGGCATTTGCGGCACCTTTATGGGGGGGTTAGCTATTTTGGCCAAGCAATTAGGGCACCGGGTAACGGGCTCGGATGCTAATGTTTATCCGCCGATGAGCACACAACTTGAAGAGCAAGGCATCGAGCTCATTCAGGGTTATGACCCATCTCAATTGAACCCAACGCCAGATTTGATTGTCGTTGGTAACGCCATGAGCCGAGGCAACCCTTGCGTTGAAGCCATGCTTAATCTTAACTTGCCTTACATTTCTGGACCGCAATGGCTGAACGAATTTGTGCTCAAAGATAAATGGGTGCTAGCAGCATCAGGTACTCATGGTAAAACCTCTACTTCCAGCATGTTGGCTTGGGTATTGGAGTTTGCAGGGATGGCTCCGGGTTTCCTTATTGGCGGCGTACCAGAAAATTTCGGTATGTCTGCTCGTTTGGGCGACACGCCATTTTTTGTGATTGAAGCCGATGAATATGACAGTGCTTTCTTTGATAAGCGCTCGAAGTTCGTTCACTACAAACCGCGCACGCTGATTATTAATAACTTAGAATTTGACCATGCGGATATTTTTCCTGATTTGGCCGCTATTCAGCGTCAGTTTCATCACCTTGTCCGTCTTGTTCCGCAACAAGGGCAAATCATTTATCCAACCCAAACACCAGCCATTAACCAAGTATTAGAGCAAGGATGCTGGAGTGAGTTGCAAACATTAAATGGTGATTGGTCAGCGGAAAAGGTGATTGCTGATGGCACCGTATTCGATGTTTTTTATCAACAGCAACTACAAGGGCGCGTGAGCTGGTCTTTATTGGGAGATCATAATATTGCTAATGCGTTAGCCACCATTGCCGCAGCGAAACATGTTGGCGTGTTGCCTGAACACAGTATTGCGGCGTTAGGTGAGTTTAAAAATGCCAAACGTCGAATGGAGCTAAAAGGCGAGGTGGCCGGGATTAAGGTTTATGATGATTTTGCCCATCACCCCACAGCAATCAAAACAACATTAGCAGGACTGCGGGCTAAGGTCGGTAAAGGGCGTATTTTAGCTGTATTAGAGCCGCGCTCCAACACCATGAAAATGGGCACTCACCAACATGAATTAGTCACGTCATTACAAGCCGCAGATATGATCTATTGCTTGCAGCCAGAAGGGCTTAACTGGTCATTACCCGCATGTTTTAGTAATAGTGATACCCCCGCCATCATTGAATCTGATCTCAGAGCCTTACTTGAACATATACTGTTACAAGTAAAATCAGGAGATAGTGTATTAATCATGAGTAATGGTGGTTTTGGTGGTATTCATCAGCGGTTGATTGAGCGACTGGCTCAGCGAGAGGAGTTATAGTGAGACAATTTAACGGTAGCTTAACATTAGGCTTAACCGGTGCCTCTGGTGCTGCTTATGGCACCAGACTATTATCTGCTTTAGTTCGGGCGGGTTACCAAGTGCATTTTTTAATGTCTGACGCGGCTAAAATTGTGGTGCGTACTGAACTAGAAGAAGTTTGGCCTGATGAGCCACAGGCATTAGCGACGCATTTAACCGAGCAGCATCAAGCTCAGCCGGAACAAATTAAGGTCTGGGCATCGAAAGATTGGTTTTCTCCCGTCGCATCAGGCTCAGGCGCACCTAAAACCATGGTTATTTGCCCCTGTAGTGGCGGCACGTTAGCAGCAATCGCTCACGGCTTATCCGATAATTTAGTGGAGCGCGCGGCCGATGTTATTTTAAAAGAGCGTGGGCGGTTAATTTTGGTGCCACGTGAAACGCCATTTTCGACGCTACATTTGCAGAATATGCTGAGCCTATCGCAAATGGGGGTCACTATTATGCCAGCTGCGCCAGGTTTTTATCATAAACCAAGCTCAATAGATGAGTTGCTCGATTTTATGGTGGCGCGAATTCTTGACCATCTTGGCATTGATAATAATGCCAGCCAGCGTTGGGGCTGTGAGGATTAGCGAAGCGTTAAATTGAAGAAAAAAAAAGCTGCCGAAGCAGCTTTTTTATTATGTATTACTTAGCAGTTGGTCTTAAGATTGCGGTGATGTAGTTATAAACAAACTCTATCACTTTTTCTTGCGACGGATTGCTAGGCTGATTGATCATTTGAATGATCATATAGCCACAACCTGTTAATGCTCGACAAAACTCATCGACGGTTAAGCTGCACTCAAAGGTGTTGTTATCAAACCCAGGTTTAATGACTTTTTTCATTAACTCAGTGTTATGCGCCAGCAATTTGAGATAGCGAGGCCAGATTTCTTCACGAACTGAAGAACTCCATTCTAACCAAATGTGGGTATAATCGGGTTTGGTATATGCTGCTTCTACTACAAAGGCAATGTAATCGTGGATGGTTTCCATCGGATCTTTACTTTGCACGAATGCGGCAGAGGCAATACCTCTGAAATAAAGCTCTACTTCGGTGAGTACAGCATTTACTAGGTCTTCTCGGGTGTTAAAATAGTTAAACACCGTGGCGACTGATACTTGGGCTAACTCAGCAATTTCAGCGTGGCCTGCACGTCCGATTCCTCGTTTAGAGAAAACTTCAAGTGCACATTCCATGAGCTGTTTGCGGCGGGCTTCCGGTGCCAATCTTGTTCGGCGTCTAAATTCTGCGCGTGGTTCCATGATATTGTCTACTGTCTACTGCTGTTATTATTATGAAAATATAATTTTATTTTATACGGCGGAAGACTATCATTTACGGCCATATTAGTACACTCAATAGACTGTAAAATTACATTTTCAGTATATTAAAAACGCATAACTCAGAATAATTCGCTACTTGAGTTTGAACTCACCGAGTTTTGTTAGTTACTAATTTATTATTAACTGTGTTATTAAAAAAGCAATATTTAGGAATCGAATATGAAACATTCAGTAGAAGTTTTAATCTCTGAACAAGATGTGCAACAACGCGTCAGTGAAATGGCAAAAGAAATAGAATTAAAATACAAAGATACTGAATGCTTAGTCATGATCGGTTTGTTAAGAGGCTCTTGTATTTTATTGGCTGATTTAAGCCGAAAAGTAAACTTGCCCGTGCAGTTAGACTTTATGACGGCATCAAGTTACGGTAATAAAATGGAAAGTTCACGTGAAGTAAAAATCAAAAAAGATTTGGATGATGAAATTCGTGGCAAAGACGTGCTGATTGTTGAAGACATCATTGATACAGGTTTTACTTTAAACAAAATTCGTGAAATGTTGCTGATGCGTGATCCTGCGTCGCTGACTATCTGTACCCTGTTAGATAAGCCTGTCCGTCGCCAGGTAGAAGTACCTGTTGACTGGGTTGGCTTTTCAATTCCTGATGAATTTGTGGTGGGCTACGGTATCGATTACGCACAAAAATATAGAAATTTACCTTTTATCGGTAAAGTGGTACCTGAATAATAGATACTATATAAAAGAGTTTAACCGCTCAAATCGAGGTACCGTAATTCACTCATTATTAATAAAAGGATGACTTGGTTGAACGCGATTGAAATTAAAAATTTAATAAAAATTTATAAAGGTGGTAATACTGCTTTAAAGGGAATTAGTTTAACCGTCAAGCAAGGCGACTTTTACGCTTTGCTCGGTCCTAATGGGGCAGGTAAATCGACAACTATTGGTATTTTAAGTTCACTAGTGAATAAAACTTCAGGAGAAGTGAAAATATTTGGTGACGATATAGACACGCACCTTGAAGATGCCAAACGCCATATAGGTTTAGTACCTCAAGAATTTAATTTCAATCAGTTTGAAGCGGTTGAACAAATACTAGTAAATCAAGCTGGCTATTATGGTTTGCCCCGCAAGGAAGCGTGGCAACGCGCTGAAATCTGCTTAAAGCAGTTAGACTTGTGGGATAAGCGTAAACAGCAAAGTCGTACCTTATCGGGGGGAATGAAGCGTCGTTTGATGATAGCGAGGGCCTTAATGCACCAGCCTAAACTGCTGATTTTAGATGAGCCAACCGCCGGTGTGGACATTGAACTAAGACGCTCAATGTGGGTTTTCTTGCAGCAGCTAAATAAAGAGGGGATTACCATAGTGTTAACCACTCACTACTTGGAAGAAGCCGAAACCTTGTGTCGAAATATCGGCATCATTAATCAAGGTGAGCTGATTGAAAATACCAGTATGAAGTCGTTGCTTGCTCGTATTGCAAAAGAGACCTTTGTGCTCGACACCAGTACTTTGCCTGAACAACTGCAGTTAGGTGAAGAGTTTACTCGCATAGATGAGCACACTTTAGAAGTGGAAGTGCTGAAAGATGAAGGACTTAATGCCACCTTTGCAAAGCTTACCGAGCAGGGAGTTCAAGTATTAAGTATGCGCAATAAGAGTAATCGGCTGGAAGAGCTATTTGTTGAACTGGTACAACAAGGAAGTCACTAAAATGAAAGGTCAGCTGTATTTCACTGCTTTTAAAAGTATCTTAATTAAAGAAATCTATCGTTTTACACGTATTTGGGTACAAACCTTAGTGCCGCCAGCGATCACTATGAGCCTTTATTTCGTTATTTTTGGTAACTTGATTGGCTCTCGCATTGGTGAAATGGGGGGCGTGAGCTACATGTCTTTCATTGTACCGGGTTTAATTATGATGTCGGTAATCACTAACTCATACTCGAATGTAGCTTCTTCATTTTATAGTGCTAAATTTCAGCGTAATGTCGAAGAGTTGCTGGTGGCGCCTGTACCAAATCACATTATGATTTTGGGTTACATCGGTGGTGGTGTGGCTCGTGGACTATTAGTCGGCTTGATTGTGACCTGTATTTCGCAGTTTTTTGTTACCTTACAGATCCACCACTTCTTTACATTAGTTGTTACTGTACTCTTGACGTCCATTACCTTTGCCTTAGCAGGATTGATTAATGCTATATTTGCAAAGAGCTTCGATGACATTAGTATCATCCCTACGTTTGTGCTCACTCCGTTGACGTATTTAGGCGGCGTATTTTACTCAATCAGTATGCTGCCTGATTTTTGGCAAGGGGTGTCTCAGCTTAATCCAATCGTTTACATGATAAATGCTTTTCGCTATGGCTTTTTGGGTGTATCAGATGTCTCTGTTTGGGTCTCATTGCTAGTGATTTGCAGCTTCATTGCTGTGTTTTATAGCGTCGCATATTATTTAGTAAACAAAGGCATAGGGTTAAGAAGTTGAACGAATTGGGTAATTCTCGTAAGGTTGTTTCAAATCAAGTTGGGCTTAACGAACAGCTTGAAACGGTAGTACGAAAGCATTTAACAACTGACTTTCAAAAACCATATCAAGAGCACACGTTAACTGCATTTAATGCGTTAGCACAGCAATTAGCAGGCGATAGCCGGCCGATTATTTTTGACTCTTGTTGTGGTGTTGGTGAAAGCACGGTGAAAATTGCGCAAATGCATCCTGACGCGGTGGTGATTGGCTTAGATAAGTCAGCTCATCGTTTGGCTAAAACGCCGATCAGCTTGCCTGACAATGCGGTATTGTTACAAGTTGATTTGAATGACTTTTGGCGTTTAGCGGTAGAAGCTGGCTGGCAGCTAAGTCATCATTACTTACTCTATCCAAACCCCTGGCCAAAAGCGAAGCACTTTCAACGTCGTTGGCATGGCAGTTCGGTGTTCCCTTACATTCTCAAGCTTGGCGGTAAGTTAGAGGTACGCAGTAATTGGCAAACCTATGTTGATGAGTTTGCGGCATCGTTAGGGATCGCAGGCTTTGAAACTAAAGTCGAGCAATATCAAAGTGAGGAAGCAATTACGCCATTTGAGCGAAAATATTGGGCCAGTGGCCAGGATTCTTGGCGGTTACAGCTGCATTTGTAATTTTTCATAGGCAATAAAAAAGGACGAGTTATCGTCCTTTTTTATGCATCGTAAAGCTGACAGTTTATGCAACTTGGATAGGAACGTCTTTACTCGTGCGCACTATGTTATTTTGCGCATCTAGGTAAACTAAGCTTGGCTTATGTTGCTTAATTTCAGCATCGTCCATTGAAGCGTAAGTACAAATGATCACGCGATCACCTACTGCTGCCATACGGGCTGCTGCGCCATTAACTGAAATGATCTTCGAGCCACGCTCACCTACGATGGCGTAAGTTGAAAAACGCGCACCATTTTCGATGTTATAAATTTCAATTTTTTCGTACTCAAGAATACCGGCCGCTTCCATAAAATCTTGGTCGATAGCACATGAGCCCTCATAATTAAGCTCTGCGTGAGTCACACGCGCTTGATGCAGTTTGCCTGTTAACATTACCTTTTGCATGGCAATTTTTTCTCCGTGTTCAACTCAAATGAATTAGGGCCTATTTGAGCGGTGCAATATAAAATAAATTGTCTAAGGGTGCAAATTTACTGTGCGATTATCAATCAACCTTGCCTTGCCTAAAAAGGCTGCCATCAGTATTACAGCTGTGTTACTTGTGGCGGACAGTGGCAGCAAAGAATCAGCATCGACAATATCAATTTGATCTGTTTTAAACCCTTTAGCATCGAGTTGCTTGCTAAATTCGTTGACTAACCCAGACACATCACGCTCACCTGCCGTTATTTTATCAGCAATGGCCTGCATAACTTGATGTAAATAGGGCGCTATCGCTAATTCTTCAGGAGTAAGGTAACCATTGCGCGAGCTAAGGGCTAAGCCAGACTCGGCGCGGACTGTCGGCACGCCGATAATTTCAATCGGCAAAGCAAGATCGGTGGTCATTTTTCGGATCAAAGCCAGTTGTTGGAAATCTTTTTCGCCAAAACAGGCTACATCTGGCTGGACGATATTAAACAATTTGGTAACCACAGTGCTAACACCGCGAAAATGGCCTGGCCTGAGGGCGCCTTCTAGCAATTCTGATATACCTGGCACGTGCACATAAGTATGCTTTTCCATGCCTTGTGGGTATATAACTTCTGGCGTTGGCGTAAAGAGCAAATCGGCGTGGTTAGCCACTAACAACTGCGCATCTTGATCTAGGGTTCTCGGGTAGGCTTGTAAATCTGTGGCATTATCAAATTGCATCGGATTAACAAAAATACTCACAACTACTTTGTCAGCGTGTTGCTTCGCAGTGTTCACTAAGGTGAGATGACCTTGATGCAGGTTTCCCATAGTGGGTACAAACGCAACTGTTAGCCCTTGTTGGCGCCACTCGTTTACCGTGGCGCGAATTTGCTCGATATTATGGGTGATGTCCATGTATTAATGCCTAATAAAAACTGTGCTCTTGAGCGGGGAACTCACCACTTTCAACTTGGCTTTTGTACAAAGCCACAGCTTTTCTAATATCGCCAGTTTCAGAGAGAAAGTTCTTTGAAAACTTAGGGCAAAAGCCTGCTGAAATACCAAACGCATCATGCATCACGAGAATTTGTCCATCGGTAACGTTGCCCGCACCGATACCAATAACGGGAATGCTCAGAGCTTGAGTAATTTTTTCAGCAACGGGAACCGGTACACACTCAAGTACGAGTAATTGTATGCCTGCTGCTTCTAGTGCTAATGCGTCTTGCAACAGCTGTTCGGCTTGTTCTTCGTCACGCCCTTGTATTTTATAACCGCCAAACACATTCACCGATTGTGGCGTTAATCCCAAGTGACCACAAACAGGTACACCACGCAGGGTAAGGCCGGTAACGGTTTCAGTTAACCATTGTCCACCTTCAAGCTTAACCATATGGGCACCCGCGCGCATAAGTTGCGCTGAGCTAGCATAAGTTTGCTCTGGGCTTGAGTAAGTCATAAAGGGTAAGTCAGCAACCACTAACGCTTTTTCTGCACCCGCTTTAACGGCACGCGTGTGATAACAAATATCGTCAATGGTGACGGGCAAAGTAGAGTCATGCCCTTGAAGTACCATCCCAAGAGAATCCCCAATCAGTAATACCTGAATGCCTGCTTGATCAAATAGGCTCGCAAAGCTGGCATCATAGGCGGTAATGCAGGTGATTTTTTGCTGCTCTTGCTTCATTTTCAATAGGCGGGATGCGGATATTTTACTCATCTTGTCTCCATTACGCTCAGCCAGGATAAAAGCTAACTGGTCTGATAGATTTCTAAGCCATTTCTGTCACATTGAGCAGCAAGGCTGATTAGACTTGCGCCACATGGTAGCATAAGCTGCGGCGCTATCTCTAAAAGGGGGTATATTACAAACTCTCGCTGTTTCATGCCATAGTGCGGCACTGTTAAACGCGCGTTATTAATGTTTTCTTGACCATACAACAGAATATCGAGGTCTAGGGTGCGAGGGCCCCAGCGTTCATTTTTACGCTCGCGACCGTGTTCTAGCTCAATTTTTTGCAGTAAATCCAGCAAGGCAAGAGGGGGAAGTTCAGTTTCTAGTGCGATAACGCCATTAATATAGTCGGGTTGATCTTGCGGTCCCATTGGCGCGCTGCGATACAAGCTAGAAACAGCCGTAATGTTTAGCTCTGCAGTTTGTTTAAGCACGGCTATGGCGGACTGGGCTTTGCTCACGGGATCGCCCTGATTACTGCCCAGAGCGATATAGCAAAGTTTGGTCGTGCGGGTCATGATGATGTTGGCCTAGGTTTTTTTTTGTAATAACGACGTTTTTTAGTCGCAGGTTTACTTAATTTAGCCACCATCGAGCGTTTGCCGTCTTCATCTTGCTCTTGGAAATCGGTCCACCATTCAAATAGCTCAACCAACTCACCACCTTCGTTGTCGGCACGAAGTTGTAAGAAATCGTAGGCAGCACGAAATTTAGGATGATGGAAGATGCGGTAAGCATGTTTGCCATAACGCTTTGACATCCGCGTTTGCAATACCCAAATATCCCGCATGGTCGAGGTAAAGCGTTTTGGTATTGCCACACTTTTCACTTGGAAATCGAGTACTTCGTTCATTGCCATTAAAAACGCGTCGTTAAATGGCAGACCACTTTCAGTTAAAATTTCTTGGGTCTTTTGTTCGACTGGATACCATAAGATAGCGGCATACAAGAATGCAGGCGTGACGCGTTTGTCGGCTTTAATTCGCTCATCAGTGTTGGCCAGTGCCGCGTGGATCAGTGCTTCTGACTTAGGATCGTCACCATTAACAAAAGATACTGGGTAAAGCTGTTGTAATAGCTGGTATTGCTGCAGCATTTTATAAGTTGCTAAACCTTGGCCTGATAACATCAGCTTTAAGCTTTCTTCAAATAAACGGGCAGGTGGAATATCTTTCAATAGCGGAGCTAACTTTGTAATGGGGGCTTTGGTTCGCTCACTAATTTCCATCTGTAGTTTTACCGCAAAGCGCACTGCGCGCAGCATGCGTACGGGGTCTTCACGATAGCGAGTTTCAGGATCGCCAATTAATTCAATGCGGCGGCATTCAAGATCGTCTAGGCCATGACAAAAATCACGTAGTGAGAAGTCGGCTATATCATAGTAAAGCGCATTAACGGTGAAATCACGGCGTTCAGCATCTTCTTCTATTGAACCATATACGTTGTCACGTAGCAGCATGCCTTCTTGAGATTGAGAAGAAGTATTCTTTTCCGTTTCTTCGTCACTGTGATGGCCGCGTAAGGTCGCCACTTCAATAATGTCGCGGCCAAATAGTATATGGGCTAGACGAAAGCGACGACCGACTAAGCGGCAGTTTCTAAATAATTTTTTAACCTGTTCCGGTGTTGCATCGGTTGCGATATCAAAATCTTTTGGTTTTAACCCGAGTAATAAGTCGCGAACACCGCCACCAACTAGGTAAGCTTTGTGGCCAGATTTATGTAAGCGATACAATACTTTCAATGCATTCTCACTGATGTCATTGCGTGAAATGCTGTGTTCACTGCGATGAATAGAGGTGCTATTGGTCACAGGCACACTTGCCTTTACCTTTGCTTCTTTTGGCGTGGCAGGTTTGGTTGTAGTTGGGGTGTTTGCTGACGCAGCTGGAGTTGTGCGCGGTTGAGATTTTTTACCCAACACTTTTTTGCAAAATTCTTTTATACGCTTAATGGTCTATGTCCTCTAGATCGCGCTGATATTTTAGGCGCCTATAATATGCAAGGGTTAAGTTAAACACAACTTAACTCCGTATTTGTTCAGTATTCGCTTGGCATATTTACAACATTCGTGCAGTTCTTTTTATGCAAGCAACCTTAAGTTGGCTTATTAACTGAGTATTATTTCATCTTGGTGCGCAACTTTATCCAACGACCAATGAGCAATCGCCCAATCTAGCAGGGTTTGTTGACCACTTGATTGCAGTTCTGGTGGTGGTTGTTGGCCAAGAAATGCAAGCGCTTGCCAAGTTGTTAAGGTTACATCTAAGTCTGAAATGGCTGGTGCGTGATTCTGTTTCGACAGTTTAAAGCCTGGCTTTGTTACTGCTAAAGGTAAATGTACATAGTCAGGCACGGGCGCATTAAGTTGTTGCATTAAGCCAATTTGTCTTGCTGTTGGCAGCAGTAAGTCTGCGCCTCTGACAACTTCGGTAATGCCTTGCTGAATGTCGTCTAAAGTAACCGCTAGGTTATAGGCAAACAAACCATCTTTACGCTTAATAATAAAATCTTCCGTTGCCATGTTGTGCGGAATCGTCACTTCACCTTGTAATTTATCATTAAACGCGGTGATGCCCTTATCGGCTTGTAAGCGAATAGCGTGTCCTTTAGCGCCTAGGCCAAGGTGGCGACAATGGCCCAAATATAGACCACCTTGTTGTTTAATCTGCGCTCGGGTGCATTGGCAAGCGTAACATAAGCCCCGTTGCTTTAGCTCTGCTATCACATCCTCGTAGTAGTCAGACTGCTGGCTTTGATACCGTACTTCTTGATCCCAATGTAAGCCATATTGTTCTAAACTCCGCAAAATGGCTTGATCTGCGCCAGCTACTTCACGCGGTGGATCGATATCTTCTATCCGTACCAACCAAGTGCCTTGCTGTGACTTGGCTTGTAAATAGCTACCGAGAGCAGCAATCAGTGAACCAAAATGCAACGGCCCTGAAGGGCTAGGGGCAAAGCGGCCAATATAGTGATTTGGGACGCAGTGTGGGGTTGGGGGGGTCATTAGAAGTATTTATACACGCATTAAAGTGAACAAAAGGGGCCGAAGCCCCTTCAATTTCAACTAAGGGGGGATTAACCCACCAATTGACGTTCTTTGATTTCTGCAAGGGTCTTACAATCAATACATTGATCGGCTGTCGGTCTTGCTTCTAAACGGCGGATGCCAATTTCGATGCCACAGCTGTCGCAGTAACCGAAGTCGCCATCTTCAATTTTTTGCAACGTTTTCTCAATTTTCTTGATCAACTTACGTTCACGGTCACGAGCACGTAATTCAAGACTGAACTCTTCTTCTTGTGCTGCGCGGTCTACTGGATCAGGAAAGTTAGCCGCTTCATCTTTCATATGGCCAACAGTGCGGTCCACTTCTTGTCTTAACTGGTTGCGCCAAGCTTCTAGAATGACTTTAAAGTGCTCAAGTTGAGCGTCATTCATGTATTCTTCGCCAGGCTTTTCCTTATAAGGTTCAAGCCCAGCAATAGCTAATACGCCCAGTGTTTTTTTAGCCTTGCCTTCTGGCATGACGTTTCTCCTTTTTCACACTTAACTAGTGATGGAAGCAAAAATAAGGCGGCTATCTATAGCAAAATAGCTGACTTGGATCAATTGCAATTTATATTTATTTGCTCAAGCTACAATTAATCCTAGGTTTTACTGCCAATTACACATGACGAACTCATCAATCTTGTTGGTTATTTAACCAAACTAGTTTTTTATTAAGATAAAGCTCTGTGGCAGAGAGTTCAGCCTGATAGACTAATATTTCTACGCCAGCCAGCTGTGCTTCATTGATCAACTGATTATAGATGGGATCTATTTGTTTTGCCGCACTGACGGTTTTTATCCCTGAATGCATTACTGCAAATAGCAGCACTGCACGTGCGCCAGTTTGTTTGATGGCCATCAGCTCCCTTAGATGTTTTTGTCCGCGCGGCGTCTTAGTATCTGGGAACCAGCCGTTTTCTTGATCCAATAAGGTGACGCTTTTTACTTCCACATAGCAATCTGCTAGCTCATCATCGTTTAGTAGAAAGTCAATACGGCTATTCTCATCGCCATATTTCACTTCTGCTTGAATGGTTGAATATTGCGCGAGTTCGGGAATGCGCTGTTCAAGCAACGCTTGCTTTACAATTTGGTTCGCTCTTTGGGTGTTTACACAAATAAGCTGGCCAGTTTGGGTTTGGCTTAACTCCCAGCTATAAGCATATTTTCTTTTACTGTTGTCAGAATAACTTAGCCAAATAGTGTCACCCGGCGAACCACAGTTAGTCATGGCTCCTGTATTAGCAATGTGTACCGTGACTTCGCGGCCATCTTCTAGTATGACATCGGCTAAAAAACGTTTGTAGCGCTTAACTAATGTGGCGGCTTGTAATGGCGGGGTAAATTGCATGTATGCTCCACTGGCGATGGTAGATGGCAGGCAGGGTAAAGATCTTTCGTTATTGAGGCAATTTTTTTAAAGAGATAAATAAAATAGAGGGCGGGTTAGAGTTTTTAGTCAAGGGCGCTTGCGTTAAGATAGTGCCAGCTATTATCTAACTGCGGTCGTTGTTGTGTTGCCCATAGAAAGTATATTTCCAGTCTTACAGTCTAGCTTATCTAGTCATCAGCAAATTATATTACAAGCGCCAACGGGGGCGGGGAAGTCGACAGCATTACCTTTATTCTTATTAAATCTTACGTCCCATGTTCAAGGTAAAATTATCTTGTTAGAGCCTCGTCGGCTTGCAGCAAAAAATATTGCTTATTACCTGGCTGAGCAGCTTAATGAAGAAATCGGTGATTCAGTGGGTTATAGAATGCGTGGTGAAACGGTTGTATCAAAGCATACGCGTTTAGAAATTGTCACCGAAGGTGTGCTCACTCGAATGCTACAGACAGATCCTGAACTGACTGGGATAGGGATGGTGATCTTTGATGAGTTCCACGAGCGTAACTTACAGGCAGATCTAGGTTTAGCGTTATGCTTGGATGTACAAGCTGGATTACGTGACGATCTACATATATTAGTGATGTCAGCGACATTGGATAACCAACCCCTTACTGAGTTAATGCCTGACGCTAAGGTGTTAACTTGTGAAGGTCGTATGTATCCGGTTGAGCTTCATTACCGGAGCCCGAAAAACCAGTATATAGAGCAAGATTTAGCGCTGTTGATCAAACAGATCGTTGCCAATGAAAGCGGTAATATTTTGGTTTTTTTAGCGGGTAAAAAAGAAATTGTTAACCTCGCTAAATTGTTACAGCAGCAAGAATGGCAAGACGTGAATATTTGCCCTCTTTATGGCGCGATGCCTCTCAATGAACAACGTCTTGCGATTGCTGAGCCACCAGCGGGTCAGCGTAAAATTGTGCTTGCTACTAATATCGCAGAAACCAGTTTAACCATTGCTGGCATCAGTGTAGTGGTGGACTCGATGCGCGAGCGGCGCTTAAAACTTGATCACAAAACCGGCATTGGCACCTTAACCACACGTTTGATCAGTCAAGCGGCTGCTACACAGCGTATGGGGCGAGCAGGGCGGATTCAAGCAGGTAGTTGTTATCGACTGATCAATAAAGAAATGTATGCGAGTTTAGAGCAATACAGTTTACCTGATATTATGGTGGCTGATTTGAGCGCTCTGGTGTTAGAGCTAGCGGGTTGGGGCGTGCAGCAAGCAGATGCGCTATCTTGGTTGACTTTACCGCCTGAGCGCAATTGGCAGCAAGCCGTTAACATACTCAATCAACTTGGCGCCCTCACGCCAGCGGGCCAGTTAACGGCTCATGGTCAAGCCATGTTAGCTTTTTCTGGCTCGCCGCGCGAAGCACATATGTTATTGGCCGCTAAGGAATTAGAGCAACAATTTAATCTGGTTGGCTTTACTGCGTTAGCAGCAAAATTAGCGGTTTTATTAAACCAGCAGCAAAGGGAATTTGATTTATCCCGCGCAGTGGAATCAAAGTTTAATAGGGTCGACCAGCAGCAGTATCTGCAAACCTTGAACAAGTTAGATTTAGTCCCCCCTGCGGCTTTACCCGTGGCATTAACAGGCTTGGCTTTGGTGCTGGCTTATCCTGATCGCATTGCTCGTAAGCGAGCGGGGACGAATAGTGACAATTGGCTACTTAGTTCAGGTTTGGGCGTGAAACTTTTTTCCGAGCAAAGCTTGTTTAATCATGAGTGGTTGGTGATCCCGCAACTTGGCGGTGTTGGCAAACAACAAGCGTTACAGGCTTTTACGGCTGCTCCTCTTGAGCTGTCAACCCTCAAGCAATATCAGCCACATTTATTCAACACGCATCAAGAGGTGTGTTGGGACAGCAGTAGTAATAAGGTAAAAGGAACGAAGCAGGAGCGTGTAGGGTCGATTGTATTAAGCAGTCAACCGCTGACAAAAATCAACGCTGAGCAGCGCTCCCAAGCATTGCTGCAAGGTATACTCGCTTTGCCCGAATTGCCGTTAAGCAAGGCTGCGTTAGCTTATATCGGGCTGGTTGAATATGCGCGGGGATTAATGCCTGAATTAGCGCTGCCAGTGCTCAATCAAGACAGCTTACGTCAGAATATTGATGCTTGGTTAGCGCCTTATATCACGGAGCTCACCAGCTTAGAGCAAGTGAAAAAATTGGACATGTTAAACCTGATTAAACAAAGGTTAACTTGGCCACAACAACAAGCTTTGGCAGACTACTTTCCGCACAGTTACACTACGCCAGCTGGCTCCACGGTAAAAATAGAGTATGAGGGAAATAAGCCCCCTGCTATAGCGGTAAAAATGCAGCATATGTTTGGCTTAAGTGACACCCCAAAAATAGCCAATGGTCGTGCTGCAATCACAATTCTGTTATTGTCTCCGGCGGGTCGACCTCTGCAAACTACTCAAGACTTAGCGGGCTTTTGGCAAGGCAGTTATAAAGACGTGCAAAAAGAAATGAAAGGACGCTATCCCAAGCATTATTGGCCTGATGATCCTCGTTCCGCGCAGGCGACCACTAAAACCAAAAAATTCATGAATTCAGAGCAGTAATATGGCTACTCCAAAAAAAACAACGCTTCGAGCGCCGCGTAAGCGCAGTAAAAAAAAGCCAAAATCGAAATTTAATCGACAAAATATTTTTGCATGGTTTTGGAAAACAGGGCTTAAATTCAGTCTAGTGATGTTTGCTGGTGTGCTGATTTATGGCATTTATCTTGATAGCAAAATACGTACTCGAATGGATGGCCAACTGTGGCAACTTCCGGCGCAAGTCTATGCGCGCCCGTTAACCTTGTATCCCGGCATGGCGCTCGATAAAAGTGAAATGATCGCTGAGCTTAAGTTACTTAATTATCGCTATGTGCAATCACCGCGTCGAGCAGGGGAATATGCTCAATCAAAAACACGCATTGAGGTTGTGCGTCGTGGTTTTGTATTTAAAGATGGGCCGGAACCAGAAAAACGCATTTTGATTGAATTCAACGGCGCCACGGTGAGCACCATTACCTTGGTCGAAACTGGTCAAAAGCTTGGCTATGTTAGGCTTGAGCCATTGTTAATTGATCGTATTGGCACCAATAATGCCGAAGACCGCATGATGGTCACGCTAGATAAAATGCCTGATTTATTAATTGAAACCTTAACGCTGGTTGAAGATCGCGACTTTTATCAACATCAAGGCGTTTCTGTGATGGCCATTTTACGTGCCATGGTGGCTAATGTTCGAGCAGGGCAAACGGTGCAAGGCGGTAGTACTCTTACTCAACAGTTAGCCAAAAATATCTTTTTAACACGTCAGCGTTCATTGCTACGCAAAGCTCAAGAAGCTTATATGGCACTAATCATTGATTTTCGTTATGACAAAAATCGTATTCTTGAGGCGTATCTAAATGAGGTTTACCTCGGTCAAAATGGCGCCAATGGTATTTATGGCTTTGGCTTAGCAAGTCATTTCTACTTTGGTCGTCCTGTGTCTGAGTTATCTGCCGGCCAAATTGCGCATCTAGTGGCATTGGTTAAAGGCCCTTCTTACTATGACCCGTGGCGCGCACCTGAGCGTTCACTCGCAAGGCGAGACCTTGTGCTTAAGCTAATGGCTGATAATGACTTAATTGAGCGCCATGAATATGATGTTGCTTCTTCGGCGGATATTGGTGTGATTAAACGCGGCGCGATGGGTAAGCAAACGGCGCCAGCATTTTTATCTTTAGTGCGGCGTGAGCTGGAAGAAAAAGTGGGCGGCACAGACGTGATTCAATCTGGGGTGCGGGTTTTTACTTCTCTTGATCCTGTGGCGCAAGCCAGTGCTGAAAATGCTTTAGCCCAAGGTTTAACGGATATAGAAAAGGCGCGTAAGTTATCGGGACTTGAAGGGGCGATAGTCGTTTCAGACAAACGCAAAGCGGAGTTGATTGCGGTTGTGGGTGGCCGAGATGTGAAATATGCCGGATTTAACCGTGCCATGGATGCGGTGAGGCCGATAGGATCATTAGTAAAACCTGCCGTTTACGTTACTGCACTTGAGGGAGATTATAATCTTGCCTCTATCTTAAAAGATAAGCCGATTAAATTAAAAAATAAGTCTGGCAGCGTTTGGGTACCAAAAAACTATGATAAGAAATATCGCGGCAGCGTGTCGTTGCATGATTCTCTGAGTTCATCACTGAATATTCCGACTGTTAATCTTGGTGTAGCTGTTGGCTTAGATAACGTAGTGAAGACCTTAAATAAGATGGGCTTAGATAAAGTTGTTAAACCTTATCCTTCTTTGGTGCTCGGCAGTGTTTCAATGTCGCCTATGGCCGTTAACCAAATTTATCAAACTTTAGTTAGTCAAGGTCTCTACCAACCTCTTGTCACCATTAGAGCGGTTACAGACGGTGCCGGAAAGGTGATCTATGAAAAAAATGAGCGTGCTAAACGGGTACTTGATAAAGCTGCCAGCTATCTAACCTTGTACAATCTTGAGGAAGTGACACAAACCGGCACTGCCAAAAGCCTAACCTGGCGTGTACCCAAAGTGAAATTGGGCGGTAAAACGGGCACCACTGATGAGCTGAGAGACAGCTGGTTTGTGGGCTGGGATGACCGAGACCTTGTTTCTGTTTGGGTTGGCCGTGATGATAATAAACCCGCAGGGCTAACTGGATCGAGTGGTGCGGTGCCTGTATTTGCTTCTTACATGAAACAAAGACAAGGCAAGAGTAGCCAATTAGAAATGCCAGACAATGTCGTGATGGGGCGGTTCATTGCTAAAACGGGTCAATTAGTCAATGATACATGTGACAACGTGATTAAATTACCTGTTAAAAAAACGCAACTAGTATCACAAAAAGGCTGTACTAAACAAAATATCAAAGAAATTCCTAGTTGGTTAAGTAGAATTTTTGGCTAGTGATCTTATACTTAGTAATCTCCGATGTACTTAAAACAATAAAATGGCAGGAACAACAATGAATAGAAAATTACTTTTAGCAACCGCTGTTAGTTCAGCATTATTAGTTTCTGGCTGTTCTTCTACAGCATCAGTTGGTGAACACGGTAATAGCAATCCGCCACCAGTTATTTGTGCCATCTTAGGTGGTGGTGTGGGTTATGCTATCGCTGCTGGTTTAGATTTTTCCGGTACCGGTGGCGTTGCGACCACTGTGATGACAGCTGCGCTAGCGGGTGCAATGTGCTACGATGGTGATGATGATATGGATGGCGTGACCAACCGTAATGATCAATGCCTAGATACACCTGCTGGCGATGTTGTTGACGAAGTTGGTTGTACCGTAGTAGAGGAAGTTGAAGTAATTGAAGAAGTTGCTTTCTTCGTTCCTTCACAGTGTAAGAATTACGTACAAGCTGTTGATGGCCGCGTTGTTGGTTTTACCCCGTTAAAATTTGCATTTGATAATTACGAATTAAGTCGTGGTATGAAACACCACATGAGCTGTGTAGCCGATGCAATTAGCCAAAATGGCTTGAACATTGAACTACAAGGTAACACTGATAGCTCAGGTACCGAGCGTTACAACATGTGGTTAGGTGGCAAGCGTGCAGAAGCTGCGTACAACTACATGACTTCTGTTGGTACTGACGCGTCAGCGTTAAGCACTAAGAGCTTAGGTGAAAGTAACCCAGCTTCAAGCAACGATACATCAGAAGGTATGGCGGATAACCGTCGTGTTGATTTTGTTATGAAATAATACACCTTCATTAGTAAAAACCGCCAGATGGCGGTTTTTTTATGTCTAAAATATTATTTGAAGCGACTAGCTTTAAGTTAGGGAATTATAAGCGCGCTTTCATCACTAAAAACAACATTCTGCTGCGCTCGGCTTGTACAGAACTAAGATAATATGGCAAAGCAAAATAGTATTTTTAGTAGTGCCCTATATATTGTGATATTGGTTGAACTTATGTCTCTACACCGTTTACGAACGATTACCTCTTCACAATATATGGCGGCCTATTTTTTACTCGCTGTTTAAACTAGCCCTTGTTCCCCTGAGCCTTGTAATTACTAAAGAACCTGAGTGCTTCTGGATAAGCAAGACAGCTATTTCTTGCAAAAACGCGGTAAATAGACCCAAGCAAGACCTAGAGAATAACGGTGAACTTTGTTTCTTGAGATTGTTCGGGTATACATCTCTTTACGCTTGCATCCCTGAACATGACATTTCGCAGTAAAATTACTGTATCCGCTCGTAATTGGCTTAAGCAAAACTGAGGCTAAATACAGTTTTCTTGAAGCCATCCCTAGGGCGTGTTGATCTTTCGCGATGGATTTTTGAGCAGCATGGTAAAGGGTTATAATTTGCTTCGCCAAAAG
>NZ_JAIBHJ010000026.1 GCF_021278025.1 Motilimonas sp. E26
TCAGGCTCATATCATTTCCTTAATCTATTGACGTTATTGTCTCAAAATTAAGTGTCCGATGGGATTAGACCAGAACAACTGGCCTTTATTTCTCAGATGACCATGATCAAAAAGTATCAACCATAAGTGGAATATTGCAGCCCATTGAAGATGGGGACTCAACAATTTCGCAAGAAATTATCCCCATAAAAAGCTCTAAAAATAGATTTGGCGTCGACCTGATTCCTGGTCACCCATCATTCTCAATAATTGAGGATCGCCTAGGAGCCGCATGGCACGACCTTCAAGGTGGGGATTTGGGTGGTATTAGGAAAACCAATTGGAACACGTTTTTACGAGATAAAATAAAGGATAGATACGATTTTGTGCTTTATGATCTTGGCCCAAGTCTAGGTTCAATAAATCGGAGTGTATTAATAGGATGTGACAAGTTTATGACTCCTATGGGTACTGACATATTCAGTATTCTAGGAATAAGAAATATTTCTGCTTGGTTAGCATCATGGGTAGAAAGATATGAAAATGGTTTGCAGCTGTGTGAGAAAAACACACCTAAAAGGCTTGGGACTTTTGGCATTTCTTCCGAGCTTTCAATTACTAGTGGGTATGTTGGCTATACCATGCAGCAATATATCACTAAGTCTAAAGGTGGGGTTAGAAGGCCAACGAAGGCTTACGAAAAAATAATTGATAATGTTCCTATAGAGATTGAGAGGTCTCTAAAAAACTATCTGTCACAGAATATGGATACTAATAATTTACCCCTTGGTGACGTACCACACCTTTATAGCCTGATACCTCTAGCTCAATCGGTTTCTTGTCCTCTGTTTGATCTTCAATCGAAGGATGGGCTAGTTGGGTCGCAAGGAAAGCAGAGAGATCAGTATGAAGAGATTCTAGGCTTGATTTGTGACCGACTATTAAGCAATTTAGAGCAAGGTGAATGATATGTGGCCAAAAGCTTTAATTGAAGAACTGGCTTCACGCCGATGTATCGTTTTTTTGGGCGCGGGAGCTTCTGCCGGTAGTAGTAATCAGGATACACCACCTAAAAGCCCACCAACGTGGAAGGAGCTTCTTGATGGAATAAAATCTATTGCTAGCAATGAGGCTTCAAAACCTATTGCAGATAGTTTAATTGCAAAAGAGAAATACTTGGACGCTGCTGAAGTCTTATTCGGGAGTATAAATTCTGCAGACTTTGCGTCATACATCAGAGAGGTTATGGCTGAGCCTAGATACCAAGCTTCAGATATTCACGAATATGTCTTAAACCTAGATCCTAAAATTGTAGTCACAACTAATTATGATGACATATATGACAATTATTGTAAGAGTGGTAAGGAGCAGGGTTTATATAATGTCTGTAAATACTATGAGTCCCACTTGGTCTCAGATTTGAGATCCCCTGTTAGGCAAATCATTAAAGCGCATGGATGTATTACCGACCCTTCAAAAATAGTTCTTACTCGATCGCAGTATTTTCAAGAACGGCAAAACTACCCTAATTTTTACAAGGTTCTTGATGCTTTATTTTTGACAAACACGTTATTGTTCCTAGGTTATAGCTTATCAGACCCTGATATACAGTTGATGTTAGAAAATTCGAATATTACTTACAAAGCTTCTCATCCTCACTATGCGTTAGTGGAGGAAGGAATGGAAGAATCGATAAAAAAAGCATATAAGGAAGCTTACAACATCTATTTTATCGAGTTTCCATCTGGTGATTTTGCTAGGGCAAATGAAATACTTGAAGAGCTTGTTCAGTTAGTAAATACGAGAAGAGAGACGAACCCAGCGTAATGGCTAACGAAGCGATGCTAGGGACAAACCTTCGCTTCGGTTTGGTTTGGCTCAGCTCAGAGCGTGGCGTTACATGTAAACTATAATCAAGTTCACTTGAATTAAAGTGGAAAGGTGTTTGGCATATTATGTTATTAATTGCTGAAGTCATTTCTGTATCCGTATCAATGTCTTATATTAAAAAATTAAGTGAGAATAAATTAGCTCAAGTCCCGATGTCTATTTGGGAGCTGAACCCGCGCCCGCTCTTTTTGTCATGCTCTTTAATGTAGTTGCCATAATGGCGAAACAGCATTTCAGGTCCGTTGTGGCCCATTTGGTCAGCAACCCACCATAGGTTAGCGCCTCGGCTGATCAACATAGTGGCGAAGGTGTGCCTTGCTTGGTAAGGGGGGCGATAGCGCACGTTTGAACGCTCGAGTACCTGCACCCAAATGTTCTTTCTGATTTGTTCTGCACTCGTTAGTGGTTTGCCTTGCTTGGGCTCTTCAAACACGAACTCGCTTTTGGCTTCGGTGATGGCCTGTTGGCTGGTTAGTGCTGCAATGGCCTCTGGCAAGATAATCCTTCCATTCTTAGCCGTAGCTCAATTTTTAAAAGTGTAACTTCGCTTACTCTTTTTTATAAAAGTTTGATGTATAGTGCGGTAAATACTTCTTCATGTTTGACCATTGTGAGGCTCGTTTCTGATGGTTATTTGAAGGAGAGCTTCACACTGCTAGTTTGGTTTTGTGTGGCGATTGGCTCTGGCTTGTGGCCGGATTGCATATCGCACTTCGTCAGTTGCTTCGGCGACGTAAACATTAGGTTACGAATATATGTTTGATCGCTTCATTGTATTTTTTGCCCTTTTTATAGGTGTGTTTCCATTGCATGCTTCAAATAAAGTTTTCCCGCCTGTACCAGACTGGAGACCAAATTTTACTGCTGAGGCTGCAGTGATATTAGAGCAACTGGTGTTTTATACCAATGATCAAAAGGATATGGTGCAATTTAGCAATGGTACGCTGGTGCTGCTGCCTGATAGGTTATCTGATACAGCTGCTTATGATTATGCATTAAAGGTGTTGTCGGATATTTACAATTATCATCCTGATATGAAGCCGATTGCGATGAAAGATGGGAATATTGTGGTGCAATATAATCATCCCGCGGTCAATGTTGTGTTGACAGGTTTCACAGCAAAGCACATGGATGAAATTCGACAGTTACACCTGAATGGGCTCGTGACGGATGAAGTTTTAATCACGCCATTGGGGAATAACATTTTCGATGACTTTGGCATGCAAGCTTTATACGGCAGAGCTTTGATGTTCATGGATGCACAAGATCCTGTGATTATTCGTCTGTATCGTCATGCAAAAGCAAACCAATAATGGTAAGCAAATTGGCAGCTACACCGCCTAAAACCATGGTTCCTACGGTGGTTGCGTAATATAAACGCGATGATGGCTTTGTTTGCGGGGCTAAATAGTCTATGCGAGTGTGATGGACCAAAGTAGCACATTAGCAATGTTTTTGAGTTGCTTTTAGTCACTCGTTAGTAAGACGCGTAATGCGTCATAACCAAATGTTACATTCAAAATAGGAAATAAAATGTTTAAAAAAACGTTAGTTTTATCTTTGGGGCTGTTGGTTTCAAGCCTAGCGAATGCCAATGTTGATGAAACATGTGCGGAAGCTGGCGCTAGATTGAATAAGGTGATTGATGATTGGAATACTTCGGTATTGGACTATTCAACCCCTGAAAAGAATCCTTCGGTTATTGCCATGTATAAGGATTACAAGGACGGCACCCTAGAAGATAATTTTGTCGCGCAATGTAAAGAGAAGTGGGCGATGAATCAGGATATTTTTGAGTGTTTTTCGGGTGTGAGATCTGAGATGGGAGCCTCCATGTGCCGGGCTCCCGAGACCAATGCAAACAACTGGAAGTATTAGCCGTACTTGCGCAGGTCATTGAGTGTGCTGGCTGATTCAAGTTCGCCTTTATCAGCATGTTTTGTTAAACGATTGCTGTTAAAGGCGTTAACTGAAAGAAGAAAATAAAATTTGGCCTTAAATTAGTGAGCATCATTAATATTAAGTGCATCCGTATTCAACGGGCCTAGCCCGAACAAGCAGAAAGCATGGAAAAGGTAATGAAAGTCGCTATGGCAGAGCAAGCCTCAAGGTTTTCTAGGTCGGGGGCTGCTTAATCTTATTAATTTGTGCTGGATATTCGGCAAGCCTTCACGCTGTTTGCATGACTATTATCGCGGGTACAAAGGTAGTAATGGTCGCTAGTTAATTGCCGTACTCGTCAGCGGCTTTTTACTTTATTAGCTTTAGGGGGAAATGATGACTAAAACAGAGCTAGGGTTTTATGTTCGATTAGCAATATTGCTTGTAGTAGTGATAGTTCATATTGCTGCCGATAGTGGCGCAAACTTTAGTGATGGGCTTCAAGAAATCTCTCCAAGCTATTGGATAGCCATCGTATATGGAGCTTATTTTGGCCTGTATGTCGTGACTTTAAGGTGCAAGGCATGCCATTCGCCCATAATTTACAAAGCTATAAACCCTGCACAATGGCGGCTTCCCAAATCGACTTGCAGTAATTGTGGCTCTGGTACCTAGCCTCATACGAGTAGTCTTTGTTGCGCCAAGGAAAATCGCCTACTCAATATATTACAGAGCTTTTGATCTCTCAGGCTGATCGAATAAGCAGTCACAAACCACCGTCTATCGCACTTGGGTACCTATCTATAAGAAGCTGGTTGAGTGGTGCTATACGCACGAAAGTGAGTCTGTGATGCTGTACTCAAGCGTTACGAAAAGAGGCGTTTCGAGACCTTTTTTACACAATTACAACGGTGCATTCTTCCATTTTTGCCAGTATTTCACGGTTGGTGATTTAAATAATTATCGCTTCAATCTATTTAATTCATAACACTTTGATATATAATGAAAAAAATCAACACTGATTATCCTACTGCGTAAAATTTTCCCAGTAAATTAACCCCCTGCGCTTGGTTCGGTGTTTGGTGCTTACGGGCGAAAGTCAGCCTTTAAGCAAAACGCTTGGCTGTCATTAGCAATCAAGTGTTAGAGGGGCAAACTAAGGGGGGTTTACGCCTCGCTTTAACTCGAATTTAAAATAGGATGGTGAAATATGATTGGATGGTTAATTTTAATGCTTGTAACTGTTGTGCCGGTAAAGATTGGTGCGGAGTTATTTGGTGCAGAGAACAAAGGTTTTAAGTTTTGTATATTAGCTGTAATTGTTGGAACGATTTTATCCTTTGCTAGTGTTAGTTTGATAGGTGGTTTTTTAGGCCTTGTTATTGCCTATATATTGGTGTCACTTGTGTATAGTAAAATATTCCTATTCTCGTTTGGTGGTGGGCTAGCTTTTACATTAGGCGTTTTTGTCATTCAAATTGGGGTCGCTCAAGCTTTGACTGATTTTGGTTTACTCATGATGTCATCTGTAGCCTAAATGTTTAATTAAAAATGGTTTAGTGTCAGTCGTGATATAAGTTGTAAATAAACTCTTATGGCACTGTTAATTGCAGGAAGAACTTAGAATGAAATTTTTAGTATTAATAGCCTTGCTCGCTGGAGGCGCATATTTTTACATGGGTAACAAAGAAGAATTTAAAATAAATAACTATCAAGACTTATTGAAAAAAGCAGAAGTAGAACCAGTAACAATGTCAGAAGTGAAATTGGGTTCGAATATGCTTGCCACATTTTTCTGTAATGATGAAAACTTCCAGAAAACTGGGGGGAGCTCTGTTGAAAAGTGTTTGAATACTTACAATACATTTAAATCGATGTGCGAAGATAAAATTTTTGTAGACTTAGAGCAGCGTGTAGTATCTAAGGATGCTGTAACCAAAATAGCAAAAAGATACACGGAATGTGTTGGTATTAAATAAAATGGAAGCGCAGGCCTGCATTCTGCCTTAATTAAATTAAACACAGGAATGTTTCAGGGGATGGACACTGAAAAAAGATGCTATAAAAACCTGACATCTGAAGAAATAGAATTAGCAAAATCCTACTATAAAAAAAGCTGACGAGATATTTGAAAACTTGCCGAATGGGGTTTCAGATGAACTGAAAACGTAAGCTTTCGCAAAACAGAAAGCGATTTTTGATGATTATATTACTCCCCTGATGAAGCTGTCGATAAGTAGATAGCAAGGTGTTTCCCCCCGAGGGAATGCAAAAAATATGATACTGCTTTATCAATCCCATTCAAAAAAATAGCGCTGTTTATCATCGTTATTGCTGTGCTTGTTGCTGGATATCTATTGTATTAGCTTCAGACTCAAAATGATGCCTAAGACAAAAAAGAGTTTTTGTTTGGCTGATTGCAATGAGTTTAGAGCAGCAAAAGTTTTGGCATCTGATGTTTGAGGCGTTATAGAGTAGGAACTACTGATGAGTAAAACTTTGAGTGTCTTGGATAACCGATTGGTGCGCTTGCAAAATGGCACTGACAATATTGGCTCCAAAGTATCTGAAATCATCGGCCAGGCCTGTTGACTTGTTAGTGCTGCAATGGCCTCTGGCAATAACTCAATGTTGCGAATACCGGATGATGTTTTGGGGGCCTTTTGTTCTTGTGCCGTGCCTGTGGGGCCTAAGCTTGCCCAGAGAAGGGACTTAGGATAAATCACTGATCGTGATATTCGCGCAGCGAGCTGCGCTCTTACATTTTCACCCGCGCTTGTGGGACCTGAGCGATATAAAGGCAATAGTGCGATAGCTTAGGGAGTTGATCTGGTTACGTTTTAGCGCGAGTTTAATCCTCGTTCATAAGAGGCATCTGAAAGAAAGCTTGCCTATTGTTAGTTTTAGTAGGGGCATCTTGCAGTTGTTGAATCGATACGGCTAAAAGGCTAGCCAAAATACACAATATTGATTAATCTTATCTCATAATTCGTTTGTTTTGAGATGAAAGTGATGTCGGGTAAGTATTTATCTCCACCAGCGTGCCCATTTGGCACAATTGGTGATGTTTTGTTTGAGATTAGCAATCAGGGGCTTGATCCTTATAACTATGCTAATTATGCCGTCCGATTTACTGACCAGTACCACTCCTTCAACGAGTTTAGGCGTAGAGTTAAGCCAGATTTAGAAGTCAAATATTGTTGGTGGCTAACTCGTCTGGCTCGAGATAACACTTTAATCGACCTCACGCCCTTAGAAGATAAACCATTGCCTCCAGACTTGCCTGAGCAAGTGACCCAAGCTTTGTTGAACACCCCCGAATATACACTATGTTGCCGATTCAATAACTTGCATGAGTTTAGTCGTGTCTTGTCTCAGATAGATCGCTACACCACGCACGGTGCCATGCTGGGTATTTTAGAGCAAATTGGTGAGCGGGCGCATTTTGAGCACTTAGCGAATAATCTAGTGGATGATGAGGCGATTTCGAGTAGTCAATTAGAAGGAGCTGCTACGACAACCATACTCGCTAAAGAGATGATCCGAAAAAAAAGAAAGCCTCGTACTGACGATGAACGGATGATTGTTGGAAACTTTGACCTAATGAAAAAAGCCTGGGAGCTTAAGGATGAGCCGTTTAGCATTGAGCTCATCAGAAATTTACATAGCACCGGAACGAAAACATTAGAGCAAGAAAAATACACATCTGGCGCATTTAGGACAATGGATGATGTTGCGGTTGTCGATGCAGAAGGTGAGATTGTTCATCAACCACCCAAACACGACAGTATTGAGAGGTTGCTTACTCGCGTTGTGAAGTGGCTTAATTCCAATGACAGCGGTGTTCATCCGGTTATTCAAGCTATCACACTTCATTTTGTTATCGGTTATGTGCATCCGTTTCGAGATGGTAATGGAAGAGTCGCTAGAGCTTTGTTTTACTGGTATATGTTTAAATCAGGCTATAGTGGCTTTCGTTATATTGCGATATCAGCACTACTCAAAAAAGCACCAATTCAATATGGTGTAAGCTATTTAGATACGGAACACGATAATTTAGATCTCACGTATTTTATTAAATTTCAGCTAAAGGTGATCAGCCGTGCCATTGATGAATTTGTTTCGGTTTATCAACGCGAGGCAAACCGGATGCAGGAGTTAGAAGAGCTGTATTCTGGTCTAGAAGATATTGAGAGAAAGATCGTTGGGTTTGTTTCAGGTGAGCCTCGTTACCGTAAAAAACCAACGGTAACGGCACGGGAAGTCGAGAGTTTGCTGGGCATTAGCTACAATAACGCCAAGCAAAAATTGGATGGTATGGTCACATCAGGCATTCTCTCTGCTGAGAAGATAGGTAAATCCACCGAATATTTTTTGCAGTAAGAGTGGCAATATCTGTATATGGCTACAGTATCGTGGTTAATAAGCTCAAGGTGATTAGTTGTTGTCGAGCAATGAGTTAAGCATATTCGATGAGGACGGTATTAGACCCACTTTTAGACCAAAAGGTTTGAAGACTTTATTCAATATGTCTGTTTTGTAATTACCACGATCATTCTCTATATCCGAGAGTGTTTTTCGGGACACATCGACGAGCTTGGCGTAAACATCTTGCTTTAAACCTAGCACATTGATTCGAAGCTCTTTTAGTGCCTGGCCTTGAGTTAGTTCGCCGAATAACAGTTGTTTAACTATTTGATTGACTATCTTGCTGCGTTCGGCTGCTTTTGTCGGTAGGGTCTTTTTTGATGCTCTTTGAGACGTTCGTGATCCAGTGTTAACAGCATCAGCTTTGACCTTGTCATCACTTTTTATCTGTTGGACGCTTGTGTTTTGTTTGCGATTTTGTCGAAGGTGATTGACGACGTCATTTACAGACTCTTTGGATGAATTGGTATGATTGCTCATAACAGCCCCCACTTTTTCAATTTTTCAGGGATGTGATTAAATCCAATCGCGGGCATTTCTATGATCTGCTCTGGAACCCCACGAGCTATCAGTCTTTGTTTAAGCTCAAGGCATTTTTGTGTGGTATTTTTAAGCTCGCTAAGTAAAAACTCACTCGGCACAAGATCAGACAGTGATTCTGCAATACCGATAAAATTGTAAGTGCCACCAATTTCTAGTGGTGCTTTCCATTTTGTCGTTCTTGGGATGCCTTCGGGATCGGCTTTCATTGGGGCAAAATCGTAGATAGGGGCTAACTTAATATAACCATCACCTTTTAAGAATGAGGTGTTTCTACCATAGGAAATGAAATGACAGCAATATCTAGCCATTCACCTTTGATAAAAGCTTGTATGGTTAATTCTTCCACCGAGAACTCCAGTCTATTAATGAGTAGTATGGTACTCATTAGGCTTAATTTGATCAATTAATGTATAAAATATTACGCATTAATAGATAAGGAAGCCTGTAGACCAGAGCTTGCTCAGGGAATGGGCTTAGGATAAGTCATCAATCGTGATATTCGCGCAGCGAGCTGCTCCTCTATATTTTCACCCGCGCCTTTGGTGATAGCGCCTCGTCTATGGGACCGCAAATATTCAGGATTATCATTGTAACTGTATGCCAATGAAAGAGTTGCTTTCTGCTTGTGTGGTTGAAGCGAAATAAGCGCTGGGTGATTGACATTGGCGGTGTGAACAGTCTTCATGTTTCCTGTCTTGCAAGGTGGTCATATTTCCCCTCGAGTAGTAAAACAAACCTAAATCCGCATAAATGTGCGAGGAAACCAAGCAATATGAATGATTAGTTCTAGCCGCAATAACGCGATTAGAATCTGCAAACACTCAAGCCATTGTCGCTGCCACGGGTATCCCTGAGCGAAAAGTGCAATCAGCCGCTAATGCATTAGTAAAAAATTTGGGTGAGATATTCAAAGAGATCGGCCTGTAGGCACTTGATATCTGAACTGCCAACTACCTGATTTTGCGAGGGTTAAGTCACGCATGTTTAGTACCTACTTTTAGTACCAACAGCTTACACACAAAATTACAGATAAAAAAAAGGCGTTAACTCAATGAGTTATCGCCTTTTCTATAGATTGGTGGAGCTGGCGGGAGTTGAACCCGCGTCCGAAAAACCTACATCCTCGGTACTACATGCTTAGTTAGTCTTTTAGTTAACCACCGCAACTCCGACTAACAGGATTTGAAATGGCGAGCCTGATACTATTTCGCGGTTCAGCCTCAGACAAGCTTCCCTCGCTATTCTATGTAGATGACCTTCCTGAACCCTGCCCATAGAAGAGACCTGGGAGGAAGGCTAGCTAGCCTAAGCTGCTAGAGCGTAGTTATCGTCGTTTGCAACTATAACTTTTGCGGCTTTTTTACGAGGCCAGCCGCACCTCGGCATGCACCTTGGGTTTCGTGAATCTCGTCGAATCCTAAATCAGCCCCAAGTTGTTACAGGCAGTTTACAAGAAACTGTCACATCTAGAAAGCACTATCTTACTTTATGTTTCATTGTGCGTTCTTTTTGTACTTGCCACTCGCGATCTTTAATGTCGGCACGCTTGTCGTGGTCTTTTTTACCTTTAGCCAAGGATATTTCAAGCTTGACCCAGTTTTGCTTCCAGTACATTGCGGTTGCAACAAGGGTGTAACCTTGTCTTTCAACTTTACCAATGAGGGTTTCTAGCTCTTTGCGCTTAAGTAATAAACGACGGCTGCGCATGGGTTCACAAACCACATGAGTAGAAGCTTTATCAAGAGGAACGATGGTCGCTGCTAACAAAAAAGCTTCGCCATTTTTTAAGAAGACGTAGCTATCAGCGATGTTTGCTTTACCTGCGCGTAGAGATTTTACTTCCCAACCTTGCAGTTCAAGACCGGCTTCCATTTTACTTTCTAAATGAAATTCATGACGCGCCTTTTTGTTAAGGGCGATGGTATTTGAGCCGGATTTTGTTTTTGAGTTCTTTTTAGCCATAGCTGCGTATTATATTCTATTCGGCTGGTATGAGAAAGCAGTAGCATA
This sequence comes from Motilimonas sp. E26, assembly GCF_021278025.1. Taxonomy (GTDB): domain Bacteria; phylum Pseudomonadota; class Gammaproteobacteria; order Enterobacterales; family CBDFNC01; genus Motilimonas. Next base: position 10,732 of record NZ_JAIBHJ010000026.1, read on the forward strand.
AATGAAAAAGGTGAAATAAAGGAGTGTTATGGTGTCATATTGGGGTATTTATTTGATGTTAAGATAGTAAAGAGCATTATTTTGCGTTTTTGTTGAATGCTATTTTGTATTTGATGGAAAAAATCGCCGATTTTGTTTTATTGTCGGGTAAAATAGTTTTTTTGTGTTGAGAGCAGTGGAAATGGCACAGATTTCAAAATCGGCACTGGTGATGTTTAGTGCCACTGAAATGTTTGATTTAGTTAATGATGTTAATGCGTATCCCGAGTTTCTTCCGGGCTGTTCAGGCAGTGCAGTGTTGGCACACTCCGATAATTTGATGCGCGCATCAGTTAATGTTGCTAAGGCTGGCATTAAAAAAACATTCACTACCGAGAATATTTTGGTGCCTAGCGAGCGCATTATTATGCAGTTGGTTGATGGCCCATTTAAGCATCTTCGCGGTGGCTGGACCTTTACTCCCCTTGACGATAAGGCTTGTAAAGTGGCGCTGGATTTAGAATTTGAATTCAGTAGTAAATTGGTTGAAGTGGCATTTGGCCGAGTATTCCACGATTTATGCCACGCTATGATTAAAGCCTTCACTGAGCGAGCCAAAGAGGTATATCGTGTCTGAACTGACAATTAAGGTTGAAGTCGCTTATGCAACGCCCGAAAAACAAAAAATTATTGCTTTGAATGTTGAAAAAGGGCTGACCATTAAAGAGTGTATTTTGCGCTCTCATATCCACCATGTCTTCCCTGAGATCGATGTTGATAAGGCCAAGGTAGGGATTTTTAGTCGTCCGGCTAAGCTCACGGATGAAGTTCAAAACCTTGACCGAATTGAGATATACCGTCCTTTAATTGCTGATCCTAAAGAAATGCGTAAGTTACGCGCGCAGCGCGCGAAGGAAGAAGGCCGGGCTGATAAAACCACTGGTGGACGAGTGACTCCGCGTGGTAATACAGAAAAATAAGTTAAGTCATTTTACTTATTAAAAAAGCGAGCTAGGCTCGCTTTTTTAATACTGAATGTTACTCAGCTGTGTACTTAACTAGGTTTTTTAATTTGTTAAGCTTTGGTCGCTAAATTTTTCAGTGATTGCTGGGTCGCCTGAAACACGAATAAGCTTTTCGTTGCCAAACACTAGCTCCATTTGCGATTGTTCTAATTTTTCACCGCCGGGCTTGAAGTAATATAGGTAGTACCATTTATTACTATCAAATGTGTCGATCAGCATCGGAGAGCCCATAACATAGCTAACTTGCTCTTTAGTCATGCCTAGACTGAGTTTATCGATTTGCTCCGCCTCAACGAAATTGCCTTGAGCAACGTCAATTTGGAATACGATCTTGTCATAGATAGCAGAGCAGCCGCTAAGAGAAAGTGAGAATGCTGCAGCAGCGATAAGGCTTTTTAGTCGCATAGATCCGTTTCATTAAGGTGAATATCAGCGGCAAATCATACCCAGTCTGGTGCTGGAAGTAAAAACTTGCCGTGATTATTTTCATTATCTAGCGCAAATTTATTGAATTTATCGCGCTTATTTCTTGGTTTAGGCTTATATGTGGGCTACTGAATTAATAACTCTTGTGCGTTGGCTAGGGTTTTTTCGGTAATGGCGTCGCCACCTAATAGCCTTGCTAGCTCTTCTAGTCTTTGCTCAGGTTTGAGTGCATGCATTGATGTTTGTGTGCTGGTGCCATCGGTTTCTTTGCTGACAAACATTTGTTGATGGCCGTGGCCTGCGACTTGCGGTAGATGAGTGACACAAAATACCTGAGTGGTTTCACCTAGTTTTCGCAATAGCTTGCCAACCACTGAGGCGGTTGCGCCACTGATGCCGACGTCAACTTCATCAAAAATCATGGTTGGAGTTGAGGCTTTTTGCGAAGTGATCACTTGTAGCGCTAAGCTGATGCGTGATAATTCGCCTCCCGAGGCAACTTTACCTATGCTCTGCAAGGGTTGGCCGGGGTTTGTGGTGACGCTGTAGTTTACGGTATCTATGCCCATTGATGTTATTTCTGCATTTTCATCGGCGAGCACATCAATTAAAAATTGCCCTGACGGCATGCTTAATTGGTGCATGCTTTCACTGATTTTTTGGCTAAGTTCTTCGGCATAGCGTTGGCGACTTTGGCTCAGCTTTTTGGCCTCTTCTAGGTAGCTGGCACGTACATTCGCCAGTTCTTTTTCTAGCTGGGCCGCTCGCTCTTCTGAGTTTGAGATACCGTCGAGTTCTTTTGCTAACTCTTGATGCTTTTTACATAGCTCTTCTGGTGGTACTTGATGCTTGCGGGCAAGCTGCATAGCCTGGCTTAAGCGGTTGTCTAGGTAGTTAAATTGCTCAGGATCCATTTCTAAGCTTTCACAATAATTTCTGAGTTGCGAGCTGGCTTCTTCAACTTGAATGATGGCTTCTTGTAGTATGCTGGTGATTTCAGATAAAGCAGGATCATTATCTGCTTGGCTTTCTACGCGGTTTGCCGACATTTGCAGTAAGCTGAGTGCGTTCACTTCATCGTTTTCATAAAGGATGTCTAGCCCTGCTTGGCATTGTTCCATTAGGGTTCCGCTATTTGCTAACTTTTTGTGTTCTTGCTCAATTTCTTCAAATTCATTAGGTTGCAGTGCAAACTCGTCAAGCTCTTGTACTTGATACTCTAATAGTTGTTTACGGGCTTCGTTTTCAGCTTGTTGTTGCTGTAGATGGCGCAGCTCTTTATTCAGAAACTGCCAACCTTGATAGTTGTCTTTAACTTTGCGTAATAGAGCCTTATGGCCGGCATAACCGTCCAGTAATTGCATTTGCACATCTGGACGAAGCAAGGTTTGATGTGCATGTTGGCCGTGAATGTGTACTAACAATTGGCCTAGGTTTTTAAGCTGGGAAAGCGGAACGGGAATGCCATTGATATAGCCACGCGATCGGCCCTCATGGGTCACTGTGCGGCGTAAAATACAGTCGTTTTCGTTTTCTAGCTCGTTGTCTTGCAGCCAACGTTGTGCGGCTGGGATGTGCTGTAAGGAAAATCGTGCAATGATCTCAGCTTTTTTTGCGCCGGGGCGCACCATGTGGGCATCGGCGCGGTCGCCTAAGCAAAGGCCTAAGGCATCAATGGCGATGGATTTACCGGCACCTGTTTCGCCAGTAATGCTGGTCATGCCACCAGAAAGCTCTAATTCTAAAAACTTTACAATCGCAAAGTTGGTTACGGTTAGCTGAGTTAACATATACAAAATCCATTCAATACAAACACTGTATAAAAAAGCAGTATAGACTGTTTTTTTATACAGTAAAGTGTCTGAGTGAATTTTATTCTCTAAAAATAAACAGGGTGACCATATTTGTAATATTGGTCACATGGCGCATTGCGCTTGTTGATTAAAAGGGTTTCTTTTCCCAGCCCAGTTTTTGTTGCAATACACTGAAGTAGCTGTAGTTACTGGGGTGAACCAGCTTTAATTTATGGGAATGTTTTTTGATCACCACTTCATCACCTGGCTCGACAGGCAGCGTAACATGGCCATCGCAGCTAACTTGCATGGCTGCTTGGTTATGAGGTGAGACGACTAAACGTACATGTGAGTTTGCATCAAGCACAATAGGGCGACTGCTTAAGGTGTGTGGAAACATCGGCACTAGGGTGATGGCGTCAAGATTTGGCGTTAAAATTGGGCCGCCACCTGAGAGTGAATAGGCCGTTGAGCCTGTTGGCGTTGACACTATCATGCCATCGGCACGTTGGTGCAGCATAAAGCTGCCATTGACGTACACTTCAAATTCAATCATGTGGGCGATTTTGTCTGGGTGCAACACGGCTTCATTCACCGCTGTTTGCCGGCTTTGTGGTACTCCTTTGCGAAATACTTCTGCTTCTAATAAAAAGCGGTATTCGGTTTGGTAGTTGCCCTGTAATACTTGATTGAGTGGCTCTTCAAATTCATCAGGGTCTAAATCCGTTAAAAAACCGAGGTTGCCACGGTTAACGCCGATCACCGCCACGTCGTGTTGTGACAAAATTCGCGCCGCACCAAGCATGTTGCCGTCGCCACCAACCACTATCGCCAAATCGACATGAAGCCCCAAGGTGTCAACATCCATCGCTTCGCTATCTACAATATCAAGTTCAGCCGCTACCAAGGTTTCAATAATGACCCGATAGCCTCTTTGCTTCAAATAATGGTGCAGGGCTTTTAAGGTTTGATTTGCACCTAAATGATTAGGTTTACCAATTAAGCCGATGGAGTTAAATTTTACCGTCATCTAGTCAACTTTCTATTGGGTTGGGCACGTTAAGTGGTGCTAATTAAACAATAATGAAAGGGCTTGCTTAATCTAGCAAGGGTTTTCTTTTCAGCAAGGTTGAAACTGCTAGAGTGATCCCCATAATAAGGGGCAATGTGTTTTAGTTAATATCTCAATGGAGTAAACATGAGCAGCGAAGATAAAAACCTATCACCAGAAGAGCAAGCAGTGGACGTTGAACAAGTCGCCCAAGAAGGTGAAGTTCTGGCAGCCGATGCTGCAGACGCTGTGGAAGGTGAGTTTGAAACAGGTGAAGATGCGCGTATCGCTGAGTTAGAGAAAAAGCTAGCCGCAGCTGAAGAAAAAATTGCCGAACAAAAAGATTCAGTGGTCCGTGCTGCCGCTGAAGTGCAAAACATCCGTAGCCGTACCGCTAAAGATGTAGAAAAAGCACATAAGTTTGCGTTGGATAAATTTGCTGCTGAACTATTACCTGTTATCGATAACATGGAACTGGCATTGAGTCATGCTGACCATGAAAACGACGATCTTAAGCCAATGATTGAAGGGGTTGAATTAACCCTTAAGGCGATGCTGAGTTCTGTTGAGAAATTCGGTGTTGTTGCGATAGACCCTAAAGACGCCCCGTTTGATCCAGAAAAGCATCAAGCCATGAGTATGCAAGAAATCCCGGGCGTGCCTGCTAATACTGTGATTGCAGTGATGCAAAAAGGGTATGAGTTAAACGGCCGTGTGATTCGTCCGGCAATGGTAATGGTATCAAAAGGCGCTGCCGCGCCAAGCTCTGTTGATACCCAAGCTTAATTGTTAAATCTAAGCTGAAACCGTTTCTATAAATCGATGCCAGTAATTCCTTTGGGTTACTGGCATTTTTTTGTTTACGCTATCCCTAATGCAAGCCGTTATCATTTGCAAGGTCATTGCGGCTAGTTTGCGGGCAAGTTAGCTAAAAAAAGGTGTCAAAACGGTTTTTTCTCACTCTATATCGGAAATATTTTCAATTTTTTTTCATTTCCCCCTTGAAGCGCTTTTTCACAACCCCATATAGAGTGCATAGACGGAACAGCACGAAGCAAAATTGCTCTTGCTACCTTCCACAGTGAACATAAATTATTATTGGAGATTGCCTAATGGGTAAAATTATTGGTATTGACTTAGGTACAACAAACTCTTGTGTTGCGATCCTAGACGGTGACACGGCTAAAATTATTGAGAACGCTGAAGGTCATCGTACTACTCCGTCAATCATTGCTTACGCAGAAGACGGCGAAACATTAGTAGGTCAGCCTGCAAAACGTCAATCTGTAACCAACCCAGAGAACACCTTATTCGCAATCAAGCGTCTAATTGGTCGTCGTTTTGAAGATGAAGAAGTTCAGCGTGACATTAAAATCATGCCTTACAAAATCATCAAAGCTGACAACGGTGATGCATGGGTATCTGCTCGTGGTAAAAACATGGCGCCACCACAAGTGTCTGCTGAAATCTTGAAAAAGATGAAGAAAACGGCAGAAGACTACTTAGGTGAGAAGGTAACTGAAGCGGTAATTACCGTACCAGCTTACTTCAATGACTCACAACGCCAAGCAACTAAAGATGCGGGTCGTATCGCAGGCCTAGACGTTAAACGTATTATCAACGAGCCAACAGCGGCAGCATTTGCTTACGGTGTTAACTCAACTAAAGGTGATAGCGTTGTTGCGGTATACGATTTAGGTGGTGGTACATTCGATATCTCTATCATCGAAATTGATGAAGTAGATGGTGAGAAAACATTCGAAGTACTTGCAACTAACGGTGACACGCACTTAGGTGGTGAAGATTTCGATAACCGCGTAATTAACTACTTAGTATCTGAGTTTAAGAAAGATCAAGGCTTTGACTTAACAACTGATCCACTTGCAATGCAACGTCTAAAAGAGGGTGCTGAAAAAGCAAAAATCGAGCTTTCTTCTGCGCAACAAACAGATGTTAACTTGCCATACATCACAGCTGATGCATCAGGTCCTAAACACCTTAACATCAAGCTAACTCGCTCTAAATTAGAGTCGCTAGTTGAAGACATGGTTGAAGCAACTCTTGAACCACTTCGCATTGCGCTACAAGATGCTGACTTATCAGTAAGCGACATCAACGACGTGATTCTAGTGGGTGGTCAAACACGTATGCCACTGGTACAGAAGAAAGTGTCTGAGTTCTTCGGTAAAGAAGCGCGTAAAGACGTTAACCCTGATGAAGCAGTAGCGATGGGCGCAGCGATTCAAGGCGGCGTACTATCAGGTGACAAAACTGACGTATTACTACTAGACGTTACACCACTTTCTCTAGGTATTGAGACAATGGGTGGCGTAATGACTAAGGTTGTTGATAAAAACACCACGATCCCAACTAAGGGTTCACAAGTGTTCTCAACCGCTGATGACAACCAAAGTGCGGTAACTGTTCACGTACTTCAAGGTGAGCGTAAGCGTGCCGGTGACAACAAATCTCTAGGTCAATTTAACCTAGAAGGTATTCGTCCTGCGCAACGTGGTGTGCCACAAATCGAAGTAACCTTCGACCTAGATGCTGATGGTATCTTACACGTATCGGCGAAAGACAAAGATACAGGTAAAGAGCAGAAGATTACTATCCAAGCAAGCTCAGGTTTGTCTGATGATGAAATCAACAAGATGGTTGCTGAAGCAGAAGCGAACGCAGAATCTGATAAGAAATTTGAAGAGTTAGTACAAACGCGTAACCAAGCTGATGGCATGGTTCACGCAACACGCAAGCAAGTTGAAGAAGCGGGCGATGCACTCGGTGCGGAAGATAAAGAGAAAATCGAAGCCGCTGTGACTGAACTTGAAGAAGCTGCACGTGGTGAAGACAAAGAAGCCATTGAAGCAAAAACTCAAGCGTTAATGGAAGCTTCACAAAAGCTAATGGAAATTGCTCAGCAAAAAGCGCAAGCAGAGCAAGGCCAAGGTGGCGAGCAAGCTGAACAAGGTGGTCAGGCTAAGCAAGATGACGATGTTGTTGATGCTGAATTTGAAGAAGTAAAAGACGACAAGAAGTAATTAACTTTATAATGAGTTAGTTATTGCGGGTGTTGGGTAACCAACACCCGTGTGTGTTTCCAGCGACGTATCAAAGAAGTAATAGTGAATCATGTCTAAACGCGATTATTATGAAGTACTCGGCCTTGGCAGAGATGCCAACGAGAAGGACGTAAAAAAAGCCTACAAACGTCTGGCGATGAAGTTTCACCCTGATAGAACTAAGGGTGACAAAGATTCGGAAGATAAGTTTAAAGAGGTTAAAGAAGCCTACGAAGTGCTAAGCGATCCTCAGAAAAAAGCGGCCTACGACCAATTTGGCCACGCAGGTGTGGATCCAAATCGCGGTGGTGGCGGTGGTCATCAAGATTTCGGCGATATTTTCGGTGATGTTTTTGGTGATATCTTCGGTGGTGGTGGCCGTCGTGGTGGTCAGCAACGCCCACAACGTGGTTCTGACTTGCGCTACAATATGGAACTTACCCTAGAAGAAGCGGTAAGAGGTATTTCCAAAGAAATCAAAATTCCAAGTTTAGTGCATTGTGAGCAATGTAATGGCTCTGGTGCCAAAGCAGGCACCCAAGCAAGTACTTGTGGTACTTGTCATGGTCAAGGCCAAGTGCAAATGCGCCAAGGCTTTTTTGCAGTGCAACAGGCTTGTCCTACTTGTCGCGGCAAAGGCAAAATCATTAAAGATCCATGTAGCAAATGTCATGGTGAAGGTCGTTACGAGCGCACCAAAACCTTATCCGTTAAAATTCCTGCGGGTGTTGATACTGGCGATCGTATTCGCCTATCTGGCGAAGGTGAAGCGGGTGAAAGTGGCGCACCAGCTGGTGACTTATACGTACAAGTGCATGTTAAAGAACATGAAATATTTGTCCGTGATGGCAGCAACTTATATTGTGAGGTGCCAATCGGCTTTGTTGAGGCTGCATTGGGTGGTGAAATTGAAGTACCTACCCTTGATGGTCGAGTGAAGTTGAAGATACCTGCTGAAACGCAAACTGGCAAAATGTTCCGTATGCGTGGTAAAGGGGTTAAATCGGTACGCGGTGGTGTAGTGGGTGATTTATTGTGTAAGGCTTATGTCGAAACGCCAATCAAATTATCTGATGAGCAAAAAGACTTGTTAATGCAGTTTAACGAGACACTGAAAGGCTCAAAGGGCAACAAACACAAGCCGAAAGAAGAAGGCTTTTTTGCGGGCGTGAAAAAGTTTTTTGATGATTTGACCAAGTAGTCTTTCATTTTATCGAGAAAATGCCACTTAGCTGTGGCATTTTTTTTGTCTGAATTTCGATTTATCTAGGCAGTTAACTAGGTAAAAAGTTGTTAATTATTTACATAAAAAACCAATATTGGGCTTTAACGGGTGTTTATTTGTGTAATAAGACAACAAATGTGATTTTTTAGCCCTTAAATTGGCGCAAGTCACTTTTTTTTTTTTACAGATTAATACAATGGCAATATTTTAGTCTGGCCAATATTGCAGTAGCATCGCATCGTTTTTCCCCGATGGCCACAAGACGATCGAATTGAATCAGGAGTGATATATGTTATATGGATTTGACCTAGGTGGAACCAAGATAGAGTTCTCGGTCTACGATCAGCAATTGAATTTACTTTCTAATCAGCGTGTCGCTACGCCTGCGAATGATTACGAAGCTTTTTTGAACATTTTTGCTGGTATGGTAAAGCAAGCTGATAAAGAATTTGGTTGTCGAGGTATGGTTGGAATTGGTTTTCCTGGTGCTATTAATACCGCTAATGACACGCTAATTTGTGCCAACTTACCGGGTATGAATGGTAAGCCGCTGCGTCATGATTTAGAAAAACTCATTGATCGCCGCGTTGCGCTGCAAAACGATGCTAACTGTTTTTTGATTTCAGAGTGTTACGGTGGCTCTGCTGATGGCTGTCAAAATGTATTAGGTGTCACACTGGGAACTGGTGTTGGCGGCGCACTGTTTGTAAATGGCGACGTGGTGAATGGGTTAAACTTCTTTGCTGGTGAAATTGGTCATTACTGTATTCCTGCAACGATGACAGAGAAGTACCCCGACCTACCGCTATTTATTAGTGGATTAGGTCATGCCGGTTCGTTTGAAACTTATGCATCAGGTACTGGCTTAGGTAACATCTATAACCATTTTGCTGACCAGCCTGCTAAGGGCCCTGAGATTCTGGAACTGTACCGCAGCGGTGATGCGGTTGCGGTGAAAGCGGTGGATATTTACCTTGAGGTACTTGCCGCGGGTTTATCAACATCAATCATGGTACTTGATCCTGAAGCTATCGTATTTGGCGGTGGCTTAGCTGCTTTTGAAGAAATATACCCCGAATTAGAAAAGCGTTTACCCGCTAAGCTGATCCCAAATGTACGCCTGCCAAAGCTTTGCCAAGCTAAATTTGGCGGTGCTGGGGGCGTGCGCGGTGCTGCGTTACTTAATTATCGCAAATAAAGGTTAAACATCTTTCATAAATGACATTTTATGGCGTTGCGCACACGTTTTTTTGCATAACTTTAGTATGCTGTTAACGGCGATATGGATAGTCGAAATCAAACAAAGGGCCGTTGCGGCCCTTTTTTTTAAACTTAATTTTGAAGCGTTAAGGTTGAATAATGAAGGTAGAAGTCTGTATTGATAATTTTGAGTCGTTGCAAATAGCGCAGCGAGCTGGCGCCAGTCGTATAGAGTTGTGTAGTGCGTTAGCTTTAGGCGGGATTACGCCGAATATGGGCTTTATTCAGCAAGCAGTTAAGTTTGCACAGATCCCTATTTATGTGATGATCCGCCCACGTGCGGGCGATTTTTATTACAGTGAGGATGAGTTAGAAATCATGCTCAAGGATATTTACAACGCGAGAATTGCCGGCGCTCAAGGTGTGGTGTTTGGTGTGTTAGACAAACAAGCTAATGTTGATCGCCAAGTGCTAAAAGCGTTAATGGAGCAAGCGGGGCAAATGGGGGTTACCTTTCACCGTGCCATAGACTTAGCGGGTAATTATGAAGCCGCTTTAGACACGATTATTGAGGCCGGATGTGAGCGCATTCTTACTTCAGGCCAAGCGAATAATGCACTTAATGGGGTGAGTGTTATTCAAAAAATGGTACGGCAAGTCGGCACTCGCTTATCTGTGATGCCGGGTGCAGGTATCAATGCTGATAATGTGGCTGAAATTGTGGCCTTAACAGGGGTTAGTGAAGTGCATCTTTCGGGTAAAACATCGCGACCTAGTTATATGAATTTGCCAAGTTCAGTGGCAAAAATGGGCGCAATGGATGACTTCAACCTAGGCATTACTGGTGAGGACAATATCAAGTCCGTCTGCCAAATATTGAATGTACCTGCGGCGCAATAATCATCTATACCTAACAACTTCAGCATGCCGAATTTTGAACCTTTAATTACCTTCAGTTTCAGGAGAAAGGCGAAATAAATTCTTGCGAAATAGGCACCTTGAAATTAGTTAGCATCTGCAGCCTTAAGATAGGTGAGCTAAGGTCGAAAAGTGAGATGAGATTTGTTAGACTGCTCCTTTTTAAACAATCTGGAATAGATAATGTCTGAAAACAAATTCGCTTCAACAGAAGCAAAAGTAAGCTACGGTATTGGTCGTCAACTAGGTGAGCAACTTGCTGCAAACCCATTCGATGGTTTAGTTGTGACAGCTGTACAAGAAGGCTTAGCAGATGCATTCTCTGGTCTTGAAAGCCAAGTTGAAGAGTCTGCATTACACGAAGCATTCCAGATCATTGCTGCTGAAATTCAAGCTAAGCAAGCTGAGCAAGGTAAAGAGCTAGCAGCGGCTGGCGAAGCATTTTTAGCTGAAAATGCTAAACGTGAAGGTGTAGTTGTAACGGCATCTGGCTTACAGTACGAAATCATCAATGCTGGTGAAGGCGAAAAACCAACAGCAGATTCTACTGTTCGTACTCATTACCACGGTCAACTTGTTGACGGCACGGTATTTGATAGCTCAGTACAACGTGGTGAACCAGCTGAATTCCCAGTAGGCGGTGTTATTGCTGGCTGGACTGAGGCATTACAACTTATGCCTGTTGGTGCAAAATACAAGCTATACATTCCACACGGCTTAGCTTACGGCGAGCGCGGTGCGGGTAATGCTATTGCACCTTTCTCTGCACTTGTATTTGAAGTAGAGCTACTAGAAATCGTTGCTTAATTGTTACGGTAAGTAGTTACTAAACAAAACCTAGCTTCGGCTAGGTTTTTTTATGCTTAGCGTTTATCAATAAAAAGCCCTGCAATGCAGGGCTTGATAAGGTTTGGTTAGTTTGGGCTAATTATAGCTTTTTCCAAACACCCCATTCTCCACCTTTACCAGGCTCATCACCTTGAGTCCACCACTTAGCTTCATATGTTGCGCCATTGTGGCTTACTTGCATTTTTCCTGTGTACACTTTACTTGCATCCCAAGCTGGAATACCAGGCACTGGCGTTGGCTCAGCAGTTGGTACAGGCGTTGGCTCAGCAGTTGGCACTGGCGTTGGCTCAGCAGTTGGTACAGGCGTTGGCTCAGCAGTTGGCACTGGCGTTGGCTCAGCAGTTGGCACTGGCGTTGGCTCAGCAGTTGGCACTGGCGTTGGCTCAGCAGTTGGTACTGGCGTTGGCTCAGTTGTTACTACTTCTTCCCAAGGTCCCCACTGTGCTGTACCTGGCTCTTGGCCTTGGTTCCACCACTTAGATCTCCAGTTTTTGCCATTATGGCCAACAATTGCACCTTTTTCATAGCTTAAGCCTGACTCCCATGCTTTAGCTGTTGGCTCGCCACCTTTTTTCTTATCAATTTTGAAAGATAGGGTACGGCCTTCAATAGTGTAAACGCTGTTTGTTGTCGCGTCTTTCACTGGAGCAATGTTACCGTTAGCGTCAGCTACGCCAACTTTAGCGAGTTGAGATTGCGCATTAATTGCAACGGCTAAATCATAAGCCCATTGTTCTGGTGCAGTATTGGCTGCAGTAATGTCGAGACGAATCGTTTCTGCATCGCTAAAGTTTTCATCAAATAGACGGAAAACAACATAATCACCAGCAACTAGTTCAGTATTTGCAATAAGGTGTCCTGCATTTTGCCAACCTAAAATAGGCTGAACAAAGTCAACATCAATACAGGTGTAGAATGCTTCAGGGCTGTCGGCACGTTGCCAAACATTATAGATAACGTGTTTGCCTTCGCGATCAGGTAGAGGACAAGTCATCTTGTAGCGTTTGTTTGGCTCAAGTGGAACTTCACCGCCTAGGCGACAAAACTCTTCAAGATCGCTCCATTTTAAAGGCTCTAATGGATTGTAACCTGGCTTAGTGACGTAAAAAATCCAGTCTTTGGTGCGATGAGGGGCTGGCTCTCCGTTAAAAATAAATTCGTAATTGCCATTTTCATCAGCATGTATAGGCGTTGCTGACCAGTCATTACGAACGAGATCTAGGCCATCATAATAGCTGTTACCGCCACTACATAGTTTGCCATCTGGAACTACTGCTAGATGGTCGCTGTTAGCACCGCCTTGAGCGACACCGCTCCAATCGTAAAAAGTCGATTTACCACTGACTTTAGATGCGGCTAAACAGGCTTCGTCTTGTAGATTTTCAATGTCACCTTGAGCACAGTTGTAAACGCGGCTTAAGGGCTTTTCCATGCTGCCGTGGGCAAGCACAGTTGAAGGGGTAAGTATTGCGCCAAGGGCAGCAATAATAGATGCACTTAGCATCCCTTTGTTAAATTTCATAACTATATCCTTTAGTTACGGTAAATTGAGAAAGGTTATTTATAAATACCATCAGGCCAGGGTGGCTAACCTTAGCCTCGGCTTATTGGCTAAATAAACCGAATAGATATTTTCGGTTTTTATGGTATGTCTGTAAACATTTTGTTTCAATTATGTGTGTTTTTTGCGCGATAGGTCGAAATCTATCGCAATGCAAACAAAAAAATAGCGGTGTTTTTATAGTCGATCTATTTTGCTGTGCGCAATTTTTAGGTAAACTGCGCAAAACTTGATTTAGATCAAAAACGGAGAGCACACTGTGAGCAACGGAAATTTTAAAGAAGTATACAATATTAAGCATTTTTTAGGTTTTATCTTAGCATTAGGAATCCCAACTCTTCCTATGTCTTTAACTCTAATTAATATGTTTTCTTAATATCCCGTTGTGACAGTTAGCGAGGATCGAATTTTAAGGCGCTTAGGCGCCTTTTTTTATGTCCGAAATTTACATTAATTAGCGTTAAAAGGGCTTAATTTCTCTAGCTTTATTGTTAAAAATAACGCTTTTGTATAGAAAAACGCTTCTAAGCTTAATAATTTAAACTTTTGTCTGTTTTTATGCCTTGCTTTTATGCATAAAAATGCATCTCTTACTGGGTTTTATTATATCCTTTTTATAGTTCTAGCACGTGACTAAAGGGGTGAGTTCCTATTATTGTGTTGATATATGCTGGTTTTTTAGAGCAATCATCTATTCTTTGATGGCTATTTGAATTTCTATAAATAAGCTTAAATTTCATTAGCCATGAAGGCCATTAATCTGTAAAATGCGCGCAATTTGCCAAATTTTATCACTGACAAGTAAATCCGTGTTTTTACATGGTTGTCTTTGAGTAAGTTTTTGTTTTTTATTGTTATTTTTGCTTTTATGGAGGTCATCTTGAGTAATTCCGCCATACTGGTCCTAGAAGATGGGACAGTATTTAAGGGCGTGTCTATCGGCGCCGAAGGTAGCTCAGTGGGTGAAGTTGTTTTTAATACTTCGATGACAGGTTATCAAGAGATCCTTACCGATCCTTCTTATGCCCGTCAAATCGTCACTTTGACTTACCCTCACATTGGTAACACTGGTACTAATGATGAAGATGAAGAATCCTCACAAATACACGCATGTGGCCTAGTCATTCGCGACTTACCTTTATTAGCAAGCAACTTTCGCAACCAAGCTTCTTTAAGTGAATACTTAAGCAAGCGTGGTGTGGTTGGTATTGCTGATATCGACACTCGTAAGCTAACACGTATTTTACGAGAGAAAGGCGCGCAAGCGGGTTGTATCATGGCAGGCGAAAGCCTTGATGAGGCGAAAGCACTGGCTGAAGCGAAAGCTTTCCCTGGTCTGAAAGGCATGGATTTAGCAAAAGAAGTAACTTGTGACTCGGTACATGAGTGGAAACAAGGTAGCTGGACGCTAACCGGTGGTTTACCAGCTGATGCGACTGATAGCCGTTTCCATGTGGTTGCATATGACTTTGGCGCCAAACGCAACATTTTGCGTATGCTTGTTGACCGCGGTTGTCGTCTTACTGTTGTGCCTGCGCAAACGCCAGCCAAAGATGTATTAGCAATGAACCCTGATGGCGTGTTCTTATCAAATGGCCCTGGTGACCCTGAGCCATGTACTTACGCCATTGAAGCAATTAAAGAAATTTTAACCACTGAGATTCCGGTATTTGGTATCTGTTTAGGTCACCAATTATTGGCTCTAGCCAGTGGCGCAAAAACAATAAAAATGAAATTTGGCCATCACGGTGCTAACCACCCAGTTAAAGACCAAGATCGTAATGTTGTGATGATCACCAGTCAAAACCACGGTTTTGCTGTGGAAGAGGCCGCATTACCAGATAACTTGCGTGCAACTCACAACTCATTGTTTGATGGTTCTTTACAAGGTATTCACCGTACAGATAAGCCTGCGTTTAGCTTCCAAGGTCACCCTGAAGCAAGCCCAGGCCCACATGATGCGGCACCATTGTTTGATCATTTCATTGAACTTATCGAAAAATATAAAGCGTAACTGAAAGGGTAAAGAGTCAGATGCCAAAACGTACTGATATAAAAAGTATACTTATAATAGGTGCTGGTCCAATTGTGATCGGCCAGGCTTGTGAATTCGACTATTCAGGTGCGCAAGCGTGTAAGGCGTTAAGAGAAGAAGGTTACCGTGTAATCTTAGTTAACTCTAACCCTGCAACAATTATGACCGACCCAGAAATGGCTGATGCAACTTATATCGAGCCTATCCACTGGGAAGTGGTTGCGAACATCATCGAGAAAGAACGCCCTGATGCCATCTTACCGACTATGGGTGGTCAAACGGCGTTGAACTGTGCCCTTGAACTTGAAAGTAAAGGCGTACTTAAAAAGTTCAATGTTGAGATGATTGGCGCAACAGCTGACGCGATTGATAAAGCAGAAGACCGTAGTCGTTTCGACAAAGCAATGAAAAGCATTGGCCTAGAATGTCCACGTGCTGGTATTGCTCACTCAATGGAAGAAGCTTACGGCGTACTAGCTGAGGTTGGCTTTCCTTGTATTATTCGTCCATCTTTCACCATGGGTGGCTCAGGTGGCGGTATTGCTTACAACAAAGAAGAATTTGATGATATCTGTAGCGGCGGCTTAGATTTATCACCAACTAACGAACTGCTTATCGACGAATCTTTGATTGGTTGGAAAGAATATGAAATGGAAGTGGTTCGCGACAAGAACGACAACTGTATCATTGTTTGTTCTATCGAAAACTTCGATCCTATGGGGATCCACACCGGTGACTCTATCACCGTTGCTCCGGCGCAAACGTTAACCGACAAAGAATACCAATTGATGCGTAATGCGTCAGTGGCGGTACTGCGCGAAATTGGTGTTGAAACAGGTGGTTCAAACGTACAGTTTGGTATCAACCCTGAAGATGGCCGCATGGTTATCATCGAGATGAACCCACGGGTATCACGTTCTTCAGCATTAGCATCAAAAGCAACGGGTTTCCCAATTGCGAAAATCGCGGCTAAGCTAGCGGTTGGCTTTACCCTTGATGAACTACAAAATGATATTACGGGTGGCGCAACGCCTGCGTCATTTGAGCCTGCTATCGATTATGTTGTTACTAAGATCCCTCGCTTTAACTTTGAAAAATTCGCTGGCTCAAACGATCGTCTGACCACGCAAATGAAATCGGTTGGTGAAGTAATGGCCATTGGCCGCAACCAACAAGAGTCCATGCAAAAAGCACTACGCGGCCTTGAAGTAGGGGCAACCGGCTTTGATTCGGTCGTTGACCTACAAGACCCTAACGCGCTGGCTAAAGTGAAACATGAGCTACAAGATGCTGGTGCTGAGCGTATTTGGTATATCGGTGATGCCTTCCGCTTAGGCTTAACCTCTCAAGATGTATTCGATTTAACCAAAATTGACCTTTGGTTCTTGGTACAAATTGAAGACCTAATTAAAGAAGAGCAACGTTTAGCGGAAGATGGCTTTGCGGCCCTTGATGCTGAGCGTTTATACGCGCTTAAGCGTAAAGGTTTTGCAGATGCACGCTTAGCTAAAATTTTAGGCGTGTCTGAAGCCGAAGTGCGTAAGCTTCGTGACAAGTTTGATATTCACCCTGTTTACAAGCGTGTTGATACCTGTGCTGCTGAATTTTCGACTAGCACGGCTTATATGTACTCAACTTACGATGAAGAGTGTGAAGCCCAGCCAACAGACAATGACAAGATCATGGTGATTGGCGGCGGTCCTAACCGTATTGGCCAAGGTATTGAATTTGATTACTGTTGTGTTCATGCTGCGCTTGCCGCTCGTGAAGATGGTTATGAAACCATTATGGTTAACTGTAACCCTGAGACAGTTTCAACGGATTACGACACATCAGATCGCTTATACTTTGAATCTATTACCCTTGAAGACGTATTAGAAATTGTCCGTTTAGAGAAGCCAAAAGGTGTTATCGTGCAATACGGCGGTCAAACGCCACTTAAACTAGCACGTGCCCTTGAAGCAGCTGGCGTACCTATTATTGGTACTTCTCCTGATGCGATTGACCGCGCAGAAGACCGTGAGCGCTTCCAACAAGCTGTTGAGCGTTTAGGTTTGAAACAACCAGAAAACGCGACCGTGACGACAGTTGAATCGGCAGTGGCTTGTGCAGAGAAAATTACTTACCCATTAGTGGTGCGTCCATCTTATGTGCTTGGTGGTCGAGCGATGGAAATCGTTTACGATGAGCAAGACTTACGTCGCTACTTTAATGAAGCCGTGTCTGTTTCCAACGAATCACCTGTATTACTTGATCGCTTCTTAGACGATGCGATTGAAGTGGATGTGGATGCGATTTGTGATGGCGAAAACTTTGTTATCGGCGGCATCATGGAGCACATTGAGCAAGCGGGCGTTCACTCTGGTGACTCGGCATGTTCATTACCGCCATATTCTTTAAGCGCTGAAATTCAAGATGTGATGCGCGATCAAGCGCGTAAGCTTGCATTTGAGTTAGGCGTAGTTGGCTTAATGAATATTCAGTTTGCCGTGAAAGATAACGAAGTTTACTTAATCGAAGTCAACCCACGTGCCGCTCGTACGGTACCGTTTGTGTCTAAAGCAACGGGTGTGCCGTTAGCAAAAGTTGCTGCTCGCGTTATGGCGGGTCAAAGCCTAGTTGAGCAAGGTTTCACTGAAGAGGTGATTCCACCTTACTTCTCAGTTAAAGAAGTCGTATTACCGTTCAACAAGTTCCCAGGTGTGGATCCTATCTTAGGCCCAGAAATGCGCTCAACGGGTGAAGTTATGGGCGTGGGTGATACATTTGCCGAAGCGTATGCAAAAGCTGAATTAGGTGCGATTAAAGATGTGCCTAAGTCTGGCCGCGCTCTACTGTCGGTACGTGACTCTGACAAGAAGAAAGTGGCTAAGCTAGCTGCTGAGCTGATTGAGCTGGGTTATGAAATTGATGCGACTCATGGTACTGCTGTGGTATTAGGCGAAGCGGGTATTAACCCTCGTTTAGTTAACAAGGTATCAGAAGGCCGTCCGCATATTTTGGACCGCATTAAAAATGGTGAATACACTTATATTGTCAACACCACTGAAGGTCGTCAAGCGATTGAAGACTCGAAGCAGCTACGCCGCGCGGCACTGCGTGAGAAAGTGAACTACACCACGACTATTAATGGTGCGTTTGCAACTTGTCACGGCCATTCTGCTGATAACAGAGATAAAGTGATGTCGCTGCAAGAGCTACATCAGCGTGTGTTAACTCGATAAGTTTATTGAAACTTATTGTTAAAAAGGTCGCTTAGGCGGCCTTTTTTATTAGCTGCAGGTGCAAGTTTGTTTAATTCATATTACAATGCGCCGATTAATACTCAGCTTGACTTGTTCGGCTTGCAGTGTCATTTCTAATTACTAAATAGGTTGTTAAGTATGAACCAATTCCCTATGACTGCTCACGGTGCAGCACTACTTCGTGAAGAATTGGAGCAGTTAAAAACGGTGAAACGTCCTGCTATTATTGAGGCGATTGCTGAAGCGCGTGAACACGGTGATTTAAAAGAGAATGCTGAATATCATGCCGCTCGTGAAGAGCAAGGTTTTTGTGAGGGGCGAATTCAAGAAATTGAAGGCAAGTTGTCTAATGCTCAGATCATCGATGTGACTAAAATCCCAAACCATGGCAAAGTGATTTTTGGCTCAACGGTGACCATTCTTAATACTGAAACCGATGCTGAAGTGACGTATCGCATTGTCGGGGATGATGAAGCTGATATTAAGAAAAACCAGATTTCTGTTAACTCACCGATTGCGCGCGGCCTAATTGCTAAGTCTGTCGATGATGTTGCCGTAATTAAAACACCTGGCGGTGAAGTTGAATTTGAAATTCTTGAAGTGCAGTACGTATAAAAAAGCCGGGTTGTAAAAAGAGTAAAAAGGAGCGAGTGCTCCTTTTTTTATAGCTGATTTATTTCTTTGGTAAGGTGATTTTTTTGTCTTCGGTCGGACGATAAAGAACTAATGTATGGCCGATAGTTGTCACTTCTGCCGCGTTTGTTTCTCTGACGATAGCATCAATGATTAGGCGTTTTGTATCGCGGTCATCGGTGGCCACTTTAACTTTGATTAGTTCATGAATATTAAGGCTGTTGTCAATTTCAGCAATCACACCCTCAGTCAAACCGTTTTGGCCGAGTAATACAACAGGTTTTAACGAATGGGCTAGGCCTTTTAAGAATTGTTTTTGCTTTTTTGTTAAATTCATGGAGATTTCTTTTAAATAAGGGTTGAATTGCGCTTATTGTACCTCCATCTTTGTGCTAATACTAATAACTGCTCAAAGAGGGATGAACAATGGCAAAAAGTACTAAGTCTGCCAGTTCAAAAAGGTGGTTAGATGAGCACGTTAATGATCATTATGTGCAAGAAGCCAATCGCTTAGGCTTACGCTCTCGAGCGGTATTCAAGCTAGATGAAATAAACAATAAAGATAAAATTATTAAAACTGGCATGAGTGTGGTCGACTTAGGGGCAGCCCCTGGCAGTTGGTCGCATCGTTGTGCTGAAATTGTCGGAGATGCCGGGCAAGTGATTGCTTGTGACATTCTACCGATGGACGCCATTGCGGGAGTTGATTTTTTACAAGGCGACTTTCGTGAAGAAGTGGTGCTCAATGCGTTGCTTGAACGAATTGGTGATAAAAAAGTGAATGTTGTGTTGTCTGATATGGCACCCAACATGAGTGGTACCAGTCAAGTTGATCAGCCTAGAGCCATGTATTTGGTGGAATTAGCACTGGATATGTGTCATCAAGTTTTGGCCAAAAACGGCAGTTTCGTCGTAAAGGTATTTATGGGCGAAGGATATGATGACTTTATCAAATCTGTCCGAACAGCATTTAATGTTGTTAAAACGAGAAAACCAGACTCTTCGCGAGCGCGCTCAAGAGAAGTCTATATTGTGGCTACTGGTTTCAAACTGTAGTAATCTTGGTATGTATTTAATTGTTAAAGAAGAGGTAGCACCTTGAGCGATATGGCTAAAAACCTAATCTTGTGGTTAGTGATCGCCGTTGTATTGATGTCGGTGTTCCAAAGTTTTAGCCCCGGCGAAGCCGGTGGTAAACAGATGGACTACACCACCTTCGTAAAAGAAGTGAGTCAGGGACAGATTCAAGAAGTCCGGATCAATGGTCAAGAAATTAATGGTACAAAGTCAAACAGAGAGCGTTTTGTCACGTACATGCCGACGCGTGATCCTGATTTATTAAATGATCTAATCAATAACAATGTAAAAGTATTGGGTGAGCCGCCAGAAGAGCCAAGCTTGTTAACCTCTATTTTTATTTCATGGTTCCCAATGCTGCTGTTAATTGGCGTATGGGTGTTCTTTATGCGCCAAATGCAAGGTGGTGGCGGTAAAGGTGCCATGTCGTTTGGTAAGAGCAAAGCGCGCTTAATGGGCGAAGACCAAATTAAAACCACATTTGCTGATGTAGCAGGTTGTGATGAAGCTAAGGAAGATGTTGCTGAATTAGTCGACTACCTTAAAGATCCCAGTCGCTTCCAAAAACTGGGTGGTAAAATTCCAACGGGTATTTTGCTAGTGGGTCCTCCAGGTACGGGTAAAACGCTATTGGCTAAAGCCATCGCTGGTGAAGCTAAAGTGCCTTTCTTTACTATTTCAGGCTCTGACTTTGTTGAAATGTTTGTTGGTGTTGGTGCATCTCGTGTGCGTGACATGTTTGACCAAGCTAAGAAGTCTGCGCCGTGTATCATCTTTATCGATGAGATTGATGCTGTCGGTCGTCAACGTGGTGCTGGTTTAGGTGGTGGTCACGACGAGCGTGAGCAAACCTTGAACCAAATGCTAGTTGAAATGGATGGTTTTGAAGGTAATGAAGGCATAATTGTTATCGCTGCGACTAACCGTCCTGATGTGTTAGACCCTGCTTTGTTACGTCCTGGTCGTTTTGACCGCCAAGTGGTCGTCGGTTTACCTGATGTACGTGGTCGTGAACAAATTCTTAAAGTGCACATGCGTAAAGTGCCGCTTGAAGGGGATGTTAATGCCGCGGTAATTGCACGTGGTACACCTGGCTTTTCTGGTGCCGATCTGGCTAACTTAGTTAATGAAGCGGCATTGTTTGCTGCTCGTGGTAACCGTCGCACCGTCACCATGGAAGAGTTTGAAAAAGCTAAAGATAAAATCATGATGGGCGCAGAGCGCAAGTCAATGGTAATGACTGAGCAAGATAAAGAATCAACAGCATACCATGAAGCTGGTCATGCTATTGTTGGTCGCTTGGTACCTGAGCACGATCCTGTTTACAAAGTGAGTATCATTCCACGAGGCCGAGCCTTAGGTGTGACCATGTACTTACCCGAGCAAGACCGCGTTAGTTACAACAAACAACATCTTGAAAGTATGATCTCGAGCCTATACGGCGGCCGCTTAGCGGAAGAGATTATCTATGGTGTTGATAAGGTATCGACAGGTGCGTCAAACGACATTGAGCGCGCTACCGATTTGGCCCGTAAAATGGTCACTCAATGGGGTCTGTCTGAAAAGATGGGGCCATTGTTATACGCTGAAGAAGAAGGCGAGGTGTTCTTAGGCCGCAGTGCTGCGAAAGTGAAGCATATGTCAGATGATACCGCGCGTTTGATTGACCAAGAAATTCGGATGTTAATTGATCGTAACTACGATCGCGCTCGTCAAATCTTGGAAGACAATATGGACATATTACATGCGATGAAAGATGCGCTAATGAAATATGAAACCATAGACGCAAAACAGATTGATGACTTAATGGAGCGTCGTGAAGTTCGCGCCCCAGCCGAGTGGACCGAAGAAGGTCATGCAAAGCCCGCTGCTGAGCCAAGTGCGAAAGGCGAAGAGCCTAAAGAAAGTGCTGATGAGGAAAAATCGGAAGAGGTTGACTCTGATTCAGCTAAGTCTGATAGTGTTCAGCTGGGCAAAAAAGACGACAACGATAAATCATCATTGTTGTAAGAGCCTCGTTAATTAAAGATAAAAACCCGAGTTAGCTCGGGTTTTTTGTTTTCTGGCGTTTAACGACGCTATGTTAGGTAAAAGGTAAGGTATATGCAGCTCATCAGTGGTAATAGAACGTTAGACTTATCGACGCCGCAAGTTATGGGGATACTCAATGTTACCCCTGACTCTTTTTCTGATGGTGGACAGTTCCAATTCTTCGAGCAGGCTATTAATCAAGCTAGCCAGATGGTACAGCAGGGCGCAGCCATTATCGACATTGGCGGCGAGTCGACACGCCCTGGCGCAGAGTCGGTCTCACTTGATGAAGAGCTGTCTCGCACTATTCCTGTGATTGAAAAGATTGCCAACGATCTAGATGTGTGGATTTCTATCGACACCAGCAAAGCTCAGGTAATGAAAGAGGCTGTTGCAGCTGGCGCCCATTTAATTAATGATGTCTGCGCCTTGCAGGAAGAAGGTGCACTTGAGGTTGCGGCGCTGTGTAATGTGCCGGTTTGTTTGATGCACATGCAAGGCGCGCCACGTTCAATGCAGGTTGCACCAAGTTATGAGAATGTGGCCAAAGACATCACTCACTTTTTTATGCAGCGTATTTCAGCTTGTCGCGAAGCAGGGATCGACAAGTCCCAAATTATATTGGATCCAGGTTTTGGTTTTGGTAAGACTTTGGACCATAATTATCAATTATTACAGCGATTAAAGCAGTTTTCTGAGTTAGGTTATCCGCTGCTAACCGGTTTATCGCGTAAATCTATGTTTGGTGATTGGCTTGGTAGAACGGTTGATCAACGTTTAGCCGCCAGTTTAGCCGGCGTGTTGTTGTGTGCCCAGCAAGGTGCAAATATTGTTCGGGTACATGACGTTCAAGAAACTTCAGATGTTCTGAAGGTATTAAAAAAAACCATTGAAAGTTAATTTATTTAACAGGTTTAAATCTAAGCTAAGGTCAGACAATAATGACAAGAAAATATTTTGGCACTGACGGAATTCGAGGCAAAGTAGGTGAATATCCAATTACACCTGATTTTGCATTGAAACTTGGTTGGGCAGCAGGAAAGGTGCTGGCTAAACAAGGTACCAGGACGGTACTTATTGGCAAAGATACCCGTATTTCGGGATATATGTTGGAATCAGCACTGGAAGCAGGGCTATCGGCAGCAGGGTTAAGTGCTTCATTATTAGGCCCGATGCCAACGCCTGCGGTGGCTTATTTAACGCGTACATTTCGCGCTGAAGCTGGGATAGTGATCAGCGCATCTCACAACCCTTATTACGATAATGGTATTAAGTTTTTTTCGGCTGATGGTACTAAATTAGCTGATGAGATTGAGTTGGCTATTGAAGAAGAGCTCGAAAAGCCAATCAGCTGTGTAGACTCAGCTATGTTAGGCAAAGCTAAGCGTATAGCGGATGCTGCGGGGCGTTATATTGAATTTTGTAAAAGCACTTTTCCAACTAAATACAACCTACGTGGCTTAAAGATTGTTGTTGATTGTGCCCATGGCGCGACCTATCACATTGCGCCAAATGTATTGCGAGAGTTGGGGGCAGAGGTGATTGAAATGGGTTGCCAACCCGATGGCCTTAACATCAATGAGCAAGTTGGTGCGACAGATACCCGTGCATTAGCACAACGTGTATTAAATGAAGCCGCCGACGTTGGCATTGCTTATGATGGGGATGGTGATCGTGTAATGATGGTTGACCACACTGGTTACGTCGTTGATGGTGATGAGATTCTATATATTGTTGCCCGTGATGAGCTTCGCCGTGGACGCCTCAAGGGCGGTGTAGTTGGCACTAAAATGTCTAATGTTGGTCTTGAGATAGCTTTTCAAACTTTAGGTATTCCATTTGTTCGCGCTGATGTTGGCGATCGTTACGTGATGGAAAAAATGAAACAAAAAGGCTGGCGCTTAGGCGGTGAGAACTCGGGACACATTATTTTTTCTGATCATGTTTCAACGGGTGATGGCATTGTTGCTTCTTTGCAGGTATTAGCGGCAATGCGCAGCCATGATTTAAGTTTGCATGATACGCGACGTGGCTTACAAATGTTCCCACAAGTGCTTTTAAATGTGCGCTTCTCAGGTGAAAATAATCCATTGTTAGCGCAAGGTGTGCAAGCTGAAGTCGCTCGAATAGAAGCTGAGTTAGGCGAGCGTGGTCGTGTGCTGTTACGTAAATCAGGCACTGAGCCATTGATTCGAGTGATGGTGGAGGGCGAGCATCTTGAGACGGTAACAAATTTTGCTCAATCTATCGTAGAGCAAGTTAAGTTAGCTTGCACAGAGACTTAGTTGGTTATTTAGCCATTAAAGTATAAATGTTCTATTATGGCGCTGCTTATTCGAGCAGTCGCCATTTTTGTCTCGAAATCTCGCATTTAGTCCTTGTCATTTTTTACTAGGTTAGTTACTATCAGCGCCGCTTCTGATGAGGGTTGTCCCTCATGACTATATGAAAAGCAAATTAATAGGTATGGAAAATGTTTGAGATATTACTGGTTATATATCTTTTAGTGTCTTTGGCTTTGGTTGGATTAGTGCTAATTCAACATGGCAAAGGTGCAGATATGGGCGCGTCTTTCGGCTCAGGTTCGTCTCAAACAGTTTTCGGTGCCTCTGGCTCAGGCAACTTTTTAACGCGCACTACTGCAATCTTAGCAACGGCATTTTTCGTGTTAAGTCTTGCATTAGGCAACTTGTCGACAAGCCATACAAATAAAGCTGATGAATGGAGTGATTTATCTGCTCCAGTCACAGAAGAAGTAGTTAACCCTGCTTCAGATGTACCCGCTGCAAACAGTGAATCTAACAGCGACGTACCTCAGTAACAAATATGCCGTGGTGGTGGAATTGGTAGACACGCCAGCTTGAGGGGCTGGTGTCCGTTAGGACGTGAGGGTTCAAGTCCCTCCCTCGGCACCAAGTTTTTTAAACAATCAATTTTCAGACAATTGATTGCATAGTGTGATTTACAGCGCTATAATCTCGCCAGTTTTCGGGCGCGGGGTGGAGCAGTCTGGTAGCTCGTCGGGCTCATAACCCGAAGGTCGTCGGTTCAAATCCGGCCCCCGCAACCAACTTTCAAATCTCTCTTCGAGAGGTTGTTTTAAGTAGCAGTTTGTTACTTAAAGCAATAGTTTTAAGCCAAGCTTAAATCAGTGGAAAGTTTTAAAGCCCCGTTTACGGGGTTTTTTATTATCTGGTCGTTTAAAACGACTAAATACATGGGCTATAAAGCCCTTTTTTTGTTTCTGAAGGAGGCGTAATTGGCTGGTCTTGAACAAAAATTGACTGAAATGTTAGAGCCAAGCGTGACTGACCTAGGTTTCGAGTTGCTCGGCATTGAGTTCCACAATGCAGGTAAAAACTCGGTATTACGAGTTTATATTGACCATGAAGATGGCATTTACGTGGAAAACTGCGCACAAGTTAGTCACCAAGTAAGTGCGATTTTAGATGTGGAAGATCCTATCTCATCTGAATATACCTTAGAGGTTTCCTCTGCTGGTATGGAAAGGCCACTATTTAAAGTGGAACACTATCAGCAATTTATTGGTGAAGAAGTAAAACTGCAACTGCGCATGCCGATTACGAATCGTAGAAAATGGAAAGGTGTTATCAAAGCAGCTGAAAACGACCTCATTACTCTTGAAGTAGAAGGGCGTGAAGAGAGCTTTGCGATAAGTAACATTCAAAAAGCTAATATAGTTCCTAAATTTGACTAACGGGGCGATCAGGAATGAATAAAGAAATCTTACTAGTCGTAGATGCCGTATCCAATGAAAAAGCTGTTCCTCGTGAGAAGATTTTTCAGGCGTTAGAAAGTGCGCTGGCAACTGCAACCAAGAAGAAGTACGAAGGCGAAATTGAAGTTCGTGTAGAAATTGACCGTAAAACGGGTGAGTTTGAAACTTTCCGTCGTTGGTTAGTGGTTGCGCCTGACGTAGGTGTTGAGCATCCATATAGCGAAATAACCTTTGAAGCGGCAGAATATGAAAACCCAGACATACAAGTGGGTGATTATGTTGAAGACCAAATTGAATCGGTAAAATTTGACCGTATTACCACTCAAACTGCGAAACAAGTGATCGTACAAAAAGTACGTGAAGCTGAGCGTTCGATGGTAGTGGAGCAGTATCAAGAGCAAGAAGGTGAGTTAATCACAGGTGTGGTGAAGAAAATCAGCCGCGAAACCTTAGTGATGGACTTAGGTAACAATGCCGAAGCGGTTATTTTACGTGACGAAATGTTACCGCGTGAAAACTTCCGCCCTGGCGATCGTGTGCGTGGTTTATTGTTCTCAGTTCGCCCTGAAGCGCGCGGAGCACAATTATTTGTCAGCCGTAGTCGTCCTGAAATGTTGATCGAACTTTTCCGTTTGGAAGTGCCAGAAATTGGCGAAGAGATGATCGAAATTAAAGGTGCTGCTCGTGATCCTGGTTCACGCGCTAAAATTGCCGTGAAAACCAATGACAAACGTATCGACCCTATCGGTGCTTGTGTTGGTATGCGTGGCGCACGCGTGCAAGCTGTTACAAGTGAGCTAGGCGGCGAGCGAATTGATATCGTGCTTTGGGATGATAACCCTGCCCAGTTTGTGATTAACGCGATGGCGCCTGCTGAAGTCGCCTCTATCGTGGTTGATGAAGACTCTCACAGCATGGATATTGCTGTAGAAGCAGACAACTTAGCGCAAGCCATTGGCCGTAATGGTCAAAATGTACGATTAGCCTCACAACTTACTGGTTGGGAACTAAACGTAATGACGGTAGCAGATTTGCAAGAGAAGCATCAGGCTGAAGCAGATAAAGTAATCACTTTATTTGTAAATAGCTTGGACATTGATGATGACTTTGCAACTTTACTTGCCGAAGAAGGCTTTAGTACGTTAGAAGAAATTGCTTACGTACCCGTTAATGAGCTGATGGAGATTGACGGTTTAACTGAAGAAATCGTGGAACAACTTCGTGAGCGCGCCAAAGGCGTATTAACGACCAAAGCACTTGCTGATGAAGAAAACCTAGAAGGTGCCGAGCCAGCAGCTGATCTGCTTGCCCTTGACGGTTTAGATGAACATTTAGCGTATGTATTAGCGAGTAAGGGTGTCGTGACACTTGAAGACTTAGCTGAACAAGGCGTTGATGATATCAGTGAAATAGATGGGTTAGATGAGCAAAAAGCAGGTGAGCTAATTATGGCAGCCCGCAATATTTGTTGGTTTAGCGATGAAGCATAATTAGGTCAGCGGAGGAAATAATACCAATGGCAGAAGTAAGTATTGAAACCCTTGCCAAAGAAATTAGTACGCCGGTTGATCGTTTAGTTCAACAGTTTGCTGATGCGGGCATCAAAAAAACAACCAGTGATAAAGTAACAGAAGATGAAAAACAAACGTTACTTAATCATTTATCAAAGCAGCATGGTGGCAAAGCTGAGCCAAGCCGCATGACGCTGCAACGTAAAACTAAAACGACTTTAAACGTGCCTAGCACGGGTGGTAAGCAAAAAGCGGTACAAGTAGAGGTACGTAAAAAACGTACCTACGTTAAGCGTAGTACTGCAGATGAAGAGGCGCGTTTAGCTGAAGAAGCTCGCTTAGCCGAAGAAGCTAAAGCACAAGCGGAAGCTGCGGCTAAAGCCGAAGCAGAGGCTAAAGCCAAGGCAGAAGCTGAAGCAAAAGCCAAGGCAAAAGCGAAAGCAGAGGCTGAAGCAAAAGCTAAACCGGCAGAAAAAGCACCGGTGAAGAAAGCCGAAGCGCCAAAAGTAAAATCAAAAGCGGAATCTATGACCCCAGAGCAACAAGCAAAAGCGAAAGAAGAAGCGGAGCTGTTGAAAAAAGCAGAACAAGCGGCTTTATTGAAAGCAGAAAAAGAAGCTGAAGCGTTAGCCCAAGAAGCGAAGAAACTCGCTGAAGAAAATGCGAAGCGTTGGGAAGAAGAAGAAGCAAAACGCAAACGTGATGAAGAGCAAGCGGATCACCATGTGACGACCTCTCTAGCAGCACGAGCAGCAGAAGATAAAGTGGATTCTCAAGCCGAAGGCCAAGGCCGTCGTCGTAAGAAGAAACCACGTAAAGATGAGCCAGTACCTCATCGTAATGCTAAAGGTAAGCGTGGTAAACGCCAACCGCAAGCACCATCATCAATGCAACATGGTTTCCAAAAACCAGCCGCGCCAGTTGAGCGCGATGTAAAAATTGGTGAAACCATTAGCGTGGCAGAGCTTGCTAACAAAATGGCCGTAAAAGGCGTGGAAGTTATCAAAGCGATGATGAAGATGGGCGCCATGGCGACTATCAACCAAGTGATTGACCAAGAAACAGCGGCACTAGTGGCTGAAGAAATGGGTCATAAAGTTATTCTGACTAAAGAAAACGAGCTTGAAGAACAAGTAATGGCAGAAGCACAAGGCAACCTTGAGTTAGCTCCTCGTGCGCCGGTTGTCACTATCATGGGTCACGTTGACCACGGTAAAACATCGCTACTTGATTACATTCGTCGTGCCACAGTTGCCGAAGGCGAGGCGGGCGGTATTACTCAGCATATTGGTGCATACCATGTGGATACCGAAGGTGGCATGATCACTTTCTTAGACACACCTGGTCACGCCGCGTTTACTGCGATGCGTTCTCGTGGTGCGAAAGCAACGGATATTGTTATCTTGGTTGTTGCAGCAGACGATGGCGTAATGCCACAAACGATTGAAGCTATTCAGCATGCTAAAGCAGCTGGCGTACCTTTAATTGTTGCTGTGAACAAAATGGATAAAGAAGCGGCAGACCCAGATCGCGTTAAAACTGAACTTTCACAACATGAAGTTATCTCAGAAGAATGGGGTGGCGAAAACATGTTTGTACACGTATCAGCGAAAGCCGGTACTGGTATCGATCAGTTACTAGAAACTATTTTGCTACAAGCTGAAGTACTTGACTTACAAGCTTCTCCAGTTGGTCCTGCGTCAGGTGTGGTTATTGAATCACGTCTAGATAAAGGTCGTGGTCCAGTGGCTTCTGTACTGGTACAGCAAGGCGAACTAAAACGCGGTGATATCGTACTTTGTGGTCTAGAATACGGCCGTGTTCGTGCAATGCGTGATGAAAACGGTGTTGAAATTGAAGTTGCAGGCCCTTCTATTCCAGTGGAAATTTTAGGTCTTTCTGGTGTACCAAGTGCCGGCGACGAAGCGACTGTAGTTAAAGATGAGAAGAAAGCACGTGAAGTAGCGCTTTACCGTCAAGGTAAATTCCGTGACGTGAAATTGGCTCGTCAACAGAAAGCGAAACTTGAAAACATGTTTACGAACATGGAAGCAGGTGAGATTTCTGAGCTTAACGTAGTATTGAAAGCGGACGTACAAGGCTCTTTGGAAGCTATTTCAGATTCATTGAGTAAACTTTCAACTGAAGAAGTTAAAGTGAATATTATCGGCCGTGGTGTGGGTGGTATTACTGAGACTGATGCATCACTTGCTGCGGCATCAAACGGTATCATTCTTGGCTTTAACGTACGTGCGGATGCAACAGCGCGTCGCTTAATCCAGGCTGAAAGTGTTGACTTGCATTACTACAGCGTTATCTATGACTTGATCGATGAAGTAAAAGCTGCGATGTCTGGCTTACTATCGCCAGAATTCAAGCAAGAGATTATTGGTCTTGCTCAGGTACGTGATGTATTTAAATCACCTAAGATTGGCGCAATTGCTGGTTGTATGGTGACTGAAGGTATCGTGAAACGCAGCGCGCCAATTCGTGTTCTACGTGAAAACGTGGTTATCTACGAAGGTGAGCTAGAATCACTACGTCGCTTTAAAGATGACGTACAAGAAGTACGTAACGGCATGGAATGTGGTATCGGCGTTAAGAACTACAACGATGTTCGCGTAGGCGACCAAATCGAAGTATTTGAAACTGTTGAAGTTAAACGTAGCCTATAACATAGCCTGAATTGACAGGTAACACTAAGGGGGCTATAAGCCCCCTTCTTATCATAGGGCGTTTAGTTTTATCGGCCTAGAGAGAGAAATATAATGGCAAAAGAATTCAGTCGCTCACAGCGAGTGGCGCAGCAAATTCAAAAAGAAATTGCAGGTATTTTACAACGCGATGTAAAAGATCCGCGTATCGGTATGGTAACCGTATCCAGTGTTGAAGTGAGTCGAGATCTTGCTTACGCCTCTGTGTACGTTACTCTTTTCAATCTAGAAAATGACAGTATTGAAGAGTCGATGAAAGGTTTGAGCGAGGCCTCTGGCTACGTTCGAATGCTGCTTGGCAAAGCACTACGTTTACGTATTGTGCCTGAAATTAAGTTTGTTTATGACAACTCACTGGTAGAAGGTCTGCGCTTATCAGGTTTAGTGAGTGAAGCGGTTAATAAAGATAAACAAAAACAGAAAGATTCAGGTCGCGACGAGGAAGAGTAATGGGCAGACGAGGCAAGGCAAAGGGCCGCAATGTAAATGGCGTTTTATTACTAGATAAGCCTACCGGTATTTCATCTAATGATGCGCTGCAAAAAGTAAAACGTATTTATTATGCAGCGAAAGCAGGGCACACCGGTGCTTTGGATCCCCTTGCAACGGGCATGCTGCCTATTTGTTTAGGTGAAGCAACCAAGTTTTCACAATACCTACTTGATTCCGATAAGCGTTATGTTGTTACGGCTAAATTAGGTGTACGTACCACCACCAGCGATTCAGATGGTGAAGTGGTCAGTGAAAAACCGATTACGTTTACCCATGCACAATTGATTGATGCCCTTGATACCTTCCGGGGCGACATTATGCAAATTCCTTCCATGTACTCTGCGTTGAAGTACCAAGGTCAGCCTTTGTATAAGTATGCCCGTGAAGGCATTGAAGTACCTCGCGAAGCACGTCCTATCACTGTTTATGATCTTAAGTTATTACGTTTTGAAGGTGATGAGCTAGAGCTGGAAGTGCATAGTAGTAAAGGTACTTACATCCGTACTATTGTTGATGACCTAGGTGAGCTACTGGGTTGTGGAGCGCACGTGATCCAGTTACGCCGTACCCAAGTGAGTAAGTACCCTTACGAGCGTATGCTTACTCTAGAGCAATTGGAATGTATTTTGGAACAAGCTCGTGACAGCGACACGTTGCCAAGTGATGTACTTGATCCATTATTATTGCCATTAGATACCGCGGTTGAAGATTTACCAGAAGTGAACATGCCGGAAGTGGTTGCTGAATACGTCAAACATGGCCAGCCAGTGCAGGTGTCAGGCGCTCCCACGTCTGGGTTAGTGCGCATGACTGTTGGCTCTGAGCGTTTGTTTATCGGCGTAGGTGAAATTAACGATGATGGTCTCGTTGGGCCGAAACGTATGGTTAATTATTAAGGGTTAATCATCGGGGATTTATTTTATCTTTATCCTTGTTTTTACTTAGGGTGGCAGGTAAAATCCGCGACTCATTTTGCAGCTGAATTAGTGATTGGCTGCAATTAACTTAAATCTCAATATTATTGGAGTAGTTATGTCACTAAGTGCAGAAGCTAAAGCAGCAATCGTTGCAGAATACGCGACTAAAGAAGGCGACACTGGTTCACCAGAAGTACAAGTTGCACTGTTAACCACACAGATCAACCACTTACAAGGTCACTTCAAGACGCATATCCACGATCACCACAGCCGTCGTGGTCTACTACGTATGGTTAGCCAACGTCGTAAGCTTCTAGATTACCTAAAGCGTAAAAATGCAGAGCGTTACACTGCACTTATCGCTAAATTAGGTCTGCGTCGTTAATTTCGACTCATATCTGGAAAAAGGAGCCATATGGCTCCTTTTTTTGATCTTATTTTTGTTATCTCTTCCCCGAATTTCGCGTTTTTTGCTCTGCAACAAAAAAAAGCGTTGCAATTGTCGTAAGCCTACTTTGAATAATATGATTTCAAAAACTTATACAGTATACTTAGTCGCGAAATTAACGACCCAAAATTAAAGGATGATTCATGCTGAATCCGATTGTTAAAACCTTCCAGTATGGCGAACATACTGTCACTCTTGAAACGGGCGCTATCGCTCGTCAGGCTACTGCTGCTGTAATGGTTAGCATGGACGATACTGCTGTTTTTGTATCTGTTGTTGGCAAAAAAGCGGCCGATCCAAGCCGTGACTTCTTCCCTCTAACAGTAAACTACCAAGAAAAAACGTACGCAGCGGGTAAAATCCCTGGTGGTTTCTTCAAACGTGAAGGCCGTCCAAGTGAAGGCGAAACTCTAACGGCACGTTTAATTGATCGTCCAATCCGTCCATTGTTCCCTGAAGGGTTTAAAAACGAAGTACAAATTGTATGTACTGTTGTTTCAGTTAACCCTGAAGTTCACCCTGATCTTGTTGCTATGATCGGTGCATCCGCTGCACTTGCTATTTCTGGTATGCCTTTCGGTGGCCCGATTGGTGTTGCACGCGTGGGTTACAAAGACGGTGAATACCTATTAAACCCAACTAAAACTGAGCTTGAAACAAGTCAACTAGACCTAGTTGTTGCGGGTACTAAAGACGCAGTATTAATGGTTGAATCTGAAGCTGAGCTACTACCTGAAGATGTAATGTTAGGCGCGGTTGTATATGGCCACGACGAGCAACAAAAAGTAATCTCTGCCATCAATGAGTTTGCCGCAGAAGTTGCGACTCCTGCTTGGGAATGGGTTGCGCCTGTTGAAAACACAGCATTAAAAGACAAAGTTAAAGCATTAGCTGAAGCTAAGTTGATCGAAGCTTACCAAATCAGTGAGAAAGCCAAGCGCTATGATGTTATTTCTGACATCACTGCTGATACTGTGGCCCAGCTAGTGGCTGAAGACGAAACAGTGGATGCGAAAGAAGCCGCTGAAATTGTACATGAAGTTGAAAAGACTGTTGTGCGTACGCGCATCATCGAAGGCGCGCCACGTATTGATGGCCGCGAACCAGATACCGTTCGTGCATTAGATGTGAAAACAGGCGTATTGCCACGTACTCACGGTAGCTCGCTATTCACTCGTGGTGAAACCCAAGCGTTAGTTGTTTGTACACTTGGTACAGAGCGTGATGCGCAAAACATCGACTCACTAATGGGTGAGAAGAAAGATTACTTCATGCTGCACTACAACTTCCCTCCATACTGTGTAGGTGAAACAGGCATGATCGGCTCACCTAAGCGTCGTGAAATTGGTCACGGTCGTTTAGCTAAGCGTGGCGTACAAGCGGTAATGCCAACACTGGCTGAATTCCCATACACAGTACGTATCGTATCTGAAATTACTGAATCAAATGGTTCGTCTTCAATGGCGTCTGTTTGTGGTAGTTCACTTGCGCTAATGGATGCGGGTGTACCACTTAAAGCATCTGTTGCGGGTATCGCGATGGGTCTAGTGAAAGAAGGCGATAAATTCGTGGTTCTTTCTGACATTCTAGGTGATGAAGATCACTTAGGTGACATGGACTTTAAAGTAGCGGGTAGTAGTGAAGGTATTACTGCACTGCAAATGGATATCAAGATCGAAGGTATCACTCGCGAAATTATGGAAGTGGCACTAACGCAAGCGCGCGGTGCACGTCTACACATCTTGCAAGTGATGGACCAAGCTATTTCCGGTGCGCGCACTGAAATTTCTGAATTCGCGCCGCGTATCCACACTATCAAGATCAATCCAGAGAAAATCCGTGACGTTATCGGTAAAGGTGGCGCAACAATCCGTCAGCTTACTGAAGAAACGGGCACAACTATCGAGATTGATGATAACGGTACCGTTAAAATTGCTGCGACTGATGGTGAGCAAGCAAAAGACGCGATTCGTCGTATTGAAGCTCTAACAGCTGAAATCGAAGTGGGTCGTATCTACGAAGGTAAAGTAGTGCGTCTAGCTGACTTCGGTGCATTCGTAAACATCCTTCCAGGTAAAGATGGCTTAGTGCACATTTCACAAATCTGCCAAGAGCGTGTTCAGAACGTATCTGACCACCTTAAAGAAGGCGATGAAGTGAAAGTTAAAGTACTAGAAGTAGACCGCCAAGGCCGTGTACGTCTAAGTATTAAAGAAGCGCAAGCAGATGCTGCGCCGGCTGCAGAAGCACCTGCTGCTGAGTAGTTAGCACTCGCTATATGAGATACGAAGGGAGTCTGTTGACTCCCTTTTTTTTACTTTAATTTCTTTACTTTACCCCGCGGATAAGCCAGTCTCTGCATACGTAAATGCTTGTATCATTCATTTAACTCGCAGCGATACTTATTGAGATACAAGTGCGATTGGAGGAAATTCATGAAGAAAGTTTTACTGGCTCTATTAGCAGCTAGCGCGATGTTAACCGGTTGTGTTAGTAACAATGCGTCTGAGCGAGGCTCCCAGTCACTGGTTTTAGCCATTCCCCTACAAGTGACTTATCAAAGCGAATTAAAATTGATCCGTCTTGGTCAAATGATCAACTCGCCTGATGTTGATTCAGAAAAGTTAGCAGTGCTGTTTTATGAACGCGGCGCAACTTATGATCAGTTGGGCATGACTTCATTGGCGCGTTTCGATTTTAACCAAGCGATAAAAGTGAAGCCAGACTTTGCTGAAGCTTATAATTATCTCGGCGTGTATTTAACGCAAATGCAAGAGTTCGATGAGTCGTTTGAAGCTTTTGACTCTGTGCTTGAGTTGCAACCCGATCATCAGTATGCCTATATGAACCGAGGTATTGCGCTTTCTTATGCTGGTGCGCACGAACTGGCCGTTGATGATTTAACAACTTTTGTTTCGTTTGATCCAGCAGAGCCCTATCGTAATATTTGGCTATATTTGGCAGAGCAACATGTTTCACCCGAAGCCGCAATGGCACGGTTAAAGGCGAATCAAGCTAAATACCAAACGGCAGACTGGGGTTGGCGTATTGCTGATTTTTATACCGGAAAAATAGACGAGGCTACTTATATCGGCTCCCTATCCCAAGGCATTGAAAATAATCAGGCATTGGCAGAGCGTTTATGTGAAGCGTATTTTTACTTAGGTAAATGGTATCAGGCGCAAGGAAATGACGTGCTAGCGGCGAGCTTTTACAAGTTGTCGTTGTCTAACAATGTGTATGAATTTATCGAGCATAAATATGCGTTATTAGAGCTGGATTTATTAGCCCTAAAACATAATCCGAATCGTTAATGGTGTGCAACTAAACGCGATTTACAAAATCAATATCAGGGAGCGTTAACGCTCCCTTTTTTATATGCCTACTTATGAGTAAGCGTGTTGTGCCAAGCCGGCAATTTGGTGCCAGTAGCCATTACACTCTTTGTTGTCTAATACATAAGCTTGGTAATTGTTAAGCTGCTGCTTAAACTGAGTTGGGACCGATACGCTTGCCATATTTTCAGGGCTAACTCTGACAATATCGGCCAAGGTGGCCAGTTGCGGCACTTCATTTAACAGGTTATATCTCAGCCCCGATTGGGTCTGAATACCATTGAGCACAAAGAGAGCTTGGTTTTCTTGGCTGCGCATTACGCGTCCTTGTGGGTAGTTAATACAGCATAGTTCACAATCATCTTTGGCTTTGTTTTCGCTACGGGCGGTAAAGCAGCGCGCTGAGTAAGCCAGTGGCATATGGCCCCAGGCAAACACTTCTACTTCAAACTGGTCGCGAATGCCTAACTGCTGGCAATCTTGTAATAAAGTGCGTAGCCAGTCACCTGAGAGCTCTACGGGCATTACCCAGCGCGTCATTCCTTTGCTAAGTAAAAATTGGATAACATTAGCGTTATAGCAATTAATTGCTGGCCCACAAACAAAAGGCACACCGTGCTCAGCTAAAATTTGCACTGCGCCGAGGTCATTAGCTTCAACCATAAATTGGTCATTCTGACATAGATCTTTTAGCACTCTAACTTCTGATGGTGCTTCCAATAATGCCATGGTCGATAATATTATTTGTTTGTTACTGTTGTCTGCCAGTTGCTTGGCTAAGGTTAGCCAATCTTTGCTCTTTAACTCGCGGCGTTTGCTGCATACGGTTTCGCCTAAATAAATAATATCGGCATCGCTACTTACAGCTTGTTGGTAAAAGTCAGTGAGCGTTTGTTTAGGCCAAAAATACAACACGGGACCGAGGGATACTTTCATGATGTTTGTCCTTATTGCCAAGCTTTGTGATAGGCACCGAGGGTGGTTGTGCTGCCTTCAGATACCTTGTCTAGAGCTTGACCCCAAGCCGGTTTAACTTGGTAGTGCTCAGGGCTTAACTGGTACTGGTCAATAGCTTGTCGCCATACTCGGGTGATTTGTTCTACGTAGGCAGGGCTGCGCTGGCGCCCTTCAATCTTCACGGCGGCAATGTTGGCGTTAAATAGTTCGGGTAATAATGACAGTGTATTTAAGCTAGTGGGCTCCTCCAGGGCATGGTAAAGACTCTCCTCGACATGAAATCGGCCTTTGCATAAAGTGGGGTAGCCGGTTTTTTCATACTGTTGATATTTATCGATTAACACATCACTTAAACGCGATTCGAGGCCAGAAGGCGTTTGCTGCCAGCGCACAAACTTAGCTGGCGAACAAGCGCCTACGGTATTGGGTGATTCACCGGTAACATAAGAGGACAGGTAGCAACGTCCTTCCGCCATGATACATAAGCTACCAAAAGCAAAAACCTCAAGCTCAATATCGGTTGCACGAGCAAGTTGTTTTACCTGATGAATTGATAATACGCGCGGTAAAACCACGCGTGAGACATTAAAGTTTTCTTGATAAAAAGTAATCGCAGGGGCATTGGTTGCAGAGGCTTGAACGGAGAGGTGTAAGTCTAATTCTGGGTAGCGTTTACTGGCATAATCAAGGGCTGCAATGTCAGCGACGATCACCGCATCAGCGCCTATTTCAGCGCATTTATCTATCGCTTTAAACCAGCGTTGCTGCTGGCCCGGGTGAGCAAAGGTATTAATCGCGACATGAAGGGACTTGTTATTTGCCTTGATATAGTCGACCCCTTGCTGCAGTTTCTTATCGGTAAAATTCAAACCAGCAAAATGCCGGGCATTAGTATCATCTTTAAAGCCGATGTAAACGGCGTCTGCACCGTTATCGACTGCCGTTTTCAGTGCGGGTAAGTTTCCCGCAGGGCAAAGCAGTTCCATAATTAAAGCCTAAGGTGTAATGATGAACGCATTGTAAGTATCGCTGGGTATAGGCTTTTTGATGTAGGGCAGGGTTGCGGATGTTTTTTGTGTTTGTTTGATTTATGCCAGGATCAAGTGTGTGAAACTTATTAATAATAATGGATTTTCTCTGTGGGGATATTTTATGTTCGATCAACTGCAACAGCAGCTTGTTAAACTTGGGCCGCAGTTACTGCGTGTGCCTGCACAAACAATGCCTTTTCCGTTACAGCGTGTGTGCTTGGAAAATGCCCTTAACCGATTGCTGGCGACGAGTATTGAAGATGAAGAGCTGACGTTTTTAGCTGATAAATGGCTAAAAGTAACTGTCACCGATTTAGACTTGAGCTGGTGTATGACGTTAAAGGGGCAAAAAATCCAAGTTGCTGCACCTCAGCAAGTAGCTGATGTTAGTTTTATGGGCGTGCTGAATGATTTGATTTTAATTGCTGGACGCAAAGAAGATGCCGATACCTTGTTTTTTCAACGCCGTTTACAAATTGAAGGTGATACTGAATTAGGCCTTGAGGTGAAGAATTTACTAGATGGTTTTGATATGACCTTACTGCCCAAACCAGCCTTACATGGGATCGCTAAGTTAGCTGAATTTATTGCTCAAGGCTCTGCCACTAGGTTTATACCCAATCAACCTAGAGATGCCTGATTTCAGCCAAGGTTTACATGCGTTTAGGCAAGGCATTGCTTGCCGGTAATGGTTTCACCCTAAGTGGTTACGCTAATTTAAAAGGAGCCTGCATGAAACTGCCTTGTAAGGGCGAGCGCATGAGTGTACAAAATACAATCAACCAAGCGAACAAAGTGGAATTTTCTTATACGAAACGCCGTGAAATTATCCCTCAAAAGCTGTTGATGGCTTAACTGCCGCATCCTTGCGGCAGATATTCGTCATAAGAAAACATCGCTAAACGCTCAAAAAATATTCATGCGTTTGCCCTGCCAGCTTTGTATTGAAAACACAGCAGGGCTTTGGTGCATGCATTTTCAAGTGAATAGGGCATACAGTTAGCTAATAAAATTAGAAGCTTAAGTTTGAGAAAGTTCCCTCAATTTATCACTAACTGTGTGTTATTTGTCCTAATACACAGTTTAAGACTTTAGGTTGGTATTCCTGTTGCGAAAATCGTAGTCTGGCACTACGTGGCGCAATGGTGGTAGCTAATGATTTCTCGCAGTATTTTTCGCTTATTGGTATTGTTTTTTGTCTTTTGTGTCGTCATGACATTTGTGACTGAGAATATGATGCCTTGGCAGAAACTTGAGTTGATTAGCCAAAATCTTATCTCAACCTATCTGCCTGTTTCCTCTGAGTTAAGCGCCCTCGTGCTTGATGGCTTACTGATATTGAGCTTTGTGTTAGTTACTTTGGCCGTTATTGGTCTCTTACTTTTTTGGGGTTGTTCACGTTGGTTATTCCTCATTGGTTATGGTGTGCTGATCTTAGTTAATTGGCTAACTAAAGAGCCCTTAATTGTCAGTTATCTTGCGAATATATATACCCACCTTACTTCTATCACTGGCGGTTTTATTATCTGCTGTGTATTTTTTACCAACATCCGTTATTACTTTATTGCTGAGCGAAAAATCTGGAGTTAATACCGCGATTTACAAGTAAAAAAACCTTGTTATTTATTAACAAATAGCATAAAAAACCAGTTATTAAATAAGAATAAATGTATTACCAAAGGCTGTTTTTGTTGTTTTATTAGAGTAAATAACTAATTTAAGTTACTTTGGTGGTGGTTTAAAATGCTCATCTGGGTTTGTGTATTATGAATAAGCTTTTCTCTGACCGTATATCAGACGTTCCTCAATCCTTTATTCGTGAGATTCTAAAAGTAGCGATTGACCCCAATATTATCTCTTTTGCGGGCGGGCTGCCTAATCGCGACCTTTTTCCGGTGGCAGCGTTAAAAAAAGCGACTAATGACGTGTTTGATAGTGCAGGTAAAGATATTCTGCAATACAGTAATACCGAAGGCTATTTACCACTGCGCGAATACATTGCTGCACGTTATAAAAAACATGAAGGCTTAGACATCGATCCCGCGGATATCTTGATCACAAGTGGCTCTCAACAAGGGTTAGATTTACTTGGCAAAACCTTATTGAACGAAGGTGATGACGTTATTATCGAAGAGCCCGGTTATCTTGGTGCGATCCAAGCTTTTTCAGTATATAAATCTAAATTTAATCCCGTACCTGTCAGCAGTGATGGTTTAGATGTGGTAGCACTTGAAGAGGTGTTAACTAAGGTAAAAGGAAAACTGTTTTACGCTGTACCAAACTTTCAAAATCCATCGGGCGTGTCTTACCCTGAGCAAAATCGTCACGCCGTTGCGGCGGCATTAGCAAAAAGTTCAACCTTAATCATCGAAGATAATCCATATGGTGATTTGCGCTTCTCGGGTAAGCAGGCTACGTCATTTAAAGCACTGATACCTGAGCAAACGGTATTATTAGGATCGTTTTCTAAGACGGTGGTACCGGCATTTCGTTTAGGTTGGATTGTTGCCCCTAAAGCTTTAATGGAAAAGTTAGTGATAGCTAAACAGGCCTCTGATTTACACACTAATTATTTTTCGCAGCGTGTATTATTTGAATTCTTATCACAGAACGATCTTGATGCTCATGTTGCCAATATTATCAAGGTATACGGTGAGCAAAAAAATGCGATGGAGCGGGCGATTAAGAAGTACTTTCCGGCAGAAGTCACATGCACCGAACCAGAAGGAGGGATGTTCTTGTGGGCAACGTTACCAGAAGGTATGGATGCCAGAGCCTTATTTGATGTCGCGATTGTAGAAAAAGTGGCATTTGTTCCCGGCGCACCTTTTTATGTCAGTAAAACTGAGACCAATACCCTTCGACTTAACTTCTCAAGTGTTGATCCAGCGACGATAGAGGAAGGCATTAAGCGTTTAGGAAGGGTAATTAAATCTCAGCTGTAAACTTGCCTTTTGGGTGCGCTTTAAAATCAAGATCGTTGTGATGCTAATTTAAAAGGCAGGGCGAGCGCAAGAGTGTACGAAATCTAAGCAATGTCACGAACAAAGTGGAATTTTTCTTATACGAAACGCCGTGAAATCATCCCTCAAAAGCTGTTGATGGCTTAGCTGCCGCATCCTTGCGGCAGATATTCGATTAAGAAAATCCCCTTATCGTTCAAAAAAATTCATGTGTTTGCACTGATTTAATAGGTGCCTGCACTAGCGTGCCTAGTATTGAAACATGGCGGGGCTAAAGCATGCACCTTCAAGTCGATTGGGTATCCTGCCACTCTCATTAAGTGGCTTTTATCTCGCCATTTAGTCGGTTAAAAGCTGCTAGATAGCTGTTGTTACCCTTTGACTATATTGCTTCATGCTTTCTTGTAACATTTCTGTAATAAAATATTGTGTAGTTATTTTTCTTTCTCACAGCGGTTCCTTTTGAATAATAAAATTGCATTGGTGTTTTTATCTTTATTTGATTTATTTCAATCGAATTGAGTGCATTTCAAGGGGAGCTATACTAAATTAATCCCGCTGACCTCGATGTCAGTGAGGGTAAGAGCTAAGCCCACAATAATAATCTTAATTAGTTCATGTTGTTTTGTTAGATATTGGGCCGCACATTCAATGAGTTAAGGACTGTTCGGTGAATATTGTAATTATTAGTGGTAGTCAACGTAAAAATTCATCCGCCTTTGGCGTCGCTCAAGCGGTTGCCACTAGGGCTAAACTCTCGGACGATGTAGTAGATTGTCAGGTTTTGAGTTTGGCCAAATTAAGCATCCCCTTGTGGGATGAAGACTTATGTAAAGAATTAGATCATTGGATGGATGATTGGTTTGACACCCACCAGCTTTTAGCTGCTGCTGACGCAGTGGTTATTGTTAGCCCAGAGTGGGAGGAGGTGACGTTAAAGAATTTTTTTGCGTTATGTGAGCGCTCTGAATTAAGCACCTTACCGGGTGTTGTCGTTAGAATTGCCAGTACTTGTCGTGGTGCCTTTTCTGCGCAAGAGCTAAGGCTAAGTAATTTTGTATTTAACCGCCTATGCTACGTGCTTGACCACATCGTTGTCGCCACCACAGATGAAGTTGTTAAGTGTAAGCATCAAGATTACTTCCTTGATGGCTTGAGCGCTGAGCGAGTTGATTACGGTTTTAAATTGATGAGCTGTTTGGTAGAAGGAAATAGCCCTATTTCTCACTTTATGCGTCCGAGCGACATGCTACAAATACCAAT
Source organism: Motilimonas sp. E26 (assembly GCF_021278025.1). Classification (GTDB taxonomy): domain Bacteria; phylum Pseudomonadota; class Gammaproteobacteria; order Enterobacterales; family CBDFNC01; genus Motilimonas. The sequence continues at coordinate 52,212 of NZ_JAIBHJ010000026.1, forward strand.
GAAAACGGTAGCGATGTCTCATTAAGTAAATGCCCAGATAAGAACATTTACCTTTTGCAGCCAACACCAGCCATAGTGTTGGCTTTTTAATAGCTAATAAACCTCAGTTTTACTTAAGCCAATTACGAGCGGGCACCTATTTTACTGCAAAATTTCGTTTTCAGGGATGAAAACGCCAAGCGTATAGGGACATATACCCAAACTATATCAAGAAGCAAAGTGCAGCTTTATTTTTTAGGTCTTGTTTGGGTCTATTTATCGTGTTTTGCATGAAAAATATACTGTATTGTTTATCTAGAACTCGGGTTAATTAACGCTATCTTTCGTTGTTTTCTTTGTTTGCTCATGAGTTGCTGCAGGGAGCTCATCCTCAGAAATTTCGCCACATAAATATACTCGACTTGAACTGAATGGAGTGAGTGGTATTTGCCCTTCGGCTTGTGGCTCTGGCTCGGGTATTTTTTGATGATGCAACCACTTTTGTTCAATTCTATTGACGAGTCGATAAGCCACAATAACGGCAATAATACCAAAAATCATGGTGCCTAATGCTTGTCCGTACAATACCCCACTAGGGCCAAACCAAGCGGCACCAAAATAAACAAAGGGAAAGGTTCCCAGTGTTGATTTACCGACGTTTAGCATGGTTGAATAGCTGGCAAAGCCTAAGTTATTGAATGAAGCATTGGCGACAAATTGTCCGCCGGAGAAAATGAAGCTGACGGCAATCACTTGGCAAAACAAGCGTACAATACTGGCGCCTTCAGGACCCACGCCAAAGGTTTGAATGATTAACTCTTGGCTGAAAGACAGAAACATGGCCGCCACTAATATGTATAAGGTGACAAACTTGAGTGATTCATTCAATGTTGCGCGCACGCGAGGATAATAGTGAGCGCCGAAGTTCTGCCCAATAATCGGGCCGATAGCGCCAGATAATGCGAAGATCATGCCAAATGCGACCGGTAGAATTCGCCCTACAACCGCCCATCCCGCCACGTAGCCATCGCCAAACTGTGCTATCACCGCTGTCACATAAGCATTACCAAACGGCGTGGCAACATTGGTTAATATGCCTGGGCCAGCAATGGCGACAATGGGTTTTATATCTTGTTTAAAGTGCGGCCAATGGAAGCGGCCAATTAACTGGTGCTTGTAGTTTGCGCCATAAAACCCCACCGCTAATACAGCAAAGCGTGCTAAAACAGATGCAATAGCCGCCCCTTGAATCCCCATTCCTAAAGCAAAAATAAAAATAGGATCTAACACAGCATTAACCGCGCCACCAGTCAGGGTTGAATACATGGCTTGCTTTGCGTCTCCGACCGCACGAAGCGCCGCGCCCATATTCATTGCAAGGCATAGAAATGGCAGGGAAGGCACTAAAATACGCAAATAATCGGTGGCGTAAGCCAAGGTTTGTCCTTTGGCGCCAATCATAGCGAGCATTTCAGGTACAAACCACCAAAGCAGCCCGCTCACCAAGCTAGTGACAATAAAGCCCAGAGCGGCCACATGAATAGCAAAGCGCTTTGCCTTGGCTCGATCTTTTTGACCGATGGCTCTGGAAACAAGGGCCGTCATTGAGATGGATATACCAATCGCGATAGAGGTGGTAAAAAATGATAGTGTACCGGCATAGCCAACGGCTGCTGCTAGCTCTACTTCACCGAGTAAACTGATAAAAAACAGATCAATTAAGTCAACTAAAAACAGCGCGGTTAAACCGATGGCATTAGTCGAAGACATTACCACAATATGTTTAAAGATAGAGCCTGTTAAGAATTTTGCTTGTGGCATGTTACGCCATCATTAGTGATTACGAATTGAAACAATAGTGTAAAAGGGGAGGGAAAGAATGTCACCGCCTAAATAGGCGATGACATTCTTTACAGCTAAACGAGCGCTAAGGGTGTAAGCGTAAAAACTTATCCAATAGCTCGCTTTTAGTCTCAACATGAGCCGGATCGGGAATAATACAATCAATCGGACAAACCGCCACACAAGTAGGCTTATCATAAAAGCCCTCACACTCGGTGCACAGGTTTGGATCTATCTCATATATTTCAGCGCCAAAGGTAATTGCAGTATTGGGGCACTCTGGGTCGCACATATCACAATTAATACACTGATCAGTAATGAGTAACGCCATATCAGTTACTTATCCTATTTTTTATTCAATTCACGCGTTTGTATGCCTATTGGGCTCGAACTATTACGCATGTGGTATATACAGCATAAAAAGCAAGTATACACCTTTGCCAGTTGTGGTGCTGCACTATCATGGTCTGAATATTTAGATGGATGTCCATGCTTTCGTATTAACGCGCCGCCCAAAGGCATCGTATTGATACTCACTGGTGAGGGCACCTTGGCTACGTTTGATTTCTTGACCATGATGAAACAGGTGTTGGGTGAGCACTTCACCGTTAAGGTTAATGCCAGCCAGTTGGCCTTGTTGAAATTCATAGTCAACCTGCTGGCCATCCGGTAATTGCCAGCGTTTAACGCGACCAAGGGGGTCGTAGTCATAATATTGGCTGGCCCAGCTTTGATGGTCTTAGGTGGCTGTCCGATATTGAGGCAAGATTGATCACGCCTAAAAAATACACATCCAGTCAGCGCGACTGATTTCTAATAGTATTTAGCCAAAAATTCCATAAATTAATGAACCTGCAGGGAATATTTACAGCAGAACTAGCCTTTTTCGCTGGTTTTTTCGCCATCAAATCGCTGGTTATTTAGATGGCTGTCCAGTATTCTTGCTCTGTGAATTGCCAGCAGGAGCCACAATAAAAACGTAATAATATTAATGGTTTAGTTGATATTTTTAGTGCGGTGCTCGCTTAAGGAACAGCGTATGTTGTAGCACTAGTAAAGAACCTTAATAATCAAAAAAATCACAAATTAATGTAGTTATCTCACTAGTCGAAACATGTTTTTCTACTTCTCTATCATATATAGCTAAGTATTGCCCTCTTCTATCAGAAATAATTTCTAGTACCTCATTTTTTGTGTTTATTACTTCTATAAAGCCATTTGAGACACCGTCAAGCTCTACGGCTTCATATAGAAGATAATTTAGTGAAACCAACTGATAGTTGTTGCTGCCGTAGGAATTTTTCGGATTATCAAAGCGCATTAATATTTTTGGCACCAAGTTTCTTTTCCAATCAAGAAGTTCTAGTCCATTTTTAATTAATTCATTGAACTCATTTGGAGATTCTTCTCCACTTATTTCGCACTCCCTTATAGGGAAAGCAAGATAAAGGTTAGATCTTTGTAAGCGCTCAATACTCCGCAGGCTTGATTGTTAGGCGATCACTTGTTCTTGCGGATATTCCACGGTAGCAGTGCTT
>NZ_JAIBHJ010000027.1 GCF_021278025.1 Motilimonas sp. E26
GACCGCACTAAGAGAGCCTCAATATGTGTTTGTTGTAGGCGATATCCTAACAACAGCATGACAAAGCGAAGTAAACGGCTTTGCTGATTGGCTTTAAATTCGATTGAAAAACAGTCGAAGGGATCAGCGTACCTCTTGACAAACGGGAGGCTCATATGTGTTAGGTGTATGCCTCCGAGATTTCTGCAACTGAAACGCTCATAGCCAAAAAGGAAATACCTGAGTCAGACTCATAGTTATGAACTTCTATTTGAGCATGTGCCCATTGACGCTCACTGATATCTACAATCGCTGTACCACCAAGATATCCATTAAAGCCTTCTTCAATTTCTAGGTTAGACACACCTTCAAACTTGAAACTTTTGAACATGCCTTTCCTGTCGTGAGCAACTAGTTCAATTGAGCTCAACGTAGAATCCCAAGGGTCGATATTATACTTAAACTCAACCAAATCATTATTGGCGAAGCCTGCAAAAATCACTTTTTCTGACATTTTAACCTCCTGACACCTAACGAGACTGTAGAATAACTCCAACAGCCAGATTTGACTAAAAAACGGGGCCCTGCAATCAATCCTAAGCGCTTTTAAAACAATTGGTAATGCATTTTGAACCCATAAAACAGGCTATATTTCTTAAAAAAGAGAAATTCTACAGCCTCAACGCCGAGTTCAGCGGCGGATTTTAAGTTCTAGTTTTGCGGTAAAGTGAGTGCAGCGAGCCGCAAAACTGCGACTTAAAAGCTTTCCAGCACGCGAAGCGTGCGGTGCTGCAACGACTTGTTACGTGATATTTTCAATAGATAGACATAAAATTTATGCATAAAAAATAGCTTTCAACCACTCTTATAATTTTCAAGTATTTTTTTATATGCAATATAAAAGTTTAATTGCATTGACCCAATAACCCCACCGATAAATAGCAAATTCTTAACAAAGGTTCCTATTTCCCCATATTTCAACGCAATATTCAAACGAATAGCTAGAAAATATGCAGCAAGGCAGCCGATAAGAACTGCCCATGGCCAAACACTCGAGTACCCCAAAAGAGCCTTATTATTCCATATGGTGTAGGCTTCTTGAAATGAAACGCCTAGATCTTCTGATAATTTTCTCGGCCAAGTCATTAATATTCGTCGTAATTTCATAGCTTTCACCATAACCCAAAAAATATTCTTCTTCACCACATATGGGATAAGAATAACTAAAATGTTAATTCTCGAACCAACGCACTCTATTTAATTGATACTCTTATATTTTCAATGGTTAGCACAAAGCCAAAAAGAACGCACGTAACGCCGCATTCTAGCGAATCCCCACAAAATATCTTTCGCTATCAAATATATAGAAACGCATCGCGTTGTGTGATCTAATTAATTTCGCCAAAAACAAACCAGATTACAACGAGATGCGTGAACTTAATATCATACACCAACAGCTACAAAATCAATGCCCTTCCTTTCATTCACAAAAAACGACTTCAATCCCTCATCGATTCTACCCAAGCATTCCTCCAAGGTGACCGCCTCACCCTTACTCAACATGGAGTCTAGCCCGCTGGGTAAGGCGATAAAATACACGTTCGGCCAATGGCCAAAGCTCATCCGCTATATCGATGACGGCCATTTATCGATAGACAATAACCGCGCTGAACGCGCAATTAAACCGCTGGTCATTGGCAGAAAAAACTGGCTCTTCTCGACCACCCCTAACGGGGCTGAAGCGAGCGCGATGCTTTACAGCATCGTTGAAACCGCGAAAGCCAACGGACTCATCCTCTATGACTACATGGTCAAGTGTATGCAGGAGTTAGCGAAAGCGGAGCCAGATATCGATGCGCTCCTGCCTTGGAACTTCAAACATTAGCAATATCAGCCCGTGGGATCATGGGTCGTTTACGATCTATCTCCCCTATTCGGCTGTATCTACCCTTTTCATGTGCCATTTAGCATTGGTTCGGGCGGGGTTTATGACGCGCTTACTAGCAAACTGATAAGGCAAGCGTTTACATTATGATCGCCCCTTACATCCCTCCCGCTCGTCTTGAGAAAGGTACTCAGGCTAAGCGCGGTTAAGGCTCAATGCAGCAATTTACTTAATAAGGCAGGAAATCGAGCTCATCGAGGCTCCGGGCTTGTCCAACACTTGAATATAGGTGTCGGCTTCGCGACACCTATTCTTATCTGTTACACGGATTTAACCACCAGCATTTGAGTGGCTCCTTTTTGAAACTCGTAATTAATACCCTTTTGACAACAGACTAATCCTTTGGCGCTCAATGTTTCAATTACACTATTTAGGTGGGGTGATATTTCTCCGTTGAGTGATAATAACGGATATATTCGAACTTCTTTAGCAACCCTGCAAAGCTCTAGGATAGATGCAATGTGCTGTTCTAAATTTACATGCTCGCTATATAGAAACAAATAATGGGAACACAGTGCAAGATCGAACTGTTTATCTTGAAAGCTCAGGCTAGGTAATGATTCATTAATGTAACGGCCTAATTCTTTGCCATTCTCGTAATCATCAATGAACGCATTCATAGCACTCATTCGGAGTTCTCCTAGCGCTTCCACTGTGGGGATGCTTTTCCAAATGTACTTATCTTTATTAAGTTGCATTTGAGGCATAATTTCATCATAAACCGAAGCTATACGACTTTTCAGCTCTTCACCACTAAATTGATAGGTAGGATCAACTGAAATAACATTTCCACCAAGTTTTGTCAGCTCAGCATTAAATGATGCGGGACCATCACCGCAACCTAAAATTGATTTATCCAGATCAACTTCCGTTAATGAGAAGATTTCTTGATATTCATCTAAAGACCTACCCCAAGGTACTACGTTTTCCAACTTCACTTCTTACTTCCTTAATACGCTGTTACACGTATTATACGGAATTCCGTATAAACCCCGCACGCTAGCGCACGAGAATCGTTATTCCGTAAAAAATAAATTAATAATATTCAGCCAGTTAAATGCTCTTTTACCACCCTTAACTAGCTAAACAGGGGTAAACAAAGGGAGCCTAGTATTTACCGAGATCAAATTTGGCCCCCATAAAGAATTCAGCTGATTTATTTTGTGATTATATATCAAAGTATTATAAATAAGGTGTGAACAAAGCGAGACTTTTGCAATTACTTTACCGCGCCAAATCCCGAGATATTGCCATTTATCTCATTACCATTGGTTTTATATGCAGAACTTTTGAAATGCATTTTATCGACCCATCTTGTTTGGCCAACTCACCTTGTTTCTGAGGAGAAATCACACTATTTCTCTTATTCAGGTTAAATCAGGCTGCTTAAGGAGAAACCTTTTTACAACTTACCTAACCAATCCCTAAGCACGGGTTGAACCTCTGGCCCAACCACTACACCCATATGGGTCACATCGGGTAATAGCTTCACGTCTACTTTTGTGTATTCACTGATCAATGGTTGGTATTGGTCTACATACATGGTTTCGTCAGCAGTACCTGCAATTACCAGCAATGGCTGGTTAATACTGCTCAAATCTTGCTGATAATCTCGCGGCGCAAAAGAAGTATTAAGGCGATAGGAGTAAACCAAGGTTTCACTGCCATTTCGCAGTGGCTCTGGCAGGTTAAATTGTATTGCCGTGAGTGAATCAAACCAGTGAACACCGATGTTATTTAACATAGTGAGTCCCACAATCCGTCCCGTATAAGGCTGTGCCCAACCGCCTGCATTTGGCTTTGTGGTGGGTGCGTTGTAATAGATAAAAGGCGCTAATAATACATAGGCGTCGGCTTGCCCGCCATACTGGCCACCAGCAAAACGGATAGCTAATCCGCCTCCCGAAGAATGACCGCCAACGATCACCTTAGTGTCGGGATGGCGGGTTTTGATCATTGCCATAAAATCGGCTAAATCATCTTCAAATTGGCCAATGTAATCGACATCGCCACGTCTTTTCGGATCATGCCCATGGCCGCGTAAATCTGGTGTATAAACCTGCGCCAAACCTTGTTTGCTGACATAGTTTGCCAAGGATAAAAATTGCTGGCTATGCCAACCCGAGCCATGCAATAAGATGAGTGTTTTATTAGCCCGACTAGGATAATGGCGATAAGCGAGCGCAGTATTGTCCCGGGCCTGATAATATTGCAGTTCAGGTAATGAATTGTAATCTATCAACATTTCGTTGAAGTTAATGTTATCAGCACCTTGCTCTGCAGATATTTTTGGCTTGCTAACTATTATTAACGTCGCCGCGATGCCAAGATAAATTAGCACTGCAATAAGTAAAATTTTTAATATTATCAATACTTAAGCCCATATTTAAAACTAAGTAAAACCCCCGCTAAGTGGCGGGGGTGTTTGGCGACAACAGACTAAGTGTAAGTCTAGGACAAGCTGGTAACTAAAACGTACCTTGCCTGAACAATTCATTGCCTTTGTCACCAATAATAAGCATTCGGTGTCCTTCGGTCATGGAAGGCCACTCTAACTTGGTTAATTGGCGGTTAATAATCTCATCTCCAACAACATGCTGCCGGCTTTTATCATGACGTCGCAGCGTACTTTCCTTTACTTGAAAAGCAACAATGGTAATTAACGCCCCATAATTCAGGCCAAAGTCGCAAATTATTTGCCTAAAATCTTTACGAATATTAGTCGCATCCCACACAACATTTCGCTTATTTGCTAACGCTGTTTTTAATCGAGATTTAGCCAGCTGCAACATTTGACCACGATTTTTTTGGCAACTTCTTTTTCCGTTGATCTCTTCGCGTATTTCATCTAATGAAATAACCTCGAATCCGTTAAGGTTTTGCGCAATCCAAGTGGATTTACCACTGCCACTAATGCCACACATCACGTAAAGATGGCTGTAGCCTAAAGCACCTTGGTAGTTCTTAGCGAGCGCTTCCTCTATCATATTTATTTGGCCAATTGCGAGCTGACGAACAGCATAACCATTCAAATAGGCTTGTTCAGAACGAGAAGGTTTAACCTGAATAGGCTTTAATATATTGTCTGTTGGCTCATCCACACTCCATAGCTCATATTCTTGAGCGAACATTCTAAACTGTTCAAGCAAATCGATTTGTAGCGATGAGTCTGTACACGTTCGGCCTTGCATATCCGCTAATTCAAGCCAATAAAGTAGTGCTAAGTCTACATGCAGTGAAAGGTGCAAGTAGTCGCTGTAACTATTATTTTTGATCACTAGGCTTTTTGGCATCTGATGGTAGCCCACTAGCCCTATAATGGCTCTTATTACTTTATGCTCAAGGGGTAACTCAAGCAATTTAATAGCTAAATAGCTGGCACCAACCTCCTCGTGCTTTGGCGCAACAACACGTTCAATACCCGCAATTAGCTTACGCTTTGTGGTTATCGGTTTTGCAATATCGTGCAGTAGAGCCGATAGGATCAATATCTGCCTTTTTACGCCGGTTATATGCTTGGCGTCAGCGTTGAATATTTCATACAGTTTACTCAATACCATGTCTGTATGGATGGCCACATTACCTTCCGCATGCCAAATGCTGTCTTGCTCAGTGTCAGCAAATTGGTGCAATAAGGGAAATGTCTCTCCTAAGTACCGTACACATTCAGCAAAATTTGGCGAATGGTCTAAGGCTAAGCTATCTAGCCAGGTTGCTAGTTTGTTCATCTTAACCGCCTTTTTTTAGATTTATATTGCTTAATCCATTAGGAACCAATTCAGCATGCATCCAATGTTTATCAGTGATCACATGGTTACTTCTCACCCATTTAGCGACACTTTTATTAAATTGTGAGTAGTGAAAACCATCAGTTACTCTTACTACGTAACCTTCTTGGTGTTTTGTATCCAGCACTATGTTTTTTATTGTTTTTTCGCACCATAAGCCAACATACAACTCTTTCGGGGTGATTAAGCCTAATTGTGCAAAAAAACGTTTGCTGTCTTGCCAGCTTAAGCATTCGTTGTTTTCATTCCATAGTGAAAACGCCATAAAATAACTCATTAATGCTTCATAACTAATCGAGTGCCTTGCATAGAGGTTTTCACCACAAATACGCCACCCTTGTGGAATTTGGTAACCAATCTCAGCTTGCAATCCTTTCACCCATGTTCTGGATGGGTGAAAGCGACTATCAATCGAGCGAGCATGCACAAAATCACTGTAAATAGTGGTATTTTCGCCATCCATTTTTTCTGTCACAACGACTTGTCGGTTTTCAAAACAGCTTACATTACCTTGGTAAAGGTCATCATCGGTCGCCCCCGGTGACCAAGGCAAGTGCGGGGTGCGAGGGTATTTAATTCTCATTATGTAACTCCAAACTTAAACGTTATGATTGCCCGTTAGGTCAATCTCTTAATGGTTTTATGCAGCGCATAGTTAATTCTCCATTCCTGAAATGGCGAATATGACGATGCGCTGCTGAGCTAGAATTACATTGCCCTACCCTCTAATGTTCTGAATTTAAGTTAGCGCCAAATAGCTACTAACATGTTGTTTTATTAGAATTACTAATTCTTTGTCCATGTATTGATATTCATCAGGAATATCTAATACCTGAATATCTTTATGAATTAACAACTTATAAAACTGTGCTTTTAACCTATTCTTGTGTTTTTGCTCCATAACAAAAATAACATCCGCCCACTGAATGGTATTGGCATTCACCCTTCTATGCGCCTTTGTGCTTGTACCTGCTGATTTTACAGCTAGCGTAGGATGATTTTTCCATACCTGCTCACCCGTTGGGCTTCGCCATTGGTTACGGCTACAAATAAACAGTACATTTGTTACTTGATGTTGCTGCATTAAATCATCGCTCCCTTACTCACAGAGCGCTCATGACTTAAGATAAATTTTTCACCTTTAAATGTTTTTACCGGATCACCGCGCTCAACTTGCCAGTGCTGTTGCCAACGTTTCTTTTCTTGCTGCGTCATGGTTGCCAATTTCGTTGCTTCAAGCTTTTGCAACAATATGGCCTTGGCTAAACGTTTATTGGCATGTTGACTGCGCTCACTCTCAACCCGCACTGACATACCTGTTGCGGTATGGGTGGCTCTTACCGCCGAATCGGTGGTATTAACATGCTGACCACCCGCACCCGACGCACGGCATGTTTGAAAAGTCACACTGTTATCAAGTTGACTGTCATCAATGTCATACATTTGACCGCTAAAAAACCAGTTTTTACGTTTGTGCTTAGGTCGATACTGACTTTGACATACCCACAACATAGCGCCCTGCCATGATATAGCAACTTGCCTCGCACCATCCTCGGGGGTGGAATCAAGTTGCAACAACACCGATTTATAGCACTCTCGTTCTTTTGCCGTGATCGTTTCAACGACATCCAACTTGATACCTTTATCTAAACATTGTTTATTAATCATGTTGAACGCCAAGCCAACGGCTTTACAGCATTCCATTGGGCCTTGCCCTGCTGATATTTGCAGTAAAATCATGCTGAGCACTCCCCATTGGTTTTAAAGGTTAAAACGGGGCGCAGCCTTGCCAGCACCTCAATTAGTCCTGCTTCTACCATATCGCTGATCACCGTTTCACATTTTTTGTATGCTTGGGGGGCTTCGTCGTATAGCAATTCTTTATTGCCACATACTACGCGGCTACCTAGCGCGGTTCGGTATAAGTCTTCACGCTTGTATTTATGACCGAGGCGGCCATGGCATTCACCGCGTTGCCACTTACGACCCGCGCCATGGGCCAGTGAAAATAAGCTAATGCGGCCATTTTCAACTTGGTTTGAGCCATCCTCATTTGAATTGACTAAAAGCGGTTTAACCAGATAACTGTGATCCCCCCGCGACCCCGGAATAACCACATAGCCTTTGTCACTCGGGGTGGCGCCTTTTCTGTGTAGCCAGCCATTCAAACCATCCATGTTTTTTGCCGATACTAAATTGTGATTAATATCTAACGTGCAGTTTCCATTGGCGCGAATGGCCTCTAAAAAGCGCATGGCAATTAATTCACGATTCAGCTCTGCAAAGCGCACGGCTTCGTCATGTTGTTGCATGTATTTGGCAAAGTCGGCATCACTTTCAGATAATCCATCGTGACTGTATTTTGTTATATGCGCGGCTAGAATTGACTGCCCAAGCCCACGTGAGCCTGAGTGCACAAGTAGCTGCAGGTGCTTTTTATTCAACCCTAACTCATCTAATACTGCTTGATTGTAAATCTCATCAATGGCCTGAAATTCAGCGAAATGGTTACCCCCACCTATGGTGCCCAAGGCATGGTCATAGCCATTGATGGTGATGTTTTTGGCCGCTTTTCTAGATTGAATAACCGACTGCCAGCTGTCATCGAGTGGCTGCTCAACATGGGTGAATTTTTTGGCTAATTTATCAAGATTAACCTTTGATACTTTGGCGGAGGTTTGCCATAACGACATACCACAACCAATATCATTACCCACCAGCGCGGGGTAAATTTTGTTGCTAGTAAAAAAAGCTGCACCAATGGGGTAACCTCTACCGGGGTGTAAATCAGGCATGCCCGCAACGCGCTGCATGCCCTCTAGCTGAGCTGTTTTGATCAGTTGTTGTATTGCCAGCCCTTCAATCCACGTATTTTTAGACGCAATGAGGCTAACGTTTTCAGAAATTTTTTGGACGGATTTGCCCATAGTACCAATTCCTTTTTCTTTATTAGAAAAATAGGATTAAAACGAAAATCGAATTGGCAGGTCTGGATCTATGTTGAAATCATCGAAAGGAATGAAGTTAACGCGGTGTTTAGCTAAATATACTTAGTGTACAAAGACGTATTTGAGCAACCCGTTTCTTATCGGATAAGACCTGCAAAGGATGTTAATGTAAATGTCATGATATTTTCTCCTTACAGTAAGTTGATCAATTGAGTTGGTATAGAGCACTTTTGGTTAGTGCTCATTAATTGGGCGGCATAGTATTCAGTTTTTGTGCGTAAAGCAACTGCAATTTTAGGTTAATTTGACTTATCATCCTGCGGCTGTTGCAATATTTCCCCCTGAGCGCGCATTTACTTACACAATTTTGGAGAGGTGTATGCCCTTTAAATCGTATATTTTTTGTTTTTTCGGCTTTTTCTTAATGAGCTGTGATGCCAGCCCTGACTACTTGACCGATCTTAGACGCCATAAAGACACGGTGGGTAATTTTGTCGGTAAGGGCTTAACCGTTGCAGAGCGCGATACGGACCTGGATTGGTATGTAGCCGACTTTCATAGCACAGCGCTAAAAAATGCCTCACTGCTTGAATTCGCGCCCGAGAATGATTTTAAGTTTGTGCGTAGTTACAAGTTTTACGACGGCTCAGGGCTGCTCTGGTCGTGGACTCACTCAGGTCGCCAGTTCAATATGATTTATAGCTTTGTCGGCCCTGGCACCGATGTCACCATAGTTGAAAACACCCATCACCTTACGGACGATGAAATCATTATTGCGCTGTACTTTGAAGACAAATATCAAGCCGTACTCAATGTGTTTGAAGCCCCTAAATGGCGTATTGTTGATCAGCCAATCACTTACCAGCCCGAAGCGCTGGGCTTTTTAGATCTCGTCGGCGACATTTTTCAAGGCAAGGTTGCCACCCTACCTTATGTGCTAATTGAAAGTTCAGGTTGCGCCTATTTAGAAGACAATCAAGAAACATGTACCGATCTGCCCGCTCCTTTCAAGCAATGGTTAACTGAAAATGCAACGAGTTTGTTTGGTGATAAATCCAAAGCCGAATTTGGTCTCAAAGTTGTTTACAACGATAAGGCAGAGTTTAGCGAGGTAATTGCTGCCTATCACTACAGTGAAGGGTACGATAAAAATGGATACCCACTTCTTAGTGACATCCAACTGCCTATTGCTAAAGGCTACCTAAATGAAGGCAGCCGACTTAAGCTGCCGATTGGATACAGGTATTAGCAAAGGTTTAATTTTAGCTTCTGACGTTCTGAGGCTTCGAACTTTATTTATTGAGTGTCATACTTATTATTCGACAATCTTGCTCCCTGCATGATGAATACAAGACACGATCTTTTCACCATAAACTTGTTGTTCATCTTGGGTAAGCTCAGTGGGTAAATTTAGTTTGTTAGGCTCTGCCAAACAATTTTGATACAACTTGTTGATTAACTCTCTACACTTCTTCGTTGTTAGCGCTTTACTTTGAAGGTAGGACTGATCCCTTACACTACACAAATGACTACTTAAAACAGGTTCAAGTGAAAGTAACCATTGCTCGGTTGCCAATTGATCAGCGTAGGCGCCACTACTGATTAGTAACGACAGGACTAAGGCTTTATTCAGTTTCATCGTTTCCCTTATTCACGAATAATCAAATCGATCGGCAACTCATTGTGTTGGTGCTAAATATTCTTCAAATGATTAAACAGATAAAGGATATTATTAAGCACCAACAAAATGGAGCTGACATATCATCAAGTTTTTACTACACCCGATACTGACACAGCTCAGGCGCTAGCATCAAGCCTTGGCTTTTCAGTAATTGAATGCGTTGTAGATACGCAGCGCCTGTCATTAAGTGACTGACTACGTCCACCACTTTACGGTTTTGGTATTCGGCTAAATAAGTACCCTTAGTCCATGCGTTAAATGCGCCCAGTGCAGGGCCTGCCCAAATTTGATAATCCATTTCGCGCCCGACTTCGCCTTGGTTTGACCAGCGGCTGGAAAGGCCTAAATACCAGCGGAAAATTAACGCCATTTTGCGTTTAGGGTTATTTTGCGCGCGCTCGATTTGTTTAGGGTCACGACTGTTAAAATGGGCAACGGTGTTCTGCCACACCACTTCAAGGGGTTGACGAAATACTTGCTGCTCGAGCTTTTCACGCTCAGCGGCAGGAATAGCATCAATGCTGTCGTATTGCTGATACAAGTCGTATAACTTTTGCGCGCGCATTGGGAACAAGGTGCCGCGTTTAACCACTTGTAGTTGTACGCCCATTTCAAACATATCGGCGGCTGGCGCCATGGTCACGTCGGCCATTTCGGTGGTCGATAATAGCTTTTTGGTGTGTTCACTGGCACCTGCTTCAATACAGGCTTGGTTAACCGAGCCGGTAACAATAAAGTCTGCGCCCATGGCAAAGGTAGCTAACGCGGCACTTGGCGTCCCCACGCCGCCACCCGCACCTACGCGCACGGGCGTGCTAAATTGATATTCAGCTTGCAACTGGTCGCGCAAACTGATCAAAGTTGGCAATAAAGTGACTAATGGACGGTTATCAGTGTGGCCACCAGAGTCCGCTTCGGCGGTAATGTCATCGGCCATTGGCACCTGCTGTGCTAATTCAAATTGTTGCGCGGTGATCAAACCTTGATCTAGCAAGCTTTGCAGTAATTTAACCGGCGCAGGTTTAATGAACTTTTCGGCTACTTCAGTGCGTGATACTTTGGCGATCACTTTGTTAGCTATGTTGATCTGACCTTGCGCATTCACACTTAACCCTGCGGCGCGATAACGCACAATGTGCTCAGTTAAGCCCAAAAATGCCGATGCTTCAACGGTATGTACGCCATGGCTTAAATATAATTCCACGCAGCCACGCTCTAACGCTGGCTCACTGGGGCTGTGGATCAAGTTAAATGCATAAGGGCCATTGGGCAGCGCCGCTTGAATGGTGCTAATAGCTTGCTTAACACGTTCTGGCACTAAACCCGCCGCGCCAAATGAGGCTAAAAAGCCCGCTTGGCCTAACGCTATTACCATTTCTTCTGAGGCAATGCCATTGGCCATGGCGCCCGCGTAATAAGCATAGTTAACGCCGTGACAGGCTTTAAAGGCGGCGCTGCCAAGTTCAGTGGCATCACAAGCAGGTGCAAAGGCTAATAGTGACTCGCCATTAACAGCATTGGCATCGGGGCGAATGGTGACGCCCTGCGCGCTATTAAATACAAAGCTATTTTGCGCCAGCTGACGCAGTGCCGTTTGGTTGGCGGTGGAAAATTCTAGTGTATTCATTGTCATTCTTCGTTAACCCTTAACTTCGGCATTAGCAGCGGCATTGGCCGTGTCTTGCTCGGTCTCTTTAATGCAAAGAGCAATATCTGTAACTTCATAAATGCGCAGACCGTCTTTAGACAAATCGGCATTGGCAATTAGCGTGACTTTATTTGGCTCGCAGATCACTTGGGTGATCTGCACGTTAATGTTCATCAAGGTATTGAGCGGGTTAATTTGCCCGCGATATTTCCATTTCACATTACTTAGCAGTGGCATAAAGCGCGGTGAAATAAGCTCGCTGCCTAAGTCTTGTTTTAAGGCAAACACTTGCATTACTTCAATAATGGCCTCAACGCCCAATGAGCCCGGCATCACCGGATCTTGATGGAAGTGAAATTGGAAGAACCAATCACTTGGATCAATCGTGCGCTCAGCGTAGCAATAGCCTAACTGATGCGTGCCGCTATTTGGCAGCAAGTAAACGGTATCAACAAAGTTTAATCGCCCTCCCGCCAAGCGGTAATGTGGCCGCTTCGGGTCAACGGCAAATAAAGGGTTTTGTTGATTGGTTAAATCAATGCGCTCAGGCATTTGATTGCTGCCAACGGTGGCGGCGTCTTGCTCTAAGTACCAAGCTTGACGCACCTTGCCGTTATCTAAGCCCAGTTGATGGGTCAGCGCCTCGGCTTTAAAATAACCAAATACCGCGCTGCCTTGATAAAACGGCGCGCCATCGGTGGAGAGCACAAAATCAAAGCTTTGAATAATGTTAGTCCCTGCGATCACCGTTGATTTCAAGGTCGATTCGTTGACGATGGTTTTACCGCGCAAGTCCACTTCACGCAGCAACTCGCCTTGACCGTCGAGGTTTCTAAAAAACAGCTCGGTGCCAGGAAAGCCTAATGTGGTGCCCATGTAGCCGGAGATAAAGCCATTAGGTTGCAAGGATATTTCCATCAAGATGGAATACGGCATGTAATTGTGGTGGCTGTTGCCCTGGAAGTACCAAGCATCAGCAGGCACATCATATTCCGCAATACAGCTAGCAGGATGTTTTAAATCGCCGCGTTTACCTTGCACATCAATCACTCGGGTGGTGAGTTGTAAATCACCACATGGGGTGCGCGGCGGGATCAAGCCATCGTAAATACGGTAGTCTTCACCAAAACACTGGCAAATATCACCTGTAGCAAATTCAAACAAATGATAAGGGGTAAAAGGCAAGGTATCGGGCGTGCGGTTTTCACCCACCACCACTGGCGCGGGCACATGTTTTAATGGCACAACGCCTTTGATTTTTTCGGCGCTTAAATCGGGCACTTGCGCCATTAACGGTGCGCTGGTACTGGGCAATCTGGTATTAGGTAATTTCAACCCTGCTTTCGCTACCCCTTTAATCATTACGCCAAGGTTTTTAAAGTCCACCACTACCTTGCCATTAAGCACTATGTCAATGTCGGCTTTGGCATAAGGCATCGGATGCAAACCGATTTCCGTTACTTGCATGCGATACACCAAGGTGCCATGTTGCGGCAGTACTTGACCTCGACAGCGCACTTTTTGCGGCTCGTTCGCCATCGGTTGAAAGCGCCCTTGCTCGACTAAGGTGTGTAAGCCTAAATACATCATGTAAAACTGCAGCAGTTGACCACAGCCTTCAGCCATCAGTGAGCCCGCCATCACTTGATCGTCTTTAAAATGACACGGGAAATACCAGTGCTGCGGATCAAGGCATTTTTCACCTTGCAGTGAACCAAGTCCCCAAGGGCCGCCGTGGATATCGATATTGGACACTTGCTCAATCATCAAGAATTTTTCAGATGAGAAACAAAGTGATGAGTTTTTATCAGTGGCGTATTCAGCGCCAAAACAAGCCGAGACATCGCCTTGGATCAAATGGCGGATTGCCTCTGTGTTAAAAGCAGTTTGCTGATGGGCTAGCAGCGGTGTGAAGTGTTGTTTTTCAACTTGAGCCAGCGCCTTTAATTCATCTTGTGTTTTGATCACCCCTTTACCATCGGCTAGCTCTTGGTCGGTGAAAAAGCCGGCGCAGCCGCCGTCCATTTTCAGCACCATGGTATCGCCCACGAAGCACTCATAAGAGAAGAAGAACAACAAGGTATCGCCATTGCGCGCAAAATGATTGATGCTAATGTCGTAGCGCAAGGTCTCACCGCCTTTTGGCAAGTCAGCGAGGAAGGTTAAAGTACAATCAAGTAAACGATATACTCGCTCACCTTTGTTTTCAAAATCAATGCCTAAGTAGCTGATCAGCATTAAATCACATTGGCCTGATTCAACCGCCACCGCCCAAGGAATTTGTCCGTCCACTAGATAAGGGGCATCCAGCGGAATATCGTATTCGGTGGTCATGGTGCAAGGCTTGTATTCGTTGACCTTGGCATTGAGCTTGGTCACCCGCGACACCAATAAGTAATCGGTAGTCGGCAAACGCACGCGGCGCGGATAACTGTCAATGATGGCGTATTCAGGGCCAAACACCTTAGCAATCGAGCCTTCTGAATACTCAACTAAATCGTCATAGTTCCAGATCTCGCCCGCTTTTGGCTGATAAGTTTTAGCTTGATAGGTTTCAGTGCGCTTAGGCAAAGGAGTCTGGCGCACCAGTCGAGCAAAATCATTTAAACCTTGCTGGCGCGTTTGTGCCACTTGGCTTGCTTGCTCATGTTGCGCCAAGGTGATTGGCTGAGCGGCTGTGTGTAAGTTAACTGACAAGGCTGTTCCCTGTTCGATTATGGTATTTGAAATAGAGGGGCCGCCGAGCACGACGGCTTTCACTAAGCCGACTTTCTGCGGCGTGGGCACCTTGAATGCCTTGGACATCTTGACATTAACGGCACTTTGCAACGTGACTTGGCTTAAGCTGCCATCAATACACTGCATGTAAGCCGCCGCTAATTGGCCTTGTGGTGCTGGACTTGGTAAAGCTGGGTTTAACTTGACCAGCACACTTAATAAACTAAACAAACCGCTGGCAGCATAAAGGTGACCCGTCTGTTCGCTACTGGTTTGCACCATGGCGTTCGGATGACGTTGTTGACAACGCTGTTGTAACTCCTGTTGCCCTTGTTGGCTATCACTGCCGGTGATGTCCACTAGGCTAATGTCTGCGTCATCGTTTTGTGTGCTTAACTCATTAAGTTGACCACGGGTAGCAAAGTTTAGGCTGGTGATCTGGCCATAATAGGGCTGGGAAGTCACTTCATCACTGGCTAAACGCAGCACAATCGCACCCGCTCCGTCACTCACATGGCCGCAAAAATCAGCCGTTAATTGCTGGCGCAGAGCAAAGTTTTCAGCACTGGCGGCTAAATCGACAGCGGCCACGACAACGGCATCCACTTCCCCTTGTACCAGCATATCCTGGGCAATTTGCAAGCAGTTGTAAACGGAGTTTTCTTCGCTGGAAATAGTAAACGCTGGGCCATTGAAGTCCCACAGTGACGCTATTCGCGAAGCCATAATATTGCCAATAAAACTGGTGTATTGATTTAACTTGGCAGCGCCTAACACGCTGTCCATGGCAATGGCTTGTAACTTGGCTTGCTCAGCTGTCGTAAGCGTAATGCCTGCTTGCTTGAGGCTGGCAGGAAGTTGCGTTTGCAAATTAACTCGGCCACGAAATTGATGGGTTTCTGGCTCAGCCGACATGGCCACCAGCACAGCAACATTATCGCCAACTTTCACTTTGCCATCCTGCAAGGCTTGGTCGGTAACTTTCATTAACAATAACTGCTGAGGGATCAAGCTATCATCATTATTTGGCGGCACTTTAAATTGCATAAAGTCCAGCTCAAACTGTTCAATAAAACCGCCTCTCATTGCTTCAGGCTCTGCCACTAATTGTTGCTCCATGCCCTTCCAGCGCAGTGGCGGCAAAGGGACAAACACGTCTTGTTGCTCAGACATAATTTGCGCAAAATCAACTATGTTTTCAGCGCGACCAACATGACAAGCGACGCCGGTGATTGCCATTGCAGTGGTGCTTGACTCACGTTTGTTCGCTGCTATTGATTTAACATCGGTGGCAGGCGGTTGTTGTAATACTAGATGGGCGTTACAGCCGCCAAAACCAAAGGCTGAAACCCCTGCACGCTTTGGCGCACTGCTGTTATTGGCTGGCCAAGGCTGTGCATTCCTGACTAATTGTTGCTCGCCCCACGCAAGATTACCTGAGCTAATAGGCGCATTAATGCCAATGCTGGCAGGTATTTGGTTATGTTGCATCGACAATATGGTCTTCACAATACTGGGCATACCCGCCGCAGTCAGCAAATGACCGATATTACCTTTGACTGAGCCAATCAGTGGTACCTGCTTGCCATCGCCAAAAAATTGCGACATCGAGTTCAACTCGACTTTATCGCCCAGTGGTGTGCCGGTGGCATGACACTCAATGTAATCCACGTCGCTGGGTTTAAGCTTCGCTTGGAGATAAGCACGCTGATAGGCCAGTACTTGGCCTTTACTGTTTGGACTAAGCACAAACTGACCGCGGCCATCATTAGAAAGGCCGACGCCTTCAATAGTGGCATAAATCTTATCTTGATCACGCAGTGCATCATCAAGGCGTTTCAGTACCAGTACTCCCGCTCCCTCACCGGCAAATAAACCTTGGCTTTGCTGATCGAACGGCGCTGAAATCCCATTGGCGGGATAAGCCTGAAAAATGGAAAATCCCATATTGATAAAAAAGGGGTCTGAGCCAGACACGGCACTGGCCAGCATCACATCACTGCGCCCCGCGATTAAGGCATCACACGCTAGCTTAACGCTATATAAAGAAGAAGCGCAGGCCGCATCTAAAGCATAATGACCACGGCCAAGCCCTAATGCATTGGCCACTAACCCGGCGGTGTAGCCGGCAATCAAGCCTTGTTTGGCATCGGCTTGCTGATCATTAACGTGATCAGTGGTGTGATAGTCTTGATCAAATGCCTCCAGTTTAAAGTCTTTGCCGAGTACTTGCTGCAACCCTGCTTCGACCGCGCGATGATATAGCGCCAAGTAAACTTGGTTTGAGCCTTGAGTCGGAAACGATAACGCGCCTAGGACTAAACCTGTTTGCTTTAACACCTCGTCCGTTAACGTTACCCCAGCGTCAAGCAAGGCTTGCTTGCAAACTTGTAAGATCCAGTGCTGGTGGCAGTCAAGTTGACTTAATTGCTCAGCAGATACTTGATAGCCAGTTGCATCAAAATCAAACTGCTCGATATACCCGCCGCGATGACTGTAATGTTTGTCATTGTCACCCTTACTGCCGGAGAAATCGGCAGGATCGGCACATTGGCGCGCGGGATTGACGTGTGTGCGTGAATCACGTTGCTGCTGTAAATTTTGCCAAAACCCCTCAAGATCATGACTACCTGGAAATAAATGTGCGATACCGACAATGGCAATACTGGTCATTAAATGGATTGATCCTGTTGTTGATAAAGAGATAGAGAAAAGTGACGGCCAAATAAACTATCTAGTTCGGGCTTAAGACCTAAACTGACCAGCTGAGCCAATAAACGTAATAGACTGCGGCTACTACTTTGCCCCTTGCCATTGGTGGCTAAACTCACATGAGGCTGATGTTGCAGTATTTTATCTATATGCGTGCAGCAACTTCGCCCCGCGCCCACTTCAATAAAAATACGCGCGCCGGCTTGATACACTTGCTGCGTTAAATGGGCAAAATCCAACGGCTGACAAAAGCAATCATGAATACTTTGGCTGATGGCATCACTGGATACCTTAACTGGTTGATAGTTCGCGCTGGAGAATAACTTAATTGCTGGCTGTCTCGTTGATGCCTGCAGCGCAAGCGCTTGGCCTTGCTCCGATAGCGGCAGGTGAAATATTTGCGCGATTTCGTCGCCATAGTATTGCGCCGCAGGTGTGTGCATCGCCGTGACAAATCCGACCTTAATCGCTCTTACGCCTGTGTCATTCAATAATTGCTGACATTGCTGCGAATCACCCACCAAAATACCGCTGTCGCCGTGGTTGATCGCCAGCCAAGCTTTATCATAATGGGCAAGGTTTTGCGTAAAACCGTCGGGTAAACGCAGCGAATAACTGGCCCAATGCACCTCTTGTTCGGGTGCTAATTGCCAGTGCTGCGCGACGGCGTTTAACTCACCGGTAATGCCACTGTTGAAGGCCACTGATTTTGCTAGCCGCTCGCCAAGCACTTGAGGCGATTGCCATAATGACAAACCGGCCCACATGCTTACTTCGCCTAGGCTGTAACCGAATGCATAAGCAGGCGTGATGTTAAGCTGTTGTAATAAGTGACTGAGTAACCAAGCGCTACCCACGCCGGCTTGTGCCAATGTGGTCAGCTTGTCAGTGCCTTGCCCATCTGCTAAAAAATGACGCGCAGCTAATAGCTCAGCCAATTCACCGTTTGTGTCTAATGTTTGATACAAACGAGGAAAATACCGCGACAAATCATGAAACTGCCCGGGATAACAAGTGCCGACCCCCGGATAAACAAAACAAACACTGTCAGCAATATACGAAGCTTGCTGATTATCTTTAACTTGGCGCACTGCACTGCCAGCTGGTGTTTGTATTGACGCTTGGCTTAACGCGGTCTGTTGCCCAAGTCTTTCTAATAATTGCTTAACCTCGCCATCAAGTGCATTTATTTCGCTGGCAACTAATACCGAAATCAACCCTTTGGCATTTTGAGTATCCGTTGAGGTTTTATGTTGTTGATAGGCATTTAAGTCATTCAGCATCTGCTGATAACGCTGACTGGTTGGCAAAGCTAAAATACGGTTGAGCTTAACAATTAATTCTGTCTTATTCAGCGCGGTAACAGGCCAAAACACTTGCCAATTTAATGGCTCCGAATCAAAGGTAGACTCTATTGGTAAAGCAGCTGAAGGCTCAGTACAAAGCAGTGGCCATGGCGTGGCAGTTTGGTTGCCCTGTTCAAATACTAATGTGGCTGATGCGACTACCCTTGGCTGCTCAGCGTTCACCATACCTGCAAGCTCAAGATACGCCTGACGGCTTTGATGCATGACGCCGTACCAATAATGTTGCTGCAATTGCCGCTGCTTCAAGCTTTGAACCAAGTTAAATATGCAAGAGGCCAGATCGTCGTCGCCGGATAATTGCCGCTGCCAATATTTAGCTAACTGCACATTTGGCTTAGCTGTTTGTTTCAATGGTTCGGGTAAAACTTGCCTGAACCGCGCTAGCATCTTAATGCCTTGCTTTAACGCAATCGGCACTGGCATAAACGTGAGCAACAAACCAAATGATGCATTTAGACTTGTTTTAGCATCTGCTGATAGGCGCGAGCGCAGCCAAGCAGGTAGACCCGCACCATTAACGGGGATGACAATTGAAGATCGGGCTTCAATATTTTCGCCAGCCTTTATATCTATTCGGCGCGCTAATAATTGCTGACAATAACTCAACAACGCAGCGCGATTGTCGAGCCATTGAGCGCAGCCATGTACGTCAACTATGCTAGGTCTTTCCCTTGCTGGAATTTGAGCTAAATTCAAGACAAATTCATCACTTAGATCAATCGCACAGGTATTAGCTAAGTTGGCTGGAACATCATCTTTGGGCAGCGCCACACAATAGAGACCACAAAGGGCCCATTTGGTGGCGATGCCGTTATTGGTTATGCTACGAGTGGACATCAATATTAATTCATGCCCTGTTTTTTACCTAAGCTTTGGCTTAACACCACTTTGCCTTGGCTCATCACGACCAGTGCTTGGCCTTGTTTATTAAACAGGCCGATATCGGCAATCAATTCACTGTGTGTTTGTTTTACAACCGTTAGCTGCAGGTACAATGTCTCGTAGGCCTTTGGTCGCTGGTAAAATGTAACTTTGGCCGCTGCGACAGGCAAACTCGCCATGCCCAACTGATCTTTTGCCCAGACCAACATGACTTGATACAACAGATCGTCTGCTAATAACGCACTGCTCGTATTGGCAAAATCGCCAAAGTAGCTGGCCTCAGGCGCTGGGATCTGCGCACTAAATAGCGCGCCATGTTGATCCATTTGCAAGCTTGCGGTTAAGCCTTGAAAGCGCTGACCATGAAACAAGGTGCCATCTTGATACCAGGTAGGTTTACTTGCTACTTGATCAACCAACAGATCAAGATCCAACACCTCCGCTGGCGCAACAACGCGGCCTTTAGCTAACATGCATAATTGCGCACCATAATGAAACACAGTACGGCCATTTTGCTCGCTGCTTATACGTGCATCCACCACTCGTTCATGCGCTGAATCGCTGACTAACTCAAGGGTTAAGTTTAACTCCGCGTTGGCATCGGCGTCTGCCAGCACCACGCCTTTAAACAAGCGGTAATCCTGTACAGCCGTTACCGTAAAGCCAGATAACCAAGTTTCGGCTTGAGCAACCATCCAACCGGTAGCGAACACTGTCGGTAACACAGGTGCGCCCGCTATCTGATGGTCGAGCAAAAATGGATGAGTCGCGACCGCGATGGTTTTAACACTCACATTTTTGTCGTGCAACTTTGCCGATTTCAGTTTATCTAGGTGCAACAAGCGTTTACTTGCTTGCTGCACCTGTGGCTTTTTTGCTGCATCAACTCCTGACTCAGGTGCTTCACCAGCCATATCGGTGCCAACTAGCACTTGTACATTAGCTAATGCGCCGCAACTGATTTGATCGGCAAATAACTGTGCACCGCCAGCAATCGGGATCACATATACACCGCGTTGCTCAAACATACGTTTTAGCTCAGGTGTGACCATGCCACCGTCCCAAGGGCCCCAGTTAAAGCTCAGCACGCGCGTTTGCGGATATTGCTGCGCTAACGACAACGCCGTTTTATTGAGTATTTCATTAGCGATGGCGTAATCAGCTTGACCTTTGTTGCCATAAAAACCAGCGGCAGACGAAAACAGCGCGATGTGTTTTAAACTCGCCACCTCTAAAGCCGCCAATAACGCCTGCAGTCCTGCTACTTTAGTGTTAAAGACGCGCTCAAAGTCGCTGAGTTTTTTGTTCTCAATAAAGCCATCGGCTAATACGCCAGCGCCGTGGATCAAACCAGTGATCGGCCCTAAGGTCATCTTGGTTTGTTCTACTACGCGTGCTATCGCTGCAGTATCAGTGACATCGGCAGCAACGTATTCTGCTAATCCTCCGACGGCACTGATCGCTTCAAGACCGGCGTTAATTTCCAGCTGCGACAAGATAGGTTGGATCATCTTTTTCAAGCTGGCTGGCGTAGCTTTTTCGCCAATCGCTTGGCAATGCCCTAACGCCGCTTGTTGTAACTCGTTAGCTTGAGTTAAACCTTGCGCCCAAGCAGGAATAGTAATCGGCTCAGAGCGGCCAAGCAGAACAAATTTAGCTTGATAGCGTTTTGCTAGCTCAAGCACACAGGCATGAGTCACCCCTTTCGCGCCGCCACTCACAATAAACACATCTGCTGGTGTCGGCGTGCAGTCAGTTTGACGCTCAGCTGATACCTCAGTATTAGCTTGCGGCACTAAGGTAAAGCGGCCTTTTGAGTTGATTGCTACTTCACTTAGCACGACGTCACTGTCGAGGATCTCGTCGAATAACAGACTTGCTAATTCACTGCCTTCAATGCCGGGCGCGATATCCAGCGCGCGACACAAGGTTTGCGGCCATTCCTGCTTTAAAGTTTTACATAAACCTGACAATCCCATTTGCATCAGCTCTGTATTCGCCAAACCAGACGCATAACCTAAACCGCCATCGCCTCGTGCCACGGTAATAAAACAGTGCTCAGGCTTGGCGAGTTGTGCTTTTAAGTTTTTAGCGAATAAAAACACCGCCGCCAATAACTGCTGGCTTTGCGCTTCATGTTTTGCCACTTTAAAGTCGTTTGGTTGCAAGTGTACAAAACCTTGTAGCTCAGGGTAACTGACGATTAAATCTTGGCAAAACGCGGCCACTGTGGCTTCGCTAACTTCATCAAGCGCGCGGCGCTCAATTTTGCTGTTTAAAGCTGAGCTGGCTTTTATTAATGACTTAGGAAAGCTCACCACCACGGGTACTAGCCCCTTGGCTAGTAATTTTTCCGCGATAATGCCAGTGTTATGGCCATCATCGGTCAGTAAAATTACTTGGCCCTGACGCGCCTTAGTACTAGCTGGCTTTGGCGCAGCTATTGGACTCATCAGGGCATATTGAAAAGGGACCTTTGTCTGCTCCTTATCACTGTTATCTGTCACATTAGCTTGTGGCTGAATCAGCTCACCCTCGCCTAACTGCGACTGCATGTAGGCAACGATTTCACCTAAGGTGCGCAACTCGGCTAAATCTTCTGGGTTGAGCGCAGGCAATGCTGGCAGTTGGTCTTGCACTGTACCGAGAATTTCCACGCGCTTAATTGAGTCGATACCTAAATCGGCTTCCATGTCCATACTCAGCTCTAGCATATTAGCTGGGTAGCCCGTTTTATCGGCCACCACATTTAGCATGGTTTCATTAATTGCTTCTAAGCTTAGATCGGTGCTTGGTTGCGCAGAGGCAGGTTCAACGTCACCTAGTTGCGCCTGCATGTAAGCGACAATTTCACCTAAGGTGCGCAGCTCGGCTAAGTCTTCAGGATTGAGCGCAGGCAAGCTTGGCAGTTGATCTTGTACTGTGCCTAAGATTTCCACCCGTTTGATGGAATCGATGCCTAAATCGGCTTCCATGTCCATACTTAACTCAAGCATATTGGCGGGGTAACCGGTTTTATCGGCTACCACGGCGAGCATGGTCTGATTGATGGTTTCTAGACTGAGTGCCACAGAGGCAGTTTCAGCTGGCACATTCACTGCGGCAACATCACCTAATTGCGCCTGCATGTAAGCGACGATTTCACCTAAAGTGCGCAGCTCCGCTAAATCTTCTGGATTAAGCGCGGGCAAGCTTGGCAGTTGGTCTTGTACTGTGCCTAAGATTTCTACGCGCTTGATGGAATCAATACCCAAATCGGCTTCCATGTCCATGCTTAGCTCAAGCATATTGGCTGGGTAACCGGTTTTATCGGCTACCACGGCGAGCATGGTTTGATTGATGGTTTCTAAGCTGAGTGTCGCAGGGGCGGTTTCAGCCGCTGCTTGAACAACAGCAACGTCGCCTAATTGCGCCTGCATATAAGCCACAATCTCACCTAAGGTGCGCAGCTCGGCTAAATCTTCTGGGTTCAGCGCGGGCAAGCTTGGCAGTTGGTCTTGTACTGTGCCTAAGATTTCTACGCGCTTGATGGAATCGATGCCTAAATCGGCTTCCATGTCCATGCTTAGCTCAAGCATATTAGCTGGGTAACCGGTTTTATCGGCCACCACGGCGAGCATGGTTTCATTAATCGTTTCTAGGCTGAGACTGACTGAAGAGGTTTGCACGGGTGCTGTAACTGGAACATCAGATACAGTAGTTGTGACAACTTCACCCAGTTGCGCCTGCATGTAGGTCACAATTTCACCTAAGGTGCGCAGCTCCGCTAAATCTTCTGGATTGAGTACCGGTAAACTTGGCAGTTGGTCCTGCACCGTGCCTAAAATCTCTACGCGCTTAATTGAATCAATGCCTAAGTCGGCTTCCATGTCCATGCTTAGCTCAAGCATGTTAGCAGGGTAACCGGTTTTATCGGCCACCACATTTAACATGGTTTGGTTAACATCACTGGCGCTTAAGCTAGCGGTTGGTGTCACTGACACACTTGGCGTGGGAATGGGCTCAGCTACAGGCGTAATCACAGGATAAGCCTTGGGCATAATTGGCTCATTGCTAACAGCCGTCTCCACTTGAACAGGCGCTTGCTCGGGGGCCGAGGTCTGTGGCACCGGCGACGCTGAAACAGGTGCTCTTGAGCTAGAGGCAATACCAGACAACGAGTCTAACAATCGATTATTCAGCTGGGCTTGTTGCTCTAGAAACTGTTGCTGCAAAGCAATACTTTGATTTTGCTGTTGCTGCAACTGTTGCTGAAACTGCGCCATATTAGCAGCCAATGTTTGCTGCTGCTCTAGTAAAGCGGAGGCTATCGGGCTGATAGCGGGAGTATGGGCCGTTTGCTCAATTGATTGCGCACTTGGTGCGACTGGCACTTCTTTAATCACTTCTTTTACCACCTGTTTCACCACTTCAATGGTTTTTGGCTCGGGTTGGCTAACTTGGCCTTGCGTTAAAGCCTGTTGCATTTTTTGTTTGGTTGCATCGCTGAGATAATTTTGCCCACCTAAACGAATACTCAGCGGTGAAGATTTTTTCGCCGCAGATTTTGGTGCAAGGGCATATTTATCCAGTGCAGTCACAGGCAAGCCCAACACAGCAAGTTGTAGGTGTGCCAATTGCAGTTGTTTATCACTGCAATCACTGCTGCCATTGAGGGCGATGCTAATCACATCTTCTTTGTCACTTAATGTTTCTTGCACTAAACGACTCAAAACATTTTTTGGCCCAAACTCAATAAAGACACGACCGCCCTGCTGGTAAATCTCATTAACTTGGTCGGTAAAACGTACCGAACTCAGCATATGTTCTTTAAAGCTTTGCTTGATCTTAGCGCCGGTTTTAGCGTGGTTTTTACCGCTGCCATTGGCGGTTAATGTATTAACAGGCGCGTTAAATTTAACGCTGTCAATCACCTTGGCAAAAGGCTCTTGGGCAAATTCCACCAGCGGGGTATGGAATGCCGCCGAAAC
Organism: Motilimonas sp. E26; assembly: GCF_021278025.1. Lineage (GTDB taxonomy): Bacteria > Pseudomonadota > Gammaproteobacteria > Enterobacterales > CBDFNC01 > Motilimonas. The sequence continues at coordinate 24,639 of NZ_JAIBHJ010000027.1, forward strand.
CGGTAATTTAACCCCTTTTATACCAAGTGCTTTAAGGTCGTTAACTGCTTTATCTATCGCACCACTGCTACCCGCCACCACTATTTGCGTCGGAGAGTTAAAGTTGGCAAACCACAGTTCGTCATTGCTTTCAATTAGCTGTTCAAGCGCTTTAACGCGGTCGCTAAGCTCATCACCAGTCAGACCTTTAAAAACAACGGCCATCATGGCACCACAGTCTTGCCCAGCTGGCGTATTTGCCATCGCTGCGCCGCGCGCCACACACAGTTTCAAATAATCGTCTTCGCTGATCACTTCACTGGCCGCAAGTGCAGTCAGTTCACCAAAACTGTGCCCTGCTGTGAAGTCAGCCTTAAAGCCTGCGCCTTGCATTAGTTTATGCAAACTCCAACTTAACGCGCCTATGGCAGGTTGAGCAAAACGGGTATTTTGCAGCGCGGTTGTTTGCGCTTTCTTTTCCGCAGCTGTGAATACCGGGATTGGCATCACAACACTCGATAAAGAGCTTTGATTTTGCTCTGTCAACAGTGCGTCAAATTGGCTTAGGGTGGTGCGATATTCCGGATAATTCAGCGCTAATGATTGCCCCATGTTGACATACTGAGATCCTTGACCGCTATAAAGTGCCACTATTTTACCTGTCATCTCCTGCGCCGAAGGTCGATAAAATAGGTTTTGTTGCTGCCATGATGAGGCATTATTTTGACTTAGTTTAGCCAAGGCTGCGTTAAGCTGCTCTTGAACCGGTAAACTGGCGTCAAGCCAAACGCCGAAACGGGCGTGTTCATTAGCTACGGGTTTAACACTGTATTCATTTAGTAAACAGCTTAAAGTCAGTTCGCCTGCTGAAAATTGGCTCACCACCTGGCGTACGTCTGCAACTAACTCTGTTGGTGTTGCACGACTAAATAATAGGCTAATGCCAACGCGGTGCATACGATACGAGCCTTGATGCTCTGGCGTGTACTCTTCAAGGGCAACATGATAATTGGTGCCACCAAAACCGAATGAGCTAATGCCCGCGCGGCGCGGTATACCATTACTGATCCAAGGGCGCGTTTCAGTACTTAAATAAAATGGTGTATTTGGCAAATCCATTTTCGGATTAGGTTCATTAACGTTAATGGTTGGCGGCAGCACCTTATGATGCAGCGCCAATGCCGCTTTAATAAAGCCTGCCGTGCCTGCGGTCGACTTAGTATGGCCTATCTGCGATTTCACACTGCCTAATGCTATATGTTGCTTATTAGGGTTATCTTGGCTAAAAACTTGACGTAACCCTTCAAACTCAGCCACGTCTCCCGCCGCAGTGCCGGTGCCATGAGCTTCAATTAAGCCGACCGTATGTGGCGCAAAACCTGCGTCAGCGTAAGCACGATTTAATGCTTTCGCTTGGCCTTCAGGGCGCGGCGCATAAATGCTCTTAAATTTACCATCCGATGACGTGCCGACTCCTTTCACTACGGCATAGATACGGTCACCATCGCGCTCAGCGTCAGCAAGGCGTTTTAGCACCACCATACCGATCCCCTCGCCGATCATCATGCCTTTGGAATCTTTATCAAATGGTTGGATCACGGAATTTTCGGTAAAGGCAGGTGTTTTGGAAAAACTCATGTACATTTGCGGCGAGTTATCGGTACACACGCCGCCGGTGATCATCACGTCTGCACGGCCTTCCCATAATTCTGATAACGCCATTTTGGTCGCGGCTAATGAGCCGGCACAAGCAGCATCCACCACGCAGTTCATACCACCTAAATCGAAACGGTTGGCGATCCGTCCCGCGATCACATTGCCTAAGGAACCAGGAAATGAGTTTTCTTCCCAATGGACATATTGGCTTTTGAATTTTTCGACCACGAGCGAGGCATCTTCCTCACTCACACCGCTATTAAGCAAAACCTTTTTCAGCACTGGATAGTGCAAACGTGCATTTAAGCTGTGGCTGATTTTTTGGCCGCCGCCCACGCCAAGTACGACACCAATTTTATTGCGTAACTCGGGCGATGCGTCACTTAATCCTGCATCGGCTAATGCGTCCTTGGCCACCACCAATGACAATAATTGTGAGGTATCGGTCAACTCCAGAATATTTGGCGGTAAGCCATATTCCATCGGATCGAAGTCGATGTCTGGAATAAAGCCTCCACGGCGGCAGTACACTTTGTCAGGTGAGCTTTTGTCACTGTCAAAGTAGTCATCAATGTGCCAACGGCTCGCTGGTACATCAATGATCGCATCCACTTTATTGCGGATCAGATCCCAGTAAGCATCTAGATGTGCCGATTCGGCAAACAAGGATGCCATGCCAACGATGGCAATGGGTGATTTACTGTCTTGTTCGGGTTTCAACTCTGATTTCAACAATGTTGTCGACATTAAGCTTCTCTTTGTTTTCTCATTCTAATTTGGTGATTTAAACACGACGTATGCCATTAATTGAAAATGGTTTTATTGCCGAATTTTTGTTTAAACACATGATAATTTTCTGCCAGTGTTCGCCTCATATGAAATGGCGCGTGGCGAAGAACGTATTTCATATAGCGAGTTGACGCCGCTTTTGCGCTATCGCTGTAAATATCGACATAGGCCCAATCACTTTGTGGGTCACTGGCAACAAACATATTAAGCGTCTCACCTTGGCTATATTGTTCAGGAACTGGCTGCGCCATGACATGCACAACAGGCTGCTTAGCATCACCTGTGAGCTCTAAGGCATGGGCTAACGTTTGATGGTTGATGGAAAAGTGCTGACACCGATCGGCTTCATCGCCAATGCGCAGCTGATCAAATTGACCAGAGCTGATTTTAGGTGAATCAGTTTCATCTATTTGCGACACACCGTGGCGCTTTAAACAACGAGCAAGGCCCGACCGGGATACTTGAGGGTTAATATGTTGTTGTGTTACCAGCAGTAATTTGTTGAGGCTGAATTGTAAAATTAACTTGAGCTGCACCACCACATATTCCTGTGGCGGAGTGAGAGTTGTGTTCAACTTTATAGGAATATTGGACGCATCATTAACGTTTTCGCGTTTTTTCCATTTACGAACGGTGGCTTCACTGATATTTAAAATACGAGCAAGTTTGGCCACAGGTAGGTCTGATGTCTGGATGAATTCACGCATTTCAGGCGTAGTTGTCGCGTTGGCATGGCGTTTCTCTGTCATGCTTTATAACTAAACCTGTTGCTGAAACAATAATTTACCATTTATTCCTCAAATACAGTGGGTTTGCCGGTTCTTTGCTAAAGTTATCTTTAGGAGAATTATTCGATATTAAAAACGCTGCCAGATTACATGACTCAAGCAAACGAAACAATCTGCCGGAACAAGTGGAATTAAAATAAACCCATTTTTTGGGTTTTTAAGGGGAAAAATAATGTCAAAATATGATCTGGATCGCGCCAGAGTGGAAGTCATTTACTCCGATATCAGTAAAATTCCCGAACAAGCCTTTAATGAGCTATCAACAATATGGTGCACAGCGGAGGAAATTACCGCGCTATCCCAATCTAAGAACCCCGAAAAGAATAATTCTCGGTTACTTAGCCGCATGTTATTACGCTACGCTTTGAAACTAATGCATCCAAAAATTAACCATTTGCATTGGCATATCGAAAACAATGCTATGGGACAAGCAATTTTACAAGGTCGATTAGATCGCCTAAATAACTTGGTTTTACCGCGTTTTAGTTTTTCGTACAGCTACCCTTACGTTGCTGTGGCTTTTCACAAAGATCTCATCGGCTTGGACATAGAGGTACATAACGAGGAACTCGATTACTTAACCATTGCAGAAAATTACTACTCGATGAGCGAAGTGGCTTTAATGGATTCGTTACCAAAGGAAGACCGGCAGACTTTCTTTTACCATCTCTGGACGATAAAAGAAGCCAGTGTCAAAGCCATTGGCAGTGGTTTGAGAATGAAACTCTCGGATATTAATGTTGATCACGATCCCAAAGACTTACTAACCGAGTACGGCCATGTGCCCGTTCGTATCTTTGATGTAAAAGAAGTGTTTGACCCAAAAAATGGCATGAAACTGCGTAAGCGAGTGCCGATGCGAGAAATGTACAGTCAATGGTTTATCATTAAACCTAATGTTCATTTTGCCATTACCCAAGATCACGCTAACCCCATCTCATTAGAATACATTGAATGGGATTAATCCTTTAGCCTTGTTTAACGACGCTCATGTTGCTAACAAGGCGATCACTTCTTGAGGTAGTGGGCAAAGGCTGCGAGCTTTATTCATACAAACCATTTCAATTTCAGCCGTTACGGCTGCCTTTGTGGCGTTTGGCCGCCATATTTCTTGTAACCAAATAGAGCGATATGGGCCATCAAAATAGAAACGGGTACGCACATCGATGATGTCGGCGAATTCTACCCCCTCGAAACACCCCATATTGGTTTTATAAACGGCGAAGCCGATCCCTTGCTCATGCCAGAGTTGTTGCAACACGTTCGCGCCAATGACATGTTCTCGTGCACGTTCAAAATATTTTAAAAAGTTTGGATGATAAACCACTCCCGAAAAATCGGTATCTTCATAATAAATTTGCACCGGAAAATTAAACTCGGCGCTTAACCTAACATCTGTTTTAGTTTGCATACTTTTCATCGCGTCGCCTGTAACATAGAAGCTATGGGTTATAAACAATCCCCGCTTTTGCTTCAAGTAGAGATATTTGGGTGGCTAATTATTCAGCGATAAATCAAAGAAAGACCACTTGCATGACATTAAACGGCACAAAACATTGCATCTTATTTTTTTTCTTGTTCCAATGAGCCGTTTTTTTTATCGACCGATTTAAGATAAGGCTTTATCCATTCAGATGAATTACTCCAACGTCTATGTTAATAGCATTGCTTATGAGCTCGCACCAATTGCTGTTTCCAGCGAAAGCTTAGAAACCAGATTAGCGCCTATCTACGATAAATTTCGTATACCCAAAGGCCAATTGGCCGTATTAACGGGCATTGAAGAGCGTCGTTGGTGGCCAATGCATACCAAAGTGAGTGACGGTGCAATTGCCGCAGCAAAAAAAGCGATTAACGAAACGGGTATTTTATCTGACGACATCGGTGCCTTGGTTTATACCGGTGTATGCCGTGACCAGCATGAGCCTGCAACGGCTTGTCGCATAGCTGCTGAATTAGGCATTAAAAATAAAGCCAGTATTTATGACATTAGCAATGCTTGCTTAGGCGTACTCAGTGGCATGTTGGATATTGCTAATCGAATTGAACTGGGCCAGATAAAAGCGGGATTGGTAGTGTCGTGTGAATCAGCCAGAGACATAGTAGATACGACCATCGCAAAAATGGTCGCCAATCCAAGTATGCAGAATTTTGCCGCAGGGTTAGCAACCTTAACAGGTGGCTCAGGCGCGGTAGCGGTATTACTCACCGATGGCTCATTTAATCTCAACAGTAAACGACAACACAAGTTAGAGTCGGCAACCACTTTAAGTGCACCTGAACACTACGACTTATGTTATTGGGGCATGGAAGAAACCGCCAAAGGACTGTTTAAGGAAAACATGCGCACTGACGCGGTTTCATTACTAAAACATGGCGTGGCACTTGCTCAGCAAACGTGGGTGGAATTTTTAGATAACGCAGGCTGGCAAGCCGAGCAAATTAACAAAGTGATTTGCCATCAAGTGGGCTCTGCCAACCGAAAAAATGTGCTTGAAGCGTTGAATATTAGCCAAGATAAAGAATTTCCGAGTTATCAAAAACTCGGCAACATGGGCACCGTTTCGCTACCCGCCACCGCAGCACTAGCCCATGAACAAGGTTTTTTAAATGCAGGCGACAAAGTCGGCTTTCTTGGTATTGGCAGCGGCTTAAATTGTATGATGTTGGGGTTAACTTGGTAATGAAAACAGCAGCAGAATATTCACCTTACCCAGCCAATTATCTTGACCGCAACGGCCTAAAATACCACTACATCAATGAAGGCAGTGGCGATCCTGTTGTGATGGTGCACGGCAATCCTAGCTGGAGCTATTATTACCGAGAGCTTGTTGCCGAACTTAAACAAAATTTTCAAACGATTGTACCTGATCATATTGGTATGGGACTATCGGATAAACCTGATGACGCTCATTACGAGTACACCCTTAAATCGCGTATTGACGACTTAGAAGCGCTGTTACAGCACTTAGGTGTAAACAAAAATATTACCTTAGTTGTACATGATTGGGGCGGCATGATTGGTATGGGTTACGCCGCTCGCCACCCTAAACAGATCAAAAAAATCGTCGCACTCAATACCGCAGCCTTTCATATGCCAAAGGCAAAAAAATTGCCAAAGCGCTTATTTATGGGCCGTAATACTGCCATCGGCGAGTTTTTGATCCGTCGATTTAATGCTTTTAGCTCCCTAGCATCCTATATCGGCGTAAAACGTGCGCCCATGCCTGCCGATGTACGTCAGGCTTTTGTCGCACCATATAACAACTGGCAAAACCGGATTGCCACCGTTCGTTTTGTCCAAGATATTCCGCTTGAGCCTGGCGACAAGGCATACGATTTAGTCAGCAATATCGAAGCGAGCCTGAGTCAATTTGCTGATACTCCCGTATTCTTAGGCTTTGGTTTGCAAGACTTCGTGTTTGATAAACACTTTTTAGCGCAATGGAAACGTCACTTCCCCCAGGCTGAAGCACATGAATATCCAGACTGTGGTCATTATGTATTACAAGACGCGGCCAAAGACATCATTCCATTGATTAGTGAATTTATCCGTCGTGACTAAGACACAAAAAGGTTCGCAGCAAGACTTGGCAATACACACTAATATTGCCAATCACTTAACGGACATGGCCGGCCAGCAACCAAGCGCATTAGCCATTGCTATTCAAACACACTCTTTTTTTGGCAAGGTGGCACATTACACTGAGCTTAACTTTGCACAATTAGAAGCAGAAACGAATTTATGCGCTTGGGCACTTCACCACAAAGGGGTAAATGCTGGCGATAAAGTGGTGCTGATGGTCACCCCTAGTGTGGATTTTTTTGCTCTTACTTTTGCCCTTTTTCGCCTTGGCGCAATTCCGATTTTTGTTGACCCAGGCATGGGCATTAAAAATTTAAAGCAGTGTTTTGAAGAAGCGAAACCCGATGTGTTTATCGGCATAGATAAAGCGCATATTGCACGTGTATTATTTGGTTGGGGCAAGAGCACGCTGCGCTTGAATATTACTGTTGGGCAATTAGGCTATTGTGCTCGACTCAGTAAATTAAAGCAAAAGGTTAAACAAGACTTCGCTTTTGAATCGATTACGCTTAAACCTAATGCGATGGCTGCCATCTTGTTTACCAGTGGCAGTACGGGCGTGCCTAAAGGTGTGGTGTATAGCCATGGTATGTTTAACGCCCAAATTCACGCTTTAAAAGGTGATTATGGTATCGCGCCGGGTGAGCGAGACCTAGCAACCTTCCCTTTATTTGCCTTATTTGGACCCGCCTTAGGCATGGCGTCAATTATTCCCGATATGGACGCAAGCAAACCTATTAAGGCTAGACCAGAATATATATTTGCCGCGATAGAACGTTACAAGTGCAGTAATTTATTTGCCAACCCTGCATTAATGGATGTGCTTGGCCGTGCTGGCTCACAAAGCAATCGCAAGCTAGACACTTTAAAACGGGTCATTTCGGCCGGCGCCCCCGCCACCCCAGCTTCGATAGCGCGATTTGAACAGTTATTAAATGAAACAACTCAAGTGTGGACCTCTTACGGGGCAACGGAGTCTTTACCTATTAGTAAAATTGGTAGCCACGAACTCTTGAGCGAGACTCAAGATATCACAGATCAGGGCGGTGGCATTTGTGTTGGTTCGACTGTGGCGGGTATAGACATCAAAATCATCAAGATCACAGACCTGGAAGTTGAGCGAATGGGGCAAGCGAAGCTTGCTGCTCCCGGTGAAATTGGTGAAATTTGTGTCAAAGGTCCTGTTGTTTCCCCTCGTTATTTCGAGCGTGATAAGGCAACCGCATTAGCAAAAATACAAGATGAGATACAAGGTGGGTTTTACCACCGCATGGGTGATGTTGGCTATTTAGATTCATTTGGCCGGCTATGGATGTGTGGTCGTAAAAGTCACCGTGTTACCTTATTAGAAACTGAACTTTATACCTTATGTTGTGAGCGAATATTTAATCTACATCCTTTAGTGAACCGCACTGCATTAGTAGGCGTAATAAAGAAAGGGGTAAAATGGCCAGTTCTTTGTGTGGAGCTCAAACCAGATGCCACTAAGAACAATGATGAAAAAGTTTTGTTTAGAGAGTTAGCATTAATAGGGATGCAACATCCTCACACTAAAATAATAAGTCAGTTTTTAGTTCATCCAAGTTTTCCGGTAGATGTTCGGCATAACGCAAAAATATTCCGAGAAAAACTAGCCGTTTGGGCGCAACAACAAATTGACCAACTACCACTTGTGTCTATTAATCAGGTGAATAAACAATGAAGACTGTATTAGTCACTGGTGCCGGTGGGTTTCTTGGCCTTGCCTTAACCAAACTACTGATCAGCAAAGGGATCAAGGTACATGCTTTGATCCGTCGTGATAACCCTGAGCTCTCAGATTTAGGCGCGATCATTTTTAAAGGCGATTTAATTGACTACCAAGCCATTGAAAATGCCGCTCAAGGCTGTGACACCGTGTTTCATGTTGCTTCTAAAGCCGGTGTGTGGGGTGCTGAAGCTGATTACATCGCTAGCAATATTTCTGGCACAAAACATGTCCTTGAAGTTTGCTTTGATCTTGGCATCCCACGTCTAATTTATACCAGTACACCCAGTGTTATTTTCTCTGGTCAAGACGAAAATGGCGTTAACGAAACCGCGCCTTACAGCGCTCATCCACTTAATCATTATACTTCAACCAAGATAGCCGCTGAAAAAATGGTGCTAGCAGCCAATAGTTTTGAATTAAAGACGACAAGCTTAAGGCCTCATCTAATCTGGGGGCCTGGCGATCCACATCTTGTACCAAGGGTGATCAACAAAGCTAAACAAGGCCGATTGGCTTTGGTGGGCAAACAAGATAAGTTAGTAGATACGGTTTATGTCGATAATGCTGCCCTTGCCCACTACCAAGCAGCAATTGAACTTGAGAATGAAGCAAAGTGCGCGGGGAAAGCTTATTTCATTAGTAATGATGAGCCGGTGACCATGGCTGTCATGCTCAATCATATTTTGTCAGCAGCGGATTTACCGCCAGTAAACAAACGTGTCCCCGCGAGTATTGCTTACACCTTAGGACTAATACTTGAAGCTGTTTATGGATTGCTCAGTATTAAACAAGAGCCAGCCATGACCCGATTTGTCGCTCGTCAATTATCCACTGCACACTGGTTTGATATCAGCGCAGCAAAAAAAGATTTTGGCTATCTTCCTCAAGTCAATTTAAAGCAAGGAATGCTCAGGCTAGAAGCTTGGTTAGCAAATAAGACCTAGGGTCTGTTGATTTTTGTTCGAGAGGGGACACCTTGTCTAAAAGATCAACAAACCCTAGTTACTAGTAATGATTACGCATTTCAAATTCAAAAGTAACGTCCTCAGTTATTTCAGCTTGGCTTAAACTTAACTTCATTTGCCAGATCATTTTCTCGGTAATGCATGCCCCCAATAGAAGCTCTCCTTGCCAAGACTGGTTGGTCTGCCCCGCTTCAAAAATAACCGGAATGGTTCCCATAAACATATCTTTACCTACTAATACAGCTTTATTGATACTGACACCAGGAGGAAGAGTCAGCGACAGTGGTAACGGCGTTTCGGCTAATACCTGTGCGTCTTGCTCTGATTGGATCGTGACCACGCCATTTAACTTAGATAAATTCACTTTACAGCCGCGAGCGAAATCACATAAATTTGATTCTTTACTGGGCTGATGCATAGCAGGGCTATTGCGCTCTTGGTTAGATTGTTGATATGTCCGGTAGGAGAAGGCGCTGATTAAAACCACCAATACAAAAACAATTTGTATGACTCTTTTTAGCTCTAACTTCATGTCAAATAACTTCCTATTAACCCTATATTGTGTAGGTTTTAATCAATTGCTGTTTTCTTGGACAGATATAGTTAACAAATTTGTTCTCCATTAACAATTTAGCCTCAGTCTGACTGTCATTGTATCGCTTTCTGCAGTAGAATTCGCACCGAATATCGTGTTTTTAAAACTCCTAATCTTTACAAAGTGCGGGGTAGCCAGTTTTAATGTAAGGCACATATTTGCTAATTGTTTCGTGAATAACCTTTAATTTACGTGGTAACAATGGACAGCAGTGGAAGCATAATAAAATGACAAGCCATATAGAAACTCAACCTGACTACAACTACACAGTTGTACGCCAATTTACCGTGATGACTATCATCTGGGGTATTGTTGGCATGAGTCTCGGTGTGTTAATTGCAGCCCAATTAATTTGGCCAGCATTAAACTTCGAGACCCCTTGGCTAACTTATAGCCGTTTACGCCCTCTTCACACCAATGCCGTAATTTTTGCTTTCGGTGTTTGTGCTTTGATGGCAACCTCCTTTTACGTGGTACAACGTACCTGTCAAACAAGATTGTTTGGTGGTCCTCTGGCACAAGCTGTGTTCTGGGGCTGGCAATTAGTGATCTTATTGGCTGCCATCACTTTACCTATGGGTTACACCACAAGTAAAGAATATGCCGAGCTTGAATGGCCTATCGATATTCTTATCGCGGTTGTCTGGGTGATGTATGCGGTGGTGTTCTTTGGCACGATCGTCAAACGTAAGACATCGCATATCTACGTTGCCAACTGGTTCTTTGGTGCATTTATCATCACAGTAGCAGTCCTTCATATTGTTAACAGTGCGGCAGTGCCTGTGGCAATGATGAAGTCTTACTCTGTGTACGCTGGTGCAGTAGACGCCATGGTACAGTGGTGGTACGGCCATAACGCCGTAGGTTTCTTATTAACCGCTGGTTTCTTGGGTATGATGTATTACTTTGTGCCAAAACAAGCTGGCCGTCCTGTTTACTCATACCGTTTATCCATTGTGCATTTCTGGGCGTTAACCTCGGTTTATATCTGGGCGGGTCCTCACCATCTGCACTATACTGCTTTACCTGACTGGGCTCAGTCCCTTGGTATGGTAATGTCTTTGATTCTTTTCGCTCCATCTTGGGGTGGTATGATCAATGGTATTATGACGCTATCAGGCGCATGGCATAAATTGCGTTATGACCCTATCTTGCGTTTCCTTATTGTTTCATTGTCTTTCTACGGTATGTCTACCTTCGAAGGCCCGATGATGGCAATAAAAACGGTTAATGCCCTGTCTCACTATACCGATTGGACCATTGGCCACGTACACTCTGGTGCACTAGGCTGGGTGGCAATGGTATCTATTGGCGCCGTTTACCATCTGATCCCGAATCTATTTGGCCAAGGCAATATGTATAGCACCAAATTAGTGAATGTGCATTTCTGGTTAGCAACAGTAGGTACTGTGCTTTATATCGTTGCAATGTGGATTTCTGGTGTAATGCAGGGCTTGATGTGGCGTGCGGTGAACGCTGACGGTACGTTGACTTACAGCTTTGTTGAATCACTGCAAGCCTCGTACCCGTTCTATTTCGTTCGTTTCTTAGGCGGCGCTATCTTCTTATCGGGCATGTTGCTTATGGCATACAATGCTTATAAGACAATTGTTGCACCTAAAGGCTCTTTGCAGCCTGCACCGCAACCAGCATAAGGAGTAGCCATAATGAAACATGAAAAAGTCGAAAAGAACATTGGCTTGATGGCTATTTTGATTGTAATTGCAATCAGTTTTGGTGGCCTAGCGGAAATTACCCCGCTTATTTTCCAAAAAGAAACCACCCAGCCAATTGAAGGCCTGCGTCCTTATAGTGCGCTTGAACTAGAAGGCCGTGACATCTATATCCGTGAAGGTTGTACTGTATGCCACAGCCAAATGATCCGCCCGTTTCGTAGTGAAACAGAACGCTACGGTCACTATAGTGTGGCTGGTGAACACGTTTGGGAACACCCATTTTTATGGGGATCTAAACGTACTGGCCCAGACTTAGCGCGTGTTGGACAGCGTTACTCGGATGATTGGCATCGTGCTCACTTAATCGATCCTCGCTCGGTTGTGCCGGAATCTAATATGCCTGCTTTCCCTTGGTTAGAGGTAAATGAATTAGACGGCCAATTGACCGCTAAGAAGATGGAAGTCTTCAACATGTTGACGAAAGGTAGCTGGCATACTGATGAACAAGGGAATGAAATTCCTTTGTATTCAGCGCAAGATATTGCGGCAGCTTCTGATGCAGTTAAAGGTAAAACAGAAATGGATGCCTTAATTGCTTATCTTCAGTCTCTTGGTCATGCACTTAAATAAAGGTAGTTAATATGGATTACGGAACATTCAGTGGCTTATATACCGGATTTTTAATTGTAATCTTTATTGGCATTATCGCCTGGGCTTATAGCAATAAACGCAAGCCTTCTTTTGATGAAGCGGCAAACCTCGTGTTTGCCGATGATGAAAAGTTTGCCAATAAGCCAAGTGCCGACAATAAAAACGCAGGAGCGAATTTATAATGAGTACTTTTTGGAGTATTTGGATAACCGTAATCACTCTTACTGTGATTATAGGTTGTGCGGTTATTTTGTACTGGTGTGCAAAAGACAAAATGGGTGTTCAAGAAGGTGAGTCCATGGGACATACTTTCGATGGCATCGAAGAACTAAACACTGGTTTACCTAAATGGTGGGTTGGCTTGTTTGTTTTCACTATTGTTGGGGCGTTAGTTTACGTATTAATGTTCCCTTCTTTTGGTGGTTTTGGTAACGGCTTGTTGGGCTGGACCAGTGCTGATCAGGATATTGTGTCAAAACAGGACTCCATTAACCGTGCTGCAACGTCTACTTCGCAATATCAACGTGAAATGAATAAGGCCGATGAATTATATGGCGAAGTATTTAAAGGTTTAACTCATGATGCGCAAGGACAGTACTTGCCTGTTGAAGAAGTTGCTAATAATACTGAAGCGGTAAAAGTTGGCCAACGTTTATTCTTGCAGAACTGTGCTCAATGTCATGGCTCTGATGCTCGTGGCGCGAAAGGCTTCCCTAACCTAACGGATAATGATTGGTTATACGGCGGTACTGGCGATATCATTAAGACAACGCTAATGGAAGGTCGTAAAGGTAACATGCCAATTCGCGGCCTACTAAGTGAAGAGCAACTGGATAAAGAAGGTTTAACTAACCTAACATCTTATGTGCTTAGCCTAAGCGGCCGTAAAGTGAACGCGATTGAGGCTCAAAAAGGTAAAGAATTATTCGGTACCTGTATGGGCTGTCACGGTGCGGATGGTAAAGGCATGCAAGCTTTAGGTGCACCTAATCTAACCGACAACGTTTGGTTATATGGCGGTAGCCGCAAAGATGTTGAAACCACACTGCTACATGGCCGTAATGGTGTTATGCCAGCGTGGAAAGATATTTTAGGTGAAGATAAAGTACATATCATCGCTGCCTATGTTTACTCTCTTTCAAACGAAAAAGAATAAATATTAAATCTTGCTCAAAACCCCGAATTTTCGGGGTTTTTTTTTGCCTTTTTGTTACACTCCATTAGTCCAATTTAAGGAGTATTTTGGTGAAAAATAAATGGTACCAACAAGCCCCCGTGTGGCTCATTATCCTCTTACCTCTTTCCGCCGTCATCGCCGGTATTTCGACCGTTATCATTGCCCATAATAATAAGGTGGATTTAGTCGCTGAAGATCATGTCAAAACAGGCAAAGCCATTCATGCTGATCTGTCCAAGTCAGAACAAGCCGTTAAATTAGGGATTTCACTCGATCTGACACTTGATGGCACATCGGGCCTTATTTCTTTTAATGGCGGACAATATCAACCAGGACAGGTACTAAAACTGAGTTTTTACCATGCTACACTTGCTGAGAATGATTTTAACTTAATGTTATCGGCCGATGCCTCAGGCGTTTATCGCTTTGATTTAGACCAAGCTATTGATGGTAAATGGGCAACGCGAATTGAGCCATTCGATGGCAGTTGGCGTGTACAAGAAGATATCGAATTTCCTACGGGAAAGGTTACGTTAGATGGTAAACAGTGACACATTGGGCTGTTTTCATTGCGGTGAGCCTGTGCCAGAAAACAGCCATTTTTCCGTTGAGTTTGACGGAGATTCTAAACCTATGTGCTGCCCCGGTTGTGAAGCTGTGGCGGAAACAATTATTAAGAGTGGTTTATCGTCATACTACCACCACCGCACTGAGCCAGCGCAAAAAGCGGATCAGTTAGTTCCAGAAGCACTGCAATCTCTTGATTTATACGATCTTGAAGAGATTCAAAATGATTTTGTCGCCCTAAACAAAGATTTACAAGAAGTCATGGTGTCTATCGATGGCATTACTTGTGCAGCTTGTGCTTGGTTAATTGAAAAACAGCTTCGCGTTATACCGGGGCTGACTTTTATTAATGTAAATACGACATTGCATCGCGCAATTATCCGCTGGGATCCCAATCAGCTAAAACTCAGTGATATATTAAAAGCCATCGCCACGGTGGGATATCGCGCTCATCCTTTTCAGGCGGACGATCAAGAAAAGCAATATCGTGAGCAAGTAAAATCCTACATGAAACGCATTGGTTTGGCGGGTATCGCCACAATGCAAGTGATGATGTTTGCAGTCGCCCTTTATGCCGACTTATTCACCGGAATGGAAGACCAGTTTCGTCAATATTTCCGCTGGGTCAGTTTGATCATGGCCACACCGGTATTACTCTATAGCGCCCAGCCATTTTATTTTAATGCATTGAGAAATATCCGTAACGGCACTTTAGGGATGGATATTCCCGTTTCGATTGCCCTACTCGGCGCCTATATCGCCTCAACCTACGCCACTATTATGGGCACGGGGGAAGTATTCTTTGAATCTATTTCTATGTTTACTTTCTTTTTGCTCATTGGCCGTATGCTTGAACTTAGGGCTCGGCGCAAAGCATCGGAAAGCGGTAATAATCTCGCGAAGCTGATGCCTAAAATGGCGTGGCTTAAAGAAGGTGATGAACTTAAACACGTCCCCGCAAAATTATTACAGGTTGAACAAGTTGTACTGGTTAAGCCTGGTGAAACAATCCCAGCCGATGGCATCATTATTGCCGGTAAATCAACCGTCGAAGAATCAATGCTGACGGGAGAGCATATCCCGGTACTGAAACAAATTGAGGCGGCGGTATACGCAGGAACCATTAATTTAGAGAGTCCGTTGACCATTCAAGTTAAAGAGACAGGTCAAAGTACATTGATCGCGGATATCATTCGGTTACAAGATTTAGCTCAAGCCGAAAAGCCTCGCATTCAAGTCATTGCAGATTTAGTTTCACGATACTTTGTCGGCGCACTGTTAATTGTTTCTGCAGTCACTTACACCAGCTGGATGTTTATTGCGCCCGAGCATGCTTTCTGGATCACTCTATCGGTGTTGGTGGCTACCTGTCCATGTGCATTGGGTTTGGCTACGCCAACCGCATTAACTTGTGCCACCGCCAGTTTAAATCGCTTAGGCGTGTTAATTCGCAAGAACCATGTACTTGAAACCTTAGCAAAAGCAGATCACTTCATTTTTGATAAAACAGGCACCCTAACACAAGGAAAGTTTAGTGTTGTTAATACGTATTTGTATGGCGAGCTAAGCCAAGAGCAAGTTCTCGGCTTAGCTAGCGCATTAGAGCATCACTCTGAACACCCTATTGGCCGTGCATTTCACCCTTTCAAACAAAATAATATCCAGGTCGATTCTGTCACTAACTTACCTGGAGAAGGCTTAACAGGTTATTATCAAGGTAAATTACTGCGACTTGGTAACCCTGTATTTTGTCAACAAGCTAACCCTATTGATAGCCAGCTTTTAGTGATTATGCTGACGATTGATGCGGAATTAGTGGCTATTTTTGAGTTAGATGATGCACTTAGAAATGACGCTCAAGCCTGTTTAACTCAGTTTCATCAGGCTAATGTGCAAACCACAATGCTAACTGGTGACGGCTCTTATCAAGCGCAAAGCGTTGCGGATAAACTCAATATAAAGCAAGTTATATCTGGCGTTACTCCCGCACAAAAGCTTGCCGCCGTACAAAATTTCCAGCAACAAGGCAGTGTTACTCTGATGGTGGGCGATGGTATCAATGATGCGCCAGTGTTGTCTCAGGCTCATGTTTCAGTTGCAATAGGCAGTGGCACCGATGTCGCTAAAAATTCCGCTGACGTTATCTTATTAGGCGATTCTTTAAATAAACTTGCGCAAGCACGAAATTTAGCCATTAAAACACGCACTATAATTCGAGAAAACTTAGGCCTATCATTAGGCTATAACTTATTAATCTTACCGCTTGCTGCAACAGGGCATGTCCCACCTTATATTGCCGCGCTGGGTATGTCATTAAGCTCTGTAGTAGTCGTTTCAAACTCTTTAAGGCTGTTAAAAAAATGAGCATTATATTTACTCTGATCCCTATCGCCATTTTATTCGTCTCGATTGCGGTCGCCTTGTTTTTTTGGGCGGTAAAAACAGATCAATTTGAAGACTTAGATCGAGAAGGGGTTAATATTTTGTTTGATGAAGACAAACCATCAGCTGAGCATTTAGCAAACAAAGCCAATGCTCGCGAACATTTAGCGGACCAAACTAACGCCTCGGAGCAAGGCAAGCCGAATAATGGCTGATTTTTACGCTGCCGTATTCATTGGCTTACTTGGTGCAGGTCACTGTCTTGCTATGTGTGGTGGTGTTGCCAGCGCCATGACCTTTTCTATCGAGCAACAGCAGCGCTCTGCCCGTCAGCTATTAGCTATTTTGTTTTATAATCTTGGTCGAGGGATCAGTTATATCGTTGCAGGGATGATTATAGCCGGCGGCGCCGCCGCACTAAGCCAATTTTTTGAGATTAAGTCTGCGTTACTTTGGCTACGCTTGCTTTCCGCAATAATGATGCTACTGCTGGCGTTGTATATCAGCAAAATATGGCAAGGCTTACAAAGAATTGAGGCTCTAGGTCACTATTTATGGCGTATTATTCAGCCATTAGCTGCACATTTAATGCCAATAAAACATCCATTAATGGCCCTGCCCTTTGGCATCGTTTGGGGGTGGTTGCCTTGTGGCTTAGTCTACTCAAGTCTGTCATGGGCGGCGGTGAGCGGCAGTGCACTACAAGGCGGATTAATTATGGCTGGTTTTGCGCTAGGAACTTTCCCTGCAATGTTTAGCTTAGGTTTATTTTCTAACTATTTAAAAAACCTACTCAATTCACTTTGGTTTCGCTGGATTGGCAGCACGATGCTTGCACTATACGCGGTACACACTGGTTACATAGCGTTAAGACAAATGCAATATATTCAATAGATAAACCAACGCCTTGAGTAATAAACTAAATATCCGTTTTTTTTGTTACTTTAACCGTCTTTTATACGTTCTGTCACAGAATCTTAAATCGTATTGACTATATGATTCCGAGCAATAAATGTTACAATATTGATATATATCAAGTGGAGATTTCGGGTAATTATGAAGTCCGATAGTAAAGGCGTAAAAAGAGTCCAATCTGGTGGCTGCGAAATTCACTGCCAAGATTGCAGTATTAGTCAGCTTTGTATTCCTGTTAGCTTAAACGAAACAGAGCTTGACCAATTAGACAATATTATTGAACGGAAGAAACCAATACAAAAAGGTGAAGAGCTTTATAAAGCGGGCGAAGATATGCGCGCGTTGTATGCCATACGCTCTGGTACGGTTAAATCCTATACCATCACTGAGCAAGGTGATGAGCAGATCACCGGTTTCCACCTTGCTGGCGATCTGGTCGGTTTTGATGCGATTAATACAGGTACCCACCCTAGTTTTGCCCAAGCATTAGAAACATCGATGATTTGTGAAATACCTTACGAAACGCTAGATGATTTGTCAGGCCAAATGCCAAAACTTCGTCAGCAAATTATGCGAATGATGAGTAATGAAATTGTTGGCGATCAAGAGATGATCTTATTGCTATCAAAGAAAAATGCCGAAGAACGCCTTGGTGCTTTCATCTATAGCCTTTCACAACGTTTTTCAGAGCGTGGTTTTTCACCACGAGAGTTTCGCTTATCAATGACACGTGGTGACATCGGTAACTATCTTGGTTTAACCGTTGAGACGATCAGTCGATTACTTGGCCGTTTCCAGAAGAGTGAAATGATCGCAGTAAAAGGCAAATACATTACTATTATCGATCATGCTCAACTTGCAGAGGTCGCAGGCGCAGTAAAAGCTGAATAACTTATTTATAAGCCAAATTATTGATCATTATCCCGTCATAAATCATTATTTTAGGCTAGATTTATACTAAGTACGTGACATTATATATCAAGTAAACCGGAGGGTTTCCATGGTTAAATTTCGCAATATTTTAGTTGTTATTGATCCTACAAAAGAAGAGCAGGCTGCGTTATCTCGAGCAGCCTATATCTGTCAAAAAGAAGAAAATGCTAAATTGAAGCTTTTCCTCTCGGTTTATGATTTTTCATTTGAAATGACCACCATGCTTTCTCTTGAAGAAAGAGAAGCCATGCGCTCAAGTGTTATCGCGCAACAAATGGATTGGTTAGAAGAGCTTGCTGCTCCCTATCGAAATCAAGGCCTTTTGATTGACACTAAAGTGATTTGGCATAACCGCCCTTTTGAAAGCATCATTCAGGAAACGCTAGACTTCGGCCACGATCTCGTCGTTAAAGCAACACACCACCACCCTAAATTACAATCAGTCATATTCACACCTACTGATTGGCATCTGCTGCGTAAATGCCCAGAGCCATTGTTATTGGTTAAGAAACATGATTGGCCTGAAAATGGTACGATTTTAGCTGCAATTAATGCTACTGCTGAGGATGACGAACACTTGGCATTAAATGACAAAATAACCAATGAGGCATTAGACGTTGCAAAAATGATTAATGCTCATGTAAGTGTAGTTAATGCCTACCCCAGTACGCCAATGAACATCGCACTTGAGTTACCTGATTTTAATCCCGTTGAGTATCGCGATGCGATAAAAGAGCGTCATCAGCAAATGCTTCAAAAACACGGAGAAAAGCACGCTATTCCCCTTGATAGGCAGCATGTAATAGAGGGGTTAGCCGAAGATGTGATACCTCAAATTGCCGAAGAGCTGGATGCAGAGTTAGTGGTGCTTGGCACAGTGGGAAGAACCGGCTTGAGCGCCGCTTTGATTGGTAATACTGCAGAGCATTTAATTGACAGTTTAAATTGTGATTTACTCGCTCTTAAACCTCACGATTACGTCTCTCCACTCAGTCAGTAAGTCAGTAATGGACTAATTTAAATAAGTGAATGAAAAGGTCAGTCATGCTGACCTTTTCCGTAATTAAACGTTAGTCACATCGATAAATAAAGATTCATCAATATTCGATGATGAAACAACCGCTTCCTCAAACGCATATGCTTTTCTGTCCTGTTCCCGATCGATGGGCAAATTTGCAAAATCGAATATGTTTTTATCAGCTAACTGACTTGGACTGATATTTTGAATGGACTTGAAAATACTTTCTACACGGCCCGGTGTCTTTTTGTCCCATTCAACCAGCATCCCTTTAATATTTTGTCGTTGCAGATTCTCTTGTGAGCCACATAAGTTACAAGGAATAATTGGGAATTGCTTTTGTTCAGCATAAGCGATGAGATCTGACTCACGACAATAAGTTAAAGGTCGGATGACCACGTTTCGTCCGTCATCTGAGCGTAACTTAGGCGGCATTGCTTTTAAACGAGCGCCATGAAACATGTTTAAAAATAAGGTTTCAACAATATCATCAAGGTGATGGCCTAACGCAATTTTAGTAGCACCAATGCGCTCAGCAAAAGAGTACAAGGTGCCTCGACGTAAACGGGAGCACAGACCACAAGTTGTTTTACCTTCTTCGATCTTTTCTTTAACTACTGAATAAGTATCTTTGTCGACAATGTAATAAGGTATCCCTAAGCTCTCAAAGTATTCTGGCAAAATGTGCTCAGGGAAACCAGGCTGCTTTTGATCCAGGTTAACAGCGATAACTTCAAACTTAATTGGCGCAGATTTTTGCAATGCTAGCAAAATGTCCAGCATTGCGAAGGAGTCTTTACCGCCACTAATACACGCCATTACCACATCGTTTTCTTCAATCATGTTGTAGTCGACAATGGCATTACCCACATTTCTGCGTAAACGCTTGTTTAATTTATTAAATTCAAGCGTTTCTTTTCGTATATCTTTTGGATTCATTCAACTTCTCACAGGCCGTTAAACATGGCTGCTGGCACACTAAGGGAATTAACAAAGTGCGGATTATACGGTGTTTTAAACACAGTTGAAATACCGCTAGACGCTTGGTATTGCGTATTACAGTGTTGAAAATGATGTCGACAGGAGGTAGAAAATAGCAAGGGGCAATCTGTTTGACATCGCATAGGGAGCGAAAGCTGAGGTTCCACTCGGCTCTCATCATGCAAACAATATGACCAAACAGCCCCAAAATACTTATTCAGCAAGCATTTGCTGGCTATACACGTATAGCCATGAGGAAAGTACTGCTAATTAGCCAACCAAGGCTTAATATCGATGACTTGAAAGGTCAGTTCAAGAGGCTTGTCACCCTGCTCTTCAAGCCATTGTTTAGTCAAGTTGACTTTATGGTTCACCACATTGAAATCATCACCAGCAATGCTCACTGAGTCGCTATCTAAGTCATCACTCAGTTGTAAACTAATGCCATTAAAATCAGGCAAAAAAAGTTTCCCCCAAAAACCAGCATGCCCCTTCATAAGCATTTCTAATTCATTGGCGATGTCTAACAGTGCAGAGACTTCCGTTACTTGGCTTATAGGCTTAATCAACTTAGTCTGTATCGACATGGCACAATTGGGCTCATCCGCAGCAAAGTCCATCACCAGCTCAGCCTTGTCCTGCTTTAACCGAGCATCAAATGGCAAAATTAACTCGCCATCTATGGTCTGCTTTACTGCTACTTTTTGAGCGTTAGTTTGTAAATACGCATCATTTAAAATACAAGGGCCAGTGCCATCGGGGCTCAGTAAAAAGAATGCCGGTGAAACTTGTGTTAAGCCTTGTTTATTGACCACATCTAAGCGTTTGTAAAAATCGCCATAAGAAACTTTTGATTCCGCCCCTTGGGCAGCCTGAGAGAGCAATAATAAGCAGCTAATAGACAAAATTTTATGCACTGAACTCACCTTTATCTTTAGCTACTTCAATACTCAAGCGGATCCCACAGACCTCGCGATAGATGAGCGCTTGGAGGGTAAAAGCGAAAGGGATCACAAAGGCTAAGCCAATCACTGTCATCACCGCTACCACCATTAGCACATTAATAACCGCATGGATTATAAACAGTTGCCCCAATCCTTTATGAACCACCCTAATTGATAGTGGTACCGCTTGGATCACCGACATTTTGCGCTCTATCATTAGCGGAATAACCAAGGAAAAAATAGCGCTGATGTAAATTGATGGAAAATATGCAAATAAGCCCAAGCCTAAATTCATAAATAACATGGAGAGCATGTTCGGAACGGCGAAAGCGATGGCGAGTGGCCCAAAATATTTAAAAAAATCAAAAACCATCAATGGTTTACTCTTAAGGCCGACAACGTGATTAATACTCATCATAGTAAAACCAGCAATCAGCGAGGGGATAACAAATACGGACATTAACAGCGCAATAGTGACCATTTCTTTAGTAAAAATTACGGGGTTACCCTCTTCATCAACCACCTCTTTAATTAAGCCCAGTAACTCACCACCGTGAACTAAAACACTGGCAACCAACATCATGAAACCGACGGCGGCTAATCCAGCCAACAACAAGGTCGACAAGTTTTTTAACGTTAATTGAAAAGATTCAGCAAATACATTCTTAAGGTCTAACTTAAAGCCTTGGGTTAAAGAGTTCGTTAAATTGCCGCCAATTTGTAACTGTGTTGGTTTATCTTGTTCGCTCATTACCTAACCACTATTAATGCATGGGGGGACATTTTAAGAGGTTGTGCCGAAGATGTGAAAGGGAAATCGCAATAATGAGCAATATTATTGTTTAGCAATCTCTTACGCAGAGAAAAAATAGACAATTTTACCTGATAAATGTTTTCAAGCGCTTTATTAGCCAGAATATGATTAAGTTATTCTAACCGCAGCTAAAATTTCTTCTACCAG
This sequence comes from Motilimonas sp. E26, assembly GCF_021278025.1. Lineage (GTDB taxonomy): Bacteria > Pseudomonadota > Gammaproteobacteria > Enterobacterales > CBDFNC01 > Motilimonas. The sequence continues at coordinate 46,952 of NZ_JAIBHJ010000027.1, forward strand.
TTGTGGTACTAACAAGCCAGCGGCACCTTGTCTAAGCTCATTAAATTGCGAGCTAATTTCACTAGGCTCAAGGTTAACCTCAATGGTATGAGCGCCTTGACTTGCCGCTTCATGAACGAAACCAGCCGCAGGATAAACACTGCCTGAAGTACCGATAGAAATGAATAAGTCGGTTTGCGATAACTGGCTATAAATGCGGTCAAGATACAGTGGCATTTCACCAAACCAAACAACATGTGGCCGAAGTGGCTCAGGAAACTGGCAACAGGTGCACATATCTTCAACGGATAAATCGCCTTTCCATTCAAGAGTTTGGTTAGTATTTGGACAGCGCACTTTAAGTAATTCACCATGCATGTGAATTACCTGATTAACACCCGCTCGTTCGTGTAAATCATCAATATTTTGCGTGACTAACGTAACTTCGCCGTTAAACTCTTCAGTGAGTTTAGCCAAAGCAAGGTGGGCAGGATTAGGTTGGATGTAAGGTTGCTGCAATTGTGCTCGGCGTTGGTTATAAAAACTATTAACCAATTGCGGGTTACGCTTAAACCCCTCAGGTGTCGCTACATCATTAATATCGTGATTTTCCCATAAACCATCTTTGGCGCGGAAGGTTCTTATGCCAGACTCAGCAGAGATACCCGCACCGGTTAGGATTACAATATTTTGACAGTTCTTTAGATCTATTTCAGGCATATAGACATACCATGTTTATTCAATTGGCCACAAATTAGCAACAAAGTCGCAAAATTAACATCACACTATGGTCGTAGTGTGATCAAACGGTGGCTCTTTGGGGCTACAGCCCAGTTGAATCGGTATTATCTTCCGCCATTCAAGAAATCAAGACAGAAAAACAAAACCGCCCGAAGGCGGTTTTGTTTATTTATTCTCTGACTGACTATCTTCAACTCGAGATTTTAACTTTTGACCAGGTCTGAAAGTTACCACACGACGTGCTGATATAGGAATATCTTCACCCGTTTTTGGATTTCTCCCTGGTCGTTCATTTTTGTCGCGAAGGTCAAAATTACCAAAACCGGATATCTTAACTTGTTCGCCCGATTCAAGTGACTTACGGATTTCTTCAAAGAATGATTCTACCATCTCTTTTGAACCGCGTTTACTTAGACCTACGTCAGTAAAAAGACGTTCTGCAATCTCGGCTTTTGTTAGCGCCATAGATTAATCCCTCAAGGAAGCGTTAAACTCTGATTTAACCGCAACAACGATTGACTCAACCGCGTCGGCTATCTCTTTTTCTTCCAGAGTACGCGCAGTATCTTGAAGTACCAAATTAATGGCTAGGCTCTTAAAGCCCTCCTCGATACCCTTACCCTGGTATACATCGAATAAGTTTACGCCAACTAACTGATTTCCGCCAATTTTTTGGATAAATTTTATAATTTTACCCGATTCGACTGTTTCTTCTACCACTAAAGCGATATCTCGGCTGTTCGCAGGATACTTAGAAACAGGCTTAGCCGCAGGTAGTTGACGATTAACAACTTTATCTAACTCTAGTTCAAAAACTATCGTTCTACCATTAAGACCTAATTTTTTCTCAAATTGCGGGTGAATGGCACCAATATAACCAACCAAAACACCACTACGATAGATCGCTGCAGCTTGTCCTGGGTGGAGAGCACTGTGCTCAGTAGGCTCAAAACTGAAACTATTTCGGTCAACTGTCAGCTCAAGTACAGCCTCTAAGTCACCTTTTAGGTCAAAAAAGTCAGCCGGACGTGAAGGCAAGTCCCAGTGCTCCTCATGGGCTTTCCCCGTGATCACACCTGCAAGCATTGGCTGTTGCAGCACACCATTTTCAGCTGTTTCGTCTTTAATGAAGCGCAAGCCTGATTCGAATAAACGAACACGATTTTGTTGGCGACTTTGGTTATATGCCACCGCATCTAATAAGCCTGTCCATAAGCTCACTCGCATCGCCGACATTTCTGTCGAAATAGGATTAGGTAATACTAATGGATCAGATTCAGGAAACAGCAACGCTTGGCGACTAGGGTCAACAAAACTATAGGTAATCGCTTCTTGGTAGTCTAAACCCACTAAGGTATCACGTAAGCGGGCTAATGGCAGCTTGGCTTCATGATGTGTCGCCATTGACAAATCACCGATTGGCGCCTTATTCGGAATACTGTTGTAACCAAATACTCGCGCGACTTCTTCTATTAAGTCTTCTTCAATGGCCATATCAAAGCGATATGTGGGTGTCGACACTGACCAATCCGCACCTTGAACCTCTACACTAAAACCTAAGCGAGCAAGAATTTCTGTAACAGTTTGATCGTTAATGTGAATACCGATGATCTTGTCTAATTTGGCACGGCGCAGTGTAATTTGAGTTGGTTTAGGTAAATGTGCTTCACTCACGGCTTCCACTACTGGACCGACTTGACCACCACAAATGTCTACAATTAGCGCTGTCGCTCGTGACATAGCTTGAGCCTGTAACTCAGGATCAACCCCACGTTCATAGCGGTGCGATGCATCGGTATGCAAACCATAATGACGAGCACGCCCAGTAATTGCTAAGGGGGCAAAGAATGCACTCTCTAAGAAAATATCAGTCGTCTCGTTGGTTACACCTGAGTCGAGGCCACCAAATATACCAGCCATTGCCAAGGCTTTACTGTTGTCAGCAATGACTAAAGTTTCGTTGTTAAGCTTAACTTCATTGCCATCAAGTAGCGTCAGTGGCTCATCTTCGTTTGCTAAACGTACTTTAATGCTGCCTTCAATCTTAGCCAGATCAAATGCATGCATCGGATGACCAAATTCTAGTAGCACAAAGTTCGTAATATCAACCACTGGATCGATACTGCGCACGCCACAACGACGTAGCTTTTCAACCATCCACAATGGCGTTTCTGCTGCGAGGTTAATACCTTTAATGACACGTCCTAGGTAACGCGGACAAGCTTCAGGATTGACCAGTTCAACATCGCGACTATCTTCAATGGTGACGGGAGCTTCTTGCCAACTCGGCACTGTCACATCTAGGTTATTTAACACCCCGACTTCACGAGCAAGACCTTTAATGCCTAAACAGTCAGCTCGGTTAGGTGTTAGATCAACATCAATTGTGACATCTTCTAAGGCTAGGTACTCACGCACACAAGTGCCAATCGGCGCATCACTTGGCAGCTCAAGAATACCGTCCGACGACTCAGCCATGCCTAGCTCAGAAAGTGAGCAAAGCATTCCCATTGACGGTTGGCCACGCAACTTCGCTTTTTTAATTTTAAAGTCGCCCGGTAATACCGCGCCGACTTTTGCCACTGCCACTTTAAGGCCTTGGCGACAATTTGCAGCACCACAAACAATGTCGATAAGCTCTGCTTCACCCACATCGATCTTGGTCACTTGTAATTTATCTGCTTCTGGGTGTTTACCACATTCAACCACATGGCCAACGACCACATTAGTAAACGATTTGGCCACTGGCTCAACACCGTCTACTTCTAGACCAGCCATGGTAATTTGCTCAGATAGCGCGTCAGTATCGATGGCTGGGTTTACCCATTCTCTTAACCAGGATTCACTGAATTTCATGATTTTCCCTTTTCCGTTACTTAAACTGTTTCAAAAAACGTAGGTCGTTTTCAAAGAATGAACGTAAATCGTTCACGCCATAGCGCAACATGGTTAGTCGCTCAACCCCAATACCAAAAGCAAAGCCAGAGTAAACTTCTGGATCGATGCCAACAGATTTAAGTACATTCGGATGTACCATGCCGCAGCCTAGAATTTCTAACCAACCATTTTTACCTAATACGTCAACTTCAGCAGACGGTTCGGTGAATGGGAAATAAGAAGGACGGAAACGCACTTGTAAGTCTTCTTCAAAAAAGTTACGCAAAAAGTCATGCAAAATGCCTTTCAATTCAGCAAAGCTTGCATTCTCTGTGACTAATAAACCTTCTACTTGATGAAACATTGGCGTGTGAGTTTGGTCGTAATCATTACGATATACGCGCCCTGGTGAAATAATTCTGATAGGCGGTTTTTCAACTTCCATGGTACGGATTTGTACACCAGAAGTTTGCGTGCGCAGTACCAACTTCGGATTGAAGTAAAATGTATCATGATCTGCACGAGCAGGATGGTGCGCAGGAATGTTTAGCGCATCAAAATTATGGTAGTCATCTTCAACTTCTGGGCCTGTTTTAACTTCAAAGCCAAGCTCACCAAAAAACTCACAAATGCGGTCGATGGTGCGTGTTACCGGGTGAATGTTACCAGGTAAATTCGCACGGCCAGGTAAGCTAACATCAATTTTTTCAGCAGCGAGTTTTTCATTTAATGCTGCCAACTCAATGCTAGTTTTACGTTGACTAAGGGCTTGTTGAATAGCTTGTTTTGCCTGATTAATGGCTTGGCCTGCTGCAGGTTTTTGGTCGTTAGGTAATGCGCCAAGCAATTTCATTTGCTCAGTCATTATGCCCTTTTTACCCAAATATTCTACGCGGATCTGATCTAGTTCTGCCGCATCAGTTACGGTTTCAATCGCTTTTATCGCGGTTGCTATCAGTTCATCAAGGTGTTGCATTTGTCCCTCGTCACCCTAAGCTTCTTATGGATTATAAAGGGGGAAATACTACTGAAAACTGCTTGATATAGCTAGTAATGATCGACTTTCTTACGGGGAAAGGACATAGATTAAGTGTACTTACTATCAGAATGTCAGCCTTTTAACCTTAGGGTCAACAAGATTTAACATTTCCGCTTTACTCATTGAGTTTTAAATGAGCTTTGGCCAACGTTTTCTCTTGCAACAAGCGTGGTTTAGCGATACCAAACCCCTGTACATAATCAATCCCAATTAGACTCAGCTTTTCTTCAATCGAGCCACTTTCAACATATTCTGCAATGGTCTTAACGCCAACAGCTTTGGCCAGTTCTGAGAAGGAGCGAACCATTGCAAAATCCGTTTCGTCAGCCAATATATCGCGTACAAATGAACCATCAATTTTCAAATAATCAATGGGCAGGCGCTTGAGGTAGGAGTATGAACAGAAGCCGACACCAAAATCATCCAGTGCAAAGCTGCAACCTAATTCACGGAAGGTTTCCATAAAAGATAAGGTACGATCGATGTCGCGAATCGCTTGCCCTTCTGTGACTTCAAAACAGATTTTTGTTGGCGCGATTTTATATTTCTCAAAACACTGCAAGATGTGGTTTTTAACGTCACGATCGGCCATGGATTGACCACATAAGTTAATACTGGCTTTCTCGATATCTTGATAAACATCAGGATGCTTATTCATCCAAATAAAGAAATGCTCAACCACCCACTTATCGATAGAAGCAATCAAATTGTACGTCTCAGCCGCAGGTAAAAACTCGCTCGGGGCAATTAAATCACCTTGTTCATCGCGTAGCCGAAGTAATACTTCAAAGTGATCACCTGTAGCCGTTTTTGTTAATGGCTTAATGGTTTGAAAGGCCAGCTCAAATAAATCGTGAGCTAATGCATCATTTAATTTAGACACCCAACCCATTTCTTGTTGATATCGGCTTACCATACTATTGGTTTCAGAGTAGAAATAAATGCGATTACGGCCCTGCTCTTTCGCGGTATAACAGGCCGTATCGGCAAAACTTAAAACTTCGGCAAACGATTTCATATTTGCTTCAATGGCAACGATCCCAATACTAATCCCCAGGCTAAATACTTGCTCTCCCCAAACAAAACGATAATCTTGTACTACGCAGCGAAGTCGCTCTGCTAGTTCAATGGCGTCATTAACAAAAGCATTAGTTAACATTACACCAAACTCATCCCCACCCAAACGCGCAAGAACTTGGTCTTTAGGGATTTCAGCCACTAACAAACGAGTTAAACTTTGCAGTAATTTATCGCCAACACTGTGGCCACAAGTATCATTTACCACTTTAAACTGGTCTAAATCTAAATAAAAAATGATGTTTTTACCGTGGCCTTCCTGCTCTCCGGTGATTACTTGAGTCACACACTCTTCAAATTTTCGGCGATTATATAAGCCTGTTAGTTGGTCATGCTGGGCCATGTAACGCAAGCGTAATTCCTGCTTTTTGCGCTGTGTAATATCAACAATTGAGCCATCAATAATGCGGTCTTCATTATGATAGAAGTTAGATAAACGTAGGTTTAATAGCGCCCAAAAAATACTGCCATCAACACGAACTACTTTAATCTCTACATTATTAACAAAGCCTTTTTCTAACATCTCAGTTATTAAATTATCGCGGCTGTTCTCATGATGATAAAATCGCGACATGTCGCCGCCGTAATTGGCTTGCAAATCGTCAAAATTTTTATAACCAAAACTGGCGCAAAGTGCAGCATTAGCGTAAGCGCTCAATACTCCGCAGGCTTGATTGTTAGGCGATCACTTGTTCTTGCGGATATTCCACGGTAGCAGTGCT
>NZ_JAIBHJ010000028.1 GCF_021278025.1 Motilimonas sp. E26
TTGACTTGAATTTGGCTGCTAACGCAGCCAAAGAAATAGCTAGTACCTATTGACGGCCGGGAGGCTCATATGTGTTAAATTTCACTGAACATACCCAATTTCAGCATTTTTAGCATACTTTATTAAACGTGAGTCGGTTACCGAACTCTTTTTGATATAATTTCTCACTATCTTTGATGCGTTTTCGAAATATCCGTGCAAGTGACCTAACCCATGCAATCCGCTTTCAATGCACGCCACGTTTGATAACGTTAATGAGTATTCCATTACTTCTGCAACTGCTCTGTATATTTCATCTTTGCTACTGCTCTGCTCGCAATAGGTAAGAGGCGTAGTATCCCAAACCATATAACAAAAATGATTAAGCTCATTTCCTTCTTCTGACAAGTGCCCCAGCGACGGCACACAGCGCTCATTTAGACATTTCTTAAAAAACACTTTTAGAGCAAGAATAACTGAAACCTTCTCCTCAACTGGAATTTTACCATCGCGTATAACGAACGAAATATCCGAGCAACTATTGTTGAAAATATAATCAACACCCTTGCCAAGTTGCCAGTCGGAATACTGCGCTATATCTGATTCGTAGTTTTCGAGCATTCGACGGACAAAGAGAATCACTTCTGATTCAGTAAGGCGAGGCTCCTCTAATTCATAGTCAAAACGCCAATCTTCTTGTGATTCTTCTCGATCGAACAGGAATTTCAAAAATTTTTGGTATTTATCTTCCATAGACATTTAACGCTTGCCGTAAACGGCACAAAATAGCAGGCTAAAATTGGCGACGAAGGAGCACAAGCCTGCTGTTTTGTGTCCTTGGTTTAACGGCCTTGTTAGCAGTACTTACCACCATTTATCAAGCTGTTTAGTTTTATTGTAAACTTCAGTTAACTCAATGGAGAAACTTTTTGCTCTGAGTGAGAATTCACCAACTCCTAAAGTATCTTTAGACTGAATTATCGTGAGTAGTTCTGAATGTGTCTTGGTAAATGATATTATTGGATTCTCACTCATATCCTTTAACGTAACAGAGCCAGAGTCCTGCTCTATCAACTGAGATATTGACTCTTCAAATCGATCCCACTCTTCACACTCAAACCAGCATTCTTTAAGCGTAAAGTTAATTTTTTGGTATGGCATATCCCATGACACAACAATGTCAAATGCAATTGATGGTAAGTGGTCTTCGACACCAGAAATATCAAGTTGTAGTTCAAGTTCATTGTTACGTATTAAGTTGAACATACTTACCCTGTACTGCTAACGAGACTGTAGAATAACTCCAACAGCCAGATTTGACTAAAAAACGGGGCCCTGCAATCAATCCTAAGCGCTTTTAAAACAAAAGGTAATGCATTTTGAACCCATAAAACAGGCTATATTTCTTAAAAAAGAGAAATTCTACAGCCTCAACGCCGCATTAAGCGGACAAAAATAGTGGGTTAAAATGTGTAGCGAAGCGAAACGTAACCCACTGTTTTTGTTCCGTTTAAATGCCTTGTATGGATAATTAACCCACCTAATTGACCCTTTACATCCAGTTTCGGGTAATGTGAGACCCAGGCGTTAGCTGCAACTAACGCTTTCCTTGTCGTAGTTCGATTAAATGATGGCTCCTCCATTGAGAGACCGATAACAAGAACGAACGCGACAAAGGACTCCAAGCAAAATACTCGAATAGTCTACTGGGTCTCTAACCCGCATTTGCAAGCAAGAGTTAGCTTATTATGAATTCTAAAACTAATCAAAATATTACCATCGGCGTCGATACAGGCAAGTTTCAACTCGATATTTATATTCGTCCCCTCGACATCTATTTCACTGTTGCCAATAATGAAAAAGGCATTAAAGAGGCTGTCAAAACCATTAAAAAACACCAACCCAATCGCATCGTTATTGAAGCCACAGGTCGCCTTGAAATGCCATTTATTGTGGCTTGCGCCGAAGCCCATTTACCGTTTGTTATCGCCAACCCCATTCACATTAAACGCTTTGCTGGCGCCATTGGCCAAAAAGCAAAAACTGACAAACTAGACGCTCAACTCATCGCGCATTATGGTGAGGCCATTCAACCAGCACTATCAACCTTAAAGCCCGCCGTTATGCAGTCTATGAGCGATTTGGTCGCAAGAAGAAATCAACTACTGGTAATGCAAACCATGGAGAAAAACCGTCTTCAAATTCTCCCTAAAGCGCTCGCTGTGACCATCAAACCCATCTTAACCGTGTTCAAAAATCAAATTGTAAAGATAGAGGCAAACATAGTAAAACTCATTGAGTCTTGCCCAGAATATCAGGCCAAAAACACCATCCTGCAAAGCATGAAAGGCATTGGTAAAATTGCCGCGGCATCCATCATCAGCAACCTGCCAGAGCTAGGCTATATCAGCAACAAAGAAGCCAGTTCATTAGTCGGGGTCGCCCCCATGAATAAGGAAAGTGGTCGCTATAAAGGACAACGAAAAATACAAGGTGGACGACATCAAGTGCGAACCGTTTTATACATGGCAATGATGTCTGCTATTCAATCAAACCCTGTTTTTAAAGCAACGTACCAACGCCTTGTGGCGGCCGGAAAACCGAAGAAAGTAGCCATCATCGCTTGTATCAGGAAGATGGTTATCACGCTCAATTCGATGTTAAGAGACGGTGTTATGTGGGAAGCGCCAAAAGTTTAAAAATAACGATTGACGCCATAGTCTCTTGTTAGCTTTATTTTATAAGTGAATCGGATATTTCATTAAATAGTACTTCAAGAGGATAAGGAAGTGCGAGTTGTGGCATTGATTCTTTAGAAAAATATTTTAAAGAAACAGTTTCACTGTCGAGAGGCTCGCTACTTGTTTCTTCACTAACTTTCTCACACAACATCAATATAATGGTGTATTCAACTTGATGGCCATTAGGGTATGTATAAGAAAACTCTTTGCCACCAAAAACACCTAAAACTTTAGTTGGTTTTACCATTAAGCCCGTTTCTTCTCGAACTTCCCTTATAATTGCCTCTCTAGGGGATTCACCAGGATCGATCATACCAGCAGGAAGGCTCCAAGGTTCATTACTTTTTTCTTGAAGAATTATTTCATTCTTATCGTTGAAAATGACAGCTGCAACACTTGGAATCATTAAAGTGGAGTTACCGATTTTACTACGGATATTCTTAATGTAATCATTTGAACTCATATTACCACCGGTAAGCTAACGCCCCAATATGCCGCCGAAACGAGCGCAGCGAGTTGAGGTCGGAATAATTGGTTTGTTAGCAGTTTTTGGTGATTTCATTGAACACCTGCTCGTTAAGAATTAGAGGAGCCATAAAATCACGAACATACTTTTCCTTTTGACTTTGATCTGAATCCGCCCACCACTCAGATTCTTTTATATGCTTGTGTAGTAACTGTGTTTCTATACGAGAATCATCAGCCTCTTGCCACTTTATCCAATCCGCAGCTTGCTTTTCATTGCTTGCAGCTACCAATTGATCAAACACTTTAAATGCCAAGCTGCCCGTATAGGGCGACCCTTGAGCCTCACGCAAACATGAATTTTGATCAAATTTAACGGCCATTAAGGACTTATGTAAAGCCAACAATTCCCAATAGTTTTCTATTTCAATATTCATACTTGATTGTCTGCTAACGCCCACTTAATCGGACTAAAACAGTGGGTTAAAATGTGTAGCGAAGCGAAACCTAACTCACTGTTTTAGTACGATTAAGTGCTTATTAGCTGGTTATAAGCATGCGATTTAAGCCGTAAAATAACATACTGTGGAACATGCCAACTAAGCCCATTACAAACGTAGTTGGTATTGCAAACATAAACACATAAAAAGCTATATCATTAAAACTAGCCCCCATTAAAGCAGAGCCTGCAGCCATAACTTTTGACGATATTGTAAAAGTAAAAAATACACAGCTAAAAATGATGCCCCATTTAAAGCCGTCGAAGGCATACAATTTTAATGATGCTTTACCACTTAACAGAAGTTCACTTAATACATAACTTCGCCAAAACACCAAACAACTTATAGGCAATAAAACAAATATCAAAGACAACAATACACCTTGCCAGTTGCTTGAAATTAGCAAACCAACAATCAGCCAAATAGTAAAAGAACTGATACTATTTATTGTGGAGATTCCAAATTTGCTCACGGTTACCTCGACCAGCTAACAGCTTCTTAGATCCCATAATGGGGTGATAAAACGCCCCCAAAACGGCGTCTAAAACATATCCACAATATTTACATCCTTTTTATCTATAGTAAACAATCAATTATCGGCTTCGTAGGGCCTTCGCTGTTATATTCCGACAAAACGGCAACGAATAATGTTATGCGACAACTGTAAACTCATAACAGCCCAAGCCCAAGTAAATCCTAACTAACCCTAACCTCTAGCGACAACAACCACCCACTCCCACCATAAAAACACTTGAGAATAGTCAACTATTGCATAATAAATCAAAATCCCTGTGTTTTTATCTGTTAATATGCCCACCGCTAGCAAAGTAGCCGTAGAGCGACAGCGCTAACTTCTTTCGAACAAACACAACAAACACAAGGACATCTACTAATGAATGCGGTTGTTATCGCTGTCAGCTTAATGCTGATACTCAGTTTACTTAGGATCAACGTAGTAATATCCCTTACCTTAAGCGCCATTGTTGGCGGCTTGGTGGGTGGGCTTTCTATTGAGGAAACCATTAGCGCTTTTAATGGTGGTTTAGGCGGCGGCGCAACCATTGCCTTAAGCTATGCCATGCTTGGCGCGTTTGCGGTGGCTATTTCTCGCTCAGGCATTACCGACCTACTGGCGCAAAAAGTGATTAATACCTTTGGCGGTACCACCACCAGCAATAATATTTTTTGGTTTAAAACCGTGTTGTTCTCCGCTATTTTGTTGGTGTCTATCAGCTCGCAAAACTTAGTGCCGGTGCATATTGCGTTCATTCCTATTTTGATCCCGCCTTTGCTCCATGTGATGGCGCAGTTTAATATTGACCGCCGCGCGGTGGCTTGTGTGATCACTTTAGGTTTAACCGCCACTTACATGTTATTACCGGTGGGATTTGGCGGCATTTTCTTAAACAATATTTTGCTTGCTAATCTAACCAGTAACGGCTTAACCGCAGAGGCATCAGATTTACCGCTGGCGATGGCATTACCGGTAGCAGGCATGGTATTAGGCTTATTAGTAGCCTTGTTCGTGTCTTATCGTAAACCCCGTGAATATTCGCTGGAAAAAATTCTAGCCGCTGAGCCAGAAAACAAAACTTTTAAACCGGGCCATATTGGGGTCGCGCTGGTTGCCATTGTAACAGCACTTACCCTGCAGCTTTATGCCGATTCGATCATTCTCGGTGCGCTCGCTGGCTTTACTATTTTTACCTTAGGCGGCGTGATCCGCTTTAAAGAAACCCAAGATGCCTTTACTCAAGGTGTGCGCATGATGGCGATGATCGGCTTTATTATGATTGCAGCTGCAGGCTTTGCAGCAGTAATTAAGGCCACCAGCGGCGTGGAAACATTAGTAAGCTCTATTGGTTCAATGATTGGCGAAAATAAAGGCTTAGCGGCAATGCTGATGTTAATTGTTGGCTTATTGATCACCATGGGCATTGGCTCATCATTCTCAACTATTCCCATTATCGCGACCATTTATGTGCCTTTGTGCATTCAGTTTGGCTTTTCGCCAATGGCCACTATGGCATTAGTGGGTACCGCCGCTGCTCTCGGTGATGCAGGCTCACCCGCATCTGACTCAACCTTAGGCCCAACCTCAGGTTTAAATGCCGACGGCCAACACGATCATATTTGGGATACCGTGGTACCCACCTTTATTCACTATAATATTCCACTTCTGGTCTTTGGTTGGATTGCTGCCATGATCCTGTAATGCTCCATTAAATCAGGCATAAAATTAAGACATAAAAAAAGGTATCCAGTTAGGATACCTTTATATTTGCGCTTTAAACCATTATGCGTCAGCGGCTTCGCCTTCAGGAGCTGCTTTAGCCGCAGCTTCTTTAATAAGGGGCTGTAGCTCACCTTGTTGAAACATTTCTAGAATAATGTCACAACCACCCACTAGCTCACCTTCAACCCAAAGTTGTGGGAAAGTAGGCCAGTTTGCGTATTTTGGTAACTCAGCACGAATGTCTGGGTTTTGTAAAATATCAACGTAAGCAAATTGCTCACCACACTGCATCAGTGCTTGAGATGCTTGCGCGGAAAAGCCACAGCTTGGAAATTTCGGGGAGCCTTTCATGTACAACAAGATGGTGTTTTCACTGATTTGGCTTTTGATCTTTTCTAAGGTTTCCATACTATCCTCACACTGCATAATTTTTATATAGTCTACCCTAAAGGCGCACCACAAAAAATCGTAAATTAAATAGGGTCTTTGTTTCAACCCACCTGATAATACGTATTCTAAAGAAAAGCCCACTAGGCGTCACGTTGATCTAGATCAATGTCGCAAAAAAGGCTAAAGTGTTTGCGTAAAATTCAACAACCTCTGATACAAAACAGAGGGATAACGAGCAATGGAGAATAAAAATGGCTTTTGAACTTCCAGCACTTCCTTATGCACAAGATGCATTAGAACCACATATTTCTGCTGAAACGTTGTCTTACCACTACGGTAAGCATCACCAAACTTACGTAACTAAGCTAAATGGCCTAGTTGAAGGTACAGAGCTTGCTAACAAATCTCTAGAAGAGATCGTTAAAACTTCTGAAGGTGGTGTTTTTAATAACGCTGCTCAAGTTTGGAACCACACGTTCTACTGGAACTGTTTAAGCCCTAACGGTGGCGGTCAACCAACTGGCGCACTAGCTGCCGCAATTGATGCAAGCTTTGGTTCTTTCGAAAAATTCCAAGCTGAGCTAAACGACAAAGCAGTAAACAACTTTGGTTCTTCATGGACTTGGTTAGTTAAAAATGCTGACGGTAGCCTAGCTATCGTAAACACGTCTAATGCAGCAACGCCGCTAACAGACGCAAGTGTTACTCCAATCCTAACTGTGGATCTTTGGGAGCACGCTTACTACATCGATTACCGTAACGTTCGTCCTGATTACCTAAAAGGTTTCTGGGCATTGGTTAACTGGGAATTTGCTGCAGCAAACTTCGCTTAATCAAACGCGATACCATCGAACACATACCCAGCCTAGCTGGGTATTTTTTTATCCTTTAATTAACACGTTTTTCGCAAACGTCTGCATCGTCACCTTTACGACACATTTCTGCCAACGCACTGTCACATATCCAGCTTATTTTTGAGCTATTGAGCTCCTAGATGACAACACCTTTTCAGGGCTCAAGCCAGCCTAACTGTTAAGGATGATCTATGTTTTCAGTCGACCAAGTGGTAAACCAACATTTTCCTCAAATTACTGATAAGCCTTGGCTACGTAAGCCAGTGACTTATTTTTTACGCCGCTTATTACACGAGAAGGAATTTATTGAATTTGGTCAACTCTACCCGCACCTCACTGGTTTTGACTTTGTTGAGAAGGTATTAGACTACTTCGACTTTAGCTATCGCACTACCGAACGAGAAATAGAGCGGATCCCTGTAACCGGCAAAGTGGTGATTGTTGCTAACCACCCTATTGGCTCACTCGATGGCTTAGCATTATTGCAATTTATCCACCGCATTCGCCCCGATGTAAAAGTGGTTGCCAATGAGCTATTAATGTCGATTAAGCCACTGCAACCCACGCTGCTGCCGGTGAACAACATGAACGGCTTAACGGTGAAGGAAAACCTGCAAAACATCCATAATCATTTACAACAAGACGGCGCGTTAATTATTTTTCCAGCAGGGGAAGTGTCACGCCTGCGCCCAACTGGTATTAAAGACATAAAATGGAATAGCGGTTTTTTACGCATGGCCAGTCGCGCCCAAGCGCCTATCCTGCCTATTCATATTCAAGCGCGTAATTCCGCACTGTTTTATGGCACGTCAATGCTGTACAAGCCGCTGGCAACCTTATTACTGGTAAAAGAAATGTTTAAGCAAAATGCTAATACGGTAAAAATGACCGTAGGCAAGATGGTGCCTTATGACAGCTACCAAGGGGATCAAATATCCACTAGCGCCAAAGTTAAGTTACTGCAAAAGCAAACCTATCGACTTGCTAAAGGCAAAAATGGCTATTTTAGAACCGAAACCCCGATAGCTCATCCCGAACCACGAATAGCCTTAAAGCAAGCGGTTGAGCGCTGTGAAAAATTAGGCACAACCCCCGACAACAAACATATTTATTTATACAAACACAGCGACAGCTCACCAGTGCTGCGCGAATTAGGTCGCTTACGTGAGGTTTCATTTCGCGCCGTGGGCGAAGGCACGGGAACCAAGCGCGATATTGACCATTATGATAGCCATTACCTGCATTTAATCTTATGGGATGCTGACGAGTTAGAAATAGCCGGTGCTTATCGCTTTGCCAAGGCGGCAGAAATTATCAAAGCGCAAGGCGACGATGGCTTGTACAGTCAATCATTGTTTCACTATGGTGAAGTAATGAAGCCCTACCTCGTTCAAGGCCTTGAGCTAGGACGCAGCTTTGTCCAGCCTAAATATTGGGGTCGCCGTAGCTTAGATTATCTCTGGCTCGGTATCGGCGCGTTTATTGCCAAACATCCACAATATCGTTACCTATTTGGCCCTGTTAGTATCAGTGACAGCTTGCCAAAAAATGCCAAAGACTTATTAATCTACTTTTACCAATTATATTTCTCGGCAGAGTCAGGTATGGCAACTGCTAAAGTGCCATACCAAGTGCCTGAAAATTTATTGACCAGCTTAAGCGTTGAGTTTGTCGGCAATGATTACAAACAAGACTTTATTACCCTCAAAGCCGTGTTAGACAACATGGGCACCGCCATCCCAACTTTATACAAACAATACAGTGAAGTATGCGATCCCGGCGGCGTAAAGTTTTTAGACTTTGGCGTCGATCCAGATTTTAATAACTGTATTGATGGCTTAGTGTTAGTGGATTTAGCGCAGCTAAAAGCCAATAAACGCCAGCGTTACATCAACGCGCACTTACCTGAGCCTGCAGAAGTGAATTGATTATTTCCCCGAGTGGCAATGACCGCAGCTCGGGGAGATCCTACCTCGCCCCCGGTTCTGTTTAAGCCAACCCTAACCCGATAGAATTTGCTTGACGGTAAAATTTCGTTTCGGGTTATCTATCGCTGTGGCCCAAATCTCGCTCCGGGAATAGCACATCACGCACGCGCTGCTTCAAAATTTTGGCTTCAGGGAAACCTTCATCCCGCACTCGGCACCAAATCAGCTGATCATTAACATAAATTTTAAACTCGCCTTTTTCGGCTGGCGCTAATGCCACTTCACCGAGATCGTCAGCAAAGGTCGATAACAGCTCTTGCGACATCCAGCTAGCTCTCAGTAACCAGCGACATAAAGTGCAATAGCGGATCACCACTCGTGGTTTAACTGTCACGTCATTCATTTAGCGAATACCTTGCAAAAATTCCTGACGGGTTTCAGGTTTAGATTTAAAATTGCCACCTAAGGACGTAGTGCGAGTATGACTTGATTCATCTTGTACGCCGCGCGCTTTAACACAGTAATGCACCGCATCAATAGAAACGGCAACATTGTCTGTTTCTAACAATGCTTGTAAAGCGCATAAAATTTGCTGGGTTAGCCGCTCTTGTACTTGCGGGCGACGGGCAAAAAAGCGCACGATGCGGTTAATTTTAGACAGGCCAATCACTTTCGTTTTGGGGATATAAGCCACCGTGGCGCGGCCATCGATAGTGACAAAGTGATGCTCACAGGTACTGGTTAATGAAATGTCAGACACTTGCACCATTTCATCAACTTTCATCTTATTTTCGATAACGGTGATTTTGGGAAAGTTTTCGTAATCTAAGCCAGAAAATATCTCGTCAATGTACATTTTTGCAATACGACGCGGCGTTTCGGCCAAGCTGTCATCGCCTAAATCCAGCCCCATCAATGCCATTATGTCGCCAAAGTGTTGCTCTATTTTCTGTTTTTTATCACTGTTACTTAACCCATTTTCAACCACTGGGGTTTCTAAACCTCGGCTAATTAACGCATCGCGAACCACTAACGCCGCTTGGTTTGTGACAGACATCCATTTTATCCTTTAGCAAATATATCGGCATAAATAGAGGTTTTTTGCCGCAATTGCAACATCAACTGCCCGGTAATTGGCTAAAAACATCTTCCAGTAGATTGTCTAAATACGCATCTAAGTCTTGTTTGGATTGATTGATGTCGCTTTTTTCATCCTCAATCCCTTTAGTGGTCTGAGCTTTTGCCACTTGCTCTGGAGTTTGCGGGGCTAATTTAACTGTCATGCACATTACCTCTAAGGTAAGTAATGACTTAAGTATAGCCAGACATTTCACTTTTTATTGTTCTTAAGCTTATTCTTAGGGGCATTCAATAGCATAATGAGAGTCAATCGACATAAACAGAAGGAGCACCAGATGGGATGTTGTGATACCCCCGGCCTAAAACCCATAGCAGATGCATTAACGCAAATGTTAGACGCGGTTGAACCTTGTTGCGAGCAAATAACACAGCCGATCCAATCAGCCATTGGCTTTACCCTTGCACAAGCCGTTATTTCACAGGTATATGTTCCGCCATTTAATAATTCAGCAATGGACGGATATGCATTCAGAGCGGCCGACTTAAACAATAATACTGAGCTCACTCTAGTCGGAAAGTCATTTGCGGGAGCGCCGTTTAGAGGCGATATCCCCAAAGGAGGCTGTATTCGAATCATGACTGGGGCACCTTTACCTGAGGATGCTGATAGCGTTGAAATGCAAGAAAATACACAAATAAATGGCTCATTCATTCAATTTCAAGCCAATGTTCGCCAAGGACAAAATGTTCGTTTGCGCGGCGAAGACATCACTGCTGGCCAGCGTATATTCGAGGCAGGACACACTTTACGTAGCCGCGACATTCCTTTGCTCGCTTCCCTTGGTATTGCAAAAGTGAATGTGTACCAACCCCTTAAAGTAGCTATTTTTTCTACCGGCGACGAATTGAAGCATGTGGATCAAGCCCTTAAAGAGGGACAAATTTATGACAGTAACCGTTACTGCCTTAATGCTATTTTAAGCAAAATGAATGTCGAGGTGATTGATTTTGGTATTATTGCTGATGATCCAGCCCTGCTTAAAGACACGTTTCTTCAAGCTAACCAACAAGCAGATGTAGTGATCACCAGCGGCGGTGTGTCGGTTGGTGAAGCAGATTACACCAAAGACATACTCGAGCAGTTGGGTGAAATTGGTTTTTGGAAACTCGCTATCAAACCTGGTAAACCTTTTGCGTTTGGTAAACTCAGTGACAGTGTCTTTTTTGGTCTACCTGGCAACCCAGTTTCAGCGCTAGTGACCTTAACGCAACTAGCATTACCCACCATGGCAAAAATGGCAGGGGCGAAACCAACACAAGCCCTGCGCCTTCCGGCTATCACCACTCATGGCTTTAAAAAAGTACCTGGACGTACTGATTTTCAGCGCGGTATTTACCAAGTTAATGACGATGGAAAACTAACTGTGAGCAGCACAGGTGGCCAAGGCTCTGGTGTATTTAGTGGCATGAGCCAGGCGAACTGCTTTGTCATACTAGAGCAAGCGCGCGGCAATGTAGCTGCGGGGGAAACCGTCACCATTGAAGTATTTAGTGATTATTTAAACTAACTTAAACCATCAGGGGCTTGAGAGCCCCTAGCAATTTCAATCCCAGTTAGCGCTGCCAACGCTTAGCAGCAGCCATATCTTTGTCATTGGCATCAAGCCAGAGCTCTCCTGACTCGGTATGTTCTTTTTTCCAAAATGGCGCCTGTGTTTTTAGAAAATCCATGATAAATTCACAAGCAGCAAAAGCCTGACCACGATGTTGGCTACTTACCCCAACAAATACAATTTGCTGATTAAGGCCCAAAGTGCCCACACGGTGGATCAAGGTAACATCAATTAAATCCCAGCGCTGTTTTGCTTGCTGCACTATTTTACGCAAGCTTTTTTCCGTCATCTCTGGGTAATGCTCTAAATGTAAGGCTGTGACTTTTTTGGCAAGGTTCATTTCCCGAACAAGACCGACAAAAGTCACTATCGCACCGGCTTCCGATTTACTCGCCAGCAGCTTATATTCATGGTTAATGTCAAAATCTTGCGTTTGTACTCGTATCATACTCCTCCCCTTTAACCACCTGTCACCGGTGGGAAAAAGGCAACTTCATCGCCGGCTTTAACGGCACTGGTTAAGCGCGCCATATCATGATTAATTGCCACCAATAATGGCCCTTGGCTTAACTCCCCTTTCCAGCTAGGGTGATGACGATATAACGTCTGCAATACATCCTCTACCGTCTCAATGCCCTTAGTATCGAGTTGGATACTTTCAATGCCTAAGCTTTCACGTAATTTGGCAAAAAACACAACATTAATCATATTTTCCCTTAAAGTGTCCAGACTTTCCGCCCTGCTTTTCAAGTAAACGCGTTTGCGAAATCACCATGTCTTTTTGCACGGCCTTACACATATCATAGATGGTTAATGCTGCAATGGAAGCCGCCGTTAACGCTTCCATTTCAACGCCTGTTTTACCTGATAACTTACACAACGCTTGCACTCGTACCCGATTCAGTTCTGGCTCAGGAATAATCTCCACTTCAACTTTGGTTAACGCCAATGGATGACATAAGGGGATCAAGTCAGCGGTTTTCTTGGCCGCCATGATCCCAGCAATCCTTGCAGTGGCAAACACATCGCCTTTATGATGCTGCCCAGATAAAATAAGCGCTAGGGTATCGGCCGACATGTCAATATAGCTTTCTGCAATGGCTTGGCGTTGTGTTACCGATTTTTCAGTAACATCTACCATATGTGCATCACCCTGTTGGTTAATATGGGTAAAATCTGTCATTGATGCTTTCACGACACTAAACGCCAATATGGGGCATGAAATTACACGGCTTAGAGCGTGAGTCTAACTGCGAGGCAAGAATTTTGGTCCAAGCGGTCTTACAGGCATTAGTCGAGCCCGGCATGCAGAAAATAACAGTGCGATTAGCAAAACCACCCAGAGCACGACTTTGTATGGTGGAAGTGCCAATTTCTTCAAAGGACACATGACGAAATAACTCGCCGAAACCTTCAATTTGCTTATCGAACAAGATGGACACGGCTTCTGGTGTGGTATCGCGTGCAGTAAAACCAGTGCCACCAGTGATCAAAATAACACTGATCGCTTCATCTGCAATCCACTCAGACACCACCGCGCGAATTTTATATTTATCATCAATGACAATTTCTTTCGCCATCAAGTTATGACCTGCCGTTTTTAATGCATCAACTAAGTAAGCCCCAGAAGTATCATTTTCTTCGGTGCGAGTATCAGACACGGTAAGTACTGCAATATTGGCAGCTTCAAAGGTTTTTTCTGCGTGACCCATGTAATTTTCCTTGATAAACAGGGCTTAATGCCCTCAATTAAGAACTCTATAAGTGTGGTTTACTTCAATCAAAACGGGATAAGAATACAGACCATGCCTACCGATAAGGCTCCGCGTTGAGGCTAGGTAAACGGTTCACTGGATTGTGTAAGTTGTCGCCATTGCGTCGGCGTATTTGCATTTCCTAACCGCTCTCTTTGTTGCGGGTTTGGCGTTATCTTTTTGCAGTTTACGCGTTTAAGCAATTGATATAAAGAGCGCTTTTTAGGGTCGTCTTGATTAAACATTTCTCCCAAACAATCTTCTAGCGCTTGATTCAATGGTAATAGCAATGGAAATAAGGCATCACTATAGTAAGCTCCGTGCTGATCCGAGCCCTCAACAAGGGCGAGAATCTCAGCTTTAGAAAGTAAAGGCATATCAACAGGAAAAATGAGTAAGGCGCCATTAGCAGCTGCTGCATATTTAAACGCCGATTCAATACCAGCTAAAGGGCCTGTATTTGGGTGCAAATCAGGTAAGCACGAAACCCCCTGATATTGACCGCTAACTTTTACTTCTCTAAATCCCATATGTTGGACTAACTCAACACAGTGCTGCAGCTGGGTTTTACCCTCTCGCATCAGTAGGGCTTTATCTTGCCCCATACGACTTGAGCAACCTCCCGCGAGAATGATCACGCTGATGTCTGAACATGGCCACTGCATAGTTAACCTCTTAGTTTTATAAAATAAAAAGCTAAGCCGTTAATGCCAACCCTCTACACCTGTCATATCGGGTAATTTATGAGCGATACCTTTATGACAATCGATACAGGTTTTATCGCCATTAGCAAGGGCTGTTGAGTGCATTTTCACGCTCCGCTGACCTTGCTCTGAAAAATCCATAAAGGCAAATTCATGGCAATTACGACACTCCTGCGAGTTGTTCTTTTTCATTCGGGCCCATTCACGATCGGCCAAATGACGACGACGTTGATAGAACTTCTCTGGCGTATCAATAGTG
Organism: Motilimonas sp. E26; assembly: GCF_021278025.1. GTDB lineage: Bacteria > Pseudomonadota > Gammaproteobacteria > Enterobacterales > CBDFNC01 > Motilimonas. The sequence continues at coordinate 14,504 of NZ_JAIBHJ010000028.1, forward strand.
CCCATGGCAAAAGCCACCAGCTCTTTACTGGCTTGAACCTTACGGATCATCTTATCTGTCCAATTATGCGGTACGTGACAATCAGAGCAAATAGCCCGTACACCAGAGCGGTTTGAATAGTGAATTGTCTCTTTAATCTCTTCAACAATCGGTGCGTGACAGCTAGAACAAAATGCTTCGGTATTCGTCGCTTCCATCCCAGTATTGAAGCCGCCCCAAAAAATGATACCGCCAAAAAAACCTAAAAAGAGAATGAAGCCTAATGATGCCGAACTAGGCGAGCGCATCAGCAACCAGATATGACTTAACCATGCCATTAATTTTTTAAACATAATACCCCCTATCAACGTTGTAATGATTGACCACTATTTAAGGGCATCCACAGGTTTAAAATTATTTTTAACCAAAGGCTTGGCATCGGCTTGTGGCACATGACATTGCAAACAGAAATACCGCCTTGGTGATACATCAGACAAGGTCATCCCTTCCCGCGTTTCAAAATGGGTCGGGCTGATTTTGGTTGCACCCGACTCAGGTGCATTTTTCCAGCTATGGCAGGACAGGCACTTATTGGCATTAAGGTCGACTTCGTAGTGTCGAATTGAATGTGGGATCACAGGCGGCTGGTGCACATATTGACGACTAATCGGGTCACGATCGGTAATAACTTTCTTTAATTCTTCTGGCTGCTGTTGCGTGTTGAGCTCAACGTTGCCTCGTAACGAAGTGATACCACCATTATTGGTTACTACAGTTTCGGCTTGTTGAGCGTCAGTTTCAGCGCTAACTAAGGCCGTTGCACTTAACAAAGCACTGGCGCCAATAATACATAATGCCGCTATTGTTTGTTTTCTCATATTTTACTCTCCACCTTAAGCTTGATTAGGCTTTAACAATTTTGACCGCGCACTTTTTATAATCCGTCTCTTTTGATAACGGATCGGTGGCGTCTAGCGTTAATTTATTAGTCAACTGCTTGGCATCAAACCAAGGCATGAAGACTAAGCCTTCGGGTGGGCGATTACGGCCGCGGGTTTCCACACGAGAGCGCAATTCACCGCGGCGCGAACTCACTATAATTTCATCACCACGACGTAAATTGCGTTTTTCTGCATCGTTGGGATGCATAAAGATCACCGCATCAGGAAAGGCGCGATACAACTCAGGTACGCGACGTGTCATTGAGCCTGAATGCCAATGCTCTAATACACGACCTGTGCTTAACCATAGGTCAAACTCTTGATCTGGCGCTTCCGCAGCTGGCTCAAATGGCGTGGCAATAATAAACGCCTTACCATCAGGTTTACCGTAAAAATCAACCCCCTTACCTTTGCCGACATAAGGGTCATAACCTTCACGGTAACGCCACAAGGTTTCTTTGCCATCCACCACGGGCCAGCGTAAACCATGAGCTTGGTGATACATATCAAATGGCGCTAAATCATGACCATGACCTCGACCAAACGCTGCATATTCTTCAAACAATCCTTTTTGGACATAGAAACCAAAATGGCGAGCTTCGTCGTTTAAACGTGCTTCTGGCACTTCATCTAAACCAAATTTATCAACATTGCCGTTACGATATAAAATATCGTATAAGGTCTTACCTCGCAGTTCCGGCTGCTTTGCAATCAACGCTTGCGGCCACACTTCTTCCACTTTAAAACGTTTAGAAAACTCCATTAATTGCCACAGATCCGATTTAGCGTCGCCCGGAGCCTCCACCTGTTGATGCCAAAACTGGGTACGACGCTCAGCATTGCCGTAGGCTCCTTCTTTTTCGACCCACATCGCCGTAGGCAAAATCAGATCAGAGGCTTGCGCGGTAACCGTTGGATAAGGGTCGCTGCAAACAATAAAATTTTCTGGATTTCGATAGCCGGGCAACCCTTCTTCATTCATGTTAGGCGCGGCCTGCATATTGTTATTACACATCACCCAATAAGCATTTAACTTACCGTCTTTTAACATGCGATTTTGCAGCACCGCGTGATAGCCAGGTTGCGCAGGAATGGTGCCTTCAGGCAGTTTCCAAATTTTTTCCGCAGTGGCACGATGCTTAGGGTTAGTAACAACTAAATCAGCCGGCAAACGATGTGCAAACGTGCCAACCTCACGCGCAGTGCCACAGGCAGAAGGTTGACCCGTTAGTGAGAATGGACTGTTGCCCGGCTCTGAAATCTTACCTGTCAATAAATGTATGTTATAGACCGAGTTATTCGCCCAAACACCACGCGTGTGCTGGTTAAAACCCATGGTCCAAAATGAAGTTACTTTTTGATTTGGGTCAGCATAGGATTGTGCCAAAGCTTCTAGCTTTTCAGCGGGTACGCCAGAAAGTTCCACCGCCTTTTCTAGGGTATATTCGGACAAAAAGCGTTTGTATTCTTCAAATGTCATGTCAGACATGGCACCACTGTCTGGATTTTTCGCGGCTTGCTGCAAAGGGTGTTCGGGCCGTAAACCATAGCCTATATCGGTGGTGCCGCGCTTAAATACCGTGTGTTTATTTACAAAATCCCAATTTACTTTATCTTTTTGAATGATGTAGTTAGCAATATAATTGAGAATTGCGAGATCAGACTGAGGAGTAAAAACCATACCGTTATCAGCCAGTTCAAAACTACGGTGTTGAAAAGTGGACAATACATGGACTTTAACGTGAGGATTGGCTAATCGGCGGTCGGTTAGGCGCGACCATAAGATGGGATGCATCTCCGCCATATTAGAGCCCCACAATACAAACGTGTCGGCCGCCTCTAAATCATCATAACAGCCCATGGGTTCATCAATGCCAAAAGTGCGCATAAAACCGACCACAGCGGAGGCCATGCAGTGGCGTGCGTTGGGATCGATATTGTTGGACAAAAAGCCCGCTTTCATTAATTTCGCGGCGGCGTAACCTTCCCAAACCGTCCATTGACCAGAGCCAAACATCCCCACAGATGTTGGCCCCTTATCTTTAATTGCTTGTTTGAACTTGTCCGCCATGACATCAAAAGCCTGATCCCAACTAACAGGCGTAAAATCCCCATTTTTGTGGTATTTTCCCGCTTTCATCCGCAACAGTGGCGTTGTTAATCGGTCATTACCGTACATTATCTTGGATAAAAAATAGCCTTTAATACAGTTTAGTCCTTTGTTAACTTCAGAGTCTGGGTCTCCTTGAGTTGCTACGACTCGCCCCTCTTGGGTCCCCACCATGACACTGCAGCCTGTACCGCAAAACCGACAAGGCGCTTTTTCCCATTTTATTTTGGTGGCATCTTTACTGGCGATCAAATTAGTTGCTGAGACAGGTAATGCAATGCCAGCAACGGCGGCAGCAGAAGCTGCAGCATTAGCTTTTACAAACGCGCGTCTGGTTAGTTTCATAGTTTGTTGTCCTCACATTGCACATCTAATTTTTCAAATTGGTGGTACACCATAGAGGCGTTGATAACACCTGCTATGTTGTTTAACTTTTCAACTGTTTCTAATATGTGGTTTTTACCAACACTCTCTATTACCACCACCAGCTTGCCACCTTCTTGGGCATATATTTCGGCTTCTTTAAGCTGTTCAATATCAGCAACAACCTGAGCCACTCGCTCAGGGTTACAGTGAACAACTAGACTAGAAATGTGGCATTCTTGTGGCTGCATGTATTCTTTACTCACTGGTTGTTTTTGATTCATTTCATGTGTTCAGCCACTGTAATCGCACTGACAGGACAAGGCGCAACACAAGCGCCACAGCCACTACAATTGGCTAAATCAATTTCAGGTGTTGCACTGAGGCCGGGCTTAAAACTAATGGCTTGTTGATCGCAATGCTCGCTGCAACTGCGGCAGTAGACTTGTTGATTAGCAAGACAAGTTTCTTGAATAGTGGCGCTGAGTTGCCAAGGTGAACGCTGCGATAAATCGAATAAAGGCTCAGGACACGCAATGGCGCACTGTTGGCAAAAAGTGCATTCACCACGAGAGAAATCAATGGTTGGAAACCCGCCATCACCTTTAACAATTACCTTCGTTTCGCAAGCATCCACACACTTACCGCAGCGGGTACAATCATCGATAAATACCCGACTTTTATCTAACCAAGGCAACTCGGTTAGTGATGCACCTTGGCCGCGTAAAAAGCGTCGTTTAAGTTGATCTGGTTGGTTCGCCATCATTGTTAATCTCGTCGGTCATCCAACCAATTAAACCCGCCTCCTAAAAACATGACAAAAAATAGGGTTTAATTAGCATTAAAGATGAATGTAGACCTTGATGGGCTAACTCGATATACCTAGCAGGGGGTAAAAAGATAGTGGAGTTGTGCTAGATCAATAACTGAGTACGACTTAGCTCACATTAATGGGAACAATTTTGAAGGTTAATGATGGCATACCAATAGGTATAAAAAGATATCGCGATACTAAACAATATAATATGTTGCTGATTTAATACGGCCATATAATGAAAAGTGACAGACTCAGGCTAGAAACAACATTACCCGCCAATTGAGGCAAGATGAACAGTACCACCTAGCTCTCCTTGCTGCAGAAAATGGCTGGCTCGTTTGGTTTTAAGGGCTTCCATTAACCTTTGTTGCAATGCCTCGCTATGCTCACTTGTTTGCAATAAATCGCGGAGTTCCGTCCCTTGCTCGCCAAATAAACACAAATGTAAACGCCCTAAAGATGACACTCTTAGACGATTACAGCTATCGCAAAAATGCGATTCGTAAGGCATGATCAAACCAATTTCGCCGCTGTAATCAGAATGGCAAAAAACGCGCGCGGGCCCGTCAGTGGCCTGACGCACCTTTTCGACCCAGCCTTGGTTAATTAATTGTTTCATGATCACCGAGCCAGAGATATGATGGGCTTGAAATAAAGCGTGATTATCACCCGTCTGCATTAATTCAATAAATCGCAACTGAATATTTCGCGGCTTGATCCAAGCTAAGAAGGTGTCTAATTCATGAGCATTTAGCCCTTTCATTAACACTGTATTGACTTTAACTTGGCTAAAACCCGCTGCAAATGCCGCATCGATACCGGCCATCACTCTAGTGAGTAGATTCTCACCGGTAATTTGATGAAACATATTGGCATCCAGACTATCCATACTGACATTAATGGCATCTAAACCCGCAGCTTTCCAATCAGCAACCGATTTCGCCATACGAAAGCCATTGGTTGTGGTGGCTACTTTTTCGATGCCTTGCGTATTTTTAACCGTTTCTATAATGTCTGCGAAATCACGACGCAGTGAGGGCTCACCACCAGTGATCCGCACTTTCTTGGTGCCTAGCTGGGCAAATCCTTGAACCAAATTGCTAATTTCTACCAAGCTAAGAAACTGTTTCTTATGCTCACGGTGATAGCCATTGGGCAAGCAATAGGTACATTTAAAATTACAGACATCTGTAACCGACAGCCGCAAGTATTCAAACTTACGCTGAAATTGATCAACAAGTTTTGACATAAACGCCTTTCCAAATTCGGGAGGCTAAACCATTTCTGCTTTAACCCTTCTCAGTACATAACTGAAGCGGTCTTATCATCGTATCTTCGACTTAGACGAAAAAGACTCGGTGTTCATTTATAATTGGGTATAACAGATATTGGCGCTAGTTCCCAGCAAACTGACTAGGAATTGCGTAAAATAGGCCTTATCACCCGACTTTCTATCCATAAAGTGATAATGAAAATTCGTCAGTTTAACCAATCTGCAACGTCGACATTACGCCAAGCATTAATTTTTATTTTTGGCCTTTCACTGCTTCAAGCCATGCTAACCCTGAGTGTAGAAAGCACCAATTTGAAAGATGCTAATATGGTCAACGTTGCTGGCTCACTGCGAATGCAAAGTTATCGCATCGCTCATGCCCTAACGACCCCCCACAGCACCATTGAACCTAAAATAGTGGAATTTGAAACCTCCCTATTTGGCGCTGCTCTCGCTGGTTTAAATACTTGGTATTATCCTGATGAAGTATCCCATCATTATTATCAAGTGGTGCTGCAGTGGCAAAAAATGCGCCAGTTACTAGAAGCGAATAAAGCACAAACCTACCATGACAATTTAATCAGCTTTGTTGCTCAGATCGATACCTTTGTACTTACATTGCAAAACTACTCTGAGAATAAAGTTCGCTTTCTTTTTATTGCCCAAAGTATCGGTTTAGTCGTCATTCTTTTAATATGTTCATACTTAATGGGCTTTATGCGACAGCGTATTGTTAAACCGTTACATCAACTGATGGCCGCCACCAAACAGATTAAAAACCGTCAGTTTGATGTCAATTTCCCGCAGTCAAAAGATCAAGAAATTGGCACACTTACACAAGCATTCCACCATATGGCCGAAGAGTTAAAACAACTCTACCTAGAGATGGAAGGTAAAGTTAATCTGAAAACACAAGAGCTGGCCAAAGCCAACCAAACTGTCAGCTTCTTATACAATATTTCGCAGCAGCTTAATGTCGCCGAGCTGACCGAGAAAGATATTATCCAAGTATTGGATCAATTGGTTTACCAACAACTGCTCAAATCAGCGCGATTATGCTTTGCTGTTAAACAAGGAGCTTATCGGACCCTTTATAGTAACTCCGCTTGGGATCATGACAATTTGGCAGTCACTTGCTTAGAGATTAATCCATCGTCACAAAGCCAAAGTAATTCAGTGCAGTTACAAGTCCAAAAAAATGCTCATGTTGATATGATAGTACTTGAAAGCTTTGCTTTTTTACTCGGGCAAGCATTAAAACAGCAAGACATCATGCTGCAAAGTCAACGAATGGCATTAATGGAAGAAAGAGGGGTTATTGCTCGAGAGCTGCACGACTCAATAGCACAATCGCTGTCTTTTTTAAGGATCCAGTGCACCCTTTTAAAGCGCCAAATTAACTTAGAGCCTAATTTAACTGCTGCGCTTACTATTACCAATGAAATCGATCTAGGCGTTGCCAACGCCTATAAACAGCTACGAGAATTACTCAGCACTTTTCGCCTTAAAGTCGGCGAGGCTGATCTGTCGGCCGCTTTAACTACCATGCTCGAGCAACTCAAACCGCAAACGCCTGCTACGATTTCATTAAGTTATGAAATCAACGATTACCATCTTAATGCTGGACAATACATTCACATCTTACAAATCATTCGAGAAGCCGTACTAAATAGCATCAAGCATGCTAATGCGAGTCAAATATCTGTAAACTGTGTTTATGATAATACCCACCATATTTTAATAAAAGTCTGTGACAATGGACACGGATTGCCAGAAGTAACTGAAAAACAAAATCATTATGGACTAAACATAATGAAAGAGCGGGCAACTAAGTTGCAAGGTCAACTCAGTATTGCCAATACAGCAGAGGGCGTTTGTGTTTTATTGCACTTTCCCATAACTAAAACCGAGTACTCATATGGAAGCAAATAAACTTTCCGTTATCGTTGTTGACGATCACCCTTTAATGCGTAAGGGCATTGTTCAATTGTTGTCTTTAGATCCTGACATTCTAGTCACGGGCGAAGCCAGCAATGGCACCCAAGCAATTGCGATGATAAAACAACATGAGCCGGACCTTATCTTACTCGATCTTAATATGAAGGGAATGTCAGGGCTTGAAACTCTCAAAGCACTGCGCGAAGAAGGTATCGACTCTCGGATCATCATACTTACAGTATCAGATGCCAAACAAGATGTAATTGCCTTGGTTAATCAAGGTGCCGATGGCTATTTATTGAAGGATACTGAGCCAGAGGATTTGCTTGTTCAATTAAAGTTGGCCGCCACTGGTGCGCAAGTGTTCAGTGAAGGGATCACTGAATACCTCAGTTGCCTAGAAGAAGACAACAACTACCAAGCCAAGGTGGATTCACTGACCAAAAGAGAATTACAAATACTACAACAAATAGCAAAAGGACAAAGTAACAAAGAAATTGCGGATCAATTACATATTTCAGAAGGAACGGTAAAGGTTCATGTAAAAAGCTTATTGAAAAAATGCGAGGCTAAATCACGAGTTGAAGCGGCAGTCATGTACTTAGAAATACAGCACTAAATAATGATTTCATATAGTTACCTCACCTTTATCAGCAGATAGAAACGAGTAGCGAAGGAATAGCAGCAAATAAGTTTGCATATGTAAAGTTGATAAGATAATTTTTCTGCTCAATTTGGAGTTTAAATGTGCTTATGCCGGAACATTCATTGCAACAATTTAGTCAAGTCGTCGCCATTGGTGGTGGCCATGGTTTAGGTCGATTACTGTCTTCTTTATCCTATTTAGGACCAAAATTAACGGGCATTGTCACCACTACAGACAATGGTGGGTCGACCGGTAGGATCAGGCAAAGTGAAGACTGCATTGCATGGGGTGATTTACGAAATTGTATTAACCAATTAGTTCCTGAGCCCAGTATTGGTAGTATGTTATTTGAATATCGTTTTCCTGGTAAGGGTGAGTTTTCTGGCCATAACTTGGGTAATCTCATGCTATTGGCTTTAGATCAATTATCCATAAGGCCCGTTGATGCTATCAAGCTTATCTCTAATATGCTCAAGGTAAGTAGCCAAATTTTACCCATGGCGGAACAGCCCGCAGATCTAATGGCCATTTGTAGCCAAGGGAAAAACTACCATGGTGAAGTGTTAGTTGATCAAATGCAAAGCTTCCCAAGCCAGCTAGCGATTAGTCCTAATGTTTGTGCAACACCGGAAGCCATTGCCGCCATTGAGCAGGCTGAACTGATTTTACTGGGGCCGGGATCATTCTTAACCAGTATCATGCCGCCTTTATTACTGCCTGATTTGCAAACAGCATTGAGAAAAAGCCAAGCAAAAGTGATTTTTATCGCGAATTTGGTACCGGAATTAAGCCCCGCAGATCAATTAAGCTTAAATCAACAACTTAATTGGTGTGAAGCGCAAATGGATATGCAATTTATCGATTATGTCATTTTGCCTTATGGCAGCGAGCCATTAACCGATTATCAAATGTTTTATGCTGATTTAGCCGAAACCGAGATTGTTCATCGGCACGATCGCGATAAGCTCAGCAAAGCCATTGAAAACGTGGTCAGCCTATTTAGTTGCAATTCACTAAACTCGGGTAAGCCACTTTAAAGCTTAGTGGCTCTTGTAACATTAATACTCGAATGAAATTGACCAAAGCAAGTAACCAAAAGCGCACCAAGGAAGGTCGCGATCGGAATTGAACGTCAAACTGCCAAACTTGATGTACCGCCATCATCACCAGCATTAAGCTAGTTAACGTAAAGCCGATAAATATTTGCATATCCATCACTCACCCACCTGAAACAATAAACTAACATTTTATTAACATTGCAATTTAATGTCCCGCTGGCAAGAAAGGAAATATTGCTTTGCTAGCAATATCACATTAGCGGATGCTGTTTTACCTTATTTGAACCACGCTGCCTGAGCTATCCCATCACGATAGGCCAAAGAGCCTTAGACCGGATTATTGATCTCAACATACTCAACATCGAGGCCATAGTTTTCTGCTAGCCACTCGCCCACCGCTTGCACACCATAACGTTCGGTGGCATGGTGGCCTGCACTATAATAATGAATATTCATTTCCCGTGCGGTATAAACGGTACGCTCCGATACCTCGCCACTAATAAACGCATCAATACCTTGGCTGGCAGCAAGATCAATATAGTTTTGTCCGCCACCCGTACAAATGGCGACGGAGCGGATCTCTGGTTTGTTACCATCAATCCACAGCGGCTCACGCTCTAATGCCACATTCAAACGCTGACTCAGCTCTTGCGGAGTAATAGGCTCGGCGAACTTGCCGACTTGTGCAACACTGAGCGGATCCCAAGGCTCTAAACCACGACGTAATTTAATCCCTAAGCGCTGTGCTAACTGAGCGTTATTACCTAATTCAGGATGAACATCGAGGGGAAGATGATAAGCAAAAAGATTAATGTCATGTTTAATTAGAGCAGCGATGCGCTCGCGTTTCATGCCCTTTAACACTTCTGGCTCACCTTTCCAAAAATAGCCATGGTGAACCAAAATAGCATCCGCTTGCTTGGCAATGGCAATATCAATCAGCTCTTGGCAAGCGGTAACACCAGTAACGACTTTTTGGATCTGAGATTTGCCTTCAATTTGCAAACCATTTGGACAGTAGTCTTTAATTTTGTGCGGTGCGAGTAACTGGTTGAGCGCCCCTTCCATTTTAGTTGAACTAATAGCCACGCGGTCTCTCCTCAATACATCATCAAATAACAAGCCGTCTATTTTATACGTAAAGGGAGCAAAGCGCAGTCATTGGTCAAACAAAAGCTTAAATAAACGGTCGCCCAACTTGCTCAGATTCTGCAATCCAAACAGGTTTATCACTGGTTTTCAGCCACATCTTAAATAGCACACTACTGTATTTGCCTGGTTGTTTAATAAAAGGCAATGCCGGTAGCAAAGCAATAAAACCTATCACCACTGCAACGCGGCGAGCAAACAGCTTAGCAACACCATAAGTTTGATACATAAACGAGCACCTTATTGATTTAAAAAGACTCTTACATTGTATAAAAACCAAACTCATCCGACCAGTTGTTTTTAATAAAAAATAATCATAAATAAAAAGTCAATAATGAGTAAGTATTAAATATAAATCACAAAGACTAATGATATTGGATGAACAAAGTGCAAGAATGCTTATACTATTTATAAGTAAGAAGTAAATGTGAAAGTAGAGACGGGTCTGATATGAAACGAAATGGCTTCACCCTCATTGAAGTGCTTATTGTGGTTGCCATTATCGGTATTTTGGCAGCAATTGCGCTGCCTTCGTATCATAAGCACGTATTGCAATCAAACCGCGTCGATGCACAAATGGCACTGACAGAAATGGCGCAAATTTTTGAGCGTAATTATGCACGTCAAGGTGTTTACCCTGTAGCCGTACCTAGCATTAACAAACCAGACAGTTACACCTTTAGCCTAACAGCATCTGCGGCCAATAACACTTTCACCCTAAAAGCTGCCCCGGACACCAACCAGTCGGCTGATGAATGTGGCACTTTAACCATCAATCAAGCTGGAGTGTTAAGCGCTGCCAAAGCCACTTGTTGGCGCTAAATTTAGCAAGGACGGTATGATGAAACAACAGGCAACGTTGGGGTTCAATCTAATCGAATTAATGGTCACTATTGCCATTGTGATGATCCTTGCATTAGTGGCAGTGCCTAGCTATCAGAGTGTTATCTCAACCGAGCGTTTTACCAGCGCGACCAATAATTTATATAACGCTTATCGGTTCAGCCGTAGTGAAGCGATAAAAACTGCCACACCGATCCAACTAAAACCAATTAATAACGATTGGGCTAACGGCTGGCAGGTACTCGACCTAAACAATAAGGTGCTACATGAAACAGGTGCTCCTCATTCAAGTATCAAGATCACAGGCAATGCAGTGAAAGTACTTGGTACCGGAGCACTGAATAGTGCAACGAGCTTTAGCATTAAAGATAAGACGTCAACACGTTACATATGCGTTCTTTCCAGTGGCCAAAGCCAACTGCAAGCAGGAGCGTGCAGCTAATGAAATTAATCGCTCAGCAACAAGGGTTTAGTTTATTTGAAGTGTTGATCGCAACGGTGGTCGCGGTGATTGCTCTGTTGGGCCTAGCTTTACTCGAAATCAAAATGCTGCAATCAGCACAGTCCAGTTTTCAATACACAGTATCGACTATCCGAGCGAATAACTTAGTCGATAGCATTTGGCTAGATTTATGTAATGCACAAACGGATCCTGCTCGGTACACCGCATTAGTTAGCAATTGGCAACAAAGTTTACCAAGTGGATACAGCGTTACAACCGACAAACCCGGCGTGAGTTTTGCGTTGAGTACAACAATAGAGCTCAATTGGCAAGACAGTAAAATAGCCGAGGCTGATAACAATAAGCTCACCCTACTTGCCAACTTCCCTGACGTTTGTAACTAAGGTCATACGATGAAGAAAATGACGTCAACATCAGGATTCACACTCATTGAGCTACTCATTGCGATGTTGCTCGGTTTGGTGCTGGTATTGGCCTGTAGCAGCGTTTATGGCTCATTAAAAAATACGTTAAATACCGCTAAACAACTATCGGAAGCGCAAGAGTCACTGCGCGGCGCATTTAACTTGATATCACGTAGCGTGCGCCAAGGCGACAGCATCGGCATTAGCACCTTAAATAGCCAAGGCGAGCTACTAGTTACTTATCAAGACATTAATACCGGCGACCAAGTGTTAAGTTGTTTAGGCAATACGCGAAGTAATGGCAACAGCGATCGCTTTTATAGCGATGGTAAAGGTCTTTACTGTGATGATGGCATTGGTAATCAATTAATTGCCCTGAATGTCGAAAAATTTCAACTGCAAGCTATCGGAACGGAAGGAGTTAATGTTTCGATAAAAGTAACAGGAATGCCCACAAATATGGGCACTAACGGACTAACCTTTACTGTAGCACTGCGGCAAAAAATACTGGCGCGGATCACCGCTCCGTAAGAAACGCTGGAGTAAACTATGAACTATACGTCTAAAGCCGAACAAGGCTATGTGCTTGTTACCGTTTTGATCGTCACCATTGTCGCAACCCTTGTGGCCTTTGGTGGCATTTCAGAAAACCGCCTACAAGAACAAATCGGCGGTAACCAGCAAAAAGAAATCAATGCCCGCATGATGGCGGAGAAAGGCATATTTGCCACTTTTTCTTACATTGAGCAACAAAATGAGTTGAATACTGATTTAGATACCATTGCGACAGGAATAAAAACCCTAAAAGATGTTAGCGCTGGGGTTGAGGGAAGCTATGAACTGCTCCCTGCTGACGTCAAGGTAAACGGTGCCATGCTGAGCTTTATCAGCAAAGGGACTTATCGCGGTGCAACGGCATATTTAAATGCGCAAATCAATGTTTCTTCAATGCAAAATATTTTCGAAAATGGCGTAGTTGGCTGCGATGGCATTGCACTCTCTGGTAGCGGCAAAATTGATAGTTATCACTCCGGTAAAGGCCAATATGGTGGCACTAATGTCGACACCAATGCCAGTGTTATGACCATTAATAGCAATGCGGATATCTCTCTTAAGGGTGATGCTCCCATCCATGGCAACATAAATGTTAATGGTGACTTTAGTAGCACTGGCTCTTCAGAGTTAATTGGTAATGTTAACGCTACCGGTGATATTACCGTCTCTGGCGGCGGTAACAATCGTTTAACGGGCGATTTTAGTGCCGGCGGCAACTTAGATGTCGAGGGACTCACCATTGGTGGCAATGGTAATATTGCAGGTGATATTAAGTATCATTCTAATACTGATATTCAAGGCAGCCTAACTTATGGCGGTAATGATTTAACCAAAGGCGATCTCTCATCCATCGCACAATCGGTTATCAAAGCCGATCCAAACTTACCCCCTTTTGACGCACCGGCTTGCGATCCTCTTGATATTACAAGCAAAATGACGGGGTTTTCAGACTATACTAGTAATGGCGTGATGGATACTTCTGCTTGGCAAACTGAAAATCGCCCCTATCAATTTACCCAAAGCACTGCCGAAATGTTTCAAAAACAGGGCAATAGTGGTGAGGTAATAGAAAAAGCGGCACAAAACTTAGATGTCGAAGGTAACGGAACCCCCATTCCGGTCCATGTGTTTGATAGTTTATCCCTAAAAAATGGTCAAATAAGTGTAACGGGCGATGTTGTGCTGGTGATAAAAGGCGATTTTAGTACCAGTGGCGGCGGCCCTAGAATTGATATTGCCGCGGGCAGCTCACTCACCCTTTATATTGAGGGAAAAGTTGATATCGGATCATCAGGGCAAGTTGTTGCCCATGGCAGTATTACTGACTCAGGCAAACCACCTTTCTCAATTTTTTCATCCTATGAGAGCAGCCGTGCCAATGATTATGGCGTCTCACTAGATGGTGCTACGGACATGTACGCCTCTGTTTATGCGCCACTTGCAAATGTTAAAGCCACAGGATCTGGTGATATTTTAGGTGCACTAAGAGGAAAAAAAGTTGAAATCAGCGGTGATGGCGGCATGCATTATGATGAAGCTTTAGCCGATGTTGGCATAGCAACCAAAGACAAAAATGCAGCTTTTGCCTCTATGCGTTATTACTACCCAACTTATGAATGATATTTTGTTTTGTTGTGGCGCTAGGTTTTATTAGCGTCACAACACTGTCCTATCTGCGTTATTTACCCCTAGACTCCCTTTTGCTCATTGGATTAGTTTGTAAAGGGTTGGCGCGTCTAATACTGCTAACCGGCTTTGATAATCCAGTCCTTGGCTAACTATATATTCGGTCAACAGCTGCTTACTAATGTGCAATAATTCTTCGCCATCCCACGCCTTTTCTAGGTAGTGATCAATATGTGCCTGATTAACGGCTTTAATGGTATCAGCATGAGTTGCAAGGCCTGTTAGTAAGATTTTCTTCACCTCTCTAAAGCGCGGATCATCCGCAATCTCCGTTAACAGTTGCACCCCGGTTTTAAGGGGCATCACATGATCAGATATCACCAACGCAACATGTTCCCCATCAGCGTCAAGCTCATCCATCAGCTCTTCACATTCAGCTGCCGACTCACACTCTTCAATATTAAAATGGTCTGCCAGTGGCGCTAAGTCTCGTACCACAGCAGAAAGCACTTCGCGTTGGTCATCAACACAAATAATGTTAATTGTTTCCATTATTCACCTCTATTGGTAAGAAAACCCTAAAGCAGGTCAGTCCAGGCTGACTGGCTACTTCCAGCTCTCCTTGATAACTACTAATAATTCGTTGTGAAATCGACAACCCCAAGCCAAGACCAAATGAGAGTCCACCTTTTTTGGTGGTCATGTCTGGCTGGAAGATAGACTTCATCAAGTTAGGCGCAATTCCGGGGCCATTATCTTCTATTGATACTTGTATGAAGTGACCAGATAACAGCGTTTTAATACGGATCATTGGCGCGGAGTTAGGCTGACTCAAAAGCGCTTCATACGCATTTTTAATCAAGCTAACCCACACTTGCACCCACTCGGCATGGCTGGCGCACAATAAAGGTAACTGGCCGGCTTGAATACGAATATCAACTGAGCGGCAATGGCTGCTCATTAGGTCTAAGGCACAGTTTATGGTGTCATTAATGTCTACGCCGTATTTACGCTCCGTGTCTCCAGCCCCAAGTAAACGAACCGACTTAATGATCCCCGTGGCATGATTAACGGCCTGCTTTAACTCCTTAAAATCACGACCAAGTTGCCAATAATCAGCAAACTCATCTAAGCGCTTTAAAAAGCTTTTGCCAAGTGCAACTACCTCATCAGGGTGGGTAAAAATACGAGCTAGGGCTTTACCTTGATCGCGCTCAACACCTAAGGTTTGTTCAAAAACTTTACCGCGCGCGCGCACTAGCTTGCTATCAAGTCCCTGCTTACTATCAAGGCCGGCACGAAAATAATGGTGCTGAGTGGGAAAATGTTGCTCAAAGTGCCGATCCATAAAGCGCTCAAAATAAGCACTTTTTCCTGAAATGGCTCCCAATGCATTATTAAGTTCATGGGACAACCCTGACGCCAACTGACCGATGGTCGACATTTTTTCTGCTTGCATGGCGCGTTGCTGCGCCAAATTGTGCTCAACTTGTGCATGTATTGCTAGAATTTGCCGCTGAGAAAGCTCATTTACAATTACTGGCATAAATTGCTGCGCTAAGGGGCCAAACTCAGCTTCTTGCTTAACCTCAACGTGAGTATCAATATAGGCAAGTTCACTATCTTTACTCGCCACGACACGAAACCGAGCACAATAAGAGCCAGAGAAATAACTATGCACACCAGTAAAAGACGGTGGATTGGATTGATTTAATTCAAAAAACTCGCCATCGGGCTCGACTTGATAATAAGCCGTTAATTGTCCAGACAGTAATAGAAACAGTTTTTCATTCGCCTGCCCTTGCTCGAGTAACATCTCGCCTTTGTTTAGCCGAATTTGTCGCCCAGGCTGATTAAAATAACAGCGTTGTAACCGCGATATGGTTGCGGCAATCTCGGGTGAAGGGTCGCTGTGCATGTTAAATAAACCCAATAACCGTTAATAAATACACCATTGCAAAGGTCATCAATAGCCCTATAACACCAATACTGGCCCCCACTTTTGCCATTTGCTTAGTATTGATATGACCTGAAGCGTGAGCCAATGCATTAGGCGGTGTGCTAATCGGTAAAGACATTCCCAGAGAAGCAGCAAAGGTTACGCATAAAATAAGCGCAACTTGACCGCCGTAGGGTAGCAACGAATGCATTGAGAGTCCCAAAGCGGCAACAATCGGCATTAACAAGTTAGCGGTAGCGGTATGAGACATAAAGTTAGCCATTAACAAACACAACACCGATGACCCAACAATAATCACTAACGGTGAATAGTCACCAAATGGAATGGCCGCGACTGCATTGGCCGCCAAGCCGGTTTTTTCAAGCCCTAGCCCTAGAGCAATACCTCCGGACACTAACCAAAGCACGTCCCAAGAAATCTTTTTTAAATCTTCCTTAGTGATGATTTTTGTCACTGAAAACACCGCCACAGGGAGCAACGCCACCACATAAGCATTCATGCCATGAATACCGCCCATTAACCAAAGTAAAATGGTTAAAGTAAAAGTACAATAAACAACAATGGCTTGCGGTGTTTTTAAAAAGCGTCCCTTAATAGTCAGCTCTATTTTATCGGTATCAGCGGGAAATAGCCGACTTAGCATAAACCAAGACACAGCCAATAAAATAATCACAAAAGGCACACCAAACGCCATCCACTCACCAAAGGTAATCAGCTTATCGCCCACTAGATATTTCAAAGCTATCGCATTTGGCGGGGTGCCAATGGGAGTGCCGATGCCCCCAACATTAGCTGCCACAGGAATGGCCAAGGCAAAGCCCACCTTACCTAAGTCATCTTTGGCAAAAACGGCCAATACCGGTGTTAATATGGCTAACATCATCGCAGTGGTCGCGGTATTACTCATAAACATCGAAAAGACGGCGGTAATCATCATGAGGCCTAACATCACGTATTTAGGTTGTTGGCCAAAGGGTTTCAGTAATACCCGCGCCAAGTTCACATCAAGCCGGTATTTAGTCGCCGCCATCGCCAGAAAAAAACCACCTAGAAACAGCATAATGATTGGCGATGCGAAAGTGGCCATGATGTCTTTGTAGCTGAGCAGTATCCCTAAATCGGGTGATGCTTGCTGAGTAAACCACAGCCCTTTATCTGACACGAACAGCAGTTCAAGGACAATAATCAGCACTGATGTCGCGTAAATAGGAATAGGCTCCAATACCCAACACAAGGCAGCCAGCACAAATATCGCGATAATCCGCTGCTCAGCCAAGGTGATGTTCTCAATCGGAAACCAGCTAAGCGGCAGAGATAAAATTATCCCGGGAATAAGAATAGGAAATAAATACTTAAAATATTGTTTCATCGTTCCTTGATCCTGCCAAACCAACCAATGGGCTGATTTAAAAGTAAGAGATAATTACTTTGGCATTTAAAAGGAAAAATACTGTGAAATAGCGCAGACAACCCAAAATATACAGTGGATTTAGATCAATGAATGCTCGAATAACGTTGTTATACCCTATCACCGCGTTTTCACTACATTGTTACGCTAATTTAAAAAGGTGCCGACATTCCTGCATTAGCGACCCTAGTATTGAAAACACAAAGGGGCGCTGAAACAGGCATCTTCAAGTTGATTGGGTATGACCAGTTACGCCTTGTCAGTAGCAGCTCGGCTATTCGATTTAAATAACGCCCAACAAAACACGACCACACTTAATGCGCACCATAATCCACCCCAAAGCCAAGTAAAACCAAAAAACTCTTCGGCTAACATGGCCGCATCTGAACGTTGATGTGCATTGGCAATAGTGTCTTGGTAGACGTCAAATGGCACATAGCAAAGACTGGCTAAACCAATCAATTGCAACAGTGTTTGCTGCCAAAACAAGCTAAGGTAATAACGAGTAAGGCCAAGTACTAATGCTCCACCTAGGCTAAATAACAAGGTAAACATTGAACCAAAGAAAAACACACCAATTAACACAAAACATGCCACGAGTAACCAAAGCAAATTATTAACATGGCTAAAGCGGTATAAGAGTGCTCCACATAGAATCGATCCCAAATAGCCTGCCGATAAAATAAGAAATCGGCTTCCCCCTGCAGAAATAACATGACCCGATTGATCCGCTGAAACAACAAAACTAATGACACGACCGCCAGTAAGCCAGGTCATCAAGGCATGACTAAATTCGTGAAAATAGACAACCAAAATTTTCAGCGGCAACACCCAAATAGTATTCCAGGTTAAATACAAAACAATCACTAAGGTGAGTGTTAAAAGTGTTCGATAGTGATTCATACTAAACCCCGAGATAATTTTATAATTTTGTGATTGTAAGTCTCGTTGTGTAGATTGAAAACTAGGCCTTCTTTCTGAGAGACTATAAGATGTCCAAGGATTTAAGGACGTGATTTACCGAATTATATCGGCACCTCGGAGAATATAAACACCTCATGGTTGAAAAAAGAAAGTTAACTGGATTACGCTCTAAGCTTATGTTGGCATTTTTAATGCTGAGTATTGTGCCGTTTTCTACAATCTCAATATTGTTCTTATATTCCTATTCAAAAGACCTTACTTTACAAACTACCAGCCATTTAGTGTCAGTTCGGGAAATTAAAAAAAGCCAAGTTAGAGACTATTTCAGAGAACTAAAACAACAAGCCAGTCTATTTTCTCAATCCGATTTTGCTAAAGCTTCCATCGGTCGATTTTATGGTTTTAGCGCCGCCTTTGAACGTTTAGGCCCAACCATTGAAAGCGCTCGTGTAACAGCGCAACAACTATACGAGCCAGGGGGTTGGGACAAGTATAAAGCGCCAGAGCAAGACAGTGAACAACAAGAGAAGTTTAAATCCATTGAACAAGGCGATGGCTTGTACAAAAGGGTTCACCTGCGTTATCACAAAGAATATGCCAAATTAGTGCGAGAGTCTGATTTCTCCGATATTTTACTCGTTGACGAAACAGGTAACGTGGTTTATTCCGTCACAAAACAAGCCAACTGGGGTACAAACCTCATTAACGGTCAATATAAAACGACTTCATTAGCGGACTCATTTCAGAAATTAAAAATACAGATGGATCAGGTTAAAAACCCTTCCGAACTTTACCATTTCTCTGATTTTGCCCTAAATCCACTGACTAACGAGGTTGTGGCTTACCTTAGTTTACCGATCATGCAACATTCTTATGTACGCGGCGTAATTATTTTTGAAATATCAAATAAAGGCCTCAATGCCTTAATGAGTGATCGCGAAGGGTTGGGTAAAACAGGCGAAACCTTTATAGTGGGCTCTGATAACAAACTCCGCTCTGACCTGTCTTTAACACCTGAATATTCAGTGTTCAATAGCTTTACCAATAGCCAATATACAATGTCGTCCCCCCCCGTATCCGATGCGCTTAATGGAAAAAGCGGTGCCGGTCGATTTGGCAGTTATCGTCAAGAAGAAGTATTGGCAGCCTACACTAGATTAAACGTCTTCGATCAGCCTTGGGCGCTGATCTCCGAAATATCCGTCGATGAAGCTTTTGCCCTCACTCGCCAACTAGAAAAATTAGTATTGTCATTTGCGTTTTTCTCGGTATTGCTGTTTATCATGTTTTCTCGTTGGCTATCTAACACCATTACTGCGCCTTTGTTGAATCTAACTTGGTCAGCAGAATTAGTGGCAGCTGGCGACTTAGAAAAACCCATCCGCGGTGCTAACCCAGAAGGCGATGAGATTTGCCGATTAGCCCATAGTTTTGCTCATATGCAGTATTCCGTACGAGAAAAACTGCAGCTAATTAACCTGCAAAAACAAGAGCTGGAAAGCCAAGTTGAATTAATTCAAAAGCAAAATGAAGAGCTGCAACAAGCCGACAAATTAAAAGATGAGTTTCTTGCTAACACCTCCCATGAACTAAGAACGCCAATTCACGGCATCGTCGGTATGGCTGAATCCATGATAGCTGGTAGCGCGGGAGAGCTCAGCGAATCACAAAGACAGCAGCTATCACTCATCATTCGCAGCAGTGAAGGCTTAGCACGCTTAGTTAATGACTTACTTGATTACCACAAAATGCGTTACGGCCAGCTGCCAATTAAAATGCAAGCCATTGATTTGAAATCCGTAATAAACCTAGTATTTGAATTGTGCCACCACTTAACGGGCAATAAACCGCTGCGTTTGATCAATCAATGCCCAGACGACCTCCCAGTGGTGTATGCGGATGAGTTACGCCTAGAACAAGTGCTTTATAATCTGATCGGTAATGCAATTAAGTACACCCCTGAAGGCAAGGTAGTGCTGGGGGTTGAAACTTACGAACATGAACTGCGCATTACCATCACCGATACTGGCATCGGCATGAATGAAGCTCAGTTAAAACATATTTTTGAGCCATTGGTGCAAATTCGTAACAGCCGTAATCATGCTAAAGCGGGCTATGGTTTAGGTTTATCTGTCAGTAAACAGCTAGTCAGTTTGATGCAAGGCGAGCTCACCGTCACCAGTAAACCTGATTTAGGTTCGGTGTTCAGTTTTACGCTGCCGATACATGAAAACCAAGACATCTCGCCATTAGTGGTAAGCGATAACCCACAACATCATTTACTACTCGATGAGCCAGTTGATTTAAAGATTAATAATTTCGTTGAAAAGCCAGTTGTACCTCAGGAAGTTTCTGATCAAGCGAACACTATTTTAGTAGTCGATGATGAAGTCATTAACTTACAAATCATGCAAAACCTGTTGAGTTTACAGGGTTATCAAGTGTACTGCTGTCAAGATGGCCAAGAAGCCCTTGCTGTACTTGACGTTGAACAGCCTGATTTATTGCTAATAGACGTGATGATGCCAACCATGACTGGCTTTGAACTTTGTCAAAAGGTACGAGAAAAATTCGATCGCTTAACCCTGCCAGTGATCTTTTTAACTGCCCTCAATCAACCCAAAGACCTGTTAGAAGGCTTTGAGGCGGGAGCGAACGATTATTTAGTAAAACCATTTTGTAAAGATGAATTATATGCGCGTATTAATGCACATATACAAGCAAAGTTGGCTAACGATCATCGCATTGAGAACACGCTGCTGAAACAAGAAATTTCACAACATATTGAGACTCAACAAGGGCTGCAAAATACGCAAACTAAGCTGCTCACTATGCTAGAGCAAGCTGATGAAGCCTTACTGGGAATAAGCAGCGAAGGGATCATTGATTTTGTTAGTACTGGGGCTGAAAGCTTATTCGATCTTGAACGTGAACTGCTGCTCAATACCCATATAGACAGAGTCCTGATGGCCCCTTTTAAGGCACAATTAGAAGCCAATCATGATCCTGAAACGGAAACCCAAGAGTTTGAGTTAGCATGTAAAAGAGCTAAAGGGCCGTTTGTCGAGAAGGTGACAATTTCGCCTGCAACCTTTGGTCAAAAACGGGGCTGGAGCCTCATCTTTCATTGTATGCCAGAGAACAGCCAAAGCTTAACGGGGCGTCATAGCAATGAAAAAGTACAAGCGCTTACCAGCGCCATTACTTCGTTATCCAAGTACGTATTGACGACAGACCAGCAATTAATCAACGAACTACGCGCGTTAGGGCCTGACTTTTCTTTACTCGCCGATAAACTCAGTGTCGATCATGATGGAGATGGGTTGCGTAACCAGATCGTTGAAACCATGAAAACCGCTCTTGAGCTTTGGCAAGGTTCAACAGGTGAGGGAAAAATAGAACTCGCCGAAAAAAGTAAACTATGGCGTGTTTATTTAGACCGTAGCTCACTGCAAACACGCACCTTAGATAAGTACTTACAAATTGATACATTGCCCAAATCACCGCGCTGGCGTACTGTGTTGAGCACTGCTGAGTACGTATTATCACACTGTAAATTAAGTGATCCAGATCGTGAAAAACTAGAGCAAGCTAAAGTGGCGCTGCGTACTCAAGTCAATAAATCGGAGAGCTAAAAACCTTCCCTCCTGATCTCAGCCGCCCCTAGGTGAGATCAGGATCACAACTTCGTTATCTATCAGCCCATCGGCCTCTTCATCGATTCAGCATTTCTATGTGACCGCTCTCACAAACACTTCATTATCGGGCAAAAAAACGACAAATAAGCATTCTTTATTTGCAGCAAGAAAAAACCTATCTAATTGTTTTAAATGGATTTACCTACAAAAAGTACGGGATTAACGTGAGTTGCTTCACGCTTAACGAAATCGACGACGAAAACATTTGCGTGTTGCCGCCGAAATTGGTGTTATATAGCCCGTTGGTGACAAACATTAATCGAGTCATTTGTTAATAAAACAATGGAACTCAAAAAACCAGCGGTTGGACAAGTGGAAGTCCAAAAGGACTACGACTTGTTCGCTTCTCATATACAAGGAATGGAAAAGGAATTGTTATGCTTGCTAAGTTAACTAAGATTTCTACCGCAGTAGCAATGGGTGCTACTATGATCGCAGGAGCTATCTCTGCTCCAGCAATGGCTGCTGATAAAGCAACTCTTACACTAGTTTCTGAATTGAAGCCAGCTTGGGTTCGTAACTTCAACCCTCTTACAGTTACTTCACGTCTTGCTACAACTAACCAATTCATTTACGAGCCACTACTAATCGTAAACGAAATCAAAGGTGGTGCAGTTGAGTACCGTCTAGCAAACAAACACTACTTCTCTGACGACCTAAAAACAGTTTTCTTTGAACTGAAAAAAGACGTTAAATGGTCTGACGGTCAAGCATTCAACGCAGACGACGTAGTTTACTCTCTAGGTCTAGCAGCAGCTGGCGGCGCATTTGACGTTGCAGGTATTAGCTCTAAAATTTCTGGCGTTAAAAAAGTTGACGATTTCAAAGTTGCAGTAACTCTTTCTGAAGTGAACACAGGTGTTGTATCTGAAATCGTTCGCGCTCCAATCGTTGCTGAGCACATCTTCTCTAAGCAAGCTGACCTAGCTACGTTTGCTAACGAAAACCCAGTAGGTACTGGTCCTTTCACAGAAGTTGATACTTTCACTCCACAGCTTTACGTTCAATGTCGCAACCCGAACTACTACGAGAACGATAAACTAGCTGTTGACTGTATCAAAATGCCACAGCTTGCTAACAACGACCAGCTACTTGCTGCAGCAATCAAAGGCGACCTAGACTGGACTTCAGCGTTCATTCCAGATATCGACCGTGTACTTGTTAGCCAAAACAAACACTACCACTACTGGTTCCCTGCTGCGGGTTCTGCATCTTTCATGCTTAACTTCAAAACGCCAAACAAAGACAATGCTAAAGCGTTCAACGACGTAAACTTCCGTCGTGCATTCTCTATGGCTCTTGACCGTCAAGCAATCGTAGACATCGCTGGTTACGGCTACTGGTCTGTGAACGAGTACCCAGATGCACTAGGTGACCAATTCAAAGCTTGGGCTAACCCAGATGTAATGGCTAAGTACGGTAAGTACAGCAAATTCAACATCGAAGGTGCTAAAGCGCTTCTTAAAGAAGCTGGTTACAAAGACGTTGATGGCGACGGTTTCGTAGAAAACAAAGACGGTTCTAAGATTGAATTTAAAATCCTAGTACCAAACGGTTGGTCTGACTTTGTAAACACAGTACAAATCGGTGTTGAAGGTCTTCAAGAAGTAGGTATCAACGCTAGCGTTTCTACTCCTGAATTCGCAATCCTAAACGAAAAAGTTATGTCTGCTGACTTCGATGCTCAGTTCTCTAACTACTTCGCAGGTCCAGATCCATACATGTACTACAACACTGCTTTCCATTCAGAGCAAATGGACAAAGCACGTTTCGGTGGTCACCACAATGTTGATAAAGAGCTAGATAAACTTATCGATGGCTTCAACAAAACTGGCAACCAAGACGAGAAGCTAAAAATTGTTTACCAAATCCAAGAGAAAATTGGATCTAACCAAACAACTATGGCTGCTATGAGCACGAACTACAACTACCAGTACAACACTAAGCGTTTCACTGGTTGGTTCAACGAAAGCAACCCACAAGCGCGTCCAGTAGTATGGCCTGATACACCAGAGCGTCTACTTCACGTACTAAATCTTAAGCCAGTTAAATAATTAACTGACTAAGACATCAAGCCTCTCCCCCGGGAGGGGCTTTACTTTAACGTAAACCTTCTAATTCGACTTTTTTACACTCGCGTATCCCCTTTTGGATACATACCTGGAAACAGCTAGAGTGGCCCGAATGGAAGCAAATAAATAGGTGTAGAGATATGGGATTTATATTAAGACGTCTCGTCTTTTACTTTGGTGCCTTTTTGGTAGCCGTTGTAATTAACTTCTTCTTGCCGCGCATGATGCCCGGTGATCCAGTCGATGCAATGCTTGCACAAGGTGCGAGATTTACTGCAGAGCAAATCGCAAACTTACGATTAACTTTTGGTGTCGACCAACCCCTTTATCAACAATTTTTTACTTACTTAGGTGATGTATTCACACTTGAGCTAGGTCACTCAACCTTTTTCAGTAACATGCCTGTATCAGAAGTACTGGCTAACGCTTTTGGTTGGACCCTGTTCTTAACAGGTACTGCAACTATTTTAGCGTTTATGTTCGGTGCGACATTAGGTATTGTTGCAGCTTGGTACCGTGGTGGTAAGTTCGACAGTATCGCTTCACCACTGTCTTTAGTACTACAAGCAACCCCACAGCTGGTTTTTGGTATCGTGGTATTATTCTCTTTAGGTGTAACGTGGGACTTAATTCCTATCAGTTATGCTTACGATCCAGAGCTAACCCCTGATTTCACATCATGGGAATTCCTCAAAAACGTACTTCTTCACGCAGTCGGCCCTATTTTCTGTATCTTCATCGTACAGTTAGGTGGTTTCTTAGTGCCTATGCGTAACAACATGATTAACTTACTTAACGAAGACTACATCACCATGGGTAAGGCAAAAGGCCTATCAAATATCCGCGTGATGTTAAACTACGGTGCACGTAACGCTATCCTGCCAAGTGTAACCGCATTATCTATGGCATTAGGTTTTGTTGTAGGTGGTGCACTGGTTGTTGAGGTTATATTCAACTACCAAGGTTTAGGTTCAGTGCTTTTCAATGCCATTGTCAACCGTGACTACCAGCTCATCCAAGGCCAGTTACTTATCATGACAGTGTTCATGCTAGCGTTTAACTTTTTAGCCGATGTGTTGTATGTATTCTTGGATCCTCGTCTTCGTAAGGGTGGTAAATAATTATGGGTTTTATCAATCTTTTAACTCGTAACAAAAAGGCACTATTTGGTCTTTGTATTGTCGGGTTCTTCGTTGTTATTTCGGTTTTTGCTCCGTTCATCACGCAGTACGATGCTAAAAAACGTGTAACTAAATCACACGTACCACCAAGTGAAGAGCATGTATTAGGCTCTACTCGTATGGGTCGTGACGTATTTGCACAAACCTTATACGGTGGCCGCGTGTCACTGGCGGTTGGTTTTGGTGCAGGCATCATAGTAGTTGCAATGGCCGTTGCTATTGGTATTACAGCGGGTTACTTCGGTGGCCTAATTGATGAAGTATTAAGCTCACTAATGAACATTATGCTTGTTATCCCGCAGCTACCGCTGTTAATGGTATTGGCGGCTTTTATCGGGGAGGTAAGCCCGATGGTTATTGCCCTCATAATCGGTCTCACGTCCTGGGCGTGGGGGGCGCGCGTTGTTCGTTCTCAAACCTTAGCGGTACGTGAAAAAGAGTTTGTTGTAGCTGCTCAAGTACTAGGTGAGCCTTCATGGCGCATCATCTTGATTGAAATTCTACCTAACTTAGTTTCAATCATCGGTGCAAGTTTCATCGGCTCGGTAATCTACGCTATCATGACCCAAGCAACCCTTGAGTTCCTAGGCCTAGGTGATCCAACGTCTGTAACTTGGGGTACGCAATTATTTAACATGCAAAAAACCTCAGCTATCCACATTGGTGCGTACTGGGAAGTATTCTCTCCAATTGTTGTAATCGCTTGTGTGGGCGCAGGTCTTGCCCTATTAAACTTCGCGGTTGATGAAATTGCTAACCCACAACTACGTTCACACGTTGGCCTTAAACGTTGGAAGCAAATCACAGCACAAAAAGAAGCAGAAGCAGCAGCACAAGAAACAACAGCACAACAAGGAGCAGCATCATGAGCGTAAACCAAGCTAACGCATCTGTTCATGATAAAACAGACATTCAACTTTCTGTCCGTAACCTATGTGTTGATTACATTACCAGCAATGGCGATGTACGTGCAGTAAGTAACGTTTCATTTGATATCGGTCGCGGTGAAGTATTTGGCCTAGCGGGTGAGTCTGGTTGTGGTAAATCGACGGTTGCCTTCTCGGTATGTCGTTTACATAAGCCACCAGCGTTTATCTCAGGCGGTGAAATCATTTTTAACGGTCGTGACATTCTTAAGTTTGACGACGAGCAATTACGTGAATACCGCTGGAAAGAATCAGCCATGGTGTTCCAAAGTGCAATGAACAGCCTAAACCCTGTTTTAACACTTGAAGAGCAATTTTGTGACGTATTACTTGCGCATACCAACATGACACGTCAAGAGTGTATTAAGCGCGCAGGCCAATTGCTTGAAGTGGTTGATATTCACCCTAGCCGTTTATCCGATTACCCTCACCAGTTCTCTGGTGGTATGCGTCAACGTCTTGTTATTGCTATTGCATTAGCATTGAACGCAAAACTCATCATCATGGATGAGCCAACAACGGCACTTGACGTAGTGGTTCAACGTGAAATTTTACAAAAAATCTATCAGTTAAAAGAAGAGTTTGGCTTCTCAATCCTCTTCATTACGCACGATATCAGCTTAATGGTCGAGTTTTGTGACCGTATCGGTATCATGTACGCAGGTGAGCTTGCAGAAGTAGCACCCGCGAAAAACATTTTAACTAAACCTAACCATCCTTATACCGAAGGTTTAGGTAATGCGTTCCCTCCTCTACACGGTGAGAAAAAACGTCTTGTTGGTATTCCAGGTACACCATTGAACCTGTTTGAAGTACCTGTGGGCTGTCGCTTCCAAGCGCGTTGTCCTTACGTTAAAGACATCTGCCGTAAAGAGTACTGTAAGTTAACTGAGGTTGCCCCAGGTGAGTTCTCAGCTTGTCATCTACACAAAGATGGCATCGTTGACATCATCGCATTAGAAAAGCAACCGGTTCAGGGCTAGTAGGATTGAGAGAAGCATTATGAGCAATAATAATCCAATAATTGAAGTTAAAAATCTGGTTAAAGACTTTCCTATCAATGCCAATGCCTTGAAGAAGAGTCACATGCGTGCATTGAACGATGTTTCGTTCAACCTTTATAAAGGCCGCGCATTAGCTATCGTAGGTGAATCAGGCTCAGGTAAATCAACCAGCGCTAAGATCATTGCGAAAATGTACAGCCGCACAGCAGGTATGGTGAAATACCACGGCCGTGACATTGATGAATTTAATCACAAACAATCATTAATGGAATACCGTGAAAGTGTGCAAATGATTTTCCAAGACCCATTTGGCTCTTTGAACCCAACGCACACTATTTTCCATCATTTAGCTCGTCCATTGTTGTTACATAAAAAAGTAACTAGTAAAGCGGATCTACCTGGTCGAATTTACGAACTACTTGAACGTGTGGGTTTAACGCCAGCAAAAGAAACGGCTGAAAAGTTCCCGCATCAGCTTTCTGGTGGTCAACGCCAACGTGTGAACATTGCACGTAACTTAGCGGTTGAGGCGGAAATAATCCTTGCCGATGAACCAACATCAATGCTTGACGTGTCAATTCGTCTAGGTGTTTTAAACCTAATGGAAGACATGAAAAACGATGGCATCTCAATGATGTACATCACGCACGATATCGCCACTGCGCGCTACCTAGCAGAAGATATTGGTGTCATGTATGTTGGTCACTTAGTTGAATGGGGTGAAGTAGACGAAGTACTACAAAAACCAGCGCACCCTTACACTCAGCTGCTTATGTCTGCGGTACCCAACCCAGAGAAGAGTATCCATGACAACCTAGAAGGTGGTCGTAAAGGTGAAATTCCACTGTGGACCCCAGAAAGTGTTGGTTGTCCGTTCTCTGGCCGTTGTTTACAGGTAATGGATAAGTGTAACCAAGCGTTACCTGAACCAAAAGAGATCGCGCCGAACCACTTCGTACGTTGTTTCTTACACGAGTAATAAGCAAGAAATATAGATAATAAAGGATCCTGCCATGCAGCTACTGACTAACCACATTGGTTATCAAGTTGGCGCAAATAAAGTGGCAGTCATCAAAGCAAAAGCCGGACTTGTTATGAGCCCGGCTTCTTTGATTTCATGCCAGGATAAAAGCGTATGTTTTACAACTGAAATAGTACCGCACGGATGCGTTGACCAGTGGAGTGACTGGTACTTCTACCAAATAGATTTTTCTGAATTTGATCAGCAAGGGGAATTTGCAATTGTCGTCGAAAATGATGGTGAAACCTTCAGTTCACACCCCTTCTGCATTGCCGAAGAACTACTACTAAATCGTACTTTGTCTGATAACTTATTTTACTTCAAAGGCCAGCGCAGCTCTGGGCCCTTTGATAAAGCCGATCAAGATTTACCTTTTTGGGGAAATGAGCAAAAAACAGCCGACGTGCGCGGCGGCTGGTTTGATGCCAGCGGTGACATGAGTAAATATCTCAGTCATCTATCTTATGCTAATTACCTCAATCCTCAGCAAATTCCCATGGTGGTTTGGAATTTAATCCGTTGCCATCGAGAGCTGGGGAAATCGGATAATATCAGCAAGGTGAACCTCAATAAGCGCATCCTCGATGAAGCTTTGTTTGGTGCTGACTTTTTGATGCGGGTATTGGATAAAGATGGCTACTTTTATATGACGATTTTTGATCAATGGAGCAAAAACGTTAATAACCGTCATATCTGCGCCTATGAAACCCAAAAAGGCACTAAGACGGAACAGTGGCAAGCAGCTTTCCGCCAAGGTGGTGGAATCAGTATCGCAGCTCTGGCTGCAGCTTCTCAGTTAGCACCCGAGGGGGAATTTGCCCCTGCGCAATACCTAGCTGGGGCCGAGCAAGCTTATGCCCATTTATGTGAAAATAATCGCGCTTACTGCGATAATGGCAAAGAAAACATCATTGATGAATATTGTGCCCTACTCGCGGCCATTGAGCTATTCAAAGCAACCAAAGATCAGCGCTACTTATCTGAATCTCGCCGTTGGGCGAAACGCTTGCAAGCGCGGCAGGTCAGCGATGAATTGGTCTCTAATTGGTGGACTGTAGAAGAAAACAGCGACCGCCCTTACTTCCACGCAGCAGAAGCTGGCTTGCCAGTTATCAGTCTTATTGAATACAGCAAAATTGAAAGCGATTCCAATTTTCATGCAAGTGTCTTAAAAACCATCAAGCAAGCCATACAGTTTGAGCTTGATATCACAGCAGAAGTCGTTAACCCCTTTGGTTATGGGCGTCAATACGTTAAAGCTGTCGATGAACCCCATAGACGAACTGCTTTTTTTGTCGCACAACAGAATGAATCTGGATATTGGTGGCAAGGTGAAAACGCTCGTTTAAGTTCGTTGGCTAGCGCAGCAAAAATGAGCGCTGAACTGTTTAAGGACAGTGACCCTGAGCTAGCAAAAAATGTACAAGCTTATGCTCAACAACAATTAAACTGGATACTTGGTTTAAATCCATTTGATGCTTGCATGCTTTATGGTCATGGCCATAACAACCCTGAATACATTGATGGTTATCCTAGCGCGCCCGGTGGCATCTGTAATGGCATCACCTCTGGTTTTGATAATGAGAGGGATATCAGCTTAGTGCCTGAAGCGCAAAAAGATGATTTCTTCCAAAACTGGCGTTGGGGCGAACAATGGATCCCCCATGCTGCTTGGTATATATTAGCAGTCGCTTTATAGTAAACGCTATTTCCGCTTAACTATTTAAGTTAAGCGGTTTCTCGGTATCTAACCCGATGTAAGTGATACCTTTATTAATCAACTTTTGAGGTTTTCCTTTGGCTGTCGTACTTGAAATCACAGAATTACGGAACGGCTCGCATAATTATAGTGCAGACTTTATGCTAACCAATCTGAGCCAATCCAGTTTAACGGATTGGACCCTTAACCTATTCTTAGTCGGACTCCTCGACCCCGCTAAGCTTGACGGTGTTGAACTAGTTCGTCAAGACGGTAGCTTTATCGCGCTGAAGCCGAACATGCCAACTAAGTTAGAGCCTGGACAGGTATTCAACTTTACCTTGCTGGTCGACAAGCTTGCGTTAAAAAATATAACCGACCTGCCATCAGGCATTTATCTTTCGTTTGGCGAGAAGGAGCAAATAATACAAGTTGAATTTGCTCCTTTTATCCTCCCTCACGTAGCGGTAACGCCAGCACCGAAACTCAATCAAGCACCACCAAACGCACTGGCTATTATTCCTCAGCCACAACAAGTTGAGCTAAATAATGACACCTTAGCAATACAACAGCATGTTTGGATAAATAACAACCAAGGCCTTGAAGTTGAAAGTCAGGTATTTTTATCCCAACTAAGTAAGCTGCGTTTAGGTAAAGAAAAAAGCACGGTCATTGATTGTCTGTGGGATGATAAATTAACTCTAGAAGCGTACCAAATCGCGATCAAAGACAAAATTGTCGTCTCTGCCGGTAGCAAAGTGGGCTTTGGCCGCGCTTTTGCTAGTTTGGCCCAATGTTTAAATGCAACTTCAGCATTACCTCAGGGTTTCATTAAAGACCAACCCCGATTTGCCTACCGTGGTTTTATGCTTGACTGCGTACGACACTTTCGTAGCGTAGAAAAAATCAAGCAAGTCATCGACCTTTTAGCTTATTACAAATTCAACACATTACATTGGCATTTTACCGATGATGAAGCTTGGCGAATTGAAATTAAAGCCTTTCCCCAGTTAACCGAAACAACCGCTTATCGTGGCCATGGCTTAGCCATCGAATCTCAATTTGGCAGTGGCTCAGATCCCTATGGTGGTTTTTATAGTCAAGAACAAGCAAAAGAAGCTGTTGCCTATGCAGCAGAACGACATATCCAAGTGATCCCTGAAATCGATATTCCAGGTCATTCACGCGCGGCCATGAAGGCATTACCGGAGCTACTAGTCGATCCTGATGATCGCTCACAATATTGCTCGGTGCAGTTTTATACTGATAACGTGCTAAATCCTGCTCTTCCTGGCACTTATCACTTTATTGATCAAGTAATTGATGAGTTATGTGACATCTTTCCAGCACCTTACTTACACGTTGGTGCCGACGAAGTACCTGAAGGTGTGTGGGAGCATTCGGCGATTTGCCAAAAAATGCTAGTAGATAATGGTTACCAAGATTTACGTGAGTTACAAGGTCACTTATTACGTTATGCACAAGATAAGTTACGTCAGAAAGGTAAAACCTTACTCGGTTGGGAAGAAGCCATCCACGGCGACAAACTAGAACAAGATGCGATTATATATGCTTGGCGTGGGGTTGAAAGCTCAATTAAAGCGGCCAATCAAGGCTATCAAGTCATCGCAACACCGGCTCATTTTACCTACCTCGATATGGCTTATAACCGTTCAGAAGTGGAGCCAGGTACCACTTGGGCAACCGATTTTGAGCTTGAAGAGGCTTATTGGTATGAACCGTTAAACGATAACTTATCTGAAACGGGCAAGGCTAATTTACTGGGTGTGCAATATGCGCTTTGGAGTGAATTTGTACGAACTGATAGCCAGTTTGATTACATGGTCTTTCCGCGGTTAATCGCTGGAGCAGAAGTAGCATGGAGTCAACCAGAGCACAAAGATTGGCAAGACTTCCAAGCGCGGCTTAATGTTCATTTTAATTACCTTGATCACCTTGGCATTAAATACCGCCATTATAAATAAACTAAAAAACCACGTTTACCCTGTAAACGTGGTTTTATCGCCTATATAGAAACAAATGATCTTTTAAGTCGCAATATTACCGGCAATACCAGTGCAAAAATACCGATCATCAATACCACTGTTGGCCCAGAAGGTACATCAAGCCACATAGAGAGAGAAAAACCGGTAATTAAGCCCAGTAACCCTATCACTAGGGCCATGCTATTACGCCAATTAGGCAAGCAATACGTTGCTGCAATAGCAGGTATCACCAGCATAGCAAACTCCAAGTAGACTCCTAAGCTTTGTACTAAAAGAGGTATGCTTAACGCAAATAAGCAATAGAAGCCAACACCATCAAGTAACCTTGGTCGCAACCAACGAATGCTCACTAGCCCCCCTGCAAGTAACGCTAACGCAGCCACATCAGTCCAGCTTGACCACAGTAATTGGCCATGTAACAAGCTTGTTGCTCGCTCATGAGCATGAGGCGCTTGACTCACGAGTAAAATGCCTAAGCAGGCGGACATAACATAAAAGGTGCCAATCAACGCCTCTAGGTTGTCCACTTTTTTTGCTTCTAGCCAAGCAATGCCGCCACCAACCACTAAAGCTAGAGCACATGCACCAAGTAGAGGAATCAGCTCATACTGATTAGTCAAATCCGGCCAATAAAGAGTAATAATGAGCATACCTAAAGCCGCAACTTGCGCCATCGCCAAATCAATAAAGATAATACCGCGTTGCAGCACTTGACGGCCCAAAATCAGGTTACAAATTAACGCTAGTACGCCGCAAAATAAAGGAGCCAGTAGCCATATATAATCTGCCACGCTAATTCCTTAATGCTTTGCTAACAACAAGTTGATGCTGTTATCAATTAGCGTTATCAGATCATAAGACTGCTCGTTACCACCAACACTTTGCGCCAACACGATCATGGGTAACTGAGTGCGTCCTGCTAGCCACTTCGCGGCTTGCGAATTTTGATGAGAAGCATAAACGATGGCATAAATGTTACCCGGATCAAGCTTCGCGAGCTGAGTTAAATGAGCGGTTGTTGGCGAGACCCCAGGCTTAGGCTCCAAATCGGCAACTTGTGTCATCCCTAACCAAGCAAATAAATAGCGATAGGTGGCGTGGTAACCGACTACTTTTTTCCCTTTTAGAGACAGAGCCTTATTTTTCCAAATCAACATTTTCGCCGCCCAGCGCTGACGAAACGCCTCACCTGCTTGCAAATATTGCGCTGCTCGTTTTGGGTCAAGTTGCTGCAATTTCTCAGACAGTGCTTGAGATATATTTATCATATCCGCAACCGCAAACTGCACATGGGGGTTGCCACCTGCATGCACATCCCCCATCGAGCGATCAACGTGATCATGTTTATCTAGCACTGCGACATAGTCGGTAGTAAAAAATAATCCTTCACCTCCAGGGCTCACCTTGGCATTACGGCTTTGCCTTTGTAGTTCAGGCAACCACCCCACTTCAAGTTCAGCGCCTGAACAAATAACTAAGTCAGCTTGACGCATTTTGTTAATCAAGGACGGCCTGGCTTGAATAAAATGCGGATCTTGAAACGCTGTGGTCGCGCTAAACACCTCTGCCTCAGGGGCATGTACTTTTGCCAAGGACGCCCAATCAGGCTGACAAGCAAATATAGTCAAAGCATGTGCTGGTAAGCTAAGCAGTGCCAATAACCAGCCAGTCAATCGAGTTAAGTTAAAAAGCATGGGCACCGTGCGCTCCGAAAGTCATGATGTATTGCAAAGAAACAATATTATCCCGTTTATCTAAATAATCTTGCTGGCTCACTTGTGCTCTCACAACACCAAAATGCGATGAGTGCCATGCGATAGCAAAATCAATCTCTTTCAGCTGTTCATCTACAAAATGGCCATGGGCGTGATCACCATGTCCATGTACATCATGATTACTCATATGATCAAATTGGCTGTAGCGCGAACTGACAGACCAGTTTGGATTAAATTGATACACGAAAGCACCATAGAACCCCGACAGTGAGCTCGGTGCGCCGTCTAAGCTGCTAAAGCGTTCATCATAAAGATCATCTAGATACAGGTATTCTGCGGTGAAACGTAAATTTTGATATTTATAATTCCCTTGCGGTGCCCATTTCCACGTCAAGTCGGCGCCATAAAGCATACGGCCTGTATATGCAGGGCCATGGTTATGCTCGCCGTGATCATGACTACTATGATCATGACCGCCATGCTCATGCTCACTATGATCATGATCATGTTCACCAAACTGCATATGGCCATTACCATTTCGCAAAACACTGAGGCCTAACATCCAGCTATTTGAATCCCCAATATCGCTACCCGTTTCTATTTTGCCTGCAACCACACCAACTGTAGCGGGATCGTCAAAGCCAGCATCCATCTTTTTTCCTGAAAATGCTTCTGCAGAAACCGCCAAGTAAAACTCAGTTGGTAATAAAGCGCTCACTTGAATACCATCATCAAAATAATGACTTCCCAGTAAAGCGCGGTAAACACCTGGCCGTTCAGTGAAAGCATCCTCATGAGTATGTTTACTATTTAAATAACCAAATTCAGATAAAAACCGTCCCGCTTTTATTTTTAATCCTGCAGGTAAAGCTAAGGTCTCAATGAACGCTTCTTCAAGCTCTATTTCTGTGCTGCCATGATGTGACTCAAATATTCCAGTTAGCACACCGCGAAATTTGTCATCAACGCTGCCCGTTAGGCCTAATTCTGTATGACCTAAGCCAAAGCCTTCATCACGGTGAGAAAAAGCTCGCTGCCCATCTTGGTAAAAACCATCGAGTACAACACTCACATCGGGGCCTGAAATAATAGGGCCAGTATTAGCAAAAACACTACCAGAACACCCCATAACCACTGCATTTATTAACCACTTAACCTTCATTTTTTAATTCCATATCAGCACCTTACATTTAAAAAAACGTCTCAAATGAAAGGGGCGAGTTCAAAAAAATTGCGAATGATCCGCTTGCGAAGTCAGGATGTTATAGTATAACATTTCATTAAATCAAGTTAATGATAACAATTAATATTCACAATATTAGGAACTCTGTATGAAACCCATAACCCCTTTAGCTGCATATATAAAGCAACCTTTGCTTGCCCTGCCTATTAGCCTATTACTGGTTGCATGTGGCAATGGCAGTAATGTCGCAGGCAGCGACAATAGTGGCCAAAATCCAACTCCCACTATCGCGCCAAGTCAGCCGGATCCTGCACCAACTAGCGCGCCAGTTTTATCCTATGGCCGCCTTGCTGTTGCAGAGGCAGACCAAACAAACGTCAGACTATTAGATTTAGACTCAGGTAATATTGCAGCCGATATAAGCTTGCAAAACCCCGCGAGTGCGCTTTACCGAAGCCCACAATCTGGCTATGTTGTAGCCATCCAACGTAATCAAGACAAAGTAGAGTTTATTGACTCAGGCCTTTTAGGGAGTCAACCTGAAGCCCCCAGTCTGCATTCATTTTCAATAGAGCAAGCGAAACCGACCCACTTTGATTTATCATCCACTGCCGCATCACTGTTTTTTGATGGTGACCAAGGAGCAGGCATCAATGCTGGGTTCCAAGTACTGACAGATAGCAGTATCAAGCAAGCTAAAGCACTAGCAAGTCATGACTTTACACAGGCAATGCACGGCACGGCGCAATTGAGAGGAGAGTTTGCACTGACGACTTTTCGAAGCGACCTAGCGACAACATCACTACCAGACCAAGTCGTAGTAATGCATCAACATAATGATCATTACCATGAGGAAAAAACCATTACGGAATCTTGCCCAGGGCTGCATGGCAGTATGCAGGGTATCCATTGGACAGTATTTGGCTGTGAAGATGGCGTGTTAGCCATCAAGCAAGTTGGGGAAGAATTCAGTGCAATCAAAATCCCCAACATAGCCACCATGGTCGATACTCGCATAGGTACGTTGAAAGGTAGCCACAAACATGACAAGTTTCTTGGTTTAACCAGAACCCAACAAGCATTTTTGGTCGACCCAGAAAATAACCTGATGACAGAAATTCTGTGGCGTGATCAGCCAGAAACGACTTTTTTAGCTTATGGTGTTGATCACCATCAAGCACACTTCCTAATGCTTGATAGCAAAGGTTATCTAGGTGTATATGAAATTGAAGAGGATTTTAAGCGCGTCGCTTATATTAAAGTATTAGATAGCGTGCCAAACTTAAACTCTGGGCAAAAATTCAACATCACATCATCAGGCAGTCAAGCCCACGTTTATATTTCCGATCCGGTCAACAATAACCTGCTCACCGTTGACTTAACGAGCGAAGCGGTTATTAAGCAGCTAGCACTGGCCTTTTCACCCGCCCATATCGCATGGGTTGGCATTGAAAAGGAGCCTGCAGCACACCAACACTAATTTAATTATCGGCCTTGGTGCATAAACCCAAGGCCAATATTCCTTATTACAAATTTCTCGCCTAAACTAGGGTCTGTTGATCTTTGCTGTATAGATTTTGTTCAGCAGTACATAGGCAGCCACATTATAGCAAACGCCAGTGA